>NZ_CP042452.1:0-1852366 GCF_011801455.1 Vibrio diabolicus | reverse complement strand
GTCAGTGATTTGTTAGAGTTAAGTCTGTTTTTTATCATCGAAAGACATTGTTACATTTCAAATCAATACGCCACGCCTATTGCTTGATGTGTATCAAGCAACGCTTTTAAATCGCCATTTCATCCAGAGCGCGGAATACCATTTCATCCATGTGGCCATCGAAGATTTGACGGCACACCTTCCGACGTACCGCTAATCCAGCAATCAAGCGCTCAATGGTAAGATGCTTAACATCATTTTGGGTGTTAAACAGCTCGACGGTTTTGCTTAATGTCTCATAAGGAATTGGCTCATCCCCTACCCTTAGCCAATCAAGCTTCTCTATGTAATCAGAGCACTCTTCTTTGATTGAGGCATACGAGTGCCCTGTCATCGCAGATAAAGCCGTTATACTGCGTTCTAGAGCCTCTGGTGAGGTATATTTAGATAAAGTAATGGTGATCTCGTCTGCATTGATCTCTACCAGGTGTTTTCTTTGCTTCACGCGGCGGCCTAAATTCCCTCTTGGAGATGGCGCTTTGCGTTGGATAGGCTCAAATTCGCCGTCTATGATGCCTGAGAGCTCTTCAAGCTGTTGTCGGGTAACCATCTCATTACGAAGTGGGTTTGGCAGCGTAGGCGCCATGTTACGCTTTCCTGCGTTGGTTGTTCGCGCACGTGAATAACGTAAGACTTCTTCCACATCGCATTTAATATCGATCTGGTAGTCCATCACTTTGTCATTCTCGATCATAGTTTCGATCGTCAGGTGATAACCCCACAAATTCACGACAAACAGCTCATCCGTTCCCTTACCATCCGATAAACGCTTCAGCTCTCGGATCAAATCCATCGAGAATCGTCGCCATTCGATGTTACGTGCCAGCTTCTGGTTTAATTCACTCAGCAGCATGCAGTCAGTATGACGACGCACCATGCGGCTACGGAAGAAAGAATACAGTTGGAATACCAAAGTATGTTGCTTCAAGATCTCTGGTGGGAACAAGAAGAAATAATCACGTGTTAATAGTTCTTCATAAAACGAAGGCTCCCAAACCAAAATGTACAAGTTTGGCTTGATACGAATTTCACCATCGCTTCCCTCTACAGGCGCTTCTTCAGACGCAGTGATGGTTCGAGCAAGAAAACGAAAACGATCACTTTTGAATCCTTCTGGCATGTTTTCACTTAGCCAACGACCAGTAAGTTCATGCAGCTGGAAATCGGTAAACTCAATACGATCAATGCTGTCGCGAATAGAATCACGTGCTGGACCACTGTCTTTTTTGCCTCGAAGCGACAAAATATCAGTAATGTATAACGGCGTCTTGTTCGGCACGTGTGCTGCATCGAGTTGATACTGATCTTTGTGATGATCATGGTATTGTACGGTCAACGTGAACAGAGCAAACAAGGTCATCAGATCATCCACAGTCATGATATTTTTGGATGATCGCGTTTCAATAACCG
The DNA here is from genome assembly GCF_011801455.1 of Vibrio diabolicus. Taxonomy (NCBI): domain Bacteria; kingdom Pseudomonadati; phylum Pseudomonadota; class Gammaproteobacteria; order Vibrionales; family Vibrionaceae; genus Vibrio; species Vibrio diabolicus. Next base: position 1,850,917 of record NZ_CP042452.1, on the reverse strand, counting down.
CTTTGGTACCAGAGATCGACACCATGGATTTCTGATAACTTTTTCGAGTTCTTGGTGGTGCAAGTGCTTGGTCAATGATCCCAGCCCAATTCGTTGGAGACACGACAAATTGATCGGCTTCATCTTTCATCGTTGGAGGGGTATTCAACCCATGTTCATTCAACAAACGCTTGTTGACTTGGGTTTGAGCCAATGCTTTTGAACGTTTTTGCTTTTCGTTTTGGCGTACTTTGTCTGTAACAAGACTTGTTGCACCCAACACTGAAATAAGCTGATTAGGATTAACAAACTTATGTAACATCGTCTTACCAGCAAGTCCTTCTTCAAACCGCACTGGAGTTTGAGTAAACAAACCAATGTTTACTGCTGCACGTAAGCGTTGTTGCAGAGCTGCACGAGTGAGTTGTCCGTCCGTCGCTTCCACAATCTCTGTGGTTGAAACCAATCCATCTTTGCTGCTGAAACCTCGCAATGAGATCAGATTAAGCAACTCTAAGATGCTTTTGGTCACCCCTTTGAAATGTTGGTACTGCTCTACCCAATCTGCAGAGGATTCATGTACCTCAAAAAGATGGCCATCCTTATGGCTTCTAGGTGCTTTAATCAGAATTTTTTCATCAGCCGTCATTTTAGATCCAGATCACACTAGCCGTAGTTGTGCTATGGTTCCGAAGAATAAAGAAAAACAGATCATAAATAAAGAAAAAAGATTGTTTTTTAAATAACTGATCTTTTTGATTAATCTGATCTTAATTGATTATATGATCTAATGATCTGGCTGTCGTTTTGCCGCTAAGTGCATGTTCTATAAAGTGATTATTTTCATGCATGTCGGAACTATGATCATGTTAATTCTGAAACTATGATCAACAATAGCTTGAAAGCATGATCACATTTGCTCGTAAGCATGATCATTAAGTTTATGAAAAGATGATCAAAAGAGTCATGAAACGATGATCATGATGTTTTTACAGGTTATCCACAGATGCTGTGTTTAATAATGATCTTAATGAGAATTTTATTGAGCATTGTCGATGTTATTGATACTCGGATCGATGATCAAGAGCTGAGATAGCTATCGTTCTGGAGACAATATTGATGATAAATTACTCATGTGATGAAAATGCATCCAAGTAGCTCTTATTCCGCAGTAAAACCTAGTTTCGGACTATTCTTAGGAAGCATGATCATGAGAGTAAGATTTATCATAGTAACTTGAACAATTTCATTGTTCCGGCTTCTCTATCCACTAATTTCTTCTCCATCCCCCATTCTGACTGCATTCAACCGTAAATTAGAGACAAAAACTCATGCTTCCGAGAGATTCTATAGCTTGATCATATTTCCGATTGATGGATCTTATTTAATCCGCGTGTTTACACCCTCGTCTACTCTATTTTTCCATGATCATGCTTTCGTATTTGTGTTTTATCATGGAAGCATGATCATAAGCATACCTTGATCATACTTCCATAGGAACATCACTTGAACTGCCCTTTTTGGCTCGGATACATGATCAAGGTTGTTATTAGCGTTCATGTTGAAAGATTGCTTTCTATTTTTTGTTTAAATTAGGTTGGCCTAACATAATCCGTAATTTAGCTTAAGAATATAATCGTTCCGGTAGAAAATTGATTTACATTGTAAATGGGTGACGCTGTAACACTTTTATTTTTAAGTTTAAGGTGTCCATTTATTCGAAGATTATTTAATTAAAAATAGTTATGTTTTTTACCATAAATCATAAAAGCGTCGATTTGAGTGTTTTTTTATGTGATGGTTATTCAAAATGTTCGTGCACCTTTTTGTTGTTTTTGGTCTTTACTGCTGTACAATTGCAAGCATAAATCCTTCCAACGGAATTTGGCATGAAAAGAGAAAAAACGATTGAAAACCTTCTTGAGTTGGCGGAGCTGACTCAGCAGGTTCAAGCTGACCGTATTGAAATTGTTTTAGAAGAGCGAAGCGATAACTATTTCCCACCAATGTCTAAGGCGATGATGGAAACCCGTTCAGGTTTAACTCGTCGTAAGCTCGATGACGCGATTGGTAAGATGGAAGCGGCTGGCCATCAATTTACTAAAAATAACGCGAATCATTATTCAATTACGTTAGAAGAAGCACATATGCTTATGGATGCGGCTGAAGTGCCTAAATTTCATGAGCGTAAGAAGAATTCAGGTAACAAACCTTGGATTATTAACGTGCAGAACCAGAAGGGTGGTACAGGTAAATCAATGACAGCGGTCCATTTAGCGGCATGTTTAGCGCTAAATTTGGATAAACGCTACCGTATTTGTTTAATCGACTTAGACCCACAAGGCTCGCTACGTTTATTCCTCAACCCACAAATCAGCATGGCAGAGCATGACAATATCTATTCTGCGGTAGACATTATGTTGGGTAACGTGCCTGATGGTGTAGAAATTGACAGTGAATTTTTGCGTAAAAACGTATTGCTGCCAACGCAATACCCGAACTTAAAGTCGATTTCAGCGTTTCCAGAAGACGCAATGTTTAATGCTGAAGCATGGCAAACGCTATCTGAAGATCCATCACTCGATATCGTTCGTCTGCTGAAAGAGCAACTGATTGATAAAATTGCTGATGACTTCGATATCATCATGATTGATACCGGCCCACATGTTGACCCACTAGTATGGAATGCGATGTATGCATCAAATGCGTTGTTAATCCCTTGTGCGGCTAAGCGTCTGGACTGGGCTTCAACAGTAAACTTCTTCCAGCATTTGCCTACGGTATATGAAATGTTTCCGGAAGACTGGAATGGTCTTGAGTTTGTTCGCTTGATGCCAACCATGTTTGAGGACGACAATAAGAAGCAAGTTTCTGTTTTAACTGAAATGAACTATCTTCTAGGTGACCAAGTTATGATGGCTACTATCCCTCGTAGCCGTGCGTTTGAAACCTGTGCCGATACCTACAGCACAGTATTTGATCTGACAGTAAGCGATTTTGAAGGCGGTAAGAAGACTCTAGCTACCGCGCAAGACGCTGTTCATAAAAGCGCACTGGAATTAGAGCGTGTGCTGCACTCTAATTGGCCGTCATTGAATCAGGGGTAATAAGTAAATGGCTTTGAAAACGTCTGAATTAAACGCGAAATTATTTGGCAAAACGAATAAGCGTCGTGTTGTGACTCCGCAAGAGGCGCAAACTGCGGCAAAAGAAAAAGCTCAAACGATTGAGCTAGCAGTTGCAGGTGAAAATATTGTTCAGTTTGAACTTGTGCGTATTCCTGCAAATAAAGTTGCGACAGAAACAACGGTGTTTGTTGATAACGCTCGTGAGCAATCGTTCTTAAACGAACATGCTTTATCTGATGTTTTAGTCACACTCAAAGAGCGTGGCCAACAATATCCAGCGGTGGGTCGTAGAACTAAAGATGGCAAGATTGAAGTTTTAGATGGTAGCCGTCGTCGCATGTCTTGTATCCTCGCGGAGCAAGATTTTTTGGTTTATGTTGCTGACAACATCAATACTGACCATGCAAAGTTTTTGTCTGATGTGGCAAATGCTCACAAGCCGCTCTCTTTGTACGAAAAAGGTAAAGAGATGCAGGCTAAACTAGATAGTGGTGAAGCTGAAGATCAGAAAGCATTGGCGAAAATGTTCCAGTGCAGTGAAGCGTTAGTAAGTGGCGCTTTAAAAGCGGCGGCATTACCGTTAGAACTGCTTCAAGCGTATCCCAATGTCGGCGATCTTGGTCGTCCAACTATCGTGAAACTGCACAAACAGTTTTCAACGTTGACGCCAGAGCAGCAGCAAGAGCTGTTAGATAAGTGTCGCTCTAGCGAAGGCTTTTTATGGCAGCGAAGCACAGCTCAAGGCGTTGCTCGTCTGACAAAAGAAGTCACGGAAAGCATCGAAAACTGGATTGCTGAGCTTGCACCAGCAAAACCTGGCAAGAAGACCGAAAAAGTCGACTTAGTAAAAGGTCGAGCAAGCTACAGCCGAAAAGGTAGCAGTCTGGCGTTGAACTTGAAGAAAGTTGACGACAGCTTGATGGAAGAGATTCTTGCCTTTGTGCAAAACAAGCTGCAATAACAAAAGATGATTGAATCAACCGCCCCCGGGCGGTTTTTTTATATCTGAGAAGCGTCAAATTAAAGATGTGATACCATTGCGTCAGTTCAACGTTGGATAGACAAAATGCAGACACAATCTGATTTCCTTTCATCACTTCAACAACAAGCTCACCAATCTTTCCAAAGATTCGGCATCGTCATTCAAGGCGAGTCTTCTTGGCAAGATGCATTGGTGTCAGAGTTCCATAAAACACAGATGTATCAACGTTGGTTTTGTGTCGGCGATTTTGGTTTGGAAAACGCATACAGTGTTTCGCCTAAACAAGGGCACATGTTGTTAGGCAGAGAGTGTGACGTTCTATTGTTTGATGCTCGAAATGGTTTTGACGCAAATAGCTTTACCGCCGCGCTTGGTTCATTGGTTGGCGGTGGTCTTCTTATTGTCATTACTGAGTCGCGACAACCTACGAATTTTGCTCAGCAATGGATGCACAAACAATGGGAGAAGCTCGTTGCTATTGAGCAAGACAAAGCATTGCCAACGGCTCCAGACATCAAGCAAGCAGAAAAAGAAAGCCACTACACGGAACAAGAACATGCCATTTCTCTAATTGAAAAGGTGGTAACTGGACATCGAAAGCGACCGTTAGTTTTGACCGCTGATCGTGGGCGCGGAAAAACAAGTGCCCTCGGCATTGCGTGTGCGAACTTATTACAGCAGAAGCCACTTAGAATCTTAATTACGGCACCATCTATAAAAGCTGTTGAGCCTGTTTACCAACATGCTTTACGTTTACTCCCTAACGCACAGCGTATTAAGAAGGACAGATTAGAATTAGGGCAGGGAGCCATTCAATTTATTGCTCCTGACGAACTTCTATTGAGCCGACCTGAATGTGATTTGTTACTTGTCGATGAAGCGGCTGCAATTCCAGTTCCTATGCTCAAAAGCATTACCGAACATTATCATCGACTCGTTTTTTCTACGACTATTCACGGTTATGAAGGTTGTGGCCGGGGCTTTACGATTAAATTTGTTGATTGGCTTCAGAAACAGCGTTCGGGAATGAAAACATGGCACATGACACAGCCCATCCGCTGGAGCATGAATGATGCACTCGAATCATGGCTCTATGACGCGTTTTTGTTGGATGCGGAGTTAATGCACCATCAACTTAACCAGGTCGACTCAATTTCCCTTTCTAAAGCCGATAAGGACGATTTGATATCGCAGCCTAGTTTGCTGCGCGAGTGCTTTGCTCTTTTGGTGAATGCTCATTATCAGACCTCGCCGAATGATTTGATTCACCTTTTGCAAGACGACAACAGTCAGCTCTATTTTGCTAAGCAAGATAATGCGGTTGTGGGGGTAATATTAGCGGTCGAAGAGGGGGGGCTTGACGCTGAATTGGTTGAAGAAATTCAGCTTGGTAAGCGTCGTCCTAAAGGACACTTAGCCCCAGTTACGATTGCAAACCAATTAGGATTTCCGAATGTCGCGAATCTATCGACGCTGCGAGTCATGAGAATTGCTGTTCATCCGGAATTGCAAGGAAGAGGCATCGGTCAAAAAATGCTGCAGCAACTTGATCAAATGTCGGCTAAACACATTGCTTACTTATCCACGAGTTTCGGTGCGACGGAAGAGTTGGTCTATTTCTGGCGACAATCGAACTTCCGTGCAATTCGCTTAGGGTCAATGCGCGATGCTGCTAGCGGTTGTTATTCAGTCTTGATGGTCAAACCTTGTGATTCCCAACATACGGCTTGGGTCGATGAATCTCAGGCGCTATTTGAAGAAATGTTGTCTAACAATGTGGCTGACGTCTATCCAAAATTAGAAGCCTCAATTTTTCGAGCTCTATTACCGCAACCTTTGGGAATGAGTCCACTTCATCCTGCTAAGTTATTACTAATTGAATGCTATGCTGATGGTGGTAACAGTTATGAGTCCGTGTCTGCTTGGCTTCAGCAGTGGTTACTTAACTTAGGTTTGAACTCCGCTTCCGACTTGATGATCAGTAAGCTTTTTCTTAACCGTAGTTGGACTGAATGTGCTCAGCAATTTGGGCTACCTGGAAAAAAGCAAGTTGAGCAGCAGCTAAGGGACGAAGTAAAGCACATTTGGAACGATTTACAATGTAAACAATAAGGTGAGATTTACACTGTAAATGAAATTATTAGGAGCTGATTTTACACTGTAAATCCAGCTCCTTTTTATTTCAGTGTGTATTTTGATTGAGCTTTAGGTTAAATCGAAATGCTCTCTTAATATCTGTTTAACCGTTATTGATGGATTACTTTCTTTAGTGACGTGAGCCTTATAATAAGAAATGCGAGGTTTGTTCAGAAAACGGATTTGGGTAGACTGAAAGTGTTGATGGGAAGCAAAGTGGTAAGGGTATGTGGAAGCTGTGTCTTGAGTTATCTGAAGATAAGACCAAGGTGATAGCCCGTCTTCCGGGAGAAGTGGACCTCGGTGGTGAGCTAAATCAAAATGAATTAAACGAGCAGCTCGTCGCAATGAACGCTGAAAAGATGTTTGTTGTTGAGGGGGAAGTCGTGAGATTCATTAACTGCGCCAAAGAACGTAAAGCCGAGGCCTACGAAGGCATCGTCATTGCGGAAAAACGCAACGCGCAAGTTGAGGTTGAATTATCGAATAATGACATGCTCGCCAGTATGAACGTTGTCGGCGCGTACGGAGGCCGAGGTTTACGTGGCCCCGAGATTGTTCAAGCCCTTGCTCAAGCGCGAGTTTCGAAAGGCATCAACAAACTGGCTTTGAAGAAAGTGTTGGTTGTCAGCACTCAGCTCAAACCAGGCGAAACTTTTTCTCAACCTGTAGCGGTTGGTAAGCAACCTATCAAAGGCAAAGACGCTCTTTTTACTCCTCTCGTTAAAGACATCACCAAACGCATCCTCAAACCCAAAGACGGCCAATCTGCTAGCGACAAAATTGATTTACGTAACCTCGGTGAAACTATCGCGGTTGATGTAGGCGATGAGGTGATGCGCCGCACGCCTGCGACCAAAGGCACACCTGGTTTTACTGTTCAAGGACGAGTGATTCCTCCACAAGCTGGAAAAGACAGCCCAATGAAGCCAGGCAAGGGCACCGAGATAAGCAAGCACGACCCAAACCTATTGATTGCATCGGTATCCGGTACGCCTCTGATTAAAGACAAAACCATTGAAGTTGATAACGCACTCTGCCTCAATAGCGTTGGCGTGAATACAGGCCACGTGAAATTCAAAGGGAATGTGATTATCGGTGGCAACATTGAATCCGGAATGATTGTTAAAGCGACGGGCTCTATTACTGTAGGTGGCTTCATTGAATCGGCTGACGTACAAGCACAAGACGACATCCAAGTCGGTAAAGGGATCATTGGCCACACCGTGAGTGATGGTCAGCCAAAGAGTTGTCACGTCAAAGCCAAAGGTTCGATTCGTGCCAGCTACGCCCAATATTGTGATTTGCAAGCCGGCGAAGATATTGAGTTGGCGGTGCACAGCATGAATAACGATATTCTTTGTGGGCGCAATCTGACGGTGCTGGATGCGAACGGTAGGAACGGTACGCTCAGCGGCGGGGATGCAAAAGTCGGTGACAAAGTGGTGTGTTTACAATTGGGCGTAGAAGGCGACACCGCCACTAAGGTAGAAGCGTTCGCGCGATATTCTGCATTTAAGGAGCGGTTAGCAGAACTCAAAGATCGATACAAACGTACTCAAGAAGGAACGATGGATGTGATTCGTAAAGAGCTCGAATTTAAGAAACGTCCTAAAGCCGAACGTACCGACGAAGAACAAGCTCAGATTGATGTGATGAAAACACAAAACAACGAGCAACTTGAAGCGATAAAGCAAAAGTTAGAACAAACGGAACATGACTTTGAAGTCGCGTTAGAAGAAAATATTGTCGAAGCCAAAGAGCGTGTCTTCACTCGTGTGACGGTGCAGTTTGGCGACGAGCAAGTAACGACAAAGCGTACTCATGGCGGTTGTTCGTTCCGTTTCAATCAATACGAAATTCAAGTCTCGGCGAACTTGGAAGAAGAGGACGTCGCTGCGGTTTAAGCTTTCTTACTTACTGAGCCCACATGTCGAAACAAGATGTGTGGGCTTTTGTTTAACTAAAAATCGACAATGTGCTCTTGATAGTAGTCCGTAAGCGCACCGACTTGGCTGCTACACATTACTTTCATTGCTTGTTTAATGTGTTCTATTGGCCAGTTCCACCATTGGATATTGAGTAGAGTTTCAATCTCTTTATCGCTGAATCGTTGACGTACGACTTGGTTGTTTCCAACCACCACCGAATAAGGTTGGATGTCTTTCGTCACTAGGGCGCGTGCTCCGATGACGGCTCCATCGCCGATGTTTACTCCGGGCATGATCATCGCCTCACTGCCAATCCAAACATCATTCCCCACCACTGTATCTCCGGCACGCTCGAAACCGTCTTGTACGCCTTCTCCAAATTCTTCAGGAGAGAAGGGGAATGTCGAAATCCAGTCAATGCGATGACCTTGGTTGCCTGCCATCATGAAGGTGGTTCCAGAAGCGATGGAACAAAACTTGCCAATGATTAATTTGTCGATGCTATCGGGTTCTCTACTTTGCCATTCTTGAAGTGTGACGGGGTCACCCAACAAGTAGCGTACCGCTTGCTCTTCGAAGCTTTTTTGATGATAGAAGCCCGAGTAATAGCTGTAATCGCCAACGATGATATTGGGATTTGTGATGTGATCTTTAATGACTTGACCTTTTAACCACGTGTCGAAAACACTCATAACTCATCCTTTCAAATTTAGGTTGTACAGAGTTTAGATGCTTTCTATTATTTCCAGTAGTTTGATTTTAGAGATTCAGAATTACTGTATGGAAATAAAATGGCTCAGCTACGTACCACTTTACGTCGCTTTGTGCGAGGAGCGAAGTATTGCTGGCGCGGCAAAGCGCCTGAATTGTTCGAATGCGCATGTAAGTCGGCAACTTAAACAGCTTGAAGAGATATTGTCGGTGCAGCTTATTCAGCGAACTACGCGCCAGTTTAATTTGACCTACGATGGTTTGCGGTTTTATCAGCAGGTAAAGCAACTGCTCGAAGGCGCTGAGCAGATCAATGAGCAAGTCATGGCAAACGAGATCGTATCGGGAAAATTGAGAATAGCGGCGTCTGCTTCTTTCGGAGCCGCGTTACTCAGCCAAACATTGATCGAGTTTCGATTGCAGAATCCACAAGTGAGCGTCGAAGTGATCTTCACAGAGACACCTCTCGACTTGATTGAAGCTGGGTTTGATATCGCATTCTACTTTATCGATACTCCTCCTGAGGGATACGTCGGCCATCAGTTACGCGCTTTACACTGTAAACCGATCGCTCATCGCTCGTATTTAGCTGATAAACCAAATGTAAGTACGCCAGAGGAGCTTGGTGACTTAGAGCACATCCTTTATAAAAGTCGTGACTTGGTGTTAGACAAGTGGACGTTTACGCATAAGCAAACTCAACAGCAGTGCAGCATTGAGTTAGAAAGTACGCTGAGTTTTAATCTTGTCCAGTCCATGTTGGATGCTACTTTGACTGGCTGTGGTGTAGCCATGTTAGATGAATTTGCACTGGCTAAACTCGACCCTGCACAAAAAGAACAACTCGTGAGTTTGCTGCCAGAATGGCAAACGGATGCGATTTTGCCGCTTTATCTGCTTTACCCAAAACGTGAGCACTTACCAAGAAGAACGCGAGCGTTCATTGATCACTTTAGGAACATATATTCTGTCGGCGAATAGCGACAACAAACTTAGCAACAATTGAGGAAGCAAAGGAATGCGAAAACACTGTATTGCGATTGGTGGTGGTGGCTGGATGATGGGAGAGAACCCGAGTCCGCTCGATCAATACATTTTGTCTTTGTCTGGTAAGGAGAATCCAAACATTTGTTTTCTACCGACAGCCACAGGAGACGCTGATGAAGTTATTGAACGTTTTTACAATGCGAAGCTTAGTGAAAACGTAACCCATTTTCCGCTGTTTAAGTTTGATGCTGGTTGGAAAGAAACGCTATTTGAACAAGACATCATTTACGTCGGTGGCGGTAATACACGTTCGATGTTGGCCATTTGGCGCGAATGGGGAATCGATAGAATACTCAAGCAGTGTTATGAACAAGGCATCATCATTTGTGGCATGAGCGCTGGTGCAATTTGTTGGTTTGAGTTTGCGGTGACAGACAGTGATCCCGAAGCATACCAAGTTATGCGTTGTCTTGGATTAATTGACGGTTTGGCTGCGGCGCATTTTTCTCATGTAGGTGAGAAGTTCGAGGTTTTCCAAGCCTTTGCTCGTTCTCAACCGAGCATCACTTGTTATGGCATTCACGATTATGCGGCATTGCACTTTGTCGATGGAAAATTGTTAGCTACTGTCACCAGCTTTCCTGATGCAGGCGTGTTGGTTAAAATAGGTAACGAAGAAAACATATTGCGAGGGTGAGCTTCTTCAAATCAGCATTAAAGGCAATAACTACTGACCGGACACAGAAGAAGCTCATGGATTCAGCTAACTTACATTAAGTATCGTGCTTACAGCTCGTAACGCAGACCTAAGTGGTAGTAGCTTTCGTCTGCGTGCGCACCGCCAAACGAGACTTCTTGTCCATTGCTGTAGCCACGCGAACCGTTACGATCAACGTAGTTTGTGTAGATAGAAGAACGAGGCGTCAGTTTGTATTGCACTTCTAGCGTTGTATCTTTCAGCTCTAGCTCGTCACCCTCACTGTTTTCTAAAGAACGATAACCAGCACGCAGTGCCCATTTGTCATTTACACTGTAAACCGCCGTCAATTCCATCACTTTGTCGGTACTGGTTTGCGAGTAATAGCCCTCTAGTTCATCTTCCGAGTACAACGCACCCAACATTAAATCACCTAAGTAGTAACGCGTACCTGCGCCCCAGAATGTGTAATCGGTGTCGTTGCTTTCACGTGCATCACCTTTATTTTTCTGCATCGCCACCACTGGTGCCAAAGTACCCAAATTCCCCATGTCTAGCGTATAACGCAGTGCAGCGTTGTAACCGTAGTCGAGCTCAGAAGTGTTGTTTCCTAAAATGTACGCGACAGAAAAATCGAAATTACCTAGGCTGTTTTGGTATTGCAGCGTGCCATCTTGACGGAAAACTTGCGTCGCGGTTTTGTCGACTTTATTCGCTTGGCGCGCCATAGAAACATCGGAAGAGGCGAACACATCACCAATGTCGGTAAACATAATCAACCCAGAAGCCACGCGACCACCAGTAATGCGACCATAATCTTTCGCATCAATACCCGCCCATACATAACGTGCGGTCAGAGACGGTTTGTCGTTTACTTGGTTTGCGTATTCAGCGGCACCCACTTGGTATTGCGCTTGGCCGATGATCGACGCGTACTCGTTGATGGTTTGTGAACCGTTTAAACCAATACGGCCATCAAACTCGCCATTTGCATCGCCGTGCTCATCATTTTTACTGGTGACATTGAAACCAAGACGAGAGTAAATATTTAAAACTGACCCATCTTCCGCTTGATACAGCTGCGCTGCCATTGCGTTTGATGCCATCAATGTAGGGAGAAGTAGAGTCAAAATGTGCTTTTTCATGATTAACGACCTTTCATTTCTATTGTTTTAGGTACGACAAAGCCCCTTCCGAGTAACGGAATAAGAAAAACTGTCGTGAAGTAGAGAGAGGGTGCGCCCTTGTTTGCCAAGGGCGCGAGCTAGTCCATTCCTATAGGGGAAGAATGATTTAGCTTAAATCGACGTCTTTGCAGCCAAAGAAGTAAGTCGCGAGGAAGCCGACGATGTAAGAGATAAGCAGGCCAGCAACAAACACCATCATGCCCGGGAAGATGCCATTTTCAGATGTCATGAGAGGAATCGCCACGATACCGGACGGGCCAAACACCGTATTAAGACCAACTGGTAAGCCAAGGTAAGAAACTAAACCGATAAAGAAGCCGCCCGCAGCACCACCAATACAAGCGGTAACAAATGGTTTTACGCGTGGTAATGTCACGCCGTAAATCAATGGTTCGCCAATGCCTAGAAGACCCGGAATAATAGCGCCTTTAACTTGAGTGCGCAGTAGAGCGTCTTTTTTGGCTTTGAAATACAGCGCCATTGACGCGCCAACCTGACCGCCACCTGCCATCGCCAGGATAGGGAATAGCGAGTTAAAGCCCTGTGCTTCCATCAATGCGAAGTACACAGGAACAAAACCTTGGTGGATGCCAAATACCACAGAAATTAAGAACAAACCTGCCAAGATTGCAGCGCCTAATGGGTTATCGTTCAAGTTGAGGAACAACCAAGACATCCCTTTAAACAGCTCGCCGCCGATTGGCATGATGATCAAGAAGGTTACCGCACCCATGATCAACAGAGTGATAACGGACGTTAAGATCATGTCCAGATCATCTGGCATGTATTGACGAACCTTACGCTCGACTTGTGCACCGATGATCGCCGCCAAAAGTACGCCGATAATGTTGCCGCGCGGATCAATCGCAAAGCCGAAAAACTCGTTCATGCCAGAATAAATGCCGGATGTAGCCTCTGGGTTGTAACCCAGCACGAACAAAGAGGCGAGAATGGCACCATTAACACCAGAGCCGCCAAACGCTTGCTGCGCGTTGTAACCAATCAGAATACTTAGGAAAGCAAACAGACCCTTACCAAAGACTTTCATGTAGGCGATCAAATCCAGCATAAACTGGCTTGGTGTCTGGTCGAGAACAAACATCTGTTCCAATAACGTCGCAAAACCTAGCAACAAACCAGCGGCAATAAAACCAGGGATCAACGGCGTAAAGATGGTAGCAAACTTGCTTAAAAAACGCTGAACCGCACTGGTTTGTTTGCTCTTCATCTGCTTTTTCTGCTCGGCCGCGACGGCAGAAAGATCTTGTTGCGGCATATCTGGTTCTTCACTGTCACCAGAGGTTAAGCTGTCGATCAATTGATTCATCATCTCAGCCGCTTGTTGAGCTTTTCCGGGACCGAGAATGATCTGAAACTGCTCATCGCTTTCCACCACACCCATTACGCCGGGAATTTGCTTGATAACAGACTGGTCAGCCAAGCCATTGTTGGCGAGCGATAAACGCAAACGCGTCATACAGTTACCACATTTGCTTACGTTGCTGCTGCCACCCACTGCGGACAGCAACTGCGATACTGTGTTTGAAGTTATTTTTGCCATAGGGTCTATCCTTCAGAACTCGGATTATTTAGTTATTATTTAGTGCTGCGCGAATAAAACCGTTGTGCGCGGCGAGGCGTGATTTGGCTTGTTCGGCATCCAAATCGGCCAAAATCATTAAGATGGCAGTTTTGCAGTGGCGATCGCAGGCATTTAATGCTCGCTCTGCTTCTTCTTTTGATGCGCCAGTTGCTTCTACAACAATGTTGGTTTGGCGTTGGATGAGCTTGGCGTTGGTGGCCTCTACATCCACCATTAAGTTGCCAAATACCTTACCGCTACGAATCATTGCACCTGTCGTGAGCATGTTTAACACCAGTTTTTGTGCGGTGCCGGCTTTCATGCGAGAAGAGCCAGTAACGACCTCTGCGCCAACAATCGGCAGAATCGCGATGTCGGCCGCTTTTGCCATGGCACATTCTGGATTACAGGCGATAGATGCGGTCGTAGCTCCGATGGATTTAGCGTACTCCAAACCACCTAGCACATAAGGCGTGCGGCCACTTGCAGCTATGCCTACAACCACGTCATGCTTGGTGAGGTGAAGCGCTTTTAAGTCGTCTTGACCCATTTTCACGTCGTCTTCTGCGTTTTCTACCGCTTTCAAAATCGCTTGGTGTCCACCAGCAATTAAGCCAATCACCATGTCTGGATGCGTGCCGTAGGTAGGAGGACACTCGCTCGCATCAAGAATTCCTAAGCGGCCTGATGTGCCAGCTCCCATGTAAACCAAACGGCCACCATTGGCGAACGCTTGAGTAATTGCATCAACCGTCTTTGCAATTTGTGGTAGCACTGCTTTGACCGCGAGCGCGACTTTTTGATCCTCTTCATTAATGACTTGCAGCATCTCGATGGTCGAAAGCGTATCAATCTCTGCACTGGCTGGATTACGGCTTTCTGTCACCAATCGGCTTAAATCAATTTTCATGTTTTGCACTCTTCGTAATGTTCAATCTGAGGGCGATTTTATGGAATAAAATATTCAGGTTTGGTGATAAAAATCACACTTGAGGTTATTCTTTATGCAGGAGAAATTTGGAATAATGAGAGAAAATATACGTCTATTACGTCCGGGATTAACTGTCTTGGTTAGAATAATCAGGGGGTTAAATCAAACGCCTATTATTTCTGATTTGGAATAATTTATTTAAAATTTTTGAGGTTTTTGTTGTGTCAGTTATCAATAAGATAGTCGCGAGGCGTACTCAGCTTTCGCAAAGTGGTCGTTTGGTTGGCGATTGGATTGTTGAAAACGCAGAAAAGGCGGCGCTGCTCACCAGCCAAGAACTTGCGGCGCAAGTAAAAGTGAGTCAATCGAGCATTGTGAAATTTACTCAGCGTATCGGCTTTAAAGGTTACAGCGAGTTTAAGTTAGCTCTGAATGAAGAGATTGGCCGTAAGCATGCGATGCAGTCGACACCGCTGCACAGTGATATTTTGGCTGACGACCCCATTGCGGTTATTTCACAGAAACTGGTGAAAGCGAAAACCGACGCTATGTTTCAAACCACCAATACGCTGTCTTACGAAGCGTGTCACCAAGCGGTGAAATGGTTGAGTGAAGCGCGTCGAGTGCAAGTGGTCGGGATTGGGGGCTCTGCACTGACCGCGAAGGATTTAAGCTTTAAACTGCTTAAACTTGGTATTACGGCGCTTTCTGAACAAGACAGCCACGTGCAGATTGCTGTTTCCCGCACGCTCTCTCCAGAAGATGTTCAGATTGCAATTTCGTTTTCGGGTGAGCGCAAAGAAATTCTCGTCGCGGCAGAAGCGGCAAAAGAGCAGGGCGCGAAGGTGATTGCGTTATCTGCGCCTGGAAGAAGTCGCTTGCGCGGTATTGCCGATATTACGTTTGATACGATTGCCAATGAAACGGAACATCGCAGCTCATCCATTGCTTCGCGTACCGCGCAAAACGTGATCACCGATTTGCTGTTTATCATCTTGGTTCAACAAAGAGACGACAGTGCCCGTCAGTTGATCAGCGATATCAGTACCGACATCAAACAGATCCTCACATGATCGCTTAACCAACAGCGGACTAAAGATCCGGATCGTGCCTCAGCAAAGCAATAAAAGCAGAGAGATGTTTTTCAATGGTGAGATCGGCAGAAATAGCGGGCAATTCCAACGTGATGCAAGGTAAATCACGTTCACTACACCAAGTGCCGAATGAGCCGGGTGTTTCGTAGTCGACATCGTCCACGATTGGCAGTTGGAACTGCTCGCCGAGCCATTTGGCAAGGTCGGAATGTTTGGGATCATCTACAAACGCAAGCGGTTCATGAAACGACACCACAAACTTTGGCTTGCGCAGTTCAATCAAGTTAATTAATGCGCTAACTTCTGGCTCTAGCTGGTTTTTAGTGCCAGTTTTCACTTTTACGTCTCGAACGGGTGTGTGAGAACTCCATCGATACACTGTGCCATGCTCAGTCCAATTTTGGGTTGGAAACGCGCGATTGAGGTCCACTTGGTTTGCATTTGCGCGTGTGCCTAGCTGGTTGCCGTCCGGATTCAGTGACAGAATCACATCATGTCGTAAGTTTTCAGCAGGCAAGCTTCTTAGCGCGCAGGACAAACCTGCAATCGAGGCCGTCTCATCCCCGTGAGTGCCTGCTAAAATCAAACCTCGCGAAGCACTTTCGACTTGTGCCGGAAAATACAGTAATGGCGCACCAAGCACGGATTGACCGTATATTGTTGGCCGAATTAAAAATGCCGCTCTTTCCGTTCTTGGAATTAGACTCACCGTAATCTCCTGATTGATGAAGTAGTATCAATATCTAAGCTAATTACACCTAGCTAAACTGAACCGTTTAAACTCGTCAACGGTTGAAATGTTAATTGTGGCACTTGCTTCACAAGACGCGTTAGGAGAACGAAAAGCGATATGGATTTTAAAAAACATTCAACGGCGTTGCTGATTTCCTCTTTATTCACCCCTTTTCTTGCTACATCAGTTGCTGCGGAGACCTTACCTAAAGGCATTCAACTTGCCGCAGAACAGCATTTAGTACGTGCGAATGACGCAGAGGCGGCGACGCTTGACCCAGCGAAAGCCGAAGGTCTGCCAGAAATGCATGTGATTCGTGACTTATTTGAAGGGCTTGTGACTCAAGATCGTGACGGAAACATCATTCCCGGTGTGGCAGAATCATGGGAAACCAACGACAACCAAACCTTTACTTTTCACTTGCGCAAAGAAGCGAAATGGTCGAATGGCGAGCCTGTGACGGCGGAGGATTTTGTCTATTCACTGCGCCGAGCGGTAGATCCGAAAACCGCTTCTCCAAATGTTTGGTATCTCAAACTCACCAAGATCAAAAACATCGCCGATGTAGCAGAGGGCAAAAAGCCTTTGGACGAGCTCGGTATCAAGGCGGTAGATAAATACACCCTACGTTTTGAGTTGGACAGTCAAGTTCCGTACTTTGTTGCCATGACTGGGCACACGTCCATGATGCCAGTGCATCAAGCGACAGTGGAAAACCGCGACAAGCCGTGGAGCGATCCAGACCAATTTGTTAGTAACGGTGCATTCACATTGGATAAGTGGGTCGTGAATGAGCGCATTGAACTGGTTAAGAGTTCAAGTTACTGGGGCAGCGCAGATACGCATTTAAACAGAGTGACTTACATTCCGTTTGAAAACCAAAACGCGTCGATCAATCGTTATGCGGCAGGAGAGCTGGATATCACGTCAGATGTGCCGACTCATATGGCGCAGAAGCTTAAACAAGATTACAAGCAGGCTTACACGGTGGTGCCATTGTTGTGTACGTATTACTACGCATTCAATACCACTCGTCCGCCATTTGATGATGCGCGAGTGCGTCAAGCGGTGTCGTACTCCATCATGCGCGATGTGATTACGAATGGTGTCACGCAAGTGGGCAACCTTCCTGCTTATACTTTTGCGCATCAGTACACCGCAGGGTTTGATGCGACGCCGCCTGAATACAGTAAGTGGAGTCAGCAACAACGTGACGAGAAAGCGCGTCAGTTGTTAAAAGAAGCGGGTTACAGCCAAGACAAGCCGCTCGATTTTAAATTGCTGTACAACACCAGTGAGGCAAACAAATCGATCGCGGTTGCGATAGCGTCGATGCTACAAAAAAATCTCGGTGCAAATGTGGAGTTAGAAAACCAAGAGTGGAAGTCGTACTTAGTGGCGCGTAAACAAGGCAATTTCGATGTGATGCGCGCTTCCTGGTGTGGTGATTACAATGAAGCGTCTACTTTCCTGAGCTTACTTCGCTCAGGTTCTTCGGGTAACTTTGCACGTTACAGCAGTGAAGCGTATGACAACGCGATGAACAGTGCATTGGCTGCAACTAATGAGAAAGCGCGCCAAGGATTTTACGATCAAGCTGAACAGTTGCTGGCGACAGATATGCCTATCGCGCCAATCTATTACTACATGCAAGCACGTTTGGTTCGTCCAACCGTGGGTGGCTTTGCAAAGAATAACGTAGAAGGGCGCATCTACTCGAAAGATCTCTACATCAAGAAGTAGCGCTCAAAACAAGCGATAAACAGAAGCCCCGAAGATGTGTCTTACGGGGCTTCTGTTTATTGTTAGCGAGCGGAGAGCTTGTCCACTAGCATTGCGACTCGTTTGCCAAGATACTCCGCCGTTGCAACATCAGAAGCATGCAACTGACCACCTTCACCACCTTGTGCAACAATACCACCTTGTACACCATAACGATTCAGGTTTTGCTCCCCAGAATTGCTGATCTTATCCAACCCGACCCACATCATGCCGTGTTGGTTAGCGAGCGTTTGTAGATATTGTAATGTGCAAGATTGGTCGCCATTCATTGCCCCACCACTGGTAAAGCCAGCCGCGATTTTGCTCGCCCATTTTTGGTAATACCAAGATTCACTGCTTGCATCTGCAAATGCTTTAAACTGCGCTGCTACACCGCCCATATAGGTCGGTGAGCCAAAGATAATCGCATCACACTCAGCAAGTTCATCCATTAGTTTAGGGTTCACAAAACGTCCCTCAATAATCTCACTGCCTTCAATTCGGTGAGAGAGGATTTCACATTCATCTTGCTGCTTAATGCCTTGTTGTTCAACGCCTGCGGCAATCGCGCGAGCAAGCTGACCAGTAACGTCGGTTTTAGAGAAATAAATAATCGCAATTTTGGACACAATGGTTCCTTTTTTCATTGTTGATTTTTAATCGTGCGACTAAGGCTAAAACCTCAAGCTAAGTTGAGGTCAAGAAGAGGTTTGAGATAGATAAAGTACGAATTGGTATCTAAAGAGCTTTCTTATAGGGTAAGTCGACGGCATAACTACAGTGAATGCAACGACGATGAATGTCGTGTATAAAAGCGTTAAAGGAAGATCTTAAAGATGTAGAAAACTCTCTTGGAAACAATGATAAAGGTACCGATGCTAGTGATGATTAATAGGCGGAAAAATAGATTAAAATATGTAAACTCAGACCTGATCCAAGGCGGGAAAAGTACATTTCATCGTTTCTTAAGGCGAGGGATTATTATCATTATGGTAGGAGGCCTTTCTACAGCCTCTTCCACGGTAATTGCACACTTTATAGGGGGGATGTTTGATGTGGATATGAATGTTCATCCAGAGAGCTTAGAAGAAAAAGTGCATGCACTACTTTTTGTTTCGGTCAGTCTTGTTTTTTACCTCTTTTCTGCCCTTATCTCGCTAAATATTAGTGGGTGGCTCATAATGAAGCTAAAAATATAAGCTTAACTAAAACCATGTCCTTGTATTTTAAGGAAGATGGAACTAGTGACGATTTTTTCTTTGCTTGCACCATCTCTATTTTTTGTATTTATTTAAGGTTCGTAAAGAAGAAGCTTACTTTGGTTAAAGTGGCGCTTTTGGTTTCGGCGATGTGTCATGTGTTTATCATGAAAGAATACAGCGGTGACCTTTCAGTTTATACGTTTTGTCTCTTCACTGTTGTTCTCCATTAACTTTGGGTTATTTGTGACTACCAAGTGATATTAAAAAGCCGATGTATCTACATCGGCTTTTTAGTGGGTTATTTCTTTCTGCGAGTATAAATCCGAGATTTTGCTTTACTTGGCTCTGGCTTGTTTTTCGCCAGCTTTAGTACCGCTTTTTGCAAAATCTGGTTGTTTGGGTAAGTGATCAAGTTACCGTTATCGTGCTTAATTAACACGTGAAACATACTGATTTCTTGAATCTCGCCGCTGATGTCTTCGTCTTTGTCTACGACTTTAATGCGATCGCCCACTCGGTATGGGAAGACAAAAAAGATCAAAAAGCTGGCAGTGATGTTGCTCAGAATTGACCACTGCGCAATAAACGCCACACCCAATACGGCGAAAATGGACGATAGGAACAATGACACATCGCCATAGCCAATCCCGGTGATAATGGCAAAAACAGACGCGGTTAAAAATAAAAGCACGACGTTAAAACAACGCTGAATAAAACTCAGGCGGGCCTTTTTTACACCTTTTGAGGTCGCTAAGTTTAAAATGGCTCGATTGACGATTCTCTTCAGAATGCGATAAGCAATCAGGACAATAATGCCCATTAAGACTTTGTACCCGAGAGAGCCAGCGGTGAAATACTGGCTCACTTGATCTAGATGGATCCAATCATTCATTTCTTCAACTCGACGATATTAAGAAAACCGCTGTTATAGCTGATTTTCTGATGTAAGTAATCACAAATTTTTCTCTCCATTTTCGTCTCTCTACCTAGGAATTTCGCCCTAGAGCCTACGGAGAGTTGTAGAGTTTTATCAATAGTGTGCAGAGCTTTACTTCTGTTTGCGCTCACCGCATATATTCAACCAAAGTTGATGCGGTTTTAAAGTGTTTAATGTTTGAGCTGTATCTCATATCCGGTATTGTATGAGGCTAGGATCGTATAAACGTGCTGAATATGATTTTTGTCCTGATAACCTAAGACGTGTTGAGTGAAATGGCTTGCTAGGATATCTATCAAATGGAAGAAGATGAAAAGGCGATTATGATTTTATTCGTGATTGTTGGCCTTGTACTCGTTTGGATAGTGCTTGAAGAGCTTAACTATCTTGGATTCTCAATAAAATAAGCCCCGTTAAACATGAGTCAAACGGGGCCTTTCTCTTTTGTAAATGCTAATTTCGGTTAGCTAACCGCACGTACTTTGCCTTGCTTTAGGTCATTCAGCACTTGCGCTTTAGGACCGTCAGCAATGATGCTGCCTTTCTCCATCACAATTACTCGATCAACGATGTCGAGCATCGACGTTTTATGCGTAATCAGTATCAATGTTTCGCTCGGTTTGAGCTGAGATAGCTGGTGCTTAATATGCATTTCAGAGCGGTTATCCATCGCGCTGGTCGGTTCATCCATGAGTAGGACGGGAGGACGGCCCAAAAATGCACGAGCGATCGTGACTGCTTGACGTTGACCACCAGAAAGCATCGCACCACCTTCACCTACTTGACGTTCTAAACCAGCTGGATCCGATTGTGTAAATGCGGTCACGCCTGCACGGTTTGCTGCATCAAGCACGTCTCGGTCATCTGTTAGTGGACGACCCAAGGTAATATTGTCGCGAATCGAACCGAAGAATAGATTCGAATCTTGAGGCACACAGCCGATGTTACGTCGAACATCAACGTGGTGAAGCTGTGCAATATCAGTGTCATCGATACGTACGTGCCCCTCTGTTGGCTTATACAAGCCCATAATCAAGCGCTCCAACGTTGTCTTACCCGAACCAATCCGACCGATGATAGCGACTTTTTCTCCAGGATTTATCGTGAGAGAAATGTTACGTATAGACGCGACAGGAGAGTCTGGGTAATGAAACGTTACGCGATCAATTTCAATCTTACCTTGGATGATTGGGCGATGGATATAGCGTTTCCCTTCTTCTTGCTCGTCCGGCATTTCCATGACTTGATTGATAATCGTCATAGAAGACTTCGCCTGGTTGTAGCGCGTTGAGAGCAAAGACAACTGAACCAAAGGCCCTATGGCGCGACCGCTCAACATGGTTGCGGCGATTAAGCCACCCATAGTGAGCTCGCCCTCTGCAATCAGATAAACACCGAGAATGATCATCCCAACGTTACTACTTTGCTGCACGAAGCCTGCCGCATTCTGGATGCTGTCGGTAATGCGGCGGCTTTTGATGTTCCAGTTCGCCATGTGCGCCACCGCTTCTTCCCAACGGTATTGGAATTGGCTTTGCGCGCTGAGCATTTTTACGGTTTCTAGCCCCGCTAGACTCTCAATTAAGTTGGCGTATTTTTGCGATGCTAAGCGTGACCCTTCCTCTATAGAGCGACGCAGCGGTCCTTGTATCAGTAGCGAATGGACAATCAAAATGACCACGCCGACCATTGGAACATACACAAGATCACCAGCCATTAGCCATATAATCACCAAGAACAGAATGGCAAAAGGCAGGTCAATTAGGGCACTGACGGTTGCAGACGTGAAGAATTCTCGAATAGATTCAAACTCTTGAAGATGGCGAGCGAATGCGCCGACCGAAGGCGGCTTGGACTCCATTCGGATGCCCATCACTTTGCTGAACAGCTTGGAGGAAATCAGAATGTCAGACTTCTTTCCTGCGACATCAATAAAGTAGTTTCTCAACGATTTGAGTATGAAATCGAATAGAAAGACAACAAAGATGCCGCTTGCCAATACCCATAAGGTTTCAAACGCGAGATTTGGTACCACTTTGTCGTACACCAAACGAGTGAACAGCGGGGCGGCAACGGCAAAGAGGTTGATGAGAAGTGAGGCGATTAAAACATCGCGGTAGATACGTTTTGACTGCCACAAGGTTGACCAAAACCAGTGACCTTCGTTGGTTTTGAGCACCTCGGGAGAGCGCTCATCGAAACGGAATTGTTTTTTAACTAAAAAGTAGCGACCAGTGTACTGCTCAAGTAGGTCTTCTAATGGAATGGAGATTGGCACCATTCCACTTTCTAAGGTGGTGACTTCGGCTTCGCGTGTCTCCGCGTTAATGCTGTTGAGAACGCATGAGTCACCGCCTTTAAGAACTAAGATTGCCGGCAGAATCAGGCTGGAGATGTTCTCCAGCTCTGCACGGTTTTCCTTGGCAACCAATCCGGCCCTTTCCGCTGCTCTTGGTAGCAAAAATGGAGTTAGCTTGCCGTCTGAAAGCGGAAGGCCATTGACCAGCGCTTCTGGCGAGTTAGCTAACCCATAGTAACGGCTAACGTAGATGAGCGAATTCAGTAAAGGGTCTTTCATCTGTGGTAAACCTTTTTATTCCTTGTCGACGATGAATCCTTGGAATACCTCAACAAAATGCTCGGTGAGGAAGTCCAACTGGATTTGAGTTTCAATACGCGACGCGATAGTCGTAATGCCTAGGTTATGGGCAGTACGAGAAATCGACGTTAGCGTGAATTTCTGTTTTTCGTCGTGTAAGTTGTGTGTGAATAGGTAATCGAGCTTCACATAGTTAGGGCGGAACTCTTGGATGTACTCCAATGATTGGAAGTTACGTCCATAGTTATCTACGCCAAACTCAGCCCCGGATTGGCGAATGGCATTACATAACAGCGCCGTGTGGTGAGGCTGATCAATAAAACACTCCTCTGGAATTTCAAAGTGTAGCTTAGAGGCCACTTTTGCGTGTTTTTCCAACATGCTGGTGGTCCAGCGAATGAACGATGGCTGAGACAAGCTGCTTTGCGCAATATTGATCGCGACAGGATCGGTTAGCTCGCCACTTTCTAGCATCTTAATCATCGACTCAATAACGTATTGGTCGAAAATATTGGTGGCGTCTAACTGCTCTAGTGCGAATAAATATTGGTTGGCACGGAACGTTTCGCCCTCTTTTTCGATGCTTGAGAACACTTCGTTATGGAACACTTTACCCCAAGTGTTCTTCGCTGCTTGGAAGCGGAATTTAACCCAATCGCTATGAATCGCTTCTTCAACCAGCGCTTTCCACTGCTGTTTACCCATTAAGTTAGAAGGTGTGTCACTGCCGATAAAGCCGTAAGCTTTGTCTGGTTGAGCTTTTGCTTTCGAGAGCGCATTATCCACCATAGATAAGATTTCAGAGCGCGTTTTTTGGTCTTTACTATGCGCAACACCTAAGGCTGCTTTTGGTTTGGCTAGGCCGGTTGGATCAGTGTTCAACCCGTTAACGCAGTTCACGATGCTGTCCGCCAAAATGCGTAGTTCGCTTTCATCCATGTGTGGGAAAAGCAGGCCAAACTCATCACTAGACAGGCGTGCAATGGTAGCTCCCGGAACATCAATGGTGTTTTTCAGACGTTGAGACAGCTCTTTTACGTGGGCATCGGCGCGTTGGTAGTCTTTTGTCTCGTAAATGTCACCAATGTATTCTGCATGGAGTAGCGCGATACCCCCTTGCGTTTGCTCTGCAAGCCATTGGTCTATTTGGTTGATGTAGAACGAGCGATTACCCAGTTTGGAGATAGGGTCGAGGTAAGCTTGAGCACGCAGTCGTTGTGCCTCTTTCGCTTGCTCTTTGAATGACAGCTCAATTTGAGCAGACATCATGTTAATGCCATCTACCACCGCGATCAGATCTTTAGTTCTTGGACGAGCAAGTGGTTCACCAAATTGGTTATTAGCGATTTCATGCATTTTTTTCACGATGGCCGCTAATGGTTTTAGTGAGCGACGGAGGATGTACGAAATCGCAATTAAACCAGCCAGGAAAATGACACTGAATGCAGATAACAAACCAATAAAGCCTTGCCAGAGCTGCTCGTAAGCTGCTCCTGGGTGGCTAATGATTTCCACTTCAGCAAGTTGCATCCAACCACTGGTTACTACGCGCTTATCGTGAATGGCTTTGAATAGATTCATGTCGATAAACCATTGTGGCACCGTACTTGGTTTAACCGGGTAAGTGCGCACGATTTGGTAGTCAGAATCTAAAGCGGTCAGGCGAACAACCGAGTAGGTGCTGCCGTCAAACAGAGCATTAATCACGGATTCTACCGCGACTTTATCTTTGTCTTTAAGGTAAGGAGCCAATGCCAAACCTACGGTGTTAATGGTGTTGTTGACCTCTGAACGTTGCTGTTGTTCCAAGCTGTCTCGAGTCGTGTTGAATTGGATTACGAATACTGATGCCAACAAGAGTATAAAGACCGTAACCATTCCCACTACAAGCTTCTTATATAGGGTCATGTTTCTCACTCGTCATAGTTAATTTTAGGTTTATTTAACTGCAACTTACGTTCGCGCGAGCGTAAGTCATTCCAAAGGCTCAACCGTGATGCTTTCCCTGCCAGCTCTCCAGTGCTAGCAGAAGACTTCATCAACCACAGGTTTGTACCATTAAAACTGTATATCGGTAGCAAGTCGCTACGTTTAGAGGCTCGGACAATATCAGGGTTGATATTGTCGAGAATGAGCGGCTCAGAGCTTGGGGTTGGGTAGTAAGCTAATACCATGTGAAACTGATTCAGTTCGATGGCTTTTACGTAGATCAAACGCATCTTAGAATCTGGTATTCCTAGCTCGAGTAACGAGAAGTACTTGGCGATGGTGAAATCCTCACAATCCCCTGCATTACTCCCTAAAAATTCGAGTGGCGTAGCCCAATAATCTGTCTTTCCCCACAGTTTTATGTCGTCAACAAAATACAGCTGGTTAAAAAAGTCGTTGACGCCAGCGAGCTGTTCATGTGTCTCTAATTGTTTAAATAAGTCGAGGTTTTTTCGCCATGTATTTACGCGCAATCCCGCACGTTCGCCGTACACCGCTGTGACCGTATTGACCCATTGTTGTTCTTTACTGCTTAACGCACCAATTTGGAACGAAAAACAACTTAAACTGATTAATAATGTAACTTTACGCTTCAAATTGGATCGCATATTCGACTCATATCACAAGTATACTCTTCTAAAGGGTTCGTCAGTGAGAAACAAGTGCTTTTTATTTAATCACTTATCGCTCAATACTCGCCGTTGTGAGTACCTTGGTGTGATTTACTCCTTCAAGGCGTTCGTTTTGGCACTTAAAATCGGTTTAAGTAGATATTCCAAAACGGTTCGCTTCCCTGTGATGATATCGACCGATGCCGTCATTCCTGGAATGATTGGTAAATCTGCATCTTGACCAAAATTCGTTTTATCGGTGCGGACACGAACGATGTAAAAGCTATTTCCTTCTTCATCTTGGGTTGTATCTGCGCTGATGTGCTCCAATTCACCCTCTAAGCCGCCGTACTTAGTGAAGTCGTAAGCCGTAAACTTCACGATGGCGTGTAGGTCTGGGCGCAAAAATGCAATGTCTTTGGGTGCAATTTTCGCTTCAACTAATAACGTATCTTCAGTTGGTACAATTTCGACGATATCCATGCCTGGCTGGATAACCCCCCCAACGGTGTTGATGTTCAGCGTTTTGATTTTGCCTGTTACTGGCGAGTTCACAACGGTTCGATTAACTCTATCTTCTAAACCCACTGCTGATTCAACCAAGGCAGATAACTGGTCTTGGGCGCTGTTGAGCTTTTCTTGCTGTTCTGAACGGAATTTGAGCGCAACATCAATACGGTTGAGCATGGACTCTCGAATCGCTGATTTTAATACCGGGATTTTGAGCTCACTGGACGTCATTTCGCGGCGGGTGTCGTTGACTTGGCGTTGTAACTTGAGTAATTCAATACGAGGCACAACACCTTCATCAGCCAACGGTTTGGTGATGTCTAATTCTTTCTTCGCATATTGATAGCTTTGACGTAAGTTCCTTACTCGCGCTTCAATCTCTACTAAGTCCTGCTGCTTTTGCTGAACTTGTTGGTCAATCACCGAAAGTTGATTGCGTAAATTGTCTAAATCTTCGCGGTATTCTGCTTTCTGGCGCTGAGTGAGTTTCGGCTGAGTTTCTTCTAAAGTTGGTGGAAAGGTCAGTTTGCCATAATCGAGTACAACGCTTTGGCGCCAGTTTTCCGTTTCAAAATCACGATTCACGGCAACACTGTTGATCGAAGCTGAGAGTTGCAGCACAGACGCAGTTAGGTTGGCAACTTGTTGTTCACGCTCACGAAAATCAGAGCGAAAGCGAGTGTCATCGATAAGAAGTAACTGCTGACCTTTTTCAACCAACTGACCTTCTTTGACTAAAATTTCTTTGACTAAGCCACCTTCTAAGTTTTGGACAACTTGAATCTGTGAAGAGGGAATGACTTTTCCCTGACCAACAGTGACCTGGTCGATTTCAGCCCAAGATGCCCAGCCTATTGCAGCAATAAAAAACAACACCATCACCCAGAGCATCAAACGTGCGCTGTTGGGGGTGTTGAGGAGCAATGCTGCAGTTTTGTCGTCAACAAAATCCAACTCTTCATTGTTGAGTTTGTTGTAGTTATCTCGGCTCATCACAGTCCCTGCTTATATAAATGCTGATTATCTTTTTGATCTTATTATTATTAACCGATCATGTCAGTATGCTCGGCGAATAAAAATATGAGACGAAGACCATTCTCTCTCCGAATGAGCGTTTTCAATGCTTCTCTAGCAAAAGAAAAGTGAAGATATCGTCAGAGTATGGCTATTGCGCCTTGAACTTGGTTTTATCCAACTGATGTTTTTTTAGTTTGTCGTACAAGGTTTTGCGTGATACCTGTAATTCTAGTTGAACCTCTTTGAGTCTGCCTCGGTGTCTTTGTAGTGCATCGAATAATAAGCAATATTCAAAGTATTCTGTGCGCTGAGTCATACTCTGAATTTCGATACTTTTTTCACTGTTCCAATCTTCCATTCGGAAGGTATCTGGCTTGAGTGCGCGAAGTTCTGCAAATTGGCGCAGCTGCTTAATATTCTCTGGCCATTCTAAATCGGTCAGATGTTTGACTTCTTCTAAGCTAATGTGTGGCGGTTGAAGCTGATAACGGCTCGCTGCGTGGCGTACAAAGTGCTTATATAAAGGTCCAATGTCTTCTTTTCTTTCATCGAGTGTCGGCAAGTGAATTAGAGTAGCTAGGGCTCTTATAGACGGATCAACTTGGGTTGTCGCACCAAAAACACGCTCAAGTTTCGGGTGGTTAAACAAGCATTGCCATTGTTCATATAAGACATGCTCAGCACTATGTAAGTACAAGCTGCAATGGCTTTTTCCTTCAATCAAGCGATGTATGGCTTTATCGAGGGCTTCTAATGAAAGCTCATAGAGATCCTCACCAGAAGCGGCGATTAACTCGCTGTCTGGCGTTGCATGTATGTCGTGGGCAAATTGTGCGGCGAGCCGGCGACCTGTGCCATCTTGACCAACAAAAATGATCGGCTGGTTCGTTGGTGCGCTGATCAAAGCGCGACGAATGCTCACCATGGCTTTACTGTGACCAATCATTTTCGGACCAACATGAGTTTGCATGTCGAGCTCTTTTTTAAGCCAGATGTTTTCCTGCAATAGATTCAACTTATCACCAGCGTTATTGAGCGACTTCATAAGTTGTTCCGTTGAAAAAGGCTTTTCGAGAAAGTCGTACGCGCCGCTTTTCATCGCATCTACCGCGGTTTTCACATCTCCATGTCCGGTAAGTACGATAAATTGAAAGTGATCGTTTTTGCTTCGCAACGTTCGCATGAACTCCAATCCATCCATCACAGGCATATGGATATCGGTGATGATGATCGCTGGCGTATTTGGGTCGATAACGCGCAAGGCTTCCACGGCGTTTGGTAAGCAGGTGACGTCTATCCCTTCAATAAGCAGTGCTTGAGCGACGGCATCACGAATATGTGGTTCATCATCAACAAAGAAAACGGGATTATTCATGGTTGTTTTCCACTTCTAGGTTGCGTTGGTTTTGGATAGCGATTGGCAGCGTTACGATAAAGGTCATGCCTCCTGCTTGTTGTTCCGTGTTCTGATGTTTATAAGCACTGAGTGAACCGTGATAGCTTTCTAAAATGCGTTTGGAGATGGTCAAACCTAATCCTAAGCCCTCTGGCTTAGTCGTAAAAAATGGGTCAAAGACTTTTGCTAAGGCTTCGTCCGACATGCCGGGCCCGTTGTCGGAAACAAGAATGTCACAGCTGTCATCATGACACTGAACGGCAATAGATATTTGCGGATCAATGCAGTAGTTTTCCATCGCTTGTGCAGCATTATGGAAGAGATTGATCAGAACTTGCTCTAACTCAACGCTGTGAATTGCTAGCTTCACATTATAATCGATGGCTGGGACTTTTAATGTCACCCCTTGTTTAATGAGTTTGTTGCTCAAAATGCTGGTGGCAGTATGTACTGCGTCGTGCAGTACCGCGATTTCATTGTGTGAATCGTGCGTGGCTTTCCGAGTGAAGACTTTTAAGCGTGCGATCACTTCCGAAATGGTTTCATTGAGTGTCAGCATTTTGCCCAAGTTGTCGGCGACCATTGGGTATTTTTCCATTGCCAACAAACGCTGCGAGTTTTCGGTATAGGTTCTTAGTGCGGAAAGTGGCTGATTTATCTCATGATTAATACTGGCAGACAGCTCGCCCAACAGTGCCAATTTCGCGGCTTGGGTCAACTCTTGTTGAGTTTGTTTGAGTTCTTGCTGGCTTTGCTCATATTGGCGGATAGTCTGTTGTAGCTTTTGGTTGGCTTCACTCAGCACTAGTGTCCGTTGCACCACTTTTTCTTCTAGGCTCACATTAAGGTCGGCTAGGCGTGCCTTGTTCACGAGTGTTTGGAACCACGCCAACGCAATCAGCGCAATGAGCGCATATAGAATCAGGAAGACGATATCAGCCTGTAAAACGGCGGCAAGGACGGTGTTGTGGTTTATCAAGGCAACGACGCGAAATCCTTTATCCAATACATGTGTCGCGTATGCGAGGTAATTGGGTGAGAGGAGCAATTGATTATCAGCAAACTCGGTGACGCCACTTTGCGCGGTAAGCTCACCAAAATACTCTGGTAAGGTATCGCCATACTGACGCGTTTCGGTAAGCTCGTTTATCGCACTCGGTGACAGCGGGAAAAGTGCACGATAGCGCCAGTTAGGCAAATTGCTCATAAACACGACATTGTTTTTATCCGTGATGAGTACGTCCGTCGTGGTTTGCGAAAGACGCTGTTCTAACTGCTCCAAATTCACTTTTACCGTGATCACCCCAACGACCTCATCATTTACCCAAAGCGGAGATGAGAAGAAGTACCCACGTTTATTTGAACGAACGCCTAACCCGACATATTGAGCAGGTTCACCGCGTCGCGCATTTTTAAAATAGGGCCGATAGCTAAAGCTGGAACCAACAAACGTATCTTCTTGCTGAAAGTTACTTGAGGCAATGACTAAACCTGTGCGGTCATGAACGTAAATCGTATCGGCCAAACTTTGTTTCAACCAATCTGCTAACAATAGGTTGAGCTCGTGAGAGGACGCTCCGCGTTCTACTGCTTTGAGTAATCTCGGATCGTGACTTAATAGGTTTGGTATCTGTTCAAACTTTGCCAGCTCGTAGTCGACTTCTTGCGACACTTGCGCCGCTTGTCTCTCTAGCTTTTGTTGCCACTGATCATGTTGGTATTGAGTTGCGTAATGATGAGTAAGCGCAAGCCCTGAAATGCCAACGGCACACAGCAGCAGTAGAAAATGGCGTAGGGCTTTAGGGTTGAGTAAGTTCACGATCAGCTCACTGGTTTTTTGTGTCATGGTATCAAATGACACACTGTGATGCTGTGAGCGGCAACGATAACAAGCACAATGATGTCCTTGTATTTCCTCAGTATCGGGAGCACAATCGACAAAAACGAGTGAAGGAGTAAAGATGGAACTTGCTGATATTCGTCGTGAGTACACCAAAGGTGGGCTACGTCGTAAAGATTTGAAAGCTGATCCTATTGATCAATTTAATCTGTGGCTAGAGCAAGCAGTTGAAGCGGGTTTAACGGATCCGACTGCGATGACAGTTGCAACGGTTGATGAAAATGGCATGCCGTTTCAACGCATTGTTCTATTAAAAAACGTCGACAAAAATGGCTTTGTATTTTACACCAATCTAGGCAGTCGCAAGGCCCAGCAGCTTGAGCATAACAGCAATATTAGTTTGCACTTCCCTTGGCATCCGTTAGAGCGCCAGGTTCATATTACTGGTGTGGCAGAAAAGCTCACCGCCGTAGAAAATATGAAATACTTTACTTCTCGTCCAAAAGAGAGCCAATTAGCCGCAATCGCGAGCAAGCAAAGTAGCCGTATTTCTGCTCGAGGCGTATTAGAGGGTAAGTTTTTAGAGCTAAAACAGAAATTTGCGAAGGGTGAAATACCGGTTCCAACCTTCTGGGGTGGCTTTCGCGTAAAACCACAGAGTATTGAGTTTTGGCAGGGTGGTGAACACCGTCTTCATGATCGCTTTCTTTTCTCCCAACATGATGGAAGTTGGGACATTGACCGTCTAGCGCCATAAACTCTCTTGCCTCATGAATAAACAAACACCGCCCACTTGGGCGGTGTTTTTGTAGGTAGAAAGTGGCGCGAATTATCGCTCTCCATTCAACACTACCGATAATTGATGCTTAAGCAGCGTTTTGGGTACAACAGAGCCGTAGCCAGCTTCCATTGCTTTATCTATTAGTTCGTTCTTGCTGTTCGCTGCAAACTTATTACGTAAGCGTGCGACGTGACCTTCAACGGTTTTTGTTGATATGCCCATGACCTGAGAGATGAATTGTGGCTTCTTGCCATAGAGCAGGAGGAAAAGCGTTTCTTGCTCGCGACATGTGAGCTTCTCTGGTTTTGGTTGTAAATCAGAGAAACGAAAGATGGATTGCTGATTAGGGTTGGTGCTGATTGCACGACAAACCCAATACCCCACTTCAATCACGGCGGTGTCGGTGAGTTCTCTTCCGTAGAAAATGGTCCCTACGATGTTACCATTGTCATCTCGCCACGGTGTTTTAGTAAAGATATGCGCTCGCCAGCGGCCATCTGGATAAGGATGGATATCAAGAATTTTGAGTGACTCACCAGTTTCGATGACGTGTTTATCTTGGCGTTGAAATTCTTGTGCACATTCAGTGGTTGGGCTTGCCATCTCAAAATCAGTTTTACCGACGCACTCCTCGGGCGACGTGTGTCCCAACAGTTCTGCGTATTCCTGATTTACGTAGCGGAATACCGAATCTTTATCTTTGCATCCCCAACAACCTGGAAGCTGTTTAAGGAGGGATTGTTCTATGGTATCGACTGAAATATTCACAAAAGGACTCACTACATACTGCTTTTACCAATACAGAGACGTCCGTGTTGCGTTGTTAATATTGACATTGCCAAGTAGGCAGTCACGTTGCTAGAACACGTTCGTTGATTGGCGCTCAATCCAATTAAGTTCATGGTGTTCGATATTTTCGTCACACAGTGATAAACAACAACGAAATTGAACGAAGAATTTAATTGGGAAAATGGTCTGTTTCATTACAGATATGTGCGCTCACGGATGTCCGCCTGATGTTCGGCTTACAACTCGTATCGTCCTTGATCATGCTTCCTACAACTCAGTTGTAATTTAGTTGGCGTTCATATCACTCATCGAGAGGGAGAACGACGCCTAAGTCATATGAGAGGGACAGTGAGACGAAAGCTATAATATCAGCTTATGCCATTGTTTTCATTGTTGAGAAGCGAAAAAAAAGCCAGCCTGAAGACGGGCTGGCAACACAAGATATAATCTTGTCGACGTGTAGAAGAGGTTCTAAATTACCTAGCGAGGGTCTGCTAAGTAAGTTAGAGGTATCAATGAGATACCGAGAGCTTTAGATCGTATGCATCTTAAAGCTCGAGGACTAATGTATTGAATCAGAAGCATATTAGTAAGGGGGGAAATCCCTCTATGTTGATTTCAAGAGGTGGCTTTGATCTGTTTATGAGGCGATTTATCTATTTTGAACCGCAGTGTTCTACCAAATAACGGATTGTTCGGTAACAAGGATCTTTATATCTATTGGTTATGTATACGTAAGGTGCTTCTATCTATCCGTTTTTGTTAATAAAATTGGTTGCTCATTGACCGTAAGTTAACCTCGCATGATCATCGTTCCGGAACTATGATCATGTAAACGAACTTGATCATGCTGTTTTGATCTTGTGCGATTGAGTTGGGGAAAAGTTGCAACCCAACAAGGAAGGTATATGATGCCAAGACGTAAGCTGACCGTGTAAAGACGACTGTTTAAAATGAGTGATTCAGATAACCCCAAAGCCCTGCCATATCAAGAGATTATGCTGCCTAAGCCAGCAGAACTGATCACACTTCCGTCTTATATGGATTGCCATGATCATTCTTACACACAGATCGTGATTGGTTTAAAAGGACAAGCCGAATTTGAAGTGCGTGGACGAGGTAATTTTGTCGGTCCTGGCCAAGGTTGTGTGGTAACCGCATGCTCTGATCATGCTTTCGGTGGCGTTATTAATCAATCGGATATTTTGGTGTTGAATATGCCAAAACCGACAAATGATGATCCTGAAATGCTGCAGAAAATCAATAATCTGGAGAGAGACCATGTCTACTTTCAGTTAGACGGTCAAATTCAGAAGCTGATACAGATGTTGGTTCAGGAAATGCGAAACCATCCGGACGACCTGCTGTTAAGTCGCGCGTGCAACGATACCGTGATTGCATTAATGCAGCGCCATATCTCGGCATTTGAGACTAGCCGAAAAGAGTCACGCTTTGATTTGGAGGCGATTGATCGCTACATCGAGCAGCACCTTAGCCATAAGATCAGTGTGGCTCAGTTAGCGGGACGAGTGTTTCTTGGGGAAAGTCAGTTCCATTGCTTGTTTAAGGAGCAGATGGGGATTACACCTCATCAATATGTTCTCGGAAAGCGTATCGATATGGCTCGTGAATTAATCGAGCAAGGCCACCTTTCTTTAGGGCAAATTGCCGAATTTACTGGTTTCTCAAGCCAGAGTACGTTTACTCATACTTTTACTCGCTTACAGGGAATCTCGCCATCCCGTTATAAAAAACAAGTTGGATAACAACGCGTATTTTTAGGTCAAATTAGCAGCAATCAGAATAAAACCATGCAATATGTATGGTTTTTTGTGTTTTATTCACGTGACCTATCTCTCGTTTTGTTAAATTCTCTGTCCTTTGGTGTGACTGATATGCCACTTGATCCTACATTTTCTCTTAGAACGAACGCTTCACAAAAATCTTATTGATATTCTTGACATTTTGTTGTGATTGCAATGAAAAAATTAAAATTTACAACACAAAATATTACCTATTTGAATGTGACTATGTGGATGTTTTGTTATAAAAGCGAGTTTTTGGCAAAAATGTCGTAGTTTTTGACAAGTATTCTTATCGGCCTCAAAATACACTGCCAGCCATTGATAATCCTCGAAGCGGTTTTCGAGGAGTGAGATTGAGGAACACACATGTTTACAGCTACGAACGTGTTGACACCGGAATTTATCGGGCAGCCGCTTGATAAGTTGTGGTCACTGATCTCGCCATTGTATATGGTGGACGAGTCTCAATGGCTAGAGCAACTATTGCCACTAGCGACGCCGACAGAGGATGAAAAATCGGCGATCACTACCCAAACGACCCAACTTATCGAAGCCATTCGTGCCGATAAGAAGTCAATCCAGATGATTGATGCTTTATTGTTGGAATACAGCTTAGATACTCAAGAAGGTATCTTGCTGATGTGTCTTGCAGAAGCATTAATGCGCATCCCAGATGCCGCGACAGCAGATTCTTTGATTAAAGATAAGTTGAGCGTCGCAGACTGGAAATCTCACCTGAAAAACTCTGACTCTGTGTTTGTTAACGCATCAACATGGGGACTTATGCTAACAGGTAAAGTGGTTGGCCTTGGTGAGCAAGGCACCCAGAGCCCTGGTCAGGCTGTAAACCGTCTGGTAAATAAATTCTCTGAGCCTGTGATTCGTAAAGCCATGTATCAGGCAATGAAGATCATGGGTCACCAGTTTGTTCGTGGTCGTACGATCGAAGAAGCGCAAAAGAATGGTCGCCCAATGCGCGACAAAGGTTTCACCTACTCATTTGATATGTTAGGTGAGGCGGCGTTAACTACAGCGGACGCGAACAAGTACTTCAAAGATTACCTAATGGCGATCGAAGCGGTAGGTCGAGAGACTTACGGCAATGACACCAGTCCTGCGCCTTCGATTTCCATCAAGCTTTCTGCATTACACCCGCGCTACGAAGTCGCAAATGAAGAACGTGTAATGACAGAGTTGTATGACTCACTAATGCAGCTATTGAAACGTGCAATTGAAGTCGACGTTGCAATCACAATCGATGCAGAAGAAGCGGATCGCCTTGAGCTTTCTCTGAAGCTATTTGAGAAAGTGTACCGTAGCGATCTTGTGAAAGGTTGGGGCAAGTTTGGTTTGGTTATTCAAGCCTACTCAAAACGTGCTCTACCAGTCTTGGTGTGGCTAAACGCACTCGCAAAAGAGCAGGGTGACCTTATTCCGCTGCGTTTGGTTAAAGGCGCGTACTGGGACAGCGAAATCAAGTGGTCTCAACAAGCGGGTTACGCTAATTACCCGGTATACACTCGCAAAGAAGCGACGGACGTTGCGTACCTAGCTTGTGCTCGTTTCCTACTTAGCGAAGGTGTTCGCGGTAATATCTACCCGCAATTTGCAAGCCACAATGCCCACACGGTGACGGCAATCGCTGTTATGGCTGAGCACAAAGAGTACGAGTTCCAGCGTCTACATGGTATGGGTGACTCACTGTATAACCATGTTATGGAAATGTATGGTCAGCCAGTACGTATTTACGCTCCTGTCGGTAGCCATGCTGATCTTCTTCCGTACTTGGTTCGTCGTCTGCTTGAAAATGGCGCGAACAGCTCTTTTGTACATCGATTGGTTGATGCGCGTTGTCCGATTTACGAGTTGACTCATCACCCTGTTGATGTGTTGACGGGTTTTGACACGCTACACAACGACAAGATCCCATTACCTGCCGACATCTTCCCTGAGCGTAAGAACTCATACGGCGTCAACATTGATATCGACAGTGAGGCGAAGCCATTTGAAGCGCAGGTAGAAAGCTTCATGGACAATCAGTGGGTTGCAGGCCCGATGATCAATGGTGAGCGTTTTGCCGAAAGCATGATCAAGGAAAATGCGGCTGAGATCATCACCGCACCGTACGATCGCCGAATTGAAGTTGGCAAGGTGGCATTTGCAACTCTTGATCATGTTTCCGCTGCAATTGATGCGGCGCAAACCGCTTTCTCTGATTGGAAAGGCGTTCCTGTTGAGCAAAAAGCGGCTTGTTTAGAAAAGCTTGCTGACTTAATGGAAGAAAATCTGGCTGAGCTGGTGGCGATTTGTCACAAAGAAGCGGGCAAGACGATTCACGATAGTATTGATGAAGTTCGTGAAGCAGTAGATTTCTGTCGTTATTACGCGAAACAAGCGCAAAACCTACAGCCATTTGAGCTAGAAGGTTTTGACGGTGTGAAACGCATTTCTAGCCGTGAAGGTCTTGGTGTGTTTGTATGTATTAGCCCTTGGAACTTCCCGCTGGCTATCTTCCTTGGTCAGGTAACGGCAGCACTGATTGCGGGTAACACAGTGGTTGCCAAACCTGCTGAGCAAACAAGCTTAATTGCCGCTCGCGCTATTGAATTAATGCTTGATGCGGGTTTCCCTGCTGGTGTGATTCAGTTACTTACTGGTCGCGGCGCTGAGATCGGCCATGCACTGACTTCTCATGATGCCATTGCTGGTGTGGCATTCACTGGTTCAACGGCAACTGCGCAACGCATTAACGTCACGCTTGCGGAGCGCAGGGCGAAACCGGTTCCGTTTATTGCGGAAACAGGTGGTCAAAACGCAATGATCGTGGACAGTACGGCATTGCCAGAGCAGGTGGTGCGTGATGTGATTCGTTCGGCGTTTGCATCTGCCGGTCAGCGTTGTTCTGCCCTTCGTGTTCTATTTGTACAAGAAGATGTAGCAGACCGTATGATCAACCTGATTCAAGGTGCGATGAATGAACTGCATGTTGGTTTACCTTACCTACACAAAACGGATGTTGGTCCGGTTATCGACAGCAATGCAAAACAAAAACTCCTTGCTCACCTTGAGCAAATGAGCAAAACACAGACTAAAGTCGCTCAGCTACAGCTGGATGAATCGTGCCAGCATGGTGACTTTGTCTCACCAAGTGCGTTTGAAATCTCGGGCATCGATGTGCTGAAAGAAGAACAATTTGGTCCAATCTTGCACATTGTTCGCTTTAAAGCGTCTGAATTACCGAACGTGGTTGCGCAGATCAACAAGACGGGTTTTGGCTTGACGATGGGTATCCATAGCCGTAACGAAACCACGTACCGTTGGATTGAGAAACATGCTCGAGTAGGTAACTGCTACATCAACCGAGACCAAGTTGGTGCTGTGGTTGGTGTACAGCCGTTTGGTGGTCAAGGCTTGTCGGGTACTGGCCCGAAAGCTGGTGGTCCACACTACCTATTCCGCTTTACTCAACATCTTCTTGCTCAAGCAGAAAACGCATAAGGAGTCGCATTATGGTTCATCAGATCACCTATTTTAAAGATGCATTCTCTGCGTGGGAGCAGTGGAATCTGACTGATTTTGATTACAAATGCGAGCATGTTCTGGCATTTAAATCTGCATTAGAAGGGCAGCAGTCTACTGTTGCCAAAGTGGTTTCGTACCACTTGCAACAAGCATCAACTCTTCTTGCAGAAACTCACCAGTTAGTTGGCCCTACAGGGGAAACTAACGAACTGTATGCCGCAGGACGCGGTGTGGCTTTGGTGATTTGTGAAAACAACATCGAGCCTGCTGATAATGCGTTATACAGTGCTTTTGCAATGATCACCTGTGCCTTAATTGCAGGCAACAGCGTGGTCGTTTGCAGTGACAATGCAGAGCTAAACCAACTGGTTAAGCAAGCTGTAGCGTTGGCAAACTTCCCATCTAACTTAGTCCAGGTTGTTGCGTACGATGCGTCTGCCCCGTTGCTTGAGAGCGATGTACGTAGTGTGGGTTATGTTGGGCGTTCACAGGTTGAGCATGCGCTCAATCTTCAACTAGCTAAGCGTGACGGTGCAATCGTCGGCTTAGTTTCTGAAACGGATTTAGAGTCACCGAAATTGGCTCATGATCCTCATCTCTCGTTGCGCTTCATTACCGAGCGCACTCGAACGATAAATATTACCGCGGTGGGTGGTAACGCGACTCTACTCGAGTTGGGGAACGAAACTCACTAACCTGACTTGTGATACCAATCTGGAGTAACTGGACTGAGAGCCGGTCCAGATTGGTTTCTTATACTCTGATGTATTGCTGAGACGGTAAAATATCAGGGCAGGCAAGGAAGGAAATAATTATAACGAGGACTATCTAATGATAGAAAATAGCTTTGCTATCACGTCCACTTTTGTGGCGTATTTACTGATTATGGTTGCTATTGGCGTTTACGCGTATAAGAGGACTTCCAATTCATCTGATTACTTCCTAGGTGGCCGTAGCCTAGGTCCGTGGCCTGCTGCATTATCTGCAGGTGCTTCAGACATGAGTGGTTGGTTGCTGCTAGGCTTGCCTGGCTATGCGTACGCTGCGGGTATCGAGGCCTTCTGGTTAGCCGGCGGTCTACTTCTTGGTACATGGGCAAACTGGCTCATCAGTGCAAAACGCCTACGTACCTACAGTATCCAAACTGACGCGTTAACGTTGCCAGAGTTCCTGTCACGTCGCTTCAACGATAAGTCGAAACTGATCCAGACAATCTCTGCGTTTTTCATTCTTCTATTTTTCCTTTTCTACACCAGCTCAGGTTTGGTCGCAGGGGGCAAACTGTTTGAGACGGTATTCGGTCTAGATTACACCTACGCTGTTATTATCGGTACGGTGTGTGTCGTTTCTTACACACTATTCGGTGGTTTCCTTGCGGTATCTTGGACTGACTTAGTGCAAGGTCTGCTAATGGCCGCTGCGCTAATGATTGTTCCTGTTGCAGTAATGGACGGTGGTCTAGGTCAGCTAACTTCTGATCTGCATGACATCAACCCAGAACTTGCAACGCTATGGAATGACGCCAAAGGCGAACCACTGTCTGCGATTGCTATCATCTCTTTAGCGGCATGGGGTCTTGGTTACTTTGGTCAGCCACACATCCTAGCGCGTTTTAAAGCGTCTCGTTCAAACAAAGATCTAACGACTGCACGTCGTATCGCTGTGATTTGGACTGCACTATCTATGGTTGGTGCAATGCTTGTTGGTCTTGTTGGTCTGGTTTGGGTTACGGGTCATCCGGGCACTCAACTAGAAGATGGCGAGAAGATCTTCATGTTATTGGTTAACGCAGTATTCCACCCTGTCGTTGCGGGTATGTTGTTAGCAGCAATCCTAGCGGCGGTAATGAGTACAGCAGACTCACAGCTTCTTGTTTCATCTTCAGCGCTTGCAGAAGATTTCTACAAGCAAGTATTCAAGCCAGAAGCCTCTTCTGAAGAAATCGTAATGATTGGCCGTATCGGCGTTATCGTGATTTCGCTTGTTGCGCTATTCCTAGCAATGACACCAGATAGTTCAGTACTTGGTCTTGTTTCTTACGCTTGGGCTGGCTTCGGTGCTGCATTTGGTCCTGCGGTTGTACTTAGCCTTTACTGGAGCGGTATGAACCGTAACGGCGCACTAGCAGGTATCCTTGTTGGTGGTATCACTATCGTAGTTTGGAAGCAGCTAACTGGCGGTTGGTTTGATGTGTACGAAATCGTACCGGGCATCATCTTCTCTACGCTTGCTATCGTTGTTATCAGCAAAGCGACAGGTGGTGCAGCGCAAGACGTATTAGACCAACATCAATCGTACGAGAAGAAACTAGTTGAACTAGACTAATTACTTCCTTTTACGAACACAAAGCCCGCTTATACAGCGGGCTTTGTTTTATCTGAACTTAATAAACGTTAATGGTGATTGCTTGAGGCCAGATTTTCACGTCGCTTTATTCTTTGTGAGTGTGTTAGTCACGACGAACTTTGGCGTAAATGACGGTGTTACTCAGCTCGCCAGAAGACGCACGCCGAGCATTGCGTAGCTCACCTTCAAACTCATACCCACAGCGCTCAGCAACCGCACGACTTTTGCGGTTATTCGCATCGGCTAAAATCGCGATTCTTTTCGCGTCCAACGCTTCGAATGCATAGTTTTCAATCGCCGCTACCGCCTCAGAGATATAACCGTAGCCTACCGCGCGATCATCAAGCCAATAGCCAATCTCAAATGCCGGTATCTCTTGATCATGGATCATTAACCCAATGGCGCCGAGTAAACGATCGCTTTTCTTGTCGATTAGGTAGTAGCGCAACTCTTCTTCGAAGTTTTCAAAGTTTGCGATGGCTTTCTCTGTCCCTGCAATCATCGCTTCTAAAGTGAGCACGTGAGGTACCCATGGCAGGTAAACTTCAAGCGTTTTTTGGCTACGAACAACGGCCTGATGTGCTTCTTCTGCACGTTCCAAGCAAGCTGGGATGAGCTTTAAACGTTTGGTTTCCATGTCGAATCTCCTAGGCTTTTATACTCCAATCGTCTCGTAATGCAGGATTCAGAGCGTTATCACTAAAAATCATTTAAACAGAAACACTTAGAGACATCTAGCCTTCGCAAGAACATTATTCACTTGGTTTGTAAGGGAGAAGCTGAGAGAATTGAGGCGTTATAAACATAAAATGGTTTAATATGAAACTTCTAGTAAGAAACTTAGCTCGTGAGACGACAGAGCAAGACATCCGTACTCTGTTCTCAAACTACGGCAAAGTTGAGCTTTGCACCGTCGTGCTTGATCAAGAAACGGGTTTATCAAAAGGGTTTGGTTTTGTGATCATGCCGGATGAAGCCGAAGCCGTTGCGGCGTTGGAGGCACTAAACCTGTCTTCAGTACACAAGAGCAAGATTCGTGTGAAAGTCGCACAAGACTAGTATTTTTGCCTTTCAAGGTGAAAGATAAAACCAGCTGAGAGGCTGGTTTTTTAGTGCCTTAATTTTGAGAGGTTGCTACGGTTACTTGAGGCGAAAATATTTGCTGGTATACGCAGACTTCTCGTTCTTTTCCCTGCATTTTGATGATGTGATTGTCGATATACGTCATGCCCAACTTTTGAATGACTGATTGGGATTGTCTGTTTTCGACCAAGTGCATCGCTTTTAGGCCCGATAACTCAAAATGTGGTCTGGCAAATTGAATTAAAGCCATTGACGCTTCTTTAGCAAACCCATTACCCCAGTAATCGACGCCAAGCCAATACCCTAATGTGCCGACTCCCTTAGAAATGTTTAGCAAACTAACAGCACCAATTAACGCATCGTTTTGACGTAGAGTAATAGCATATATGACCCCACTACGTTGGTGATATACGCCAACATGGCTCTTAATCCAAACTTGTGCCATCGGCTCTTCATAGGGATGAGGAATGTTTGCGGTCATATCAGCAATGCTCTTGTCTCCTGCGAGTCGTGCGACTGTTGCGCTGTCTGTCGGATGAAATGGGCGAAGAATAAGCCTTTCTGTAGTGAGCGTTGGTTGAAGCGTCATCGTGCGTCCTTGAGATGAGTCAGTATTGTGGAAATTGCAGATTCACACTGTAAATCAGGCGTGTTTAAACAACCAAGTAATGCCTGAATAGAAAATGTGAGTGAAAGCCATATTTAAAACGCCATAGAACTGTTCATTGCAGATTGAAATAGCGAGTAGCAACAATTGCTTATGTGTGATGTGTCGTATTATTACACACATAAGCGCGTTTGTTCATAATAATGGTACAAAAGTTGAGGTCTGACCAATGTCTCAATTTTTTGATACTTTCGTCCAATTTTTTGAAGATAGGACACAAAAAATTAAAGGGGCTTTTTTATTGTGGAATTATTTTGAACAAAATATGTCAATTGTCAGTAGTACTGAAAAACAGGGAGAAGAGAAATGCCGGATATATATTGCGCAGCTTGTAGAAAATCAACGCAACATAAAGTGATCATGAAGCGTTGCGAGCCACAGCCCGTTGATTCGTTGACAGGTAAAGTGGTGAGTTTTACACAGCTGATGGCGAAATTTGTATCAGGTGAACACTACTACGAGATGGAACCACAATACTACTGCCGATGCTGTAATCATCGTGCAATTGGAGAAGTGATTCCTCATCCTACCAGGCATACGTCGGCAGCTCTCTAATTCAGAGCGATAGCTATGATTAATAGCTAAACAGGGCGGCTTGTCCCGCACGCCAGATCTATAAAGGCGTATCACACGCTTTCAAATTTGCGACTCTACGGGAGCCGCTAGATTACTTTTGTTCTTCATACTCGGTTATGGAGAGAGCGGCAGTAATCGCAGCCCTTTCCTTCCTTAGTTATTTCTAATTATTCTCTGCTGAATTTCACATGCTGTGCATTTGATGGTTTGCAATTGTTTAAGCAACGATTAATGTGATGCTTCCTGAGTGGTTACAAGGATGTGGTTAATGAGTTACCAATTGGACCGGATTGATTTACACATTTTGAGAGTGCTTCATTCAAGAGGCAGAATTCCAGTTGTTGAACTCGCAAAGCAGATCAACTTAACGACCTCGCCGTGTTCTGACCGCGTGAAGCGGCTAGAAAAAGAGGGGTATATCAATGGCTACCATGCGGAGCTGAATGCGGAAAAATTAGGGTTGGATGTGCAAGTATTCATCCATATTCGCTTAGACCAAACCAGTTTTTCCATTTTTGAAAAGTTTGCGAAAGCCGTCGAATTGATGCCGGAAATTGAAGAGTGTTATTCGCTCTCTGGGGACTTCGATACCATGATAAAGGTTCGTGTTAAGAGTATGAAAGCGTATCAGGAGTTTATGTCGAGTAAGTTAGGCACGCTTCCGGGCGTAATCCAGACTCGTAGTGAAGTGGTAATTGAAGAACATAAAACAGGATTTGGCGTGAACCCGGAGCTCCTTGGTTAGGCGAGGCTGATGTCTATGACTGCAGCGCTTATGCGTTGAGCATATTATTTAGCGTGACTTGGCGTATTACTTTTTCAAGATCAAAAAAGGAGCCGAAGCTCCTTTTTGATAAATCGGTGAGCGACTATGCGCCGATGAAGGTGCTGATAACACCAATTAAACCGCCAAAAACACCGCCCCAAACGACTAGCCAGCCAAGGTGTTCTTTAATCATTTTTTGCACCATTTCTTTGACCAGTGCGGGTGTTAATTCGCTCAAGCGCTGATCAATGATGCCTTCAATGTTCTGCTTTATCTCATCCATCATAGCAGGAGACTCGAACTGCTCTTTCAGTGCTTCTTTGATGTTATCGCTCTTGCTCAACTCAATAATGGATTCTTGCATCTTTTCGACGAAAGGCTGCCGCATAGGTTGTAATGCCTCCGCGCCGCCAAACATCGCTAGCATGCCGCCAAATTGAGAGCCTTCGATCACTTCTACCAAAGAGTCAAACGCTGGGTTTAAATCCACTTTCTCAATCACAGGTTGAAGATCGATGTTTACACCGCCCGCCATTTCTTTGTTCAAGAATCGATCGATGTTCGCTTCGGTAAAGAACTGCTCCATCATCAAGTTTTTGATAGCCAGTTTAAACTCTTCAAATCGCGCGGGGATCACGCCAGAACCGTATAATCCAGGCACTTTTTCAAACAGCATGTGGATGGCAAGCCAGTTAGTGATGGCGCCTGAGAACGCAAACAGCCCCGCATACCAAAGGTAGTCGTTTTGTAATTGATGACCTCCAGCCATCAAAGCGATAGCGAGGACATTCGTTAGCAAACTTTTGTTCATAGTGACCAGTTATATGTGAATATCGGAATAAATAAGTGGGCCTGATTCTATACCTAAGTCACATTGAGATGCTAGGTTTTGCCGTGATGAGTGACCGTGTTGCGAAGGGATAAAAATGGATGTACAGAAAAACAAAACCCGACAATTACTGTCGGGCCACTGCTTTTTCTTAGAAAAACTAAGATTCTATTTTTAATTTTAGATGCGGTAGATCTTACAACAAAGTTGGCATTTCCATCTTTCTGAGTAGCCGAATAGCTTGTCAGCCCAACTTGGTTTGAGTTGTACGATCTGCATTGAACCACATTTACACATAAGCTAATTACCTTATTGTTAATCTAATAACTAAGCCATCTATTGAGTATAGCTGTTTCTCAAAAAGTGAAATGACAAATGAAGACGGCTCAAAACTCTGTATTGTGTTCATTGCAATGGATACGCAACGAGGCGGTATATTAGCAGAAAAAATGTGAGCTTTATCATGGAGGATGTTTCATATATGAGAAACTATAATGGCTATATGAGTATAGGGTTATCAATAAAAATGAAAAACGGCGCTTCATGCGCCGTTTTTATTGGGTTTCTCGCTAATTAAGAAACGTGTTGATTTTCTAACTCTTCAGCGATAAATCCGCCAGTTTGATGGGCCCAAAGCTGGGCATAAATACCGTTGTTCGCGATGAGCTCTTGGTGAGAACCTTGTTCAACAATACTGCCTTTATCTA
This sequence comes from Vibrio diabolicus, assembly GCF_011801455.1. Lineage (NCBI taxonomy): Bacteria > Pseudomonadati > Pseudomonadota > Gammaproteobacteria > Vibrionales > Vibrionaceae > Vibrio > Vibrio diabolicus. The sequence continues at coordinate 1,807,106 of NZ_CP042452.1, read as the reverse complement.
GCACGATGAGGCGATCCATTTGTGCGATGGTCGACAATCGGTGCGCAATCGCAATAACGGTTTTTCCTTGCATTAATTCATTCAAGCTTTCCTGAATCGCTGCTTCGACTTCTGAATCCAGAGCCGATGTAGCTTCATCCAGTACCAGCAATGGTGCATCTTTGAGTAGCACACGAGATATTGCGATACGCTGACGTTGGCCGCCAGACAGTTTCACACCACGTTCACCAACTTGCGCATCGTATCCGACATTACCAAATGGGTCGGTCAGAGTTTCAATAAACTCATGGGCATGCGCTTGCTTAGTGGCTTTCAGCAAATCTTCTTCTGTCGCATCTGGGTTGCCATACAAAATATTGTCGCGAATCGAGCGGTGTAGCAGAGAAGTATCTTGGGTCACCATACCGATCTTTGAACGCAAAGAGTCTTGTGTGACTTCAGAGATGTTCTGTCCATCGATCTTAATGCTGCCGTCTTCGACATCGTGGAAACGAAGTAACAAGTTCACCAAAGTCGATTTTCCGGCGCCGGAGCGCCCAACCAAGCCGACTTTCTCTCCTGGTTTGATGTTGAGATCGAGGTGGCTAATCACGCCTTTGTTCTCACCGTAATGGAAGCTGACGTTATCAAAGTGAATGCCACCTTCAGTGACAACTAAGTCTTTTGCGTCTGGTTTATCTTTAATATCAATTGGCTTAGAGAGCGTTTTCATTCCATCGACTACGGTTCCCATATTTTCAAAGAGGGCGCCAACTTCCCACATGATCCACATCGACATACCATTTACGCGTAATGCAAGGCTAACAGCAATCGCAATCGCGCCAACGCTGATGGCACTATCCAACCACAGGTAAATCGATAAAGCAGCAACGGAAAACACCAAAATATAGTTTGAGATCTCTACAGCAACGTCAAAGCCGGTCACTAGGCGCATTTGACGATAGACCGTATTCAAAAATCCCTTCATCCCTTGCTCAGCATATTGGGTTTCGCGCTGGCTATGAGAAAACAGTTTGACCGTCTGAATATTGGTATAGCTGTCGACGATGCGTCCTGTCATTGTCGAACGAGCATCGGCCTGCGCTGAAGCGACGTCTTTGAGCTTAGGAACGAAATAGATTTGAATAGCGATGTAAGCGAGCAGCCAGACGATCATTGGGATCATCAAACGCCAGTCTGCCGTCGCTAACATAATGATCATACTGGTGAAGTAAACCGTAACATAAACAAATACATCCATAGCTTTCATGACGGTTTCGCGCACAGCTAATGAGGTTTGCATGACTTTAGTTGCAACTCGGCCTGCAAAATCATCTTGATAGAAGTTTAAGCTTTGATTGAGCAAATACCGGTGTGCAAGCCAGCGGATAGACATTGGATAGTTGCCCAATAATGTTTGGTGAACGAGCAACGAATACACGATCACCAAAATGGGCATGACAACCAACAATAAGGTTCCGTAGAAAATTAAATCTGCTTTATTGTCTTGCAAGAACGTTTCTGGATTGCTGGTGGACAACCAATCAACCAATTGTCCCATCGCGCCAAACAACATAACTTCAACGACAGCAACAATCGTGGCCATCAAAGACATGATGATCAAAGGCTTTTCGTAGCCGCGGGTGTAATAACGTAAAAAAGCGAGCATCCCTGAAGGAGGCTGATCTGGTGTGGATTTGGGGAACGGCTCTGTAAAGCCTTCAAATCGTTTAAACATAACTCATCCTAAAGTTAAAACAGTGCCATTTGGGGTGGCTAAATCCATCGATTCACGTTGCTTTGGACGAAGCCGCGTGTATAAGAGTTTTTGGCTGCTCTCGAGAAAGCAGACGGATTGACGAGAGGGGCGAAAAAATAGTCTAACCGATTGTGTTTTAAATGTAACTAGTTGGTTATGGGTGTGGTTGTCTATGGTTCTGATTCTTATGATGAATTCTTCGCATGTTTATCGCGATGCCATAAAACCTTAAACCTGCATAGTGACAATAAAAATTCGGGAGGAATAAGCTAAGTGCAGTGAAAATTACTTCTAGATAATTAAATTAATTGTGAAAACAGCAAAACTGAAGTTAACAATAAATTTACAATCTCCTCATTCTAGTGATAAGGAATGTATTGGATGCTATTACACGAATCAGTGACCCAATTTGCTAATGGGAAAGAAGAAAGCACGCAAAGTGCTCAGCGCCAAACCGCAAACTGCGTAGTGATGGTGCCACCGAAAGAGTTTCGTTTTAATGAAGAAACCGCACAAGATAATGAGTTCCAACATAAAGTGTCACTCAGCCAAGAAGAAGTCTCGCGTAGAGTGATGGCCGAGTTCGCGAGTATGGTAGCTACGCTGCGTCAAGAGGGCGTTCAAGTTGTTGAGTTTGATTATCCAGCTTCTGATGTTGCGACGCCAGATGCGGTATTTCCAAACAACTGGTTTAGCACTACGCCAGATGGCACGTTGTACACCTTTCCAATGGCCTGTGAAAACCGTCAAAAAGAAGTGCGTCCCGATGCGCTTGTGGCGGCACTAGCGCAAGCTGGGCGAGAAGTTCATCGACGTAGCAGCCTAACTGAATATCTTGATGAGCAAGCGTATTTAGAAAGCACGGGTGTGATGGTCTTTGACCACTTAAATAAAACGGTCTATGCCGCACTTTCACAACGTTGTGATCGTCTGGTTTTAGAAGATTACGCCGATCGTATTGGCTATGAACGAGTGATCTCTTTCCAAACCCGTTTGCCGTCTGGTGCGCCTATTTACCATACCAACGTGATGATGGCTGTGGGTGAGCAGTTCTGCGTGATTTGTGACGAAGTGATCCCAGAATTTGAGCGTCGTTTTGTGATGAAATCACTCGCCAAAGATAAGCAAGTGATCTCTATTTCGATTGAGCAAATGAACCACTTCTGCGGCAACATTCTTCAGTTGGAAACCATCAATGGAGACAAAGTCATTGCGATGTCGCAATCGGCATACGATGCTTTCTCTCCTGCACAAAGAAATCAACTTGCGACGCACGGTAAATTGCTGCCATTCGATGTTTCTACCATAGAATCTATTGGTGGTGGCTCGGTTCGCTGTATGTTGGGTGAGGTATTTTTGCCTAGTCGACAAGCGGTGTTATAAACAATATTGCGCAGTTTTGCTTGCAAATGCAGGTGACGTTCATTCTCTCCCAAATAATAAAACCGTTAGCCTCGAGGCAGTACGAGGCTGACGGTTTCACTTTCTAGCTTCTTCCTAGGATATTCCGAGCTTAACCCATACTCTCGCGCAAAGACTTGATGTCTTTGGATGGTGGCGCACCAAATAAACGGCTGTATTCACGGCTAAATTGAGAAGGGCTTTCGTAACCCACTTTAAACGTAGTCGCCATGGCATCGAGGTTTTCTGTCAGCATTAAACGCCGAGCTTCGCTGAGTCTTAATTTCTTTTGAAATTGCAGTGGCGTCATAGATGTCATAGAACGAAAGTGGGTATAAAACGCCGATTTACTCATGCCACTGTAGGCGGCTAACTCACTGACACTTAACGGCTTTACGAAATTATTCTTCAACCAATCAATGGCCTTCGCGATTTGATGGCTGTGACTTCCTGCAGTCACGATTTGATTAAGACGAGCGCCCTGTTCGGTAATTAACAGTCGATAAAAAATCTCTCGTTTAATGATCGGCGCTAAAATTTTGATGCTTTGTCCTTCATCCAGCAGCTCTATTAAACGCAGAAAGGCGTCAAGTAATGGCTCCGACAACTCTCCAACCGCTATGCCTTTTTGTGCTTCTTTGCTTTGATTAAACGTCAGCTCACTATCGACAATAAGTTGAGATATTTCAGTCAGATCCAGCTCCATAATCACCCCTAAATAAGGTTTATCTTCACTGGCTTCAATGATATTGGCGATAATCGGCAAGTCGACAGAGGAGATTAAAAAGTGGTTCGCATCGTAAACAAAGCTATCTTCACCCAACAACACGCGCTTTCTCCCTTGAGCAATTAAGCAAATACTTGGGTTGTGGGTGTAGCTTGTCGGTGGTGTTGGGGTTGCCCAACGACTGAACCTTAATCCTGGAATTTCTGTGTCATATTGGTTCGAGCCATTTGCCCATTTCTCAATGTGCTTGGCAAGCTTTTCTATTGCACTGGCCAGGGTTGACGAAGTGTTTGACGGTACCTCTTGCATAAATCAGTGCTCTCCTCTGGTTGGCCTCAGGTTCGGTGTTAACGGCATGCGATTTCTGCCTTTGTAGTTAACGCCTCTTTGGAGTCAATTAAGCGACTTCATTAAGCATAGTTATAACAGTTCATTTCTTTAAGTAAAGAATATTGGGCAAGTGTCTATTTCGAGGTTAAGCGATCAGAGAGTGATCTTTCTGGTTGGTTTTTGAGTGGGTTAATTGTCTGTCATGAATTTTATTATTTAATAGTCAACTACTTATGTATAGATGAGTTTTTATTCCGTTTTTTCTAACCGGTCTCAAGTATGGTTGTCTTTTGTATTGGTTTGGAATATTGGGCAAGTATTAGCAATGAATAGGCTAACGGTCATCTATCAAAGCGCAATACAGTGAACCCATGGTTTAGTGAGTTGTAAGCACTCAAGAACACTATTTGGAGTCATGATGAATAACAAAAGCAATACTCAAACCCCTGACGTACTGCAAGCCGGTGTATTTCAAGGTCGAGGCATTTTCGAGTTTGGTGAAAAGAATGAAGCGTATGCGGATTACTTTACCGGTACGAGTTATCTGGCGTTGCTCAATCAGCCTGGTCTTATCGTGGCGAATGTAACGTTTGAACCAGGGTGTCGCAATTTTTGGCATATTCATCATGAAGGTGGGCAGATTCTGTTAGCGACAGGAGGGCGAGGTTGGTATCAAGAATTTGGCCAACCAGCAAAAGAGTTGAATGTTGGCGATGTCGTGCATATCGCGCCAGGTACTAAGCATTGGCATGGCGCAGCTAAAGACAGTTGGTTCTCACATGTAGCAATAGAAATACCGGCTGAAGGCGCAAGTAATGAATGGTGCGAACCAGTCTCTGATCAAGAGTACATGCAACTAAAGTAGCCCGAGCTAAGTTTTCAGTGAGAAAAGGGAATCTCGATGAGACAAGCGTACCGTTTCAATCAGTGGGTGAGATGCGTTTTGGTGAGTAGTGCCTGGATGTTCCCCTGCATTGTAAACGCAGAAGTTAATAGCGCTGGATTGGAGGAAAATATGGTGAAAATTCGTTTTATTTTCGATGATTGCAGTGTTTTAGGCACATTGAAGAGCAGTGCGAGTACAGACGATTTTGTTCGTCAATTGCCTCTTACATTAGATCTACAAGACTACGCAAATACAGAGAAAATTGCTTACTTACCGAACAAGTTAACTCGCGAAGGCGCACCTTCTGGAACTCAATCAAAAGCGGGTGACATCTCTTATTACGCCCCTTGGGGAAATTTAGTTATCTTTTATAAAGACTTTGGTTACGCGTCTGGGTTAATTAAATTAGGTCAAGTCGATGATGGGATTCATTGCTTTATTTCGAAAGAAACAAACCGTGTCACGATCGAAAAAGTAAATTAATAACCCAGTTAACAATGTGAATTATTAATGTAGAAATCAGAACGCTAATAAATATATTTCTAGAACTTCTATGGATTAGAACATCGTTACATAATGGAATCTTGATATGAAAGAATTAAACAAATTTGTTAAATCAATATTAATATTGGTGCTCACTATGACAACGCTATGCACAACGAATATCGCTTCAGCATCAGAAATATTCAGTGATAAAGAGCGAGCTATTATTCCTATTTCTGCTTTTACTGCGAGTGGTGAAATAGAAAAACTAACACAAAGCCTTAATGATGGGTTAGACGCAGGCCTAACGGTCAACGAGATAAAAGAAGTGCTGGCTCAGTTGTACGCGTATGCTGGATTTCCGCGCAGTTTGAATGGACTAGCAACATTTATGACGGTGTTGGAGGAACGTAAAAGCCAAGGTATTACTGATACCTTAGGGCGAGAATCAAGCGCGTTACCTAACGATAAAACCAGCTTAGAATTTGGCGCTGAAAACCAAACACAACTTGTTGGTGCAGAAGTAAAAGGCGCGCTATTCGATTTTTCTCCGCAAATTGATGAATACCTAAAAGCACATTTGTTTGGTGATATTTTTGAACGCGATGTGCTCACTTGGAAAGAGCGTGAAATTGCTACGATTGCAGCATTAGCAAATATGAACGGTGTTAATAGCCAATTAGCAGCTCACTATAATATCAGTATGAATAACAATGTTTCTATTCAAGAGTTAGAGGAATTTATTGTTGTATTAAGTGAGTGCTGTGGTGAAAGTGTGTCTAACAATGCTCAATCGGTCCTAAAAACAGTTTTGGAAAAATAAATATTATTTGGCCAATCATATCAATTAGAAAGGAATTCGTTTATGAAAAATAAATCATCATTGTTTATTTGGTCTGTGCTGTTGTCGACGGGATTTATGCTTCCAATCGCTCAAGCAGCCGATGGTAACTCATCTTCGCAGCAAGTTTATCGCTCTGCTGATCAGAAATCGTTTCAAGGACCTGAAAACCTATTTACCGGGAAAGTTAACGTCGAGATGTTGTTTCCTGAAAACGAAGTTGCAAACTACAGCGCCGCCTATGTCACTTTTGATGCAGGAGCTCGAACCGCTTGGCATACTCACCCAGCAGGACAACACATGATCGTCACTTCTGGTACCGCACTTACAGGAACGCGTGATGGGCATGTAATTCGATTTGCTGCTGGTGATAGTGTTTGGTGTCCTCCTGGTATCGACCATTGGCACGGTGCAACACCAAATGCGCCAATGACTCACCTAGTGGTTACGGCGTCAAAAGACGGTGAAAACGTTATCTGGAAAGAGCAAGTTACCGATGGTCAGTATGCAGCAGGACAGCAATAACAAAGCCCACGTTTTTATAGCGAGCGCAGAGGTTTTACTCTGCGTTTTTTATTGTCTTGTTGGGCCAACCAAGCGCATTTCCCAATCCTCGACTTCGCCAGTTTCTAGGCGGCGCTCGACTAACTTGCCCCAAGACTCGACTAACGGCAGTTCAGACAGCTTAGTGAGTTCTTTTCTATCTAAACAGCCAGTGAAAACCGCACCCATGATGCGAGCCAGTGGCCATTCTGGATAAGGTCTTTCGCACAGAATAATCTCGTCACCTGCACCGATATCGCCTTCTTCCAACACTCGGAAATACCAGCCTGTTCGAAGCGTATCTTGCAGTCTTCTCGCCATGTCGTGTTGGTCAAAGCGTACGTTAAGTTTCCAACAAGGCATGCGACCTTGCGACACTTCCAGTAGTGTTGAGCCAATGTGAATTTTATCTTTCAAGCAAATCGTGGATTCGGTGACGCCTTCGGAGCTGATGTTTTCGCCAAAGCCTCCGGTGGATTGGAAAATTGTTCTTTCGCCTAATTCTTGTTGCCAGATTGGGTAGTGCTCGCTTGGGTAAATATGAAGCGCTTTTTGAATTCCACCATGAAAGCGTGGATCGCCTTGCTCATCGCTGGTAAAACCAAGCTCTGTTGCGTGCTGGCGCTCGGGCAACACTTGTTTGTTGATTGCGCTTTGCGCTCCATGAGCATAAGGGACGGTTTTCCCTGCTAGCACAGCTTTTACGACGCCGATTTTCTTCATGTAACCTCCTTATTATTTGAATGAGAGATAAAGTGTTAACCTTCATTCGCGATGCGGAGCATGATAGCCTAGTGAACTTGTGTCGGAATAGGGATGAAAAGACAACTAACAATGCTAACTCGCCAAATTGATTCGAAGTCAGGCGTCGTCACCTCCAATGAGATGATGGCTGCGAATCCCCATTCCCCTGTTTTGGTGAAAACCATCGACATGCCAAAAGGTTACATTGATGCGCTGCATCAACACACTTGGCATCAAATCATCTTTCCTATCAAAGGGTTATTGCAAACGCAAACGGAGCATTATCAGCATTTGGTTCCGCACACTTCTGCGTTATTTGTTCCTGCGGGTGTTCAACACGAGTCGATTGCTCTAAGCAACACGATATTTGTTGGCATTTACCTCAACCCTGAGTTTGGTGCGACGTACGAGCCACAAGTGAGAACCATTGCTTTAACGCCGTTTTTAAATGAGCTTTTACAAGAGATCCGTAGACAGTGTGAAGGTGAGACAAGCCACGAAGAAGTGCTGCATTTGCTGGCGGTGTTGCATGATCAAATTTTGAAAAGCAACGTGCAGACATTTCAGTTGTTGCTGCCACAAGACAGACGACTAAAACTGATTTTCGAGCAACTGACTGACGAGCCCGCGTTGAGCTGTTCGCTAAAAGAGTGGGGGGAGAAAATTGGGGCGTCTGAGCGCACTTTATCACGGTTGTTTGCCAAGGAATTCAACACTTCATTTCTGCTTTGGCGGCAACAAATTCGGCTGATTTACTCGCTTTCTTTGTTAGATGAAACGTTGCCAATCCAAGCCATTGCAGACCTAGTGGGTTATCAAAACGACTCATCCTACATCAAAGCATTTAAAGCCTATTTTGATATGACGCCACAACAGTTTAGAGTGAACGGCGCATCGCGCAGGTAGAAATACAGAGTTTCGACTTAACTCAATGCGTTTGAGAAGAAGTCGCGAAACTTCCTTTTTGAATTTCAATTACATGGTATGAATAACAATGGCACCAACGATAAATACTCGAGTGAACCAATTCTGCTTTGGTCAGCCAAAAACGTCGCTGTCGTTGGAAAAAGAGCCCCTCAAACCGCTTGCTCAGGGCAAGGTTCGGGTGCGACTGGAAGCCACCAATATTAACCCAAGTGACTTGCTTTCCATTCATGGTGTTGGGCAATACCGTCGCGTTCACGTACCACCTCGCGTGCCGGGATTTGAAGCGGTTGGGCGTGTGGTGGAAGTCAGTGCAGTCGGTCACACTGACCTTCAAGTTGGGCAAAAAGTGTTGGTGGCGATGAGTGGTACTTGGCAATACTACATAGATGCTTCGCCTGAGAATCTTTTTCCGCTACCTGAGAGTTTGGATAACGGCTATGCCTGCCAGTTGTACATCAACGCGTTAACCGCGTGGGTGATCACCACTAAAGTGGCTAAGTTGAACAAAGAGGATGTGGTGATCATCAATGCGGCGGGTTCGGCGATCGGTAAGATATTTGCCCAGCTCGCCCACTCCCTGGGTTTTACACTGATTGCTGTCACTTCAAAGCCAGACGAGTATCCGTACGATACGATTCCAGTATTGGACGCGAAGCAAGACTTACACGCGCAACTGCAAACGCGCAAACTGCCACAACCAACGGTCGCTTTGGATGCGATAGGTGGTGAGGCTGGCACGGTTCTCATTCGTACCTTGAAAGAAAACGGTCAATACATCAACTACGGAACGTTGTCGTTGGCGCCTTATACGTCGGCGTTTTTTGAATCGATGAAGACCAACAACATCGACTTTAGCACCTTCTTTTTACGGTATTGGGAAGAGTCGGTAGGTAAAGGCGGGAGAAAAGCGGTATTCGCTGAAATGTTAGACCACTTTATTGCCAACGATATAAAGTTAAGTGTAGCGTCTGAACTGCCGCTAGAGGATTTTCAAACTGCGATTGAAATGGTTGAGCAACGCTCATCGGCGGTGTCAGGAAAAATCATTTTGACGCTATGAATTACAGTGAGTCTGTTGAGAAAAGGGAGGATAAAATCCTCCCTTTTTTGATGGGTTATTTGTAATGATGGGACTATTTTAGATGGAAAATTTGTTCTGTTTCGAGCGATGTCATCGTACGTACTTGACGCCAAATGTAATAAAAAATACCGAACATCATTAACATGCTTGGAATTGCAATCATCGGGTAGCTGTAAAGCGTCATCTTACCCAACTCTTCATTAAAGGCAGCCGTGCCCGAAGGACTGGTCACGATCCAAGTCGCAAGGAAGTAGTTCATCGCGGATGAGAACGCAAAAGTACTCGCAAACAGATAGTTTGATGACATTAGACAACGTTCAAATGCCTCTGATTGACCGTTCTCTTTCAAGCGTTCATTAATCAGCGATAAATTCAATACCGTGTCATTCAATACTAACTTCTGCATCAGTGGGTAGCGGGTAAACGTTGAGCCCAAAACCGCTAAACCGATCAGGCCAGGGATCAGGGCTTCTTTCAAGGCTAACCAACGTGTATCGAGCTCTAACAAGCCAATGCCGCCAGTTAATAAAACACTGATAAAGCCAAGTGCAGAAATAAAGTTAAATTTCTTGTTCCGGACAAGGTCCATACCGCCGTAAATGATAGGAAATAGCAAAGCGACAACCAGCGCCATTGCTGTTCCTAGGTGTTCATCGCCGCTAAACTTCATCAAGATAAAGGAAGGGATGAATACGTTAAAAAGAATCTCGAATAGGGGATTCGGCTTTTTCGCCGTTGTGTTACTCATAATGTTTTACTGACTCTACTCTATGTCGGCTGTTATTGTACTTTGACGAGAAGTGTTCATCTAGTCGCGCTTGATGTAAAGCGTTAAAGCGCCGAGTTGTGTAACGACTTATGAAATAGACCGGAGCATAGCCAGTTAGTTGACATGATTGACTACTTTTTTTGTGTCTTAATCGCGCTCCCTCTGCGCAATGTTCTGATTGCGTGCTCTGAATAATCGAGTCGCCACGGTGTTGTGATTAAGCTCTAATACTTGAGCAATTTCATTATGATTAAACCCGACTACGAGTTTTAAGACCAATGGCTCTCGGTATTTGGGTTCGAGAATCATCATTTGTTTTTGAAGCCAATCTTGTGCCATGTCGTGGTCACTGCCAGGGTAGGTTTTTGCCTGTATTACACACTCATCAATATCGACAAAATCGTACTGCTTTTTATCAAAGCGCCGAGCATTCTCACGACGCAAAATGGTGATGAGCCAAGGCTTCGCGGCATTGGGATCATTTAAGTTATCAAAGAATCGCCACGCTTTCAGGAAGGTGTCTTGCGCCAAATCTTCAGCAAGGTGATGATCTTTGCATAGCCAATATGCGAGACGATAGATATCTTGGTATTGCTCCTTCGTCAGTGCTTCGTATCGTTTGTGTTTTTCCATAGCATTAAGATCAGAAGTGTAGAGCTGAGCAGCAAGGTAACCTCTGAAGCTTCAAAGGTTACCTGCGGTTTCGTCCTTGCCCGCTTAAAATGGCTGGGTAGAAAAACGTGAGTATTGAAGGGCGTCTGCGACTTCTTGAGCTTTAGATTCCGAAGTCATGAGATGCAGCAATTTAAGGGCGGCTTGATAGCTAACTAGGCTGCCGTTTGAGGTGATGACGCCCTCATCAACAACAAAATTCTGGTCGACCTGTACATCAACTGCTGGATAGTCTTTTTGTAATCCGTTTTCACCTCCTGCCCACGTCGTCGCTTTCTTACCGTTTAACAGGCCAGCCTCGGCCAATAGATACGCACCAGAACAATTACTTGCCATCCAATCTGCCGCCTTTGATGTGGTTTGAATAAAGTGAATGAGATCCTTGTTTTCGATTAGCGCATCCATGTCGTAGCTGGATGTTAAAACCAGCACGTCGAGTTCCGGCTGATCGCCAATCCAAGCATCCACACCAATTTTTAATCCCTCTTCAGTGGTGATGGTTTTCTGTTCAGAGACGGAAATAGTGACTACTTCATAATCGCTAAACCAAGTCAGACGACTTGCAACGCCAAAGACCTCTAAAGGCGCAGTAACATCAGAGGTCAGTACGCCGTCGTAAACCAGAATGCCAATGCGTTTATCCGCCGCATGTGCCGTTTGAAGCATCCCAAAGAATAGGACTAAGGTCGCTATCAATAGTTGTAGTGCATTCTTTAATCCATTTTTACCCATTGTTTTTTCCTCGCTAACAGAGCGTCAAGTTATTGAGATTCATTATATTTGGGCTGATTGGTGATTGAAGAGCCACTTTGTCTTTACTAAAGTGAATAAAGTTCACGAATGGAATGCACGAGTTTTATGGATAAGATACGGTCCCTACGATTTTTTATTGCCACTTTAGAAGGTGGCAGTTTTGCTGCGGCCGCCAAAGCGCATGGCACAGACCCTTCTACGGTGAGTAAGGCCATCCATCGTCTTGAAAGCGACTTGGGAATACAGCTTTTCCAACGTTCTACGCGACAGATCCGTCTGACAGAAGCCGGTCGTCGATACGCAAATACCGCTAGGTTTGTACTGGACGAACTGACGGCGTGTGAGGATTCATTAAAAAGCCACAATGATGCGCTTTCAGGACTGCTTAAGATTAATGTGCCGGTCTCCTACGGTCGCCTTTACATTCGCCCTTTATTAAAAGAGTTTTGTCGCCGCTACCCCAGTATCACCATCGATATTCATTACGATGACGCCTACGTTGATATTATTGAGCAAGGGATTGATGTGTCGATTCGTTCTGGTGTTGTTCAGGACAGTCAGTTGATTGTGCGCCAGCTGAGTCCTATCGATTTTATTATCTGTGGCAGTCAGGATTACTTAGCGCGGCATGGTATTCCGAGTGGCCCAGACGCATTCAATGACCATTCTTGGGTTCGTTTTCGTTTTAAACAAACGGGGAAACTGTTGCCGATTCGGATGCCAGAACCAGACGGTGCAAGTGAGTATAACCCCGAGAGAAATTTTATTGTAAACGACGGCGAATCCATGGCAGAGCTTTGCGCAGAAGGCTTAGGGTTAACTCAGATTCCTCACTTTATCGCGAGAGATTGGCTCAAAGCGGGGCGTTTAGTGCCGATATTTCCGAGTATGCGCCAAGCTGGAAATGGCGTGTATCTGCTCTATGCCAACCGGGAATATGTGCCTGCTCGAGTAAGGGTGTTCATCGATTTTATCACCCAAGCGATACAGGATATGGATGAAACGCAATTCCATACGTGGGCTGAAACGTTGCCGATTTACCAACCGAACCAAGGAGATTGAAAACTTCATGTGAGTCTTTGGTTAAAACACTCCAAGCCATATGGTGCTTTTATGGGTTTTTGTTAGGTTATTGGGCGTTATTATCGACAAGCGCAGTTTGCTCTTCGTCACTCATAAAGGAAAGACAATGCCAACTAAGATCTTAGTGCCTGCTTTGGCCCTACTTCTCAGCGCATGTGACGGCGATGGGGAGTCGTCAGCTCCTGTAGAAAACGGCTCACAAAACACAGGTTCCACATCATCACAAGGCACATTTGCCGAGCAAATGCTTGCAGCGATCAACAGCGCTCGCTCTACTACACAACAGTGTGGCGCAACCACCATGCCACCTGTTGGGGCACTGACTTGGAGCTACGATTTGGAAAGCGCCGCTTATCGACATTCAAGCGACATGGCGAACAGCGATTTCATGAGTCACACAGGCTCTGACGGCAGCAATATGTCAGATCGAGTCAACGCAACGGGCTATGCTTGGAGCGCTATTGGTGAGAATGTCGCCGTAGGGCAAAGTTCCATTAACGCCGTCGTTAATGCTTGGTTATCGAGCGAAGGTCACTGCCTCAATATCATGAGTGCGGATTTTGATCAGATGGGCGCGTCGCTTGTCGAAAATCACTCGGCAAGCTACGGGTATTACTGGACTCAGGTTTTTGCCAAACAGCGCTAATGCGATAAAGAAACCAGATAGATAAACTAAAACGCCAGCAGTAACCATCTGCTGGCGTTTTATTATTTACGTCTCTTTTAGCTTGTCAGGTTACGAAGTTTTGGATCATCCGTCAGGTATTCAACGAATTCGATCTCAAAACCTGCAGGGTCAACAAAATACACATTCTTGCGATATGGCTCATCAGCCCCAGGTTGGGCAATCGGATAACCTGCATCGGTCAGTCTTTTTATGATGGCATCGACGTTGTTGGTCACATAAGCAAAATGCGCTAGCCCTACTTGGTGGCCGCCCAACTCGCGGTTCTCTCCTTCACCGTGGTCACTCATGGCAATGTATTGATACTCGTCGCCAAAATGTAGCCAGTTTCTTGGCTTACCACTCCATTCGCCTTTCCCCTCATCACGCACGTACCAATGTGGAAATGCAGTTTGATAAAACTTCAGCATTTCAGGGATGTTTTTCACGACTAAATTAATATGTTCTAGTTGGATCATGATGTGCTCCTTTTTGTCATTTCCTAGCCAACGATGAACATGCTAAAACCTCAAGTTACGTTGAGGTAAAGGGCTTTTTTAAATTTTTTAGGGTTGGTGTCTTTGGAGCTTGATACATGGAGAGATTCGGTGGGGTGGTACTTTGAATCTGCGAGTTGGGTTAGGTGCTTACAACCCTCTTTCATCTTTTGTTTGTTCGTGCTAATCATTTTCGATCGAGTTTGTGGTGAGTAGATTCCCAGTCTCACCTAGGTTCGCGGGAATGACGTGAAGAGAGCGCTAAACGAACTGAGTCATTCTGAAGGAGGCTAAGCGAGTATTCAGAATCTATTCGCAGCGCGTTGTGATGCTAGTGGAGTGAACTGAATTATCCGCGATTGCAGAACCAGCCCCACTTTTAGTCCGGAGTGCTGAGATCTTTAGAGTTTGATACAAGAGAAGGTTAGGTGGGATTGGTGGTTTGAGGTTGAGAGAAGGATCATGCTCATGAACCCTCTAACCGTTGATGCTTCACGTATATATGTGTGAATTTCTTTCGTTCAAGCTTGCGGTGGGTAGATTCCCAGTCTCACCTAGGTTCTCGGGAATGACGTGAAGAGAGCGCTTAACGAACAGCGTCATTCTGAAGGAGCCTAAGCGAGTATTCAGAATCTATTTGCAGCGCGTTGTGATGCTAGTGGAGTGAACTGAATTATCCGTGACTGTAGAACTTGCCACCTTAAGCACGGAGTGCTGGGGGATGTACTTACACCCCTCCCCAAAAACCAAAAAAGCCAGCAGTTAATACCTGCTGGCAAAGTCTTTGGGCTTCTAGGTTTTTTGCTTTTATTTCTTGTTACTCATCGCTGTCACGGTGCCCCGATTGGTTTTCAGGGGAAGAAAACACCGCACCGTGCGCTTTGTGCTCAAGAAATTGGAGATTAACCTTGCTTACGGATTAGGTAGTCAAATGCGCCTAAGCTTGCTTTTGCACCTTCACCCATCGCAATGATGATCTGTTTGTAAGGAACCGTCGTTGCGTCACCCGCTGCGAAGACACCTTCTAGGCTGGTTTCACCACGGCTACCAACTTCAATTTCGCCGCGCTCAGATAGGGCTACTTCTGAATCTTTTAGCCATTCTGTGTTCGGTACTAGACCGATTTGAACAAAGATACCTGACAGTTCAATCTCTTTGATTTCATCTGTGTTGCGGTCTTTGTACTTCAAGCTTGTTACGCGAGTACCATCACCCACAACTTCAGTAGTTTGCGCCATCGTGATGATGTCGATGTTTGGTAGTGAGTTCGCTTTGTCGATAAGTACCTGGTCTGCGCGAAGTACGTCTGCAAATTCAAGAACGGTTACGTGCTCAACAATACCTGCTAGGTCGATAGCCGCTTCGATGCCTGAGTTACCACCACCGATAACCGCAGTTTTCTTGCCTTTGAACAACGGGCCGTCACAGTGTGGGCAGTACGCGACGCCTTTGTTGCGGTACTCTTGCTCACCCGGAACGTTCATTTCACGCCAGCGTGCACCAGGGCTTAGGATGACACTCTTACTTTTCAGTGTTGCACCGCTTTCAAGTTGGATATGAATCAAGCCATCATCTGTGTGCGCTGCGCCCATCAGTTTTTGCGCTTGTTGCTCAGTCACAACGTCTACGTCATATTCTTTTAGGTGCTCGGCTAGGTCAGTCGCCAGTTTTGGACCTTCAGTACGTTTTACCGAGATAAAGTTCTCGATTGCCATGGTGTCCATCACCTGACCACCGAAGCGTTTAGCGACAACGCCAGTGCGAATGCCTTTACGCGCTGCGTATAGTGCAGCTGCACTACCACCAGGGCCACCGCCGACAACTAGCACGTCGTATGGGTCTTTTTCGCTCAGTGCTTTGGCGGCTTTCTCGTTCGCGCCGTCATCTACTTTGTTTAGGATTTCAGTCAAAGACATACGGCCTTGTCCGAATAGCTCTCCGTTCACGAATACGCTTGGTACGGCCATGATGTCGCGCTGTTTCACTTCATCTTGGAAGAGTGCACCGTCGATCATGGTTGCTTTCACTTTCGGGTTGATTGCCGCCATCATGTTGAACGCTTGAACGACGTCTGGACAGTTTTGGCACGACAGTGAAATGAACACTTCAACTTCCAACTCTTTATCTAGCGCTGCGATTTGTTCAATCACTTCCGGCTCTAGTTTGATTGGGTGACCACCAGAGTGCAGCAATGCCAATACCAGAGAGGTAAATTCGTGACCCATTGGTAGGCCAGCAAAGCGAAGTGCTGTGCCTTTTACTGGGTTGGTCACCGTCATCACTGGTTTACGTGCGCTTGCGTTGTCGTCACGTTCAACGGTGATAAAGTCGCTCATCTCTGCGATTTGGTTCGCCAGAGACAGAATGTCATTCGATGCTTTGCTTTCATCTAGACTAACCACTAGACGAACGTCTTCTTTTACATTAGCCAGATATTGTTTGAGTTGTTGTTGGATCGCTTGGTCTAACATAGTTGTTGTTACCTTAAATAAACAAAAGAGTGGTTACTCTGGATAAAATCAGTAGGGAGAGAGCAAACCAGGCAGAAGGTCGTCAAGGTATCTAACCTGGAATGCTCTCTAAGTTAAGCGTCAATTAGCATGTCAAATTGAGCTTAAATTCAGTGGCTTAGATTTTGCCTACTAGGTCTAGAGAAGGAGCTAGCGTCTCTTCGCCTTCTTTCCATTTCGCTGGGCAAACTTCACCTGGGTGTGCTGCTACGTACTGAGCTGCTTTTACTTTGCGTAGTAGGTCTTCTGCGTCACGACCGATACCTTCAGCAGTGATTTCCATTGCTTGGATAGTACCTTCTGGGTCGATTAGGAACGTTGCACGGTCTGCAAGACCTTGACCTTCACGCATCACACCGAAGTTGTTTGTGATGTTGCCTGTTTGGTCGCCAAGCATGTAGTACTGGATCTTGCCGATTGTTTCTGAGCTATCGTGCCAAGCTTTGTGAGTGAAGTGTGTGTCTGTTGATACTGAGTACACTTCAACGCCGCGTTTTTGTAGCTCTTCGTAGTGGTCTGCTAGGTCACCTAGTTCTGTCGGACATACGAATGTGAAGTCTGCTGGGTAGAAGAAGAATACAGCCCATTTGCCTAGAACATCTTGTTCTGTTACTTCAACGAATTCGCCGTTTTTGTATGCTGTAGCTGCAAATGGTTTGATCTTTGTATTAATCATTTTTACTTTCCTCAGAATGTTTTAGGGTGAGCAGTTCTTGCTTTCGGAAAGTATATTCGCATTGGAACGTGTTTAAGGAAAATCGCTTGTAACTATCCTATTGATAGTCATTTCCTATCTTTCTTAATAGGGAAAACCGATGTAAGTGAGTTTGCTTTGATAGGCTTTATTGAAGATGAAGGCCGAGTGGTAATAGAGAATACCGATGATGACCTTTAAGAGATCGTCTGGCTAAGATCGAAAGAACCTGCATTTCGGCAGGCTCTTTCTAATAAGAAGTGGAGAAGCTGATGCTTTTATTTTTTAGTTCAGATTGTCGAGCACCTTGCCGCACAACTTCTTCAGCATGATCATTTCATCCAGCTCTAACGTGATTTTACACATCATGGCGTTTGGCACTGACTTGGCTTGCTCTTTGAGATCACGACCTTGCTCTGTAAGGTTGAGTACGCGTACGCGCTCATCGGTGTCACTGCGACCACGTTCTACATAGCCTTTTGTTTCTAATCGTTTAAGCAGCGGCGTGAGCGTGCCTGAATCCAAATGCAGTTGCGAGCCCAGTTCTTTAACACTGGCACCGTCTTTCTCCCACAACACCATCATCACTAAGTATTGCGAATAAGTCAGATCAAGTTCGTCCAGCAAAGGGCGGTAAGCTCGGATCACCGCATTTGCTGCACTATAGAGCGGGAAGCAAACTTGGTTTTCGAGTAAGAGTTTATCGTCGTTGGTCATGGTGTTGTCGGTGTAACACTGGCTCATTGGCGTTGCCTACCTGCTCACAGAGAAAGAGAGTAACAAAATAAATTGTGCACAATATAGTTGCAAACGATCTTTACTTCGATATAAGATTGCAAGCAATTAAATTGCGCACAACTTAAATTAAGAAGGACAATCGCATGACTACTCTATACAAAACTCAAGCTACTGCTTTGGCTGGTCGTAATGGTCAAGTAAAAACAGATGACGGTCTTCTCGATCTAGAGCTGTCATACCCGAAGGAAATGGGCGGCACAGGTGCAGCAACTAACCCTGAGCAGCTTTTCGCAGCGGGCTATTCAGCATGTTTTTCTAACGCGATTCTGCACGTAGCACGTGAAGGTAAAGTAAACCTGAAAAGTGCACCTGTGACAGCTGAAGTAGGCATTGGCCCGAATGAAAACGGTGGCTTTGCGTTGACCGTTAGCCTCGCGGCAGAGTTAGATCTACCACAAGAACAAGCATTAGAGCTAACGCGCATTGCACACCAAGTTTGCCCATACTCAAACGCCGTTCGTGGCAATATTGATGTTGCTGTTACAGTAAACGGCGAAGCGATCTAATCGATTTAGACATTATTTCTAATAGAAGGAAAGCCTGCGAACGTGCAGGCTTTTTTCGATTATTTGATGGCAGTGCAGAAGCTGACGTCTGCATGGTGCGTTTGTGGATCGTAGCTATGATAAAGTTCGAAGCAAGGTCGACAGTCGTTCTCAATACCAGATTCAACCACTTTGCTCATCAAATCATCCCATGCTTTAGGGTATTGGCTGAATTCGGTAATTTGCTGGCGCATCACCGCATATTGACCGCCGGGGAAGTCTTGCAGCTCAATGCCTTTTGGTACTTCGGTATCTTCTGGCACCATTAGACAGATGTCAGTACGACACTTCTCGTCTGGCGTGATTTCTGGGTTATCGTGATAAATGAAGATACAGGTATTGCCCGCCAAACCTTTCATTCCTGCCCATTGATACAAGCGACCTGATGGTTCTTCATAACCTTGGCCATAAGGGCCGTTAACGCGAATGTAAGCCAATTTTGCTTTATCAAAGTTTTGCGTTTCCATATTGTTGCTCCATGTTGTGAGTTCAGAGTCAGTATATGAATCGCTTAGGGTTCGTTCGTTTCCATTCTTGCGCAGTGCGTGTCCAATCTTGCTGTTTCGCGCGAGTTCAGAAAATTGCTGGTAGTTTTTACAGTCGCGAAAGGCGGTTGGTGTTACGCCATAATGCTGCTTAAACGCTTTAGCTAGGCTTTGCGAACTAGAAAAACCGTACTCTAACGCGATGTTCAGCACTGGTTGCTTTGATTTGAAAAGGTCGTCTGCTGCCGCCTCTAGCCGTAAACGTCGAATGAAGTCGGCTAATGTTTCGCCTTGTACCGCCTTGAAGGTACGGTGAAAATGATAGGGAGAGAGGTTGGCTAGCGCTGCCACTTCGAGCAAATTGAGAGGATCGTTAAAGTGCTGTTCCAGATAGCGAATAACAGGAACGAGTCGTTGGTGATAATCGACACGCATGAGAGGGGCCACCCTTGTTTGATTTGCTCAAAGCGTACCGCAACGAAGCAAGGATTCAAGGCTAGTATCGAATAAATGCGTCGTAGTCATTTATTTCTGATTATGATGCATTCTGTTGCGGGTAGGAGATGGTTCTTAAGATGGCTTCTCAACGGTAATTGAAATCCGTTAAGAGCGCTTAATATCCCGTCAGCTCCATATAACCTGTCCCTGAATGAGAGCCATCAATACGCACTGGGCCTTCCCAATAAGGCACCGAAAGCGGCATTTTCGCGTTCGGGTTGAGTGCCGAAACCGTAAGATCGATTTGCTGGTTAGGAATCGACACTTGCCACTGGGTTGGATACTTTCGCCCTTGGATTTCTGTTTGCTTGGTTGCCTTTAACTGAATGTCTTTTTGTGGGATAGCGATGCCAGAACCATCTTGCTGCATCAGTCTTGCGTTGGAGTAACTGGCTGCTCCGGTTTTGGAATCCCGCAATTGGAACACCACCAAACTGGTGTCGTCACTCAACCTTAGAGCAAACCAGTCCCAGCCTTGTTGTGAGTCGAGTAAGAATTGCGAGCTCCACTCTCGATCTATCCAGCCTTTGCCGGATACTTGATGGGTTTTGCCATCGATCGTGACTTCACCGGAGACATCAATAAACGGTTGGCTGTAGTAATAGGAAGCCACACGGCCATCGGCACTTTTGGTGCTGTAACCTTGTTCGCCTTGCTTTTGATAAGGTGAGCTGCTGGTAAGCGTCAGCGAATAGCCAAATTGTTCGGAGTTTGCATTCAATGTGGCAGGGAAGAGATCGGTGGTTGAAGAAGTCCACTGCCAATCATCGAGATAAACCCGAAATGGTGAGGTGTCGACGCCAGCTAGAGAGGCTTGATCGCGTGACCATTTTTCATCAGCATAATGTTTGTCTTGCGTTGTAACCGCGCTATGCGCCATGTAGATTTGCTGAGTTTGCCATTCGGTTTTCTTCACGTCATCTTCGCCCATTGGTGGCGCAGCAGCAAAGCGAAATTGAGTCCACTGTATTCCGATAGGATTACCTTCTTCATCAATTAAGTTAGCGGTTAAGTACCACCATTCATGACGAAAGTTTGGGTGCGCTTGATGATCGGTAGGAAAGGTGAGTTCAACACCTTTTTCTACGGGTGTGAATCGGTTGCTCTCGCTTTGCATATCTCCACTGCCCAGCAATGCGCCCATATTTTGCGTGCCCATATTTTTTTGTTGGGGATCTTCACATCCAAATAGGAACAGACTGCTTATGAGTAGAGTAAGTTTGCTTGCCAAACGAACCATCACAACACCTCGCTTTGCAAACTGGACACGACAGGCTTACTGACCAATCGCCACAGCGGAATCAAGGTTGCAATCACCGCCACCAAGATGGTGATTGCCGCAATGCTGAGGGCATCACTCCAATTCCACAGATAATTTAAGCTCCAACCAAAAGCGCGCAAGGTGACGATATCTGTCAGCACATAACCCACCATAGCTCCTAGAGGTAAGGCGATAACCAGAGTAAAACTGACCAAAGCGACGATCTGTCCGACCACCATGGTCATTAATTTACGACGGCTGACGCCAAGTGCATACAGTCTTGCAATGGCGGCTTTGCGCGCGTCAAGCAACATGAAGCAAGCACTGAACAAACCAATCACGGCGACCATCAAAGTCACGCCGTTGAGTGCGCGCGTAATGGCGAAGGTCTGCGAGAAAATATCCAACGCGATGGATTTGATTTGCGCCTGATCGTAGAGCTGGCTTGGATGCAGATTCAATTGATCGCGCAGTTGCTCGTAGACGATTTGTGGGTCCCCCGAGACTTTTATGCCAAGGCTTGTCGGCAGGTCGGTAAATCCGCTCTCTTTCCATAACTTTGGTGCTAATAACACTTCACCATTGGGTGAGCCGTAATCGTGGAATATCGCACCCACAAGCAGGTTCTTATTTGGAATGGCATCAAGCTTAAGTTCGCTACCCAGTGATAAACCCAGTTTGATCGCGGTTGGTTCACTGATGGCGACTAACTCACCTTGGTAAAAACGCTGCCAGAAGTTCTCCAAATGCGATTTGAACACCATGGTTTGTTCTAAGGTATCTTTGTCTTTGGTGCCAAGCAAAATCGGTAAACCTTGCAGGTTATCGTCGACGTAGTATTGCTTGTAGACTGTCTCAACCTTGTCGAACTGCCCTAACGCGCGCTCCACATCTGCGATTTCCCCTTGCGCAGGGCTGACGTAAATATCGGCATGTAGCCTCTGTTCTAGCCACTGTTTTAGGGTGGATTCGAAGCTGCCCACTAAGGTATTCATCCCCATATTGGCAGTAACGGCGAGTAGCAGTGCCATCATGGCGAGAGAAAGCGGAGAAATCAGCTCACGCAGCTCTGCAAACAGATACTGCATCAAACCAGAACTGGTGCGCTTTTCACACCAATTTGCTAAGACGCTGAGTGTTTTGGGTAGATACAAAGGAATCGACACCACAAGCACGCCGAGCCACGCCATGGTGAAGCGGTGGTGCTCACTCAGCCACAA
Source organism: Vibrio diabolicus (assembly GCF_011801455.1). Classification (NCBI taxonomy): domain Bacteria; kingdom Pseudomonadati; phylum Pseudomonadota; class Gammaproteobacteria; order Vibrionales; family Vibrionaceae; genus Vibrio; species Vibrio diabolicus. The sequence goes on along the minus strand of NZ_CP042452.1, from coordinate 1,784,956 downwards.
ACCTGAAAGCGCGAAAGCCGTCAACGCAATACCTATCACGAACAATTGGTTTTCGTTAGAAGCTTCAGGTGCTTGATAAAATCCGCCATGAGAGGAGAGCAGTTGGCGCACTCGCTGTTTAAAGTGTTGCCAACATGCCAATAGGGTTGCGGCTAAAGTGAGCAGCAGCGCTTGCACCCACCATTGCCACTGCCAAGTGCCGGGCAGCAGTGTCGCGCCATAAAGTTGTTCTAAAGTCAGTGCCACGGTCGGATGTAACCAGTGGCTAAGCTGCATGCCCAATACAAAACCGAGGGAAGCGCCGATGGTAACGAGAGTAGTGAGTTCAACTAACAGCGCAGAGAACACAATGCTCGGCGCAACACCCGCCTGTTGAATCTGCACTAACAGCCGATTGCGTTTAAGCAAGCTGTACTTTACGCCGTTGTAAGCGATGAACAACCCGACTAAAAACGCGAGTAAGCTCATTGCCGTGAGGTTGAGGTGAAAGCTATCGGTCAGCGAGCCAAGGTCTGTACTTTGATTATTGGAAATCCATTGTCCTTGCTCACCAATGATGCTTTGCCAATTTGCTTGCGTGTCTTTATTCCCTTTATCGCCGGAATGGAAAACCGCAATGTAACTGAGCTGTCCTTGTTTATTGAGCAGTTGCTGGGCGAAGCCTATGTCCATCAACATTCGGCTACCTAACTGCCAATCATCGGGTAATACCACCACTTGGGTTGGAATGTCGTCTAAAGTTAGGGTTTCTACCTCTCCTAAGTTTTGATGTTGAGATTGGCTCATCATCACGATCGGCTTGCCAGCCAAAAGCTCTGGTAAAGGTAAAGCACTGTCGAACAAAGACACGTTCTGCTGGTTTTCTGATGAATAGCGAGAACGTGAAGAGATGGCGGCAATCAACTCGCTACCTTGTACTGACCAGCGACGCCCTTGTTCGTCTCTCACTCTCCCTTCGATTATAGGTAGCGCTGCACTGAGTCCGTTTTGTCTAAGGGTGAAGTAGAGCGATTCGGGCAGATAGTTTTGCCCTGCTGGTGGAATAATTAAGTTCTGAGCTTGTGCGCTAAGCTGCTCGGTAGACTCAGCATAACTGCGCTTGGCATTGAGGTTGATGGCTTGCACCGCAACAAACAAGGTCACAGCCAGCACAATACCGATCAGAATCGCGGCGGCTTGCAGTGGTGCCTGCCGATAGTGCGCCGCAAACAGATTCAGGGCGAGTCGAATATGAGTGAATCTGGTGTTTGGTTGCTTAGCTTGCTTCATGATGTTGCTCATTTACATCGCTCTGATTTTGCGTCAGTCCGCTTTGCAAACGACCATCCTTCAAACGCCCATCTTTTAAACGTAATTGGGTTTGCATGAACTCGGCACACTCAGGGCTGTGGGTCACCAAGAGCACAGCGGTATTGCCTTGGGTGGTGATTTCATTCAACAGTTTCATCACTTCTAAGCCCGCTTTTTGGTCAAGGTTTCCTGTGGGTTCATCGGCAAGCAGAAGTTTGGGTTTGTGTGCCAATGCTCGTGCAATCGCGACGCGTTGTTGTTGACCGCCTGAAAGAGCAGAAATATGCCTGTCGAGAAGCTGGCTGATGCCTAACGTTTCGACCAGATAATCGCACCAGTCATTCCATTTCTGTTGATTCAAATTGAGAGGAAAGGCGATGTTTTTCTTTACGTTAAGAGGTGTTAAGAGGTTGAATTGCTGAAAAATAACCCCGAGTTTTTGATGGCGGAAGCGGCTCCATTGTGGGTCTTTCCAAGCCACCGTGTTATCGCCATCTAACCACAACTCACCTTCGGAAAGCGGCTCAAAGCCAGCGATGATATTGAGTAAGGTACTTTTGCCGCTGCCACTCGCCCCCGTCAGTGCGACACTCGCTCCTGAATTCAGGGTGAAATCGACTCCTTCCAACACGCGATGTGTCTCTTTGCCATCAACAAAGCTTTTGCTGGCGTGTTTGAGTGTGACAAGTGGGCTTTCCATTTCCTCTCCCTACAATCAAAAGGTGTCGTTTCTTTTGGCAATGGTTATTACAGTAAGTTCTATAGAAACTTTAGCCAACAATCAGATAAAAACAGCGATTTACATCGATTTCTTAATAACTTGTACTGAATAGAGGAGGGAATAGATTAATCGAGAAAGGGATATAACAGGCATTAAAAAAGCCCGAGTCAAACTCGAGCTTTCAAAGAAATTCAGCTTGGTCAGCTTATACGTAGTACGCTTCAACTTCGCCTTTAAGTTTGATCAGCATTGGGTTACCAAAACGGTCTTTTGCTTTAGGAGAAGCAATTTTCACCCAACCTTCGCTCACGCAGTATTCTTCTACGTCTGTGCGCTCTTTGCCGTTAAAACGGATACCGATTTGGTGATCGAAACATTCTTTGATGAAGAATGGGCTACGTGGGTTACCTGCTAGGCGATCTGGTAGAGCTGGTTTAGCTGTATCTGTCATGTTTGTGACCTAAATTCCGTAAAAAGTGCGCCATTGTAGTCAGTGCACAGTGAGTGTTCAAGATATGTTGAGAGACTTAATACTAAAGCCTTTTGAAATAATGCAAAGTTTCCCGCTTTCAAAGTGTGGAATAAAAACACGGTCTCGTTGCTCAACGGTGTTTTGCTCTCGAAACTTCTCCTGCCACCCCTTATTTGGTTTTGAATCATGACTATACTCATTACTGGCAGTTCTAACCTTATTCATACAACTTAATGTCTCAGAGCATGCCACTAGTCGAGAAACGATTAACAAGGAAGGGTGAATGGAGACTGTTGAACAGGTTAATAAACGTCATTTATCGGATAGAGATACTACCTCTAGCACTTCTATTTTTCTTTGTATTCTAATCGTAGTGGCTGTAATCGCTCGGTTTTTTGTTGCGTTTAATTACGAAGTAAATTGGGACGAGTTTTATTACCTATCTTTTGTGCATCGGTTTATTAACGGCGAGGTGATTAATAGTTTCCAAACCTTTCACATTCACTTCTTTACTTGGCTGAGTGGTGTATCAGATAACGATGTTGACCAGATCATTGTGGCGAGAGTCGTTATGGTGTTCTTTCAATTACTCACGGGATTTTATCTATACAAGTTATGTCGATTGTACTGCAGCAAATCGGCGGCACTTTTTGCGGTTCTTGCCTATTTTTCTTTTGTTTATAATGTTCGTATGGGGGCCAGTTTTCGTACTGATCCTATCGCGACATGTATGATCATGGCGGCACTGTATTATGTGTTTAGTACAACATTTTCTTGGCGTGTATCCATTCTTGCTGGTGTCCTTACGGCTGTCGCCTTGCTCGTCACTTTAAAGACCGCTCTGTATATCCCGACTTTTATAGGCATAGTTTTAACCTCGCTTTATTGGTCGCGAAATCGTAAGCGTTATTTTAGGCAAGTTCTCATGTATGGAGTCGCAATACTGGTTGCCTTTGCGATGCTATACAGTTGGCATTACTTCTCTATACATGGAGCGAGTTCGGTTGGTGATGCAGGAACGATGTTCGGTGCTGCGGATAAGACACTAAACCAGCGCGAGCTTTTTCCTCGATTGTTTTACTTTGTTCATTCAGTTTCGACGAACTCATGGTATTGGTTAGCTCTTTTCATTGGTATTGGTACTGCTGTTTATGCGTGTTTTTCGCAAAAGCTATTAAGCCGTGAGTCATCGATTAAGTTTTTGTGCCTAAGTTTATTACTCTTCACTTTGCTCTTTTATCGCAACGCTTTCCCATACTATTACGCTTTTATGCTTGCTCCAGTGAGTGCTTTGTTTGCTGTGGCTTGGGTTGGTATCCAGAATTTCACTAACGCAAGAGTTGCACAATTTTTTAATTTTATTGTTCCCTGCTTGTTTGCGGTATCCATTGTGGTGAATGGTTTTGTTTTACCGATAAAAAGCAACTTGGCCTACCAGCGTCAGTTTCTTGATGAAATACATAAAATCTTTCCTCAGCCTGTTGCTTATATTGATCGATGCTCCATGGTTCCGACTTTTTCAAAACAAGGTTTTTTCATGAGTACGTGGGGTTACGAAGATTATATTGCGAGAAACATCCCCGTTATTCGCAATGCTATAGAGCAAGACAATCCGGCTTTTGTACTGGTTAATTCGCACTATTTAGATGTGTTTGGCCCTGACAAAACCGATAAAGGGCTATTAAGGCAAGATATTCAAGCGTTAAGGCAGAACTACATTCATCATTGGTCGCATCTGTATGTTGCAGGAAAGACGTTTGAACTGACGCCCAACTCTCTTAGTCGGGAAGTTAAGGTCAACATCGAGGGCGTATATACGCTTGAAGCTAGCAATAGTCTTCTGATTAATGGCAAGGTTTGGTTGGCAGGTCAAGCACGGTACTTGGCGCGGGGGGTCTATGAATTAGTGTCGAAAGAGCCAGGTAAAGTCGTTCTGCGTTGGGGAGATAACCTGTACCGACCTCGCAATCTTGAAGAGAAGCAGAGGTTATTTACCGGCTTCTAATACGCACAGTAATGTTGATTCAGAACATGAGGAGCAAGCATGAAGTTAATTGTTCAAATTCCGTGCTTTAACGAAGCGGACAATATTGCTGATGTTATTCGCTCAATACCAAAGCGCGTTGATGGTATCGCTAAGATAGAGATTCTAATCATCGATGATGGTTCTACGGATGGTACTTCAGAAGTCGCACGCAAGTGTGGTGTTGAGCACATTATTACTAACCAGGGCAATAAGGGGCTAGCTTACTCATTTCGAAGAGGGATTGAGGAGTGCCTTCGTCTTCATGCTGATATCATTGTGAACACCGATGGCGATAATCAATATAATGGGGCCGATATTCCGCACTTGGTTAAGCCTATTATCGAGCACAAAGCAGAAATTGTTGTTGGTGACCGAGGAGGGTATAGCAATACACATTTCTCTGTATTTAAACGATGTTTACAAGTGTCGGGGAGCTTTATTATTGCCAAAGCGACGGGATTGGATGTTAAAGATGCTGTGAGTGGTTTTCGCGCAATATCGAGAAGTGCGGCACAACAACTTAATATCGTATCGGATTTTAGCTACACAATAGAAATGTTGATTCAAGCAAGTGCAAAAAGGATTGGTGTGGTTTCGGTGCCAATCCGAACTAATGAAAAAACGCGAGAGTCCCGTCTGTTTAAGAGCATTCCGCAGTTTCTAAAAATGTCGCTCTCTACCTTGGTCAGGGTTTATACCATGTATCGACCTCTGCAAGTGTTTTTGTTTATTGGCTCGGTGGCGATGATTTGTGGTGTGATTCCCATTATGCGATTCCTGTATTTCTTTTTAAATGGAGCGGGAGATGGCCATATTCAGTCATTGGTCTTGGGGTCAACGCTACTTATCTTGGGTTTCATCACTTTATTGATGGGGTTGGTGGCCGATCTAATAGGGTTCAATCGAAAGCTGACCGAAAAAGTATTGCACCGAATTGAGGTATTGGAAGAAAAGCTGGAGCATCAGGAAAAGTTGCCCACTTATCAGTTTGAAACCAAGCGAAAACGATCTGGAGAGTAATAGCGAGTTACCTCGATACTTTAAAGAAGTGAGTTATTTGATACGGCTTGCTTAGGCCTAAATAGACTCGAGATAGCGAAGAACAACATATCCCCTAGAACCGTGACGATTCTGGAAACAAGGACGGCAACTAAGAGTGTATCTTCAATACTCGGCGAATCTAGAAGTGTGATTAAAACAGCCTCTCGGACACCCAACCCTGCAGGAGAACCTGGGGTGGCAAACCCTATTAACCATGCGATGATGAAGTAACAAGATGTTTGTAAAAATGTCTCTAAAGTTGGAGTTAGATTGTCGTTTAGCGTAAAAAATATGAGTGAGAAAATGCCGCCCGATACCAAAAAAAAGCAGAGATAAAGCCCACAAGCTTTTAGGTAATTGCGACTGGCTATCAAGCTTAATATTGATCCGGTGATCACGATAAGTCCAGCGAATAAAGTCATCTCGTACCCCATTAAATTAGGGAAGTACTCATTCAGCAGAAAGACGCCAAACGAACCAGCCGCAATACCCATCAACCCTATTTCCCATAAGGTCGATTTCAGTAATACATTATTCTTAATTCCGTGTTGTACGCCAATTACTTGTCGGCTAGCGAATTGGAAAATGTTTCCAGGTAGATACTTAGCAATTTGAGACCCGCCAAACATCCAAATGGCAGTTGATGCAGACAGAGTATATTCACTGTTCGCGATTAAAAGTCGCCACGCCATAGAAAGAATATAATTGCCCAAAGCGTAGAGACCTATACAAAAAACAAATACCAGATAGGAGTAAGAGGGAATATCCTGAATATTCAGTTGCTGCGAGTATGTAGAGAGCTTGATTAATACAAAGGCGATGGAAAAAATAGTAATGGTTCGCCCAACCCAGCGTAATATGAATTTACTCTTATTATGTTTCATGATTCACACGCTGGCATAAAACCATGGTCCAAGGAATGGGAGAGCGTACTTCGAGAATCTCAAAGTGTTGATTGAGCAAAGTCAGAAAGGCATTCTTGGACCAGTGTTGGATATGTCCGGGAGTATTGCCCCAACTGTTTAAATATTTACCTCTTGCCATGTTTAACGCACACCACAACGGCTCTCTTGGCACACTAAAAATGTAATAGTCAGTATCGAGATCTTGCAATGTTGCTAGTGCTTGCTCGGGATGCTCTAGGTGTTCCAAGACCTCACAACAAACAACAAGGTCAGCAGAATCAGTCTTTCTAGCAACGTCATACACACTTTTTTGTTCAAACAAAATGTCTTCCAAGTTGTGTGCTTGGGCATTGTCTCTTGCTAGTTGAATCACTTGTTGGGAGAAGTCACTCCCTTTCACACGGATCCCTTGTTGATGCCATTTAAGTGCCCAGACTCCTTCTCCGCAGCCGATTTCGTGTATCGACTTTGGTGTGACCATATCAACCAGTTGCGATAAATGATGATCGAAATTGCTCATCATTTTTCTGGCGATGGGGTTCTGAGTATTGTATTTGTCGTAATAGTTTCCGACAGGGATCCCCTGCTCTTCGATACCTTTAGATATTTTCATGGCGTACTCAAATAAATTATCTCAAATGGCCAGGAAGTTCTTCTATTGATGATCTAGGTTCTTCAGCCAACCATCTGACTTACAAAGCGTTACGCTTCCCTCTAGTAGAGTGTAGGATAATTTATTGTTTTGTTTGCCTCGTTAGAAAAATTCTACAACCCCTTTAAATACTGCGCGTTGGCTGTTGGTTGAATCATGGCATTCAGCGTTTGGACGGTTTGTTCGCTGTGTTCTTCAAGTAGAGCTAAGAACGCGTCAATCAACTCAGGTTTGCTTGCTGAGACTTTCGTTTCGGTCTGGATATCACGCAGATCGATCAACACATCGGTAAACAATTGCGGCAGATCGTGCAGCACTCGCAGGTTTAAGACGTTGTGTTCGCTGTAGATCGAATTGTGGCTGCCTTTCTGTTTTTGCACCACGTAAGGATTGTCTTTTAAGTTGATGATAGACGTGCGTTTATCACAGCGTTTCAAACAACCTTTGTTGACCTTCACCTTACGGCACCCTTCGGTTTGTTGGAACAAACATTGGCGGCTCGTAAGTAGGGTATTTGGATGATAAATGCTGTAGAAGCTGCGCATGTTTTTCGGACGCTTGATGTGGCGCATCTGCTTCATATTCAGCTCGTTAGAAACAAACGCGCCACTTGCCGCGAACTCGTCTTGAAGGCATTTAAACGCGTATGAGTTCACCGTGTTCATTTGTGGGCTTGCCACCCAGCCTAAGCCGAGCTCTTTTGCGATCATGCCGACGCCTGAGTTGTTGGTGATCAACAACTCAGGTTGGATGGTTTCCAAAAATACGCGCGCGGCTTGGTAGTCTTCGCCAATCAAAATGGCAGGAAACCAAGGTTTGAGTATTGGGTTGGCTTGGAACAACTCAATCATCGCGCTCAGTTCACCAGACAATCCCATTGGCAATTGATAGTAAACATCAATGTCGTGATATTCGCACAGCATGGCTTCTTGTGCTGACGAGATCAGAACCGATAATTTGGGCGCACCTTGGCGAGGTTCTGGTTGAGGTAACGCTGGCAGAGTTGGCACATAAATCGACCCTTTCAAGCTGCGGCCGGATACTTGTGTCGAAGTGACATCGAACGACTTGGTTTGCTCTGCCACTTTCTCAATGATCGCGGTTTTGTCGTCGTAGAGTTTCTTTTTCACCGCTTGCACATCATCAGCAGACTGGCATTGATAAACCTTCGAAAAATGCTTTACAGCGTAGTCGCGCGGGTTGTCGATGTACATCGCCTTGCCGAAATCACCTTGCAAAAATGCGTTAGAGAAATCGCGGTTGAACACCGTGTATAACTCGGTGGTGTCTTCAGAGAGTTCCAAACCCTCGCACAAGCGATCGATTTGCTGACGCCAATTGTCGACCACGGTATAGACGTAGTGCGATTTCTTGATTCGTCCTTCCACTTTTAATGAATACACGCCAGCATCGGCAAGCGCTTCCAAGTCCCCAAAGGCGGAGTTGTCTTTCATATTGAGTGGGTAGTTGTTGCCCGTTTTGGTCGTTTCGTACTGTTCGCGACAAGGTTGACTGCAACGTCCACGGTTACCTGATGCACCATTGCGAGCGGAACTGATATAGCAAATTCCGGAGAATCCGATGCAGTATGAGCCGTGGACAAACACTTCCATCATTACGTTGTGCTCGCGACCAAATTGCGCCAGATGTTTGATCTCATTGATGTTGAGCTCGCGAGATAAGTTTACTCGGCTCGCGGTGAGCTGGTTGAGAAAGAGGATTTGGCCTTCGTTATGCGTGTTCAGTTGCGTTGAAGCGTGCACATCCAAATCGGGAAAGTGATGTTTGAGAATGTAGGCCAGACCGAGATCTTGTACGATCACGCCATCGATTTTGGTGGTGTTCAGTTGGCTGAGCAAGCGAACAATCGCTGGAATTTCACTTTCTAAAATCAGCACATTCAACGTTAGGAAAATCTTACAGCTGTGCTGATGGGCCAACGTTAACACGCTATTTAAGTTATCTAAGGTGAGGTTGGTCGCTCGGTTACGAGCATTGAAGCGGTCGAGCCCACAGTAAATTGCATCGGCGCCAGCGGCAATGGCGGCTTTGATGGAATCTAAATCACCACCGGGTGCTAATAACTCAAATTGATCGCGTGTCACTACTTTTCTCTTTCTTACTAAAATAGGCTGCAAATGTTACGTATTTCACGCTTTTGATGCTCAGCTAGTTAACGCTTTATTAATCTGAATCAATTAATCCGTGTTACACGGTCGACTCTTGAGTGGGTAGAGTGCAATTCGCGATAGCGGAATCTGACTTCTATAGTTTTCCTACACTTGGTTTTTCTATATTTAGTTTTCGACTCATAGAGAGGAAGGGACGACAAATGAAAAAAGTAATCATCGGGTTGGTAGTGGCGTTGGCGTCATTGAGTGCGTTGGCTGGGGAGGGTGTGGTAACCGTTGCGAGCACGCATTCAGCAAAAGATACGGCGGATAAATTTGTCGCTATCGCGCAAGAAAAAGGATTGAACGTCTTTGCGCGCATTAACCATCAAGAGAATGCCACGAAAGTCGATATGACGTTGCGGCCAACCGAAGTTATCGTGTTTGGGAACCCTAAAGTGGGCACGCCACTGATGATCTGTGCGCAGGAAGTGGCGCTCGATTTACCCCAAAAAGTGTTGGTGTATGAAGATGCTGAAGGCAAAACGTGGTTAGCTTATAACGATCCTATGTATTTAAAGCAGCGCCATCATATTGAAGGCTGTGACGAGGTATTGAACAAAATCAGCGGCGTGCTGGGCAATTTAACCCACGCGGCGGCGAAGTAGGGCTGGTTATTGGCTTCGCTTTTTTTACTCCGAAAACGAAAAAGCCAACCTCACAAGGAGGTTGGCAAATCTTACCTATGCTGGGGGTAGATAAGATCAGGAGGCGGCGAGTACGCTGTGCACTTCTGACTTAATTGAGTCAGACTGCGTACCGAAAATCGCTTGTAAACTGTCGCCAATCACTAACACATCTCGCGCGCCGAGCGCTTTTAGCTTAGCAACATCAACGTTGGCAATGTCTTTTACCGAGACACGCAGACGGGTGATACACGCATCGACTGACTTAATATTGGCTTTGCCGCCCAATGCAGCTACTACATCCACCGCAATTTCATCAGGTTGTCCGGCAATCTTCACTTCTGCAATGTCGGTTTCACGGCCCGGCGTTTTCAGATCCAACTTCACAATTAGGAAGCGGAACAAGCCGTAGTACAGCGTCGCCCAGATTGGACCTATGATGATGAACATCCACGCGTTGCTCGACATTGGGTAGTAAAGGAAGAACTGGATCGCGCCGTGCGCAAAGTCCGTACTGTGTTTGATTTCCAAAAATGCGGTGATCGCAAACGCAATACCGGTAAGGAAAATATGGATCACGTACAGCACTGGCGCGACGAATAAGAATGTAAATTCGATTGGCTCTGTGATACCAGTTAACCAAGAGGTCAACGCCGCAGACATCATCAAACCGCCGACGATTTTCTTACGCTCTGGAGACGCGCAGTGGTAAATCGCCAGTGCCGCTGCTGGTAGCGCCCACATGGAGTACATAAAGCCACCAGACAGATAACCTGCGGTTTTATCGCCTGCGAAGAAGCGAGTGAGCTCACCAGTAAACTCTTTGCCGGTTTCTGGGTCTACATAGCTGCCAACTTCGAAGAAGAACGGCGCATTCCAGATGTGGTGCAAACCAACAGGGAGTAATGAACGTTCGCCCGCGCCGTAAACCGCCCACGCGAGTACCGGGTTTTGGTACGCTGCCCAATGAGAGAATGCATCAAGAAGTTGTCCGACAGGTGGCCATGCAAACGCGAGAATCGCACCAACGACGATCGCCGATAGACCGGTGACAATGGGCACAAATCGCTTACCCGCGAAAAAGCCCAAATATTCCGGCAGTTTGATGTTGTAGAAGCGGTTGTACATGATTGCCGCGACCACACCGATAAAGATGCCGCCAAACACCCCGGTTTGCAGCGTCTCAACGCCCATGATGGTGGCGTCAGTTTCTAAGCCACGCAGACCAGTCACGATACCGAGCGATGCGTTCATAATAATTAGGCCAACTAAGCCAGCGAGCGCAGCCGCACCGTCATTGCCTTTTGATAACCCGAGCGCCACACCGACCGCAAACATCAACTGCATGTTGCCGAACACGCCTTCACCAGCGGCGAGCATCACTTTGTTGACCGCGTCCGGAATAAACGCAAAACCCGCGTTACCAATACCCAGCATCAAGCCGGCCACCGGTAACACCGCCACAGGCAGCATCAACGACCGCCCTATTTTTTGTAGTTGTCCAAATATACTTGCAAACATGGTTTCCTCCTGACGAATGCCAGTGTTGTAGGACCTGATTCCTTCAGGTCATGTTGTTTCACGTAAGGTCAGGATGATCATAGCGAGCAAGGCGGCGCCTAAGGTTACAAAAGGCAATCAGTTTGTAAGTGGCCGCTTACAAATCTCTTCCACCGAGAAGTGAAAATTGCAATCGGCTCGATTGTGCATGGGCGTTTAAGAATGCATCATATTGGCCAGCGCCAAACTCAGGGGCAGGCACAGGGACGGACACAGGGAAAGTAGGATGGAAAACAAGCAGATACTGGTCGTCGATGACAACCTCGACCTTCGCGAAGCATTGTCAGATTACCTTGGTCGCGCAGGGTTTGAAGTGCTTTGCGCAGAAAACGGCGGCGTGATGTGGCAACTGCTCAACGATCACCATCCTGATTTGATCATCCTCGATATTATGATGCCCGGTGAAGACGGTTTTACCCTGTGCCAGAAACTGCGCAAAAACTCCGATATCCCGATCATCATGCTGACCGCCGTCACTGAAGAAGCTGACCGAGTCGCAGGGCTAGAAATGGGCGCTGACGACTACATCACCAAATCATTCAGTCCACGTGAACTGCTCGCACGCATCAAAACCATTCTGAGACGCAGCCAATCGACCGCCAATAGCAAACTGACGCGTAAAGTGCGTTTTGACGACTGGTTATTAGATACCGTAACCCGGCAACTGACCCACGTTGCTAGCCGCGAGGTTAAGCAACTGAGTGGCGCGGATTTGTCGCTGCTCGGTTTGTTCGTCAACCACGCGCAATCAATATTGTCTCGCGATGACATTGCGCGCGAGATCTGGGGACGCGATGCCGACCCGTTTGAACGCGGCATCGACGTGCAGATCAGCCGCTTGCGTCATCACCTTGAAGATAAAGACCGCTCGCTGATCCTAACGGTGCGCAACAAAGGCTACATGCTGACCACGGGCGTGCATTATGAGAATTAAACGCTGGACGGGATCACTGGTCGTTCGCACCAGTGTGTTCTTGTTGCTGGTGATCATTCTGGCGCAGGTATTATCCGGGATTATCTGGTATCAACACGCCAGCGAACGCGATAAAGAGGGCCTGACCACCACAGTCAAAAGCTTAGCACTGAGCGCTTCTTCCACCATCGCTTTCTTTCAAACCCTCCCTTCTGAATATCGCCACTTGGTGCTCAATCAACTGCGCAACATGGGAGGCACGCGCTTTTTCGTCTCACTCAACAATCACCAGATTGATGTCGACCCACTGCCAGAGAGCGAGCGCAAAACGTTGGTCATCAACCAAGTTCGCGAGGTTTTGGAAAGCGAGCTGAGCGGCATTCCTAATATCGAGGTGGAGTTTACCCAGCGTGACAAACTCAAAGTGTTCAACAACGAGCTACCTATCGACGAACTGCCGCTATTGTGGGCGCATTATTCGCTTTCGTTTGGTGACCTCAATCCGCCTATTCTGGTGATGCAGGTCGAAGTCGCGCAGAACGAATGGTTTTATCTCGCGGCGGTGCTACCCGCGCCTTACATCAACCTAGAGACTAACTATTTTGAGCTGCGCCAATGGCTGACGCTATTGGTGTCCGCGCTAATGCTGTTGCTGTGTACCTGGTTTATCGTTCGCAAAGAAATTCAACCCATTCGAGAGCTGGCAAAAGCCGCAACCCTGATGTCGAGCCGATTAGACGTGCCCGAAGTCTCTGAGCGCGGCAGTAACGAACTGAAAGCGGCGGTACGTGCGTTTAACAAGATGAATCGACGCATCGACAGCCACATTAAAGACCGCGAGATGCTGTTCAGCGCCATCTCCCACGATCTGAAAACGCCGATAGCCTGCCTAAAACTGCGGGCGGAAATGCTGGATGACGACGCCGACCGAGAACGCTTTATCCGCCTGAGTAACGACCTAGATTTGATGGTCAAAGGCGCATTGCAATGCATTAAAGAGACCGATATCCACGAGGAAATCGAGCCGATCAATTTCACCCAACTGATTCAGCACATTTCCTCCAATATCGCCGATGCGCCGGACACAATTCGCATCCACGGTGAAATCCGCACCCACTTTGCTGGTAAACCGTTAGCGATTAAGCGCTGCATTCAGAATCTGGTCGATAACGCGCTCAAATACGGCCATCAAGCGGACATTACGCTGAGTGAAAGCCCAGAGTCGATCCAGATTGAAATTGAAGATCACGGTGACGGTGTTGACGATTTATTACTTGAAAAGCTCTGCCAGCCATACTTCCGCGCTAGCAACGACAAAGAAGGCAGTGGGCTGGGGTTAACCATTTCACAGAGCATTGCAAAGGCTCACGGCGGCAGTTTGTCGCTGAGCCATTCTCAGTTTGGCGGCCTCTGCGCCACGCTGACTTTCCCGAGAGACTGACTATGAACAAACTGGCATTCTTGTTCCCACTGTTGCTCGCCCCTTGCGTCGCTCACGCTGAGTCGCCACAAGGGGTAGAGTTTTTACATTGGTGGACTTCTGACGGTGAGCAGCAAGCGCTGCAAACACTTAAAGCTCAGCTAAAACGGCACGATATTGAGCTGCTGCAAAGCCCTGTGTTAGGCGGTGGTGGTGACAGCGCGATGACGGTACTGCAAGCTCGCGCGCTGGCGGGCAATCCACCGAGCTTCGCGCAAATCGAAGGGCCAAGTATTAAGGCATGGGATGCCATCGGTATTTTGCACAACGTTAACGCGGTGGCCGATGAGCAGCACTGGGACGAGGTACTCTACCCGCTGTCTATTGAAATCAACAAAACACACAACGGTTATATCGCCCTGCCACTCACGCTACACCGTTTGAACTGGCTGTGGGTCAACCACAAACTGCTGAAACAACTGAATCTTTCCGCGCCGAAAAACTGGCAAGAGATGTTCGCTGCCATGGAGCTTGCCAAGCAAAATGGCATTGTACCGATCGCGGTCGGTGAGCAGCCGTGGCAAGTCGCCCAACTTTTCGAGAACTTAGTGATCTCCACTGGCGGTGTTGAGTTCTACACCAATGCGATGGTTAAGCTTGAGCGAGATAGCATCGACAGCGAAAAACTGCGCCAAGCGCTGACGCAATTTCGTCGCCTGAGTTTGTTGATCGACAACCAATTACCCGACAGTAAGTGGGATACGGCAACCCAAGCGCTAGCCGACGGTCAAGCGCTATTTCAAATCGGCGGTGATTGGATTTTGGGTGAGCTGCTCGCCAATCAAGTCTCAGTTCCGCAAGAGATCGGCTGTTACCCAACGCCGGACAGCGATGGTGTATTCCTCTACAACATGGACAGTTTGGTGTTTATGTCGAGCAAGTCGTTTTCTGCCGAGGCGGCTCAGCAAACCGCAAGCGCGCTGGCAGACGTCGAGTTTCAAGCCAAGTTCAATAAGGTAAAAGGCTCGATTCCGGTACGCACCGATATCGACATCAGCGATTTTAATCCGTGTCAGGTCCAGTCATATCAAGACTTTCACTACGGCGTTAAACACAACCTCGCTGTGCCGAGTATGATTGACTCGATGGCGGTCAATCCGGTTGCTCAGCAAGCGATAAACTCGGAAATCTTCCGTTTTTACCGCAATCCCAAGATGGAACCCGACGAGCTGATAAAACGCATTATTGCTATTTCGCAAAGCAGTTGATGGCAATGAATTTGTGCCGAGTGGAATAAAAAAGCCCCAATGATTGGGGCTTGAGTGAAGCGAAGTATGCCGTTTAGAAATAGTGGAAGATCGGCGGTTCATGCATCAAGAAGTTTTGATGGGAGATGTTCCACGCATAGGCGCCCGCTAAGGTAAACACAACGTAATCACCAATATCGACGTGGGCGACGTGTTGATTGCGTGCCAGCACATCTTTGGGCGTACAAAGCTGGCCGACAAAGGTCGCTTGTGCATGCTGAATTGGGTGAGAAATCTCGTGGTGCTGCTCGTTTTTCAGGATGACGAATGGATGGTCATGGTTCTGCGCTGCTGGCGTGCGGAAGTGGTGAGTTCCCCCGCGCGCGATGACAAAGTTTTCGCCAAGATTTTGCTTAATATCCAGCACTTCCATCACGTAATAACCACATGCCGCCGTGATGAACCGTCCGCATTCAAAACGCAGTGTCCAATCTTGCACTTGCTCTTTGGCGATCAGGAATTCCAACTTGTCGCAAAACTCCATCCACGGAAAGTGTTGCTCAGGGTTTTGGTAGTTGATGCCCATGCCGCCGCCCAAGTTGATCATCAGCTCACTGAGTTCGAACTCCTGCTGCCACGCTTTCACGACTTGGAAATAGCGCTGCATTAACGCTAAGTGACGTTCAACATCGAGCTGATGCGACATCAAGTGAAAATGGACGCCTTTCAGCGACACTTGCGGGAAATCGCGCAGCAACATCAAAGCATTGCTCAGTTCGGACTCGTCCAAGCCAAACGGAGTCGGCTTGCCGCCCATTGCCAACTTGCTGAGCGTGATGTCGCCAATATCGATGTTCATACGCAAAAAGATCGAAGCAGGGCGGTTGAGGCGCTCGGTTAGGGCACCAATGCGTTGCAGCTCAGTGAGGCTTTCGACATGAATTGCATCGACATCAAGTTCAATCGCTTGTTGCAATTCACTTGGCATTTTTCCTGGGCCGCCGAAGATCAATGGCTTATCGAGTTGTTGCTGGTGGAGGTGTGCCAACTCCCCACCAGATGCCGCTTCAAAACCATCGACATACGGCGCGAGCGTTGTAAGAATCGGGCCTGATGGATTGGCTTTGGCCGCGTAAAATAGCTCGACATTTTTCGGCAAAACGTGACGCAGTTGTTTGATGTGTTCTTCTAAGGCGTTTAGGTCATACAAGTACGCGCATAAGGGTTGATTTTGCTGCTGTGCGAGCGTGTGAATTTGCTGTCTAACGCGTGTCGGTAGAGAGAGGGAATTAGGCATGTTGCGCTCCTTTTTCGTGTTGCTGCCAAGGCGTGGCGACTTGGGTATAGCCCGACTCTTTATCGGCTTTTTGCATCAAGCGCGTGGTGAAATTATTTTTGCTTGGGAAGTGACCGCCATTCAGCAACGCTTCTAGTTCCGGCTGTTTTCCATTCACGGATTGCCAACGCACAATGGCACTTTGCACCGCATTCCACAGCGTTTGCTCTAGTGGCTCATCACCTTCTGCGATGAAGAAAATCGCTTCGCTGATGTTGTTGATAAAGGTGCAGTATCCGATGCGATTCCAGCCTTGTTCGCGACTGTAGTAAACCGATTGTCGCGCGCGTTCAGACAAATCAGTTAATGTTTCTGCTGGCCAGAACTCCGGCAGTAATTTAGTGCCTTCCAAATCACGAATCCAAACACAACACGGCATCTCTTGCTCAAAGCCAATCAAGGTGTTTTGCAAATGCGGCTCAAACGCCACACCGTGTTTGAAGTAGTAGTTAAACACACCCGGAATTAGGCCATGCAAATAGCGTTCAAACCACAGTGTCGCGATGTCGGAATAGCGATTTTGCGTAGTACGCGCTTTGTTTTTAAGGCGTTGAGCAATGCAACTGTTGCCGTTTTTGTCGTAAGCAAACAGAGCGCCAGCGAGGGTTGGTTTTAAGATATCGACTTCGCTCAACGAGAAATTTTCGCGATACAAAATCCCAAACGATTCGCGCGCTTTGGTGTTGTCATCCCAATTACGCTCAGCGACACTTTCTAGATTCAATGTGGTGGCGTAAGGCTCTGTCATCACTTTAAATACGGGGTTGTGCAGCTGTTCGTTTTCTCTAATAGGTTTGAGAATCGACGTGAGCTGCACGGCGCTGTCGAGTTCGTACCACGCGTTTTTGCGCACGCAATTGGTTAATCGTACGTTGATGGAGAATTTCGCAAACCAATCCATGTCTGGGTGGTAGAGGGTACGAACTGAAGAGGTCGGCTGCATCTTTTCACCACCTAAACCCAGTGGTGTGATCTTGCCTTGCTCAATGGCACGCTTCACGCTTGGGTTGCTCAAAATGGTGTAGCTTTCCCAAGGATGGCAAGGGTAGAGGGTCTTCTCATTGCTGGTGGTGTGTTGTGGCGCGAGCTGTTGTAGCATGCGCTGCGCAGGGTTAGCGTCTCCGTCTGAATTCAGCACATCAAGTAAGGACGTATCCACTTCAAACCAGTACAACGGGACTTGCGCGCCGACTTCTGGAGAAAACGCCAAGAGATCATCCATGGTGACGCCCGAACGACTTTTCGGGGTCGGATGGAAAGTATGCCCCCAAATCAGAGATTGTTCCGAAGCGATAAATTCGTTGTGATGCGATTTGGGCGCGACGTTGAGAAACTGCTCGGTAACCAGCACGCTATTTTCCAGTTGTTCGATCAGCTCATGGTTAAACGGGATCGCCAATACCTGCTTGAGATAGTTAAGCAAAAGCGTAAGAGTTTGCGTGGCATCCAATTTTGCCCAACCAGATCCCGGCATTTTCGCCCAAGGCAGTTCTGCCAATTTGATTTTGCCCAGTTTACTCGCGTAGTGAATCGGCAAAACCAGCACGCCATTTTGTTGAGACAGATGAACGGCTACCCGTTGCTTGGCGAAATAGTTGCGTTTTAACGTTTGGGGTAGCGATGTTGATTGGTAGTGCCATTCTACTTGTTGATTCGGCAGTGCAAATTCACGTAAGTAACAATTAAGAACACCCATAATCGTGTTGAGTTGGGCCTTCTCCCGATTGAGCTGCACATCATGCGCGCGCAACTCGCTAGTCTGAGAGGATTGAGTTTGTAACATGTTGATTTCCAAATTTTGAATGGAGAACCAGCGCGATCAAGGTGATTACGCTGACTATCGCAGAAAGTAGGAAAGGAACCTCAAGTAGCCCCAAGCTAGAAATGAAAGAAGCGCAAAATCCCGCTGCCACGCCACCCCATTTGGACATGGCATCAAAGCGAGAAAATACTTTGCCACTGAGTTTGCGATCCAGATTGCTCGCAAGATGCTGATGCAATCCGTGATAGCAACACACCATCGCGATGCCGAAGATAATTCTCGCAGCAATGAGTGCGGTTTCGGACGCAATCAAATGCAAGGCAGAGCTCACGGCAAGCAATGCAAACCCGAGCCACAACGTGCGCAGCGGTTGATGGCGATTCAACCCATCTGACAACACGTGGATTTTGCCTGCCAGCAACAGATAGACGCCATGCGGCAGTGCGTACAAAAAACCGATCCATGCGTGGTGAGTGATGCCATATTGCTGCACAAACGGCGAGAAATAAGGAAAGGTCACCACCATAGAAAACGCAAACCCGAACTGAGCAAAGAAGATCCAACGAATGGCATGCATTGCGTTTTTCTTTGCAACAGGTTGTTCTTGCTGAGATTCTGAGTTTGGCTTTTCGAGGTTTTGGTCGGCGGGTTTATCCGCTGGCAGTGTTAGCGTGATGCCCATAGCAATCAAAGGCAAAACGCATAACCACAGGTACGCGTTGAGTGGGTCGGTCTCTGACAAGCTCCAGCCGAGCCCTATGGGCGCAACGATCAGCGCCAAGCGAGCAGATAGTTGGGTTTTATTGAGTGACTTGCCGAGTGTTTTGGCTTCTTTAATTTGACTAGATAAGTAGCTGTTCGAGGCGGCCATGGTGCCACCAAAGGTTCCTTGAACAATAAGACCAAACACAAACATGGCGAGGTTGTCTGCCAAGCCGCACAGCGCAAACCCTGCTGCAAGGCCAAGTTGCGCACGCAAGAGTGAGCGGCGGCGACCGTAGCGATCGGCAAAGTTGCCCCAAAATCGCGCCGCCAACGCAGTACAAAACGTAGGTAGGATAAACAATACCCCTGCCCAGTCCGCATCAATGCTTGCGCCTAACGTTGGCAATACGACGGGTAGAAATAGCGGCATACCTAACGCGGCAAACGCAGCGATAAAGTGGCACAACAACACACTGTAGATGAGTTTGGTCATAATCGTTTAACGTACGCTTTTTTTGATGGCTTCTAAGTAGGCGCGCTGCGCTTCTTCGCTAGAAAGCAGTAAGAAGTTCGGAGCCGACAAACCATAGAATTTATTGATGTCACTCGCGCCGGAGGCTTCTTTCGAGAGCAAACTGCCAGAGCTCAACAAGTACTTGGCGTACAAATCAGGCGCATCTTGCAGTAACTCGCGTGCCAGTTTTGTTTCTAACCCTTCGCCTTCCAATCGGTTGAGTTGCTCAGCAATGCTTTTGGCCACGATGGCGTAAAGCGATGCTGAAGAGGCAATGCCCTTCGCTGCCA
This sequence comes from Vibrio diabolicus, assembly GCF_011801455.1. NCBI lineage: Bacteria > Pseudomonadati > Pseudomonadota > Gammaproteobacteria > Vibrionales > Vibrionaceae > Vibrio > Vibrio diabolicus. The sequence continues at coordinate 1,765,305 of NZ_CP042452.1, read as the reverse complement.
TAGCTTCTACAATCGCTGCGATATCCAATTGTAATGTGATGGTGGTAAACATCTGACCGAGCGCCAATTCATTGTCGACTTTGATGCGTTGATCGAGCAGTTCATCGCAATCCACTGGAAGTGTTTTTGCGCCGTGTTTTTCGGCGGCATGCTCTGTAGCAAAGTGGAAGCGCTCTGGCCAAATTCGCGCCGCGTCGTTGTCTTTCATCGCGAGCGTCATTTTGCCCTGTTGATCAAATGCAACGATGGCGTTTTGCTGGTTGGACTCCAATGCGATGCCATAACGAAGCCACAAGGTGAGGTGCACTTGGCAAAGAAGGTCGACGTAATCTTGGAACCACGCCAGCGTATCTTGTTGATAGTACTGCTCTGCCAAATGTTCTAAGAACAAGCGGTCGTCAGGCATTGGGCTTGCCAGTGCTGCAACCGGAACTAACGCTTTGTCTTCGCAATGAGTAAGTGGGTACTCACGTACGATGTACGCGAAGGTTTTACCCTCGCCGACGTGTCCACCGTGTTTTTCGTTGCAATGGAACAAGCGAGTGTTTAAATCGGCGTCCGTTTGTTCAAGGTGGCTGAGTAGACGTTCAAACCAGTGGCCGTCATACAGTGTTGAAGGCTTGATTAAGCGAATGTTTTTCGTGCCTAGCGATCGCATGATCAGCGGAACTTTGATGTGAATATGCGGCGCGTCGTTGACTACCACAGTACGAACGGAAAGCGTTGGCGTCACGTCTAGGTACGTAAACGGCGCTTCTATCATGCCTTCGGGTAAGGTTTCTAAAGAGCGAAGGGTGAGCGGATGCGCAGGGAACAGTACGTGGCTCAGTGTAAAATCAGCAGGAAGCCCAACTTGCTCCATTGTCGGCCAGCAATCAGGTTGTTCGCTGGTTAATGTCACCAGTGATTTTTCAATCGCAATCCAATGCAGAGCAAAGCTTTGTGCGAACTCGGGCGCGTACTTAGCAAGGTCTTCATCGCTCAGACCAAACTTCGCACGCGCAGTTGGATAGTACGGGTGGTCAAGGTAAGAAGCGATCTGGTCGGCAAGCAGTAGCTTTTTATGCCAAGAACCAAGCTCGGATATTGGTTGAGAAATGTGGTCGGCGTGGTGACGAAACGCTTGGTCACACAGCGCTTTGTGTTTCTCTGCGCATTCCAGTTCTTGAAGATACCCCGCCAACAATTCGTGAGAGCTCTCATGCGCCAGTGTCGTTAGTAGCGCAATCCACTCTTGATAATGCTGCTGATGCTCGACTTGGCCATTCCTCTCCACCCACCAACCTAGCGGCGCTTCGCCATTGGTTTGGCCGTAACACCAATGCTGCATGTAATACGTTGGCACAACAGGTAAATAGAGCGTGAAATCCGGATTATCAAAGGTCAGCCAGACTTGCTCGCTTTGAGGAACAATAACCCCTTTTGGTGCGGCGCTACTGAACTTGGCGTTCGATAAAATGCCAAACATGTCTTCGCGCAGGCAAGTATCGATCAATCGTTGGGTTAGGTATAAAGCGTTGTGATTCATGCTGCCACCTCGCGAGTCGGAGCTAGATCGAAATTGCTAAGCGCGTTCTGCAGCGCTTGGTCGAGGTTTCGCCCTGATGGTGAGACAATCGAAATTCGGGCGAGATAATCCTTATTGGAATAACTCTGTTGGAAGTGTTCTCCAGCGGTTTTTAGTACCTGTTGCTGGGTGATGATATCGTCATCGTTTTGGATGAAGGAGGTCGAATCTCCATCAATCACACCGCTGTGCTCCGCAACTACGTAGTGCACGTGCGCTGACCCATGAATTTGGTAATCGCCGTCCAATCTTCGACCCAGATGCAGACCCAAAATCGTGCTAAACCAGCCGAAGTGAGCGAGATTGTTGAGCAAGAATTCGCGGCCATCTCCAATACTGCGGTAGTTAATTTCCACCAGAACCGGGCCATTTTCCGTAATGATAAATTCGCTGTGGCAAACTCCAAAACCAACGCCGAACGCTTTCAGTTGGGCCAAGCACGCTTCTCGGTGAGCAATGCCGTTTGGTCCGTTCCAGTCTGCGGCTGTTTCGATAAAGTAAGGCGGCTCAGAGAGCGACACATCAAAACCGCCGACGGCGATAAGGCGCTCACCATCTCCCAGAGTTTCGAGCGTAACCAACGGCCCTTGAAGGAATTGCTCCACCAGAATGGCGGCGTTTGGGTGTTTTTGCCAAAACGCATCGCAGTATGCGTCGAGCTCGCTTTGGGAGTCACAGCGCTGCACATCTAAACTTGCCACGCCTTCTTTGGGTTTTGCCACGACAGGAAAGGCCATGCCTAATGCCACATTCGAATGGCGGTGCAGCAAACAGCTTTGTGTGTTGGGTAGGGCTTTTTCATTTAACACTTGTCGAGTTAAGTGTTTGTTTTTGGCTTTTAACGTGACAGACCAATCTTTGGATGGGAGGCCAAAAAATTGCGCGCAGATGGCGGTGGAAGTTTGTAAGTGATCACTATTGCTGAAAATAGCGTCGGGTTTTAACTCATTCTCAGTGATGGTTTCGATGATCTCCAAGGGATTGAAGACATCGCACTCTAGAATGGCATCCGGATTAAAGTGACTATCACGACTCGCCAGCTCTAAATGGCTTAGCTTGTGGTCGGTGATAAGAACGACGTGAAGGTCCATCGCTTTAGCTGCAGGCACAAAGCCGTGAGTGACTGCATCGTTAACGACATGACTTACGATAATCATCGTAGATTTCATGAGCTTTCCTAATTTTCTAACATTTTCTTCTAACGTTGATAAAGTCGCTCACGGTCGTCTTCCAATGTGCCTCTCGCGAGATGGAGGGCAGAAGTTTTAGTGTTTATTGTTATTATGTTTGGTTTTTTTTGTTGTTAGTTGTGTTTTTAGGGTAAATAAATATAGAGCATAAAATTAATATTGCAAATAGAAATAATATTTGTTCTTATTTCCATCCGTTGGCTTTATAACAACTAAACGGAATTATGGAATGAATAAATTATTGACCCTGACCCCCTTGGCGGTCGCGATTGGTTCTTCACTAGTAGCACCAAGCGCAGTGGCTTCAGAAGAGACGAACTCAACCTCATCAGCAACTGAAACGATTCAAGTCTTCGGTCATCAGTACGAAGGTTATGCTGAACACATGCCTCAATCAGGCACCAAAACCGATGTGGAATGGCTTGATGTGCCACAAGCGGTATCTGTAGTAACGAAAACAGAAATGCAAGACCGAGGCGCGGTGCGTTTAGTGGATGCGCTAGATGGGGTAGCCGGGGTCAATAACACCTTGGGCGAAGGCAGCCGCGATCAGTTCATGATCCGTGGTTTTGATTCACTCAATGATATGTACCGTGACGGCATGCGAGACGACGGTACGTTGCAGTCTTACCGCAGCTTGGCGAACGTTGAGCGCGTTGAAATTGTGAAAGGCCCGGCGGGCGCGCTGTATGGCCGTGGCTCGGCAGGTGGCATCATCAACTTGGTGACGAAGCGCGCTAACGGCGATAACTTCACCCACGTAAAAGGCAGTGTGGGCAGCAACAGCCAGTATGTTGGTCAAGTCGACAGCTCAATGGCATTTTCTGACAAGGTCAACGGACGTATTAACTTGGAATACCGTCAGGCCGATTCTTACGTCGATCATGTTGATTCGAACGATTTCTTCATCGCGCCGACCATTCGCGTGTTGCCAGCGGACGGTCATACCATTGATATTGACGTTGAATACGCCCATCAAGAATTAGTGCCATATCGTGGTGTGCCATCAAAAAATGGCAAGCCAGTTGATTTGCCAGTGAGTACTTACTTTGGTGGCACGAACGATTATCAGGAGTCGGACAGTCTTCGCGTTGCAGTGGACTACGAATGGCGTTTGAACGATCAATGGGTATGGAACAACCGAGCGGCGTTCAACCATATCGAACTTGAGCAAAAAGGCACGCGTCAGGGCAAAGTGACGGGCAATGAAGTGTCTCAAACCGTGAATAACTTTGGCTACGATCCGCGTACTACAACCACTTTGCAATCTGAGCTGATTTGGGAAACCAACGACAATCAATTGATGTTGGGCGCGGATTTCAACCAAATTGATATCGACCTGACGTTGGCAAGTGACAAAACGCTTCCTCCGCAAAATATCTACAACCCAGTTGTGGGCCCAACACCCGATCCGGGCTTCAAACCATTCCGTGACAATACCACCACAACCACGGGTGTGTACGTACAAGATGTGTACACGTGGGGCGACCTTTCTGTGATCGGTAATGTGCGTTACGACTCGATGGATCTCGAACAGCAAAAAGCTGGCGCAGGAAAGGAAAAATTGGACGATGACAAAGTCAGCTATCGCGCTGGTTTGGTATACCGCATCAATTACGACACATCCGTTTACGCCAGTTTAGCGCGCTCTTGGCAGTTGCCGTACGCAGGCATCTACATCAATCCAAAGTTGGCGGAATTCTTCCATACCGACTTAAAAGAAGTGGGGGCGAAAGCGTACCTGCTGGATAACGCATTAATGTTGAATGCGGCACTGTTCCAGATCGACCAAGAGCAGCCACAAACTAACGTAGACGGCGATGTGATCGACAAAATTGAAGTGCGTCACCAAGGCATTGAGCTAGAAGCTCGCGGCCAAATCACCAAACAATGGGATATCTCTGTTGGTTACAGCTACTTAGACGCAGAAGACAAAGCCACAGGTAAAAAGCCGAACGATGTGTCAGACCACTTGTTCTCCCTTTGGAGCACTTACCAATTGGATGACAACTGGCGTTTGGGTGGCGGCGTGAAATACGTGGGCGATCGTTATGCAGGTAACGACGAAGCCGTCGCACTTGGCGATTACACCACGGTGGATTTGATGGCGGCGTACACCACTGGTCGTCACAAGATCCAAGCGAACGCTTACAACATTTTGGATGAGAAATACATTCTTGGCGCAACAAACGGCACGTCTGGCCTAAACCAGATTGGCTACGGCGCACCAGCCGAGTTCATGCTTAGCTACGGATACCAGTTCTAGGCTCGTTGTGCGTAGTTGGCGCACGTTAGCCGATTTTTGCCTCTTATTGAGGATGTTTTAGCCCCGAGAGCCTACGGGAAATGTTTTGCCCGAGGCTCAATTTCTCGCAAAGGAGACCTTAATGTCTTACCAGAATTTGGACGGTAAAGTGCGTGTACGTGCTGGTTTGTCTACCACTTACAGTGTGCTCGCGATTGCTATCGCTTCTGCCACCTCCATGAGCGCAGTTGCCGCTCCTGCTGAAAAAAACGAAACCACCGTGATGGAAACGGTGGTTGTCACTGGCAGCGTGATTGGCAACTCTGACATTGAAGACGTCAAAGAGTACCCAGGTGCTCGTACCGTCATTACCCGTGATCAAATTGAGAAAACCGCCGCAGGTTCGATTGATAATGCGCTACAGCGCGTTCCGGGTATTAAAGTTCAGGATGAAAGCGGAACGGGCGTATTGCCTAACATTTCCGTACGTGGTTTGAAAGCAAGTCGAAGTGGTCATGCGCAGTTCTTGATGGATGGTGTGCCGCTAACGCTCGCGCCATACGGCCATACTGGTCAGTCTATCTTCCCAGCAACGCTATCGATGCTTGATCGTATTGACATTGTACGCGGTGGTGCCGCAGTGCAGTACGGCCCAAACAACGTCGGTGGTGTGATCAACCTAGTGACTAAACCGATTCCACACACTTGGCAAACTGAAATCAGCAACCGCCTTACCGTGTTTGACGGTGGTGATGCGCCGCTGAATGATTTTTACCTACGCACGGGTGGCTGGTTAAGCGACACATTCGCGCTGCAGTTGGAAGGTAACTTTCTAAAAGGCGAAAGCTTCCGTGAACATTCCGATACGGACGTGAAGAACTTTCAAGCTAAAGCACAGTGGCTACTGAGTGATACTCAAGAGATTCAAGCATTCCTGCAACGTTACGATGCTGAAACGCAAATGCCGGGCGCACTTTCGCCACAAGATTACGAGCAAGATCGTCATCAATCGAAACGTCCTTACGATGATTATGAAGGTAAGTCGACGCGCTGGAGTGTTAAGTACATCCACGATTTGCCATTTGCCGACAGTGCCGAGCTAGAAGTGCTCACGTTTGGTCACAAATCAGAGCGTCTTTTCAAGTGGGGCTTTAACAGTGCGGGTGGCCATTGGGCGGATCCGGCTCTGCCTGCGACGGACGTTCGTACCTCTCCACGTGAATTTACCGTGTACGGCATAGAGCCGAAAATGGCGATGTATTTTGGTGAAGGCAAATCCGTTACCCAAAACTGGATCGTGGGTACTCGTTATGTTAACGAAGACATTGACTACAAACTTACTCAGACTCCAATCGCTGGTGGCGCAACCAAAGTGCCGCGTGATTGGCATTTAGATACGGATGCGTTTGCTGGTTACGTCAGCAACGAGATTGGCTTGTTCAACGACACGTTGAAGGTAACGCCAGGGCTGCGTGTTGAATCGGTTCGCATGACGTTTACCGATCGCGGTAAAAAGCAAACGGCAGACAACAAGGTGACCGAATGGCTGCCGGGTTTGACGGTGGCATACAACGTGACCGATCAGTGGGTAACGTATGCGAACGCGCAAAAATCGCTTCGTGCGCCACAAATTGCCTACATCCGAGGCTTGGGTGAAGAAGGGAGCGAACTGGCTTGGAACTACGAAGTCGGCGCGCGTTACACCCAAGATGCGACCAGTTTTAACGCTGCACTTTATCGCATCGATTTTGAAGACCAACTGCAATGGCAAAGCTCAACGCAGACCTTCGATAACATCGGAAAAACACTTCACCAAGGTTTAGAACTTTCCGCTCGTTACGTGCCTGAAGTTCTACCTGCTCTGAGCTTGGGCGCAAGTTACAACTACCTCGATGCCACGCTTGAAGAAGAAGGTGCGAATAAAGGTAACCAGCTGCCTTACACCTCTAAACATCAACTTGGTTGGGATGCGACCTACGCGTTTTACGGCATGGACACCACGCTGTCGGGCTTCTACTTCAGTGATTCGTATACCGATAACGCCAACACCAGTGCTGAAGACGCAACAGGTGCAACGGGCAAAGTGCCGTCTTACATGGTGTGGAACTTCAACTTAGGTACGGATTTATACAAAGACGACAAAGGCAAGTTACGCATGAATGTTGCGGTGAACAACTTGTTTGACGAGGAGTATTACTTCCGTGGGATTGATACCAGCCCAGTTGGTCGATACCCAGCTCCGGGACGCTCTTACACACTGGATCTGAACTATCAGTTTTAAGCGTTTCGTTCGCCGAGTTTGAAAATAAAAGTCGCCAATTTACCTTGGCGACTTTGCCGATCTTAGGTAATGGAAAACTCTTAGCACTGGAAAAAGCAAGATGAAAAATAAAAAACAATTTACGATCAAACACTTTTCAACCGTTTTGCTGATGCTGTTGAGCTCAGTTTTTATGTCATTTAGCGCATTGTCTCAGGCGCGCAGCGTGCAAGATGAGCAAGGCACTTTTGAGCTAGAAGCGATACCTCAACGTATTGTGGTTTTGGAGTTTTCGTTTGTGGACGCTCTGGCAGCCGTCGATGTCTCACCGGTAGGCGTTGCCGATGACAACGATGCCATACGAGTCATCCCTGCTGTTCGTGCCAAGATCGAACCTTGGCAATCGGTCGGCATGCGCTCACAACCGAGTTTAGAGGCGATTGCGGTGCTCAAGCCTGATTTGATCATTGCCGATTCCGAACGTCATCGCGCGATTTATCAAGATTTGCAGCGAATTGCGCCAACTTTGCTGCTAAAAAGCCGTGGAGAGACATATCAAGAAAATCTCGAATCCGCACAAAAAATCGGCGTGGCAATTGGCAAGCAAGCGCAAATGACGCAACGAATCGAGCTGCACAAACAGACCATGGCGGAGTTCAAACAGCATTTTGCGACACAAGAAACCATTCAGTTTGGTGTGGTTTCCGATAAAGGGATGTGGCTGCATAGCCCGGTTTCTTACGCTGGTGGTGTTTTGAGTACACTAGGCATCCAAAGCCCTCTGGCTCCGTCTGAGCAAAATGCTTATATCCCAACCAGCTTCGAACTTTTACTAAAAACCAACCCTGATTGGTTACTAGTTGGACTTTACTCTCAACCAAATATCGTGGATGAATGGCGCAAAAATCCATTATTTAAGCTGTTAACTGCGGCGAAAAAGCGACAACTGGTCGAAGTCTCTCCGGAGCTGTGGTCATTAAATCGTGGTATGTTGGCGGCGGAAGAAATTGCCCGCAACCTTGAAGCGTTATTGGGGCGCTCATGAGTGCGTCGATAATCTCAGAAAGCCCGACTTCGGTTAGAAAACCGCATTGGAAAGCGAGCTTGTTTGTCTGTGCTATGGCGTTGTGTACGCTGTCAGGCTATACCGCCTCAATGATTGGCTGGTCTAACTTTTCCTTGAGTGTTAATGATCTGACAAGCTATTGGTTTGCGTTTGATGAGGGCAATATGCTTCATCAAATTCTTGCGACGTTGCGCGCTCCTCGCACCTATGCTGGGTTATTAATTGGCGCTTCGCTTGCGGTATCCGGTGTGCTGATGCAAGGGTTAACTCGTAACCCTTTGGCGTCGCCATCTATTCTCGGCATTAATGCTGGTGCGGCGTGTTTTATGGCCTTGGCCTCCATCGGCGTACCATTCTTTAGTCAATTGAACCCCATCATCAACGCAGTATTCGGTGCGCTACTAAGTGGTGGTGCGGTCATGTTGTTGGGTGGTTTTTTTTCCGCGCGTTCTCACCCATTGCGTTTGGTGCTGGCAGGCATTGCCATCAGTGCGCTGCTGATAGGGTTAACTCGTGCGTCGGTAATTTTGGCGGATGACATGGCTTACAGCGTGTTGCATTGGTTAACGGGTTCACTCTCTGCGGTAGATTCTCAGCAGTGGCAGCAACTGTGGCCTTTTGCGACTTTAGGTTTGGTGCTCGCCATGGGATTAGCGCGAAACTTAAATTTACTCGCGTTGGGGGACGAAGTTGCTGTCGGGTTGGGTGGTAACATTCGTCTTACGCGATTAATCAGTGGTTTAGCGGTTGTGCTGTTGGCGGGTACTAGCGTGGCGATTGCTGGGCCAATTGGCTTTGTCGGGTTGTTAGTGCCGCACTTGGTACGCCCGATTGTTGGTCACAACTATCACATTCTCATTCCGGTTTCCGCTTTGTGTGGCGCGGCATTGGTGACGTGGTCAGATGCTTTGTCACGCGCGATTGCCTTTCCGGCCGAAACGCCGGTGGGCGTGATTACCGCACTGTTGGGCACACCTTGCTTTATCGCGATTGCAATGAGGAAATCATCATGATGAATCAAACCAAACTGATAGCACTGCTTGGGCTTTTGCTGATTGCGTCGTCTCTCACGCTGTTTGTTGGCGCGGCGAATCTGTCGGCTCAACAGGTTTTTGCATTGCTGTTTTCTTTCTCTGATTCGGACTTTGTGATTCACCAATATCGACTGCCGAGAATGTTGCTCGCCATTGGCGTGGGCGCTGGATTAGGGCTATCAGGCGTTTTAGTGCAAGGCGTCATCCGTAATCCACTTGCCTCCCCAGATTTAATGGGGATAAGCGCAGGGGCAGGGCTGGCGGCTACCGCTTGCTTGGTGTTGTATCCGAATGCGCCGGTGGCAATGTTGCCGATGGTCGCTATGGCGGGAGGTTTGCTTGCTGCAGGCTTTATTGCTGTTCTGGCTTATTGGTCGAAGCCAACACCTGCGCGTTTGGCGCTGATTGGCGTTGCTGTCAGCGCATTTTTAGCCAGCGGTATCGACTTTCTTCTGATTGTGCACCCTATTGAAATCAACACGGCGATGGTCTGGCTAACGGGCAGTTTGTGGGGACGAAACTGGCAACAAGTGCCGTTTATTTGGAGTGCTCTATTGCTGCTACTGCCATTGGCGTTTTGGCTGGCATGGCGGTTAGATGTGATGGGACTGGGAGAAGAAAGCGCCACTACACTTGGCACGAAACCAAGACAGATCCAAATTCTTGCGTTGATTGCTGCCGTGCTATTGGCGAGCATCAGCGTGTCTGTGGCAGGCACTATCAGCTTTGTTGGCCTGCTTGCGCCGCATCTTGCGCGTTTGCTGTTTGGTCACAATCACAAGTTATTGATTCCTGCTTCTGCAACCCTTGGCGCGCTGTTGGTGATTTGCGCCGATGGTCTAGCGAGAGGCTTACAGCCACCAATTGAGCTGCCAGCGGGTGTGCTGACTTCTGTTATTGGCGCACCATATTTCATTTTTCTTTTGTATCGTTATCGAGGTTGGTAAGCATGTTACGAACGCAGAACTTATCCGTCGCGTACGGCAAACAGACCATCATTCCAGATCTCTCTTTGTCGATTCCTCAAGGTAAAATTACCGCGCTTGTTGGCCCAAATGGTTGCGGTAAATCGACACTATTAAAAACCTTGGTACGCATCAATAAACCAGCTTCTGGCGAAGTGTTGTATGACGATAAACCGCTAAGCAACTACGGCGATAAACGCTTGGCGCGTTCGTTGTCTTTACTGCCGCAGATTCTTGTCAGCCCTGAAGGCATTACCGTCAGAAAACTGGTCGAATATGGCCGCTCGCCTTACCTCTCTCATTGGGGGCGGTTAAGTCAACAAGACAAAGCGTTGGTCGAGCAAGCAATGCAAGATACTGGCGTGATTGAGTTTGCTGACAAGCTAGTTGAATCGTTGTCTGGTGGTCAAAGACAAAGGGCGTGGATTGCGATGGTAATGGCGCAAGATACCGACGTAGTGATGTTTGATGAGCCAACCACTTACTTGGATCTCTCTCACCAAGTTGAGCTGATGAAACTCATGAGGCATATGAACGACAAAGGCAAAACAGTGGTCGTAGTGCTACACGATCTAAACCAAGCCTGCCGTTACTGCGATCATTTGGTGGTGTTGGAAAAAGGTCAGTTAGTCACGCAGGGAACGCCGCAAGAGGTACTGACAGAAGGCATGTTGGCATCGGTGTTTGATTTACAAGCGAGAGTATTTAACGATCCAATCTCAGGCACGCCGATGTGTGTGGCGGTGTAGGTCTTACGTCTTTCGAAAGCTATCTGCAATAAAAACGCTGAGCCATAAAAACAAACCCCGCTAGTAACAAAGTTGCTAGCGGGGTTTGTTGTTTTTAAGATCGTTCCTAACGTGGCGTTTAAGCCAGTTTAAACGTCGCTACTTTCGAGTTGAGATCCTCTGCTTGCGATTTCAGCTCAGCAGATTGATTCATCGATTCTTCGGCACCAATCACCAAGTGATCGGTCACATCTTTAATGGACGTGACGTTTTGTGTGATTTCATTGGTTACGTGCGTTTGCTCTTCGGCTGCGGTCGCGATTTGCGTTGCCATATCGCTGATCAACGCAACGGCCGCGTTGATTTCATCCAGAGCCAGTGCTGCGCGATCGGCATCTTCCACTGATCCTTGGGCAAGTTGAGAGCTTGTATCCATGATGGTCACAGCGCGTTGTGTGGTCTGTTGCAAAGTCTCGATCGTCGAGCGAATCTCTTCGGTTGAGGTGTGTGTGCGTTGTGATAGCACGCGAACCTCGTCTGCAACAACGGCAAAACCGCGGCCTTGTTCACCTGCACGCGCCGCTTCAATCGCCGCATTCAGAGCCAGTAAGTTGGTTTGCTCTGCGATGTCTCGAATCGTTGATAGCACGGTTGAGATGTCTTGCGCGTGCTGGTTGAGCTCGCCGATGACAACGCTCGCTTGGTTGACTTCAGAAGACAAATTGTTGATGGACGATTTGGAGTTGATCACCAGTTCATGACCATTTTGTGTGCTCGATGAAGAGTCTTGTGCGGCTTTGGCCGTCTGCTCTGCATGCGCTGCAATCTCTTGCGTTGCCGATGCCATTTCGGTCACAGCGGTCGCCACCATAGCAATTTCTTGTTGCTGATGGTTCAGATCAGAAACCGACTGATTCGCGCGAGTCGTGCTCAGCTCCGATTGTTGGCTCAGTTCTTCCGCTTGGTGACGAATGTGACCAATAAGTTGCTGCAAACTTTCAACGAACTGGTTGAAGTTTTCAGCCAGTTCACCAACTTCGTCACGGTTTTCTACTTTGATGCGTTGAGTCAGGTCGCCGCTACCGTTGGCGATTTGCGCGAGCGCATTCGAAACATTGTAGAGCGGACGGAACAAGATGTTACATAACAGGTTAAACAAAGCCACACAGATAACGACGACGATAGTGGTTGCGATGATTTGATCCCAAACAGCATCGTAAAGTGGGGCAACCAACGAGTTTTGATCTAACACTGTGACCGTTGTGAGTTTGGTGCCCTCAATATGGCGCGCGTAAACCACATATTCGGTGTTGTTAATCGAGACACGACGCTCTGTGCCGGAACGTGCGGCAGAGGTAATATCGCTGTTGTTTAGGCCCAGCTTGCTAACAGGTTGATTCAGCAGCTTACCGTCGTTATGGGTGAAAATATTGCCCTGATCGTTGGCAATAAACATATAGCCTTCACCCGGCAGGATCACTTGGTTGAGGCTGTTTAAAATATCTCCAATTTCGACATCCGCACCCAGAACGACGGTTTGACCATGTAGTTGCAGGGCTTTACCGAGCGACACGACGTTGGCCCCCGTGGCCGCTGCGACGGTTGGGTTATCCATAAAGACTTTCGATGGATTGGCAATGGCGTTGGTGTACCAACCCCATTTGCGTGGGTCGTTATTACCTGGTGGCAAAACCACCCCATTGGCGTTGTCTTGTGAGCCGTCTGGGTAAGCGAGAAAGACGTTATCAAACGCGCCAGAGTCTCGGACTTGTTTCAAGTGCGTAACCAGAGAACGCTTCTCTGAATCGGAAGAGAGTGACGTCAGTGCTCGCTCTTTTGAGAGTAACCAGTCCTTTACGTATTGATTGTAAGATGCGCTGGTGCTCTCTAGTCGTTGCGCGACTTCGACATCCAGTCTGTTTAATGAATCTCGAAAAGACAGCCCTTCTACCAGCACTCCCCCGAGAATGATGGCAGCACTGGCAGAGATTGCCAGTTTGTTTTTTAATGATAGATTTTTGAACATAAAGCGAATAATAGATCTTTGAATAATAGTTGTTGTGTTTTTATTCTCATCAGGACTCACCGAGCCGTTGAATATGCAGCAGAAAGTCAGATTCGAATCTGTTCAATAATTATATTTTATTGCTCAAAATAAATACTGACTCCATGTCGCGAATTTGAGTTTTACATCAAATAAGAAAAAGGCTTTTAAGCTGTGTTATTTATCTATTTGTAAAGTAAGGATTTGTCTATTTTTGTAAATGATAATTAATTTCATTAAAAGGTGATTTACGTCACGTTTGAGTAGTAAATAATCCATTAAAAATGTGAAGGTCATGGAACGAGGATTATATTGATCGGCTTAATCATTGTTATGGGCAATAGTTATGCGCAGTATATTGTTAGTCCCCGCGTTATTACTGTCAGGGTGTGCTCTGACACAACAATCGACGCCGATTCAGCCTGACGCCAACTGGCATGTCGACCAGTTATCGAACGGTATGAAATACCATCTTTACCCAACAAAAGACCAAGAAGTATCGGTCCGTTTGGTTCTGAATGTCGGCTCATTCCAAGAAGAAACCAATCAAAAAGGTTACGCTCACTTTGTTGAGCACATGGCGTTTAATGGCAGCACGCATTTTACCGGCAACGACGTTGTTAAACTTTTCGAGCAATCTGGTGGTAGCTTTGGTGCCGATATCAACGCCTTTACCACTTATCAGCAAACTTCTTACCAACTTGATCTTGCCAATAATACAAAGCTGGAAGATGCCCTGAAGTGGATGAGAGATATCGGAAACGGACTTCAGTTTGCTCCTAAACAAGTAGAGAAAGAAAAAGGGGTGATCCTTGGTGAATGGCGACGTGCTAACCCGGATGATAAGTCCTTTTCTATGCATGCTTATCAAGTGTCGATTGAAGGCACTATGTATGGTGAACACGACCCAATTGGTACTCGCGAAGCGATTCAAAATGCCTCATCAAGCAAGCTAAAAGCGTTTTACGACAAGTGGTACCAACCACAAAATGCCGAGTTGGTTGTGACCGGTAATATCGACGTGGATTCACTGTCCAATATTATCAAAAACAAATTCTCGAACTGGGAAAGCACGTCGGATACCGTAATAGAGAAGCGCCGCGATATTCGAGTGAACAACCAAAACCGAATCTTGCCAAGTAACACGATGGAATCACCAAGCCTTCATTTAGTGATTGAGCGTGGTCTAATTGGCAGCACTACGATTGAACAACAGCATCAAGTGTGGCGTGATGAAGTCGCAACACAGCTAATTCAACAACGTCTGATTCGTGTACTTAATGATGCCGCTGAACCTTTTCAGTATGCTTATGCCCAGCCTTACTATTCCAACTACCAGCGCATGATGTCGGCAGGTATTTCGTTTGGGCCTGAGCGTCGTGAACAAATGCATCAAACTTTCATCAGCACGTTGGCGTCACTGAGAGATTATGGTGCGACGCAATCTGAGTTAGAGAGCATCATGACAAATTGGCAAGGTGAGCTCGCAAATATTGATTCAGACTGGGACCAACGTAAGCCAAACAGTTATGCAGAAGCGCGCGTTTTCCAAATTGACCAAGGCAGTGTGAGTCAATCAAAAGAGAGTTACGCCCAGAGTTTGTCTGAATTCATCAACAACGAGAATCTAGAGAGCATTAACACGCAATTGAATGCCTTGTTGTCTGAGCAACCAATCTTTGTGATTGGGTTGGGGAAAAGTGAAACGTCAGCTCAGTTCAATGATGTATTTACCGATCTATACAGTGCCTACCTCCAAACTGGCGAAAAACCGTTAGAGATGTATGACAAAGTGGATGGATTCTTACAGCCTACTCAAGAAGGTACCATCACTAGCATGCGTCAGGAAGTGGGTGGCTTTCAAGTTTATACGCTATCAAACGGTGTCGAAGTGTGGTTCCAAAAAGATGCCAAAGCGGGTGGTCGAGCTTATATTTACTATGCGAGCCAAGGCGGTAAAGCCGCCGTTGATCCAGCGTTATATGCTGCGTATGAAATCGCCGCAACGACGGCGATACGCAGTGGGTTAGGGGCATTTTCTGGTTCAGAGTTAGACAGTTACTTACGCAAAAATAACATTGCGCTTAGCGCGATTCTTGATGCGACCAGTCACGGTTCACAAATTACCGCGCCAACAACGCATTTAACTTACGCGTTGAATGGACTATACAACCTAGCGACGGAGATTAAAGTCGACGAGCGCCAGATGGCGGCAGCAAAGCAAGAGTTTAAACAGCAGAGTGGCGCTTTTTTTGAATCGCCGATGGGAAAACTGATTCAGAAAGCAAACGGTAATTCTTATTTGCCGGGTAGTCGTCATCGTATAGTGTCCAGTGATGATGTTGAACAAGTGACTTCCGAGCAAATACTGGCGGTGCATGAGCAACTTTTCAAAACCAATGATGGTTTTAAGATGGTCATTGTGGCCAATGTCGAGCCGGAAGAAATTACGCCACTCTTGCGTAAGTATGTGGCCTCCATCGAGATGAAACCGGGTCGTTCGATTGATTACCATGTTGCGTTCAACACCGACGTGCCGGCGCGAACAGTCGTTGCGGATGGTCATGAACCTTCATCCTTGTATGTAATGCGTTTGACTAACACGAACGATTACCAACGTACGGCAAGGGATACGGTTATCGAAGATATTTTGCAACGTATCAGTAATGCGCGTGTCTTGGATATTGTGCGAGAAGAGTCTAGTCTCGATTACAGCCCAAATATTTACACCGTGACGCAAGATCGCGAACCAATCTCTGATTGGCTCTTGGAATCTCAAGTTGAGCCCGAAGACGTGGCAGTTTTAGATAGCAAGCTAGGCAAAATGTTTGATGACTTAGCTTCGAACATCACGCAAAAAGAAGTGGATACGGCAGCGAAGCAATTGGCGGTAGCTATGCAAGGATTAGATGATAACCCTGCTCAGCGCGCATGGTCGTATACTCGCTACTTAGTGCATGATTACGGCGTCGATGTGTTACTTGACGTTGAAAAAGCGGCTAAGAGTGTGACATTAGAAGAAGTGAAAGCGCATGCGAGAGCGGCTTTTGGTCCGCAAGCAAAGCGCTCGGTGATGATTTTAAACCCGGCCGAATAATCACTGTAGTTTCTGACGAAGCTTGTGTCTCTAGTAATAAAAAAGACGGCGTGAAAGCCGTCTTTTTTATGCACTTTAACCAAAGAGTTTACGCTGATTTACGCGCAGGCCGCTTTTCATTGTTGGTATTGTTTTCTTTCGTGCTGGCGTTCTCTTGAGTCTTCCCTTTCAGTGTCACCACTTCTTTTTCAGGTAATTCGGCCGCCTCACCAAAGAATTTACCACCAGGTTCGATGCTGAGGTTATTACTCCAGATCCTCCCACTTACACGTCCCTTGGCAAGTACTTGAATGTGTTCAGCGTGACAGTTACCATCCATCATACCATTGATGATCAGTTGCTTAGCGTAGATCTCACCGTTTACTCGGCCGCTTTCTGCAACGACGAGAGTGCCTTCTACATTAATTTGACCATCGACGATGCCATCAATCTGGACATCGTTTTCTACTTTGAGTTCTCCGCTAACAGCACAGCCTTTGGCGATGAGAGTTGAAGCTGCTGAGCTACTCGTTGTTCCACGGTTTTGATTAAAGATTCCCATCGTATTCTTCGCTCCTTAGTAAAAATGTCTTCGAAATCATTGAGGCTCCAATCGACAAATGGCTTCGGATTCAGTGCTCGCCCAACAAAACGCACCTCGTAGTGAAGGTGAGGGCCAGAAGAGAGCCCACTGTTGCCGGAAATTGCAATCAGTTGTCCTTTTTTGACGAACTGACCACTTTTTACTTTGAACTTTTTCAAGTGCGAATAAGAACTCGAAAAACCGAAAGAATGTTGCAGCCTGAGGAAGTTACCAGAGCCTTTATTGCTGCGGCGGGTGACTTCCACAACCCCATCTGCTGGGGCATAAACCTTAGTACCGGTATTCACGGCAAAATCGAGCCCGCGATGCATCTTAGCGACTTTTGTCACCGGATGAATGCGCTTACCGAAGCGAGAAGAGAGCCGCGCTTTACCGACCGGAGACCCGCTTGGTATTTGGTTTAACAACACCATGCGAACGTTCGACGTAATCGCCGCCGCATCAAGTCGAGCATCCAAATTATCCGTGGTAGTATGTTCTCCAACTCCAAGGACTTTCTCTAACTCTCCCAAACGCTCCGAAACAAGTTGTACTCGTTCTTCTCGCTCTGAGAGATCACTTTCCAGCTCGGATTTTAATGCTTTCAGTGTGCTGAGCTCTTCACCCATAGTGCGCGAATGTTCTGTCAATTCAGCTTGTTTTAACGCGGCATTATCGACGCGAGTGTACAAGTGATGAATTAAGATCGCGGTTGCGGCCAGAGCAATGACAAAAAAGCATAAAAACGTTTTTAGATTGCGTTGCATCCTTTTACTGAAGTACCAATGTCTGGAGCCATTGATGGTTGATATAGAGATCGTCAACTGGTCTTTCATCGTCTTCTACTGCTCGTATCTGGTATACGTCTCGTCACTGAGTTAATGGGAATGTAAGGAAAACGAACGGGGACCGCTAGAGGCAAATTGGAAAGAAGTGTCAGGCCGTGAGGCGTTTTCAGATATTAGATAAAAGACTCAATAAAGATTTAATATCCTAGCGCTTTTGGTCGTAGTTACTCCAAATCGCTTTATTGAACTGAAGATTTTGATTTGTAAGGTGGTTATCCGAGAAATTAGATTGTGAATATTGCCAATAGC
The DNA here is from genome assembly GCF_011801455.1 of Vibrio diabolicus. Lineage (NCBI taxonomy): Bacteria > Pseudomonadati > Pseudomonadota > Gammaproteobacteria > Vibrionales > Vibrionaceae > Vibrio > Vibrio diabolicus. The sequence goes on along the minus strand of NZ_CP042452.1, from coordinate 1,747,450 downwards.
ATCCTCACGCAATTCAACTTACTTCACGGTTTACCTTATAAATGTTGGATAATTTATCAAACCGACATTCATTATATCGATAACTTGTTTATGATAGCGGTCGATATAAAGGTGCTATTCAAAGGCTTTAAACCTAAGCGTGATATTTCGCTTAGGAACACATAACTATGACAACGGAGTTGGTCGTGAAAAAACTACTATTGGCTACAGCAGTGGTCGCAGCTGCAGGGGGCGCTGGCTACCTGTACCAAAACAATACTACCTCGAGTGATTCAGTATCACTACTTTCGCAAGTTCCTGCGGATTCGCTCATGGTGACGTATCAGACGGAACCTTTTAATCATTATAAATACATGAATGCATTTGGCACGGCTAACCAAGGCTCGATTGCTGAACTTTTTGCCGATGAACCACTTTCTCCACAGCAACAGTTTGCCGTTAACTTGTTTGATGGATATCTGGAGAGCGCTGCATCGCCAGAAACGTTAAAAGCCTACTTAGGTACCGGAGAAAACATTAATCCTGTGTTGTACACAATCGGTATGGTACCAGTGTACAAATTGAAGATTGAAGACCCTGCAGCGTTATGGAAAACATTGGATCACGAAGAGCAGATGAGCGGTGCTAAGCACGAGCTGGTTAAACTTGGTGAAGTGGAGTTTCGTCGTTACGAGATGACAGATTCGGTTGACCCGCAAGATGGCATTGGCTTGGTTGTTGCCGTGGTTGACAACGTACTTACGTTAACGGTTGATATTCCGCAACTGGGTGTTCAAAACCCGCTTAAAATGGCATTGGGACTTGAGTCACCAAGTCAAAACATTGCGGAGAGTGGACGCCTAGCGGCGTTGCAGGCTAAATACGGCGAAAACAATAACTCTTTCGGTTACTTTGACCACCGTGAATTGGTTAAAGGTTTGACGACGAAAGATGGCAATATCTTTGCGCGTCAAGTCAGCATGCTGGATGCCATTGATCCTGAGCCGACTATTCAGGAGATGCGCTCACCAGCTTGTCATACAGAACTTACTCAAGTTGCAGAAAACTGGCCTCAATTCGTCGCATTTGCGGAATACAAGTTGAAAGGCGAGCAGGCATTCATTAAAGGTGCTTTTGTTGTTGAATCGAAAAATAAAGTGATTCTAGATGCGCTTAAGTCGATTCGTGGCGTTTTGGCAGAATCGAACAATGATAAGAGCTTCTTTAGCATGGCGCTTGGTTTAGACATTAATACGCTAGCGCCATCGATTGGTCAGATTTGGAGCGACTTGACTCAGCCTCAGTACCAATGTTCTTTATTGACTCAAATGCAGCAAGAGATGGGTGGCCAAAACCCAGCCGCAGCTGTGAGCATGGGCTCCGGCATGGTTAACGGCCTGAAAGGATTAAGCCTGCAAATGTTTGATATCCACGTTGACACTAATGCTCAGCACGGTGAAGTATTTAGCCAGCTAGATGGTATGTTGTCTCTATCTGCCAATGATCCAATGATGCTGATTCAAACCGCGCAAATGTTTGTCCCTGAGCTTGCTCAATTACAAATTCAGCCGGATAACCAGCCTGTTAATGTCAGTGACCTGCTCGAAATGCACACAGGCTTGAAGATGGATGTGTTTGCTCGCTTAAACGAAAACCATTTTACGCTCTACAGTGGTGAGAATGCCGAAGACGCGAGCAAAGAAGTGATGGCACAACCACTTTCTCCAAATGGCTTGTTCAGTTTTGACTTCGATTCAGAACGCATTTTGGAAGTGCTGGAAAGTGCATCAGCCGTGACTGGTGAGCCGTTACCTGATGATGTTATGAAAAGCTTACAAGGCGAGCTTGTTGGTGGTATGACGATGGATGTAACAGATCAAGGTATTGGTTTTGAGTTTGATTACCGTGGTGCGACCAAACCCGTGACGGTTGCACAGCAGTAAAACATCGAGTAGAAAAAGGCGGCACTGTGCCGCCTTTATTTCATCGTCGAACTCAGGTTTGTTTACCATCGAGTCGGACATTCATCAAGATTATGACTGCAACCAAACAGGGTTACTCCAGGCTGTGCTGCCGTCTTTATCTTCGACTTCTAAACTTATCCATCCCTCTGCGTCGCTAGGTATAGGTAGCGACAACTCTATGCGTTGAGTATCAACTTTCGGGTTAATCGTCAGGGTATTCAGCACGTTGCCGCCTTTACCGATCAATCGAATTTCTTTTAGACCATCGGCTGCAACGACGTGGATATCCCACGTATCGCCAGCTGTTGCTGTTTCACCAAACATAATGTTTTGCGGATAAAGAATAGGGCCTTGTGTTGCGTAGCCATGGCCGGCTTTAAGTGCTTGCGCAAACTTCGACGGCGTTAGCTCTCCATCGACTCTTGCCATCATTCGAATCTGCCCCGTGAGTTGGTTCCACGCATCGTGGGTGTCGGTTCCCGCCGTAAAGTACATTGCTTCACCTTGATCCCAGAGTTTATGTGCTTTCTTCAACGTTGGTTCATTGTCTACGCGCGCATTAAGCTCCATAAGGTCGAAGCGATCCGTTTTACCACCAGGGACTGCATTTTTAGCGATATTCGTAAAGTAGCCATAATCGTTGTATGGATGGTTCATCGGTACGACTTCAGCCCCCATCTCATGTACGGCGTCAAGTAACTTGTGAACGTCAGTGGTGCCAGGATCGACCGTTAGCTCGGCGCCATTGTCGATAGGAAATGGGTTCATATGTCCCCATGATGGCGAAACTTCGATTGACGGAATAAAAGGCACGCCACGTTTCGCAGATAGTTCTGCAAACTTCTGGTGGTTAATGGTTGAGTCATGATCGCTAATGAAAGTCAGATCAAGATCCGTTGCCAATTGAGCACGCACAACAATTTCTGGCGGAGTAACGCCTTCCAACACGTTGCCATGATGGTGTAAATCTGCGCCATACCAATGCTGACGGTTAGGAAACGTCACTTGAGGCACTTCTACTCGTTGCTTCGTCGTTTTACCGGACGTTAGAGTTACGTCTAATGTTTGGGTTTTAGCTGTAAAGCCTCCACCAGAGTTGATACCTAATTTGTATTGACCGGGTGCCAGTTTTAGCTCCGCATGACCTGCAGGCAGCAGATCGGTAAAGAAGGTGCGTTTACCCAAAAATTCAACCGGTGGCGCTTGACCTTCAAGGATGGTGATTCTCGCATCTTTGGCCAGACCTGATGTTGCCTCTTCAACTTGAAGTGAGAGAGTTGCTGGGCGTTTTAGAGACGTAAAATCGAGTGTTTGCTCGCTATTTCTCGCCACTTTAATCGATTGCAGCTTGCTGTTTGCGTGACCAGTCGCTGTGCCGTAGATTTGGTACTCACCCTCAGGCAGCGCCATGCTGTACTGGCCATCTTTGGCCAATGTCCAGGCATAGGGTTGTCCTTCTTTTTCGATCATCACGATGGCATCTTCAGGAATACGACCATTATCCGCGCGTAATTGGCCGTTGATGGTGCCTGTCGCTTGTCCTAGTCGGTCAGCTTCTGCCTTAACAATGGGAGCCATGTCTCCATTCGGAACCACTTGTAGTCGGGATTGGAAAGTGCGGCTTTCACTTGCTTTCAAGGTATGCCCCAGGTACATGTCACGACCATTGTATTTGACGCGATCAAAATAAGGAGTATGAAGTGCAAAGGCCCAGTCTCGATCATAAGCGACCATGCGATCGGCAAGGGCATTGTCGGCCATGGATTCTTCTTTCCCTTCCAACCCCGGCACGGCAAATTGGTAGCCCGTGTCTGGCCAAATGGTGTGCCCTGATTCTAATGCGAGATCTTTTTTACCTTGGTTGGTCATGACCGTTTTAAGCGCAATTGAGTCAGATCCAGAAGCGAGTGTATACCACGTTGTGATATCAACGTTATCGAAGTTGCGGCTCACTTTAATGACCGCTTTATTGTCGCTGTCTTCGATAATCTCAATGGATTTGCGATCATTCGGCCATGCGGACCAGCTGTTAGGAATGAAGTCAGCAAAGGCGACTCGGTCAAGATCTATTTTACCGTTCTTTACTGCTGCCAAATCGACCAATGTTCCTCGCGGTACGCCCCATGGTGGTGCTGATTCAACAGCGAGAGCGAAGGCGACATGTTCGTTTTGAACGGTAATGTCTTGAGCGTGTGTTGCTTCGCCATCGGGGATCGTGGTCTTTCCTTGTGTGATACTCACTCCCGCATGCGCTGAAGTTCCAAGCAAAAGGCCAGAGATTAAAGTTGCCACTGCACTTTTTGAAAAATTATGCATGAAGACACTTCCTTTTTTTCATGATTTATTATGTGAGTTGTCGATGGCATTGTGCGTTAACTTGATTAGACGTTCAATTAAAAAAGCGAAAGAGATGAAGAGGTCAACTCGTTACTATTATTGTTTTACAATTGATTTTTAAATATTAATTTTTGATTTTAAAGGTTTTTTGTTGTTTGGTTTGTTTTTGCGTAGAGTAATAAAAATATTTAGAACACTAATTATTTTGAGAGAAGTGTGAACGATTTTTGGCAGCATTGAGCAAACAAAATGATAACAATTACACTGTATATGTGAGAAAAAAGGTCAAGATGGCTCTGAGAACGCATATAATATTTTGAGTTCAATTTGACTTTTTATTCTTTATATTTGGGTTTTTATCTTGTGTCTAGCTAAAAGACCTCTAATAAAGATTGGAGCAAACATAGAGACAATATGTTTTTGAGTGAACTATATACGGTGGCAATATGTCGAAGACATATCAATTGATTGCTTGAGGTTTAGATGGGGTTTATTCGTAAATATAAACTGAGCATAGTTTTGTTTTTGAGTGGTGTGGCATGTTTAATTGCGTACCACGCTCAGGGCTCTTACGTAGATGAAAATGGCTTATTAGTAGAGCCATTTGGGTTTATCCCTTTGTTTTGGCTCTTTTTGGGGTTAGCCTTCGCCTCTTTTGTGGGCACTTTTTTCAAACACCGTAATCGTAATTAAAGAGCAAACGTGAAGTTTACTCCTTTATCTGAGGATGGGAGTATTGCTGATATTTTGGTAACTCTTTTCTTAGGTTACTAAATGTTGCTCGTGCACTTTGTTTTGATAGTTTGTTGATTAGCCAGATTGGCAAAAGGCCTCCGGGGTCAGCAAACGCTTTGTAGTCAATGAGTGTCGTGCCATTAGTGAGCTTTTGTAATTCCCAAGTTGCATCAACCGAACGAATGCGAACATAGCCCTTTTGTTCAGCAAGATATGAGTCTGGTGCGCTTTTGATTTTTATCGTGAACCCAAGCTCATCGACCCAATATTTAGAGTAGGTGAGCATATCACGATTTTTTGCAGGCCATGGCGCCGTAAATTGGGTATAAACGATGTTTTCGGTGGCTGATATTTGATTTAAAACCCGGCTATGACTGGCATTGTCAATCCAGTTCGGGATATTGTCACTATCTTCCAATAGCGTTAAAAATGCGCCATAGCTGGTGGGTGTGAACATCCGAGCACGAATCTCAACTAAACCGTCGGTATGCTCTCGAGAGTAGATAGTGATTCCGTTATCGTCACTATCAAATTGCCAGTACTCGTTGGCTTTCGCGGCGGTGCCAGCGGATATAAAAGTGGCGAGTAGTAGCGCGCCAATTCGTAAATGCAACATCATGTTAGTACCCGCCAACTTATTCTTAGTTAAAGCTTATACGATGTGTTCTTAATTATAAGGACAATAGTCAGTCTTTTCGTTACTGTTCTGAAGGTTGCTCTGCTCCAAAACCTCGTTGAATATTGGTGAGCGTTATTGCTGCAAACACCACAATAACGATTGATAGATGCCAGGCTTGGCTTAAACCAAGCTGTACCAATGTTAAGCTGACCAATGAGGATACGATCATTTGTCCACCTCCAGACATGGCTGCTGCAGCACCAGCCTGCTTTTTGTAGGGTTGCATTACCATGGCTTGCGCGCAAGGTAGAGCAATGCCGTTACCTAAGATCATTAATAGTTGGCCCAACATTAAATACAGCGGTTCTACCGAGCAGAAGAACAACCATATTGCAGCACTGAGATGCAGGAATGGACTACAAAGTAGCATTCTTTTGTTGCCGATAATTGGCCTTACTCGGTTACAAATCGTGGTGCCGCCTAACATACCTAAAGCGGGAATGAGTGCCCACATTGCGTATTGATCGGATGTCATGCCAATTTGGTCTTGCATGATAAATGGCATCACGGACACGGTCGTTATCATCAGGCTGAAGTTTAACCAACTGATGCTGGCAAAACTCATAAAGTAACGTGACGTCACCAAGTCTCGATACTGGAAAAGCATGTTGTGTGGTGATGGAATAACAGATCGTTTTGCTATGGTTTCTGTAAACTTAAAGGCGATGATTACCCAAGCGAGTGAGACATAACCTAGCAGTGAAATGAACACCATACTCCAACCAAAGTGGAAGTTGATAAAGCCGCCAATCACAGGCGCAATGAGTGGCGTGATCGAAGCTGCCATAGCGATATAAGACATGGCGACAGGGAGCTCATCACCGCTAAATCTATCCCGAGTCGATGCTCTCGCGAGTACCGCGCAGCACCCAGTTCCTAAGCCTTGTAGAAAACGCCCCATCACCATGCCTGTGAAGGTGTCACTGAGGAAAATGATCATTAATAGACCAGACATCGCGATGAGCAAGCCCGTCAGCAGCACTTTTTTTCGACCCAAAGCATCCGATACCGGACCGTAAATGAACTGAGAGGGACCAAAGCCGAGTAAGTAAATACTCACGAGCAGTTGGGCTTGATCAAGGGAGATAGAAAAGTCTTTTGCGATCCATGGCAAAGAGGGCATAACAAGCCCCATGCTCAATTGGCCAACACTGATAATAAGACAGGCGAGTAAGATAGTGCGAAAGTTGATTGGGCGACTCATGATGGATCACCATCAGAATAACCTCTTTGCTTTCGTGTTCTGAGGCAGCCTTCATCATCCACTTCATTTAACTTAGATTTGACGCGTTTTACGGTAGATAGGCTGACATCACACTGCTCCGAAACACTCTTCAACGTATAGCCTTCTAACAGCAACGTTGCGATCTGTTGGTGTTTAGTTTTGTCTGCTGGACGCCCGCGAAATTTCTGTTTCCACAAATCTGGATGCTCTTTAATGGCTTGTCGCCCTTGCTCCGCTGCAAACAGACGGTGCTCAGTCTGCACTTTTCCATATCCAGACAACACGGTGAGTAGCGTTTGAGTTTGAACAGAATCCGGTTCAAATGTGAGTGGCTCGCAAACGGTTTTCAGTGTGACCCCTTTTGCTAGTAACACTTTGATTGTATTTAACGCCTGACTAAAATCTCGACCAAATGCCGTTAGCCACCAGAGCACAATCGTATCACCTGCTTTGACGATATTGAGTAGCTGTTGGAAAGCTTCTCGTTCTGCTGGAGGCATGCAACCGCGAACCTTATCCTCAAAATGTTGGGCGTCAGGCACGAACGCTTTTAGGACACCGAGGTGCTCTTGATAAGCTCGATTCTTTGGCGAGTAACGTGTGTAAAGATAAGTAGCCATATGGACTATACGCCTTTTTAATTTGGTTCATATACTGTAATGGCTCATAAATATACAGAGGTTCATTAATGCTTACAACACTAAATGGACCCGAAGTCGTTAACGGACTTCGGGTCTTTTACTATTAAAGTCGTGTATATAAGCTTTCAGGGCTATTGCTCTATGATTGCTCCAATTTCGGCTGGTAATGCAAAATTACCATCGAAGTAGGTGATAGCAAAACCTCGCCTTCAGCATGTCCTGGATTGAGGTTACGTACGTTTGTGTCGCAGATCGTTACCCATTCTTGCTTTCGCTCATTAGGGAGCTTAAAGCGCGCTGTAGCGTTAGTTTGGTTGATGAGATAGACCAGCTCTTGTCCTTCTTTACCGATGCCAAGGTGAAGTGCGACAGAGCTTAAACGGTTCCAATCATCATGCTCCATTAAGCGACCGTCTGTTCGGCGCCAGAAAATGCGGTTGTTATTGCGGTTTTCGCCACTGAAAGCTCGGATAAATGGCACCATGTATTGATTTCGGTTGGCGACCATTTGTGACATCCACGTTTTGAAATGTTGCTTACGCTCCGTTTCTCCCCAGTTAAGCCAACTGGTTTCGTTATCTTGGCAATAGGCATTATTGTTACCGCCTTGGGTGTGAGACAGCACGTCAGCAGTGAGGATGTGTGGGATTCCAAAAGCAAACAGCAAGCTGGCAATAAGGTTGCGTTTTTGCTTCTCACGCGTGGCGATGATCATCAGGTTTTCCGTCTCGCCTTCGACACCGTAGTTTTCTGAGCGATTGTCACCGTGGCCGTCGCGATTTTCTTCGCCATTAGCTTCGTTATGTTTGTGCTTGTAAGACACTAAATCTTGCAGTGTGAAGCCATCGTGATACGTGATGTAATTCACCGTGAGTTTGTATGGCCAGTTCGCTGCACTATAAATGTCACGAGAGCCCATTAATCGAGTGGCAAACTCTTTTAAATAGCCTTGATCACCGCGCCAAAAACTGCGGGAAATATCACGCAGTTTGTCATTACACTCGTTCCAGCCAAATGGAAAGTTACCCACTTGGTAGCCATTTGGACCAATATCCCAAGGTTCGGCAATCAATTTGGTTTCACGCAAAATTGGGTCTTGCGCGACGGCTTTAAAGAAAGCCGCTTCTGGGTTGTAATCATCGCCCTGTCGACCTAACGTTGCAGCCAAGTCAAAACGGAAGCCATCGACTTTAAATTCGCTAACCCAGTAGCGCAATGTATCCATTACAAGGTTTAAAGCGGGTTGATAGGTGAGATCGACCGTGTTGCCACAACCAGTGTAATTTGCGAAGTGGTTGCCATGTTTGATGTAAAAACGGGAATCGAGCGCTTTCAGGTTGAAAATTGTAGGCCCTTCCCCCCCCTCTGCGGTGTGGTTGTAAACTACGTCGAGAATCACTTCGATGCCGTTTTTGTGCAGTTCTCGAATCGTTGTTTTGAGCTCTGTGACGGCGTCTTTTTCTGCATAGCGCGGATCAGGCACCATAAAGAGATAAGGGTTGTACCCCCAATAGTTGACCTTTTCCATCTCTAGTAGGTGAGGCTCATGCATGCACGCAGCGACAGGTAGCAATTGCAGCGTGTTGATGTTTTGCTGTTCATAAAAGGCCAGCATTTCAGGTGACGCTAGACCTAAATAGCGCCCCTTCAGTTTGTCCTCAACTTCTGGGTGGAGTTGGGTAAGCCCTTTGACGTGTGTCTCAAACAACACCATCTCTTCTCTGGGTATACGCGGATGATCCGTATCTTGCCAGTCAAAATTATCTTCGATAACGATGCACTTCGGCATATCGAAACTTTTGGCTGGAGAGTAGGGAGGGTGGTAGTGGAGGGCTTTATCAATTGACTTTGCGTAAGGGTCAGAAATTAATAGTGGCTCTTCCTTGTGGGAGACAAGGTAACCGTATTTTTGCCCCGGCTTAATATCCGGAATAAAAGTATGACGTATGCCAGCGTATTCATTCGGTAAATCATGAAGCGCGTAACTGCCATCGTCTGCAAACAGGGCGAGTTTTATGTCTTTATTCCCTGGTGCGTGAATAGAGAAGTTACAACCTTCTTTATTTACAGTTGCACCCAAGGGGTAAGGGCGAGAGAGAAGTCGTGTCATCGGAGATACTTTATTTAATATTTATTGCTACCTTTAGGAAACTATAAGTTAAAAACTTTGTCTTACTAAGGTCAACCACCCTAAATATAAAAATATTCATGTAATTTAATTACTTTATGTGACGGCTTAGAGTCAAAAATATGAAATGGCTATCACTTTGTAGCGGCTCAAAACCGAATAAACTTACTAATTCCTCCCTAGATTGGTGATCTGACTCGAAAAAACACCATTCGGTAAATTTTCTACTCCCTTCTCATCCCCCCTAAATTAGTTTGGGGCGGAGGAAGTCATCCCTGTACGCCTCGGGTAATCTCATAACTGTTGAAACAAACGGGGATTCGTTCCCATCTTACCTCTCTTTCTTTAGGTGTGTTTTTACTGCCTATATTCACCTAAAAGAGTGAGCAGGGAAGACAGAATTATAAATACCCTTAATGGAGTTAAGAATGAAAAAAGTAAGTGCAATTGCTGCTGCTGTGGCTGCAACTTTAGCTGCTGGTTCTGCGTTCGCAGTGGATTTCCACGGTTACATGCGTGCTGGCGTTGGCGTGAACGCTGACGGTGGTCAACAATTAACATTCGAAAAGAACAAGATCGGTCGTCTAGGTAATGAAAGCGATATCTACGGCGAGATTCAACTAGGTAAAGAAGTTTACAACAACAACGGCAAAACGTTCTACGTAGACTCTATGGTTGCAATGACTTCTAATGGTTCAAACGACTGGGAAAGCACTTCTGCTAACTGTGGTTTGGATAACGGCGAAGTGAAATGTGTTGACGATGCACAATTCGCACTACGTCAATTCAACGTTCAAGCTAAAGGCCTACTAAACTTTGCTCCAGAAGCAACACTTTGGGCTGGTAAGCGCTACTACCAACGTCACGACATTCATATCTCTGACTTCTACTACTGGAACATCTCTGGCGCGGGCGCTGGTGTTGAAGGTATCGAAGCTGGTCCAGGTAAAGTTTCTTTCGCTTGGGTTCGTAACGACCGTGGCGATATCGCAGATCCAGGTAACGATGGCGGCGATACAAACGTTAACACTCTAGACGTACGTTATGCAGGTCTTCCTCTATGGGACAACGGTTCTCTAGAAATGGGCTTGAACTACGCAATCCTTAACGAAACTGACGCTGCGCCAAACGGCACTAAAGATGCGAAAAACGGCGTAATGTTCACAGCAGAATTGACTCAAGGTCTAGACGCTGGTTTCAACAAAACAGTGCTTCAGTACGGTACTGAAGGCTACTCAAAAACAATGGCATTCTACGGCGACGGTAGCTGGTACGGCGCAGAAGCTGATAACGGTGCATCTGGTTACCGCCTAATCAACTGGGGTGTAATCGGCATGGGTGACAGCTGGGAAATGGGTCACCAGTTAGTTTACGGTGTTGGTGAAGACATGTGGGCTGGCCAAGACAAGTGGGAAACAATGTCTGTTGTAGTTCGTCCAATGTACAAATGGGATGACAACCACAAAACTATCTTCGAAGCTGGTTACGCTATCGATGATAACGACGGCGACGAAAACAAATACGGTAAGCTAACTGTTGCTCAAGCATGGTCTGCTGGTTCTAGCTTCTGGGCTCGTCCTGAAATCCGTGTTTACGCTTCTTACCTAACGGCTGACAAAGAAGACAACTCTAACACATTTGACAACGGTCGTTCAGACGATACGTTCCAATTCGGTGTACAAGCTGAAGCTTGGTGGTAATCATCTAACCACTAAGTCCTAAATTGTCCTAGAATGATACAGCCAGAACTTATCTGGCTGTATTTATTTAAAAAACAATAAAGAGTCGAGGTAGACAGTAATGAAAAAATGGCTTGCTCCCGTACTGCTGGGCATGTTGGCTACTGGTTGTGCGTCCGTAGAACAAGTAGAGATGAGTCCAAAAGATCAGCAACAAGTGATCACTCAATCGGGTGATATTCAATGGGTAACGGTTGATGTACCTGTGGTTACTGAATTCGCTTTGACTAATAAAAGCCAAATGCTGTTGGATGGTAACAGTGCTGGCGCTATTGCAGCGTTTGCTCTTCCGGGCAACCGTGGCAGTCTCGATATCAAATTAGAGACATTCGTAAGTAAAGAACTTCAATTTTATGCTCCTAATGTCGCAGTGATGAACTCGGCAGGAGAAACCATTTACCAAGCAGATTTCTCAAAGTTTAAGTACGAACCAGCAAAACTGTTGGACAATGATAAATTCGTACTTGATCTCAATGTGATTCCAGACATGACAGGTAACGATCTGCATGTATTGGTGTACACGACTTCCGCTGATCTAAAAGGCAGTACGCAAGTTCTGCATCCTGCAAAAGCCTTCGCCATGGCGCGCCACACTCAGCCGCCAGATATTGCAGACCCTTTAGCGAAACACAGCCCACTGGGTCAGTTCCGTTTGTCGGTATCCGCAAATGATATCGTGAATACCAAGATTGTTGCGAAAAACGACAACATTCCTCAAGGTACGGATCTCACTAGCTACTACCACAGCTCAATTGAAGCGGCAGTGGCAGCGAACGATATTCCGAAAGCACTCACCTTGCTCGATGAAGCAAAAGAACTGGGTATTGAAGGTGCGCAACAAGTGTTTGTGAAAGCCGTAAATAAAAAATAATTGAATATAAAAGGCCAGCAAAATGCTGGCCTTTTTTCATAGAATATAAACCAATAAAAATACCCCTACATAGAGTTATCTTATTCACATAATTATTTTTATTGTTTTGTTTTTTATATTGGTTAGATCAATAATTATTGACAGTTCCTAACTTATTTTTTGTACTTAGGAAATAAATAAACTTCTCGAAGTAATTTAAATTCGCAATCCGACGATATTTATTTAGCGTTTGATATTTCCATTTTAATAACGATTAATATTTCTTTTAAACGTTGAGTTTATTTTGCTTTGGATATACTAAAAAGGAATTACGTGAAATGAACATGATGAAGACCTCTCTTGCTGCTGCCCTACTTGTTGCCTTAGTGGGTTGTCAATCGACTGCAGAACCAGAAGCGGCCGCAGAGCCCGTTGTGAATATGTCTCAAGACGAAGTGGTTGCTTTCATGAAAGCGTGTGACAACCTAGATAGCACGGCGAAAGGACCAATTTCTAAACCACTGTTTGTGGTGGGTACGTTTGCGGATTCCGACTGGAAACACGTGCCTCAACGTCAATACACCTACAAAGGGAATAACTTCTACCAAGCTGTAGTTCAAGAAAAAGTAGGTTCCTACAAAATGCAGTATGCGACCGAGTTGTGGTTCCCACAATTTACCGCTAAAGGGAATCGAATGAACGTTGGTGAATTAACACCACTAACATTTGGTGGTTACGGTACAGATACTTCTGTTGATATTAAAGAAGATGGTAAATATGTCTGGAGCCTTCAATTTGAAGGAAAAGGCAAACCGCTTCATGTTATGGTAAATAAGTGTCAATAATATTCCATTCAGTTATTTAAAATCTGTTTTTATTTATTAACCCCTACATGGGAAGCATGTTGGGGTTAATTTTATTACTCAAATGTTTGTAGGTTATTTGAGTAAGTTAGGGAGAATAAAATGCGTAACGTCCGACGTAACCATCGCCTGTATCGATCGCTGCTTGGGTTAAGTGTGATTGGTGCTTTATCTGCGTGTAATTCTTCTGGTGGTGGCGATACTAATAGCAGCACTCCGCTACCGGATACCAGTTATGCTTGCCAAGCCAATGTCATGGCGCAAAGTAACCAACTTCGTACTTATCAAATCATGGTCGAGAGTTTTGTGGATGGTGATGCAAGCATTGGTCACGGTACGGGCTATGGCACCAGTCACCATAATGGCGATTTGCAAGGGGTGATTGATTCACTTGATTACATCCAAGATTTAGGGATGAACGCGATTTGGTTGACGCCGATTTTTGAGTCTGAAGCGATAGCAGGACAAGATCACTGGGCCGATCGTTTGGACGCCACGGGCTATTTTGCGACAGATTACTTTAAGATCGACCCAAAATTTGGTGATTTAGCGACCGCGAAAACCCTGGTCGATGAAGCACACAAACGCGGCTTATACGTGTTTTTTGATGGCGTATTTGGTCATCACAAAGATGGTTTGATCAAACCATCTCCCTCCGGCTTGTTGCCATCAGGATCGAGCAACCCCGTTGATTACCCAGCCAGTCTCGATTTCTACAAAGAAGTGGCAACGTATTGGATCAAAGAACTGAAGATTGACGGCTGGCGTTTAGATCAAGCCTATCAAGTTCCGACAGACGCTTGGACACAACTTCGTAAAGCTGTCGATGAAGCCTCGCAAGGTGTCACGTACACCAATAGCAAAGGCGAACAAGTGAATCCGTTGGGTTACATGGTGGCAGAGATTTGGAAAGGGGAGTATGAGATCGCGAATGAGGCGTATGGATCGAACAGCGATCCAGCATTGTGCTCTGCATTTGACTTCCCGATGCGCTATCGCATCGTAGAAACTTTGGCCGTGAATGAGAGCGGCGTGGGTGGTCGCGGTGTGGATTGGCTAGACAACGGCTACAGCACACACAACCAATATCCAACGCATGCGCAACCGAATTTGATGATCGGCAACCATGATTTAGTGCGCTTTGGTGACTTGTTGCAACGCGGAAACTTGGCGGATGTGAATGATGCAGAATATTGGTTACGCCATAAAGCTGCGTTTGCCTTCCAAGCTGCCTACACTGGGCCAATCACGCTGTACTACGGCGATGAAATCGGGGATCAAGTGGATGGTTTTGCCGCAAAAGAAGACAACAACACCTGCGCCATTCAAGGTTTGTGCGATGATCACGTTGCGCGCAGCAGTGCAAAAATTGAAGGTGTGACGGCGACACTTGACGCAAACCAAGCCGATCTCAAAGCTTACGTGAAATCGCTGATGACGATGCGCAGTGCGCACCCAGCATTGTATCAGGGGTCACGCACGAATTTAGTTGCGAGTAACGGCAGTTATGTGGACTTGAAACAATCTGGTACAGACAAAGTACTGTTTGCGCTAAACACTTCGAAAAGCGCGAGAACAATTATTCTTAATCAGGAAAGTGTTAGTACTGGTGAGTTGGTGGATCTGCTCACGAATGAAAAAATTACGCCAAGCAATGGTCAATATCAAATTCCGATGTCGCCATTACAAGGTCGATTCTTTGCGGTTACACCCTAGGAAGTATCCAGAATCACCGCTCATCAGTTGAGCTGACCAGAAGCTTTTCTCATACACAAGCCAAGTGTTGTTGCTGACCCCCATAGGCGCACACTTGGCTTTTTTCCGTCCGTTTTACTTTTCCCTTAATGGTTTTCCAACGATGTAGCCAACAGGTTGCTTCGCTTTTTGCATTGGCGTTTGTTTTCGGCAGGTAGATATTTGTGAGATAAGCTGCACATTAAAAAGTAAATTAACACTTGTGCAACGTAAAAGTGTGACCGAAGGATTACTTATGCCTTACTAATATGTTTATCGTGTTTGGGATTTACATAACTAATGGAAAAGTATAATGAAATCCATAACGAAACCCCTCTGTCTTCTTGCTGTTATTAGCTCTCCGCTTGCATATAGCCAAATTCTCAATGGTGACTTTGAACAGTGGAATGGCAGTGCGCCTACGCAGTGGTCAGTGATTGACGCTGGCATCGCGGTGTCGCCAAGCAGCGAACAAATCAAATCGGGCGGCCTGGCTGCTCAAGTCGTCGTGAATACAGGTACCCAAAGCAACACTGACCTTTTGCAAACCATTAATGTGGAGCAAGGGAAAACCTATCCGTTTTCTGTCTCGGTTTATCACACCGAAGGAAATGTAAAAGCACGTCTGGTGGTTGATGGTTATCACAATTACTCAGATCCGCAGCAGGTAAACCAGTGGCAAGAGCTGGCGCATAACTATACTGCGAGTTTGAACAAGACCATCAATGTCGGGTTGCGTTTTTATGATGAGGCCGGTTTTGACGGCTCAGAAGTTGTCTACATCGATAATTTTCAACCGACCGAGACAAGTACACAACCTCCTGTAGAAAGTTGTAGTGATCATGAAGTGCTTCTTACACTCACGACGGACAACTATGGCTCAGAAACTAGCTGGGAGTTGAAAAATAGCCAAGCGCAAGTGCTTTTCTCTGGTCAGGGGTATGAGTCGTCAACCACTGTTGAAAAGACCATGTGTTTAGCCGATGGTAACTACCAATTTACGATTCAAGACAGCTATGGCGACGGCATTTGCTGTGGCAATGGTTCGGGGTCTTACGCGTTGAAGGTGGGAGATAAGACTCTTGCTTCTGGCGCTGAATTCTCGAAAAGCGAAATCACCGACTTTACGTTAGGTGACTCAACCTCAACCCCACCAGTGGTTGATGGTTACTACCAAGCGGCGTCTGGCAAGACGGGCTACGCTCTAAAAACGGCGCTGTTTAACATCATCAACAACCACACTAGCCGAGGTTATTCTGCGGTGTGGACCTTGGTAAAAGATGCCGATATTGATCGTTATTACGAAAATGATGGCTCTATTCTCGATATGTATTCAGAGAAACCTGCGGGCACTGATGCTATCAGCTTCACGAAAGTGACAGACCAATGTGGTCAATATAGCCAAGAAGGGGATTGCTACAACCGTGAACACTCGTTCCCGAAAAGCTGGTTTGGCGGCAAAGTTGAGCCGATGAACTCCGATGGTCATCATTTGTTTGCGACCGATGGCTATGTGAACGCGAAGCGCAGTAACTGGCCATTTGGTGAAGTTGCCACCGCGACGTACGTGTCTAGTAATGGTTCTAAACTTGGTCAAGCAAGTACTAGCCTAGGTTATTCCGGTACGGTGTTTGAGCCGATCGATGAGTTTAAGGGCGACTTCGCCCGTGCTTATTTCTACATGGCAACCCGCTATGAAAATGTTGTAGGTAACTGGGAAGGCAATTCAAGCAATGCGGATGCTGTGCTTGATGGTTCAAGTTCAACGGTTTTTGAACCTTGGATGTTAAATATGCTGAAACGTTGGCACAAAAATGATCCGGTTAGTGAAAAAGAACAAAACCGCAATCAACAAGTGTTTGAGTTTCAGGGCAATCGCAATCCATTCATTGATCACCCTGAGTTTGTTGAACAGATTTGGGGAAACTAACACCTTCTTGATTTTGGTATCCACCATTTAGTGACGCCAAAAAAACAAAGGGGAAGCGTGATGCTTCCCCTTTTTCATTATGGATGTTTTTAAATGAAACTAGTTTTTCGTTACCGTCACGATTGGCGCCGACTTGTCAGCCGCGTTGAAGTGGAAGTTGTAATTTCCTGCTTCTGCAATCGCAATTTTCAGGTTTGCACTACCGCCACCGACTTCCATCGTTAGCGCTTTACCAAGCTCAACACTGCCTTCGCCACCGAAGTTGGTGTCTGCTGCCCAGTCTGCGCTCGCAACTTTCATCTCGTAGTTGCCCGCCGCTAGGTCAATGTCTAGCGAGTAAACGTCATTTGCTACATAGCTGAACTTCGCAGTTGAGTCTTGCGCTGGAGTATCCCATGTGGTGATAGTGCCACGTAGGTAAAGTGCTGTTTCACCGAACGTTGGTGCATCTGCTGACTTCGTCACTGAAACGACAGGTTTTTCTACGCTTTCATCTTGAACATGTAACGCGTTCAGAGTGAAGTTGTACTTACCAGTTTCAGCGACAGACAACGTACAGTTCCCCGCAGAGCCTAAGTCTAGTGAGCCAGAAGCCAAATCTGCAGCATCACAACCGATGTTTGGATTTGCCCATCCTGAGTCCGCAAATTTGAACTCGTGTTCACCTGCTTCAAGAACGCCAGTTACAGAGTACATGCCGTTGCCAATAAAGGTCATCGCCCAGTCACTGCTATCTGACCACTCGTTCATGGTGCCTTTGACGTAAACCACAGTTTCGCCGTAAGGAGGAATGCTCGATACGTCTTTATTGTCCGTGTTTACTGGTAGGCCTGCACCTTGCGCGCCGTCTTGTGGCTGTACGAATACCGCTGTTGTCAGTGCTGGTACTGTGAACGTTTCATTGGCGAAGCTTGCACCTTTCACGATGTCATCCGCAGAGTTTTGTTGAACTTCATGCAGCTCGAAACCAGTTGCGCCAGCAACTTTGAAAGATTTCTCAGTTGATGTTGAGTTCACAACGGCCACGATTGCATCATAGTTCGAATCCAAATCGGCACCTGCTGATGTGCCATCGTCGATAGACATCACAATCAAGCCTTCTACTTGGTCTTGGCCCACGTTGCGGAAATCAACACGATTCATCACTTCTTGCGCGGTGTCTAAGCGGAACAGTTCGCTTGTACTGCGGATTTTTAGTAGCTCTAGGAATTGTTGCTTAGTCAGCTCGATGTCCGTTGAGTCTGGTTTCGCCGTGCTGTCACCGACGATGGTTTTGATCAACTCCCAGTTTGCACTGTCTTTGTCTTCACGTGGTAGACCAACGTTCCAGTTATTGTCGCTTCCATCGAAGAATACACGGTTGAACCAGTCACCAGAATCGTACGAGTCACGCTGCATTGACTTAGAGCGCAATAGCTCAGAACCCATGTGAATGAACGGAATACCTTGACCTAGCATCACCGTTGATAGTGATACAGACTGCATTCGTGCGCGCTCAGCAGATGAAGTGCCTGTCGCAATCTTGTAAGCGTTGTTGTCCCACAGCGTTTGGTTATCGTGCTTAGACACGTAGGAAATGTTCTCTGATGGCACTTTTGTGTAGCCTGCTGGAGCACCATTGTAATCAACATTTTTACCAAGTTTGGTTTCGCCTTTGTAATCCAGAAGGACGTAGTCAGCTAAGTTACCAGCCATACCTAGACGAACCAGATCTTGGTTGTGTAGACGGCCATTCACAGATTCTGCGTCAGTTTTGGTTTCTTCGTTCGGGTAAGCAGCGTTACCAAAGCCTTGGTTGAAGCGAAGTGGGTGCTTACCTTCAGAATCTACACCTCCATCAAACGGGCTTCCGCCACGAACTGCGTCACGCAGACGATCAGAGAAAGTACCGATTTCTGTCCCCGCCATGTTGACTTGTGTTGCTTGATCGAAGCGAGCGTTTTGCGCGACTTCACCGAAGTCCCAGCCTTCGCCGTAGAATAAAGTATTCGGATCAATTTCACGGACTTTTTCAAGTGCGTAAACCATGACATCTTTCGGCTGGTGGCCCATAAGGTCAAAACGGAAACCATCGACTTTATAGTCATCCGCCCACACCATCAATGAGTCAACCATCAGTTTACCCATCATTAGGTTCTCGGTTGCAGTGTTATCACAACAGGTTGAGTTTTCTACGCCGCCAGTGTTGACGTTTAGGCGGTGGTAGTACCCAGGGACAATTTTATCCAGTACTGATTTTTCGTTCACACCGGATGCATTCGTGTGGTTGTACACCACGTCCATGACCAGTTTCAGATCCATTTTATGCGTCGCTTGCACCATTTCGCGGAACTCAAGAATACGCTTAGACCCGTTAGGATCGGTCGCATAACTACCTTCTGGCACGGTGTAGTGGTATGGGTCGTAACCCCAGTTGAAGCTGTCTAGCATGCGAAGATCGTTCATCAACGCTTGTGCTTTGCCCGTTGTTGGGTCGTAGCTGTTTAATACCTCTTCAATCACTTTGCCGTCGTCTTCGGTCTCACAGATGGACGCTTCTGGCTTGATGCCACAAAGTTTACCCACGGTGTCGGTGATATCGACTCGTTTGTCGGCGTCTTCATCCACGGTTGCAATATCAAATGCTGGTAGGATATGCAGCGTTGTTAGGCCTGCATCTTTTAAGGCTTGTAAGTGAGAAACAGACTCACGCTCA
Source organism: Vibrio diabolicus (assembly GCF_011801455.1). Classification (NCBI taxonomy): domain Bacteria; kingdom Pseudomonadati; phylum Pseudomonadota; class Gammaproteobacteria; order Vibrionales; family Vibrionaceae; genus Vibrio; species Vibrio diabolicus. The sequence goes on along the minus strand of NZ_CP042452.1, from coordinate 1,727,951 downwards.
GGTTCTGTAAGCGCCAGATATTTGCCATCAAGACTTGGTGTGCCTTTGCTGTCGTTAAAGCTGAAATCACGAATGTGTGACTCGTAAAGGACGTGGTCTTCGTCTTTTTTAACCGTTGGGCGTGCGTAGTTTTTCCAATCTTGAGGCATTAAGCTTGGATCATCTAAATCAACCACTTGCGAGTATCGTGAGTTCTTAGACAAGCTCATTGAATATGGGTCTGTTACCAAACGCGTTTCAACGACGCCAGTTGTAGGGTGGTACACCTTAACTTGGTAGCGATAGTATTTGTTAACAACATTACTTTGTGCCTCAGAAGCCCAGATACCTGTTGCTGGATCTTCTGTCATTGCAACGGTAGCTTCTTCCGCTAAGTTTTCATCGTAGATTATCAGATCAACATCTTGAGCAGTTGGCGCCCATAGCTTGAAGGTTGCAGCATCGCCTTCCACAATCGCGCCGAGCTCTTGACCAATCGCGTTACCTGCCTTGGAATCTGCAAATACCGCATCCAAAACGCCCGGCTTTTGCACTTCAGTTGCAGAAATGACGTCACCATTCGCGTTGTAAGCTACCATAACGATTTGTGACTTCAGGATCGTGCGTAGGGTCGCGTCATCGACATCAATGCCTGCAGCTTGGAGGCTAGCAAGGTGACGGAAGCGTGATTTCAGACCATCAGATAAATCACCTGCTTTCGTCAACTCAACCGCCGTGCCACCGGAGATTTGCTTGTCTTCATCCATTTTAATGTCGTTGCTGAGGCTGTAGAACAGCTTCATGGAATCCGCATTGGCCGCCGCTTCCCACGCGATGGTGTTGGCATCTAGCCAATGCGCTTTTTGACCATCAATATCAACAGGGCGTTCTTCGATTGGCTCGTAGTAAAGCTCACTGCTGCCGTGGAAGCCAAACAACCCTTTAGATTCGCCGATTTTCGTCAGCTCTACTTTTGAATTTGCACTGCCGAATGCTTTCTCATCGCCTTTGTGCAGAATGAAGTTCATGCATTCGTGTGGGTCAGAGGCATCTGGGTTCACTTTCAGTACGTAATAAGCACCGTAGGTGTCGTTGATGCCATCGAATGGATGCGGTGCCGACCAATCCGTTCCTGTGCCAGGAATGCCCATTGCGTCTAAATCTGTGCTGGTACAGCCTTCACCGTTCCACAGGTGCAAGCCCCAACCTTCGTAGTCGCTGGCCGTTGAAGCGGACGCCACGTCGCGTTTGTAATAAATGACGACCTCGTTCTCTCCCGCAGGGTACAAGCCTGAGCCTGGGTTCGTCGTATCTTCGTTCGTGCTATCACTACCACAACCGCTGATGACTGCGACGGAAATCAAAGGCAGTACGGTTTTGGCAATTGTTGATAATTTAAATGTCTTATTGTCCACGTTTACAAATCCATTGTTATTGAATTGATATTGAGCTGCGCGCTGCCTTCGCTGACTCAGTCATCAAGAAGGTTTCGCACACGCTAGAAAGGCAGATGCCGAAAAAGGAAATGTTCAACTAGATGCTAATACACTGAATCATCAGCAAAATGTGAGAGCAGGCAGTTAAGTTTTTTACAAGTGAAAATTTTCTGTCACAGTCGATTTTGTTCACAAATTAAATAATAAAACAGACGCATAGTGAGAGCTTCTGCACATCATTAAAATGTAAAATTTTATAGGAGGAGCAAGGGGGGATGATAGGGGAGGAGAATATCTCAGCCCCAAAACCGTGACTAAGTTCTATAAAAATCACAGTGATATTTTTCAATTAAAAATAAGTTGCAGTGATATTGCATAAAATACCGCCATTAAGTCTTGGCAAGCTTCAGATTTTCGCTAAGTGGTCGTTATATAATGAAGGTAGTCGGCGTTATGTCGGCGCGTAATCTTAAGATTTCCCTGAGAGGGAGATGAATTGGGCCCTGAAACCAAAAGAGGCTATTTATGAGTAGTATGGGCATTGCCATTGCGGCAACTGGCCTTTCACTCGTCCTGATATTTGTGTGGATGATCTCGTTGTCGATGCGGAAACAGAGACTCGAGGCAGAGAGGAAAGCTCGCGAAGCCGCTTATCGAAAGGCGATGCAAAAAGCGCGAGAGCAAGAGCGTAAAGAGCGTGAGTTCAAAGCAGAAACCGGACATATCCCCACCATTTTATTTCTAGCGAAAGAAGCTGAGAAGGACAACATTCGTCAAGCGCTGTATTGGTATGATAAAGCCGCTAAGTTGGACAATGTGACGGGAATGTACGGTATTGTTCGCTTGAGTGAGCGCATGCGTGAAGATGTGATTTTAAAAGAGCAGGCAAACTTTTGGCGTACCGCCATTGCCGGAATGGAAGGGGATACCGAAGCGAAATTTGCGACAGGCAAAGCGTTGGTTTTTGGCCGCGGAACGGAAAAAAATATTCCCAAAGGTAACCAACTGATTGAAACTGCAGCCGAAGAAGGCTGCATTGATGCCATGCTTTACATGGGTGAATGGCAACTTTCACCAGACAATAGTGCAGGACGCAGTGCAGATGCGCTTTATTGGTTTATGAAAGCGGCTGAAAAAGACAGTGCGGACGGAAAGATCCAAGTTGGCTTATGTTACCTAAATGGTGTTGGTACAGAAAAAAGCATGGTCAAAGGCTGCTATTGGCTTGAAAGAGCCGCAGAAGGTGGCAGCGCCGAGGCGATGTATCATGCTGGCGAAGCGTGGAAGGACAAAGGTAAAACAGGCAATGCGATTGCTTATGTTTGGCTGTTTCTTGCTGCCAATATGGGGTATCAGCCAGCGCGTACGTTGCGTGACGAAGTGGCGACCAATATTGGTGTTGACGTCGTCGTTGGATTGCAATCTATAGCGAAACCGTTGCAAAGAAAGCTGGCGTCAGGGATGGTAAGAAAGCATTCCATTATTCGGGCGCTGAACAAGGTGTACAAACGCGAAGCGTATTTTCCTGCAGAGGAGGAGCTTAACGCGGTGCTGAGTGACGAAAATAAAGACGATGCTAACGCATGGGATGAAGCATCGGCGCCGAACTTCCAGCCAGACATGACCACAGCAACGACGGAAGGGCAGACAACCACATCGTCTACCGAAAAAAAGCTCTCTAAAGAGGCGCTCGATTTCACGCAGAATTTCCTTCAACCATAATTTATCTTATCCATAAGCCTCATAATTGAGGCTTTTCTTTTGCCTTTCTGTCTCAGTATCTCTGTCGATCACAATTACAGACTGTAAACTTATCTAAGCGATTCATTTACTGGACTGCATACTATTTGTTCGATTTTTCAACACATTTTTAGTGCTTCGCTAAGATGGGATATGTTTATCTTCAAATAGAGGGATTTCCCTCTTTATCTACTTCTCCTGTTGGGCTCAAATCAAGTCTCTTCAATTGATAGTAATAATGATTGAAGAGCAATACTTGATGCCCAGAGTAATAGGTGAATAGTATTCATTACTTTATCTAATAATGTAAATTAAAAATTGTATTATAAATCTTAAATTGTGTTTTTATATTTAGGCATGGATTATTGATTTTATAATTAATTAGGCGCAAGATGACGTACAAAATAAAATAGCATAGATAATATGCAGAATTACACTAGGAAGTAACTTTTTCATTACATGTTTCAGCAGAAATGGAGCGAATTAGTTTGCTCTGTTTTTATTTCTATTAGAGATTTGTGTATGTTGAGAATCATTAGTGCAGATAAATTCATCTCTTCAAGATTTATCTTAGAGTACAGTAAGGCTGAGTTCGCTTCTTTATTAGGCGTTTCCGTTGCTAAGATAAGTAATATTGAAAGTGGAAAATCTTCAATCCCCCCGGTGTACGATTACGCCATTAATTATTTACTTAGTGAGCATCCTTTTAAAGATAGTGCAGTTGACGCTTTATGCTCTCACGAAACGTTAAACTTTGCTCGGCGTATTGACGTCAACACCAAAGTAAAGCGCCTGTCCTGCAAGCGCTGCGATAGCCGAAGGCTGCACGTTATGGCAGGAATGAGTGGGTTGTATTTTGTTGAGTGTATGGATTGTAAACATACCATGTACTCGTCAGGCATGTCTGTAAAGCGTTATCAGCAATGGTCGAATGGTGGAGTCAAGCTAGATAGTCATTTATTCAATTAAGTTGTTTTTTCTTTATATCCAAAGTAAAGAGCCATCAATACATGTGTTGATGGCTCTTTTATTATGTGTTTAAATTTGGTTAAAAGTGGAGTGTTTTAAACTGCAATAATATAATTTAACTTATTATATAGTGATGGAAATCTCAAAACTTTATTTTCTTATAATAACCTTCTTTTTAATAATGGGCGTTGTCACATAATTATTGAAGGTTCTTTCCTTTTAGGTGCGTTTCAATATCATTGAGATAGAAGCTGGAAAGTGATGAAAGTCTCTAAATTTTAATTCGATAAAATAAGTCTTTTAAATATGAAAATTTAATCACGAAATTTGTAATTTGAATTTTAAATAAATATTTCGTTTGTAATATCTGTCCTTGTCATTTTTAAAGAACAAAAAGAGATATTTCAAATGAAACGTTTAATTATAGGTGTTAGTAATTACATGCCTGAAGACTTTAGCTTATTAGCTGAATCTTTAGATGAACAATTTAATCGTCACTTACTGCCTTTAGAACAAGTTGAATTAACCGACGTTGGTGCGGCTATTATTACGTCAGCAGACATTAAAGCGGGTCTGCACAGAATGATCTCGGAAACAGGGTACGGAATTCCTGTTTTCTTAGTGACCGATGAAACTCCAGTTTCGGCAGAAGATTACGTTTGGTTAACGGGTGTTATTGATTTAGAAAGACAATCTATCGATTACTACTGCCGTCAAATTAATGAAGCCGTGACTAAATATGAGTGTCGTCTGCTCCCTCCTTTCTTCAAGCAATTAACGCACTACGTTGAGATGGGTAACTCGGCGTTTGACTGTCCAGGGCACCAAGGTGGTCAGTTCTTCAAAAAACACCCTGCTGGTAAACAATTCTACGATTTCTTTGGCGAAAACCTATTCCGTAGCGACTTGTGTAACGCGGACGTGGACTTAGGTGACTTACTGATCCACGAAGGTTCTGCACACCAAGCGCAAGCACACGCTGCAAAAGTATTTAACGCTGACAAAACTTACTTCGTACTCAACGGTACTTCTGCTTCAAATAAAGTGGTGTGTAACGCGCTAGTAACTGAAGGTGATTTGGTATTGTTCGACCGCAATAACCACAAGTCGAATCACCACGGCGCGTTAATCCAAGCGGGTGGTATGCCGGTTTATCTAGAAACGGCGCGTAACCCTTGGGGCTTCATTGGTGGTATGGATGAGCATTGTTTCGATGAAGAGTACATTCGTGCTCAAATCGCGAAAGTATCTCCAGAGCGTGCACGAGATGAACGTCCGTTCCGCCTGGCCATCATCCAGTTGGGTACTTACGACGGTACAATTTATAACGCTCGTTACGTCATGGATAAGATTGGCCACCTTTGTGACTACATCTTGTTTGACTCGGCATGGGTAGGCTATGAGCAGTTCATCCCTATGATGAAAGACTGTTCGCCACTGCTACTGGATCTGAAACCAGATGATGCGGGTGTGATCGTGACTCAGTCTGTTCACAAGCAACAAGCTGGCTTCTCTCAAACGTCGCAAATCCACAAAAAAGACCGCCATATCAAAGGCCAAGCTCGTTACTGCAATCACAAGCGCTTTAACAACGCGTTTATGATGCACGCATCGACATCTCCTTTCTATGCGTTGTTTGCTGCATTGGATGTGAACGCGAAGATCCACGATGGTGAAGCAGGCTTACGTTTATGGAGCGACGCGGTTAAGACAGGTATCGAAGCGCGTAAAGAAATTCTCAAAAGTTGTGAGTTAATTCGTCCGTTCATTCCAAATGAAATTGAAGGTCAACCTTGGGGCAGTTACGACACGGATGTGATCGCGACCAACAAGAAGTTCTTCATGTTCGAGCCAGATGCAAACTGGCACAAGTTTGAAGGTTATGGCGAAGGTCAATACTTTGTTGACCCATGTAAATTGTTGCTAACCACGGCAGGCATTGCCGAAGACGGCAGCTACGCAGATTTCGGTATTCCGGCAACGCTATTGGCGAACTTCCTTCGCGAAAACGGCATCATCCCTGAGAAGTGTGACTTGAACTCCATCTTGTTCCTACTCACTCCAGCCGAAGATATGGGTAAGATCCGTCACCTTGTCGCGCAAATCAACCGATTTGAAAAATTCATTCGTGATGATGCACCTCTCAGTATCGTGCTACCAGGCGTCTACGAAGCGAACAAAGAGCGCTACCGTGGTTACACCATCCGTCAGCTATGTCAGGAAATGCATGACATGTACAAAGAGCTGAACGTGAAACAGCTACAAAAAGCGATGTTCCGCAGTGAATACTTCCCACAAATGGTTCACAAACCAGACGTGGCAACACGCAAATACTTCCGCGGTGAATGCGATTACTTACCACTTAAAGAGGCCGTCGGCCGCGTAGCCGCCGAAGGTGCGCTGCCTTACCCTCCAGGCATTATCTGTGTGATCACTGGTGAAATCTGGACCCAACAGGTGGTGGATTACTTCTTATCTCTAGAAGAAGGCATCAACCGATTCCCAGGCTTCGCGCCAGAAATTCAAGGTGTGTACCTTGAAGATGTCGACGGTCGCACTACCGCACATTGCTATGTCCTAAAAGATTAATCTACCCGTTCGCACCACGCTCTGGCGTCGGTGCGAACCGCTTATTCGTGGAGAATAATTTATGAGTACTGAAACTAAAAAAATGTCGGTGGTGCAGTTAACCATTCTGACGTTCATCAACATGGCTGGCTCCGGTATCATCATGCTGCCAAGTAAACTGGCGCAAGTGGGCACCATTTCTGTGTTGTCTTGGTTGATCACGGCAGCGGGCTCTTTGGCGTTGGCTTATGTGTTTGCAAAATGTGGTCGCTTTAGTAAACGTGATGGCGGTATGAACGGTTACGCGTCTTACGCATTCGGTAAATCGGGTGCGTTTATGGCGGGCTGGACTTACGGTTTGTCGCTCCTTATTGCGAATATTGCGATCGCGATTACCTGTGTGGGTTACGGCTCCGCATTTTTTGAAGTGACCCTATCTCCGGTCGAAACCTGTTTGTACACCATCGCCATTCTTTGGATTTGTACTTTCGCTAACTTCGGTGGTGCGAAAATCACAGGTCAAATCGGTACCTTCACGGTATGGGGTGTGATCCTACCGGTATGTTCGCTAGGTATTGTTGGTTGGTTCTGGTTTAACCCAACCATGTACATCGAAGCTTGGAACCCACACCACCTGCCATTTGGTGAAGCTGTGAGCGCTTCTATTGCCATGACACTATGGGCGTTTCTTGGTCTTGAATCAGCTTGTGCGAACTCTGAAGCAGTAGAAAACCCAGAGAAGAACGTACCAATCGCAGTATTGGGCGGTACGTTGATTGCTGCGGTGGTTTACATTGTATCGACAAACATCTGTTCTGGTATCGTTGCAAACTCTGAGCTTGCCGCTTCTACCGCGCCATTCTCAACCGTATGGTCTGTGATGCTTGGCTCAGCAGCAGGTAAAGCGGTTGCTGGTATGGCGGTATTGGCTTGTGCGGGTTCTCTATTAGGTTGGCAGTTCACTATCGCGTCAGTGTTCAAATCATCTTCTGATGCGGGCTTCTTCCCTAAATTGTTCTCTCAAGTGGACAAACGTGGTACGCCAATCAAAGGTATGGTGGCCATCACGGTTATCCAATCGGTGCTGTCTTTAATGACTATTTCTCCAACGCTGAACGAGCAGTTCGAAGCGCTGGTTAACCTAGCGGTAGTAACGAACGTTATTCCTTACATCCTATGTATGGGCGCAATTTTCATCATGCAGCAAGTGGCGCACGTGCCAGAGCGCGAGATGAAAACCACCAACATTATCGCTCTGATTGGTTCCCTATACAGCTTCTACGCGCTATATGGTTCTGGCTACGAAGCGATGATGTGGGGCTCAATCGTCACCTTCCTAGGCTGGAGTGCTTACGGTCTGATTGCTGCCAAGCATGAGCCTTTAGCAAATTAAAAAATAATGAAAGAGCCTTCCCAAACGCGGTGTGGAAGGCTCTTTGTTTTTAGGCGCTTATGCCAAGCCCAAGTCAGAACAAGGCTCTTGGGAATAAATATCCAATGATGTGAAAACTCATTTTCGACATTTGGAGGACGAAAGATGATAAGTCAACCTGTTAAAATCGGTGACGATACCGCCGTAGTCATTCCAAGCGTAATCCTGACTCAACTCGGGATAAGGGAAGGAGATACCCTAGAAATCGCACTGAATAAAGACAAAATGGAAATCAAGAAGATGGTGTTGAAAACCAGCGCTCCAACTTACTCTGAAGAAGTTAACGAGAATTGAGTTAGAGAATCTTGGTTTGTCGGATACACTACTGGTTTCGCAAAACTGGCGCTTGCCGCTGTCTTTGAACTATCGATAACAACAATAAGAGGTAAGGTACTATGCAAGGTATCCTCTCTATACAATCTCATGTTTCTTTTGGTCATGCTGGTAACAGCAGTGCCGTTTTCCCAATGCAACGCATGGGCTTCGAAGTATGGCCGATTCATACCGTTCAATTTTCTAACCACACGCAGTATCAAGAAGGCTGGACTGGGCGAGCGTTTGCGGCTGAAGACATCAGCGAGTTAGTTCGTGGTCTTAGTAACATCGGTGCATTGGAAAAGTGCCAAGCGGTGTTGACGGGCTACCAAGGCAGCGCAGAGCAGTGCCTTGCTGTTGAAGAAACCGTGACGAAGGTGAAGCAAGCGAACCCGAAGGCACTTTATGTTTGCGACCCTGTGATGGGCGCGCCAGACAAAGGCTGCATTGTAGCTCCGGGTATTGCTGAAAATCTTCTGACTCGTTTGATGCCAATGGCGGACGTGATCGTGCCTAACCAGTTCGAGCTAAGCCAATTTTCAGAGATGGAAATCCACTCACTAGACGATGCGATCACCGCATGCCAACGTGCACTAGCGAAAGGTCCAAAAATAGTGCTAGTGAAGCACCTTTACTGCCTAGAGAATGGCAGCTTCAACATGTTACTGGCAACGCAAGAAGGCATTTACTTAGCGAAGCGTCCTCAGTTTGAGTTTGCCAAACAGCCTGTGGGTGTGGGTGATCTTATCTCGGCTATCTTCACCGCTGGATTATTGAAGGGGTGGTCTCCTAAGCAAGCTTTCCAACACTGCCATGACGCGTGCTACGGGGTATTAAGCGCCACTTACCATGCAGGGGAGTGGGAGCTGCAAACTATCGCGGCACAGCAAGAGTTTGTTGAGCCAAGTAAGCATTTCTCAATTGAAGAGGTGGCTCTGGCCACCGCGTAATTGAGCGCAAATAATTAGTATATAAAAAAGGGGAGCCATCATCGGCTCCCCTTTCTATTTATTCTGTCAGTCTTACTGAGCTTTTTGCTGTTCTGATTTACAAACTGCTGCTGTGAAGACAACGTCTGTTGAACTGTTTAGTGCAGTTTCAGCAGAGTCTTGAATCACGCCGATGATGAAGCCAACCGCTACAACCTGCATTGCTACGTCGTTTGAGATACCAAACAGACCACACGCAAGTGGGATAAGTAGTAGCGAGCCACCTGCAACACCTGATGCGCCACATGCAGAAACCGCAGCCACAATACTGAGCAGTAGCGCAGTCAGTAGATCAACTTCAATACCCATAGTGTGCACAGCTGCAAGCGTTAGCGTTGTGATAGTGATTGCAGCACCAGCCATGTTAATGGTCGCACCTAGTGGGATAGATACTGAGTACGTATCTTCGTCCAGTTTTAGCTTCTCACATAATGCCATGTTTACTGGGATATTCGCCGCACTTGAACGAGTGAAGAACGCGGTTACACCACTTTCACGTAGGCAACGGAATACAAGTGGGTAAGGGTTTTGCTTAGTTTTAACGAACACGATCGCCGGGTTTACAACGAGTGCGATGATCATCATTGCGCCAAGAAGAACCGCCAGAAGGTGTGCGTAGCTTGCTAGTGCGCTAAAGCCTGTTGTTGCGAACGTTGAAGCAACCAGACCAAAGATACCAAATGGTGCAAGACGAATGATAAAGCGAACAATGTGAGACACGCTGTGGCTGAGATCTTCAAACACGGCTTTCGTTGTTGCAGATGCGTGGTGTAGCGCAAGACCCAGACCCACACCCCAAGCAAGAATGCCAATGTAGTTTGCTTCTACTAGTGCATTTACTGGGTTGTCGACCAGTTTAAACAACAGTGTGCGTAGAATTTCAGCAATACCTTGAGGCGGCGTTGCACCTTCAGCGCCGGTGACAAGCGTTAAATTGGTCGGGAAAAGGAAGCTTAGAACCACTGCTGATAGCGCCGCGAAGAACGTACCCATCAGGTACAGTACAACGATTGGACGCATGTACGTGTGCTGGTTTTTCTTTTGGTTCGCAATTGAAGCGGCAACCAAAATAAACACAAGGATTGGCGCGATCGCTTTAAGAGCACCAACAAAAAGGCTACCAATTAATCCTGCACTTTCGGCATGGCTTGGGGAAATTGTGGCGAGCAAAATACCAAAGACAATACCGACAAGGATCTGGACGACGAGGTTACCACGAGCAAATCGGGCAACGAGGCTGTTGTGTTGCATACATCATTCCTGCAATTTTATGCCAGAGCGAGCAGGGCAATAGTCCATCATTACACGGCGATAATGCCCTTGTATTGCAAGGGGTGAGCATTGCTTCTGGTCACTAAGACACATGATTATCAATTATCCTGTTTTTATAAATTCAGCCATTTTCTTGCTGAATATCACATATCTTAGCTTGGTAATATTTTGTGTCTAGTTTTAGTTTGTTTTTGGATTAAATGTTTGCTCAATGTTATTTAAATAAGATTTTTATGTTGAAAATTATCATTAGTTATGAGTAATGGTTTTTAATAAAGTTGTTAAAAAGGAGACTTTCGTCTCCTTTGATTTTATTGACAACTCAAACGTAACAAATCAATAACTTTGTTGGCGCCTGCGCTTATCACTCATGGCATTTCGAGTGAGTTTCCCGAACTGTCGACTTTGAGCTCGTTGTTCTGCCAAAGTCGCGCCGTTAAAGGCTTGTTCTCGCAATAGTTTTTGATAGTTATTGAAACGACGAACCTCCAGTTTGCCATTTTCAATCGCAGCTTGAACTGCGCAACCCGGCTCAGTTTGATGCTGGCAATCACCAAAGCGACAACGCTGAGCGAGAACCTCAATGTCAGAAAATGCCTCACTGACGCCCACTTCGCAGTCTGCTAGTTGAAGCTCGCGCATTCCCGGAGTATCAATCAAGATGCCGCCATCAGGTAATAGATGGATAGAGCGAGATGTGGTTGTATGTCGCCCTTTGCTATCGTCTTCACGAATATGCCCAGTCGCCTGTTCTTGCTGCCCGAGTAATGCATTCACAAGAGTTGATTTGCCAACGCCTGAAGAACCGATAAAAGCGACGGTTTGCCCCTCATTACACCAACTCATGAGCTTAGAAGTACTTTCTGCATCTAAGCCGTTGACCGTCTCAATGACTAGCAGAGGGTCTAGCTTCTGTACTTGGCTTTTGAGTTCATTGACGTCGTCACACAAATCGGCTTTGGAAAGGACGATGACGGGTTCGACTTCGGCTTCATGAGCCAAGGCGAGATAGCGTTCAATACGACTTAAATTGAAGTCGTCGTTAAGGGAACAGACGATAAAAACGGTATCCACATTTGCGGCGATGAGTTGCTCTGCCACTTTGCTGCCCGCTGCTTTGCGGCTAAAGAGGCTCAAGCGATCCAGTAAGCGAACAAATTGCTGATCGTCATTTAAGATAACCCAGTCTCCGACGGTCATATTGGGTAGAGAGTGGTGGGCATTGAGGTGGACTTGCCCCGTTTCTGTCGCCAATAGGTAACCACTTCGGTGATGCGCAATCACACGTGCAAAGATAGTGTCGTCGTAATCGTCTAGTGTCAGTTGTTGCGGAAAAAATGGTTTCCAACCCAATCGTTTTAGTGGGTTTGAAGTTGAAATTAATGTGTCACAAAAAGTATGTGTTTGATTCATTGTTGAATTATCCCAGACGCAAAAAAGCGCCTTAATACAAATCGCATTAGGGTCTAATTCGGATAGAGTTGACCCCGGTGAAGACCGGGCAGAGAAGGGGAGTTGTGGCTATGCCACGTAATTGGTGCGGTTACCCTTGCGATGCCCAGTTAGTGTTATTCAATACAATCATCATGTGTCCTCTTCGTTGGTTAATAAATAAGTGAATTAATTAAGCCAAGAGAGTATAGCCGCCCTTTTTCTTAGAGGGTAGCTATACTGCGAAAATATTAGCTTTGTTTGTTGATGCGCTCTTCCATTATCTGCGAATACGTGTTGGCTTTTAAGCCGTATATGATTTGGACATGACGCTCATCCAATATCACGACGCCATGTGCGCCATGATTTTTGAGTGCATTTTTATCGATGATGGACGTCGTTCTAAGGGTAAGACGCAGCCGAGTCGCGCATGCCCCAGTTTCTAGCAGGTTTTCTATCCCCCCAATGGCGTCAATGATCGTATCGACGTCTTGTTCGACATTGGGGTTGGTTTGAGTTAGGAAACTGAAAAACTGTTTCAGCAATGACTTAACTGTCATTTGAGGAGCCTTCAGTTGTCAGTTTTGAAATGGCTTCAACAATCGGTGCCGGCGAGAGTGTATGCGGTACCTTGGTGATTAACGTGCCATCCGGCTTCAAGAAGTAAAAGTAAGAGCTGTGATCAAGCGTGTATTTGAGCTCCGAGCCTTCCAATTCGGTTTTGCGGAAAATAACACCATAGTTGTGTGCCAAAGGTGTGGTTACATCAAGCGGTGCCGATAGGCCTTCAATCATTGGATGGAAGTAATGGGCATATTTCGCCGAGGCATCGGCCTCATCACGCTCTGGATCTAAAGAAATGAACATTGGGCGCAGTTGCGCTTTTTGCGCTTCATCGATCTGATTTAGGGCTCCTGCCAGCATAGCAAGCGAAGTTGGGCAAACATCTGGGCAGCGAGTAAAGCCAAAATAGACGACTCGAATGCGAGGGTCATTCACATCGAAGATATTGACGGCTTGGTTATTTTCCCCAAACAATACCGTTTGTTGAGAGGTGGAACTATCCACTTGCTCTGGCTTCGTTTTCTGATTATCTAAATAGCTTTTTACGCCAAACCCGAGGGCGAAAGCAACTACGAGAAATAGGGACCAATTGCGGCTCATAACGATTCCTTATCTTTGCATTTTTATAGCAGGGTAAACGGTACTCTCTCCATCACTGAGTTCACCAACCCAGGTCATGGCGTCTTGAGTGCAAACCGGCAGAATAATGTCACCTTGATATCGACCGGGAGCGACTTGCTTCAGTAAAAACTTGGGTTCTCCCATCTCCATTTCTCTTCCTGAAAGGCTTAGGACTAGTTGCTCAGCATCGCTTGTGCGCCACTCAACATTCAGAGTTGTAGGGACCAAGGGTTGAGCAGTATCTGCGTTGAGCGTCATCGTAACATTCTCTTGAACGCACGAGGCAGTAGAGAGAAAGCAATACTCATCTATCGGTTTGATCGGAGTGGATGAAGAAAAGCTTTTTAGTAAAGTCGGGGCATAAAATCCCGCAATCAGTGCGGCTGAAACAGCGGCGATTTGTAACACTTTCATTAAGGTTCAGCATTTATCACTTAACATTACCTGCATCGTAGCACAGAAGCGTCATTCGCCAACTCGTGGCCTAGATAAATTGTGCGTTGTGCCTCGATGACAGAGATCAAAATAACCGCGCGGTGTAGGGGTTGTTGAATCAAGCCCATAAAGATTTTCAATTGCGATGATTTTCTCTTTGCCAACAAACAAGAACGAAGCCAATTGGCTCCGTTCTTGTTTGTTGATTCCGTATTGATTTGATACCGCAGTTACTTGTCTGAATCTGCAAATTTTTCGAGACTCAAAACCAGCGCAATGGCAGCAAGCATCATCACAACGGCAAGCACTAACTGAGAAGGTTGTGATGTCACGTGTTCAAATTCAAATGGTGATAGGTTGTGTTGTAGCAAGGGCACTTGCTCACCCTTGGAATTGGTACGCCAAGTGATGGTTTCTTTCCAAGGCCAAATTTTTGGTAACGTACCAATCATTAAGCCTGTCAAAAACATCAGAGTGAAATCGCGGAACTTGCGTAGTAACCACGACAATAGATGCGAAAAGGACAGCAAACCAATCACACAACCTGACAAAAACAGCGCCAATGTATCGACTTGGAAACCTTTCACGGCGGCTAATACTGGCGCATACATCCCAATCAATAACAAGATAAAGCTGCCAGAGATGCCCGGTAAGATCATCGCGCAAATCGCGATAGCACCAGCGAACAATGTGTTAATGGCCGTTGGTTCCATGTGCAGAGGTTTAAGCACGGTGATGCTGTAAGCAAACCCGACACCAACAAGTAAAGTCACGAAGCGGATAAGATCACGTTGTTCAACCTGACGAATAATGTGATAGACCGATACCAAAATCAGACCAAAGAAAAATGACCAAAGTGGGATGGGGTGTGTGTCAAGAAGCCAAGTGATCAACTTTGCTAGCGTAGCAATGCTGGTGAAAATACCGGCAAACAGAGCGATAAGGAAGAAACCGTTGATGTGATTAAAGGCGGCTTTAACCCCTTTTTTTCGCCAAATAGAGAAAAGTGATGGGTTAATGCGTCGAATGCTCTCAAGCAGCGTATCGTAAATGCCGGTGATAAACGCGATGGTGCCGCCTGATACGCCAGGAACAACATCTGCTGCGCCCATGGCGATTCCTTTGAAGAAAGTAATTAAGTAGTTCATTGCTCTAATGCTAAGTCGTTTCGATGGCACAGAGTATACAAACATTGCGACGAAAAAAGTATGAAATAGTGCTGTAGCTACTGGGTTTTATATCCAAGTAATTGCTTATTTTTGTTACAGGTTATGAGGTGATTCCAATGCAACGATCTCTTAATATTTGGTTTACATTATTGAGATGATTAACTGTACTATCAATGGCTACGTTTGTTGCATTATGCAAATGCAATTTGATAATTAAATTTGCGTTTTGCTAAATTTTATATAGACAAATTCACTTTATATGAGATCCTGTGCCCAAAAATAAGTCTTTGCATTTTGGCATGATTAATGCATAATACTGCTCGACCCTTCTTAAGCCGAGGGTCACCTAGCCAACTGACGTTGTTAGTGAATACAATTTGTTCACACTAAATATAAGCCAATCGCGATTATTGCGGTTGGCTATTTTTTTATATGAACAACGTTACTTACGTGCTTTGCAAATTGCACTTCCCTCGTTCTAGACTCATAAAAAAGGGCTGACTCATCACGCCAACCCCTTGTATTTCACTTTAGGTTTTAATCTGTTTTCTCGAGCTGATCAGTACCCCATCAACTGGAGTAAATTTTCAGCTGTCACAATGGCTTCTTTACGATTGGCGATATTGAGCTTTTGGTACAAGTTGCGAATGTGGGTTTTAATCGTGGTGCCTGCCACATCAAGCTCTTGCGCGATTTGCTCATTACTGAAACCAGAATAAATCAAACCAAGCACCTGCCACTCACGTTGAGTCAGTGGGCTTGTGCGAACCAGTTCCGGTACGTTAGGGTGGTTTACCAGCTTCTCAATGAAGTCTTCATCAAAGTGAATAGAGCGGCTGCGCTGATTGGAGGAAATATCCTTCATCAATTGTTGAGCGCGGTGACGTTCTAGATCGCCTAACTCATGGCGGAGGCTTAACTTCTCCAGTAGTCCGCCAATGGTGGCGCCATCAATGAGGAAATTACCTACCATCCCCGTCTGGTTTGTCATCACTAACGCTTCTTTTAGCAATGCTTTTGCTTGCTCTTCGTCTTTTTGGCGAGCAGCAAACACCGCTTCGACCACTAAGTTGCGATTAGTATCTGTGATCAGGTTGGTTCGACGAGCTTCACTTTGGAGGAAATCCAATGCTGTGCGCGCTTCGGTATATTGACCTAAGTTGATGTGTGCGCGTGCAATGTTACGCCATTGCAATTGTGAAAAGTGGTTGCATGCCGATTCAGGACGAACCGCAGTGTTGAGCCATTCTTGCATTGCATCGGTATTCCCGCGCGCTTGCCAAAACAGGATCAACGATAGTGAAGCGTTTGCTGTCCAATCTACGTGGTAAGTTGACTGTTTCATCAAGTGTTGGATATGCTCAATGAATTTACCAGCTTTGTCTAGCTCGCCACGGCCAACCGCAATACGCGCCAGCATCGAGTAGCTGTGTAAGTGCTTACTTGGCGAATGGTTTTCGAGAATTTGTAGACCTCGGTAGGCACATTCCTCTGCTTCATCAAGTCGGTTCCAGCACCAAAGCACTTGCGCACGAATACGCAGCAAAAACTCGTGCAGAGGAACATGTTGAAGTTGCTGATCTTCAATCAAACGGAATGCGGAATCTTGCAGCTCAAAGGCGGCTTGTACGTAACCTTGCGCAATCAAAATCTCGCTTTGTTGTAAAATCGCCCATAACGCTTGGTGGTAAACTTGGTACTGACGAGCCAGCTTCTCGGTTTGTTGCATCATTGGTAACGCGCGGTCGAGTTTACCTAGTACGTGGTTGACTTCGCCAACAACCGAAGTCGCCACAATGCGGCTACGATAAATCGTGTTATCAAGTTGGCTAAGTGCTAGCTCCGCTAATTCGAGTGCTTTCTCTGGCTGGTTGCTGTTGATAGCCACTTGAGCAAGTAGCGCGTTTGCTTGACCTTGATAATGAATATCTAACTCAATGTTACGCTTTTTATGCTCCTCTTCCGCTTCTTCAAGCAGGTGGCCTACTTGGTTATAACGATGCTGACTTTGAGCCAACCAAGCTCGGAGCATCGTAAGTTTTGGGTGGCTGAACAGAAGCTCAGCATCCAACTTATTAATTGAGCTTTCCAGTGTGCTGAGCTCGCCTTGGTTAAACATCTTCCAGCCGAATTCGTTTAGAATTTCTACCACCAAGTCTTTATCGTTCGACTTTTGTGCATGGTGAATCGCTTGGTGCGGTGCTTTTTGTTGTAACCAGGCAACAGCTGCATTGCGGTGAAGATCTTTTTCTTGCTGAGGAATACGCGCTTGGCGCTCATGAGACAAAAACTCGCCAAATAAGTTATGGAATCGGAACCAGTTTTGCTCCCCTTCGAGTGGGTAGATGAATAAGCCGTAGCGGTTTAATGATTCGATCAAACCAAGCGCATCTTCGCGTTGGGTGAGGGCAAACACCAACTCATCATTGAAGTGGTCAAGCACGGAAACTTGCATCAAGAAATGACGAGTTTCGTGATCGAGTAGGTCAAATACTTCTTCGACCAGATAATCCCACAAATGCGCGTGATTGAACTGTGATACTGACTCTACGGTTTGCGCCAATGTGCGGTTTTGATGCTGCGCTTGTAACGCGATCAACTGCATCGCCGATGGCCAACCTTCCACATAGGTTCTGAGGTTGTTTGCCATGTCTTCGTCGATGCCATCGGCAATACGCTGATTAAAGAAGCGAGTCGTTTCTTCGGTATCGAACGCCAACATCTCGTTGCCTATTTCGATCATTAAATCACGAACACGTAAGTTTGCAGTACCCAGAGGCGGCGCTGCACGACTTGTTACCACAACGGTGAGGTTGTCTGGCATGTGTTTTAAGAAGAAACGCATGGATTCATGAATTTCATCGTTGGTGATCAAGTGATAGTCATCTAGCACCACGTAGCACTCTTGATGAAAATCAGCCATTTCCGCGAACACTTCGCTGAATAAAGAACGTAGAGAAGAGATCTGGCGTTTTTCCGCCAGTTTTTGTGCGTTAGAGCAACTGAAGTTGGTGGCTTTGTTTAATGCTTGAAGCAGGTAATTTACAAAGCGAAAGCCGTCGTTATCGCTGTCATCAATGCTGTACCAGCCGACGTTTGGTTTATCGGATAGCCACTGTGCTGCCATGGTGGTTTTTCCGTAACCTGCTGGGGAGCGGAATAAAACCAATTTGTAGTAAGGCGCTTGCTGTAGTAAGTCCAACACTCGTGGGCGCACGATGGCATTGTGCAGGCGTCCTGGTCGAGTAAGCTTAGATGGAATCCACATTAGTAATTATGTCCTTATTTATGTATACCCAAGTGATTGCGACGTGATCATTTCAGTAAGGCCCCCTCGAAAGCTTCGTCTTACTGAATGATGTCATCAGCATCAAAAACTGCTTGAATGCCGGTTAATGTCGCCTCTTGTTGGGGCTTGCATCCGTCTGAAAAACCATTCCATACGGTCACTTAGATATAAAAGCTAGCGAAAACTAGAAATAACTCACACCGCCTAATTCTAGTTTGTATAAAAAGCGTACAATCCTGTGAGCCGTGTGGGATGGTACGACATCAGAAATGTCCGTTACTTTGATCCACTTCCTAATTCTCAAGGGTTGATGGATTTACCATCAACTACGCCCTTTATTTGTGATTCTTGTCACTTAAATATCTTTTGTGTCGAGTGTATTAAGATCTCGTTGCACATCGATTATGAAAAATCTTTTCATGTTAACCAAGTTAATGTGACCAATATTACAATTTTCACATCATCAGATGAGTGGGCTATAAAAAGCGTCATGAACGGGTTTTAACCTTTCTCATATTCCATTGTGATCAAAATCACTAAGAACTGAAGCAAAGTTCACTTTGTTGAGATTTGGATCACTAACCTAGCAATGGTACCCCTCTACGCCCTCAGCCCTCCTCCTTCAAAGGAGGAGAATTAGGAGGATGTTTATTCACAGAGGTAAATGCACGATGTATGGCAGATGAATTACCAAAAGACGTGAGAATTTCGTAATGAAACCTACTCAACAAAAACAATTTGACAAGAAGTCGTTCCAAGAAAGCGTAAAGAAACACCTATCTGTAACTTACGCTCACACGATTGAAAACGCAGACAGCCGAGCTTGGTACCTAGCAATGGGTCATGCACTGGCTGAGTTCACTACTTTAGATTTGCTTGCTACTGAAGAAGATCCACGCAT
Organism: Vibrio diabolicus; assembly: GCF_011801455.1. Taxonomy (NCBI): domain Bacteria; kingdom Pseudomonadati; phylum Pseudomonadota; class Gammaproteobacteria; order Vibrionales; family Vibrionaceae; genus Vibrio; species Vibrio diabolicus. The sequence continues at coordinate 1,708,841 of NZ_CP042452.1, read as the reverse complement.
TAAAAGTGCGAAGAGCGTTAACTACCTTTCGCTAGAGTTCCTTATCGGTCGTTTGACGGGTAACAACCTAATCAGCATGGGTCTGTACGAACAAGTAACAGAAGCAATGGCTGAACTGGGTTACAACCTAACTGACCTGCTAGAAGAAGAACGTGACCCATCATTGGGTAACGGTGGTCTTGGTCGTCTAGCGGCATGTTTCATGGATTCATGTGCGGCGCAAGAATTCCCAACCGTCGGTTACGGCTTGCACTACGAATACGGTTTGTTCAAACAGTCTTTTAAAGATGGTCGCCAGCAAGAAGCACCTGACGCATGGCGTGGTGTAGAAGGCTACCCTTGGGAAATTGCTCGTCCAGAACTCGCACAAGAGATCGGTTTCTACGGTCACGTTGAAGTGGTTAACGAGAACGGCAAAGAAGTTCGCAAATGGGTTCCTGGCATGTCTGTAAGAGCAATGCCTTGGGATCTACCAATCGTGGGTTACGAATCAGACACGGTTTACCCGCTACGTCTTTGGGAATGTCAGGCAATTGCACCATTCTCGCTAGCAAGTTTTAACAACGGTGACTACTTCGAAGCGCAGCACGCACTGATCGACGCGGGCAACATCACTAAAGTGCTTTACCCGAATGACAACCACGAGAAAGGTAAAACACTGCGTCTAATGCAACAGTACTTCCACTCAGCTGCGTCTGTACGTGACATCCTACGTCGCCACGAAGCAGCTGGCTACTCGCTAGCGGATCTACCGAAGCAAGAGACTATTCAGCTGAACGATACGCACCCAACGATTGCGATTCCTGAGCTAATGCGCATCCTGATGGACGAAAAAGGTCTTACTTGGGAAGCGGCTTGGGAGATCAGCTCTCAAACATTTGCGTACACAAACCACACGCTACTTCCAGAAGCACTAGAGACATGGCCAGAGTCGCTAATTCAGCACCTACTACCACGTCACATGGAGATCATTTACGAGATCAACCACCGCTTCCTACAAGACGTACGTGCAATGTGGCCGGGTGATGTCGCGAAACAACAGAAGCTTTCTATCATCGAAGAAGGTTTCCATCGCATGGTTCGCATGGCAAACCTATGTGTAATTGGCTCTTACGCAGTAAACGGTGTAGCGGCGCTTCACTCTGAATTGGTTAAGAAAGACCTATTCCCAGAGTTCCACGAAATGTACCCAACACGTCTACACAACGTAACGAACGGTATTACGCCACGTCGTTGGTTGAAGTTCTGTAACCCAGGTCTTTCTAAGCTAATCACAGAGAAAGTCGGTCCAGAATGGCCTGCGAAACTAGAGCAACTAGAAGGCATCGCTAAGTACGCCACTGACGAGAAATTCCAGAAAGAATTCATGGCAGTGAAGAAAGAGAACAAAGAACGCCTAGCTAACTGGGTGAAAGAGAACATGGGTATTGAACTCGATACTAATGCGATCTTCGATGTTCAAATCAAGCGTCTGCACGAGTACAAGCGCCAGCACTTAGACCTTCTACACGTACTGTCTCTGTACCATCGCATTATTAACGAACCAGGCTTCGAATGTGTGCCTCGCGTTGTGTTCTTCGCAGCGAAAGCGGCACCGGGTTACCACCTAGCGAAAGAAATCATTTTCGCTATTAACAAGATTGCTGAGAAAGTGAACAACGACCCTCGCATCGGCAACAAGCTGAAAGTGGTCTTCATTCCTGATTACCGCGTGAGTATGGCTGAAATTATTATTCCTGCGGCGGACGTATCACAACAAATTTCACTTGCGGGTAAAGAAGCATCAGGTACTGGTAACATGAAGATGGCGCTTAACGGTGCCCTAACGATCGGTACGATGGATGGTGCTAACGTTGAGATTCGTGAAGAAGTAGGCGATGAGAACATCTACATCTTCGGTCTAGACGTTGAAGGTGTGAAAGCGCTGAAAGCTCAAGGTTACAACCCATTTGATTACTACAATGCGGATCACCTACTCAAAGCGTCTATGGACCTACTACTGGGTGAAGAATTCACTCCAGGTCAACCAGGCTTACTGCGTGCAACGTACGACAGCCTACTAGATGGTGGTGACCCGTACTTATGTCTTGCGGACTTCGCATCTTACGTGAAAGCGCACGAAGACATGAGCGAACAATACAAAGACCAAGCTGGCTGGGCGAAGAAAGCCATTCTTAATACCGCCCTTGTCGGCAAGTTCACCTCAGATCGCTCAATTCGCGACTATGTGAACAACATCTGGAAACTAAAAGCGGTTCACCGTTAATAGAACAGAGTTAAGACCAAGGTAGCCAAGCGCTACCTTTGGTCCTTTTCCAAAAGAAGTTATTGATAACAATAAAACCCTACATGGAAGGTGTTGGTATTACCTTCGGAGAAAGCGATGAAAGAACAAACAGCATTAAAGAAAGTCGCGGAAATGGCGAGATTGGCTGATAGCTATGTCAGTGCTTGGGGAGATGAGGCAAAAGTGTCTGAGGAGACGCTACGCCGCTTGCTCGCTTCGCTTGGCTACGATACTAGCAGCGATGAAAAACTATTGGCTTCTGCTGAAAAGAAACATAAAAAAGACGTACTAGCCCCTGTTCTTGTTTTACGCGACGGCGAACCAGTCGAAGTGGAACTAAACCTAGGTACGAGTGCTCGTGAGAGTGAATTCAGCTGGCGTTTAGAAACAGAACAAGGAGAGGTACTTGAAGGCTATCTTCAGTCCCAAATTGTTCGTGATGAGCGTGCTGAGGGTGGCCCTCTAGTGTTTGCATTGCCAAAGAACTTGGCTTGGGGTTATCACAAATTGATTGTCAGCCGTAAGCGTCGTAAAACGCCTTACGAGATGTCATTGATCATCACGCCGAAAGCGTGTTTCAAACAAGACGATCTAAACCAACATAAAAAGCTATGGGGTCCTAGTATCCAGCTTTACACACTGCGTACTCAGCACAACTGGGGTATCGGTGATTTTGGTGACCTAAAACAGTTGGTGAGCGATATCGCTTCTCGTGGCGGTGACTTCATTGGTTTGAACCCAATTCACTCACTGTTCCCAGCGAACCCAGAAGGCGCGAGCCCATACAGCCCGTCTTCTCGTCGTTGGTTGAATATCATGTACATCGACGTAAGTTCTGTACCTGAATTCGCACTGAGTGCTGAAGCTCAGCAACGTGTTGGCAGTGCAGAGTTTCAACAGCGTCTACAAAAAGCACGTGACTCTCATTGGGTGAACTACACAGAAGTTTCGCAACTGAAAATGAGCGTTCTTCCGCTGCTGTTTAGTGAGTTTAAAGCTCGCCATTTAGATAAAAACACCGACCGCGCTCGTGCATTCTTGGATTTTGTAGAAAAAGGCGGCGACAGCTTGTTACACCAAGCTGCATTCGATGCGCTTCATGCTGATTTACACGCAGAAGATTCAAACATGTGGGGTTGGCCTGTATTCCCTGAGAAATACCGCACATTCGACGCAGCCGGTACTCAGAAATACATCAAAGACAACCAAGACCGCGTTCACTTGTACATGTACCTACAGTGGATCGCAGACGATCAAATCAAAGAAGCGCAGGCACTGGCAGAAGAAAAAGGCATGGCTGTGGGCTTGTACCGTGACCTTGCTGTCGGTGTTGCCGACTCAGGTAGTGAAACTTGGGCCGACGACGGTAACTTAGTGTTGGACGCCAGCATCGGTGCGCCGCCGGATGTACTTGGTCCTCTGGGTCAAAACTGGGGTCTGCCACCGCTTAACCCTCAAGTTTTAGAAGCGACTGGCTACGACGCGTACATCAAGTTGTTACGTGCCAACATGAAGCACTGTGGTGCATTGCGTATCGACCACGTGCTTGGTCTACTTCGTTTATGGTGGATTCCAAAAGGCGAGAAAGCGACAGAAGGCGCTTACTTGTACTACCCAGTGGAAGATATGCTCGCAATCCTAGCACTTGAGTCGCACCGTCATCAGTGCTCTGTGATTGGTGAAGACTTAGGTACTGTGCCAGATGAAATCGTCGATATCCTACGCGATGCAGGTGTGCACTCATACAAAGTATTCTTCTTCGAAACTTCGAAAGAAGACGGTGGGTTCATTTCTCCGAAGCACTACGCAGAGCAATCGATGGCGGCACTGTGTACGCATGACATGCCAACCCTGCGTGGTTTCTGGCACTGCGATGATTTGAAAATGGGTCGTGAGATTGGCCTTTACCCAGATGAAAAACAGTTGGAAGGCTTATTTGCTGATCGCTTGAAGTGCAAGCAAGGCATCTTAGACAGCGTTCGCTGGCACGGCTATTTGCCAGAAGGCATTGGTCATGATGCTCAGTACGTACCGATGGACTCGTACCTAAGCGAAGCGCTGCAACTGCACGTAGCAGCGGGTGACTCTGCACTGCTTAGCGTTCAGCTTGAAGACTGGCTAGAAATGGATCAACCGGTCAACATTCCTGGCACGGTGGATGAGTATCCAAACTGGCGTCGTAAGTTGTCGATGAACCTAGATGAAATCTTCAGTCGTGAAGATGTGAATCGCATTTCCAAACGCCTCACTGAAGTTCGCGCACAGGCGAGCAAATAAGATGCGTAGAGTGACGTAGATGAATGAGCGGATTACCAATTTTGTTAGCTCAGAGGTACGAAAGTTCCGTCTAGGTCACTCATTCCGAAAACACAATCCGTTAGGATGAAGTACCGTTATTATGCCCGCGACAATAGCGGGCATTTTTTGTTTTTGACATCGCTTGATGCATACATGTTTTAAGCGAAGTCTTTTGTGAGTTCACAACGTTGGCTGTGGAGAAACCGATGTTTGATTCAGATTTCTGGTCTTGAAAAGGATATTGGCTCTAGGGAGAAAGATTTGAAAACCACCAAAACCAAGAAAATAAAGAAACAACACGAACGCGCATATGAACTGCTTGCTGAGGCGGCTTACTCAGACCCATTTTCGGCGTTGGGGCCATTCATTGATGATGGCGAAGGATCGCTGCGAGTGTGGATGCCGGGCGCAAACAAGGTTGAACTGCTTGTTAATGGCGAACCTCGCGTGGCGCTTGAGCGTGATGGTGACAGCGGTTTTATCTTAAAAGAACAACGCGATTTACACCTGACCCACTACCGTTTGGCGGTCGATTGGAATGGTGTTGAACAAATTATTGATGACCCGTACCAGTACCACAATATTTACCAAGAGTACGAGCATCTGCATACGCCCAAAGACATGTATCACTATATGGGCGCACACTTTGTCACGCTAGAACGTGGCGGTGAAAACATCTCCGGTGTTCGCTTCCTTGTCTACGCACCGCATGCATCGGCTGTTAGCCTTGTGGGTTGCTTCAACCAATGGGACGGTCGTCGTCACCCAATGCAACGTTTAGATTATGGCATTTGGGGTTTGTTCATTCCTGGCTTAGAAGAAGGCGTTCAGTACAAATTTGAGCTCAAAGGGCCAAATGGGGAAGGGCTGCCACACAAACAAGACCCTTGGGGTTTTTACTCTGAGCAGTACCCATCGTTCGCGTCCATTACTTACGATCACAAGCGTTACCAATGGCAAGATGCGAAATGGCAAAATCGCGCAGTGACGCAAAAGCGTGATGAAGCGTTATCATTTTATGAGCTACATGCTGGGTCATGGAAGCGCAACGAGAAAGGCGATTTCCTCAACTACCGCGAACTCGCGGAGCAGTTGGTGCCATACCTTGTGGATATGGGCTACACCCACGTTGAGCTGATGCCTGTGTCTGAGCATCCATTCTATGGTTCATGGGGCTATCAACCCGTTGGCTTGTTTGCGCCAACCAGCCGTTTTGGCTCACCTGATGATTTCAAATTCTTCGTGGATGCGTGTCACCAAGCTGGTATCGGTGTAGTGCTGGATTGGGTTCCTGCGCATTTCCCATCGGATGATCATGGCTTAGCGAACTTTGATGGTACGCCTCTGTTCCACGACCCGGATCCGCGTCGCGGTTGGCACCAAGATTGGAACTCATACATCTACGATTTAGGCCGTGAACATGTGCGTCGCTTCCTTGTATCGAACGCACTGTACTGGTTTGAACAATTCCATATTGATGGCATTCGCGTGGACGCTGTCGCGTCGATGCTCTATCTCGATTATTCACGTAGCCACGATCAGTGGGTACCGAACGTCGACGGTGGCAACGAAAACTACGACGCAATCGCAACCTTAAAATGGATGAACGAAGAAGTGTACAAGCACTTCCCGAATGCGATGACGATTGCGGAAGAGTCAACGGCGTTTCCGGGGGTGTCTGCGCCAACCTTTATGGGTGGTTTAGGTTTTGGCTTCAAGTGGAATATGGGGTGGATGCACGACAGTCTTTCATACATCAAAGAAGATCCTGTTCACCGCAAATACCACCACAATACCATCACATTCCCGCTGGTTTATGCGCACAGCGAAAACTACGTCTTGTCTCTCTCTCACGATGAGGTGGTGTACGGAAAAGGCTCTATCCATAACAAGATGCCAGGTGATGAATGGCAGCAAACCGCAAACCTACGTGCATACTACGGTTACATGTATGGTCAACCGGGCAAAAAGCTGAACTTCATGGGCGCGGAAATCGGCCAAACGGCGGAGTGGAACCACGATGATCAGTTGCAATGGTTCTTGTTGGAATACGAACGTCATCAAGGCGTTCAAAAGCTGATGCGCGATTTGAACCACTTGTACCGAAATGAAGCGGCGATGCACGATCAAGATTGTGTTCCTGCTGGTTTTGAGTGGCGTCTACAAGACGAAGCGGATGCGAGTATCCTAGCGCACGAGCGTATCAGTAAAGAAGGTGAGCGTATTTTGATCATCACCAACTTTACGCCCGTACCACACGAGCGTTTTCGTTTAGGCGTTCCAAATGCAGGTCAATACGAACTACTGCTGAACACGGACGACAGCAAATACGGCGGCAGCGATTTTAAAGTGCAGACCAGTGTGAAAACGGAAAAAGTCGAAAGTGAATCACTGCCTCAATCACTTGAGCTTCGTTTACCACCACTTTCAACCGTGTTCTACAAGCTGAATAAATAATTCAGTCTAATCAAATTCTAAGCTCGTTTTACATTGTAAATCGGGCTTTTTTTGACCTATTTTTTACCTCAAAAACTTGTTGTTCCTGATTGAATCAGGCAAGCTCGCTGGTTTGTTTATCATCAATCGCTAATGCATTGGGGAACCACACATGTTGAAAAGGCTTAAGTCATTTCTATTTAAAATGGTGTTGATCTTGCTGATCGCCCCAGTCGTTTTGGTTGGTGTGGTGAAATACGTCGATCCGCCAATATGGGGATGGAAGTTAAGCCGCATTGTTGTGCCACCAAAGAACTATCCAGACAGCAGCCAACACGAATGGGTACCCTTGTCGCGTATTTCAAAAAATATGCAGTTAGCGGTGATTGCGACCGAAGACCAAAAATTCCCTCATCACTATGGATTGGACTTCGAATCGCTATTCGACGTGATTGCCGAAGCAGGTGACAATGGCCCGTCGAGAGGCGCGAGCACGATTACCCAACAAGCCGCGAAAAATGTGTTTTTGTTTCCTTCTCACTCCTACGCTCGCAAGGCTTACGAGCTTTACTTTGCTTTGCTGATGGAGCTGATGTGGAGTAAAGAGCGCATTCTCGAAGTGTATCTAAATGTGGCTGAATTTGGTCCCGGTATTTACGGTGCTGAAGCGGCGGCGCAGAATTATTTTGGTGTCAGTGCAAAGCAACTCTCGAAGTGGCAAGCAGCGCGTTTAGCCGTGGTGTTGCCAAACCCATATCGAATCAAAGTCTACCCACAAAGTGATTACACTGCTCGCCGCACAAGATGGGCGATGAACCAAATGAGCAATCTTGGCAGCGTGCAACTTTAAGTCCCTCAATCCATTGCGCTTAAATAGAACTACGCCCCTATATCAATAAAATGTGAAGCGTCACAACCTTTGGGGCGTAGGCAGTTAGAATGATGTGTTCAGTTTCTTATCTAGGCACAATTAGTGTGAATAAAACTAATAAATGTGCATGGTTACCATGTGCTGCCAATGGACTGAACGATGAAACTGAACCTGATTACCACTACTTTACTGCTTGCGTCGGCAAGTGCCATCGCCGAGCCTAACATCACCATTTCTACCACGACCAACAGCCGTGACTTCCCGCTAAGTGCAGAGCAGCCTTTGGTTGTGCCTCTAACCAAAGACGGATACACGCTTAAAATCACGGGCGTTGAAGGCGACTGCATTGCCCCCGATGGTCAAAAAGTGAAGTTCAATAAACCTCTTGCGCTAAACTGCGGTAAGCCAACGGAGCTGCCATTAAAAATCCGCTTTACCGGCGATTACTCTTTTGCTTTTGATGCAGAAGCCAGAACACTGCGTTTTAAGCGTGAACCTAAGAAAGCCGCCAAAAGTGAGTTCAAACGCCCAATTCCACAAGTACAATGTGAGGTTTACCAAGGCGGAGAAGTCACCATTGCGTTAGGTGACAGTTTCCCGGATGGCACCAAGTTGCGAGATGCTTACTCGGGGCAAATGGTTGAAGTGCAAGATCAGCAAGTATCGCTGACGCCAAGCAAAGACTCTGGCGGCCTAGTGCTTTTAGAGCCTGTACAGAAAACCAAAGAAGCGGTGCCATTTGATTACCGCAATGCCAACATTTACTTCGTGATGGTTGACCGTTTCAACAATGCTGATACGAGCAATGACAACAGTTATGGTCGCAAAAAAGACGGCAAAGACGAAATTGGCACGTTCCACGGCGGTGACCTTAAAGGCGTGATTGAGAAACTGGATTACATTAAGAGCCTAGGTACAGACGCGATTTGGTTGTCGCCAATCGTTGAGCAAGTGCACGGCTTTGTCGGTGGTGGCGATAGTGGTTCATTTCCGTTTTATGCATACCACGGCTACTGGACGCGCGATTTCACCAAGATTGATGAGAACTTCGGTAACGAAGAAGATTTAAAAACGCTGGTGGAAGAGGCGCACAAGCGCGGCCTTAAAGTCTTGATGGACGCAGTAATCAACCACACTGGTTACTCAACGTTAGCCGATTTGCAATTTGACGGTATTGAGGTGTTAAAACCTAATGCCGAGCTGCCCAAGAAATGGGGCGACTGGCAACCAAAAGCGGGTGAAAATTGGCATAGCTATCACCAGAATATTGATTATCAGAGTCCGAACTGGGCTAAATGGTGGGGCGGCGATTGGGTAAGAACCGGCTTGCCAGGTTACCCAGCTCCGGGCAGTAGCGACATCACCATGTCATTGGCGGGGCTGCCTGACTTTATCACTGAACAAGGCAAAGCTGTAAAACCAGCTCAGTGGCTATTAGATAACCCTGGCACTCGCGTAGAAGCTCGTGACAATTACACCGTCTCGGATTACTTGATTGAGTGGCAAACTGACTGGGTGAAACGCTTCGGCATTGATGGTTATCGCGTCGATACGGTGAAACACGTCGAAGGTGAAGTTTGGAAGCGTCTAAAAGAGGAAGCATCGAACAGCTTAGAGCAGTGGCGTAAAGAAAATGGCAAATCAGGTCAGCCGTTCTGGATGATGGGCGAAGTCTGGGGACACACCGCGTATCGGAGCCCTTATTTCGATGATGGTTTTGACGCGTTGATCAACTTCGATATGCAGAAGAAGCTAGACAAAGGCGCGGCGTGCTTTAGCCAAATGGCAGACACTTACCAAAGCTATGCGGACACTATCGCGAACGAGAAAGACTTCAACCCAGTCAGTTACATGTCTTCTCACGATACGGAGTTGTTCTTCTCACGTTTTAAAGATTACGGCATGCAACGTAACGCCGCGAACGCATTGCTCCTTAGCTCAGGAGCGGTTCAGGTTTATTATGGCGATGAAGTAGGCCGTAACATTGGCCCCTACGCGGATGATTTCCACCAAGGCACACGCTCTGACATGGTATGGAAACTATCGGATGAGAAGCAAGCGCTGCTGAAACATTGGCAAACCCTTGGTCAGTTTCGTAAAGCGCACCCAGCGATTGGTGCGGGTCAGCACGAAGTGATTGAACAAGAAGGCGCGTATGTGTTCTCTCGTTCACTTGGCGATGACAAAGTCGTCGTAGCGTTTGTTGGGCGCGATAAGTAACCAAACGTTCTTTATGTCGATAAATAAAAAGCCCTTCCTTGGGTTCTCAGGGAAGGGCTTTGTTGTCTTAGTTCGCCAGTTCTTGGTCGATGACTTTTTCTAGCTCGTCAAACGGCACATAGCCAGGAATGACTTGATCATTAATAATCAACGCGGGCGTGCCGCGTAAACCAAGTTGCGTGAAATACTGATAGTTTTTATCAAGCAGCGCTTTGGTCTCTTTGTCGTCGACAAGCTGCGCTTCTGTCCCCGTTTTGTTCGCGATTTGTTTTAACGAACGTGCATCATGTGCGCCCGGTTTTTTCACCAGTAACTCATGCACTTGTTCGTACTTATCTCGCTGGTTTTGCCAAACATTTAATGCGTAACTTGCCGAGTTGTAGCCGTTTTTCTCGTATTGTTCTTTAAAAGAGACATTGAGGTTAAGCACTTTTATCTGCGGATATTCTTTGCCAACTTTGACCAGTTCTCCTTCTAAACGTTTACAAAAAGGGCAACTGTAGTCCGTTACGTTAATAATGGTTAACTCAGGGTTTTCAGCTCCAAAAGAGGAATGTTTGTCATCACTTAGATAGTGACGAACCTCCTTCAAGGTGTCTCCAAATGACTGTTGATACGCAATGTACTCTTGAAGGTTTTGGTGCAATGAATCAAGAATTTGAGGATTCTCTTTTAGTATCTGAGTAACTTCCTCTAGCTTTTGTTCTGCGGTCTTTTCTGATGCGAAAGATACGGCAGGTACGATAGCCATCGTTAACGTCAAAAGTGTACGAGTGAATGTCATAATATTTCCTAAAACTTTTAGATTTCGTTGTTTGTTATGTGAAGTGAATAAAATACGTACAAAAGTCAGGCGATAAGGTCTTTCGCCTTGCTAGGTTTATTCTCTAAACACGCAAAGTTTTAGGTGAACCCGATACTTTTCCGGTATCGGTTCTGTGTATTCCAGATAATGAATTGCTGTGGATGCCATCGGCAGCGCCACAATCAAAGCAAACAGAAAAAATGGAATAAGAATATGGTCCAACTGGTGTTGGTACGCTTGAACCAGCTTCTCTGAAAGGTCGCAAGATGGTGATAAATTCACACTTTCATCTTGCTGACTCTGTATTTGGTGAGCCTTAGGGCAGCTTTTCGAGAAGCCGGAGTTTTGGCTTAAACATACCATCACCACCCAAAACACGAGGGCGAGTGTCCACTTGGCTATTTTAGGTTGTGAGCGTAACAATGGGCTGCCTAGTCCTGTTGATTCTGGTTTATGCCGTTTGCATGTGACCGGACAATCCTAACCTAAATTTCATTATGGAATGTTACTTTCGAGTTAATCGATATCGCCTCAATGCCAAAGTATGAAGTACGTCATGAATGTTGTAGAAAGCAATATTCGTTGGAATCATTGGTCGGATTGATGAAGAATTCCTGAGGTATCGATATAGATTAATATACCTAATTGTTAGCACAAATTTTTATTATCTTTCAAATGTGATTAAAATCATAAAACAAAACTTCATAATTGAGTCGCCAGAATGTTCGGCAGGCGGATTGATTTTGATCATCTCTCTAGCACATTATTCGGGTGAACATATGTGTCCTGTCCCACATGTGTAGGTAATGTTATGAAAAATCCTGTTCAAACCGAGCGCAAGGTTACGCTGGGGTGCTACGTTGCACTGGCGTTTGCGGTCGTCTTCTTCTCTGGTCTCATGCAATCGAACGAATGGTATGGCGTATTTGATTTCACCACGTTGAATGGCTCTTTCGGCAAGGTGGCTTATGGTGTTACCGAAACGGCTGACGGTGTGCAAGTTGCAACAACGTCGCTTCGTGGTACTGGTGGTAGCGGTGCACGTGACGGTTTCATTTTTGCACTTACTTTGATTCCTACCGTTATGTTCGCACTGGGTATGATCAATGTACTTGAGCACTATGGTGCGCTTGAAGCAGCTCGTAAGCTTCTTACTCCTCTTCTACGTCCTCTAATGGGCATCCCAGGTAACTCTGGTTTGGCTCTTATCGCTTCGCTGCAAAGTACCGACGCAGGTGCGGCGATGACTCGTCAGCTTAAAGATGAAGGCCATCTTACCAAACGCGAAACCGATGTGTTCACTATGTTCCAGTTCACCGCTGGTGCCACCATTGTTAACTTTTTCTCCTCAGGGGCGGTGCTGTTTACGCTGACGATGGCGGATGGTTCGCTTGCCGTAACGTCTTCTATTGGTTTGGCGGTTGTGGTGATGTTCTTGTTTAAAATTGTGGGCGCGAACTTATTCCGTATCTACCTAAACATCACAGAAGGTAAAGAAGACAAGCAAGAGCAAAACAAATCTGAGAACTTAAAAGAGGAGACGGCGTAATGAGTGATGTAAAAGTAAGTAAGCCGATGGTGACGGATATTTTCGTTGAAGGCGCTAAAAAAGGCTGGGTTATTGCGACAACATCAACCGTGCCTAACGTTCTTATGGCGTTTGTCATCATTAAAGCGTTGCAGATTACTGGCGCGTTGGATTTGATGGGCTCGGTATTTTCTCCAGTAATGGCGGTTTTTGGTTTGCCAGGTGAAGCGGCTGCGGTGCTGATTGGTGCTTGGATGTCGATGGGCGGCGCAGTTGGCGTGGTTATCACATTGTTTGACCAAGGCATCTTGAACGGTACGCACATTGCGATTCTTGCACCTGCAATTTACCTAATGGGCTCACAGGTTCAGTACATGGGGCGAATTATGGGACCTATCGGTACTGAAGGTCGTTATATCCCAATTATGATTGCGATTTCCGTATTGAACGCATTTGGCGCAATGCTAGTCATGAACTTGTTTGTTTAGGGGGCAATCATGCAGTTTTCTCTCAATGAATATCTCGAAGAACTTCGTCCTCTCATCAATGTCGATTGTGGCACGTACACCACTGATGGCATTGAGTTCATCGCTTCTCAATTTGAAGAGAAGTACCAAGCGATGTCAGGTTGGAGCGTAAAACGCATCGACTGTGGCAGAGCGGGTATCGGTCTTGAAGTTCGAAACAAGCCTGAAGCTGAGCAAGTTGACGTGATGCTGATTGGTCACATGGACACAATGTTCCCTGTCGGTACCGCAGAGTTACGTCCTATGTCTCAAGACGCTGAAAAAGCGTACGGTCCGGGTGTCTCGGACATGAAATCTGGCTTGCTGAATATTGTGTACGCGATGCGTAACCTCGACCAAGCGGTGTTGGATAAACTGTCGATTTGTATCTGCATGAACCCAGACGAAGAAACCGGATCGTTAGATTCGGTCGACTGGATTCAATCTGTTGCAAAAAACGCGAAGAACGTATTGGTGGCAGAAGCAGCACGTGCAGACGGCGGTTTAGTCAAAGCGCGCAAAGGCATGGCGCGTTACAAAATCACGTTTAACGGCGTGGCGGCCCACGCTGGCAACGAGCCAGAAAATGGCCGCAGTGCAATTACCGAGATGGCGAACTGGATTCTCGCAATCAATGCCATGACGAACTTCGAATCTGGTACCACATTAAACGTGGGTATTGTGTCTGGCGGTAACGGCGCAAACATCGTCCCTGAGCACGCTGAAGCGATCGTGGATGTGCGTTTCTGGAGTAATGAAGAATACGATGATGTCGATGGCAAGCTAAACGGCATGCTGGAAACACCATTCGTTGATGGCGTTAGCATCGAGTTGGTTCGTAAAGCTTACAAACCTTCTATGGTGCCAAGCGCGCAAACTGAAAGCTTGATGGCATTAGTTGAAGAAGCGGCAAGTGAACTGTCTATCGACATCAACTGGAAAGAAGTGGGTGGCGGCTCTGATGCAAACAATACGGCAATTCTTGGCGTTCCAACTTTGGATGGTCTAGGACCTATCGGTGCAGGTTTCCACAGTGACCAAGAGTACTTGTTGCTTGAGTCTATCGAACCACGTATCAAAATGCTGATGCGTGTACTGGAGAAGATTGCTCAATAAGGCATTCTCCTTCTAAAGCTTGGTTCCCAACATCACGATCCCCAGACTTTGGTTTGGGGATTTTTCTATCTGTGTTTTTGTTTCACTTTACTATCATTTCTTGTTATTAATCTTGCGTTCAGGTTCGATTTATTAATATGTTGGCCACAGTCATAAATTTCGGAGGCAACGATGAGCACAACAATGTCTGTAAAATCGGCGCCGAAAGACGCCAAAGATCAAACGATGCAAGCGCCAGATGAGAAAACATTCTGGCGCAAAATGAAAGGGTCGGTTAAGAAAGCGGGTGAAGAAATTGCCGTTATGGGTATCAAATCATGGCTCGCGATGACAGATTCCAACACCGCCGTTCGCCATAAGGCGATTTTAGGTGGCGCGTTGGCTTACTTTGTATTGCCCACCGATATGGTGCCAGATGTGTTAGCAGGCGTCGGCTTTACCGATGACATGGCAGCGCTTACCTTAGCCGCTAACTCAGTCGGCAATGCCATTACTGAAGAACACGAAGAACGAGCCAGAGAAAAATTGAATTCGATGGCGGATTAAGTTGAAAATTTATTGTACAGCGCTAATAGCCATTTGTGCTGCTCGATAAAGTTTTCCAAATACCATAAGAAAAACATTTCTAATAAATTTTGCAGACATATCTTCAATTGCTGTTACTGGTTTTCCAATAAACACCAGCATATGGCCTAAAAGCCCTTTGACTTGTGATTCTCTTACTTTAGATGCTTTAGCTACTTTTTCTATATTTCTAGCGAGTATGTCATAAAATGTCATTCCAGTAGATACTGTGGCTTGGGCTGCTATTGCTGAAAACAAGCCAGTATCTTTTAATAATGTTATTAATGCTGCTTGAATTCTTTCTGACCAATACTCTGTAAATGATGCTTGGTTTCTGTGCTCAAACTTAAATCTAGTAGGAGTATACAAGTACTTGTTAGATCTGACTTTTATTGCTCCCCACGTTTCGGAGTTAGCATTATCTAAATACCCTAAACTTGTTTCGCTAGACATACTATGAGCATTTAAATTAAAGCCAGTACTAGCGTCTAAGCGGTACTCATCGCCATTATGTGGCGCATGAATAAATGGCCAGACAGGTACTTTAGGTACAGGATCTGCGCCGTGAGTACAGCGGTATACTTTGTCGTTGCTTTTACTAGATTTACGGGAATATTGTTCTAAACCAACTCTAGGTGCGCCAAAAGTATATAAATTCACTCTTAATGAATACTCTTCTCTCAGCCAATCAGAACATAATGAAGCTAGAGCCCCTCCTAAACTATGCCCAACACAATGAATTCGGTTAGGTAAACTTTGGAATTGCTGTAAATATTGTTTTATACTTGGTTTGATACTTGAAAATGAATTAATAAATCCAGCATGAGCAATAGAGCCATTTGGAGAGCCTTTAAGGCCTACATTTAGGTTGGTTACCCAATCATTGGCGTTTTGCGTCCCTCTAATGGAAATTACTAAATCTCCCTTATATTTTCCTTTCCCAACACCAATTACCGCAAACGCTTCAGATGTTCTCATTACACCAGGTATCACTTTTCTAAACAATGGTATACGATCTAATCCTGTGATACCTCCAGTTCGGCCACTAAAAACATCTTGCTGCGAAAATGCAAAGTGTTTTTCAAAACCTCCTTGTCCCTTGAACGCTAGTCTCCCTTGCCCCTGATATACTCCATACGGTATATTCGCGATCTCTGATGCAAGTTTTGGTGTTAAAGACGGCATTATGTATCCTCCGTAAACTCTGCTTTATATAAAAATCCATTTAAATTGCAATTGCTAATAACCATTAGATCTCGAGCATTATCTAGATTGATATTTTTGAAAAAATATCGGAATTCTTTATTTTTAAGCTCACAGTAAAGATTATTTAAGTTATCTTTTATAAATATAGGCGGTGAAACGTAGTTTAACTGGGACTCCCAAATGTACTTCTTTTCTTCATTTATATAGGTATATATTCCGATATATGAATATGTTTGATTCAAAGCTGATTCTTTGAACCTTTGAGAATGTATGACTGGTTTAAAGTGAAATTCACCTAACTCATTAGTACTTGAACTCCTTTTGTAAGTATTCTTTAAAAAATTAGCTTCTAAGTAAACGGTTACATTTTCTAGAGGTCTTTGCTCAAGAACTAAAGTACCTTTTATCTCTGGGCTTAATGTGTATTTAAATTTCTTAAAAAAACCGAACATACTTTCGTTGAAACCTAATGCAAGTATTGGAAATGAGAAACTGAATAAAAAAAGACTATTTTTAAACATGAATTTATGATGTATGTATCTTAGTACCAAATTAATTATCAGACTACTACCTATCGCGATTTGGTTTTGATCTTTAATTTAATAATGGAATTTGTATCTCTATATGATGAAAATGTCCCTTATGTCATTTTCAAAATGATAAACATAGACTAGTAAAACTCTAATTCTTCAGAAGAATTATTATCATAACCTAGCTACTTACCGATTCGTAACTAAGAAAAGTCTAGAAGCAATTATATCTGTACATTAGCACCTTTAGCGGGGGCATCTCGTATCAAAATGCGTTGACATTTTTTACACTAAGCCAACTTCGTTAGCTGTTGGCTTTTTGTATAGAGGCCTCCAGTTAGGCTGGATTTCCCGTAAAGCTTACAGCTATAAGTCAGTTATATAACCCCTTTCAATTTGATAAAAACGTTTTGTGGTCTGGCAATTGCAGAGTTAATTAAGAATTGAAAGGGGTCCCAATGGATACAAAAAGAGCTTAGCGCACACGCGATGGAATTATAAATATCATGTAGTTTTTGCACCAAAGTATGAAGGCAGGTGTTCTATGGTGAGAAGCAAAGGATAGTAGGCGAGATACTTTTTTATGAGATTCGTCTCATGTTCAGAGTCGAGAATATCAATTAACTCGTTAAAGGAGAGGCTCTTCACCCGTTCATCTTCCAATTCTCTTTCAAGTCGTTGGATTTTTTTAGCCGGAAACTCTTTCGGTTTCGTTTTTTATGCATGGTGTTCTTCCTTGGGTTATGTATCCAATCCATTTTTCCATATTTTCTTAGTCAGGTTAAAACCGTTGAACGCCCTTGAATAACATAGGTTGCTTGGGCTTGTTTGTAATTCATGTAGCCTTTTTCAATAGCATCGACGACCTGTAATTTAAAGCATAGTGTGCTTTCACGCGGGGTTCGCTTAACGTAGGGGTTATGTGCAGTAGTCATAATTTGTCCTCAATGTGTAAATACATTTCAGGACAACACATGGAAACAAAAAACCACCTTAGAATAAGGTGGTTTTTTCTTAGACAGGATAACTTAATCGTAAAACGATTTAGGCGTCAGCGCGTTTAAGATGCACTTCTTCTTCGGCTACGCCTGCCATTGGATCGTTGAAGCGAGCTTCATCCAATGCACCTTCTGATTTTGCGACAATGACGGTAACTGCACTGTCACCAGTAATGTTTACCGCAGTACGAATCATATCAAGTAGACGGTCAACACCCATGATGAGCGCGATACCTTCAAGCGGCAGACCAACTTGGTTCAATACCATGGCTAGCATTACAAGGCCAACACCAGGGACACCCGCAGTACCGATAGATGCCAATGTAGCTGTCATGATTACCATGAGGTAATCGCCCATAGTTAAATCAATATTGAAGGCTTGAGCAATAAAGGCGGTTGCTACACCTTGCATGATCGCCGTACCGTCCATGTTCACGGTTGCACCAAGTGGTACTGTGAACGATGATACGCGGTTCTCAACACCCATTCGGTGCTTAACCGTTTCCATTGTTACTGGAATTGTTGCGTTCGATGATGCTGTAGAAAAAGCAAACATGATCGCGTCTTCCATCTTACGTAGGAACGTAATTGGATTTAGACCAGTGAAACCTTTTAACATTAAGCTGTAAGTGACTAGGCCGTGCAGGACAAGCGTACCCGCCAGTACTAAGAAGTACTCTGCCAGATTGACGATTGCGCCCAGACCAAGACCAGTAAATAGCTTCGCCATTAAGAAGAACACACCATAAGGCGCTAAGTTCATCAAAATCGCTACCAGTTTCATGATCACTTCATTCAGATCAGAGAAGAACGCTGCAATACGTTCACCAGGTTTGCCTGCTGCGCTGATCGCAATACCAAATAGCACTGCGAAAACAATAACTTGCAGGGTTTTACCTTCAGCCATTGCACTGATAGGGTTGGTTGGGAACATATCGATGATCACCTGACCCAAAGATGGTGCTTCTGCTGATTTGAATGAACTTGCTGCGGTTAGGTCAGCGCCAGCACCTGGCTGGAACAGAGTACCCATAGTTAGAGCAAGCGTAATCGCGATAGCCGTTGTTGTAACGTAGAAAGCGAGGGTTTTACCACCCATGCGACCCAGTGTAGAAAGGTCTTTGAGGGAGCTAGTACCACAAACTAGTGAAACAAACACTAGAGGGACTACGAGCATTTTTAAGCTGGCGACGAAGATCTGTCCACCAACTTCAAATAATCCATTAACAATGTATGCGTCGACAAATCCGTTGCCGGCAAAAAGTGTGCGAATTGCAAATCCTGTCAAGATACCCGCTACCATACCCAAAATTACGCGGCTGGTTAGCGACATCGGTTTCTTGGTATTCATGAGAACACTCCTTATAGTTATGCACCTTGAGTTCACTTCAAAGCGGCGAGCAGAGTAGCAGTGGAGTGAGAAAATACGAAAGAATAATCCTCTAAATGGTTAATAGATGTGAACTTTATCACTAATAAAAATGGAGTTTTAACCAAATCTTAACTATTTGACTGGTCGAAAAGTTTGTATTTTAACACTTTTATCGAACATACAACCGATAAGAAAGAGTATTTACATTTATTTTTATTAGTAAATGGAGTGCATATTATCTCTAAGGAATGTTGCTCTTGCATAACTATCTAGATTTTATTCAGGCTAGAAGCCGTCTCTTTTTGATTGTTTTTGTATTGGGCTGAACACAAGGGGCTAACGAGCCGTCTATGCCCCTGCTTATGTTATTTATCCGATGAATCAATGAAGGTTGGTCAATGTAGATAATTGGAGGTGATCCCAACTCCAATTATTCTGAGTGGTATTGCTAATACCCCCAACCCAATAGCGTTGCTTCGCTCGGATGAAGCCTTCCAAACAATGCAGACCAGTCTCAGTGATATGGACGCTTTGTTCCCACCACTCCCTTTCACGTGACTCAATCGTGATTAAAGGCGTTTGACCTTGTGCTAGAGGGAGGAGTAAGGCGTAAAACATCGTATCGCCCAGGTAAGGCAGAGGTTCACGTTGTTGATATTGCTCAAACCAATCTTTGATGAGAATTGAACGATTTTGAGAACTTAGGACCTCTAATGCAATCTGCTGAGTCAAGCTTAATCCTGTTTGTGAATGAGGTAACTCTTGCATATGGCGTGTTAGCACGTTGAGCATATTGGGTAAGCAATCTAGATCATGCTGCTCGATCAAATTAACCATAGAGATGGGTGTCGGTGATGTGACTGCGTGCCAGGAATGTTTAGCCTGACTGAATAATTTGGCTGTCACGGGTTTACGGTATTGCCAACAAGCGCGAATAGCCTCTTTAGGCAACTGCCCCAAACCGATGAATCGCTCAGTGCCAGGGAACTGGTTCAACTCAATGATCTCTATCACCTTGTTTTCTACATTCTCTAACAATGTTAGGGCACGAAGCAGCATTAATTGGTCATAGCTGTCATGTTCGACCCAAAAGACGATTCGTTCAAATGTATCACTGAGCAGCGTATCAATATTAGCTTGCTCAAATTTGACAATATCTTGCACTGAATCTTCACGCTTCATCACGGGCAGCAGAGTCTCTACGACATATTGGGCACGAATGGCAAGGAAGTTTTGTGGTGTTGCTGGGATTGGACCCATACAAAGCGGATCTATTAGGGCTAAAAATGTCCCCTCGAATCCGCTGTCTTTAAGCCGTTGCTGAATATCATGCCCACAGCGGACATGGAGCGTTTTTAGTTCGCTATCAAGAGGAGGGAAGTGATTTTTGATGGCGTCTTTGTGAGCTTCTAACTCTTCGACATGCGCTTTTAATTTACTCCAACTTGGTAAACCTAATTCTCTGGCTAGCGAATGTTGAACGTCAGCTAATTGAATTGTATTGGGAGCTAATGACTCTGGTTTGGAGTGAAATCGCTTAACTCGATCCAACATCTCATCATCGTGTTGACGTATAGCTTTGAGCCTTTTTTTAGCAACGGATTTTTGTTGGTTAATGTTGATTAAGAAGCTATTTGTAGAGTTCATTTTTCACCTTTCTTATCTCTTCCACACTCGCCTAAATAGAAGCTAAAAAGAAGGTAAAAACAGATTGTTCCTGCTATACAGAGCAGGGTGGAAGAGTTGCCGTGAACCAAGTTCTTTCCGCGAGTGTTGGGGGCTTTAGGCGTGAGCAGACTGATAGTAGGGTTTCACAATCCATCATGCAACTATTCATGAGAGAACCGCATCACAAAATATCAGCCCCATTAAAGAAGTGCTGAATAGTTTGACAGCCAATGCCTATGTAGATGTTAACGACCATCCGTTTTCTAGTAGATATGCATTACAGGATCCAGTAATAAAAAAGCCCTGCTAGGTCTAGCAGGGCTTTGTAATACATGTAGATATTAATTACTCGCTCTTGTAAGCGTAGTTATAGTAACCGTAACCATATCCGTATGAGTTTGACGCTTTCTTCTCTACGGCGTTTAGAATTACGCCTTTTACTTCCACGCCGGATTGTTCAAAGCGGCCTTGTGCGACTTCAATTTCCTTCAAAGTCGTTTGATCAAAACGAGCTACCATCAGTGTTGTTCCTGCGATTGCACCAACAATGCTTGGGTCGGTAACCGCGAGTACTGGCGGCGTATCGATGATCACAAGATCGTACTGCGCCGACATTTCGTCAACAAAGCTCTTAAAGCGAGGATGCATCAAAAGCTCTGACGGGTTTGGTGGTACTTGGCCACGAGTAACCACATCTAGATTGTCGATGGATGTTGATTTAATGATATTGCTATGGGATGTCTTGCCGCTCAAATAATCAGAAAGGCCGTTATCCCAACGTAAACCAAAACATTGCTGCAAATAACCTTTACGCATATCTGCATCGATAAGCAGTACTTTCTGACCTGTTTTCGCAGCGACGGCTGCAAAGTTTGTCGATACGAACGTTTTACCGATAGATGGTGCTGGACCTGAAATCATAAGAACATTGTTCTTCGCTTCCATCATCGCAAAGTGCAGGCTAGTACGAAGACTACGCAGGGCCTCGATGGAAAGGTCGGCCGGGTTAGCTTCAGCAAGAAGGACTAGCTCATCGTTGCTGCCTTTGTTTCGTTTAAGCTTGTTTGCAAATTCCAGTTGTTGAATAGATTTTGGAACGCTAGCGTAAACAGGCATACCAATCTGCTCAATTTGATCTGGTGTTTCTACACCACGGTGGAATGCCGCACGAATTAATACGAAAGCCACGCCTGCCATGCCACCAAGCAGTGTTGCTAGCACAACGATAAGCGCTTTTTTCGGCTTGATTGGCTTAGAGAACGACTGAGCGTTATCTAAGATTCGAACGTTGCCAACGGTTCCTGCTTTAATGATGTTGAGCTCTTGAACCTTGTTCAATAGCTGGATGTAGATTTGTTGGTTTACTTCTACATCGCGCGTCATGCGTAGAACTTCACGCTGTGTTTTCGGTAACTTTTGAACTTGTTTATTAAGACGCTCTTTCTCTTTGAGTAGCGTCTCACGTTTATCAAGCAGAGACTTATAAGCCGGGTGATCTTGTGTAAAGCGCTGGCTGATTTCACTCTCTTTGAATGTAAGCTCATTTAACTGCGCTTCTAATTCAACCATCACTTTAAGCGTTGATTGAGCTTCAAGGCCTAAGTCGATAGATTCATTTTCTTGACGGAATCGATTTAAAACGTCTTCAGAAGCGGTCAGTTTTGTTTTGATGTCTGGAAGGTGGCCTTTCAAGAACTCGAGACTTTGCTCTGCCTCTGCTGAGTTTCTTTGAACGTTTTGCAAGAAGTAGTTCTGGCTAATGTCGTTCAAGATAGCTTGAATCTTAGCGCGATCTTCACCAGAGAAGCTTAAAGAAATAATCCCGGTTTGCTTACCACGTTCGCTTATCGATAAGTTTTCTTGAAGTTTATTAATTGCATCTAATTTGCTGACTTTACTCACGGTAAAGGATGCGCCGTCTTGCGCTATCATTTCTGTAGCTAAGAATTGATAGCCGTTCTTTTCAATGAGCTCGCCAACCTTACCTTCTAAAATGACGTTATTGTCATCTTCTATAAGTCTGAACGTCTGTTTTTCAGAATCAATAACTTCGAGAGTTAGAGGAATTCCAACTGCGTAAGAAGGGGTATTAAATCGTGAAACGCTCAGACTGATTTGTTCGCCTTGCAGTCGAGCTAAGCCCTTACCGATGATAGGCATGTAATTCGGAGAGACGACCGTGGTTAAGTTGAACTTATCAACTGTACCACCCAAAATCATACGAGATTTAATGATCTCAATTTCTGTTGTCGCTGATGACTCTGCTGAAAACAGCTCTCCCATATCACCAACCATCGCTGAAATACCACCGGAGCTCTTACTTTCAATTTGGATAAGAGCGTCAGCTTTGTAGATAGGTGTTGATAGAATGGCAACGCCGACGCCTATAATTGAAAATAGGACTACGGTACATAGAATGAGCCATTTGGCATCAAGAATGATCCCAAATAACTTTCCCAAATCGATCTCATCGTCGGCTTGACGTGATTGCTTAATAGTTTGTGTTGTCATTACTTTAACTTCTTAAATACCTTGCCATTGGCGTTTATATATTTAGCCTTGCGGCTTATAGTTTTTGAGACCACGCTTTTGCTGCTTTTTCTATAAGCGTATAAGCATGTTCGAAGGCTTCTCTACTTTGTCTGTATGGATCAGGAATGTTTTTTTCACTTATCCATTGTCCAAACAGCATCGTTTTGCCTCGTGCCTCAGGAGCGACTTTGGTTAAGGCTTCTAAATGACCTTTTTCCATAACCAATATCAGATCGTATTGAGCGCAAAGCTCAGGTGTTAATTGTCGTGCTTCGTGTCCATCTAAGCTTACGCCATGTTCGTTCGCGATGGTGGTTGCCATATCATCAGCAGCCTTTCCTGTTAAATGACTTTTATCCACCGCGATTCCCGCTGACGCGACATGTTTGTTTGGTAGTAAAGACTGCAAAAGCCGCTCTCCTGTTGGAGAGCGGCAAATATTGCCTACACAGACGACAAGAATATTAGAAAACAAATGCTTACCCTATTTTAAATTGTATGCCTATGATCCCAACTGAATTGCTTGCTTCTTTATATTGCACAATTGAGCTACGTAACTATTGAATGCATGCCGCAAGAGATAACTTTCTTGCGGCATGTCGTTTTTACGGCCAAGTGCGTACTCGTAGTACACCTTCGGTTAATTCGTTAAAGCCGGAAATGGTTGGAACAAGTTGAGCAATAACGCGGTTCCAACGGCTAACAGGCGCAGCTGTTACATAGACTATGTCGTATGGGTTGAGATCAAACTCTGTTCCAATCACCAAAGCAGAAGCATCAGAAACATCTAACTGATAGATGTCCGCCATTTTAGCTTCTTCTTTTGAACGTCTGATGACGAAAACGCCAGTGGCATCGGCAGAGATTTCATTAATGCCACCAACGCTACTTAGAGCCTCAGTAAGGCTCATACCGCTGCGATCAATTTTGAGTAGCTTCGGATCGTTAACTTCGCCCATAACAAATACTTTTTGTGCATCGTTACGGGGAATATGAACAATATCACCTGGCTTTAGAAGACGGTTTTGAGTTAAGTCGCCTTGTTGCATCAGAGCATACAAAGAGACGTTTTCAACGACACCGTTTCGCGTCAGTGTTGCATTACGCCAATCGGCTTCGGCTGCCAGTCCGCCTGCTCTATTCACGGCATCAAGAAGTGTAAGAGGAATGTTTGTGATTGGTTGTTGCCCTGGCTTGTTCACTTCGCCAGTCACATAAGTCTTTTTAGAGCGAAATGCTGCAACGCTTACATCGACTTGCGGGCTCTCAATGTATTTTGCAAGACGGTTGGCAATGTCTGCACGAATTTGGCGAACGTTTTTACCTTCAACGTGTACAACGCCAATGTAAGGGTAGAAGATCGTGCCATCCGAATGCACCCAGTTACCTGCTTCGGCTGAACTACGATATGAGCCAGCTGGGATCGTGAGCTCTGGGTGGTCCCAAATAGTAATATTTAAGATATCACCAGGTCCTACTTCGTATTCATACTTGGCGATTTCAATATCTAACTCTGGATTTGGCTTTGAAAAAGGATCTATTGAATTTAAAGAGGTCACTCGCTCCAAAGTTAAAGGATAAACCGTAACCTGCGATTCTATATCACTCGATTCAGTGCTCATTACTGTTTTGTCACTGACCGAAAGGTGGCTACCAGGCAGAGTACACCCTGTAAGAAGGATAGGAAGTACTGATATCCCCAAAAATTTATTAAATGTGTTCATTGGTTTATAACTACCGAAAGAAAGTTTGCCGACTGAAATTGATTCATTCTAATTGAACTGCATTTCATCAATGTTGACGATTTACTGCAGTTTTAAGCCTTTAGAAAGCGAGTCCATTCAGAATTATTTGTGTAATAAACACTCCAAATGGCTGCTAGCGACTTAGAGCTCTTAGTTTCATTTATGAAGGTGAAAAATCTACCCCACAAAAATAGTCAACCATTATCCATCTGGTTGCAATAAAGGCAACTACATACTTAAAAAATACTTACGAATACATGACAAAATTATGTCTATTTAGCGTTATTGAGATGAATGCATGATTTTGCACATGTAAACAGGCAGGAATGTGAAAAAACTCATGCCAAAGTTGTATGCATCCTATTTACACCATATGCAACTGCCGTTATGCTTCCTGTTGCGGTCGGATATAACAACAAATATTGGAGCTAATTTTGAAAATCAAACTTTTAACGGTAAGTGTGGCTGCAGTCCTACTAGCAGGTTGTGGTAGTGACAGCGATCCTGAGGTAAAAACATACTCAGTACAGGCTTATGATCCAGCTGTTATCGGCATGGAAGTCTCTTACGACTGTGGTGGAGATTTAAAAGGTAAGGCTGATGAACTGACAACAAACTACAAAGGTATGGTTGGCTATGCGCGCATTAGTCACATAGACGTAGTTAGTGCTCCAAGTGAGTGTACTTTCACATTAAAGCACACTGATAAGAGTGTAGATGCATCTAATGGTAAACGTATTACAACTGATTACAAAATTCCAAAAGGTCTAGCGCAAGCAGATGCACCTGTAACAGGTTCACCGTTTACTACTCTAGTAACGGATACTTTGGAAGAAGGTGCAATTTACACGCCAGAGGTTGCAGAGCAAGTGTTTGCTGATTTAGGTCTTGATGTCAATGCGATGGGCGTTTCAGTTAATGATTTGCTTCGCAATACTGAAAGTGTAGTTAAGCAGTTAGATGAGAGTGGTGATGCTGCAACAAAAGCATTAGCGACTAAACTGGTTGCTACAGCGAATGTAGTTTCAGATGTCATTAAAGCGAACCCTACGGCTTCTCCGAAAGCAATTTCAGTAGCAGCCAAAGCTGTAACTGAAGAGGTAATTAAGAAGAACCCAAATTACCCTAAAAATGATTCTGGTGATGTTATTTACGTAGAGGTATCTGAAGAAGATACTAAAGATGTTGTTAACCAGGTTGAAAAAGAGATCGAAGCAGGAAAACCTGTAGATGATTTCAAACCGGTAGTGCCACCGATTCCAGATGCGAAGCCAGGCAAACCAGTTGATCCTGTTGATCCGCCATCAGGTGGTTCAGGCGGTAACTAATTAACTGTACTGATAATTAAAAGGCCTCTTCAGAGGCCTTTTTTGATCCTATCGTACTGTGTTCATCACCTTTTAGTGAGCCCTTTACTGTTTAAGTAAGGCAGGATGTGCGGACGTGATTCGCCAGCTAGTTTACTGGTGACTTCTTGTGACCAAGTGCTTTGTTTTTGATTGCTCGAACGGTTTGCATAGTAGTTTTGCATGGTTTGGTCATAAGCCTGAATATCATCCAAATTTAGGTCTTGATATTGATTCTCATGCACCACGACATGAGCAGGTAGACGTGGCTTAACTTCAGGGGCTTGATCTGGATGACCAAGACACATACCAAATAAAATGGCTGTATTTTTAGGTAAGCCTAATAACTCGTCGACTTTTTGAGCATTGTTTCGTAAGCCACCAATATACACGCCTCCTAGTCCCATAGACTCTGCTGCAAGTAAGCAGTTTTGTGCCATGATGCCAGAATCAACAGCACCGATAAGTGTTAACTCGGTGAAATTAGCTTGCACATCAGGATTGATACTTGCGTGGCGCTGGTAATCAATGCAAAACACCAAAAACTCAGCAGCGCTTTCAACGTACCCTTGATTCCCCGCATATTGTGCCAATAGCGTACACTTTTCTTTATCAGTCACGCGGATAATTGAGACGACTTGCAACATACTTGATGAAGACGCCGCGAGGCCAGCTTGTAGAATCGTTTCTAATTGTTCGCTCTCAATAGGTTGTGAGGTGAACTTTCGAATTGAGCGGTGATTGAGAATTGTTTGTATCGTACTGTTCATGGTGACTTAACATCCCCTGTTACATGTAAAGGCTGAAGCCTCACCTTAGCGATATTTGATGAGTCGGTAAACTATCTCAAAAGAAAAACAATGCTTAGCGCATAAGTGTGAAGATGAATAGAGAATACATCACTCGTTCTGCTTGAGAGCGTATATACTGTTTTTAGAATCAACAATTTAACTGCAGTGGAAAATATGAAAGAACTCATCGTTCATACAGTCACGGTGTTTATGGGCTTCTTTGCGATCATGAACCCCATCGCCAATATTCCTATCTTTTTGAGTTTAACGGCTGATGAGGATAAAGAAACCGTGCGTTCCATGGCGCTTCGTTCGGTTTTTATTGCATTTGTCATCATTGCGATATTTTCGATCGCCGGTAAATTAATTTTTGATTTGTTTGGTATCACGCTGTACGCCTTGCGAATAACGGGCGGTATCTTGGTGTTTTTGATCGGTTTTAATATGCTTCAAGGTGATTCGACGCATCAGAAAACTAAGGAGAAAGCGTATTCTCCAGCGCAGCAGCAGGCGGCGTTGAGCATTGCCGTTTCTCCACTTGCAATGCCGATATTAGCAGGGCCTGGAACGATTGCTACCGCGATGAACTTTGCTACGGCGGGTGGTTTTGATCAAACCATTATTACCATCGTTTCTTTTGCTGTGTTGTGTGTTATTACCTATATACTGTTTTTATTTGGAGACAAATTGGTCAAAGCAGTTGGACCGAGTGCTCTGAACGTCGTGACGAAAATGATGGGCTTAATCCTAGCGGTTATCGGTACTCAAATGTTTATTGATGGCGCGGGCGAAGCCTATAAAACTGTTTTCTCATAGGCGTCTCCATCTCGTCTAAATCCACACCTACATTTCTAGCTGGTGTGGATTTTTTGAACTTTAGTTTTCACTTTCTAAGAAAGAAATAAATAGACTTCACCTATTTCAATAATAAGAATATTCAATTGTTTTGATTGCACGAATTTCATTACTCTTTTGGCAAGAATAATGGGGGAAATATGGCAACAAA
Organism: Vibrio diabolicus; assembly: GCF_011801455.1. Classification (NCBI taxonomy): domain Bacteria; kingdom Pseudomonadati; phylum Pseudomonadota; class Gammaproteobacteria; order Vibrionales; family Vibrionaceae; genus Vibrio; species Vibrio diabolicus. The sequence continues at coordinate 1,681,016 of NZ_CP042452.1, read as the reverse complement.
AGCAATTGTAGTGGAAGGTGGCGCGATGCGAGGTGTCTTCGCAAGCGGAGTGCTAGATGCATTTTTAGAGCAGAGCTATAAACCGTTTGATTTTGCCATTGGCGTATCTGCTGGCGCATCAAACTTGATTGGTTATTTGACCGACTATCCGCATCGCAGCATCAATGTCATTACTAAGCTGGCAACGAGTAAACGCTTTTTTGATCCGACTCGATTCGTTAAAGGTGGGGATCTCATTGATGTGAAGTGGCTGTTTGAAGAGTCTAATCGTTTGTATCCCGTCGATGAAAATAAACTGTTTAATGGCATTCCTTTTCTGGCAGCGACGACGAATGTAGATACAGGACAGGCAGACTATTATCGCGTGACGCGTGATAATTTTCATCATGCGATTGAAGCGACAACAGCGTTACCCATTGCATACAAGCACACCCCTTGCTTTTCTGGAGGCTGCTATACCGATGGTGGGGTTGCAGATTCTATCCCGGTGCGTGAGGCTTATCGTCGCGGGGCTCGCGACATAACCGTTGTGCTTTCTCACCCGCTAAATTATGCCAAGAAGCCAGTAAAAACCACATGGCTGATGAAGAAGTTATTTGCCGAACATCCTAAAATGGCGGACGCGATGTTAAGACGTGCAGATAACTACAATCAATCGTTGGAATTTATTCGTAACCCTCCACCGGGAACGCATGTCAGAGTGATTGCACCACCAGATAATTTTCCTGTTCAGCGCTTATCAATGCGACAAAACGTTCTATTGGAAGGTTATGAAATGGGGCTGATTGAAGGGCGGGCTCATTTGGCTAATTTGTCAGGTGTTCATGGTTTAGATCGGGAAAACTGCCATTTTTGCGTTTGATAATGAAAGAGCCTCATAGCGAGGCTCTTTTTACTTAACGTTCAAAGGGCGATTTAGTTGACTTTGTCCCAAGCCATTTCCCAGTGTGAACCTGTTCCTGGTTCGTATTGGTTTGCGCTTTCTTTCCACTGTACACAGTAACCAGAGTATGGGAAGGGTTTACATTGGTAAATGGCACCGTCGCTTGCAAGCACTTTTGTGCCCGCTGTGTAGCTAGATAGCCCTTCAGGAAAGACAAAATCGTACTCGCCAGATGGTGGTGGCGTTACTGACTCTTCTTTTAAGTGAAAGTCGAGCGTTTGCTGATCCACCAAGTTGCCATCTTTGTCTTTAATACGAGTCACGAGCATATGGTGACCAGGCTCTGATTTGCTTAAAGCGAGCGATACAGCCTCCACCGAACCGTCTTTCATTTCATCTGCCCAGCTTGCAAGTGGCTCACGGTGGTGATTGTACACGGTGAGTTCTGCGTTTAAATCGCCTTCAGCAGTTAGTGTCAGATCCAACGTTGTCGGTGTTGACTCAATGATATACTCGTCTGTTAAGCCATCTACTGTGAGTGAGTACTCTGGAGCGGGAGTTTCTATCTTGTAGCCGATTTCTACACGCTCAAGGCCGCTATTAGCTTGCAGGTACACCGGGTTAGTACCATAAACAGGAGTGAATTTATCCTCGGCATACTGTCCAGCTTGCAGTTTAGTTTGCTCTTGGTTGATCTTCGTTGCTAGAGCGTAAGACCAATTTTTCGCTTTGCCCATGACTGCATCGGTAATTTCTAGCTCGGTTCGATAAGCTATGTTTTCACCCGCCTGATCAAATACGCGTGTATAAACCGAATCTCCAACATTTAAATCCATCGTCGGAATAATTTGACCGCCTTGCGTCCAATCTGGAATGACTGGACTGTCACCATCAAATTTCACATCGATCACGTTATAAAATGAAGCCGCTGTGTCGCCAACATCCCATACCGCCAGAATGACGTGATACCCCTCGCGCGTAGGCACATTACATTGATGGCTCACCTGTTTTGGAGGTTGAACCATATTGCCGTCGACTACACAGAAAGGAGTCAGATCAAACGAGTCGCGTGATAGTGAGGCATTTGGGTTCCAATCAGGTTTGGTGATGTAATATTTCCAGTCACGCGTCACATGGTTAGCGGTAAATGTCCATTCAAAAGTATGTGTACCTGATTGAATAGGACGTTTCACCCAGCGGTCGGCAGTTTGTTCATCAAGAGCGGCAGCTAGAGCGGTTTCGGCACTTGCTATTTTTCCATCGCGAGGCCCTGTTTGTGGAAAACCATCAGGACCTTCAACACTTTGTGGCTCGTATTGAATGGCACCGCAGTTATTATTTTTTTCGTTAGTATCAGGTGTTGGATACTTACATAGTGCCGCGCGACTTGCAGCGACACCATCATTGGTTTCTGATACGTAGCCGTGAGCCGCAGCACCTGAGCTAATGCTTGCAAGTGCTAACGTAAGTACGGATTTGGTTGGAAAGGATTTCATCACATGTCCTCTGTTATGGCTGACAAATTAATGTCACACCTCGGCGCATGCTGAGCACGAAGCAACGCTGCATGAATCCATACTTTGGATAATGTAGTGTTGCAACATGGCAACCCCGCTATCATGAGCATTACTTTTGATGATGGAATGCTGACAGACCGGAAGCTTTGCGTCCCACCCTTTCGAGTGGTTTGCCGAAATGTGATTGAGCAGCCAAAATTTAGCTCAAGAATTTACATGTGGAAAAGTAAACGACACTGACATGGAATCATGTTCTCAAATTGAAAGGTAACGGTACGCCAACCTCATTGATATTGTGCTGTTTTGTTTCTAAGGTATTGGTTTTCATGTTGTTTTTGTCTTTTCTATAGCTGGAGTGAATGAGTGATTGGTTGTTGGGTCGAAGGTGGGAAGGGGCAGTATTAAGGATAGAAGAAGCACCGTTTAAAGGGCGGAATATACCGCCCTCTGAATCATTTTATTTAGGCATAATGACGGTATCAATAACATGAATGACGCCGTTTTTAGCTTTCACATCGGTTGCCATTACATTTGCATCGTTGACCATGACTTTATCACCCATGGTTTTAATCATCACGTCTTGCCCCTGAACCGTAGTCGCTTTGTCCAGCTTAACAACATCGGCAGCCATTACTTTCCCTGGGACGACGTGATAAGTCAAAATGGATACTAACTTGTCTTTCTTTTCCGGCATTAAGAGCATATCGACTGTACCGTCAGGCAGTTTTGCAAAAGCGTCATCCGTTGGTGCAAAAACAGTAAATGGGCCTTCTCCTTTGAGTGTATCGACTAGATCAGCCGCTTTCACTGCAGCGACAAGTGTATTGAAAGAGCCGTTTTCAGTGGCAACGTCGACAATATCAGCCTTCATCATGCCATGCTCATGAGCCTTGACGGGAAGCATAAAAGATAAAGTCGCCATCAATGTAGCCGTGATAACCAAGATACGTTTAAACATAATGTGTTCCTTACGAGTTGAGGGTACAACGGTTTCCCTAGAGAATGTCTCCGTTTGTACGTATCTAAATGAAGAGATGATCAACGAGCCCTGCTTTCTTTCGATGGTCTCACGTGTCGCGTTAAAATCCGTTTGCCTTCTTGTTTTACATCGGCCCGTTTGCGCCATGTCCATAGACGCTCCCTTGCGTCTTTAGCTGCGCTATTTAGGTCGACAATAGGCGCTAGGTAATGGCTATCCGGTTTCAAGTGGTACATGACGGTTTCCATCTGTGTCATTTTCCAGGGCTCGAACAATAGTGGGGTGGGGACCATTTGCAATTCAGGCACCCATTTATAGATGAACGCGCCATCAGGGTCATGTTCTTGGGCTTGCTTAACCGGGTTGTAAATCCGGATTGTATTGGTCCCAGTTACCCCGGCTTGCATTTGGAATTGTGGGTAATGAATACCAGGCTCAAAGTCGAGGAATAGTTGCGCTAAATGCGTTACACCTACTCGCCAATCCATGTTCATGTGGTGAGTAAGAAAGCTAACCAGCATGGCACGCATGCGAAAGTTAATGTAACCAGTGTGGTGCAAACAGCGCATGCAGGCATCAATCAAAGGTACGCCAGTATGCCCGGATTTCCATGCTGCTAACTTTTCTTCATCGAAAGTACTACTTTGTTTAATCAATGGCTCGTAAGCCCGATTAACGCAGTAAAACTCCATGTCGTATTCCGATTCGAATTTTTGGATGAAGTGACAGTGCCAATGAAGCCGTGAAGACAATGCAATTAAGCTGCGACGAAATCCAGAGACTTGCCAGTATTTCATTAGGTACTGATAAACTTCACGCAAGGATATATTACCCCAAGCGAGGTATGGAGAAAGGCGAGTACAGGCTGTACGTGAGGCTGTGGGACTAGAAATGCTTCGATAGTAATCACGACCTCGACGATTGAAAAAGTCCTCCAGTGTTTTCCAAGCGAGTTGGCTTCCTCCCGTTTGCATTCCTTTGCATTTTGATAGCCAGGATGAAGGTGGCGAAAACGCGCAGCCGAGTGATTCTGCATCCAATGAATGCAACAAGTTGGTTTGCAGCTCAAGAGGGCTTATGGAGGCTCTCATGACCAAATCCCAATGTTTGTCCCAACCCTGCCGGTCTTTTGCTCCTCTAATAACAGCACCGTGCTCGAACTCAAACCACGTGATGTTCTGCTCATGCAGCCAGTCGGCAATTTGCTTATCGCGCTCAAAGGTGCAGTTGAGCCCTATTTCCTGATGAGCAAACACAGCGTTGATTTGATATTGCATTTGAATTGATTGAAAACATGCTAAGGCATCGCCAAACAGAACCGTGATGCGGTGTCCATAGGCTTTGAGCGTTTCATTCATGTCTTGCAATGATTGCCAAACAAATCGCCAGTGACGCTCAGAATAGTGAGGGTTGTTTAACAGCAACGGTTCAACAATATATAAAAGTACCGTTGGGTGCTTTGACGACAATGCTTGTGTTAGGGGCTGGTGGTCAGTCAGTCTTAAATCTCGTTTTAACCACACGACATTGATTGTTTTCATCGGAATCCTCTTTGTTTCCGATGTTGTACGCAAATGACCCGAAGAGATCTCACCTAATGATCGGTTTTGTTCATTAAAACGTAGAGATTGCTCACAAGGAGGTGAGACATGTCGATACCACTGAGTAAGTTAGAAAAGTTCTTCTACGTAGATAAATTGATCATTCACTCGCTTGATCTAGCATTGTATCAAGCATCTGTCGTAGTTGATGGAAAAGCGCAATTCATCACTGATGACAACGGTATTTTTTTGAGGGCTCATTCCCTTATCGAGATGCAAAAGAAGTGCAAGAATATCAAAGCAAATAAGCAGGTTTTAGTACATAAAAGTGCTTATGATGAGATGGTGGGGCTACCCGAAGGCAAAAGAGACAATCAACTAGAGGTTTTGGTGAGGGATACAAAATTGTATTGAAAGAGTGTTGGTGCATAGTAAAAGCGAGCCACCTTACGGCAGCTCGCTTAAAATAGAATTAGAGTCGAGCTTAGTCTTGTTTACGCTGAGCTTCTTTTTGTGCGTACTTAGCGGCACGTCGAGCTTCTCTTTGCTTGGCACTTTCGCCACCAACATGCTGCTCGCCTCGTTGTTCTGCAAGAACAATTTGTTTTTCACGTTCGCGGAATCGAGCAATTTGTTCTTCTGAGTGTGTGCCGTGACATTTCGGGCAGCTCACGCCTTGCTCGAACAATTCTGACTGTTTGTCTTCTTCAGTGATCGGTAGACGACAAGCGTTACATAAGTCGTAATCTGCTTTTTCTAGCTGGTGGTTTACTGCAACACGGCCATCAAAAACGTAGCAGTCACCTTCCCACATGCTCTCTTCTTGAGGAACTTCTTCAAGATATTTAAGAATGCCGCCTTCTAAGTGGTAGACCTCATCAAAGCCCTGTTCTTTCATGTAAGCAGTTGATTTTTCGCAGCGGATACCACCGGTACAGAACATCGCCACTTTCTTATGCTTTTCCGGGTCCATGTTTTCTTTTACATAGTCTGGGAATTCACGAAAGGTTTCAGTATTTGGGTTTACAGCGCCTTTGAATGTGCCGATCTCGATTTCGTAATCATTACGTGTATCGACAACAAACACTTCAGGATCAGCAATAAGATCGTTCCACTCTTGAGGTTTCACGTAAGTACCCACTACGTGGCGAGGGTCTATACCTTCAACACCTAATGTTACGATCTCTTTTTTCAATTTCACTTTGGTGCGATTGAATGGCTGGGTCTCAGAATACGACTCTTTGTATACGGTGCCAGTCAAACGAGGTTCGTTGTTTAGCCACTCCAGTAGCGTATCAATACCTGCACGATCAGATGCAACTGTACCGTTGATACCTTCACTTGCCAGTAGTAATGTTCCGCGAATATGGTGTTTTTCCATCAACGCAAGTAATGGCTCGCGTAGCTCTTGATAGTTATTCAGCTCAACAAACTTGTACAGCGCACAAACTACATACTGACTCATGAGGTTTCCTTTAAAAATACAGGTGGTCAACGACCTTAAAATTTTAGCGGCACGAAGTATACCTGACTAAACTAGTCGGAAATACGGACAAATTATACGGATATTATGAGTAGGCGGGGCCTGGCGGTCTTTGATAGGGGGAGCATGTCCGCAGGTGAAGTCGCTATGTGTTCAAATTATAAGCATTAATTATAGTAGGTTAGGTAGGTTGGAGCCGATACTTTTGGTTTAAATTTATGCTGTTATTCCGTTTTAGGCCCTTCAAAAAAGTTAGGCGCAAGAAGCACCAAGTAATCACCGGAGTCATTGACAAGGAAAGGACATGTCGCAGTTTTATACATGAGGTTGTGAGGGATAAAGGTTTAGGGACAAAGAGTGAATGACTGATCGCCATTGTTCATAAACCGCTATAAAACGCCTTTTCACCACATACTGAAAAGGCGCTTTTCTAACGTCTGCCGTGCTTATTTCAACGTAGCTGCGGTCTGTTTGCCCATGGCTATGAGACTGTCGAGAATACGTTCACCGTCGGCACGTAAACCGTTGTGCTCGTACTCATTGGTGATCCACGCTTTTGAGTTTGGTATTAACGCGAGCGTCTCTCGGCTGATATCCATTTCAACAAACATATCATCGGCGTAAACGGCGCAACTGACAGGCACTTTGTTCTGAGCCAGTTGTGTTTGATCGTACAGCGCAGTCCAATCTTCTTTCGCTGCCAATATTTCTGCTGCGTCTTTTAGTGGCTTGAGGTTAACGTATTGGTCGAACATCCATGGGAAGACCATTTCCCCCGTAAAGTAAAATGGCTTACCAGATTCATAATTAAACTCTAATCGGGTTTGGCGAACGCGGTGCGCACTCCAATTCGACGCAAAACCTTGGCAGTAAATCGATTCATGCAAAATGGCGTAGATCGGGTTGGTTTGGAAGTTTTGCTGCGCCAACATATCGTTCAAGAACTCATAACGAAGTTGTTGTTTGCCGTTCACTTCAATCAATGCACTTTCTAGCCAATAGTAAGTTGGCAAGAAAGTATCACTCACACCAAAGTTGATGCCGATTTGCTGAAATTGCTCCACCGTGAAGCGTTGACCATTTGGTAGGTACTCTTCGTTTTCCTGCAAGTGATTCGCAATGTTTTGGCAGAGTTGTTGCGCTTTTGGAAATTGCTGGAAGAACGCTTGGTTTTTCTCCATGGTGCGTTTGAAGGTGGCTTCATACACATCGTCGGCATGACGCGAGACTGATGGCACGCCACCCGTGATATAGCTTTGTAGCAAGCTGTCTGGGAACAAAGACAAATAGGTGAGGGAGCAAAAACCACCAAAGCTTTGACCTAAGATCGCCCATTTTTCGACGCCAAATTGCTCACGAATGTATTCCGCGTCGCGCACGATGTTATCCGCTCGGAAGTGGCTTAAGTACTCGGCCTGTTGTTGCGGCGTGAAATGAGCCAGAGTCTGATGATTAACCATCGAACTATTGCCCGTACCGCGCTGGTCGAGAAGCAAAACTCGGTACTCTTGCAGCGCGCGTTTTACCCAGCCGTTATTGCCGTTTTGACGCGGAGAGGGAAAGCCTGGCCCGCCCTGAAAGTAAACCAACCAAGGTTTGGTCGATTCTTCATCGCCAACTAGGCAAACCGCACGAGCGAAGACTTCAATGGTGCCTTTACTCACGTCTTGGTAATCCAGAGGAACGGTAAAACTGTGGGGAGTGTAATGCAATCCTGCGTCGATAAATGATTGAGCGTTCATTGTTATCTTTATTTCCTTATTGAGGGGTAGCGCTACTTTACTGCGAATGGCGTGAAGAACCAATGCTATTTCCAAATCGCTTCGTCAGTTCTATACCTTGGTCAAATCAATGTAAGTTCAAGAAAATGAAACGATTAGCGACTGGTGCAACTGGTTGAGTGAGCTATGCTCAATAGAGTTGCGACAAAGTGAGAGCATGGAGGAAGTCGGATGAAAGTGTCACTAGCTCGATGGATTATTGTGACTTGTTTAATAAGCGTACCTACTTTTGCCGTTGTTACGCCCAACCCACCTCAATTAAAGGCGAAAGGTTACGTATTAATGGACTTTCAATCCGGTGCCATTATTGCCGAGCATAACGGGCGAGCAGGCCTTGCTCCGGCTAGTTTAACCAAGTTGATGACCGCTTACGTCGTTGGACAAGAAATCAAAGCGGGGCGTTTGAAATGGGATGATGTTGTCACCGTGAGCGAAAACGCGTGGTCGGCCAAGTTTCCCGGATCTTCTAAAATGTTCATCAAACCGAAAGATGAAATTAGTGTTGCGAACTTAATGCGCGGTGTGATCATCCAATCGGGTAATGACGCGTGCGTTGCACTGGCTGAGCACGTTGCTGGCAGTGAACGCGGCTTTGTCGCCTTGATGAATGGCTGGGCGGAGAAGTTAGGGCTGCAAGACACTTATTTTGTAAACTCCCATGGTCTCGATAGTGAAGGCATCCAAACCTCACCCACCGATATGGCAAAACTCATGCAGTCGATCATCAACGATGTTCCCGCTGTGTATGCGCTATATAGTGAGAAAGTCTTCAAGTGGAACGACATTACGCAGTACAACCGCAATAAATTACTGTGGGACAATTCCATTGACGTCGACGGGGGCAAAACCGGTTACACCAGCAATGCGGGATACAGTTTGGTGAGCTCCGCCAAAGAAGGGAAAATGCGGTTGATTTCGGTAGTGATGGGCACGCCAAGTAAACAGGCTCGAACGAGCCAATCCAAGAATTTGCTCAGCTATGGTTTTCGTTTTTATGACACCAAACAAGTTGCCAAACAAGGGCAGGTTGAGTCTAAAGTTCGCGTTTGGAAGGGAAATGCCAATCAAGTTGAGGCGATCTTCGCTAATGATGCCTATCTCACTCTGCCTCGTTCAATGACGGCTGGGCTTGATAAGAGTGTGGTGTTAAATGAACCATTGATTGCACCGATCGCGCAAGGGGATGAGATTGGTAAGGTCGTTTGGAAAAGCGATGACAGTACCGTGGCGAGTTATCCCTTGGTCAGCAGCCAAGCGGTAGAAGAGGGCTCGTGGTTCGCTCAGCTTTGGGACAGTTTGGTGCTGTGGGTGAAATCGTTCTTTAACTAAAATAAAAACGAGCAGAAGTGTCTTTCTGCATTCTTTGGTTGATGACCCGCCCAGCTAAACGCTGGGCGGTGTCTTATTTAACGGTTTATTCCGACAAGGTGATGATTGGTAAATCGTCCCAAATCTTACTTTCATCCGATGCGCCACCGGAGAAGCTCCAAGGGCCTTTGTTTTGTTCTAGCGGACGGTAAGTTGCTGAAAGGCCGTCTAAGTCCCAAGTCGTGACATAGAAGCGGATACCATCGAGCGACTCTGGGCGGCCTAGTGCATCGCTAGCAAAGTCCATTGAAATGGTGTTGTTGGCTTTGTCTACTGTCACTGTTGGTGCTGGTGTTACGGTTTTTCCCCATGTCGTCGCATTTGCTCCTTTGGTGTTGTAAATCGAGCTTTGCCAGCCAAAAACAACCGCATTACGACTCCACGTTCCGCTTGGTATAGAAGCGTTGATCTTCGGTAGCTCAGACAAGTTAGTTGCGGCTTCTTCAGGTAAATCAATAAAGATGGTGAAACCAACGTGGTCAAAGCCGTTTGGCGGCAACCAAGTATCGGTGATTTTGTCCATGGTGAAGGTCAAGCGCACGTTACTGCCGACGGTAAATATCTCCGCTTTGTTGATTGCGAGTTGGCTGTTGTCTTTGTCGAACGTTGGATCGGTTGGTAGCGAGTAGTTACCGTTAGGACCGCCCATGCCGTCTTGTGCATCGCCTGCATCATCAATGGTGTCATCCGGCGTGTTTGACCAGCTTAGTTTCGAGACAAAATTCACGTCCTCGATGCCTGCTTTTTTCTCGGTGGAATAAATCGCGAAGCGGTGCTGTTGTTCGCCAATAGCAAAGTGACTAGTCGACAGCGTGACGCTAAACTGACCATCAGCGCCTACAGTAATGGTTTGTGCTGTTTCCAAGTTACCATCGACGACAAGGTTCAACTTCTCGTTGGCGTTCGCACTACCCGCGATAACAATATCACCAGTGATGGTTTGTCCTTCCCAATCCTGCGCTAGTTGGATGTTGAGGTCTGGTGTATCTACCGATTGGGTGTCGTTAGTTTTCGAGTAAATCACGGCAGATTTGGCTGGTAGCTCAAGGGTTACGTGACCATTTTCATCTGCGACTAACTGCTCTGGAGCGTTTGCCCAGTTCGACATGATTTGTTGTTTGAAGACGGTGCCGCCAACTTGTTCTACATCGAGTTGGTTCATCAACATCGGCGAGTTGGATGTATTCATCACAACCAAGACTTCGTCGTTATCCAACGTTCGAGTAAAGGCGAAGACGCCCGCGCCCGCTTTATCGCTGCCAATCACTTTTATTTCGCCACGTGTCATAACTTTGTTTTCAGTGCGTAGCTTGGCAAGTTCTTGAATAAACAAGTACATTTCACTGTTTTGGTCGAACGAGTCTACGTAGTTGCCATCTTCACGGTAACCGCCAGCAAACATCGCATCACGCGCCGCTGACATCGCCTGTTCTGTACCTTGGTAAATCACAGGAATACCCGGTACGCTCATCATGGTGATCAGTGCTTGTTTCATGTCATTCACGCTACCTTGCGACAGAAAGCGCGGCATGTCGTGGTTATCAATGAAGTTCGGCATGATGTATGGATTCGGGAACATCTCCATCATTTTCTCAAGACGGAAACGCAAATAGTCGGTCGGTTGCCCTGATGCAAATACGCGCGTCATGGTCGCTTGCAATGGGAAGTTCAGTACCGAGGTTAGCTGTTTCGGCGAGCCACTTTCACCGATGTAAGTCAGCATCTTCTCTTCGCCTTCGGTGTTGTAAGGCGTAGATGTTTCGAAGACTTCTCCAAAGGTCAGGAAGTTATCGCGACCAGTATCAACCGCTTGCGTCATCACACCATCGTCGGCGTGTAGGAAATCGTTCCAGAAATCGTGTTCAACAAACTTCACCGTATCGATACGGAATCCGTCGACGCCGACTTCGCGAATCCATTTTCGGTAGCTCTCTTTTAGATAAGCGCGTACTTCAGGGTCGGACGTATTAAGGTCATCCAAATCAGATAGCTGCCAGGTTTTTTCTTGTACCGAATCGTTGTGGTCGGTGATGGTTGGCGTCCAGTGGTAGCTGCCTGTGCCGTCTGTTTTACACTCGTTCATGTTGAGTGGGTACGGCAGCTCTTGTCCGGCGGGTAGTGCATTTTTAATCAAACGGAAGCCTTGGCAAGGTAGGCTTGGATCATAACTGTAAGGATCATCGTATGTGAAGAAGTTGCCTACATGGTTGGTCACAATGTCCTGAATTAAGAACATGTTACGCGCATGCACTTCGCGTGCTAACGCTTGGTAGCTTTCTAGGTCGCCGAAGTGCTCATCCACTTTTTGGAAATCGCGCGCCCAGTACCCGTGGTAGCCGCCGTAGTTTTGCTCCGCATCCCACCATTGGTTAGCAACTGGCGGAGTAATCCAGATCGATGTGGCACCGAGAGTTTCGATGTAGCTTAACTTATCACTCACGCCAACGAGGTCGCCGCCGCTGAATTTTTTATCCGAAGTTGGATCGAATTCGTTTTGCCCTTGATCATTAAGAGCGCTGTCGCCGTCGTTAAAACGGTCGATCATCAGGAAGTAAATGATTTGATCTTGCCAATCAGGGGATGCCACGTGGCTGCCTGTATCGACTGGTGTGGTTTCGTCGCTTCCACAGCCAGAAAGGGCAAGAGCGATCGCGAAAGGAAGTATTTTTATTTTATTCATTGGGTTAGGTAGAGTTTCAAACACAGTATTTGCCTCCGTTATGCAGCAATGCAGAAACGATAAAGCAAAGGTTTGAAATTGAGAGTGTCATTTCACGCCAAAAAAGACGTGGAATGATGTCACGAAGAGACGATTTTGATCTGACCGACAGTTTTAATTGAGCGGTTGCACAATAGGATATTGTATCGGGTAATGCTCTTTCGCGAGCTCGTTGTCGGATTCATCATAAAGGCGGAAACGGCACTGCTTTGCAGTTTGAGTGAGCGATAATTGCAGCACCCAACAAGCATAATGTAGCGAGTGTTGGGTCAAGCGCATCGCGTGAGGTGTGGGGTCATCATCGACGTAACAGTCAATCCTCGCAACGTTTTCAAGTCGGCATGCCAGTTCGATAAAGAGCGTGTATTGCGCCCCAATATTAATAAGCTGCCGAGTCGGGACAATGTATTCCGTTGCGCCAATTAAAAGCCCCTTAGAAACCACATAATCACGCTGGTGGTTATTCTCAATGTAACGTTCCCCATCGACTTCATAACACAGGCGAAAGGTAAGGGGATGCGCCACCGGAAGTTCAGTCGTTGCCCATAGTTCGATGCCATGACTTAAAAAACGCTCGAAGAAGGCGGGATAGCGCCGCCATGCACCATCACGGTCACGGCATTCTACCGAGACCACTTTTTCAAACGCAATATTGTCCACTTCCATCCAGATTTTGCCGACAGGTTGGTCGATGTGGTTATCGTCGAAGGTATTGGCTTTGGCGTAGTACAAGCGGATCGGTTGCTGATTTAGCTGAGTTCGGTTATCCAAACATTGTTGGCGATACTGCATGGGTGAAAACGGATACCAACGACGAAAAGTGCGGTGAAAGTTCGATGGCTCTTCGTAACCAAGTTGATAGGCGATTTGCTGCGTCGTGAGTTGGGTATCGGCAAGCAAAGTGAGTGCTTGCTTTCTTTTAGCGAAATCAACGCATTGAGAGTAGCTCATTTGCTTTTCTTGCAGTCGACGTTGCAGGGTGCGTTTGGAGACGCCCAGTTGCCTTGCCGCTTGCTCTAACTTGAGCGCGTAATTACTGTTTTTGATGAACAAGGCGTTCAAAACACTCAGCAATTCTGGTTGTTCAATTGGCTGGTGAGAAAGCAGCAAATAAACATGTTTCACCAAGTCAAACACGCTTGAACTCGTTTTAGAATCTCGCGTTTCCCCTAGAAAAATATCGGCCGCGAGTGGGTTGTTGGCGTGAACTTGTACCTGTATTGATTCGCTTAACTCAAGCATTTCCAACTGCATTTTGAGCAAGCCAAACACCGACTCCGCCCAATTTGGCATATCGGCCGTTCTGCATTCGACTTGCAGATGGATTTGGGCATCACCATGTTGAAATGTGACGTACAAACGGCGGTCGAATAATGAAACACTTTTACTCCACCAAAGCAGCCCTTCTTGGAGGTTAGGCGCTTCTTTCAACATCATGCATTGCAAGGCAACCAACTTCTCAATGTGCCAATATTCGCCGGCAATTCGCAGATGATTGTGACCGAGCTTTTTGCACAGAAAGGATGTAATAACGTTATCTTGAGGCAGCATGAGTTGAGTTAGGTTGCGAGCAAATATGCATTATTGTCGAAAAGATGAAGAAGTTCAGTGAGAACGCTCAAAGCCTTTCTTATCGTTTTATTTTCAAATTTATTTTGAAAATGTTTTTAATCGAAATCGGTTTTTCCCTTTATCTCATGAGGTTATGCTGTTACACAGCTTAAATTCATTAATTGGAGAACCTCATGGATATCGTACAAGCTGCAAAATCTCGTTACTCAACGAAAGTGTTTGACCCAACGCGCAAGCTACCTCAAGAAAAAATCGATGCAGTTAAAGAGCTGATTCGTTTTAGTCCATCGAGTGTGAACTCTCAACCTTGGCATTTCATTCTGGCAAGCACAGAAGAAGGCAAACAGCGCATCGCTAAAGCGGCGCAAGAGAACTACGCGTTTAACGCGGCGAAGATTCTCAATGCTTCTCACGTATTGGTGTTTTGTGCAAAAACAGGCATCGATAACGACTACATTGAAGCGCTAATGGTGCAAGAAGAAAAAGATGGTCGATTCCCAACTGAAGAAGCGAAAGCGGCTGTGCGCGGTGGTCGTAGCTACTTTGTAAACATGCACCGTTTTGATCTGAAAGATGCGAACCATTGGATGGAGAAACAAGTTTACCTCAACGTGGGTACGTTGCTGCTGGGAGCTTCGACGCTAGAAATTGATGCAGTGCCAATTGAAGGGTTTGATCCCAAAGTACTGGATGAAGAATTTGGCTTGCGCGAAAAAGGTTACACCAGCGTTGTGATCGTGCCGCTTGGCTACCACGCGGAAGATGACTTCAACGCGAAAACGCCAAAGTCTCGCTGGGACGCAGAAACCGTATTCACCGAGATCTAATTCGAGCTTATTTGCAGGTGACGTAGAACCCTGTAATCAATATATAAATCGCAAAAGAGTGATAAAACGATGATCCACTTAGTTGCAGAAGTGAAAGCCTATCCAGACAGTAAGGATCAGGTGGTGAATTTGCTTGCTGGTTTACTAGAGCCAACTCGTCAAGAAGAAGGCTGTTGCCAATACGAGTTGTATCTCGACGAAAAAGTTGATGGCCTATTTATGTTCCAAGAAATTTGGGCATCGCAAGAGGCCTTGGATAAGCATTTGCAAAGCCCGCACATGGCGGCGTTTCTTGAAACATTGGAAGAGAACGATTGGGTTGAGTATACCCAGATTCGTCCTCTTCGATTTATCGCCTAATGACAGAAGGTTGCCAGCACGTTGGCGCGTTGTTGGCAGCATTTTTGTTGGATAAAGTCGCGGAAAGTCCGAATCGTTGGCGTCAGTAAGCGACGATCGGCGCACACCATGTAGAGCGGTACTGGGCCGCAATCCCACTCTGGTAACACTCGCACCAATCTTCCCTCGATTAAGTCTCGGCTGATGTCCATCAACGATTTATTCGCAATGCCTTTGCCTTTGAGCGCTAACCGATGTGGCAAGTCACTATCGTTGCTCATCAAGTTACCGCTGACCACGACTTGTTCTTTCTCGCCGTCACGCGTGAGCGTCCATTTGTTGTAGACCGAATCCGCGACCATATAGCACAAACAGTTGTGTTGCGTTAAATCGGCAGGAGAGGTGAGTTCTGGATGTGTAGCTACGTACTCTGGCGATGCACATAAGATCCGCTCGTTTGCCCCACACAATGCCAACACGACCAGATTGGAGTCGGCCGGCTCGCCGTAGCGAATCGCAATATCGACAGGCTTGGTGTACATATCCGTCAAGCTATCGGACAGCTCTAGTTTAATGGAAACATTTGGGTAGAGATCGATGAACTCATCCACCCAATCGAGCAACATATTGCGACCAAAATCGGAGGGTGCAGTAATGTGCAGTTGACCAGACAACTCCCCGCGCGCACTTGAGATCTGCTCCAACCCCTCTTGCAATGTTGCCAACGCTTGCGTGGTTTTGTCTAAAAATAGTTCGCCCTCTGAGGTTAAACGCAGGCTTCGAGTAGAACGCACAAACAGTGGGAAACCGATTTGCCCTTCAAGACGCTTAATCGATGCGCTAATGGCGGCAGGTGTCATGTTCATGCTGTTAGCGGCTTTTGAAAAGCTGCCTTGGCGCGCTGTTTCGACAAAAATATTGAGGTCGTTGAGGGCTTTCATCGTGAAAAGGATGTTTGTGAAGTTTGAGCTACTATAGGGGAGATGAGCAAAGTAATTCAAGCTAAACGCCTTTGAAGGTGAAAACATTAGGTTAAGTGGTCACTTTGAGTTAGATTAGCCCGCCACTTACATCGTTACTGGATCAACAACATGAGCAACGAACAGCCGAATAACCCTCTGCATGGGTTGAGTTTAGAAAAAATCGTCACCCGACTAGTTGAACACTTTGGTTGGAATGGCCTGTATGAGCGCGTTCGAGTGAACTGTTTTAAGAAAGATCCGTCGATCAAATCTTCTCTGAAGTTTTTGCGTAAAACGCAATGGGCAAGAGACAAAGTCGAAGCGCTGTATATCGAGACGTTTTGCTAATCGCTCTATGGCCTGCAGCTAGCCGTAAGTAGATTCTTAGTCTCGCTATGGCTCGCTAGAATGACGCCACTTTTCTTATCGTGTGGGCTGGAAGAGTAGCTCTGCTATTACGTCTAAAGCGAGATTCCGAATGACTCGCTTGTGCTCGTCCGGGATGGTTTTTTTAGATAGTGTTTTAGAGTCAGAACCTAAACGAGGTTCGTCATTCTGAACAGCGAGGAAGGAGCGTGATTCATAATCTACCCTCAGATTGTATTGAGTTTATTCATAGCTCTATGGCCTGCAGCAAGCGGTATGTAGATTCTTAGTCTCACTTTGGCTCGCTAGAATGACGTGCTTTTCTTATCGCGTAGGCTGGAAGAGTCGCTCTACTGATACGTCTAAAGCGAGATTCCGGATGGTCACTTAGGCTTGTCTGGAATCGCTTTTTTAGATGGTTTTGTAGAGGTCAGAGCCAAACTCGAACTGTTATTCTGAACCGAGAGGAACGAGCGTGATTCAGAATCTACTCTCAGATTGTATTGAGTTTATTCATGGCTTTATGGTCTGCAGCAAGCGGCAAGTAGATTCTTCGTCGCGCTTTGGCTTGCTAGAATGACGCAGCTTTTCTTATCGCGTAGGCAGGAAGAGTAGCTCTGCTGTTACATTTAAGGCGAGATTCCGGATGGTCACTTAGGCTTGTCTGGAATAGCTTTTTAGATGGTTTTATAGAGGTCAGAGCTAAACTCGAACCGTCATTCTGAACAGCGAGGAACGAGCGTGATTCAGAATCTACTCTCAGATTGTATTGAGTTTATTCATCGCTCTAGGGTCTGCAGCAAGCGGTAAGTAGATTCTTAGTCTCGCTATGGCTCGCTAGAATGACGCATCTTTTCTTATCGTGTAGGCTGGAATAGTACCTCAGCATTATTCCCGATAGCGATGAAGAAGCGCTGTCGGGAACCTCGCCTTTAATCTCTCGTTTCTTGCTACTCTAAATGATGCGTGCTACCCACAGTTCCTTCCAAGTCTAAAATCGACTGGCGAACGTGGTCTGGAATCGCCGCTTTTACGTTGTTCTTAAAATCAAACATCACACCAGTAGCGGTGGCGATGGTCGCAATCTTACCCCACTTCTTACTCAGCACTTGGTATTCCATCGTGATGCGATCTTCTTGCATGTCGATCACGCGCGAGCCGACTAATAACGTGTCTGGGTAAGTGACAGGCAGCTTGTAGCGGCATTGTGTCTCGCTCAGTACTGGTCCAATTTGTGAGGTTTGCAGGTCGACTAGCAGATTAATTTTGTTGAAGTAATCTAAACGCGCCGTCTCGAAGTAGCGAAAATAGACCACGTTATTGACGTGTTGCAGAGCATCCATTTCACCCCATGCGACTTTGATCTCTGTGATAACGGGAAAGTCTTTTAACAGTGTGTCCATTTTTAGTGCTCCTTTTTTATCTGCATTGCCACAAATTGCGACGCGACTTATCACTTTGAGCATTTATTCTAGATGTAATTATTTAATGTGTAATAAAATTGTTTTTAAAATGTGAAATAAAATGGCAATATTATTATGTAAACTAGAAACTTTACATAATCGAGCTGAAGGCGTAAGTTTAACTAAGAGTAACCAAATAGGAGGTGTCTCATGACTGAGCTGAAAGGTTTCAATCTAGCCAAGGTGGAAAAACGCATTGACTGGACTGGCGAACTGTTCAGTTTAAGGGTTTCAGGCGCGCCTCTTTCCTTTAAAGCTGGTCAGTTCACCAAGCTTGCTTTGCTTGATGATGAAGGCAAGCTGATCAGTCGTGCTTACTCTGTGGTTAATGCGCCAAGCGAACAGTTCGATTGGTTGGAGTTCCTAATAGTAGCCGACCCTCAAGGACAACTTTCTCCAAGGCTCCAAAAGCTTAAATCTGGTGATAGCATTTATGTTGGTGAGACCGCACATGGTGACTTAATCCACGATTCTATTCCTAAACAGGCTCATGATCTGTGGCTGCTATCTACAGGTACAGGTATTGGACCGTTTTTATCGCTACTGGATGATATAAACTTACCACCTCATAATGAGCGAATTGTGCTTGTTCATGCGGTTCGCTACGAAAAAGATCTGGTCTACAAATATCTGATTGAGCAACTACAGCAACGATATGAAGGCAGATTAAAGTACATCCCGATAGTCAGTAGGGAAGTGGTGGATGGTCAGTTACAAGGTCGAATTCCTGAACTCATCGAATTTGGTAGACTGTCCAACGCTGCTGATGTGCCATTCTCTGCTCAAAGTAGTTTTGTCATGATGTGTGGGAACCCGCAGATGATCAAAGATACCTTGCCAGTCTTACAAGGGCTTGGGTTGGAAAAGTATCGTCCTAAAACAGGAGGCAATATCATCTATGAGCGTTACTGGTAGCGTTTGGTTAAATTGATATAACCATATTGAAGACATGATGATCACCAATACCAAAGTCGCTCAAGCGTCCTAGCTTGTTCGATTAAAAAAGCCACATGAAGTGGCTTTTTTAATATCGATAGAGTTAATCAGACTTATTGTTGATTAACGTACGCTTTAAAGCGAGCTTTGGTTTCTGCGTCTGCTTTTTGGTACCAGAAGTGCAGCATCTCTTCTGCTGTCGAATCTGATTTAACCGCAGTCGCTCTCGCTTGTTTCATATCTTCAGGAATCTTTGCTGGTAGTGTGACTGGTTGAGCAACGGCTGCACCAGCAACAGCGATAGCAGCAACGCCGCCTGTTTTGTTGTAGCTTTCCACTTCACGCACGTAATCACGACCGATTTGCATACCCGGTTTGATCAATTTGTCTTGCTCAACGGCGACGGTGTTGCCTGAATCATCAACCAGTTTCCAATTTAAGTCCTTGATCTTTTCTTCCGCATCGCGAAGGTTGCGGTATTCTGGCATTTGTAGCGTCAGCTCGGCATTGGCAGCGTCAAATCGTGTAACGATAACATCGCTTTCAACACTTAAACGGTCATTACCTTGGTTAAAGTAAGGGGCGAAGCGAAATACGACTTGGTTAACGCCATCAGGTAACGTTAGTGTTCTTTCCGAGGCGAAAAAACCACCCGAAAGGTCTGCTTTTTCACCGTTAGCCGCTAATACTGAAACGTTGTCAGGAACACTCACGGTTACATCTGCGAATGCCATGCCACTCATTGCGAGAGCAAGCGCACAAGTTAAAGGCTTGATCAATTTCATTGTTTTTATCCTAAGCAAATTAGTGGTCATCGAGAGTGCATCGTTCATTGCCCGATTGCAACTCCCAAGTGTAAGAAGTATGAAAATTTAACAAGAACGTCATTTTTATCGCATTTATTACGGGGAAACTGTGATCCAAATAGAATCAAACCGCTGCAATAGAGCGGTTTGATATCATAAGTTATAGATTAAGTTTCTTTCTAACTTATTGATTTATTATATGCCTGCACCGTGTCCAGGCTCTGATTGGTCATCAGAAGCGTCTTGTTGTTCTGCCATTTCTTCTTGCTGTTGTGCTTTCTCAATGCTCAACCACCAAACAAATAACTCATACCAAATCGCCAGGATAACGGCACCTAAGAACAGACCAACGATGCCGTAGAAAAGCATACCACCGATGGCACCGAGCAGAATCACAGGCATTGGTACGTCGACACCACGTCCCATTAACATTGGTTTGAACAGGTTTTCAGAAAGTGCTGCAACAACTACCCAGACAGTAAACATGGTTGCTGTCGTTGTATCTTGAGTCATGTACATGAAGCCAATCACTGGCAGTACGGCAAGCAGCGCTGGTAGCTGAGCGATACACAAGATCATCAGAATCAGAGTGAGCAAACCAGCTGCCGGAACGCCAAATACAAAGAAACCAGCACCGATCAGTAGCGCTTGAATCGCCGCCACACCGACTACGCCAAGCAGTACGCTTTTAATGGTTGCTGCGATAAGCGTGGTCCAGCTTTTAGCGTTTTCACCAGCGGTACGAATAGCGATGGTTCTTAGACCTGATGCTGCAGATTCAGAGTACGTCATAAAACCTGCTGCAATCGCAAGTGACAAGATTGAAAGCAGTAAACTGCCCAATACACCGCCAAGTGTGCCTAGCAAAGAAGTGAGCGCGGACTTTATCTGCGGCATAAAGGTTTGAATCGCTTGTTCAAGGTTAGTCGCGAATAGGGTCCACACCTCATAGAGCTTATCACCTACGACAGGCCAATCCGCAACGGAAGGTTTTGGACCTGGGATCTTCACTTGTCCGTTTTGCAATACTTCAAGCGCATGCGTTGCACCATCCACAATAGAACCTGACACCATAACAAGTGGTGTGACTAAGAGTGCAATACCAAGTAAAGCAATCGTTGTGGCTGCCAGGCCTCTACGACCGCCATATGCACGCTCCAGCTTTTTTGTAAGTGGCATTAAAGCGACGGCTATAATTGCACCCCAAATAACGGGAAGAATGAAGGGTTTGATGATGTCGTACGTAAACATCAGCAAGACGAAGATCAAGCCAATGCGTATTGCTGATTCCACCATATTACTGATGAAAAGCTTACTGTCGATTTTTACCGATTGTTTATCCATTTTTGTTTACCTGATGATCAATGTTAGAACTGACGAGACTTGAAACAACAATCGCCATATAGAACACACCTGTAATGGCCTCTAAATACACCACGACTTGAGCCAGAGGTGTTAGAGGGCTGATATCGCCATAACCAAGCGTGGTTAAGGTGACGAAACTAAAATACGCCGCATTAGAGAAATTCTGCCCCCAAGAAATGGCTTCCATCCCAGTGAATGAGGTTGGCGAGAACTCTAGAAGAATGAGATAGGCAATTGCCCACATCAGACCAAGCAGCAAGAAAAGCGCGACTGAGCCAATGACTTTGTTGCTATTGACGTGGCCAGTGAAAAGAATCTGCCTTGCGATGGATTTAAAAGTGCCGAAAAAGAACGCGAAGGTGAGGGCAAGCATCACTACATTCATCTCTCGGATGTTGAAAACGGTCTTGATCACAATCACAAGAACCCAAACGCCAAACAGGGTATAGAGGAAACGAGACCACATTTTGTCGAAGCGAAGGCTGGCAAAACAGACAATGAACGTGAGAACCGTGAACGCCTGCAGTATGTGTTCAATCGTCCCTTCACCCACCACTTGTGCCATCGCACTCCCTAGCAACAAAATCACCAGCGCTAAAGTTAGATAGAAGAAGTTGTTTTCTTCATTAATGTTTTTGAGTTTTTTACCAATGACCATGGTTCTTCTCACTTAGTTACTGTTCATTTTCTGCCGATGAATCTTTCATCACCATGATGGACGCAGAAAGCCCGAATCGAAGATCAACATCTTCTGGAAGTTCTTGGATTGAGATTCGCACCGGAATACGTTGTGCCAAGCGAATCCACTGAAAAACAGGGTTCACGTTTGGAAGAAGGTTGTAGCCGACCGTGCCGTCTTTCGGCGCAATACCCCAACCGATAGAGTCAACCGTTGCGTCAATTGGCGTGTCTGGGTGAGACATCAAAGTGACACGTGCTTGGCTACCCGGTTCGATTTGCGCGAGTTGGTTTTCGCGGAAGAAGCCAAATACCCAGAAACTGTTTTTGTCGATCAGTGCGAGCAGTGGTTGGTTTGCGACCGCTTGTGTACCGTTTCGAATATCGAGATTAGACACAAAACCATCGACGGCCGCATAAACTTTGGTGAAACTGAGGTTAAGTCGCGCTGACTTTAATTGCTCTTCTGCAGATTTGATTTGCAGTAGCGATTCCTCGTAAGCGATTTCACGACGAATCAGATCCTTGTGAGAAACAGCGCCGCGGTCTTTCGCGCGAATGTCTTTAAGGCGATCGTATTCGATTTTTTTACCGCGAGAGCTAACAATGGCGCGTTCTAGTGCCACTTCGGCTTGAGACAAAGCAACTTCGTAAGTCGCAGGGTCGATTTCAAACAGTAAATCGCCTGTTTTCACTTCTTGGTTGTCTTGCACCGCGACATTTACAATTGGGCCTGATACACGAGGAGCTACTTTGATGACGTTGGCGCGCACTTGGCCGTCGCGTGTCCAAGGGTTATTAAAATACTCTTCAAATTTTTGATAGCCGAGCCAAGCTGCGCCACCAAGAATGACAAGATTGAGTGCGATTACGAATAGTTTTTTCATCTTGTTTGGCACCTAAAATTGAATATAAAAGCTGTCGATGGCCACCACATAACCGACCATGATGGCAATAAATGTCAGAGACGGAAAAGCGATGAAGCGAGACAAACGTGTCTTGTTCAATATCATCACCGTTATCCACGTTGCCGTGACGGCGAGAAAGAGCACCAGTAACGTGGGAGAAAAGTAAATGTCTCCCCAAGAGAGTTCATGAGGCATTAGAGATCCTCCGTTTTGTTCTCATCACTGGTCTCATCCGGAGTTTCGAGGCGCAAAGGCGGCAATACGCGGTTTTCTTCATTTAAATAACCATCCCAGTCAGTTCGTTCTGTCATTTGCTTGGCAATAGATTCACTGAGGAAGGGTTTGCCTGTTTGGGTTTGCCAGCCTCCACCTAGGGCTTTGTAGAGCGCTACAACTTGGTTCGCGACGTTCCCTTTGATCGTTGCGTAGCTGTCTTCCGCACGGGTCATTTTCTCTACCGAGTTGAGCAGACGTTCAAAAGAGATTTGGCCGTTTTCGTACTGTGTCATGGAGATGTTGAATGCACGAATGGAAGAGTTGACTGATTGCAAGCGTAAATCTTTTTGCTGTAAATACAGGTCATACGCTTCGATTGCATTGGTGACTTCATTAACGGCTTGCAGCACTTTTTTGTTGTAGTTGGTCAGCGTTTCTTGGAAGCGAGCATCTTCGAAACGAATGTTATTTTTCACGCGTCCGTATTGGAAAATATTCCAACTGAACGTTGGGCCAACCACCATGGTGAGCGAATCGCTAAAACTGAAACTGCTGCCATCGGGAACCGTACTGTCGATACCGATGGAGCCGAACAGTGAAAAGCTTGGGTAAAGAGCGGTTTCCGCCACGCCAATTTGCGCACTCTGCGCGCGAGCTTGCATCTCAGAGACTTGCAAATCCGGGCGTCGCATCACTAAGTTTGCGTCCACTTGGGTATCCAACAGAGGTGGACGCGGCACAATGGAGCGCTCGTCGGTGCCCGATAACGCCGATTTTCTGCCTGTCGATTTGAACTGCGCTTCATAGTCAGCAATTTGCTGTGTCAAACCGTCCGATTGCAGCAATTTCTCTACTTCTTCAGGCAGTACACCCAACAGCAAAGCAAGTGCCGTGCGCGACTGCTTCATCGCCACTTCGAGGCTTGGTTGCGCGGCTTTTGTGGTGTAAAGCTGGTTTTTCGCTTGCTGTACGTCTAGCTCTGTAACGTTGCCAGAGTCGAACTGCACCTGTGTAATGCGGACGACACGCTCTTGAATTTCGATGTTGCGACGAGACAGCAAAATGCGCTCTTGGAACGTGCGATAGTTAATGTAGTTACGCGCCACTTCTGCGGTGATGGTGACCATGATGTCGTGATACGACGCGATGGATGCGTAATAACCAGCTTCTGCTGATTCGATGCTACGAGCGTATTTTCCCCAAATATCCATTTCCCACGCAGCATCAAACGACAGAGCGGCGTTGTTTACACCCTGATCATTCACGTAGGCACGCGCTAGATTTCCTGACACGGTTTGAACTTGCGGGTATTGCAAGCCAGTCGAAATGCCAAGCAATGAACGAGCTTGGACAATACGCAGTCCCGCGGCTTCTAAATCGAGGTTCTGTTTGCTCGCCAACTCAACCAGCTGATTGAGAGTTGAGTCATTAAATTGCTGCCACCATTGTTGTAGCTGTTGCTCTGATTGCTGCGTATCTTTGGCTGCTTTTTGCACCGACCAGTCACTTGGCATTGGCGCCTGCTTTGGATGAACATAGTCTGGCCCCACAGTGGTACACGCACTGAGTCCGAGCAAAGAAAGTATGGCGAGGCTTGGTTTGGTTAGTTTTGGAAGCATCATATCCCCACCTTTAAAACCGCTTCTGTTGTAAGTTCACCCAATCGATATCCTCGTAGGTTTGCTTGCAATGCTTGATTGCTTCGAACACGTTCCGTTTTAAATTCAGCAAGATATAAAAACCGGCTATCTCAGAATAAGCGTAGTCAGATAAATCTAACTCACTAAAAAAATCTTCCAGTTTATCTTCGAATGTTTGGTAATCCTGACTGTATTGGTCGAATACGGAATCGAGTTCTTGTGTTGCTTGATGGCTGGCTAAAGCGCCCGCCATCAAAGGAATGATGGAATCGCGGTGTTGTTGGCGAAGTTGAGTAATCAACGGATTGGTCAGCAACTTTTTCTCTGCGGCCATTAAGATGTTGATATGACTACTGAGTACATCACACGCTTTGCTAAACGCGCCAATCGCTTCTGGCGTGGTTTTGTCAAAGTGTTTGTGGTTGATTTTCGAACCCCACACCTTGAGCTTTTTCGATGAAACGTTGAGCGTCACCAAATGCAAGGCCCGTTTGAGCGGCGTAATAATCGAGCTGGACTGCTTCTGATAGGAGTCAAACAGATCCCGAGTGTGCCTAAAATAGCGCTCTTTTATAGTCAAAAAGAGGTGTTCTGGTCGTGAGCTAAACGGGAAGTAGTGCGCGAAAATGATCATGAACACCACCATGTAGAACAGCAGCATGATCGTCATGAGGATCCCGAAGTGATAGAACATGTTGTTGTCTAAACCAAGAACAAACAAGCCCACCATGTAGAAAATCGTCACTGGCCCGTTGAACAGATAAAAGCCGATAAAAGTGTAGATAAAAATGAACAGGCCAAGTTCTAACCCGAGATCCAATTGCGGAAGAATGAAGACGTAAGAAGGCACCGCGAACAAGAAGCCGAAAGTGAACAGCACAAGCAACAAAATCGGGTGCACAGGTACGAACGACAGCAAAGACATAAACATGGTCGAGAAGACTACGAACGAGTAGCCGCCTGGCGGATTGAAATAAATCCAAATCAGTCCTGCAACCCAATAAGTGACAAAGGTTTTGACCGCGGTTTTAAAGTTTTCTGCGTCCCACCATAGAAACTTGCCTTTCGGTTTTGGCAGTGGCACGTCAAAGGAGACATTGTTCGTCACAGAGTCAATGCAGCTAATGCTCTCCGCCAAACGCGACAAGTTTTGATGCATGAGCCCCAAGAGGTGCCCCAGCATAAGCGCAGATCCTTTCTCTAGGTGCGCTGCGTCTTCAAGCAACGCTTGGTTGTATTCGACTTTGAATTCTTGAGCACGAAAAGCGGGCTCTTTTTCGTCCCACACTTGTTGGCAGGTATCAAATAGCGCGTCAATTTCCGCAACGGCTTGATCAAAGTTGCTGATGCTTTCACGGTCTTGCTGGTGGCTAAAGTGGCTGTGCGCCGCGACGGTCAATTGTTGCGTTACCTGCTTGTTCAAATGAACCGCCAAGCGCCACTCTTTCATGTAGGCCGACACGTCGCTGCATTCCACACTGACTGTGGCAAAACGCTGTTCGAGCGCATTTTGGGCGGCAAACATCTGTTCGATAAGAGAATCCACGCTAGGTTGTGGCTCTCCTGCTTCTGGATTTTCTTCTCCCTTTTCTTGAGGAGAGACTTGCTCTGCCGATTTTTGCTCGAAATTTTGCAAGATAGCGGTGAACAACGCGCGTTGTGCTTGGTTGAGTTGTTCGATGAGCTGTCTTAGGTTTTGTTCTGTTTTGGTAGGGAATAAGAAAGTCCCGACGAGTGTGTAAACCACCACCCCAAACACCGTCATATAAGCGCGGTCAACGCCATAAAGAAACGCACCTTCTGCGTCACCGCCATTGGACATCATTAGCGTCATCACACCGGTCAGCATGAGTAGCGTTGGATCTTTTTGATAGGCATTACGGAAGTAAAAAATGAAAGAGACCACAACCGATACGCTCAGCATGTACAGCAAGCGGTCTTGGGCAAACAATCCCACCAGTAACAAGCCAACGACGGCGCCAACCAACGTACCGAACACACGTAAGGTACCTTTGGCGAGTGATTCACGACGACTGCCTGTGGATGCAATCAGCATCACTGTGGTTGCGGCCGTCGATGCTTGCGGCCAACCCATGGCAAACGGGATCAGATAAGCCAGAGTCAGGCTAAGCGATACTTTAATAGCGAATTTTATTTTGTCGTTCATAGTGTCAAAGTTTGCTCAGGCTTATCGTTATAAGTTGATGAATTTCTTATGTGAATAATCAGAATCTTGTTCTGAATAAATTCGGGGGGCGGAATATAGCGGGTGAAAAAGTGTGCTTTGTAAACCCTTTGTCAAAACACAAAGTGCGTATTTGGCTCGATCTCGCGCTAGCCCTTGGCGTTATTGATGAAACGCCTAAAACGAGCAAAATCGCGATCTGTGACGATTCTCACTTTTGAAACAAAATCGTTGTGTTGTGTGAGCCAATTCTCACCTTATATCCTTCGCCTGATACTAAAGCAGGCCACTCGTACCATCTGCAATGAGCTTTGCTGCTTTAAAAAGCATAGATGATGAATGGGTATTTGAGAGGGAAAGTTATTATTTTTTATCGGCTTGCCGATTGTTCGCTTGTTTTTTTGGATCGAGATAAAAAAACCAAAGCGATACCACCAAGAATGATGCCACTGGTTAAAAGTGTATGCAGCGAAAGAGGTTCGTGGAGTACGACGGTACCTAGTAGCAAAGCAATGGCTGGCACGGAAAGTTGGCTGACGGCGGCCTGAAGTAAAGAGAGCTTACGCATGACTTGATACCAAAGCGTATACCCAAGGCCAGATGCAATGGCGCCAGACGTGATAGCGAGCAAAATTCCGCTCAGAGAGAGATGGATTGAGGACAGCATCAATGGTGATAGGAGTATGCCAATTATAGATGCAGCGATAAACCCCCATGTGATGCCACTACTTGGAGAAGGCGCTTGTTTGCCGAGCGCAGTAAACGCAGCCCAACAAACGCCAGAAATCAACATGAGAAATGCAGAACTGATATCGGGGCGAGTGGCAGATGGCAACATTAACCAAACAAAGCCAACAATCGAAAGGCCGATACCGATGATTTCGAGAAACTGAAAGCGCTCACCTTGCCACCAATAGATTGCCAGTAAAGTCAGTTGCACGGCACCAAACAAAAGCAAAGCACCGGTTCCTGTCGCCAGTTGTAAGTACGCGAAAGAGAAAAGGGCAGCGTAACCAAATAACGCCACGCCAGCAAAAAAGCGAAAGCGAGAAGTTGGCCGATCGGTTTTCCACTGACCTCTCACGACAAGCAATGCGATTAAGGTAATCGCGCCAGATATCAATCGAACGAGAGTGAAGCTTCCTGCATCAATCAACCCTTCGGCCAATGCAAGTCGGCACAATAATGAATTGGCAGCGAACGCCAGCATCGTAATAGCAGTGAGTAAAAAGGTCGACATCCTTGGCCCTTAACGCAGAAATATGGATTGAGTGTAGCGTCAAACGACCTTTTTCATTAGTTGATAAAGTGATTAGTTATAGCTGTCAGAGCGAGAAAACCATCAAAAATCACCAAAGAAAACCTGACCTTAGCCTGAGTGTTACTGTGGTAGGGATGGTTGTTCGTACAATGACTTGATGGTGTTTTTCAACCATAGCAATTTGGGATTGTACGCATTGCGTTTATGCCAAATCATGGTAAATGGAATCAGTAACTTGTCTTGTTGAGTTTGGTCTAACGGAATTGGCAAGCACACCAAATCGAGATGCAGCTTTTCTGTGTAGCTTTTGCAATAGTGCGGCGCGGTGGTGATCATGTCATGCGTGGGCTGCGCTGCCATAAAAAGGGATTGCTCAAAGTTGGACATCGTCAGCCCGATAGAGCGCTGTAGCCCTAGTTCCGTTAACACTTCATCCAACGCCCAAGTTTCACTTTTTTCCCAAACAATATTGATGTGTTGGTAGCTCAGAAAGGTCTCGAGATTCCACTCTTGCTGTAATGCCGGATGATCTTTATGCAAATACACCATCGGCAGGTCATAAAATAGAATCTCAAAATCCAAGAAATATGGCAGAAGATCCAACGACTCTTTCGATCTCGGGTGACTTTCTCGGCCGGTAAAACCGATATCTGCCTCGCCTCTAATGATGGCGTCGAGTGAATCGTAATCCCAGTTACTGGTTTTTACTTTCGCTTCAGGGTATCGCTGGTGGATAGCGACGATGAGTCTGTCCAGTACCGTGAGCACTAATGGCGACTCAATCGTGATATCAAAACGCACTCCTTTAGGCGTAATATCGCTGCGTTTTTCTGCAATCTGGCTGCCAATTTGCAGCCATTCTGCAAGATCTTGCTCCATGCTTTGTGCCAAAGGCGTTGGCGCAAGACCTTTAGGTGTTTTGACAAACAAGGGATCATCGAACCAATGACGAAGTTTGTTGAGCGACTTACTTACGGTAGAGGGCGTAACGTTCAGCTTTTTCGAGGCTTTCGAGACGCTTTGCTCTTGCAGCAATAATTGCAGAGTGAACAGTAAGTTTAAATCAAGTCGCGCTAGGGATTTCTTCATAATGGGTATCGTGAACAGGCTTTGGAATCAATAGTATTAGAGCAAG
The DNA here is from genome assembly GCF_011801455.1 of Vibrio diabolicus. Taxonomy (NCBI): domain Bacteria; kingdom Pseudomonadati; phylum Pseudomonadota; class Gammaproteobacteria; order Vibrionales; family Vibrionaceae; genus Vibrio; species Vibrio diabolicus. The sequence goes on along the minus strand of NZ_CP042452.1, from coordinate 1,652,086 downwards.
GCTGATTACGCTACCTAACACTAAGATAAACACCAACATATTCAGTGCACTAACGCCGATGAAACCCATAAACCAAATATAGAACGCTGAACTACAAACTTGAGCAATGCCCAGTAACGAGCTCGCCACGCCAGCTTGTTGAGAGAATGGGCTGAGCGCTTGGCTCATGGCCACGCCAAAGCCACAAGCGAAGCCAGCGCAAATCAGACCAAGTCCGAACACATAGTAATGAGATTGTCCATCATGGAAATGGGCAGCACTGAGCACGATGGCTGCACAAGCGAGCAATACTTGAGAGGTCATCATTAAGGTTCGCTGCTTAAAAATCCCCAATGCCAATGGCGCCGAGAACGAAATCAACATACTGATCGTCGCAGTCCCAGCCATGATGGAAGAATAGCCACCGCGATCAAAACCAAGCATGCTCATCACGACAATTGGTGAAGCGTTAACAAAGGTCAGAATGGTGGTCACTCCAAGCGCAGTAATGATCAGCCTACTGATAAAAAATCGCTCGAAGAAAGTCTCTTGATGGCTCTCTGGCGCTGTCTGTTCTTCACGTTGTTGGCTGGGTAGTGATTCCTTGAGAACAAAAATGGCCAATACACTGACGAGAATGCCCATTCCTGCCATTGTGGTAAACAAACTCGGCCAAGGAAATTTCAGCATAATCAAGTGACCAATCACGGGTGCGATCACTGGGATGATACAGGTGATGCCATTGAGCATCGACAATACTTTCGCGCGGCGCTCATCGTCTAACGTGTCGCGTAAAATCGCGAACGCGACGACATAGCAAGATCCAGCTCCGATGCCTTGGCAAAAGCGAGCAATCAAGAAAGCGTTTGGTTGCTCAGCCATCCCGCCGAGAAAAGACGCGAGCACGAAGATCATCGCGCCGACGACGGCAACAGGCTTTCGTCCCACAGAGTCTGCAATTTTCCCCGCGAATAACATGGTGGTAGCCATGCCAGCTAAATAGATCGAAAACGCAATATGCAACTGAGATTCACTGGCGTTGAGATCTGACGCAATTTGAGGCAAACCAACAAGATACAAATCAATGGCAGTAGGGTAGAGTAAAACGAGTGCAAAACTACAAAGTAAAAAACGGGACATGGAAACCTCTCTATCGAATGGCGAGGATAATAGAGTGCTAAACGTTTGCCTGCGAGTGGGAAATACGACACTAGGTATTTCTATTTACGACATACCCTGTATGAATTGAGCATAAAAACAACAAGGAAGATTATGATTACTATTGAAAAGTATTCGCCTGAGCGACATGAACAAACTTGCGAACTTAGCGTGCTAGAAGAGCAATCGCAGTTTACGGTCGCGGATGTGGGTGAAATGCTTACACGTCTTGAACCCACAGAGCTTCCGCATCTGATTTTGGCGGACGATGACGTGGTTGGCTTTTTTCTATTTGATGCTGCTTACAACGAGAAATACGATTTTTGCTCGAAAAACAGTTTAGGCGTGCGTGCTTTGCTGGTGGATCACCGTCATCAAGGCAAAGGCATCGCCAAGCAAGCCATTCAACAGTTTGCCGATTTCGCCAAACGCCATTATCCCGAGTTTGATGCGCTTTATCTCACCGTGAATTGCCGCAACATACCTGCTTATCAGTGCTATTTAAAATCAGGGTTTGAAGATACCAATGAGCTTTACCACGGCGGCCCCGTTGGACCGCAGCACATTATGAGACAACCGCTTTAACTAGGAAAACACCAAGGATGGAAATATGAGAATTGAAATTGACGATTTAGAACGGCCGCAGGTGCTTGCGTTGTTGGAAGAGCATTTACAGGACATGTACGCTACATCGCCACCAGAGAGCGTGCATGCGTTAGATGTAAGCAAGTTGAAGCTGCCTTCAATCACATTTTGGACGGGCTGGGATGGTGAGCAGCTATTGGGATGTGTGGCAATGAGCCAACTAGAAGATGGTCACGCAGAGTTGAAATCGATGCGTACGACGCCGTCGGCGAGAAAACAGGGCGTGGCATCCCGCTTACTCAATCACGTGATTGAGCAAGCGAAACATCAGGGGATACAACGTCTAAGTTTGGAAACTGGGTCGATGGCATTTTTTGAACCTGCGTATCGCCTATATGAAAAACATGGCTTCGTGTACTGCGAGCCGTTTGGCGACTATCAACCTGATCCAAACAGCCGCTTTATGACCCTAGCGTTGTAGCCCGTCGCGACTAAAAGTTAAAGTAGTAATTAGCTCCTGGCGAGATGAGTGATGCACGCTCACGCGCCAGTTGTTTTCTTCTCTCTCTAATACGCTTCGCGTTGTCTTTATCTAAGTTTGCATCCAATTGATGATCAAGGCGTGATATCTCCGCATCTAACGCATTAATGCGTTGTTGACGCTGATATTCTTGATGGCCTAACTGATAGTTTTTAAGGAAAAGATCGTTAGAGCAAACGCCATAGTAGGTTTTTCCTTCTACACCCACCGTGTAACCATTGTCTGGCGAACAGTAAAGAATGGTGCCTTTATCGAAACCGTCTTGCCACTCAACGTGATTTGGCGTTACGCCTGCTTCGCGACAGTCTTTAATGTATTCGTACAAAATGTTTGGGTTGTTGCCTGAGCGGCCATCTTGGTAGCCGACGCGATACCAGTCTGCGGTTTGGCATTGTTCTGGCGACATGCTGCTACAACCAGAAAGTAATGCAAATATGGCAAAGAGAAGCGCAATGCGTTTCATGAAGTGGATTCCTTGTTACTGCGTTAGGTTCGCTGATTATAAATGAACAGTGTTCATTTCCAATAGATAAAATTAATAATTACCGAGTTATTGATGCGTTGCGCTTGTGAGTTTGTCGGCTTGAAGCAAAAATTTTTTGCTTGTGGAACGAGCGTTGTTCGTCAGTAGTGATGTTACGAATAGAGTGCTTTGCGTGAAAGGAGAGGTGAGACTAGTGGGCTGGGAATCTCTTCGTAAGCCGCATCTACAAACAGTTGCCTGCGCGAATGTTACTTTTTCTCAGAGATTCCCATATCAAAAGCCCCTCGATCGAGGAGGAATGGGACTTTCGATAATTTTACGCTTAACTTTCAAATGAAAGTTTGTTGCCAAACGCGGACTTCCAGTCTTTATCAAATTGATCGACAGCCGGCTGAACTGCTGGATGAGAAAACATCTGCGCGGCCACATCGACAGGCAAGGTAATCGCTTCAATACCTAACTTCATCACTTCCATCGCTTGTTGGGTATTCTTAAAACTCGCTGCCAAAATTTTTGCAGGCAGTTGGTTTTGATCCAGTAGCAATTGCAGGTCTGCGACCACTTCTACACCGTTTCCGTTCATCGCATCAATACGGTTCACATAAGGCGCAAGATAGTCAGCGCCACACAATGCCGCAAGGAAACCTTGCTGAGCAGAGTAAATAGCAGTGGCGAGTACTTGAATTCCCTCTTTTTTCATTAACTTAATTGCCGCTATGCCCGTTTCGGTTGCTGGCACTTTAACGACCATATCATAGGGTAATTCTTGGATTTGGCGCGCTTCTTCTACCATGCCTTCTACAGTTGTGCTCACCACTTGAGCATGGAAACGGGGTGTGCCCCCTAACGCTTCTTGCATGCCAGCTAAGGTTTGGTTCAAGCCTTGTTTTGACTTCGCCAAAATACTTGGATTTGTGGTTACCCCTTTCAGAGGTAGGCATTGGTTAAAGCGTTTTACTTCTGCCACGTCAGCAGTATCTAAATAGAGTTCGATCATGGGTTCTACCTTATACAAAATCTTCGTTTTGATGATGGGATCACTATAGATCTGACAATCCGTCGAGATCTTGATTTTGATTAATTGAAATTTCAATTGAAATTATAATAATTTCACAAAACGAAAGTTAAGTGGCAATATTTCATTATCAAATGAAGCTTTCAGAAAAGAAAAGCGTGAAAAGTAGAAGAGCAAACCAAGAGGCGGACAGCAATGTATTTCAATATTCAGAGGTTCTCGACCCACGATGGTGATGGTATTCGCACCATTCTGTTTCTGAAGGGATGCAGTTTGTCCTGTCCTTGGTGCCAAAACCCAGAAAGCCGCAGTGAAAAGCACTCTCTGCTGTTTGATGAGCGCAGTTGTATAGCGGACTGCCAGCTTTGTGTGTCGGCTTATAAACAAACCGTAAACGGCGACATGGCGAGCGATGGTATCCGACGTATTGACGATCAAATCATCATCAATCGAAAAGCCATGAGCGAAGCGCAGATCATAGCGCTGCGAAACGTATGTCCAACACAAGCGCTCTGCATATGTGGAGATGCGGCGAAATCGGACGACTTGTTTGAAGTGTTGATGAAAGACAAGCCTTTTTACGATCAAAGCCAAGGTGGCGTGACGTTTTCTGGTGGCGAGCCGCTGATGCAGCCAAATCTTGTGGCAGAACTTGCCGAACGTTTGCATCAAAACCATGTGTCTACGGCGGTGGAGTCGTGCATGCATGTTCAGTGGAAAAACGTAGAAAAAGTTGCGCCGTATATCGATTGCTGGTTAGCGGATCTTAAACACACCGACGAAGAAAAGTTTCTCTGCTGGGCGAAGGGATCGTTAAAACGCATCAAAGCCAATTTTAGAAAATTGGCACCAATTGCCAAACGCATTGTGATTCGCGTGCCGGTTGTGCCGGGCTTCAATGACACCATTGATGAGCTCAAAGCGATCATTGATTTCGCTGCTTCATTAGAAAGCTGTCAAGAACTTCACTTGCTGCCGTATCACACCCTCGGCATCAATAAATACCGTTTGCTCGATATGCCTTACGAGTGTTCTGACAAACCATTAAATAATCCAGAACTGCTAGAAAACGCAATGCAATACGCAAGCGAACATACTCAACTTAACGTGATTGTTAGAGGTTAACCATGGACCTACATACCCTTCCAGAGCGAATCAAAGCCCACAAATCTGCACTGGTCAACATCGTAACGCCGCCTATCTGTACTGAGCGCGCAGAGGCTTATACTCGAGCGTATCAGGCAAATGAAGACAAACCTGTGATTGTGCAACGAGCGTTGGCGTTACAAGAGCACTTACGCACTCGCACCATTTGGATTAAGCACGACGAGCTGATTGTCGGTAACCAAGCGAGCAAAGTACGCGCTGCGCCGATCTTCCCTGAATACACGGTGCGTTGGATTGAAGCGGAAATCGACGAACTGGCCGACCGACCTGGGGCTGGTTTTGCGGTAAGTGAAGAAGACAAACAAAGCATTCACGCCATTACGCCATACTGGCGCGGTAAAACGGTTCAAGATCGCTGCTATGGACTCTTTACCGACGAGCAGCAAGAGATCTTAGCCAGCACCATCATTAAAGCCGAAGGCAACATGACTTCGGGCGACGCGCACCTTGCGGTGGATAACGAAAAAATCCTGAAAGTCGGTATGAACGGTCTGCTGGATGAGGTTCGTCAGCATCGCGCTAATAACGACGTGTCGACGTATGAAGGGTTGAAGAAAGAGCAGTTTTATAAGTCCGTCGAAATTGTCTTGCTTGCGATTAAGGAGCACATGGTGAGTTACGCCGATCTCGCTCTGGAAATGGCACAAAACGAAACTCGACCAGAGAGGAAAGCGGAACTGGAGACAATCGCAGAAAACTGTCGTCATGTGGCTTTCCATGCGCCAACCAACTTCTGGCAAGCTCTGCAACTGAGCTATTTTGTTCAGTTGATGTTGCAAATTGAATCGAATGGCCACTCTGTTTCATTCGGTCGAATGGACCAGTTCCTAAACGACTACTACGTGCGTGATCTTGAAAGTGGCGCGATGAACAAAGCGTTCGCCCTTGAGTTATTGCAAAGCTGTTGGTTGAAATTGCTTGAAGTAAACAAGATTCGCTCTGGTGCGCACTCAAAAGCATCGGCAGGTTCTCCTCTGTATCAAAATGTTTGTATCGGTGGCCAAAAGCTGAATGAGAATGGAGAACCTGAAGACGCCGTAAACCCGCTATCTTGGGCGATTTTAGAGTCTTGTGGTCAGCTACGTTCCACGCAACCGAACTTGAGTGTTCGCTATCATGAAGGTCTGAATCAAGAGTTCTTGATGGGCTGTATTGAAGTGATCAAATGTGGATTCGGTATGCCTGCATTTAACAACGATGAAATCGTCATTCCAGAATTCATCAAGCTTGGCGTTGAGAAAGAAGACGCTTACAACTATGCGTCTATTGGCTGTATTGAAACCGCTGTTCCAGGCAAATGGGGTTACCGTTGCACGGGCATGAGCTTCATTAACTTTGCGCGTATTTTACTGGCTGCGCTTAACGAAGGTGTGGATGCAACGACGGGCAAAGCCTTCTTGCCGCATGATAAGTCGTTGGCAAAAGGCAACTTCGAGAGCTTTGAGCAAGTCACCGCTTCTTGGGCGGAGCAAATTCGCTACTACACACGTAAATCGATAGAGATCGATACCGTAGTCGACAGTGTGCTTGAGCAGCAAGCGCAAGATATTTTCTGCTCATCGCTGGTGGATGACTGTTTGGCGCGTGGTAAAACAGTAAAAGAAGGCGGAGCGAAATACGATTGGGTATCTGGCCTGCAAGTGGGTATCGCCAATTTGGGTAACAGTTTGGCGGCGATCAAACATTTGGTGTTTGAAGAAGCACAAATCAGCCAAACGGAACTGGCTAAAGCATTAGAAGAAGACTTCGATGGTATTGAGAACGAACAACTTCGCCAACGCTTAATCAACTTCGCGCCAAAATACGGCAATGACGACGATTATGTCGACCAATTGCTGGCTGATGCTTACCAAGTTTATATCGATGAGTTGGTGCAATTTGTCAACACACGTCATGGGCGTGGACCAATTGGTGGTGGCTACTACGCGGGAACATCGAGCATCTCTGCCAACGTGCCATTTGGCGCATCCACGATGGCAACACCAGATGGTCGAAAAGCGAAAACGCCACTGGCGGAAGGCGCAAGTCCAGCATCGGGCTCTGACCGTTTGGGACCAACGGCGGTGTACAACTCAGTCGGTAAAATTCAAGCCAATAAAATCTTGGGTGGTGTGCTGCTTAACCAGAAGTTAAGCCCAGCGGCTGTCGCTTCAGAAGGAGATAAGCTCAAGCTTTCAATGTTGATTCGCACCTTCTTTAATCACCATAAAGGTTGGCACGTGCAGTACAACATCGTCTCTCGTGAAACCTTGCTGGCAGCGAAGAAGAACCCTGAGCAATATCGTGACCTTGTCGTACGAGTTGCGGGCTATTCAGCCTTCTTTACCGCGCTGTCACCAGACGCGCAGGATGACATCATCGCCCGTACCGAACACGAGTTGTGATGGTCTCAACCCCTGTTAATGCAGAAGGCACCGATTGGTGCCTTTTGGTTTACTCTTCAATGGTTATGCCACTAGAGCCGGGAAGCTGCGACACAAAATTGGAGCCCATGAGCTTAGAGGGGGTGTATACACCGGCTTCAGGCTTTGTATGTAGCAGGTGTTCTACAATCGCCAGAGATCCCGTTACGGTTAAGCTGTAGCCATTGGCCGTTTGCACTCGTGCTGTTTTGCTTTGTCCGAGTTTGTTGCTTGCTTTACCCCACACATATGTGGGTAATTGGTTTCTTTGCTCCTCATTTGGTCCTTTTACGGTTCTTTCAATACGGCTTTTTATGAGGCTTTGTACCCAGGTTATGCCGAGAAGGGGGCGAGCCCAATTCGCTCGTTTAGCGTTTTTTATCATGTTTGGCGATCCGGGAATAAAAACATCAATATTCTCAATCCCCGTGGTGTAATAGGCGGTTGAAACATCGCCCCACGGAATGGTCATCGCAAGTTTTTCGCCGTCACCAAAATCAATGTTGCGAACTTTATACGCTAGCGGAACGGTGGTGATTTTTCCGTTAAGCCGCACTTTACCGCCTTGAGCCAAACCTTCGACAGACGTTTTCGCCGTGCCCGGAGAAAAACCAGAGCGAGAGTCAAAACCGAGAGACAAATGTGTTGCATCTGGTAGCGCAGCTTTCAATGTGGCTGCAATACAATCCGTTGGAATAACATCAAAACCAACACCGGAGCACAATACGACACCAGCTTCCTTTGCTTGTGATTGCAGCGTTTGTGCAAACTCAAATACAGAGATCTCACCTGTAATATCGAGATAATGTGCGCCAGCTTCTAGGCTCGCTTTCATCATCGGTTTTGCCGTCGAAGAAAAGGGCCCTGCGCAGTTTAATACCAGTGAGGAACCCGAAATATGTTGGACCGCGCTGCTTTTATCCTCAAGAGAAAAAGCAAGACTTTGCAGCCCTAGTTCAGCCGCTAGGCTTTGTACTTTCTCTAAACTTCTACCTGCAAGGATTGGGTGGTGACCCCGTTTTACGGCCTCTCTCGCAATCAGCTCGCCGGTATAACCATTGGCTCCGTATATGATCCAACGCTCTGGGGATGATGTCGGTGTGTTATCTTTCATCAAAAAGCTCCTATCAATGCCTGCTTAAAGAAGTTTCTGGTCATTGGCTTTTTCTTGTTGAATTGTGGTCAAGCCTTGTTCGAATGTGGTGATTTTAAAATCTGGAAAACGAGTCTGAAACTTATCCGAAACGAAAAGGTTGTCAGATTCGTAGCGGGGCAAAAGCTCGGCAGCATCTCGAATGGTTTGATTAAATCGCCCAGCTAGCCACAATTGCCAGCGCTTGATGACTTTGTATTTCGGTTGAACGTTAAAAACCTTTGCTGCAACAGCGATAAACTCCCGATACGTCAGTCGACGATCGTCGCAAGGCAAATGCCAAGTTTGTCCGTAAGCATCGGGCGTATTCCCAATTAGCGCCATCGCTCGGCTTGCGTCTGGCGTATAAATTAAGCTGCGTTTGGTGTCATCACGTAAAAACACTTTTGCACTCTTTTGGTTAAGTAGATTATCGATAATGGCGGAATTAGTGATGCTTTGTGTTTTCCCCGGGCCGTAAAATTCCGGAGCACGACAGATAACGGCTTCGATTTCTCCTTTATTCATCGATTCTAGCAGCATGTCAGTAATGACCGCACGAATTCGACCTTTTTCTCCATTAGGTTGAAATGGTGCATCTTCTTGTTGAGGCGTATCCGTTTGCGGGTACATGTAGGTATTATCAAAGTAAACAAGCTTTGCTTGATGAGTTTTACATGCGGCGATGACATTACGCATCATTGTTGGCCATTGTTCCACCCACAGTTGAGTATCCATTGGTAGCCCTGCAGTAAGGTAAACGATACTAGAACCTTTTACGGCATCTGATGTTTGTTTCGCGTCGAGCAAGTCCGCTTTTACCAGTTGATCCGTCTCGTTGACTCGATGTGGATTGCGGCTCACCAAACGGATGTCGCTCGTAAAGTTTCGTTTTAGGCTTAATGCCAGCTTACGGCCAATTTGCCCACTTGCACCCAATATCGTTTGCATTCACCAATCTCCTGCTGTGTTGCTTTGATATTCATCCTAACGTTAAAGTTAGGTTTAAGGTCAACCCGCATTTTGAAGATAAATTGGATTGATTTTTTATTGAGTATAGAAACAAGGAGATGGCACATCTGAGCTAAGGGCGAATGGTTTTTACAGACTCAATTTAGTGGCTGGCAGGGGAATTGGCGAATCTTTAACCCAACATCAAGAGTAAAGCTTCGCTTGTTAACATTGCTTTGATTTGGTGACGGTCTTATTTTTTATTTGAGGGATTTTCTTTGGTCAGAATCGTTTGACCAAGTTGAGACATGACGCGTTTTGCATTCATTGCACAGTCCATGTCATCAGGCTTAGCTTCAATCTCTTTAAGTACTTCTTTTAACTTGCTTTTACTCTGGGCAATTTTTCTCTCAAGCTCCTCGAGCTCTTGGACTTTTTGCTGCAAGGTTGTCAATAACTGATGATGATCCCAGTTAGAAAGATCGGATGGCAGTAACGCACTTAGCTCATCCAAACTGAATCCAGCTTGCTGACCCGTTGTGATCATGTCCAGAATCATTAATGCTTCTTGCGGATACTCGCGGTACCCGTTGGCTTTACGGGTCACGGTTTTTAGCAGTCCGATGCGCTCGTAAAATCGAATACGCGAGGGAGCAAGGCCCGTTTTTTGCGCCAGTTCGCCAATTTTCATATCAAGCGTGTCTCATTAGGTTGATAAAATAACCTTACCATTTCTGAACATTCTCGCCAGCTTGGTGCTCGGTCGATTCGTTTTTTGCTTTCTTACCGTTACAGCTTGCGCAAAATTTCCACGCATTTCTTTGTGACGTCGTCGTACTCTTTTGTCATGTAAGCGGTAGTGATGGCGCCTTCTTTCATGATGCAAATGGCATCGAGTAATGATGTGTTGTCTGACTTGAGATAGCGTTGAATTAGCTCTCGAACCTGTTGTTTATGGTGGCGGCAATACGTTGCGATCTCGCCGCTGTCGTCACTGAATTCGGCGGACGTGTTGATGAAGAAACAGCCGCGAAACTCGCCCAATTTTTCCTCAGAACCATGAAACCAGCCGTTAAGCGCGGTAAACAACTGGTCGATCACGTCTGTGCTCGATTGTGCTGATGACAGTTTCTCCTCTAGCCACGCCATGAAGATTTGGTGGCGTTGTTCTAGTGCGGCGAGGATGAGCGCTTCTTTGCTTTCAAAATGGCTGTACAGCGTGCGTTTAGCCACGCCAGATACTTTAAGGACTTCATTGATGCCAATGGAGTTGATGCCCTGTTTGTAAAACAGCGACAACGCGGTGTCGATCAATAACTGTTTCTTTTTGTTCATAACTACGTCCTCAAAAAGTTCTACAAACACATATTGACAAAGGTAGACAGGTTTGTCTATTTTAATTTGTAGACAATTCGGTCTACTTTGAGGTGTTTATGAATAATTTAATTTTATCGTTGGTCGCGGGGCTTGGTGCGACATTGGCTATTGGTGTGTTGTCTTACGCCGAGGTGTCTCTTACTGAGGTGGTACTTCTCATGGCGCCATTTGGTGCTACGGCGGTGTTGGTGTTTGGGGTGCCTAGCAGCCCTCTCGCTCAACCAAAAAATGTGATCATTGGTCACTTCATTACGGCATCTATCGGTATTGCGTTTAGCCAATACGTTGAGATCACGCCAATCACGCTCGCGATTGCGACTGGGTTAGGAGTGTCAGCAATGCTGATTACGAAGACAACGCATCCACCTGCGGGCGCAAATCCTATCTTGATCATGGCCTCTGGGCAGGGGTGGAGCTTTCTGTTCACGCCAGTACTGATCGGCGCGGTGGTGATTGTGCTGGTAGGTAAGGCGTTGCAGTTGCTACAGAGTCAGTACTTAAACCCTCGTTTGAACGGTCAAAAGACCTAATTGGGTTGCAAGTAAGGCCGCATTAGGGGATGAGCTCTTTTGCGGCTTTTTCTTTTCGTGGATGCTTAAAAATAAAATCTGATTCTCTCTTGGTATTCAGTCGTATACATAAAGATGTTAGTTAAATTGGTATACCACTATGAATAAAATTCATCCCAAGAAGTTATTGCACAGCAAATGGACGGCGACGTCACCTAAAAATAAAGAGAAGCACTTTGTCGTAACAGAAATGGAGCTGGATGAAGACGGCAATGTTGTGAAATGTGTCATTGAGGCAGTCATGAGTAAACGCGAGCAAGAGATGAACTGGCAAGAGCTGAAAGACCCAGAGCTATGGCGGCAAGGGTGGAAGTAATGCACTTTGTTGAATTTTTTCCTAGGTTTGAAATCGAAAGATGGTACTTAGCTGATAGGCAATGGTCTGTGTATCTGCTACGTTGAGTTTGTTCGCTATCAACTAAAAAGGAATGACTATGATCGATTTCGACAATTCATCAGTGTTTAAGCTTAAACCCATTGAGGTATCAAAAGTTAGGGAAGATTTTCACAAGTTTCTTATTGATGGCGAGTCGGTATTTGCGGGCTTTAAAACGGTTCGCGACCAAGTGGTGTTTACCAACAAGCGAGTGATTGCGGCGAATGTGCAAGGGATTACGGGCTCAAAAGTGGATTACACGTCGCTGCCTTATAGCAAGATCAATGCATTTTCTATCGAGACGTCTGGTACATTTGACTTAGATTGTGAAATTGAGTTCTTCATGAGTGAGGTGGGAAAAGTACGTTTTGAAATTAAAGGTTCGTTTGATCTGATTTCTTTCAACCGTATGGTTAGTGAGTATGTACTAGCGTAAGGGAATAGAAATGAGAGCTTCATTGAGAGACAAAATAATAGAGGTCTGTGACAAAAAGATCGAAAGCAAAGGTGAGCAGGTTGGGCTCTCATTTTATGCGTTTTTCGCCAACAAAAATGATGATCCAGAACGGTTGATGGAGGCGGCTACATGGTGGATTCAGACCCATCGGCTCGACCACTTCGAAAAAGCAGTAAAAATAAAGTCAATGGTGGAGTCAGGTATCTAAATTAAAAAAAAGAAATAAAGAAAGCAGACAAATGCCAACAACGTCGCGGATAAAACAGGGTAGATAATATAAGAGTCCTGTTTATTGGTTCTTTGAAAGCACAGAGAAACGAGTAAGACGTTGTAGACGACGAGCAGCATACTGATCATGGTCCCACTGTTAAGCGTTAAACTGGACAGCTGAGTTAAGAAAAACGCCAATAAAAGGTAGTCGAAGACAATTAACCATAAAAAGGCTTTCTTCAACAGATCGCGTTTTTTGTTTTCGGATGGTGTTATGTGCATATAGAACTCAACTAAAAAGTCACAGTAACAGAGGTTTCAGTTAGAAAGGTCACCATCAGGCGAGGTGACCTTTTGAGGTTATAATTCTTGAATATTTACTTCGTTGGTGGCCGTATCACCCGAGTAATTGATGACTTCTTGTCGAATGACTGGTTGGTTAAATTCGGCTTTATCTTTCGCTTTTTGCAGTTCACTTTCTTGGTGGTTACCAAAAAGAGTTTCGAGTACTTTGGCTGCTGGCGTCGTTAAAACGAACAGCTCGATACGGCGGTTTTCGCTTGAATCTGGTTCATCAGGGTTAAGCAGTGCTCTATCCGACATGCCTGTGACCTGCATGACTCGATCATCCGGCATGCCACCTTCAACCAGCGTATTTCTTGCGACATCAGCTCGAGATGCAGATAACGCCCAGTTTGATTGACGACCAAAGCGTTTTTTAAATGGAATCGCATCCGTATGTCCGCTGATGATCAGTGGGTTGTTCACACGCTGAAATACAGGCGCAAGTGCAAGTAATAAGTCTTCGAAGAAAGGGGTCAGCTCTGCGCCACCACGACTGAACATATGCTGTTTGTAATCATCTTGAAGGACGATACGTAAGCCTTGTGGGGTCACGGTTACGTTGACATTTCCTTGTGCGTTAATCTGAGCGGTCATTCGTTCAATGACTTTCGCCAGCGCTGCAAGTTGCTCCTGAGTATCGAAGTTACCAGGAATCAACGAGTCGATTTCTGGCCCATCGCCGTCACCTCGAAAGTATGAGCTTACCACGTGGTTGGAATTGTGTTTACTTGGCACAGAAGAGTCCTGTGCCAAGTCAATAGGAGAGATACTTTGTGAAGTATCAAATGGATTACCGTAACTCTTGTCGAATACGCTTGAGCTATGTAAGTGGGCGACAATTGCTTTACGCTCTTCTTTGTCTACCACCTGCATAACCCAAAGCACAAGAAACAGCGCCATTAGGGCGATCATGAAGTCAGCAAACGCGACTTTCCACGCGCCGCCATGAGGTTCATCATGGCTGTGTGCTTTGGCACGTTTGAACACTACATGCTCTTGTTTTTGCATTATCCCTCCTGTTCAGCTAACCACTTCTCCATTTGGTTGAATGTTGGTTTGATGTCTAGCTGAATATGTTTACGACCAGCGTCGATGGCGAGCAATGTCGGCTTCTTCGCTACGTAGGCAACCAAGGTTGCGCGTACGCATTCAAAAGCAGTCATATTACGTTTTACTCGCTGAGCCATGGCGTTACTTAGTGGGTCTAAACCACAGTAACAACCGAAAATACCAATGAATGTACCTACGAGAGCTGCTGCAACGTGATAACCAATCATAGCGATTGAGCCATCAATGGCCTGCATGGTGATAATGATGCCACCAACTGCTGCAAGAATACCGAAGCCAGGTAGTGCTTCTGCTGTACGCTGTAGTGAGCGTGAAGGCAAAAGCATTTCGTTTTGGATAGCTTCAATTTCTTGCTCTAGCAGTCCCTCTAATTCATGAGGCGACATTTGTCCCATTGCCATTAAACGTAAATTATCAGTAATGAAAGAAATTAGGCGATGATCCTCAGCAATCGTCGGGTAAGCGAGAAACATAGAGCTCTGTTCTGGCGACTCAATGTGAGAGTCGAGAAACTTATAACCACGGTTGCGCGCTGTCTCAAGCAAGTTATTGAGTAGCGCCATTAATTCCATGTAGTACTCATGCTCTTCTGTCGGGCCTTTGATGGTCGCAGGCACTTGGCGACGCATTTCTTTCAGTACGTGAGGTGGGTTACCGATGATCAAAGAACCAGCAGCAGCGCCAATGATGATAAGGAATTCGGCTGGTTGCCAGATAGCGCCTAAGTTACCGCCGGCCCACATGTATCCACCGAAGACGCACACCAGGATAGTGAGGACTCCAAAAAACTTTTGCATCTTGTGACTCCTAAGAGGACATTAATTGGTTGAGTTGTTTCAGCGCTTGTTTGTGAAGCTGACATATACGAGGTGGTGTCAGATCCAATACCAGAGCTATTTCGTGTAAGTTGAGTTCATGTTGATAGAACAGAGTAAGCAGCAATTGATCACGCTTCGGCAATTTGCCTAAAGCGCTATCTAAACTGCGACGAATATGCTCATGTTCCATGCCATCATATTGCCCGCCAATATAGCTATCACCACTGCTTTCCATCAGTTGGTCAAGGCTTTGCATCTCTCCCGCAAGGGCGGCATTTTGGCGGTTGTAATAGTCCTGCTCATTCGTCCCCAAGGCTTGGATGATTTCTGCATCCGTAGGCATCCGACCTAAAGAGCGTGTGAGATCTCGAGTCACGTCGTTGAGTTCGTGAGCCTGTTGGCGAGTTTTACGTGAGCGCCAATCTAACCGGCGTAATTCGTCTAAAATTGCACCTCGAACGCGACACAGGGCAAAGGCAGGGAAATGAGGATCGTCAACATCGCCGTATCGGCGTCCAGCTTCAACTAGAGCGATAAGGCCAATTTGCTGCATATCTTCAATACTACAGTGAGAAGTGGCATGAACACGTAGCTGGTTAACGACGCGTTTCACCATAACTTGATGACGTTGCAGCAGTGCATTTTCGTCAATTGGACGTGATGGCGTCGTCACTTCCTCTTCTGTGGTATAGGTGTCTTGTATATTCATGTCTAACATGGTTGTGCTCCGTTATTGCACAACATATTTAGTCAACAAAACATCGTCTATTTCGCGAACGATGTCTGTCTTAGCAAAAGCCAGTAAAAGCGTTTGTTTTACTTCGTTTTGCAGAATATCAATGGCACCCGCTTGCTGTAACTCATCAAATGTTTTGTCGCTAAACAATTTTAATAATGAGTTTTGTACCATTGGCATGTATTCATCAATGTCTTTGATACGCTCAGGACGGCGTGTTTCAATTGCTAGTTCTAGCATGACAAAGTGAGTTTGCTTTTTACCTTTTACGGTTAAAACGACTTTGTCTAAAGGATGGAAGCTAGGACCTTTGCTTGTCGGTTCTTCTGTGACTAAAAATGACAATGGAGAATCATCGATCAAGGAACCAGAGTCAGGTGACTCTTGAGCGTGTTTGTTTAAGTACCAGATTCCGCCCATAATCGTGGCGGCCGAAACGAGGGCGCTGGTGATGATCATGGCGATAAACAGGGCGATCATTTGTTGTTTGGTCATAACCTTTTTCCTCGAGGATTAACTAGGCTTGAGTGTTCAGCCAGTGTTCTGAATAATTTGTTGTTGTGGTTTGGAATGCACCAGATTCTCGTGCTGCGAAAATAGTGGCGTCTTCTTCATTTGTATGTTGGTCATTGCGACTCTGGCTTTGATCAGAGCCCACGTTGACATCGACATGGACGAAGTTCTGCTCTTGCAGTTCTGTGCGTAGACGCTCAGACACTTGCATTAAAGCTTCTCGTGTTGCGGCTGCATTGGCATTGATGTGCACGCTTAGTCGGTCGCCTTCAACACGTACAAGTAAATCCAGCTTACCTAAATCCGGTGGGTCGAGGCGGATTTTGGCTTCTTGTACATTTTGTTGCGCTTGAAGAGTCACACGGTCATGCAGAACTTGCATCATTTGCTCTCCCCATTTTCCAGCACTGGTGTCAACGCGCACAGCCGCCCACTCAGAGCCTTGAGTTTGAATATGACTCGTGGCAACGGCGGTGTTCGGGGCTTGTGGCGTTGGTGTTTGTCCTTGGAGTGGTGAGGCCGTTGGTTGCCCTTGAGCTGGTTGACTCAATAGGGTCTGAAAGTCGGCACTGGAGATTGATAGACGCGAGTTCGATGACATCGGTTGGCTTTGTTGCACCTCTTGTTGCTTTGGAGAGGTGTTTAGCAAGGCGTTATTTGAGTCTTGTGTTGCAGACTTAACGTCGTTAGCTACCGCTAAAGGCGGAGTTTTTCCGAACTGACCCGGCTGCTTTTCGGCCATAGTGAGCATACTCTGGGTTAGAGCCTGAGCTTGCATAGCAAGATCAGGTGATTCTGTTGAACCCAGTGTACTTGTCAGGTGAGCATCTGCTTCAGAAGCCGAGTGTTCGTCAGTATCCGAACCACGATCATACGCCTTTTCTTCGCTGTCCAAAGCTGGAGCGGTAAGATGAAAACTCGGCACGGTTGAAGCTGAGGCGAAACCTTGGCCGTCATACTGGCTATGCTCAGACATAGGGTTATGAGAAAAACCGTGTACAGCTCTTGCTTGTTTTATGTTGCCTTCATGGCTAGGTGATGCATTGCCGGATATTTGAGTTGAAGGAGATACGATCATTGAGTTAGCTCCATGGTCATCGCTAATTGATAGGCCATAGCGCGCTCTTGATGGTCATTGACCATGTTCATCTCTTTTTCTAACTCGTTCTTCGACTTTTCTAATCTAGCGAATGCATCAGCATGAACGGTTTTGGCACGTTGAATTTCAGGTGCAAGCTTAGGATCCTTCAAAAAAGGTTTGTGACTGATCAATAGCTCTCGCAACTGCAAGTCATAGCGCTTAAGCGCATGCCAATCTGCTGTTTTTGTAGCGAATTGGATGAGCTGAGATAAATGACGAAATCGCTCTGGCGACACTTTATGCTTGTTGTCCAAAATTCATCCAACCTTCACGAATGTTACCCATTACACGCTCGACATTAACCAAGCGATTCGCATCGTTCTGCACGCTGGCGTAATAAAGCTCAACTTGGCAGAAGTCATACAGCTGGCGTAAGTTTTCAGCAATTTCGCCACCATTCTCATCATCTAGAGCGCTTGTGAGCCCAATCAAGATGTTCATGCATTTGTTGATTCCGTTACCTTTCTCAGCCAAGCGATTCGCAGCCAAATGGCCACGAATACGTTCAACTTCATCAAGTAAGCCATCGATCAACATAATGACTAATTGGTGTGGGTTTGCTGCTGCCGCTTGCGCGTTGAGGTCTACTTGCTGGTACGAGTCATAGCCAGAGTCCATAAGCATGAGTTTTTTCTCCTAAAGGCTTAGCCAAACATCGACATGGTTTGGTTCATTTGGGTCATTAACGCGTTCATTTGTGTGAACTGTTTGATGTAGCGTTTGTACGACATATCGTATTTACGCTCTAATGTAGATTGTTTATCTTCTATGCGATCCAAGTTAGCTTGAAGCGCATTTTTACGGGATTTGAATGCGCCTGATGAAAACTTCAGAAATGGATCAATCATCGCGTCCATTGAGTCAAGTAAGGCATCGTCGCCATTAAACATTGCTTCCAAGCCCACGCTGTTATTCTTTTGAACTTCGGCGAATTTTTCGTGGTCGACTTTCATTTTCCCATCACGATCCAAGCTCACTCCGATTTCACTCAGACGCATACCACCGTGTTCCCCTCGAACCAAATTAGTTAATTGGCTCTCAATGGAGCGAAGTGTTGGATCACTTGCTAACACTCCACGTTTTTTGTCTTCACTACCTATTTGGGTGTGCTGGTTCATTGCGCCAATAAGAGTGTTATATGCGTCAACAAACTTATCCAATTGCTCTTTAGTTGCTTCGCTGTCAGAGCCTATATCAAGGCCAACAGGTGTTTCACCAGAAGCTTGAGCTTTGGTTAGAGTAATATCTACACCGTCGATTACACCTTCAAATGTATTGCTTGCGTTCGTCAGTTTGAGACCAGAGTCTTTAGCTCCCAACCACATTACAGCATCTTGTGGGGCGCTAATTTGGTTTAGATTTGTGAATGCATCTTCAAACCAGGCTTGGCCAGTACCAGACGCCGATACGTTGATTTGGTTAGCAACACCAGTTTCAGTGCTTGATAACATAAAGTGAGTTTGACCATTTGAGCGAACTAAGGTGGCGTTTACTCCAGGGTTATCGCTGTTGTTGTTGATTGCTTTTGCTAAGTCACTGACTGTTGCTGTGCCATCACCGTCTGAATCAACAGTCGATAGATCTAGCGTCATTGTTTCGCCATTGATCGTGAACTCGAGAGAGCCAGTTGTTGGGACTTCAGTTGTTGCTTCTAGATCAGCAGGCATCCCTGTAGAGACTTGATGAGACGTGGCAACTTGCTCAACAAAAATTTGGTAGTTGCCTGTGAGGGCCTTAGCATCTGCACTGGCTGTAAAGTAACCTTCCTGAGATAGGGTTGCACTGTTCTTAATGATGGTGTTTGTGCTGCTGTTCATTTCGTTTAACGAATTACGAAAGTCTCGTAATGCCGTTTCAACTTTACCTAGAGCGGAAAGTTGCGCTTGATATTTGCTGGCTTGTAGCTGATAGCGCTGTTGAAACGGTTGAACGTCAAAAGTGGCAAATTTAGTAGCCATTGTAATTGGATCTAATGAACTCATGAGGTTACTCCCTCTCTCATATATACGGCTTAAATAGCTTATCTGCTATGCCTTGGTTTAACAGTTCATCGCAAGATGTGTGCCGTATATAAATGGCTATATATAACAATGCTTTGCGATGTATTATTTCATAGAGAGGAAGCTGTGGTTCCACCTTTTGTGTTCCGCTTTCCTCTAGAAAACAAGTAGCGTTTTCCTATAAGACAAGGCGACTCAAGACTCGTAAATGTTTAATAGAATTTCTAAGTGGAGTTGAAAGGGAGGAAGGGACTCAGAACAGATATTTCGGTGTTTACTTCTAATGAATTAAGATAATTCTTACATCGTATTTATATGCTTCCTGTTATCTTTTCATCAAATTGGAGTATCGGAAAGAAAAACAACAATTATGAACGAATTTGCCTTACGACTAATGAAGTGTGCTCGCGAATATGAGCGCTTTATTCACGCTAAATTACTTAGCAAGCAGAGTCTTAATTCTGACGAGTTGGCAAGTATCCAAAAAGAGGCCATATCAAAATTTCCTGAGTTAAAACGCTATCAGTTCGATAATAGTCCTGAGCCAGTGGAACTAGAGTTATTTAACAAAGTGTTAAGGAATATTATGCTGAAAGTAGGTTTTAGATTGCCAGACTCTCATTGGGATAATAATAGTTCTATTTACATCAGGCGATAAAAAAGCCTCAATGATGAGGCTTTCTAGAGCTAATAGCGTTCACTCAACGCTTTTATGTTAGGCGCAATTTCATACCTTAGAATATCTGCAAGTGCAGTGAAGTCATGAACTTCTCGGGCGGTATTTATTCGCGAAAGTATTTCGAGAACAGACGTGCGCTCTGACTGAACGGTGAATAATTTTGTTAGGAGATTTAGACATCTCCCTAACATTAAGTCGCCTGTCAAGTGGTCACCGTATGAGTAAACCTCTGAAGTTTTAATAAAAGTGTCATAAACAGAGTTAATCTCGGTTGCCATATAGTTCCTCCACATTGAAATATTCAGCACCAATAATTTTTGCACCAATACGGCTCCAATTGTAAAACTTGGTCTGTGGTGATGCTGCTATTAGGTTCTCAACACCGCTTCCAAACATGCGGTAGGCTGGTGAGGTTTTGATCATCTCACCATAACCATTCTCTACTCGTGCTGTCATCGTCGCGTTCGGGTCGTCTGGTCTGTTTTCGCGTCCTGAATGGATGATATCTCCAGGGAAACCAAAGTCGCATCCGATGAGTGATACTTGGGTAGCACCTTGTAAAAGGGTGAAGTGGATTAGAGGATGGATTACCGAACCAAACGAGTAAGGGCGATATTTAACCGGTAGTTTGCTTGCAAATCTGTCGTATGTGAAGTCACCCAAGTGTAAGTAATACTTCTCGCCATGCCAGTTTTGGAAAATACGGCTAGGCATATGGCTACCAAACACCAAAATAGTATTTTTGGCGATCTCATATGGAATATGTTCGTCACCTAAATTTAAATCTACAGCAAATACGACATCTGGTTTGATGTTATTTTCAATTAAGCACTTGCATGCAGTTGATGCAGCAATAAGCTTGGGACGATTTGGTCGGTTATAGACTGTTTTTAACTCTTCAATATGATGCTGGAGTGATGGGCCAGCACCAATACAAATAGCGTCGTCTACTTGATACATAAGATAATGATCAGAAGAGTTTAGGCGTTTTAAAAGAGGTTCGTTTTCTTTCTCTCTTGTGAGCAGTTCTTCATCGCTATGTCTATAGCTAGCGTTTGCATAGCCGATCAAAACACGGTTTTCTAAGCGGAAATAAAGCCATTGATGAGTATGACGCGAAATGGCTCTGTCGGCATTGAGAATGATACAATCATCCCAAGTAAGGCTCGCGAGTTTTCTACCTATATCGCTTTGGTCTTCTGAGACGATGATCAACGAAACACGAGGATCGGATATCCATTGTTGTGGAACGAGAGAAAGCACCAATTTTGCTAACGGTAGGTTATAAAGATAAACACGAATTGATCGAGCATTTTTATCTTGTGTTAACAGGGATGGGACATTGCCCATACCGATGCCCCAAATATGATAATCGTCGCTAGACGTTAGGCTTCGGTACTGGAAGGCTTCTTCGACCGGGTCATAAGCACTGCTAAGTTGAACTCCGTTGACTTTTAGGGTCATCGCTGCTTGTTCAACTACTTCAAAGTGTAAGTCGCTAAAGTCTGCACTGTCTAAGGCTTTTGCTACGTCAGGCCAACGAGAGCGAATGATATCAATATGTTGAGAATAAACTGGTGTCATAATATTCAGATAGTAAAAAACCCCACCGGATGGGTGGGGTTATAAGCTTCAATGATTAGCGTAGTAGAGACATTGCCATGCCAGGAAGCTGGTTAGTCTTAGAAAGAACTGTTGTACCTGCTTGCATAAGCATTTGGTTCTTAGTCATGTTTGAAGACTCTGTAGCGAAGTCTGCATCAGTGATACGGCCTTTTGCTGCAGAAGTGTTTTCAGTCATGTTACCAAGGTTAGTCATTGTGTGCTCTAGACGGTTGATGTTAGCACCAAACTGAGCACGTGCTGTACCTAGATCTGCTAGCATACCGCCAGAGCTTGAAAGGTTTGCAAGAGCTGTAGAAGCTGCAGCAGCAGTGCTGATGCTTGTCAGGCCAGCAATTGCTGTCGAGATGTCGTTTAGCTGTGTTTTTGCATTTACAGCTAGTTTCTCTGCACCAGTCGCACCAATTTGGTAAGTAACGCTGCTTGCACCAAAACCGCCGCCTTCAGCTAGAAGTTTTTGACCACCAAATGAAGTGTTTTCCATGATGTTGCCTAGCTCAGATGCTAGCTGTTTGAACTCTGCATCCAAAGCTGCACGGTCTTCTTGACTGTTTGAGCCGTTCAAAGATTGTGTTGCTAGGTCGTTCATGCGGTATGTGATGTTTGTCATCTCATCCATTGCACCTTCAGCAGTCTGCATCATAGAGATGCCGTCCTGTGCGTTACGCATCGCTACATTCATACCACGAGTCTGAGCTTCCAGACGAGTTGCAATTTGTAGACCCGCAGCGTCGTCTGCTGCTGAGTTGATGCGGTAACCCGTGCTTAGACGCTCCATCGCAGTGTTTAGAAGACCGCTTGTGTTGTTCAGAGTGTTTTGAGTTACAAGCGATGCGTAGTTAGTGTGCATTGATAAAGCCATCTTAGTCTCCTTAGTTAGTCACTATATCTTTCAGGCCTCGGGATATTCCCTAGTCACTAACTAGAGGCGGTCGGTCAGCTTTAATGATTAATTTGAAAATTAAAAAATTCCTAAAAAAGATCAAAATTGATGATTTTTAGTGACTTGTATTCCATGAAAATACAGATATAACATCAAATAACCTGAATAAGCCTGACTTAATCAGGGAAGCAGTCATCTATCAATATTGTCGTTCTTCGTTATAAATAAAAAAACAGCGCGAATAATTCGCGCTGTTTTATAAAGATTAATAGTTAGGATTCTGTCATTCCTCACCAAAAGATTGAAAAGAGAGGGAGGTCGGGATGTCACTGAAATAACCAAAGTAATAATTGGCCCCTAACAAGCGATAGCGGTTTAGCTCTGTTTGGCTCGCTACCCGCCCGGCTACCCAAGGGTATTTGTGCTTTCTTAAGAACTTAGCAATCGGTAGGAAAGCATGTCTTTCTTCTTTATCCTCTAACGTGACCGATAGTTTGATCATATCGGGACTAAAGTCAGCGACTCGCTCGAAGTTCACTTGTGATGTCGCGACTTCAAACCAAAGTGAGTAGGCGTTTTCTCTTAACTTCTCTATCAGCGCTGAGACTTTATCATAGGCGCATAGCGTTTTGTCTGCTTGAAGAGAAGGAATCACATGTTGAAAAGCGCAAGAGTGAAACTGAATCATCTGTTCGAGAAAGTATATGCCTGGTTCCCATAGTAATGCGTCAATTCTTATCGGCACGACGACGTTACTGATTAAGTCGGGGTGAAAGGCTTCTAGCTGAAACTGTGTTTGTCGCAATGCGAGATAAAGGCTGAACAAATCTAGGCAGTACTGCATTTGTTCAGAGAGTTCGAATTGATAGACGCTTTGTTCGCCACGCGTGCCAAATCTCAACGTCAGGTGTTGGAATTCTACCTCGCCTGATTGAGTCTCGCGAATGGCTTGGCACGCGTGTTGAATGTCATTGTGCTTTAAAGCATCAAATACTAATTGATCGTCATCCGTGACGATATGTTGTACTGCGAGACCAACCAAATGTTCGTACATCGCATGTGTTGAAATAAGATTAACCAAGGTTTCCTACCACATTGATTTGTTTGTTTTCTGGAATTTCGTTGTAAGACAATACTGCCAGTCCTTGCGTAAATGTGCGTGCGTAACGAGCCAGAAGTGGACGTAACTGAGGCATAACGAGAAGAATCGGAGGTAATCCCTGTTGTTTGAGCTGTTGTCTTATCAGTGGCAAGTTTTGTTGGAACTGACCAAGAATATTTGGCTCAATTGGGAAGCTGTCTAACATTACTGTACCAGAAGATTGTGCTTGTTGTAGCGAAGTCAGTAGCATTTGTTCTAGTTCATCAGAGAGAGCATAGACATTTAATTCGTTTTTCTGTCCCGCAATCAGGTTTACGAGCGTGCGTTTTAGTGCGCAACGCACATCAGATGCCAGTAAAATCGGGTCTTTAGTGTTTTCCGCGGATTCCAACATTGTGTTAGCAATCGTACGAATATCTTTTAGTGGCACTTGGTCTAGTAACAACTGGCGATATACTTTGAGTTGCTGCGCAGGGTTAAGTGCCGCGGCTAGGGCTTCGGCTAACTTCGGTGCTTGCTGTGTCAAACGTTGCGTCATAGCTTCAACATCGTCGTGCGTAAACAACTCAGCAAGGTTTGTTTTCATTATCTTGCTAATATGAGTCGCGATGACCGTGCCATCATCGACCACTTGATAACCCATGTTCAGCGCTTTCGCTTTGTCTTGATGTTCAATCCACACTGCTGGTAATTGGTAAGCAGGATCACTGCCCAAAATACCATCTACTTCACCGTACGTTTCTCCGACTGCAATCGCCATCAAACGTTCTGGCTCGATAAAGCCTTGTTCGATCACTTCGCCATTGAGAGAAATTGTATACTGATTCGGTTTAAGGCTTAGGTTGTCTCGAATACGCACCTCTGGTAATAAAAAGCCGACTTGTTCAGATAGGTTACGGCGCACACCGCGAATACGCTGTGATAAAGGTGCACCTTGTTCTTTGTTGACTAGGTGAACGAGACGGTAACCCAGGGAAAGCGACAACGTTTGAACATGAGGAATATCTTCCCATGTAAGCGGTGTATCGTCCTCTTGCATGGCTTGTGAAAGTGCTTCGACCTCCTCGATTTGGGAGTCTTGCACGGGCTTTTTCGTTTGACGCCAACCCGCGAAAGCTAAAGCACCCGCGAAAGCAAAAAAGGCCAAATGTGGCATGCCTGGCACCATGCCTATCACAGCCATGATGCCTGCGACGGTAAACAGTGTCGCCGGGGTTGCCAGCAATTGTTTTTGCATGGTTTCCGACATGCCATTATCGCTATCATTAATTCGCGTAACGATAATCGCTGCAGCCGTTGCCAATAGAAGTGACGGAATTTGAGCTACTAAGCCATCACCGATTGTAAGTAGTGCGTAGGTTTTAAAGGCGTCAGATGCTGCGAGTCCATGCTCAAAGACGCCGATGCTGATACCACCAATGATGTTGATAAACAGAATCAGCAAACCAGCGATAGCATCGCCTCGCACAAACTTTGAGGCACCGTCCATCGAGCCATGGAAATCGGCTTCGTTAGCGACTTCTTTACGACGCAATCGAGCGGTTTCCTGATCGATAAGACCGGCATTTAAGTCGGCATCAATCGCCATCTGTTTGCCCGGTAAGGCATCCAAAGTAAAGCGCGCTGACACCTCAGAGATACGTTCGCCACCTTTGGTAATTACGACGAAGTTAATGATCATCAAGATAACAAACACCACCATACCAACGACGTAGTTACCGCCAATAACGACTTCACCGAACGCTTGGATGACTTTACCTGCCGCATCCCCCCCATTATGTCCTTCCAGGAGTACGATTCGTGTGGAGGCGACGTTCAGTGTAAGACGTAATAATGTCGCGACTAACAAAATCGTTGGAAAAACTGAGAAGTCTAATGGTCGCTTTGCGGTAGTGCTGACCAGCAATACTAGGATTGCCAAGACGATATTGAAGGTAAACAACGCATCCAATAGCAGGGGAGGCAAAGGTAAAATCACCATTGCCAAAATCATTAGCAAGACAATTGGAATGCCAATGTAGCCTTTGGTTGATGTTTGAAGTTGTTTTAACCGGTTAAGCATACTTTCGTGTCCTTGGATAAACGCGGGTTAATCAGTGCTGCAAATGTTTTGGAATCGAAAAATGAGGCAAAGGAGTTGGCTCTTTTCCTTCACCTTTACGGAAAGCTTTCAATTGCAAAACGTAAGTAAGAATATGTGCCACGGCAATGTACAGTTGGCTTGGGATTGCTTGTTCAATCGCCGTGGTGTGATAGATCGAACGAGTCAACGGTGGTGAGTTGATGATCTCCACCTTGTTTTCTCGGGCGATTCGTTGAATGTGCATGGCTGTTTCGTCTACGCCTTTTGCAACCACAAATGGAGCATCAGAAAGTGAAGGTTCGTACTTCAGAGCGACAGCGTAGTGAGTTGGGTTAGTGATGATCACGTCAGCCGTTGGTACCATCTTATCGATTTTACGGCGTGCAAACTGCTGTTGAATTTGACGGATTCGCTGCTTTACTTCTGGGCGGCCTTCGTTATTCTTGAACTCCTCCTTCAGCTCTTGTTTGGTCATACGCAGCTCTTTTAGGTGCTCCCAACGTTGGTAGGGAATGTCTACAACACCAAATAACAATAACGCAAACCCCATCAACAGTAAGCCTTCAAAGAGAATAGACATTACTAGAGAAAAACCTTGGCTGAGCGGAAGGTTTTGCATGCCAAGTAATGGCTGTAGGTGGTTGTCTAAATAGCCATATAAGATGCCGAAGATCACGGCTACTTTGAACGTGGACTTTAAGAGCTCAACCACTGAGCGTGTCGAAAAAATGCGCTTTATCCCACTTAAAGGATTAATTTTGCTCAGCTTTGGCATCACGTTCGCCGGACGGAACATCCAACCGCCTAGTACAAGGCTGCTACCACAGGTCACGATAATAATGACGGTAAACAACGGTAATAACATGTCGATGATTACCGCTAAACTTTGTCCCAATTGCTCGACAAGCTGTTTAGGGTTTTCTAGGTCGGCTCGCGTCAGCATCATGTTGTAGCGAAAAATACCTGACATACTTTCCCAAATGCTATTGAGCTGAGAGTAAAAGTAGAGCGCTACCGCTAGAAATATCACCGCAGTAGTAAACTCTTTTGCACGAGGAATTTGTCCTTCCTGACGTGCTTTTTTTACTTTCTGCGGCGAGGCTTTTTCAGTTTTGTCCTGAGACGATTGATCGCTCATGCGCCCCCCAACATAAAGTTACTCAAGTGTCTGATGGTGTCGTGTACAAGCGCGGTGTAGCGACCCGGCACACCAGATACTGAAATTAATACGCTGAACAGGCCAAGAAGCATCGTCATTGGAAAACCTAATGCATACACGTTGAGTGAGGGAGCGGCGCGATTCATCACACCAAAACTTATGTTGGCTAAGAGCATTGAAACAATAGCAGGCAACGCTAGTGCTAAAGCAGAGGCAAACATCCAGCCGAAAATATTTACAACGCCTTGCAGAGAAAGCGATGTGATGCCAGAACCGACCGGCCACACGACAAAACTTTGAATCACGATATCAATGACGAGCAAGTGTCCTTCTAGCGCGAGAAATAACAAGGTTGAAAATATAAGAAATATGCGGCCCAAAATGGCGACAGAAAGTCCGTTGATAGGATCATTCATCATTGCCATACCCAATCCCATTTGCAGAGAAACGACCTGACCAAGCATGGTGAAAACGTTAAAGAGCATGTGCAAAATTAGCCCAAACATCACGCCCCAAATCGCTTGCTCAAAAGCAAGGAATAGAGACGTCATGGAGAATAATTCGACTTGTGGCATTGGTGGCATCAATGGTGCGGTAATCACGACGATCGAAAGTGCCAGTAAGGTACGGATCAAAACGGGAATGATTGCATCACCAAAGAAGGGCATCGAAATAAATACGGCTCCCACACGAAAAAACGGCCACCAGAGTTGACCGAGTATCGCTGAGAGCTCTGCAAATGTGATGGCCATTAGCCAATCATCCCCGGTATGTTGTGGAATAAGAAATCAAACAGTTCCATGATTTTTCGGAGCATCCAATGACCCGCAAAAATCACCATCAATAGCGTAACGAGCAAACGTGGTAAAAAGCTGAGTGTTTGCTCGTTGATTTGTGTGGCGGCCTGGAAAACGGCGATACACAAACCGACAATTAAGCCAGGAACAACCAGTACCGCAACCATCAAAATGATCAGCCATACTGCATCGGAAAATAACGTTACGGTTAGTTCAGGGGTCATAGCATGCTCCTATTTAACCGAAACTGGCAGATAATGTGCCAACCGTCATTGCCCAGCCATCCACGAGTACAAACACCACCAGTTTAAAAGGGAGTGAAACAATCAAAGGCGATAGCATCATCATACCCATTGCCATGAGCACACTGGCGACAACCAAGTCGATAACCAAGAAGGGGATGAAGAGCATAAAGCCAATTTGAAAGGCGGTTTTTAGTTCACTGATGACAAACGCAGGCAAGACAACCGCAAAAGAAATATCTTCAACGTTTTGGTCGAGTGGTTCATTGGCAATACGCAGCATTTGCTCAAGAGAGCTTTGATGAGTTTGTGCCAGCATGAACTCTCTCACTGGTTTCTCTGCTACAGAGAATGCTTGTATTAGCGTGATTTCACCATTGTCATACGGTTGAAATGCATTTTCATGAATATCGCTCCAAACAGGTCGCATGATCAGCAAGGTCAATGCCAAAGCAATCCCAACCAATACGCGGTTAGGAGGACTTTGTTGAAGACCAAGGGCTTGGCGCAAAATCGCGAGGACGACGATAATCCGAGTAAAGCTCGTTGCCATCAGAATGAATGCTGGAAGAAAACTGAGCGCCGTCATCAACAACAGAATTTGCAATTTAACGCTGTATTCTTGCTGTGTGTCGCCATCAGAAACGGACAAGATAGTTAAGCCGTTGTCTGCCGCCATGGTTGGGAAAGCAAACAAAAGTGACACCAGTACCAAAAGAGGTAACCAACGGTGCCAAGCGCTCAGATTTTTCATTGTGATGCCTACCTAAGATTATTGACCAACGCCACTCAATGCAGAGTCATGTACATCGATCAGACGAAGTCCGTACTTATCATTAACAACGACGACTTCAGCGTGACCCATTAGAGAGCCGTTTACCTTTACGTCTAAAGGCTCACCATTGAGCTTTTCAAGTTCGATAACCGTGCCTTCTCCGGCTTTCATTAAGTCCCCAAGTGGGATTTCTTTGCTTGCAACTTCCAGCGTGACAGTGACGGGAATACTTTTGAAAAAGCTAAGATCACGTTCCGCAGTTGCTGGTTCTTGTTGGAGCGTACTTTCAGCTTCAAAGTCTTCTAATTGAAAGTCGTCAAAGTTCAATTCTTCTGCGTCGAATGCATTCGTTTCTGGCGCTTCGCTCATCGCTGCGGTTCCTTATCAGGGTTAAAGATCAAAACAAGTTGGCCGTCTTGCTCAGCAATACGACCTGTAAATAAAGATTGGTTACCAATGCTGACTGGAACCGTATTAAGAAGCTCAATTGGTAAAATATCGTTAGGTTGTAAGCCTACAACGTCGCTCAACGGCATCTTCTTTTTACTTAAAACAACATTCAGTCGAACAGGCGTTGCCTCTAAAGAGCGACAGAATGGTTGGTACAAATCCGTATCGGGCTGCAGTTCAAGCTGCTCGATCAGTGTTTGAATAAGGTGGCTATCTAGTTTGAGATGAATTGAGCCTTGGTGATCGTCAAACGCGATGTTTAATTGCACGTTAATTCCAATCCCTCGGGGCGCTTCGTACTCACCCATTTCCCACATCTCACCTGGTGCAAGCCAACCAATAATGATACGACTGATTCTCTCTTGTAAGCGGAGGTCACTTGCTGTCAGTGTTGTTGCTGAACGCTCAGTGCTGGCGCCATAGAACCGATCTGCCAGTTTTATTAACGTGTGAGCATCTCCATGAACAAATACCATGCCGCCCTCTTGGTGTTGATAGGTTGACGTTTGGTCTTTATCCATTTTTATCGGTGTAAAGCGATGCAAGTCTACAGAGGTTAAGCTAGCTTCCACTTTACTCGTACTGAGCCAATTTTGTAATTCAATCGTAAGGCTGGAACAAGACTCTGAAATCAAGCCTTCAAGCTTTTCACGAATGATATGAATAGGTTTGCCTAATAATTCTACATCAAGTAGTTGAATATCAGAAATAGGCTCGCTAACTCTATTTTCCATTTATATTTTACCGTGCGTTAACAATCGAAACTGTTTTAACTTAATGGCGTGTAGTCTACACAGAAATTTTAATGATCTTTTAGTTTCAAACTCTAAGATTGTGACTTTAGTTCACATGTTGCCTTGAGCATATAGTCTTAATCTTTTAATAAAATTTAAAAAGGGTTAGTTTCCTTTATAAATTGCTTAATAAGAAAATATAAAAATATTAAGCGTTTTTAGTTGTTATTAACTTTTTAAAACCATCTTCATGGTGTAACGGCTAATTTAGATAATTAAAATATAAGACATTGTTTTTAAAGCTTAAATCTTGATTTTAAAGGTTTGGCTATGCTCTTGTGAGTATTTTGTAACCAGTTTCAATATTCAGAATAGGTAATTAACATGATTAGCTATGCCAGTTATCACGGCTTAGTGGCATATTTAATTAAATTGATAAGGTCATGGAATTGTAAGATATACATGAACCCTAACGGTTTAATAAATTGTAAAATATTTATTTTTGTCAGTTTGCTAGTGTCTAAGGTGACATATTCAGGTGAGGTTGTGACCATCCCCATGGACCTTTCAAAGTGGACATATAAAGGAAACAACTTTGAATGCAACTTATTGCACTCAAGCACGCCGTATGGGAAGTTTTATTTCCGTTCGGAACCTAACAATAAAACTTATTTTATTTCCGATATACATTATGAAAATAATAAATGGAAAACGATTGCTCTAATAAGTCAAAGTGCCCCATGGTCTAGTGAGCTTTATAGAAAAGAGTTTGCCACCCTTGATTTTACTAAGCCATCCCAACGATTTGTCTTCAGCAAAGGTGCTGATGAACTCATGGATTCAATTGCTACTGGTAATTGGGTGACGTTGTCACTAAAGGGAAGTAATGCTTCCTCTTTGTCGGAGATTGTGATTCCGACTATTCAAATTCAAAACGCGCTCAAGTCATTTAATGCCTGTCGAGCGCGTTTGCCTAAGCTTTCGTTTTCAGAGGCACGAAATCTTGTTCTGTCTTTTGACTTTGGTCAGAAGGCGCTCAGTCGTAAGCAGCAAGAAACGCTCGCAGCGCTAAATAGCTATGTATCTGTTGATGATCGTGTGACCAAGATCTTAATTGATGGCCACACCGATAACGTTGGTTCTAGCTTGGCGAACCTTTCAGTATCACGTACTAGAGCAGAGCAAGTTGCCGAGGCCTTAGTTGAACTTGGTATTGATAAATCGATGATCGAAACAAGAGCGCATGGTTCTCGTTACCCAATTGCCAGCAATAATTCGACGAAGGGCCAAGCGAAAAATCGACGTGTAACGTTGCGCCTAGTGAGAGATAACGAGCGAACGGCAGTGAAACACCACCCTGATGTACAACAACAAAATCAACAAACGAAAGTTAAGGTTCAATGATGACGAAAACGAAAATTTTGTTGGTTGAGCCGAATGAAGCTCTTGCTCAACCAGTATTGGATGTGTTGCAAAATGCAGGTTACACCGCAAAACACACTCGTACTGGCCGAGGCGCATTACTTGAAGAGCGAGCAGAAATCACTCTTGTGAGCTCTACTTTACCGGACATGTGTGTCCGCGAGTTTGTTGCTTGCCACCAAAAGCAACGTAACTCTGGTGTTGTTATCGCTATTGTCGATCAAGAGCAGGGAATCTTGGCGGCTGAGACGATGAAATCGGGAGCAACCGATTATCTATTACGCCCATTTGAAGCGAATCAGCTGCTTAATTTACTGAAGCGCGTTGAAGCGTTAGGTAAGCCAATGGCCAACATTGTTGCGGAATCTTGGCGAAGCAAGCAGGTACTGCAATTGGCGCATCGTGCCGCTTGCACCAGCGCCAGTGTGTTAATTACAGGCGAATCGGGAACGGGTAAAGAAGTGCTGGCTCGATATGTGCATGAGCACTCTCCACGTATTGATGGTCCATTTGTGGCGGTTAACTGCGCCGCCATTCCAGAGTCGATGCTAGAAGCGGTTCTATTTGGTCATGTAAAAGGTGCCTTCACAGGAGCGACTAACTCTCAAAGCGGTAAGTTTGAAGAAGCGAATGGCGGGACGATTTTGCTAGATGAAATCGGTGAA
Source organism: Vibrio diabolicus (assembly GCF_011801455.1). Classification (NCBI taxonomy): domain Bacteria; kingdom Pseudomonadati; phylum Pseudomonadota; class Gammaproteobacteria; order Vibrionales; family Vibrionaceae; genus Vibrio; species Vibrio diabolicus. The sequence continues at coordinate 1,620,448 of NZ_CP042452.1, read as the reverse complement.
ATGTCCCCTGCAGTTCAAGCCAAGTTATTACGCGTTCTTCAAGAGCGTGAAGTGGAACGCGTAGGCAGCCACAAGGCGGTGAAGCTTGATATTCGTGTTATTGCGGCAACCAATAAAGACTTACGTGAAGAAGTTCAAAAAGGCACATTCCGTGAAGACCTTTATTACCGATTGGATGTTTTGCCTCTGCACTGGCCGCCTTTGCGTGAAAGAAAAGAAGACATTTTACCGATCAGCCAATTCTTTATTGAAAAGTATCAAGATAGCAGTCGCTGTCATCTATCCCAAGATGCGATCAGTGCGCTGAGTCAGTATCACTGGCCAGGTAATATTCGCGAGTTGGAAAATGTCATTCAGCGTGCATTGGTCATGCGTCATGGTGACTACATTACTGCCCATGATCTGATGCTGCCTATTGAACTTGTTGCGCCAGTTCCATCCGCTGAGCCAGCTTCAAGCTTTGGTCATGTAGAAGCGAAGAAGCAGGCCGAATATCAATTTATTTTAGAAAAATTACGTCAGTTTGGTGGAAACCGAACGAAAACCGCAAACGCGCTTGGAGTCTCTACTCGAGCGCTACGCTACAAACTCGCAGCCATGCGAGAACATGGTATTGATTTACAGTCGGCACTAGGCTCGGCTGCCTAATAGGAGAAAAAATAGATGGCAAGTCAACCTACTCATGCGGTCTCGGCAGAGCAACTTATGTTGTCAAAAATGCAGGCGATGCAGGCACAAGTGCAGCCGCCAGAGTTTATCGTGAGTGCAAATCCTTTAGATCAACAATCACTAAACGCACCATTATCGTTCTCACAAGCGATGACAAATGTGTTGGATACAGTGAATCAACATCAATCAGTGGCTAGTCAAAAAATGACGGCCGTAGAAACAGGAAAAAGTGATGACCTAGTTGGTGCGATGGTCGCTAGCCAAAAAGCCAGCTTATCATTTAATGCTTTGATGCAAGTGCGCAACAAAGTCGTGACCTCATTTGAAGATATTATGAAGATGCCGGTGTAATTCATGTCAGAACTAACCCCCCAAGTCGCCGGAAATACAGCCATGACCTCCGGCTCAGCACAGACATTTTCTACTGCGAATAGCATGGACGATGTAACAACGAAGCTGAAGCAAATCTGGTCGAGTAGCCAGAGAAACCTAGTGTTATCTGCCGTACTCGCTGCGATTGTTGCGGCAATCATTGTGGTCGCTCTTTGGAGTTCCTCACAAAGCTTCCGTCCACTGTATAGCCAACAAGAACGTTTTGATATCGGAGAGATTGTCTCGGTATTAGAAAGCGAAGGTGTAAGCTACCGTATGCAAGAGCAAAATGGCCAAGTTCTTGTGCCAGAAGGCGAAGTTGCGAAAGTTCGCATGTTGCTTGCGTCAAAAGGTGTTAAAGCCAAACTGCCAACAGGTTTGGATTCGCTTAAAGAAGACAGCTCTCTCGGTACAAGCCAATTTATGGAAACGGCGCGTTACCGTCATGGTTTAGAAGGTGAGTTAGTACGCACTATCATGTCTCTGAATTCAGTGGCGAATGCGCGTGTTCACTTAGCTATTCCTCGTCAAACCTTATTTGTTCGTCAAAACAGCGAGAACCCTTCAGCGTCAGTGATGCTTGAGCTGAAACCTGGCGAAGACCTCAAGTCTGAGCAAGTTGAAGCAATCATCAACCTAGTGGTTGGTAGCGTGACGGCGATGAAGCCTGAATTTGTATCTGTTATCGACCAATATGGCCGTTTACTCAGTGCAGATGTTGCTTCGGCGGAAGCAGGTAAAGTCAATGCAAAATACCTTGAATATCAAAAGAACGTTGAGAAGCAGATCATTCAACGCGCAGCAGACATGCTTACGCCAATTGTGGGTCCGAGTAACTTCCGTGTGCAAGTTGCTGCCGATATGGACTTTAGCCAAGTTGAAGAAACGCAAGAGATTTTGGATAACGCACCTGTCGTACGTAACGAGCACACCATTCACAACAACTCAGTTGACCAAATTGCGCTAGGCGTACCAGGTTCTCTAAGCAACCAACCGCCGGTAACTGGTGAAGAAGTAGAAACGAACGATAGCCAAAACACCAACGCACGCTCTGAAGTAAACCGTCAGTATGCAGTGGGGAGTAGTGTTCGTCGTACTCAATACCAACAAGGTCAAATTGAGAAAATGAGCGTGTCGGTACTGTTGAACTCGAAAGCCTCTCCGGATGGTGTTGCTTGGAGTGAAGCAGATAAAGAGCAGATTTCAAATATGATCATGGATGCAGTCGGTATTTCTGCGGCACGAGGTGACAGCTTAAGCTTGATGAGTTTCAACTTCACTCCAATTGAAATTGATGCGCCTCCTGCGCTGCCGTGGTGGCAAGACCCTACAGTACAGCAGCCAATACGTTACGTTATCGGTGGTTTGTTAGGCTTGGCGATGATCTTCTTCGTACTACGCCCATTGATCATGCACCTCACAGGCGTTGATAAGCCAGTACCAGAGTTAGACTTTGCAGAGCCGCAAGAAGAGCCTGATTATGACAACCTGCAAACGCGTGAAGAGCGTGAGCATGAAGAAGTGCTTGATCGCCGTCTATCAGAAAAAGGTATCTCAGCCTCTTCCGGCTTAGATGTAAACAGCGACATGCTGCCTCCAGCCGGTTCGCCACTAGAGATTCAATTGAAACACCTACAGCTTATTGCCAATGAAGAGCCAGAGCGCGTAGCCGAAATACTGAAACAATGGGTAAACATCAATGAACACAGTTCCATCAAAGCAGACGCTTAGTTATGTAGAACAAACCGCGCTCGTGCTATTAGGCATGGGCGAGGATGCCGCTGCGAAGGTTTTACAGCACTTTAGCCGTGATGAAACCCAGCGGGTGACTCGTGCAATGGCGAAGTTGAATGGCATTAAGAGCGATTCCGCTCGCGGCGTTATTCAAACTTTCTTTGAAGACTTTCGTGAGCACAGTGGCATTCGTGGAGCTTCTAAAGAATATTTGTCTAATACGCTACGTAAAGCATTGGGTAATGATTTGGCAAAAGGGCTGCTGAATACGCTGTATGGTGATGAAATTCGCAACAATATGCAGCGCTTACAGTGGGTGGAAGCAGAAACACTTGCTCGTTTCATTGTGAATGAGCACCCGCAAATGCAAGCGATTTTTCTTGCGTATTTGCCAGCTGATAGCTCTTCAGCGGTGTTGAAGCACCTGCCACAAGATTACCATGACGAAATCTTGTTCCGAATTGCTCAGCTGCAAGACATCGATCATCAAGTTGCTATTGATTTGCATGAGCTCGTTGAGCGCTGCATTGAAAAAGTATCTGCAAGCCAAAGCACACCGCTATCTGGTGTCAAGCAAGCTGCTGACATCATTAACCGCTTTGAAGGTGATCGCGGGTCGTTGATGGAAATGCTGAAGTTGCATGATGAAGATGTCGTTAATGCCATTGAAGAGAATATGTTCGACTTTATGGTTCTTGGTCGTCAGCGTGAAGAAACCATGGACATGCTGGTGCAGCAGATCCCACTAGAATTGTGGGCAGTTGCACTTAAAGGTTCAGAAATTACGTTACAGCAAGCCATTAAACGCTCTATGCCTCAGCGTATGGTGAAAGCACTGGAAGACGATATGGAAGCGCGCGGGGCTGTGGCGCTAAGTCGTGTTCAAAAAGCGCGTCAAGACATCATGCAAATGGTGCGTGAATTGGATGAATCTGGTGAAGTTCAGTTGCTTCTTTATGAAGAGCCAACGGTGGAGTAACGTCATGGTAGAGACAAAATCAAGTACGATGCGACTGCCGCCGAGTGGATACCGTTTGCACCGTTTTCCGCCTTTGGCGCAGCCTAAGGCTATAGAAGACGAATTCGGGCTAGATAACCAAGGTTGGCAAGAGCCGCAAGTTGATATTCAACAACAGCTTGAAGCCGGTTTTCAACAAGGTTTACAACAAGGGCATGAAGAAGGCTTACGTCAAGGTATCGAGCAGGGTAAGCAACAAGGCCTGTTAGATGGGCAAAAAGAAGGCTTCCAAAAAGGCTTTGTGTCTGGTGAGCAGTCAGGAAAACAGAGCTTTCTAGAGGCGGCGAAACCCGTGAACGAGCTCTTTCATGCGCTGTCTCGCTGGCAAGACGAAAAAGAGCAACAGCAACGTCATATGATTTGTGAGCTGGTACAAAAAGTGGCTCAGCAAGTGATTCGTGCTGAGCTCACTTTAATGCCTCAACAGATCCTTGCCTTGGTGGATGAGACATTGTCTGCCATGCCAGGCAAAGCGGAAACCGTAACCGTGCATTTAAATCCGCAGGATTTAGAACGAATTACTCACATTAATGCTGATCTGCCACAATCTTGGAAACTGGTGGCTAATACGGAACTTCCGATTGGTGGCTGCCAACTAGTGACCGATGATGCAGAGGCGGATGCAAGTTGCGACTCTCGTTTAGAAGCCTGTATGGACAATGTAAAACAACACCTTTTGGATGAAGTTAGTATTCCGCAGGTAGAATCAGAGCATGAGTAATACCTTAAGCCATGAGCTATTGAGTGAGCGTTTGAGCGAAGCATTGGCTTCGCTCGATTCAATCCCTGTTGCTCGCGTGACAGGGCGCTTGATTAAAGTAAACGGCTTAATGTTACAAGCCGTTGGGTGCCGGTTTAAACTGGAGCAGCGCTGTCTCGTAGAAACCGCAGAAGGCGACATGATCGAAGCGCAAGTGGTGGGCTTTGAGCACACTATTGCTTACCTAATGCCTATTCGGCGCTTAGGTGGCTTATTTGCTGGTGCGAAAGTCATTCCTCTGGACGGTGACAGTACCGTGCAGTTAAGTGCTCAGTGGTTAGGGCGAGTGCTGAATGGTTTAGGTGAGCCGTTGGATGACGGGGCACCGCTTAAAGGGGGAGATCGTGTTTCACTTGAACCAAAACCGATTAACCCATTGAAGCGACGTCCTGTTGATACCCCACTCAACGTTGGGGTGCGCGCAATCAATGGACTCTTGACCGTCGGAAAAGGGCAACGCATTGGCTTAATGGCGGGCAGTGGTGTCGGTAAAAGTGTTTTAATGGGGATGATCACCAAAAACACCGAAGCCGATGTGATTGTGGTCGGTCTTATTGGTGAGCGAGGCCGAGAGGTACGCGAGTTCATCGAACGAAACTTAACCCCAGAGGCGCGCAAGAAGGCGATTATCATCGCAGCTCCTGCTGATGAATCCCCGCTGATGAGGTTAAGAGCGACACTGCTTTGTCATCGCGTTTCCGAGTATTTTCGAGACCAAGGCAAAGATGTTCTGTTGTTGATGGACTCTCTCACTCGATACGCCATGGCACAGCGTGAAATCGCTCTGTCGTTGGGCGAGCCCCCGGCATCTCGCGGTTATCCGCCCTCTGTCTTCAGCGTGTTACCGCAACTCCTCGAGCGTGCGGGCAACAGTGAAAATCAGCACGGTAGCCTAACCGCAATTTATACCGTGTTGGCGGAAGGGGACGACCAGCAAGATCCTGTCGTGGATTCTGCGCGTGCTATCTTAGATGGGCACGTTGTATTATCGCGTCAACTTGCCGAGCAAGGGCACTATCCTGCCATTGATATTAATGCGTCTATCAGCCGTTGTATGAGTACCTGTACACAGGAGGCGCATAGCACGATCGCGAATAATTTCCGCCAGATGTACTCAAACTATCTTCAGGTGAAAGAACTGCTGCCGTTAGGAGGCTATCAACCGGGGCAAGATCCTGAATTAGATCAATCTGTTGCTATGTATCCAAACTTACGCGCGTATTTACAACAAGCCGCCAATGAGTCAGTGGATTACCCAACCAGTTTGACCGAGCTCGCGCAGCTTTTTCAAAGTGCTTAACCAAATGGGAGTGGTATCGTTGAGATGAAATCCAAGTTAAAAGCAGTGGGTAAGCTGCAACAAATGGAAGAAAAGCAACGTGATCGTGTGGGTCAGCAACTTGATGCCATGCGCCAACGTCACTCCCATCTTTCAATGCAGTTGGAACAATTGTCAGCATTGAAAGGTCATGCGGGACAATCAACCAGAACTGTTCCAACACTGACAAGCGCAGCACTGATGAACTTTAATCGTGTCGATCAAATGCTGCAAAAAATGCTTCGCCACCATGAGCATGAACAAGCCGTCATGCAAGCGGAATGCGCGTCTGTACAAAAAACGCTGGAGCACAAACACGCTCGTGTTCAAGGGTTAGAAAAAGTGCTCGAACGATGGCGTACTAAGCAAAATTATGAAAAAGCGAAAAAAGAGCAAAAAATAATAGAAGACATCATCAACTCTCGTGTTAAGCGCAAGATATTATGATGTCTTATCGAAGCTATTTGGAGCGCGAATAATTTCTTCGGCGTCTTAGCCAACCAAACCAGCCTCCAAGCATGATCATCCCTGCGCCAAGTGCGCCACCACTACTGCCATTGTCCTCAAAGCCAGATGTGTTGGTATCTTCTGGTTCAAAGCCGGAATCACCTTCACTATGATAATCTTCTGTGCTTGCTAAGAGGGCATTGTAACGAGTCTTCACTCCCGAACTGGTTTGGGCTTCAATCCATGTTGTGTAATTTAGAACCTCAGTAAACACACTCGGAATCGCAGCGGATTCACAAACAGAAGAACCATAGCTTACAATACCGATTTGTTGATACATTCCGTTATTGTCTTGATAGGTGAGAGGGCCACCAGAGTCACCGCTACAAATACCGGTATAACTGCGCTCAGGAAACCCATTGGCACATAAGCTTTCTTGAGCATTAAACCCCGTCACTAAAGAAGCACATTGCGCATCAGTGAGTGGTTTTACTTCCGCCCATCGCAGATAATTTGGTCCATTTTCATCATCGGTCGAGGTTTGCCCTAAACCGAATATCTGATAAACCGATTTGCTGCTGTAATCACCAAAATCTTGCGGCAACGTAATGGATTGAACGTTGTCGGTGATCGGGTGGGTAAGTTCAAGTACGGCGATATCATTAATCCATAAATCACTAGGCTCGTAATTTGGATGAATGGTGATAGAGCGAACATCTTTGAATTCCTCAACAAACACATCGTTCATTGTCGGGTTTTTTACTAAGACTCGCAGATCATTGATTGTCCATCCATCAGAAAAAACACTCGGCTCTACACAATGAGCGGCGGTTAAAATGAAGCGGTCATTAACAATCGTGCCGCCACAGATGTTGGCAAATTGATTAGCGCCAGTTTTGTGTAGAATGAGTCGTGCGAAAAAGGGCAATTGATTTTGAGTGGCTTGTTGGCCGCCTATGATTGCCGTTGAGATGCCTTGCTCTGAATGAGCGTCTTCACTTTCAGCGACTGCACTCATGGGTACTGTGAGGCAGAGTACGCTTAACCATATTTGATACCGCTTCATAAACCATCCTTGGATGAAAAGTGCTCTTTCTAACTTTATACTAATTTTTCAATGAATGTGCTTAACAAAAGGTTTCTTTAATTGAATGATTGTTGCAACCACGAGCGCAGCAGATGAAACGATTCCAACTTTAGCTTGTGTGGCGGGCATACAAAGTAAAGCTGTTGATGAGGATTAATTACGGGTTCGCCCAGCTCGATTAACTGGCCATATTTGATGTCATCTTTCACAAACAAGCGATGAGTGACCAATAACCCCAAACGACGAGTTGTGGCCTGGACGGCTTGTATCGACATATTAAAAGTGATTGGTTTTTTGCTTTTAGGTCGCAGGATGCCAGTCGCATTCTGCCACACGTTCCAGTCATTTTTTCTTCGTTCGTTAGTGACTTCAATGATGGGATACTGCTTTAACAGTTGAGCGATATTTGAGTCATTCGTCTTAGCTATCAATTCAGGGCTACACACCAAAACCAGTTCATCTTCACTGAGCTTTTCACAGTAATAATCTTGCCATTCCTCGGTGTTTCCATGCACGAGTGCTGCGTCGATGCCTTCTTGTTCTAGATTAAACCTGCCAGACAGGTTGGATAAACGAACGTCTAATTGCGGAGCAAAGTCCTGCAAACTCGACATTCGCGGAATCCACCAATGCAGCGCCAAGGAATTCACCATATTAAGCGTAATACGTTGCAAGTTTTGGTCTTGGATTAGCGCTTCTGTGGCATCGACAATTTGTTCTAAAGCTGGCGCAACTTTTCGATAATATTTTTTACCGTCAGCATTAAGTTGAACTTGTCTGCCTACGCGATCAAACAGAGGTTTGTTGACCTGAGTCTCCAGTGATTTTATCGCCTGACTCACCGCCGAATGACTCACACTTAATATCTGCGCTGCTTCTGTCATGCTGCCAGATTCCGCCACAGCGACAAATGCATAGATGGATTTTAGAGGGACTAATTTACGCATATTTTAGAAACCATAACATGATGAGAGATAAGTTGACCTGTAAGTTTTTCTTACATTAATGGTTAATATTACTCGCTATTTACAATAAGTGATATCTCATAAAATACTCCATATATTAAGGAGTATCGAATGAATGCAGTAAATAAATCTATTCTTTTCATGCTGATGTCTACGTTAAGCTTATCTGTTACTGGGTTGTTAGCAAAGCAGTTGACAGGTGAACTTTCCGTCACACTGTTTAGTTTCTTACGCTTTTTGGCTCCTGCACTTATTTTGCTTGTCTTACTTCGTTTCAAAAATCTTACCTTTCCTAAAGCTGGGACGTTAAAATCGATTTTGCTTCGCGCCTTCTGTATCGGCTTATCACAGTTGTGTTTCATCGCGTCACTACAAACGTTAACGCTGGTAGAAGGGGTGGTATTGTTTGCCACTGGCCCATTATTTATTCCTTTGGTTGAAAAGCTGTTTATGGGAGGCCACATTCGCGTTTCAACATTGGCGGCTTTAGCAATGGCGTTTACTGGAGTGGTTATGTTGGCGGGAGTTGGTGGGGAGTTTACTTGGCGCTCGGATTTATTACTCGGTCTAGCTGGTGGACTCTTCAATTCCGGCTCTCAGCTTACGCTATATAAAGTGAGTAAAACTGATATGTCGCCATTAGAAATCAACTTTTGGGCGTTTGGGTTTGCTGCCGTATTTCTGTTACCGCTAACGTTGTTTAACGACATCGATGTTTTCCTCAAAGCCAATGTGATGGAATCTACGGTTTCTTCTAATATGCTGTGGCTCGGTGTGATGTCCCTGATGATCATTAACACCCAAGTTTTCCGCTCCAAAGCGTATCAATTGGCAAGCAGCGGCTCTCAACTTGCACCACTTATTTTTACTAACCTACTGTTCACCGCGGTTTGGCAGAGTGCGTTTTTCGATGACCGAATGAGTCAAAGCCAAATTATCGGGATGAGTTTAATCGTGCTCGCAACCATACTGAACACATGTTGGGTTCGCTTTACGGCGCATCGTGGTGGTAGGTTACAAGCGAGAACTTCTTAGCCTGTCGGAAAATAGAGGATTAAGTAAGGCAAATCAGAGGTGAGGTTTGATTTTTTCTGACAATGAACTAGCGTCAAGAAAGGTTCAGGGAGAGAAATAATGCTTACGCTAAATTATTACGTTGAGATTTCAGCTACACCGCAACGGGTGTGGGAAGTGCTAACCGATGCTGAGTTATACAAACGCTGGGCACAGGCTTTCTCACCCCAGTCTCAATTTGATGGGATATGGGAAGAAGGGCAAGACATCACTTTTTTTGATCCCGATATGGGCGGAACGCGAGCGACTATCGATATCGTGCAACCGCAACAGCGTCTTGAATTTCATCACATTGCCATTTTTAATCCGGATAATAGGCAGCAATTGGATGGGGATTTAGCATCTAAGTGGATTGGATCACGAGAGATCTATCAGATCGACACCAATAGTGATCGTTTGTTACTCAATGTCACCATTCATACGCACAGCGACTTTGTTTCTATGTTTAATCACGGATGGGAAAAAGCGTTGCCCCTAATAAAAGCCATCAGTGAGGAGCAAGCTTAAGTCTGATACTCATCTTGGGCTGACGGTACGTCACGTGTAGGTATACAATAGCACGCAAGATAGCGCACCTAAGAGAGTGGATGATGGAATTTAAAGTTGATACCCATACACATACGTACGCCAGTGGTCATGCGTACAGCACCTTGATTGAAAATGCAAAATTGGCGAAAGAGAACGGCTTGGATATGTTCTGTACGACTGATCACGCGGAATCAATGCCGGGCGCGCCGCATTACTGGTTTTTCTCCAACCAAAAAATCCTGCCTCGATTTTTAGACGGTATCGCGATCATTCGGGGTGTGGAATCCAACATTCTTAATACCGAAGGCGACATCGATATTCCGCTGAGTGTCGATCGTAACCTAGATTGGGTTATTGCAAGTTTCCATGAACCTGTTTTTCGTCCTGCAAACAAAGAAACTCATACGGAAGCGCTCATTAATGTGATTCAAAACGGTCGTATTGATGCGCTTGGCCATCTTGGGAATCCAAATTTCGACTTTGATTTTCAGGCCGTTTTAGCGTGCGCGAAAGAGTATAATGTTGCGATTGAAATCAATAACACCACGCTAAAAGGGAATAGCCGAGTGGGTAGCGTAGACCGTTGCCACGAGATTGCACAAATCGGTAAAGATCTCGGTGTCTTCTTCACAACAGGAAGTGATGCACATTTCTGCCATGATGTTGGTAATCTGGATTTGGTTGGAGAGCTAATGGATAAAGTGGGTATCGATAGCAAAAAAGTGATTACTCACACCGCCCAGCAGTTTTTGTCTTTCTTAGCTCTGAGAGGCCGTAAGCCAATTCCAGAGTATGACGACATTCGCAACGCATAAACTTGATTACATTTTAGGTATGCACCTGGCGTAAGATTGCTTTACACTGCGACCCGGAAATACTCAACTAAGCTAGTTTGTCGCCTTTTATGGCGTGGGTTATTTGGGTAAATAAAGCCGACACAGAATTCGGCACTATAAATGGAGAAGTGAAAATGTTACGTCCTTTAGTCCTAGGGTGTGCGATTGCGTTTGGCTCAACATACGCAATGGCAGAAGCGGTTGATTTAAAACAAAACATGAAGCAGATGAAGATGGAATTCAAACAGGCGGCAGAAGCGTCGGATGTTGAAACCATGAAGTCTGCAATTGATAGCTTGCAAGCAATCGTCGAGCAATCTAAGCGCGGTAACTATCCACCAGAGAAATTCGATACCTACTTAGAAGGCTTTAATAAACTAACGGTAACGTTAGACAAGATTGAAGCAGACTTAGACGCTGGTAACCTGCAAGACGCGAAAGCACAATTACGTGAAATTGATAGCCTACGTGAAGAATACCATGACAAGCGTAACCCAAGTATTTGGAGTAAGCTGTTCGGCTAATCGCGATAAAAGCTGACAATAGAATATGAAAATAGCCTGCCGTTTTGGTGGGCTTTTTTGTGTCTGTCAATTGCGTTATTGAAGAAAAGCTGTGAGGTGGCAACCACTTATTGATCCTGTTTTTGAGCTAGCACTCAGAATTAGTTACGCTGAATTAAATTTGTTAAGTCACCGTTATGCGTAGATTAATTCCTTTTTATCGCTCCATGCTATTTGCTAGTGCTCTAAGTTGGGTGCTAGTGACCCTGATGCCTGTTATCAATGCTCATGGTAACAGCATGGGTGTGTGGGCGACGCTATGTACGCTTAACGGTTTTGAATTGGTTCAAATCGAAGAAAGTGACAATGCCGTCAGCCATAAAGGCAAACCTTGTCCTTTTAGCCACTTCTCGACCTTTCATCATGATTCACTTCCAACTACACCAATACTTCCACAACTGAGCTTGGTCATTTCTGAAAGCTACACTTTTTTGGCTCTAAGTGTACGATTTGAAACGCCAGTTCCTCGTGCCCCACCAAAGTTAGCGTTGATAAACTTCTAGCGGCAAGCCATCTGGATCTTTGAAAAAGGTAAACGCTTTGCCTGTAAATTCATCGATGCGAATGGGCTCTACCTCAATTTCTCTCGTCTCTAAATATTCTTTAACATGCTCGACATCATCCACTTGAAAAGCAAGGTGGCGTAACCCCTGAGCTTCAGGAAAGCTCGGTCTCTCTGGTGCGTCCGGAAAGCTAAACAATTCAACTTGGCTGCCGTCAGGTAAAGCGAGGTCAAGCTTGTAGGAGTCTCTGGCTTCACGGTAATTTTCAGCAATGACTTTTAGCCCTAACAATTCGGTGTAAAAGCGTTTTGACCTTGGATAATCACTGCAAATGATCGCGACGTGATGAATGGCATTAAACATGGTTAACCTCTTCAAACATGGCTAGTATCCTCAAGCATGGTTAGCGTCCTCGGAGACTAAATGCTCCTTAACGAAGTCGATAAACACGCGCAGACGAGCAGGCATGTATTTGGTTTGCGCATACTGCATCGCGATAGCGCCGTGGTAGTTACTCTTGATCATCCAATCCGGCAATACTTCCACCACTTCTCCTTGCTCTAACGCGTCTTTGATCACGAAGTCATGGAAGATCCCAATTCCCAAGCCAGACTTAACCCCGTTCAAGCGCATTTGAGAGTGGTTGACGGCGTAGCGTCCACTCACGGCAATGGAATGAAAGGCTTCCTCTTTAAAGAATGACCAGATGTTGTCTTTGTCGTTCTCGGCAAGGTAAATACAGTCGTGTTGCTCAAGCTCGGTTGGGTGCTCAGGCATACCGTGTTTGGCAAGGTAATCTGGAGAGGCACACAAAACAAGATTGGTCTTGCTGATCTCTTTGAGTACCAGATTCTCATCGGGTTTGTCGGTGAGCTTAAATGCTACGTCGATACCTTGGCGAAAAAGATCAATCTCACCATCAGCAGCACGTAGCTTGAGCTGAATGTTTGGGTAGCGATCTAGGAATGGCAACACAAATGGTTGAAGCACCGAGTTAAGAAACGCTTCGGGCGCAGCCACTGTGAGTGCACCCGTGGGCTCGGCATGATCTTCAGCCGATAATTCAACCGCTTGCTGCGCCGCATTCACCATGGCGATGCTTTGGTCGTAAACCTTTTGCCCGGCTTGAGTGATGATCAACTTGCGAGTCGTTCGCTCGAACAGTTTCACTGAGAGGGCTTGTTCTAACCGTGTGATCAACTTACTTAAAGCCGATGGCGTCACGCCAAGCTGTTTGGCTGCAGCGGTAAAACTGCCCTCGTTTACCACTAAGATAAACGAAGCAAGATCAGGAAGTAGGGCAATGAGTTTTGGATTAACCATAATTGTTCAGTTCTGCGCAGCGGAATAACGATATTGTCTGGTACGGTTTCACGAGGTTCAAGTGTCACCGTCTCGCTTTAACGATATTTTGCCAAAAATGCATTGAGTGCAGGCAAGCCAGGTTCACCAGTATGGTGTTGCTGCCAGCAGTGATAAATGGCCGTTTCGTGGTCTGCAATCAACTCGATAGCTTCTCGCTCAGCGGTTGAATACTGCTGTGAAGCTTTCACTTCTTCATGCCACTCTCGATATTTGACCTCATAAGGTTCTACCCACTTCAGAAGAGTCGCCACCAACTCTTGCCATGGTAAACCAATCCACTTGGTTGCATCTGCCAAGCCTTTATCAAACATCTCTTGGTGTCGGCTTTCGATATTCATGCCATTTGTCAGCAGTACAGGTTTGAGCTTTTCTGCGGTTAGCTCTTCCACTTCAATCAAGGTTTTCCACAGTGTTTGTTGTTCACTTTGGGTGTAATGGCTCAAGTAGTGGTTGAAAAAAGAGATGCCGTAAATTTCGCCATAGTAGGCAGACAGAACGTTATGAATCATGGTGAGAATCGTGATTTAAACAGGGAATACTGCATTTTAGGAGGGGAAAGCGCGAAGTGTAAATAGCTGATTAAGAGTAAAAAAGTGCTGCTGACAGAATTCGTACAGAACTTGTGAGAATTTTATGAGAATTCGATGAAGTTGCTGATAGATTTGCTCGTCATTCTTAGAGGCAAGAACGCAAAACGTTCGAAACGTAATGCTTAACCTACTCAAGTCACGAACAAAGAAGTAAAGCCGTACACATGGGCTTGGGTAGTTCAACCCTCATTAAAGGATGGAATCACAATGAAAAAACGTACCCAACTCGGACTCGTCATGACTTCAGTCGCTATGGCGCTAGGCTCTGCATCAGTGAATGCGGCGGAATTGGAAATCACCGTGACAAACGCAACCAAAGGCATCTACTTTACGCCTCTTATTGTTGCCGCACATGGTTCTGAGCTTCAAATGTTCAGAACGGGTCAAGCAGCAACGCCAGAACTAGAAGCAATGGCAGAAGGCGGTGATATCTCTGGTCTTGCTAGTGTGATTGGTAACGCAGGTGGTGCGGTGGTTGAGAATCCTGCTGGTGGCATTTTGAATCCGGGTGTTGCAACCACCTTCACCTTGGACAGTGGCGACCACGGTTATCTTTCTTTGAGCGCGATGCTGCTGCCAACCAATGACGGTTTCGTCGGTCTAGATAGCTGGAAGATTCCAACGGAAGCGGGTACATACCGAGCAACGCTAAGAAGTTACGATGCTGGTACAGAAGCGAACGATGAGCTTGCGTCTAGCATGCCAAACCCACCTTTCATTACCTTTGGTACTGGCGGCACAGGCGTTGAAGCAACGGTAACTAACGATAAAGTCCACGTGCATCCGGGTAACCTTGGTGATAGCGACCCAACTGGCGGCATCAGTGACCTAGACAGCAGCAGCCATCGTTGGTTAAACCCAGTCGCAACCATCACAATCGTTGTGAAGTAAGGGGGATGTATGAAAGTCAGAATCTTACTAGTAGCAGCTTCAGTCGGCTTGCTCGCCGGTTGTCCAAGCGATGATGATAACGATGTAGTTAAGTCGTATCGCTACACCGTCAACGTCGCTAATCTAACCGCGAACCAACCTATGTCTCCGCTCGCAGTGCTCACTCATAACGGTGACTACCAACTGTTTGAAATTGGACAAGCCGCATCTGTTGAACTTGAGCACCTTGCCGAAGGCGGTAGTAACGCTGAGCTGATTGAGTTGATGAACAGCAATGACAGTGTTTACCAAGGTATTTCGGGCAATGGATTGGTGTTGCCGGGTGCATCGGACGAAGTCACCATCACGGTTGACCCAAGTCGTTACGGTTACTTGTCTGTGGCGTCTATGTTCGTGAATACCAACGATGCCTTTGTTGGCGAAACGGGGCTATCGCTCAAATCGCTCGCAGTGGGTGAAAGCTATGAAATGAGCATGAACGTTTGGGATTCTGGCACGGAACTGAACGATGAACTTGCCGCAACCATTCCGGGCCCAGCAGGTGGCGGTGAGGGCTTCAATGCCGCTCGTAATGACAGCAGTGACGTTGTTGCATTCCATGCCGGTGTTGTTAGCCACGATGATGGATTAGCAAACTCAGCACTTTCTGCGAACCATCGTTTCTTGAATCCAGGTGCGAAAGTCACCATCACTCGAGTCGAGTAACACAGGCTCCGATGACGTCTCCTTTCCAAAGCGCTTGTAGCCGAGCGCTTTATCCCTCATGGCGTCATCGGAACCTTTTTTGAAAGAATTTCTAATTTGTTCCGGTCATCTGCAAAGTGAGGATACTCGAAGGCAAGGAAAGGACCATGGAACAACAGGCAATCAATTTAGTCGCGAACATCTTGTTGGTGGAAGATGACGATGATTTGGCAGAACTGGTTCAGATGCATCTCAAGTTTCAAGGACACCAAGTGTCGCGAGCCACAAATGTCGCCGATGCTAAAACGCAATACCAACAACAACCCTTTGATTTATTGATCCTTGACCGAGGTTTACCAGACGGCGATGGCCTAGACATCTGCCATTATTTGCGTCAGCAACAAGATTGGAATCCAGTGCTCATGCTGACAGCCAGAGACGGTGAAATGGACAAGGTTGACGGTTTAGAAGCGGGCGTTGATGACTACATCACTAAGCCATTTAGCGTATTAGAATTCCAAGCACGAGTGCGAAACGTGCTGCGCCGAGTCAGTCAAACCGCAGAGGCCAAAGTAGCAAATGAAGTCCTCGACGAAGCGATGGATTTTGGTCCGCTAAGAATCATTCCGGAGTTGCACCAAGTATCCCTAAACGACAAGGATGTCACTCTTACCGCGACAGAGTTTACTTTGCTGCAGTTTCTCGCGACTCGTCCGGGCAGAGTCTACAGTAAAGATGAATTGCTCGATCACGTATGGAACACCAGTCACTCTGGTTATCACCACACGGTGTGTAGCACCATTAACCGTTTACGCAGCAAATTGTCTTTGTCTGATTCAGATCATCACTTCATCCAAACCGTGTGGGGCGTTGGGTATAAGTTTCAACCAAGACACTAATGCAAAAAAGCAAGTCAAAACATCAAGCCAAGACAGTAAGTCGGCAGTTGTTTTCACCGTCATTTTTCAATCATCACGGGTGTTTCAAAAACACCGCTGTTTAAGGAGGCGATAGGATGAGCTTCAAATCTCGCTTAGTGGTATTTACCAGCTTGTGGTTCTGCCTCGCGGCGGTGGTGATTGCACTGACTTACAATTGGCAAAAAGAAACCATTGAGTTACGCACTAAGCAAAGCCTGCACAAAGAGCTAGCCAGCCACATGCGCGATGATAATCCGCTGATGATTGGTACGGATTACAACCCTAAAGCGCTCAAGTCGATCTTTCATACCCTTATGCTGATCGGCCCTGATTTTGAAATCTATTTCCTCGATAGCCAAGGCAATATCACCACCCATGCTGCGCCAGATGGGGCAAAGCTTATGGACTCGGTGGATCTGAACCCCATTCAGCAATTCTTAAACAACGAACCGCTTCCCATCTTAGGCGAAGATCCTCGTAATCGCGGTGAACACAAAGTGTTTTCTGTTGCGGCGATAGAGGAATTAGGCTCTACGGTCGGTTATCTCTATGTGGTGATTGGCAGTACCCGACATGACGCCATTGCTAATGCGCAAGTCGATACCCCTTACATCGCGCTGGCAGGATTGGTCTTAGTGTCCATTTTAGGCTTTGCTCTAGGGGCTTATGTGCTGGTGAAACGTAGCCTATTGAACCCGATTGAGCGCGTGACCAAGCAACTTCAACAGCAAGCCGAACATGATTTTCACCTGCAACCTGACTTTACTCACCAAGTGCCGGAACTCGTGCCGATTGCGCACTCTTATCAGATGATGGCGAAGCACATTCAGCAGCAGTTTTTACAGTTGGAGTATCAGTCTTCTCATCGTCGTCAGAGCTTGTTGCAGCTCAGTCATGATTTAAAAACGCCGTTATCGAGCGTGCTTGGCTATCTAGAAACGTGGCGTTTGCAACATCCGGAATCCGATCCTTTGATTGAGGTCGCTTTCCGAAATTGTGAGAAGCTCTCAACTCAATTGCATGCTTTATTAGACGCCGCGCGTAAAGAGGAACCAATGCCAAACTACGAATACCGCCCCATAGATCTTGGCGCGTTGATGGCAGAATGTGCCGAGACGATGCAGAGCCAGTTTTCTCGTAAAGAAGTGGTGTTGAAAGTGGATATCGATAGCGAGATTCAAACTGTGGGTGATAAAGGACTCTTAGAGCGGTTGGTATTGAACCTGCTTGAAAATGCGTTGCGCCACAGCCCAATCGGCTCGGAAGTGCATTGCCAAGCGCATTTGAGTGAGGATAAGTCGCGAATCCTGTTCACTTTTGTCAACCGAATTGATAAAGATGCCGTCGGTGGCGCATTAGGAATTGGTACAAAGATAGTGCAGTCAATTTTAATGTTGCACCACAGCTACTTAGAGACGTGTGAGACGGACACTGAGTATCAACAAAAATTCGCACTTCTCGCTGCCTGAGGAGAAGCGCGAATTTGGCTTATCGAATGACTACTTAATAACGCCACATACAACGCGCGCACCGCCGCCGCCTAATTTAGCAGGATGGTCGGAATGATTGTCACCACCAGCATGAATCATTAATGCTCGGCCTTTTAAATCTGATAATTTTAGGCGAGGCGCGACAACGGGCTGATTAGCATTACCATCCATGTCCACGTAGAGTGGAGGCAGGTCGCCTAAATGATTGTCATCGGTCCAAGGGTAGCCATGTTTCCCTGTGTTGCTGGGGTCATAGTGACCACCTGCTGCACCGCCAAGGACGGTTTTGCCATTCTTCTCCGCGCTATCGCACGATGGATTAGTGTGAACATGGAAACCGTGCACCCCTGATGACAAACCTGATAACTGAGGCATAAATACCACGCCATAGTCACTTTGTGAAATCTCAATGGTGCCAGCGCTCTTCTTGCTGTTGAGATCGTTCATCGCGACAGTCTGCGCAAGTACGTTAGGTGCGGCTACGAGAGTGGCAGCAACTGAAATGCATAGCAATCCTTTTAACATGGGACTTCCTTCTTTTTGGTTGTACGCTCAAGCACATATTAGTGAAAACTTCTCTTCCTTATGTCTGTTGAGCGGTGGGTTTATGTCAGAGAGTGATGTGTCTCACTCTATGGTCTTAAACTGGTATCTATCTGCGAAACCAGCTCTCCATTATTAAGACTTAACATATTGAGTTTGTTCAGATATAAAAAGAATAGACGTCAATCAAAAAATAGCCTGAATATTTTTAAATTAACGCAAAGTTAAATTTTTAATGACTTTATAACAAAGCTCATAATTGTTTTATAAAGAAGTTGTCGGAATTGTCTTCTATAAAAAATAATCAATTTAATGAATATTTTAATGTGAATATGGTTGTTTATAGGTTTGTGGTCAAACTGTTGCTTATATCATCAAATAAGATAAAAAATTGGAACTAAAGTCACTTAATGGCAGAGGAAAAAATTAAACTCTGGTTTTAATGGGTAATAATGTTTTAGTAACAGATAGTTACGCACTTAAAATTAATAATATGGCTAATTTCCGACAAGGATTGAAAAAGATGAAAGACAAGGAATCTATTCAGACTAATAGCAGCCGCCGTAATTTTCTGAAAGGCGCAACAGGAGCTGTTGTTGCTGGTGTGAGTGCTTCCGCTTTCTCGGGCGCAGTTCAAGCACGAGAACAGAAAATTGATTGGAGCAGCCGCGGGCTAGGTAGAAAACACGATAAGCGCTTTTGGCGTAAAGTGCAACGACAGTTCGTTTTGGATAAACGTACGACTTACATGAACATTGGCACAACGGGTTCTATGCCAAGACAAGTTCTTCAAGATTACGAGCATAACAACAAGTTGGTGGCTAAGTATCCTTGGGATATGAAGGGCAAATTTGGCTCTTGGCCTTATGTCTCTGAGATGGTTCAAGAAGTAGCGCCTGGCTTTGGTGCTAACCCAGAAGAAATCATTCTCAGCCGCAATACTACTGATGGTCTATGTTCGATCATTAACGGCTTACACTTTGAACCAGGCGATGTGATTCTAACGACGCACCATGAGCATATGGCTGCAACATCACCGATGAACGTCGCAAAACATCGTTTTGGCGTCGATGTTGTTGAAATTCAACTACCAGTATTTACCGGTACTGAAGACGTTTCTGAACAAGATTACATCCAAGCTTTCCGCGACGCGCTTGATGCGCATCAAAACGTTCGCCTCATCATGTTCTCTCATATCACCTATAAAACGGGAACGGCGTTACCAGCCAAAGCCATTTGTGCTTTAGCGAAAGAATATGGTGTGCCTACGCTTGTAGATGGAGCGCATACTGTCGGTATGTTTGACCTCGATTTCCATGATATGGACTGTGATTTCTATGCAGGTTCTGGTCACAAATGGCAGTGTGGTCCTGGCGCAACCGGTATTTTGTACGTACGTGATAACGCCAATCGCTTGAATGAGTATTGGAGTGATCGTGAAAACCCGTTGTGGTTGATCAACTCTTCACTTTCTCATGCGGATTACTTAGGCAAGCAGTTACAGATGCAGTACATCGGGAACGACAACTATCCTGCGAAACAAGCGTTAGTTGATAGCTGCAAAATGTGGGATGAGATTGGTCGTGACCGCATTGAGGAACGTGTTCTAAGTCTTGGTAGTTTGTGTAAAACCTTACTACAAGAGTACTTGCCACAAGCCCAAATGTACTCGCCAAACGTGGAAGGTTTAACGAGTGGCTTAACCACAGTTAACCCATTCTCTGATGTGACGAATGAAGACATATTGACTGAATTCAGAGATCGTCTGCGTGAAGAATATGGCTATATCATTCGAACAACCAGCTTTAAGCTGCATAAAGATGATGACTTTGATACTTACGCACTCCGTATCTCCACGCACTTGTTCCATGACGAGCAGGATGTTGAAGGGCTCGTGGTGGCGATGACGAATTTGTATTACTCGTCGTTCTAACATCGTTGTTTATCACTCAAGCGCCCATGATTGGGCGCTTTGTGAAAGGTAAGGATATTATTATGTCAGTCAAAACATTCAAAAGAACTTTAGCGGCGATGGCGCTTATGGCGGCCTCTGTTATGTCCTCTTCCGCTTGGTCAGACGACTTACAACAGATCCGTGATCGCGGAGTGTTGCGCCATATTGGTGTGCCGTACGCTAACTTCGTTTCTTATATTGAACAAGGTGAAGTGGAAACCTTGACTGGCTTAGATGTAGAGATAGTCAAAGGCTTTGCCAAGTCGTTGGGCGTTAAGTACCAATATGTTCCAGCTCAGTGGAGCGATATGGTCGGTAAGCTGACGGGCCAAGATGTTCAATACCATAATAAGCAAGCCGTCGTGGGAGAAAGTGTTCCAATCGAGGGGGACTTGATCGCAAATGGCGTTACCATTCTTGACTGGCGTTCTGAAGTTTTAGACTTTTCACAAGATTACTTCCCGTCGGGCGTTTGGTTAGTTTCCAGAACAGATTCCACGCTGAGTCCGATTAAACCCAGTGGTTCGGTTGATGAAGATGTAAAAACCGTCAAGCAGCTTATTCATGGTCGCGAAGTGTTAGCGTTGGAGCACTCTTGCTTGGACCCTAACCTTTATGACTTATATGACACGGGCGCAAAAGTCATACTGCCTGATGGGGCTCGTCTTCTTAATGAGATGGTGCCAGCGATAATGAAAAATGATGCGGAAAGCACATTACTAGACGTCGCCGATACGTTAATTGCATTAGAAAAATGGCCAGGTGAAATAAAAGTCATTGGTCCAGTATCCGAAAATCAGAAAATGGCTGTTGCATTCCGTAAAAACTCGCCGGAATTACGCAAAGCATTTGATCGTTATTTAGATTCAATAAAGAAAGATGGAACCTACGAAAAATTAGTAAAAAAATACTATCCATCTATTTACTACTTTTATAACGATTACTTCATAGAAGATAGTAAGAAAACCCGATGAAAAAGGCCGTTAAAAAAATATCCAGTAAAAAATTTATTGCAATAAGCGCAATATTAGTCTCTATTTATTTAGCTATGCTTATTGTTGTGACAAGTTTGGGGCAAAATAAATTAAAAGAATCCCAACATAGGGAACTTGGTTTAAAAGTAAAAAGTTACGCAAGCACACTCGATAATTTATTTACCATTGCTAGTGAAGATGTTGATAACTTATCTACAGATAAAACAGTACAAACATTCTTTGCTAATTTAGCCTCTGGCATGTCAATGGAGTACGGATTAGGAGCGAGTTTAATTAACTTGAAGCGTCGTTTCGATGAAAAGATAGATGGTAAGTTAATTAATAGCAGCCAAATCTATAAAAAGCTCACACTGGTAGGCAGTGATGGCACAACGATTGTCACGACGGGCTCTGAAGACAACATAGAGCAGAAGATGGATATCCAAACCTTAATGACTCAACATGGGCATCCCGAAGAGGTTTGTGCAACTCGATATAACGACGACGTGCGTATTCAAGTCATTAAGCAAGTCAAGTTCTCTGGAAAGCCAGTTGCCTTTCTAATTGCAGATCTCAATAAAAACATTGTTATTGATCAGCTCACTAATCAAGAGCACGAAGACAGTTATAGCCGGCTGGTGCTCAAAATAAAAGACGTTGAGATGGTCGTATGGGATACAATAAATAAAACGTCTTCTCATAATAAAGATGAGAATTATTTAATATCTGAAGCCGTTGATGGAAAAATATATTTTGAAGTGCCTGTTGAAAAACATCACTTCAAACTTATGGCTTGGTTTGAGCCTTTGAGTGAGCGAGATATTTTCACATCACGGATCTTCATTCTCGGTTTGAGTATTCTTGCTGTTATGGTTGTTATTGCGCTGTGTTATGCGTTCATCACAAATAATAATAGAATTGAATTGAAAATTAAACTTGAAGAAGAGAAAAAGCGAAAAGACATTCTTTCTCAACAGAACCGAAAACTAACTAACGAAATTGAACGCCGAAAAGCGTCTGAAAAAGAACTCGCCTTCCAAGCTAAATACGATACGTTGACTAACTTGCCTAATCGCAGCTACGGTTCTGAGAGACTGGCTTTGGAGTTGATTAGAGCGTCACGTAGTGGTTCAAAAGTATTGGTCATGTTTATTGATTTAGACCACTTTAAGCAGATTAACGATTCAATGGGTCACTTTGTTGGGGACGAGATCCTTAAACTTAGTGCTCAACGACTTCATCAAGTTGCGAGAAAAACAGACTTACTGGCGAGAATTGGTGGGGATGAGTTTTTATTAGTGATTCCTGACTTGCCTGATAATGACACCGCGAAGCGCGTTGCTTCAAGCGTGCTTTCGGCGTTTAACGATCCATTTGTATGGAACAATCATGAATTCTTCTTGAGTAGCAGCGTCGGAATGTCCGTATTTCCGGATGATGGAGATAATGCCGAGCAGCTCCTCGCCTGTGCTGACATGGCGATGTATCGCGTGAAGCAAGATGGACGCGATGCCTTCTGCTTTTATAACCACAATATGAACCAAGACTTGCAACGCTATTTGGATTTGGAAAATCGACTAAGAAATGCCATCTCTAGTCAATTACTAGAGTTGTATTATCAACCTATTATTGAGCTAAGCAGTGGTAAAATTGTTGGCGCAGAAGCGTTAATGCGTTGGAATGATGAGAAGTACGGATTCGTAAATCCTGAAGAGTTTATCTCTATTGCTGAGAAAAATGGCTTGATTCATCAAATTGGTGAATTCGCTATCCAGCAAGCGTGCCGCCAAGCGGCGCAATGGCAAAATCTGACGCCGCTGTTTGTTTCTGTGAATTTCTCCAGTGTTCAATTTAGGTATTGTGATCGCTTACTTGCGTTTATTAAGAAGAGCCTTGAGGAGTCTGGTCTTCCATCAGATAAGTTCGATATTGAGGTGACAGAGAGCCTTCTCTTTAACCACGACTCAGAGCTATTAGACATGCTCAATAACTTAAGAGCGTTAGGCACTAAGCTTACCATCGATGACTTTGGTACTGGCTATTCTGCGTTGAGTTACTTACAGAAATTCCCGTTCGATCGCCTTAAGATTGATCGCAGCTTTATGCAAAATATGTTCGAGAACGACTCCGATCGTGAGCTCGTCAACGTGATCATTGCAATGGCGAAAGCGCTGAACCTTAAGATTGTTGCTGAAGGCATTGAAGAACAGCGTCATGTCGATTATCTAAAAGACTTAAACTGTGAGTTCGGGCAAGGTTTCCACTATAGCCGCCCGTTACCAGCTAAGGACTTTGAAGCACTACTTAAACAACCAACTGGGCTATAACTCCTTTTATTACAATATTATAGGAAAGCATTAATTGAATTTGTGCCTTGGATTCATTAATGCTTTTCCACCTTAAGGGATAATCCTTCTTCCTTCCTTGAATTACACTACAATTAATTGATGAGTGATAGCCCGTGATGCCCGTCACATAAAGGCTCAACCTAATTCTAAACGAGTAAATACTCGCCAAAATAACCAGGAAGGAATTTCAAATGTCTTCTGCATTCTACCAACAGATTCAGCAGCAAATTGAAGAAGTGAAGGCTGAAGGTCTTTACAAATCAGAGCGCGTAATCACGTCTCAGCAGCAAGCGGCTGTTAAAATCTCTACCGGTGAAGAAGTATTAAACTTCTGTGCAAACAACTACCTTGGTCTTGCTAACCATCCTGCGCTAATTGAAGCGGGTAAAGCGGGTATGGACGAGCACGGCTTTGGTATGGCTTCAGTACGTTTCATCTGTGGTACTCAAGACATCCACAAAGAGCTTGAGCAGAAGTTGTCTAAGTTCCTAGGTAAAGAAGATACGATTCTTTACACCTCTTGCTTCGATGCAAACGCAGGTCTGTTTGAAACCATTCTCGGTAAAGAAGACGCAATTATTTCAGACGCACTAAACCACGCGTCAATCATCGACGGTGTTCGTCTATGTAAAGCAATGCGCTTCCGTTACTCAAACAACAACATGGAAGAGCTAGAGCAACAACTGATTGCTGCGAAAGAAGCAGGCGCACGCCACATTCTTATCGTTACTGACGGTGTGTTCTCAATGGATGGTGTAGTGGCGAACCTTCCGGCTATTTGTGATCTAGCTGAAAAATACGGCGCACTGACCATGGTTGATGACTCTCACGCGGTTGGCTTCATGGGTAAAACGGGTGCAGGTACGCACGAATACCATAACGTGGTTGACCGTATCGACATCATTACAGGTACGCTAGGTAAAGCAATGGGTGGCGCTTCAGGCGGTTACACGTCTGGTAAAGCGGAAGTGATCGACTGGTTACGTCAGCGTTCTCGTCCATACCTATTCTCTAACTCTGTTGCACCAGCAATCGTAAGCGCTTCTATCCGAGTTCTAGATCTACTAGAAGAGAGCGGTGACCTACGTGACCGTCTATGGGAAAACGCAGCACACTTCCGCGCACGTATGGAAGCTGCTGGTTTCACAATGGGCGGCGCTGACCATGCGATCATTCCAATCATGCTAGGTGATGCGAAAGTGGCAGCAGAATTTGCTGAGCGAGCACTAGAGAAAGGCATCTACGTAATCGGCTTCTCATTCCCTGTGGTACCAAAGGGCCAAGCGCGTATCCGTACTCAAATGTCAGCAGCGCATTCTCGTGAGCAGCTAGATCGTGCAATTGATGCGTTCATCGAAGTTGGTAAGGACATGGGTCTTATTTAAGACTCTAGGTCCTAGATAATAGGGCCTTTAATGAAGGTTACATTATGAAAATTAAAGCATTATCAAAGCTAAAGCCTGAAGAAGGCATCTGGATGACTGAGGTTGATAAACCTGAAGTTGGCCATAACGATATTCTGATCAAAATTAAGAAAACCGCTATCTGTGGTACGGACGTACACATCTACAACTGGGACGAATGGTCACAAAAGACAATTCCAGTGCCTATGGTTGTCGGTCACGAATACGTGGGTGAAGTGGTTGCGATTGGTCAGGAAGTTCGTGGCTTTGACATTGGTGACCGCGTATCTGGTGAAGGTCACATCACTTGTGGTCACTGCCGTAACTGTCGTGGCGGTCGTACTCACTTGTGTCGCAACACGATCGGTGTGGGTGTAAACCGTGAAGGCGCATTTGCAGAATACCTAGTGATTCCTGCATTTAACGCGTTTAAGATCCCTGACGAGATTTCTGACGATCTAGCATCGATCTTCGACCCGTTCGGTAACGCGGTACACACTGCGCTTTCTTTCGATCTAGTCGGTGAAGACGTGCTCATCACTGGTGCTGGCCCAATCGGCATCATGGCCGCCGCAGTTGCGAAACACGTCGGCGCTCGTCATGTGGTTATCACAGACGTAAACGAGTACCGTTTAGAGCTAGCTCGTAAAATGGGTGTAACACGCGCAGTAAATGTTGCTGAAGAGAAGCTTGAAGATGTAATGGCTGAACTAGGCATGACAGAAGGCTTTGACGTAGGCCTAGAAATGTCTGGTAACCCAGCGGCATTCAACTCAATGCTAACCACAATGAACCACGGTGGTCGTATTGCATTACTCGGTATTCCACCATCAGATATGGGCATTGATTGGAACCAAGTGATCTTCAAAGGCCTAGTTATCAAAGGCATCTATGGTCGTGAAATGTTCGAAACATGGTACAAGATGGCTTCACTGATTCAATCTGGTTTGGATCTATCACCAATTATTACGCACCACTACAAGATTGATGACTTCCAAGAAGGCTTCGATGTCATGCGTTCAGGCATGTCTGGCAAAGTTATCCTTGATTGGGAATAATCTGCTCAAATAAGAAAGCGCTCCGAAAGGGGCGTTTTTTTTCGTTTTTTAAACGCTTAGATTTTTTATTATTTAGCTCACACCCTATCTCTTTTCGTTTCTAAAAGCTGTCTAATTCAGAAAAAACTGCCTTCTTCGTGTTTCAACGTATGCAGAATACACTAAAGACCTTTTATTTAATATGGTTAATTGGTGGTTTTATATTCCAACCTAAAAGAATATCTCGGTGTAAAGCTCTGCTTTTCTTTTGACAACTACAATGAACTGACTTCTTTTTATCTTTTTAATCTCGATATGCACTTTGTTTTATTTGTTGAGCTATAACTAATAATACAATCATCTGTATAGAGTTCACAGAGATAGAAATGGAGCTTCATATGAAAATTTTTTGTTTGATTATTCCCTTGTTATTTACAGTGTTGAGCTTACAAACGAGGGCAGAGACAATTAGCGGTACGATAGACGTTTCGATCAATTTAGTGGAAGGCTGTGTCATTAATGGCAACAATGCGGTGAACGGTTCCAGTAATATTGGTTTTGGCTCATTAAATTTTGGTGACGTTCCGGCCATTTTTACTGAGCAAGAAGCAGTCTTGACTGGGGAAGGTGGTACGGGGATCGAAATACTTTGCAGCAATGGAGTCACGCCTACTTTCTCTTTAGTCAGTGGTGCCAACGATCCCAGTTCGACGACAGGTAATCACGCAATGACCAACGGATCCGAGTTTGTGGATTACACTCTCTTCACTGATTCAGATCGTTCTACCCAGTTTACCTCGAGTAACCCTATAGCACTCTCTACATTTAATGGTGTTGATTCAGAGACCATTAATTTGTACGCCACGGCATACGGTACCAGCAGCGTCGCAGGAAATTATGTTGATACACTAAACGTAACTCTGAGTTGGTAAGTGAACTCTATATTACTCAAAGTATTTTTATTCACCGCGTGTGCTACTTTTCCCTATCCTATTTTTGCAGCGCAGAGTGAAACTTTCCAAGTGTCAGCGACCATTGATACGGGGTGTCTGATCAATGGTTCGCTGACAGAAGAGAGTAACACTCAAATTGGAACAATAGGAGAGTTAAACTTTGGTGAACATTCAGCTATTTATGCTGCGGAAGTCGAAGGCAGCATCACCTACAACGGTGGGCTTACGTTAAGTTGTACTCCAGGCATAGCCATGAATATTAAGATTGACGGTGGTTTGAACGCTTCGCTAGGGGTGCGCAAGCTGAAGCACACAGAAAAGTCGAGTACGGTGGATTATTTATTATTTGAAGATGCAGAACACTCTCAAGTATTAGACATTGATACCCCCTATTCTGTTGGAACTAATGAAGACCCTGACAACATTCAGGTGCCAATTTGGGCAAAGGCGATATTAAATGGAAATGAAATCGCTGGTATTTATACAGATACTCTTACCTTAACGCTTGAGTGGTAAGCGCTGTTTCGAAGAAATGATAACCTTCGGAGAAATTAAATGGATTTAATAATAAAAAGACTGGTTTTCGTCATTATTTTCTTATTAACGTTAACTTCACAGGCCTATGCTAATTCTCTCCTTATTTGGCCTATTTACCCTAAAATATCTTCTGAATCGAATGCGACATCAATTTGGATGGTTAATCAAGGCACTGAAGATTTTTATTTGCAGGTTCGTATTTTTCAGTGGGGGCAGAAGGATGGGCAGGATACATATGCGCAGCAACGACAACTGATAGCTACGCCTCCTTTTGTGAAAATTGCACCTGGTGCCAAGCAACTTATTCGTATATTAAATCAAGATGGAGCGCTTTCGAATAAAGAGTACGCATATCGTATTATCATCGATGAACTCCCGCCAGCTAAAGGGCCTCAAGATGAAAATAAAGAAAATGATCTGGCAGTAAAAGTGAGAATGAGATATTCCATACCATTGTTTATGTACGGTAAAGGGATGAAAAGACAATCCCAAGGAACAAATGAAGTTTGGAGCGGACTACAGGCAAAGATTATAAAGAGTAAAGATAAGAACCTTATTCATATAGAAAACACCAGTAATCACTATGTCAGATTAGTCAACCTAGCAGTGACCGCGCCAAACCAATCGCCTTTTATCGTTTCGAAAGGGTTAGCAGGGTATATATTACCTGAGCAATATAAAACGTGGCCTATTTCTTACTCCAATATGAAAAATATAAAAGTAAAGGCGGATATTGAAGGTAAGCGTTACGTTATTCCACTCGAACAAAATGAATAAGATTTTATATCTATCTTGTTTATTTACCAGTATGACGCCTGGCGTGGGTTGGTGCGACAACGTAGTGACCCATTTATCGCAGTTACCTAGTCCTGAAAACTTTTCTTATGAGAACTTTGAAAATATTCATTTGTCGTTAGAACTAGTAATTAATCAACGACCGACTGGTTTAATCGCGGATGTTGAACGTAAAGGCGAGCGTTACTTCGTGTATAGAGACGATTTACTGTCTGCTGGCGTGGTCGCGGATATATTACCTGGGACGCAAGAGAAGTTAGACATAACATTAATATCGGGTGTAGAGGTCGATTATTTGCAATCGTCACTGCAATTATCAATCACAGTGCCTCCGAATTGGTTGCCGATGCAACGCTTTTCTGCGCAGAACAGGAGGCGTTTTTCCCCCGCTAAATTCGGAACTGGTGGGTTATTTAATTACAGTATGTTTGGTGTTTATGATCACGAAAGTAGTCAAAAAGAAGTATCTATTAACCACGAATTGAGAGCCTTTTCTGAATTCGGCGTACTTTCTACGACGGGAATATTTAAATCTAACCTTCATCGAGACGTTCAAGCGCAACAAAGTAATAAATATACACGCTTCGACACGCGGTACGAATATGTTGATCAAAGTCGTCGATTACGCTTTGAAGTAGGGGATTACATTGTGAGGCCCCTTGCGTGGAGTCAACCAGTTCGAATGGCTGGTATTCAACTGTCACATGACTTCTCTATGCGTCCAGATGTGGTTACCGCCCCTTTACCTGCATTTTATGGCGAAGTAACTGCTCCCACGACGTTAGATTTATTTGTAAACGGATTAAAAACCGATTCAATGTTTGTGGGGCCGGGACCGTTTGTTATTAATGATATTCCAATGGTATCGGGAGCTGGTGAAGCGACAGTGATTGCAACGGATGCCCAGGGAAGGCGGACTGCAATGACCAGTCCATTTTTCCTTTCAGCTAACTTGCTAAAGGCTAACTATACCTCTTACAACGCCAGTTTTGGTACTTTACGCCGAAACTATGGCAACGCGTCAAATGACTATGGCGATGGTGCTTTTGTCGCAGCTGCGAGGCACGGAATGACAAACTGGCTAACGTTGGAGGCACAAACCGAAGCGAAAGATGACTTGATTGTTGCGGGAGTCGGTTTTGTTACCAACCTATTCAATATGGGAACGATTGATGGGGCGGTAAGGTTTAGCAATTATGAGCAGAGAGCGAGTTCCTATTCAGTTGGTTATAGTTATCAATCTCGAATGTTTAGCTTTGCCGCTCGTACCCAAGTTGAGAGCGAGGGATTTTACACGCTCTCCCAAACACCAGAGAGCTTGAGAAGTGATGACACTAACGAGCGAGAGAATTTATCTCGGCATGTCTCTCAGATAAATGTTGGCGCCCGGCTGAATGAGTGGGGTTCGTTATCAGGGGGATACTTTGATGTTCAGCAAACCGACTCTCGATCGAGAATACTTAATGTAACTTACAGCCGCTCGCTTCCGTTCGATATCAACATGTCATTATCGTTTAATCGGAGCATAGGTGGAGAGGCCGTTACGCTAGCACAATTCTCATTACCTTTGAGTGCCTTCTCTGGTAGCGCGGGATTAACCATGAAGCGTGAAAGCGATGGTCATATTGGTGGCCGTGCTAGTGTTAGTCGACTTGCGCCGATTCGAGGTGGTTGGGGAATCAACTTAGCGCATGATATTAATGAAAAGCCTGACAATAGAAAGCAGGCCGATGTTACTTACCGAGCCTCTTGGGCGGAGTTCCGAGCGGGCTTAAATGGGACGAGTGGTAATTACGATTATTTTGCCGAAATGTCGGGTTCGGTTGCGTCACTCGATGGTGAAATATTCCCTGCAAATAATGTGTATGATAGTTTCGCTGTTGTCAGTACTAGCGGTTTTGAAGGTGTGCCCGTCAAATATGAGAATCAAGTTGTTGGATTGACTGATGATGACGGTTACTTACTTGTGCCTTGGGCAATGGCATATTACACCGCAAAATATGAAATTGATCCGCTTAGATTACCAGCCAATGCTTTTTTCCCAACAACAGAACAATACGCGTCGATACATTCTGGGTATGGCTATTTGCTCGAGTTCCCAATAGCTTTGCAAGTTGCGTTAAGCATGGAGGTTGTTGATGAAAATGAAGCCTACTTGCCGTTAGGAACTTATGGTCAATCAGATACTGGAGTGGTTGGGCAAATTGGTTGGGATGGAGTAACGTATTTTGAGGGGCGTAATGTAGGTGAGTACATTATCTTTTACCCCGAAGGCTTTCCACCATGTAAAGTGTTTATAACGGGACTCTATCAAACACGGAGCGAGAAGATACAGACATTAGGTAAACAAGTCTGCACGAAAGAGCAAAAAGCAGAGGTGCAATTATGAGTCGGTATTCTCGTTATCTTTGGTTTTTTCTTCTTTTTATGTCGTCCGGTAACATGGCTTGTGAGCTCACTGCGCCGACGCCTTTGATTCAATTTGGAAGCGTTTCCTCGTTTACCGTTTCAACTATTCAGCAACAGAGCTCAGCCCAGCCTCACGCAGGGATAACGTGTGACTTTTCTACACTTGTTTCTTTGTTGAGTGGCGATTATGTGTCTGCAACGTTTAACAGCGCTAACGATGGGCGGTTGCTTAATGCGGCGGATATCAGTTCGGAACTTAGCTATCAGATTTTTGGAGACCCAAGCCTTTCGCAAGAGTACATTTTTGGCCAAACTTACAATTTTTTTGAAATTGGGCTGCTCGATTTACTAGGTTTATTTGGCACTCAAGCTGAATTTCCGCTTTATGCCCGGACAGGAGCTGGTAGTAATCTCTCAGCAGGGACTTATCGAGACCAAATTACGGTGTCTTGGATTTGGAATTATTGCTCAGGAATTGGAGTTGGAGGCGTATGTCTTGGGCGAGAAACAGGCAATGCACAAAGCTTGATTACGGTAGAGTTGGAAGTGACTCCCGATTGTATGATCACGGCACCAGATATTAATTTTGGTTCATCACCGTTGGTGGCAGGTTTTGACCCTGTCAGTCAGGTTATATCATTAACCTGTACCAAGAACAGTGCTTTTACCATTGGTTTAAACGACGGTGTGAATGCCTCCGGAGGCCAACGACGGATGGCATCTGGCGGTAACTATTTGGAGTATGAAATCTATAAATCCTCATCGACGGAGCGGTGGGGGGGGACTGGTTCTGAACGTCGTGAACAGAGCGATGTGGATACGGGTGACACCATTCCCGATGGCATCACTCCGCAGAACTTCAATTATCGCGCAGAGATAATAACAAGCCAAACCACCCCACCAGCTGGCACTTATACCGACTCGATAATCGTTGATGTTCAATTTTGAGCATCATATCAATTGCATAACTAGAGGCATCTATTCCAAAAAACTTTTGTAATCATAGTTTTCACTCTATTCCCGCTTAATTCTGTGCGATTAGTATGGTTTTGTTTTCACAACATTTAACTTGAAGGAATAAGGAAAACTATGAAGAAGTCACTGGCAGCACTAGGTTTGGCGTTGGTATTTACAGGAACAGCTTACGCAGCAAGCTGGGGTTACGAGGGGAGTCACGGGCCTGAGCATTGGGGCGAGTTTGCGTCTGAATGTTCCAAAGGTCAAAACCAAAGCCCAATTAATATTGTCTCCGCAGCAGAAGCGAAGTTAGACAAATTGCAGTTCGACTACCATGGCAAAGCAATCTCATTGCTCAATAACGGCCACACCCTGCAAACCAGCCTAGAGGGTGACAACACACTGTTGATTGATGGCAATGCATTCACGTTAAAGCAGTTCCACTTCCATACCCCGTCAGAAAACCATGTGGATGGCAAAGAATACCCTTTAGAAGCGCACTTTGTGCATGCTGATACAACTGGCCATTTGGCGGTTGTGGCCGTGTTTTTTCAATCCGGAAAAGCGAATCCAGATTTAGCGAAGTTACTAGCAAACATACCAAGTAAAGATCAAGGTGTAGAGATTAAATTGCCATTTGAAGCGGATGCGTTGCTTCCAAAAGACAAAGCGTATTATCGCTTTAATGGCTCACTAACGACACCACCATGCTCTGAAGGGGTACGTTGGTTAGTGATGAAAGAAGCACAAACCATTTCCCCTGAGCAGATTAAAGCGTTTACGAAAGTGATGGGGAAAAACAATCGTCCCATCCAACCATTGAATGCTCGTATGGTGTTAATGCAGCACTAACCAATCCAAGCAAATAAAAAATGAAAAAGCCCGCTTGAATAAAGCGGGCTTTGTTATTGGTATTGGTGGAAATTAGAAGCCGTGATCTTCTTGCGCTTCAGCTTTTATCATTTGAACTGGGTCGAGCTTGAGTGTTTGAGTTGGGAAGGCGATATCTGCTTCGTATTCTTTAATGATGTTAATTACTTGAAGAAGAACATCCTGTTTAACCTCATGGTATCTCACCCAATTCACGGTTTTTGTGAAGGTATAAATGAAGAAATGCAGTGACGATGGACCGAACGTATCAAAGTTGACGATAAGCGTTTGGCGTGCATCAATATCTTTGTGATTCTTAAGCATCTCTTTCACCGTTGTAATGATTTGCGGCATTTTTTCGGCGTCGTCGTAACGAAGTCCAATTTTTTCGTAGATGCGTCGGTTTAGCATGCGAGATGGGTTTTCTACGACTATGTTGCTAAACACAGAGTTTGGCACATAAAGAGGACGCTTATCGAAAGTTCGGATGATGGTCATTCTCCAGCCAATTCGTTCTACCGTACCTTCAATTTGGCGATCTGGAGAGCGGATCCAGTCGCCAACTTTAAACGGACGATCGAAGTAGATCATAAGGCCGCCAAAGAAGTTCGACAGCAGATCTTTCGCCGCTAAACCAACGATTAAACCACCGACACCACCAAAGGTGAGCAATCCTGACAGTGACAAGCCAAACGCCTGCATCACAGTGAGAATTCCGACGGTAATAAAGAACAAGCGCGCGACTTTAGCTATCGCTTGCACTGTGGTTTCATCTCGGTTTTTTTGTTCTAGGACGTACTCTTCAACATTGGTGATGAGTCGCATAACGGTCCAGACGAAGATACTGATCACCAAAATCAGTTTCAGCGTGCTTAACCAGTTTATTTTATCGTTGAGCTCGCTCTCTAATATGATGCCGATAGAGACGGTTGCTGGCCAACACCAAATGAGTGTACTGACTGGCGCTTTTAGCGCATCAAGCAACATGTCATCCCAGTGGAAAGGGGTTTTCTCTACTAGTACAGCGAGACGAGAGCGGATCAGTCGCCAAGCTATCCAAGCAATAAAGCTGGCGAGTGTAATGAAAAGGACACTCCCACTCCAATCTTGATGAGATGTTTCAATATAGCTTTGCAAATCGGTAAACCACTGTGACATATGTAACTTCTTTCTAGTGAACCATGGAAGGAAAGGTAGCAGATATTACTCCTTCACCCCAGTGATTTCCTTTAAATCATTTACTTATGTATAAATCGCCTGAGGTAGGCTATTTCGTGAGGTGAAAAGTGAGTGGTCGAAACTGGGTGATGAGCCGCTGTTCCATTCGTGTGCGGAGCTTCGTTATCTCCGATATGCGTTGATATTTGAACGATCAATTATAACTTCTCTGACTTATCGCTAACATTTATCTTAAGTAAGTGTGAGAGTGTATTGGCTCTTGAATTAGCGGAGGCAGATATGGAATTTACAGAGCTGGATCGAAACGCGCTCTACGACATCTGGATGTCACAAAAAGCCAAAATGCACATCACTCAAATGGAAATGGCGAAGCGCCTTGGTTTGAGTCTACACGAGTTTTCTGGCTTGTTACGTGGTAATTCTCCACTGACGCTAGGTTTTGTAAAACAGCTATGCGAGCAGCTACATGTACGTCCTGGTCAGGTGATTCCGTCTTTGACGGAGCGTGATCTATCTGCATCTGGTACGGTTTATTTACAAAATCGTGTGACGGTGGATGGTGATATCAGTAACGTGTTTATCGACGGCAACCAAGTCGTGATTGAGTACGTTCACCAAGTAAGCTAGCTTGCTCGTCAAATTATCGGGTTGAATAGCAATAAAAAACGAGCCAATTGTGGCTCGTTTTTTCGTTTCTGTTTTTAATCGCCTGCAAAGATTATGGGATTTTCACTAGCGAATCGCGAGAAAGATCCGCGATAGACTTTGCGCCTGTCAGCGTCATAGCTACACGCATTTCTTTATCGTACAGATCCAGTAGGTTTTCAACGCCTGCGCCGCCTTGTGCAGCCAATGCGTACACAAATGAACGACCAAGCAGTGTGCAGTCTGCGCCCAGCGCGAGCATACGAACCACATCAAGACCAGTACGGATACCTGAGTCAACAAAGATCTTAAGATCGCCTTTTACCGCATCTGCAATGCTTGGTAGTGCTTTAGCACTTGAAAGTACGCCATCTAACTGACGACCACCATGGTTAGATACCACAATGCCATCCGCGCCGAAACGTACCGCATCTTTCGCGTCTTCTTCGTCGAGGATGCCTTTGATGACCATAGGGCCATCCCAAAAGTCACGAATCCACTCAAGATCTTTCCAGGAGATAGACGGGTCGAAGTTTGCGCCTAACCAGCCGATGTAATCTTCTAGCTTTGTTGGTTCGCCACGATACGTTGAGATGTTACCTAAGTCGTGCGGCTTACCAAGTAGGCCCACATCCAGTGCCCAGCTTGGGTGGCGCATCGCCTGGAATACACGACGCATGGCTGCGTTAGGGCCGCTCATGCCTGAGTGCATGTCACGGTAACGCGCGCCAGGAACTGGCATATCAACGGTAAACACCAGCGTTGTTACGCCCGCAGCTTTTGCACGTTCAAGCACGTTCTTCATAAAGCCACGGTCTTTAAGCACGTAAAGCTGGAACCACATTGGACGTTCAATTGCAGGTGCGACTTCTTCAATCGGACAAACCGAAACAGTCGACATAGTAAACGGGATGCCCTTTTTCTCGGCTGCTTTTGCTGCTTGCACTTCGCCTCGGCGCGCGTACATACCAGTTAGACCAACAGGAGCTAGCGCGATTGGCATTGCCAGTTTCTCACCGAAGATCTCGGTTTCTAGGCTCAAATCTGTCATATCGCGTAGGACGCGTTGGCGAAGAGCGACATCACCTAAATCGTCAGTATTACGCTTCAGCGTGCGTTCGTCGTAAGAACCGCCATCAATATAATGGAATAGAAACGGGGGAAGCTTGGCTTTCGCGGCAGCGCGGTAGTCAGTAGAAGCTGAGATAATCATAATGGTGTCCTAGCGGTTATTCTAAGCAAAGTTGTGGAGCAATTTGCTCTTTCGTTGAGCCTTCATCGCAAAGCAGTGAAGGCATCAAAATGAGTATAGTTACCTATGGTTCACTTACGTTTGAACTGGTGATGTTGGTAACTCATTTACATAATTGATTGAAAAATTTTGTTAAATAACTCAATCAGTTATACAAATTGGAAAGGATGACACAGCTGCCGGGGGGATTGATGTAGCAAGCTAAATCAACATGTCGGGGTAGTAGTGCTGACAGCTGTGTCAAATTAGGCAGGGCTACAAACCCTGCGTTTCGCGTTACTTCATCAAGACATCCGTCATTTGGAGGCCGTAAATCAACACCAAACCAATAATGCCCGTCATTACAATGTAGTAGAACGTAGGGATAATAGTCTTACGTAATGTTGCGCCTTCACGGCCAAGTAAGCCTACGGTGGCTGATGCGGCAACAACGTTGTGAATCGCAATCATGTTACCTGCGGCAGCACCAACGGCTTGAAGCGACACTACAATCACACTCGAAATAGACAGTGTTTGTGCGACTTCGAATTGGAACTGGCTGAACATCATGTTTGAAACCGTATTTGAGCCAGCGATGAAAGCACCCAGCGCACCAACAGTGGCACTCAGTGCTGGGAACGCAGAACCGACAAGGTCAGAGGCAAAGTTCGCTGTTGTGACCGGCATACTTGCTAGGTCAGCGCCGTTAATACCAGAGTTGATAAAGATACGAACCATCGGGATGGTAAATACCAAGACAAACCCCGCGCCAATCAGTGTTTTGCTTGACTCGCCAAACGCTTCACGCAATGGCTTTGCGCTGCCGCTTTGTAACATTGCGGCAAGCAGTGCGACAAACACCAGAATGCCACCAGGAAGGTACAACGGCTGAATTGCAGCGCTAACGCCAGTCTCACCAAGAATGTTGCTGAACGACAAACTTACGCTTTGTACAAAGCCTTTCAGTTCTGGGCTTACGCGGCTTGCGACGAGAATTACCGCCAGCATTACATATGGAACCCAAGCTTTTACGATGCTCATTGGCTTGCCTGGATTGTCGTTTAGATCGACTTTTAGCGAGCCCAGCCATTCAGCAGGCCATTTGTCTTCGCTTTCGAAATCCCACTTAGTCTTTGGTACTAAGAAGCCTTTTTTCGCTGCGGTAACAACAATAGAAAGACCAACCAAACCACCGATTAGTGAAGGGAATTCTGCACCCAAGAACACACCAGTTAACGCGTATGGCACAGTGAAAGAGACGCCTGCGAATAAAGCAAATGGTAGAATATCCAGACCTTCACTCCAGCTTCTGTTCTTGCCGAAGAAACGTGTTAACATCATCGCCATTAATACAGGGATCATCGTACCTACAACAGCGTGAATCACAGCAACGTGCGCGGTGATATCTTGCAGGTACATTTCCCATGTTGCGCCTTGTGCAGCCAAAGACTCACTGATGTTATGCGTGTCTAAACCTTTGTTTACACCCACGATGATTGGTGTACCCACCGCACCGAATGAAACAGGCGTTGACTGAATCATCATGCCCATTAGGACAGCGGCTAGCGCAGGGAAGCCGATTGCAACCAGTAGTGGTGCAGCAATTGCTGCCGGGGTACCAAACCCTGATGCGCCTTCAATGAATGAGCCAAAACACCAAGCAATGATGATGGCTTGCACACGGCGGTCAGCTGAAATATCGGTAAATCCATTACGGATAGTGGTGATCGCTCCAGTGTGTTTTAAAGTGTTGAGCAAGAAGATGGCACCAAACACGATCCATAGAACAGAGACAGTAATGCCTAGCCCTTGGAATACAGAAGCCAGTACGCGATTGGCTGACATATCCCAAAACATTAGGGCAATAGCGACGGTTAAACCGAACGCAACAGGCATGGCTTTTTTAGCAGGCCAGTTGAGACCAACCAATAAGATGGCGGCAACAACAATTGGCGAAAATGCCACTAGGGCAAGTAGGGTTTCACTCATTTGTACATCCTTCGTACGCTGACTTCTCGAACGGTGTCAATCCGCTGTAGAGGTGACTTTTTGTTGTAATGGTTTTGTTAATTTGGCGTGAATTTACTCCTTTATTTTTTGTTGATATAGGGAAATAATGAAAATAATTAATTCCAAAAGTGACATAATCGTATGAGAGCAGACGACTTAATCCTATTTTCTCAAGTAATCGAACTGGGCAGTTTTAGTAAGGTTGCAGAAGCAAATAACCTTACAAATTCGGTAGTTAGCAAAAGAATGGCAAGGTTGGAGGAAGAGATAGGGGCGCAGCTATTATATCGAACAACGCGTAAATTGACCTTAACCGAAGCAGGTAAGGTGTTACTCCACAGTGCTAAAAATGTGAAGCAGGCCACTCAGGAGGCTATGGACGCTGTTGCAGGCTTTGGAGAGAATGTGAGCGGTCACATAAAAATGTCCGTGCCTTGTATCTCTGGAGATTTGATACTTGCTGATGCCGTTGCGGAATTTTGTAACCTTCATCCGGGTCTGACCGTGGACATGTCATTGGATAACCGCTTTGTCGATTTGGTGGCTGATGGTTACGATTTAGTCATTCGAACTGGCTACCTAGCCGATTCCAGTTTGATCGCACGACATATTCTCGATTCCCAATGGGTGGTATGCGCGTCCCCTTCATATATCGCTAAAAATGGGAAGCCGATCGAGCCGATTGATCTCACCACGCACAATTGTCTGCAATACGCTTACCAAACCACAGGTGCAACAGACTGGGAGTTTAAAGGCGAAGATGGTAATTACATCGTCAAAGTATCGGGCTGCTTTTCTACTGATAACGCGACCGCATTACGTAAAGCCGCTCTGGGCGGCCATGGTATAGCTTACGTCCCGCGATGCTTGGTGTATCACGATATTCGCAATGGCCAACTGGTGGATATTTTTCCTGAACTAGTGGGTAAAAAGTTGGGTATCTATGCGGTGTACCCGTTTACTCGTCAACCACCGAATAAAGTGAAACTGCTTATTGAGCACATTCGTGATCGTTACTTAACGATATCTCATTATTTCTAGTTCCTTCATAGATTTAAAACAATGTCGTTGAAATCAATATTGGGTGCTCTAAGGTAATCACCGCAATAAAACGATATGAAAATAAACAACTTAATAAAAACAACGGAGTAACACGGACGTTATGCATTACCCAAAAACACGTAAAGATTCTGTCGTGGACACTTACTTTGGTCACGACATTGCCGACCCTTATCGCTGGTTAGAAAATGATCGCAGCGAAGAAACCGCACAATGGGTTTCGGGTCAAAACTCAGTGACCTTCGATTTTCTTGGTCAGGTCCCGTACCGTCAACAAATCCGTGACTTGGTCGCGAACAGCCAAAACTACGAAAAATATTCCCAGCCATTTGTACGTGGTGACTACACCTATTTCTACAAAAACGACGGTTTGCAAAACCAAAGCGTATTGTATCGCCGTAAAGGCGAGGGAGAAGCCGAAGTCTTCCTTGACCCAAATACGTTCTCTGAAGAGGGCACGACCTCTCTTGGCGAAGTCAGCTTCTCGAAAGATTATCGTTTGGTCGCGTATTCCATCTCGGAAGGGGGCAGTGACTGGCGCAAGATCTTTGTTATTGATGCGGAAACCAAAGAACAGTTAGAGCCTGAGATTGTGGATGCGAAGTTTACGTCGATTTCTTGGCTGGGCAGCAAAGGCTTCTATTACTCAAGCTATGATAAGCCGCAAGGCAGTGAGTTATCTGCGCGAACTGAACATCACAAGCTTTATTATCATGAACTTTGTACACCTCAGTCTGAAGATAAAGTGATTTTCGGTGAGTTGGATACGCAGGTTCATCGTTATGTGTCTGGTACCACGACGACGGACGATCGCTTCCTCATTATTTCTGGCGCAGAATCCACATCGGGTAATCGTCTGTTTTATATCGATTTACAGTCTGAGTCCCAAGCGATTGTGACGCTTCGTGATACAACGCAAGGCGACACCTACTTGATTGATAGTCAAGACGAAACCTTGCTGCTTTACACCAACCTAGATGCGCCGAATGGCAAAGTTGTCAGCTACAACACCCGAACAGCGCAATGGATGGATGTGATTGCTGAACAAGAACAGCCGTTAGAAATCAGCAAAGGTGGCGGTTATCTGTTTGCGACTTATATGGTGGATGTGCTTTCTAAAGTGCAGCAGTTTAACTATCAAGGTGAGTGGATTCGAGATGTTGAACTGCCGGGAGAGGGCACGGCTTATGGTCTAGCGGGTAAAAAAGAAGAAACAACGCTGTATTACACCTTTACTAACTACGTGACGCCACCGACGATCTTCTCATTTGATGTTGAGTCTGGTGAATCGACGCTGTTTCAAGAATCAAAAGCGCCATTCGATCGCAGTGAGTATGAATCAAAACAGGTGTTCTACACCTCAAAAGATGGCACGCAAGTTCCGATGATCATCTCATACAAGAAGGGCATCGCGCTTGATGGCAGTGCGCCAACCATGCTGTATGGTTACGGCGGTTTTAACATCAGCCTCACTCCGATGTTTTCTGGCAATGTGGCCAACTGGCTGGAATTGGGTGGTATTTACGCTGTAGCCAACATGCGAGGCGGCGGTGAGTACGGTAAAGCTTGGCACAACGCAGGCACTCAGCAGCAAAAGCAAAACGTATTTGATGACTTTATTGCGGCGGCGGAATACCTGATTGAAAACGACTACACTAGCTCCGAGCGCCTAGCGATTCGTGGTGGTTCAAATGGCGGCTTGTTGGTTGGTGCGTGTATGACGCAACGTCCTGAGTTATTTAAGGTGGCGCTGCCAGCCGTGGGTGTGCTTGATATGCTGCGTTACCACACGTTTACGTCTGGAGAAGGCTGGAAGTATGACTATGGCACGTCTGAACAAAGCGAAGCGATGTTCCAATACTTGCTTGGCTACTCTCCTGTTCACAATGTAAAAGAAGGCGTGCAGTATCCTGCGACATTGGTGACAACTGCTGATCACGACGACCGAGTTGTGCCAGCACATTCGTACAAGTTTATTGCGGAGTTGCAAGACAAGCAGCAAGGTGCTAATCCAGTATTGATACGCATTGATGTCAATGCTGGTCATGGTGCAGGGATGCCGCTGAGTAAGCAAATTGACCTCACCACAGACGTGTATGCATTTACGTTATACAATATGGGTATTGAGTCGATTTAATGCCTTAGTTGCTCGAAGCTTCTGAGAATAAAAAATGCCGCGACACTGTCGCGGCATTTTTCATGGTTGGGGGAACTCAATTCATACTGTTTACCAGTATTTGAGCCAGGTTGACTAAGTCTGACTCTTGAACCAACCAGTCTCGGCGGCCAAACCGAAAGGCAGCTACGCCATTCTTAAGACAAGATGAAATCATCACCTTTTCTTAATCCTAGTTTATGAATATGAAACTGTGATGAACCTAAGCCGCATTGTGCTGATTTTCACTGTTTTCAAGATCAAATGAGGCATCTATCAGTTTTTTCGTGTAGTCATTTTTAGGGTTTTGGAAAATATTTTCGGCTGTACCTTGTTCCATGACCTCGCCTCTTTGCATGACAAGAACACGATCAGAAAGGGCTTTGACGACTGATAGATCGTGGCTAATAAACAAGTAGCCAATGTTATGCTTTTTCTGCAAATCTTTCAGGAGATCAATCACAGTCAGTTGAACCGAGCGGTCCAATGCAGAGGTCGGCTCATCAAGCAAAATAAACGAAGGTTCAAGGATCAGTGCTCGCGCGATAGCAATACGCTGACGCTGGCCTCCCGAAAACTCGTGCGGATAACGGTTGATGGACGCGGGATCTAAGCGAACCTCTCGAAGCACGTCGCGTGCTTTCTGCATACGTTCTTTTTTACTCAACATTGGCTGGTGGACAGTTAATCCTTCAGTGATGATCTCGCCGATAGTCATACGAGGAGAAAGCGAACCATAAGGGTCTTGGAACACCATCTGAACGTCTTTTTTCAGCTCAAAACGTTCTTTGTTTGTCAGCAACGCCATATCTTGGCCTTTGTATTCGATTTTACCTGTGGATGGTAGGAGGCCTATCAGTGCGCGGCCGAGGGTAGACTTGCCTGAACCGGATTCCCCAACAATCCCGAGTGTTTCCCCTTGTTTGAGCTCAAGAGAAATGCCTTTTACGGCTTCGAAGTACTCATTTTTACTGGCAATAAAATGCGACTTTATCAAGAATTTGACTCGTATATCGTCAGCTTTTAATAGTTGTGTAGCACTCTCGCTAATAGGGGCCTTACTGCCTTTTGGAATAGAGTTGATCAGCATACGTGTGTATTCGTGTTTTGGGTCTTCGAAGAGTGTTTGCGTTTCGCCTTCTTCGACGACTTCCCCTTTACACATCACAATGACACGGTCGGCAAAGTGTTTTACAACGCCTAAATCATGAGTAATAAAAAGTATCGCCATGCCCATCTGAGCCTGAATTTCTTTAATCAGGTGCAGCACTTCTGCTTGAACCGTGACATCTAACGCGGTGGTTGGTTCGTCGGCAATCAAAATATCGGGTTCGTTAATCAGTGCCATTGCAATCATGATGCGTTGTAACTGACCGCCAGAAAACTCGTGCGGATATTTGCTGTACGCTTTCTCTGGCTCAGGCATGTGAACCAGTTCAAACAGCTCTAACACTCTCGCTTTGGCTTTCCGTCTATCCACTGGACGGTGGCACATGATGGCCTCAGCGACTTGGATCCCCACCCGCATGTATGGATTCAATGAGGTCATCGGCTCCTGAAAAATCATACCGATACGATCACCGCGAATACTTTGCATTTCACGCTCCGTTTTATCCAAGATGGAGCTACCCTCAAACATGATGGATGAGTCCGTATGCAAAATAGCGTTGTCTGGCAATAGTTTCATCAGTGCATTGGTTGATACTGACTTGCCAGACCCAGACTCGCCAACGATGGAAAGCGTCTCGCCTGCTTTTAAATCGAAGCTAACATTCTTTACTGCATCGACGATCCCATCGTTTGTCGTAAAGCTGACCGATAGGTTATTCACCGAAAGAATGGTTTTAGAAGACATCACAGATCCTTGTGGTTGATAAAGCAAATGAAACACAAGCAATGGGCTGCGCTAAGTCTGGCAGACCTCAATGCTTGGGCTTTAGATTAATTATAAAGGTGAGAAGGCGAAGACTTTGCCGAACTCATCGCTTGCAAATGCAAAAACTGCTCATGTGCGCGCGTCACATGGTCTAGCTCAATCATCCATTGAGCATTACGTTGAGCGGAGCAAAATGCCGCCATATGAGCTAACAAGTCTTCACTTTGTTGACCAAGTAAATGACCCACACGCTCAATAAGTTCATGATTCTCTAGTTGCAAGAATTGGAATAGTGCGTACGTTTGATTGAGTGTTGAAAAAGCATCGCGCTGTAATCCGAGTTTGTTGAGAATCTCCGATTGTGCAACGCACGCATCTCTCAGCCCGGTGATGAGACAGACAAATTGACAAGGTTTGGTGTGAGCATTTTCGAGCGCCGAATGAATGTGGTTGGGTAGATTGCTGAGTACATCGTCGTATAAACGATGTGCCTCGGGCCAGTGGCCTTGTTCCATCAATTGCTCTGCTTTCAAGTAGCGCATCCAGCATTGCTCAATATTCATGTCCATCTCCACAAGAGTTGATTTGTTTTGATATTAAATGAAATTGATTATCAATTGCAAGTGCGTATTAATATCACTTTTGTGCTCATAAAATGTCCAATCAAACTAGGGTGGAAGGTAAATCACTTAAAATTAAGCAAATAATCTCTACACTCAAATGACGAAAATAAGAAAAAAGGAAGTGGATATGGCAATACTAAGATTGGAAGCTAAGCAGCTATATTCTGTAGCAGATCTAGAGAATATGCCATGTAAGTCGACCAAGGAGTTACCTCCAATTGATGAGATTGTGGGCCAAGAGCGCGCGCAAAAAGCGGTCGAGTTTGCGATGTCCATCAAAGAGAAAGGGTATAACATCTACGCCATTGGTCAGAATGGGCTAGGTAAACGCACCATGATCCTGCGCTATCTGAATCGTCACCAGCACGATGCAGCAGCTTTGTTTGATTGGTGTTACGTTGCGAACTTTGAAGATACCCGCACACCCAAGGTGTTGAAGCTGCCTTGTGGTATCGGGAATAAGTTACGTGTTGATATTGAAGCCTTAATGGGCAAACTACTGAATGCTTTACCCCTAGCGTTCGACAATGAAATGTACTTTAGCCGAGCTGAGCGATTAAAAAACCAATTGGCGGCGAAGCAACAAAACGAGCTGGACCGCATTAGCCGAGAGGCAAAAGAGAAAGGCATTAGCTTGACGCTTACCACACAAGGCGATTATCAGTTTGTCGCCATGAATGGTGACGAGCTTCATACGGAAGAGTCTTTTGATGCACTAAGTAAGAAAGAGCAAGAGCAGTTCAGTGATGCTATTGATGAACTCGAAGTACGATTACGTTCGATGGTCCGTGAACTCACAGAGTGGGAAGAAACTTACAGCGACAAAATCAAAAAGCTTAATGATGAAGTGACGCTCGATGTGATTACTCACTTCATTAAAAAGCTCAAAGTGGATTACGCAGAATATTCTGAAATCAAAACGTACTTAACTGAGCTGCAAAAAGATATTGTTGAAAACGCAGATATCTTCCTTGACCAAAGTGGTGAGCAAGGCGAAATTGCAACGGCGTCGTTGGATAAAAAATTGCCACGTCGTTATAAAGTGAACGTCTTGGTAAGTCGCAACAGCAGTGACTTTCCTATCGTTGTTGAAGAAAACCCCAATTACCATTCGCTCTTCGGTTCGATTGAGACAGCCACTTTCAAGGGAACCGTGTTTACCGACTTTTCGCTGATTCGTGCGGGGAGTTTGCATAAGGCGAATGGCGGCGTTCTGT
The DNA here is from genome assembly GCF_011801455.1 of Vibrio diabolicus. Lineage (NCBI taxonomy): Bacteria > Pseudomonadati > Pseudomonadota > Gammaproteobacteria > Vibrionales > Vibrionaceae > Vibrio > Vibrio diabolicus. The sequence goes on along the minus strand of NZ_CP042452.1, from coordinate 1,575,859 downwards.
TAATGGATGCACAGAAAGTGCTTGAACAGCCTTACGTTTGGGATGGTTTGAAGCGCGCACTGCGTGCTCGTCAATTGAGCTTTACCTCCCTAGAAAAAGAAGTGACATTGACAGGGGCGGTATCACTCGATCCCGAGCCTATCCCGCTCGACATTAAAATCATTTTGTTTGGTGACTACCGAACTTATCAATTGCTGCAGCATTACGATCCAGAGTTCAGTGAGTTGTTCCGAGTGACAGCGGATTTTGAAGATGAGATGAAGCGAACGCCAGAGTCGGAACTGCACTATGCGCGCTTTATTTCTAGCGTCGTGAACGACAACAATATGCTGCACTGTGATAGAAAGTCCATGGGACGGATTATCGAATACAGTTCACGCTTGTCTGGTGATCAAACCAAGCTATCACTCCACTCTGCCAATATTGCGAATTTATTACGTGAGTCAAACTACGTTGCTCGTCAAGCCAACTCCAACATGATCCGTATCGGTCATGTGGAAGAGGCGCTCAAGAACCAAGAAATGCGAGTGAGCCGATTACGCGACAATGTGATGGAAACGTTTGTTAACGGTACAACCTTGATTCGCACTGAAGGGAAGGCTATCGGTCAAGTGAATGCCCTCTCGGTATTAAGCACTAGCGACTACATGTTTGGCGCGCCGAATCGCATCACCGCGACGACGTGTTACGGCGATGGGGATGTTATCGATATCGAACGCAGTGTGGATTTGGGCGGCAGTATTCACTCTAAAGGCGTGATGATTCTATCGGCCTACTTGTCTTCCGTGTTTGGTAAAACGGCGCGAGTACCATTAACCACAACGATTACGTTTGAGCAATCTTATGGTGGTGTCGACGGTGATAGTGCCAGCATGGCAGAGCTATGTGCTGTGGTGTCTGCTTTTTCAAAGCAACCAAACCGACAAGACATTGCGATTACAGGCTCGATGAATCAGTTTGGTGAAGCTCAGCCGATTGGTGGTGTGAACGAAAAAATTGAAGGCTTTTACGATGTGTGTGTGATTAAAGGTCGTCATGAAGGGCAGGGGGTCATTATCCCGCAATCTAACGTTCACAACTTGATGCTCCGTTCCGACATCGTGAAAGCAGTAGAAAAAGGTGAATTTAATATTTGGGCGATTGATCATGTCACTGAAGCCATCGAGCTGTTCACGGGGAAAGTCGCCGGTGAGCCAACCGATGAAGGTTCTTATCCAATAGATACGATTTTTGGCCTTGCTCAAGCTAAGCTCAATTCGTTGAGAAAATAGCCTAAAACCGCCCTAAATGTGAATGTATCTCATCATAAGTGATCACAATTTATCATAACGACAATATCCCGACACTACTGTCGGGATATTGTCAATAACAGATTGAAAATGGGGACTTTTTGTACTAGACAAAAGTGTGATCGACCTCTAATATTCGCCACTTGTTTATTCGTCTGGGAACTTTCCCGTCGCAAGGAAGCATAGATATTCAAATAACCGAAATGCAGCTTCAGTATTGAGAGTTGCTTGAGTTCGTTTGGATATAGGCATCACGCATACAACTGAGGTCCAGTCATGCAGTTATCACTGAAAAATTTGTCAGTACGAACGCAAATTTTGGTTCCGGTATTATTTACCGCGATTGTTTTGTTTATTGCTTTGTGGATTACTAAAAACAATCTTCAAGCTGAGCAAGATGTTATTGCTTCCAACCAAGAGTCTTTGGTTTTCCATAAAGACACTTTGGCGCGTATTGACGATGAAATTTATCCACTTCGTATTACAGCGGTTTACGCTATCTACGACGCTTCCCGTCGTGAAAATTTTCTTAATGAATTGAAAGAAGGCTTAAAGCAGGTTGAAGCTGATTTAAGTGCGATTGAAGCTCGTAATCTGTTTCGTGAAGATGCGATTAAAGTTCGCCAAGCGATCGAAGCCTATGTTCGATATTCAGAGCGCTCAGTGGCTTTCTTTAACCAGTACGATCAAGGCTTGAAGTCGGACAGTGAGTACCGTGCATTCATTAAAGAGTACCGTAATGTTGGCCGAGAAATGGTTCAACAAATCAATACTCTGTCGAAGCATGTGAATGATCAAGCAGAGCAGTCAACCATAAGAAGCCATCAACAGAATGAGCGTGTACAAAACAACGCTATGCTGACAGTTCTTGCGGTATTTGCGTTCTCATTGGTGGGGGCGTGGATCTTATCAGGCATGATTGTTACGCCTATTCAAAAACTTCAAGAAGTGATGCGTCAGTTAGCAATGGGCAACTTGTCAGTTCGCGCAGATGTAGACGGTGATAACGAAATTGCGAAGCTGAGCAAAGATGTTAACCAAACAGCAGAACAGCTTTACAACACGGTCGACCAGCTAACTCGCATCAGTGAAGAGGTGGCATCGGCATCGACTGAGCTTGCCGCAGTAATGACGCAAGCAGAAGCGAATGCTCAGCTAGAGCTCGCTGAGATCGAACAAGTTGCATCGGCTGTTAATGAACTTGCTAGCACGGCAAACAACGTGAGCGATAATGCAACGTCTGCGGATTCGACAGCTCGCGAAGCTGATGGTCTTGCGCAATCAGGTCTGGCTATCTTCCAAGAGAGCGCAGAAGCAAGCGCACAGATGTCTCAGGCATTGAACGATGCAGCGCAAGTCGTACTGCGTTTAAAAGAGCAGTCGGTTCAGATCAACGACGTTATTGAAGTGATTCGCGGTGTCTCTGAGCAGACCAACTTACTCGCATTGAACGCTGCGATTGAAGCAGCGCGTGCTGGTGAGTCTGGTCGTGGTTTTGCGGTTGTTGCGGATGAAGTACGTATGCTCGCGGCACGCACGCAAGACTCGACTCAAGAGATCCAAACGATTATTGAAGAACTTCAAGCGCAGTCTGGGCTTGCGAATGACAGCATGCAAGTCAGCCTTGATATGCTCAGTCGTAACAACGAACTGACGCAACAAGCGAATGAGGCATTGGTTGGTATTACCGAGTCGGTAGCCAACATTAACGATTCAAACACGCAAGTGGCAACCGCAGCCGAAGAGCAGTCTCAAGTCACTCAAGACATCAACCGCAACGTGGTTAACATGTCTGAACTGGTTAACCAGAATGTGGCGGGTATTAGTCAAAGCGCAAGCGCGAGTACGGAACTTTCATTACTCGCAGAGAAGCAGAAAGAGCAATTGAGCTTCTTTAAGCTTTAATTCGCTATTCGCCTAACAAAATGTATAAATCCCTGAGCTATTGCTTGGGGATTTTTTTGTTTGTGAGAAACTGATTTAAAATCAGGAAGTCTATCTAAAACAGTCATTTAGTTAAAATATTTTGCGAGCAAAATCACATATAGTGAGATTATTTTTACATTTTTTGCGTCAAAATTTTTTTGACGCGAACGATTTTTTTACCTCAACCGATAACTTGATGGTTGAGAGGTATTCATATCGTCATTTTACTTGGTGTTTTCTTCTATAAGTGCTGTTTATTCAACGCGTTGCGTGAAAAATAACAGCTGCTACTATGCCGCCAGTTTTCTCGTTGGTACAGAAAAGTCCTGTTTTTCTGGTGAGAAAACACATATAAAACAATGATATGGAAAATAACAATGAAATTAAAAACTTTAGCTGTAGCAGTGGCGCTAATGGCATCAGGATCTCAAGTTGTCGCTTCAGAACTATACAACCAAGATGGCACTTCTCTTGAGATGGGCGGCCGCGCTGAAGCGCGTCTTTCTATGATGGATGGTAAGGCAAAAGACCGTACTCGCATCCGTCTTAACTTCCTAGGCAAACAGGAAATCAATGAAAACCTATACGGTGTTGGTTTTTGGGAAGGTGAGTTCGAAACAAAAGAAGAAGGTGCCGTAGATAACAACAGTGATCTTGAAACTCGTTACGCTTACGCAGGCCTAGGCGGTAAATACGGTGAAGTAACTTACGGTAAAAACGACGGTGCATTATTCGTTCTTACTGACTTTACCGATATTATGGCTTACCACGGTAACACTGCAGCACTTAAGCTGCCTGTATCTGACCGTACAGATAACATGCTTTCTTACAAAGGCCAATTCGAGCAACTAGCTGTACGTGCTAGCTACCGCTTTGCTGATCGCACAACAGATGCAAAAGGTTTTACAGACAACGAGGAAGATGGCTTCTCTCTATCTGGTATCTACGCATTTGCTAATACTGGTATTGAACTAGGTGCTGGTTATGCAGACCAAAACGATAGTGATGAGTTCATGCTTGCTGCTGCATACTCTGTAGGTGATTTCTACTTCGCTGGTAACTACACAGGCGCAGACGTGGATGTTGCAGGTGAGTCTGCGGATTACAAAGGCTACGAACTAGCTGCATCATACACTATGGGTCAAACTGTATTTACTTCTACGTTCAACAAAGGTGAGCTAGAAGATGCTGATACTGTAGAAAACCTAGCTGTTGATGTTACTTACTACTTCAAGCCTAACTTCCGTGGCTACGCATCATACAACTTCGATCTAATGGATAACGAAGGCGCTGATGAAAAAGATGAGCTAGCGCTAGGTCTACGTTACGACTTCTAAGTCGAAACTGTTATCTAAGATACTGCCTTATTCTTAGTAAACAAAACCCCTTACTTTACAGTAAGGGGTTTCTTGTTTACCGGGTATCAAAACTGGCCGCTACTTGGTGCTCATTATCAAAGCTACCTTTTTAGTGTGAGTTTAGTCCCATCAAATTTTAGGTGACTCAGGAGACTTTTAGCGTTGGTTTTACCAACCTCATCAAACTCCATTCCATAGCGAGCATGGTGTGTCGATTTTTGTAAGTTACAAATACGACCTCGCAATGGCGCGAGCATGTGGCTTTCACCGGGCATGGTTAGGTCCAATGAAACGCGATCACCAATCTGAAGTGGTCGGCTCATTGGTGATGTCACAAAGCGGCACCCACTACGAGATAAATCTCTTATCTCGCATTCAGTTCGATAGGCTTCTAAACAAACGCGCGCTCTCAAATTCACTTCGTAACGTACTTCTTTACGAAGCTGAAAGACCTGCATGGTGTTAGGTAGACTTAGCACTAAAATTGGATACGGGTCGCCGAGTCGGTGCTGCAATTGCGCCCGAAATGGAATGACAGCACCTTCCCCTCGATGAGAGTACGCTTTTACATTGATCCAAAAGCCTTCTTGAAAATAGAATTTCAAGTCCTCATCGGAGATGTTCGGAACCTCTATCAATGCGGTATTATTTGAGTGACAGCCGACAAATGTGCTGGTTGTAATAAACTTGGTACCAACAGGTGTCGTGACGTTTAAACTTACTTCACTGCCATGTTCGACCATTGCCATTGCATCGGTGCTATTTAGTGTACTTGCCTGACGTTCGGGTGCCTTCTTGCTTTGCAGAGGTAGTTTGCCGTCTCTGGCAATAGGGCTCATATTTCTCATTATTATTGTCGTACCTGATTTGAGAAGGTAAGGGCGTGAAGTGACAGAGCACTTCCGCATGGTGTTGATTCTATTCAGTGATATAGTTTGATTCAATCAATCCGTAACAAAAATTAGAGCGCAAGATATGCATAAAGTAACTCATGAAGTTGAAAACAACACATTTTGGGTTGATTTAGAACAAGGTTATAAAGCCAAGGTGGTTTATCAGCTTGAGAATAATGTCATGCACATCACATCAACCGTAGTTCCTGAAGCATTACGAGGTAAAGGGTACGGAAAAGTGATGATGGAAGCGGTATTGCCAGAAATTGAGGCACTCGGTTATCAAATCAAACCAGTCTGTCCATATGTCATTCATTATATGGAGAAAAACCAAGCGTGGTCACATCTGCTTGCATGATGATGAACGACAACCACCAACGTTACCAAAGCATTGGCCAGGAGCTAAAGCTCGGGAATTATCAATCGGTAGAAGTCATACAATCGCTATGGGGAGGCTATGGTGAGTTAGTCCGAGTTACTTATTCAACTTGTTCGGTGATCATTAAGCATGTAAAACTCCCTAAGCCTTCAGAGCATCCAAGAGGTTGGAATACTGACCGATCTCACCAAAGAAAGCTGCACTCTTATCAGGTGGAAGTGAATTGGTATACGCATTTTTCCAGAGAGGTGAGCACTCGCTGCCGAGTACCACAAGGTCTAAAAACATTCCAATCGGAGAATGAATGGCTAATTGTGATGGAAGACCTCGCCGAGGCGGGCTTTCCAAAAGTCATCACCGATGCAAAGCTAGAACATCTGCGAGCCTGCCTTACTTGGTTGGCGAATTTTCATGCGCGTTACATCGGTGTTCGCTCGGATAAGCTGTGGCATAGCGGCACGTATTGGCACTTGGCAACCAGACCCGATGAGCTTGAGGCATTGCAAGACAGTGAGCTAAAAAATGCCGCTCAATTGATTGATCAAACGCTTTCGCAAGCCAAGTTCAAGACGCTTGTACACGGTGATGCCAAATTGGCGAACTTCTGTTTTGCGCAAGATGAATTGAGCGTTGCTGCGGTCGACTTTCAATACGTCGGACATGGCTGTGCGATGAAAGATGTGGCACTGTTTATGAGTAGCGCCGTCAAGCCAGAGCGTTGTGCAGAGATGGAAGTTTGGGTCTTGGATACGTATTTCGCTCAGTTGCAACAGGCGTTAATGGTTTATCAGCCGAATCTCGACCCCGATGAAGTCGAGCGTGAATGGCGTCCTTTGTTTGCGGTTGCTTGGGCTGACTTTCAGCGCTTTGTGAAAGGTTGGAGTCCTGACCACTGGAAGATCAATCCCTACACAGAAGCATTGACTCGCAGAGCGTTGGCTTACTTACGAAAGTGAGTCGAAGTTTAAAAAGAAAAGCCTCCAACTAGTAGGAGGCTTTTCTTTATTTTTTACTTGGTCTGATACGTGCCATGTAATAGGTATTGATGAACTCGCCATCTCGGAATGAGGCATCAATCGCCTCTCCTTCAATTTCAAAACCATGCTTTTTGTACAGGCCAATCGCGGCCTCGTTGTCGGCATTCACTTCTAACTGAATGCGTCTTACATTCAACCAGTTATCCGCCAACTCGGTGATGGTTTCAATCAACTTACTTCCCACGCCTAGGCCGTGAAACTGATCGTGAACGCCAATACCAAACGCGGCCGTGTGCGCCGTTCTTGGGCGCTGCGAGTGATGAAAGCCAATGTTACCCACTACTTTACCATCGATTTCAGCGACGTAGCTGTAAACACCAGCGGGCATATTTGACAATCGTTCTACCCACATTGCGAGCGAAGGTTTTGGGAGTTGCAGGGTTTCACGTTGTGCTTTTGGTTGTGAATAGATTTCTACGAGTGCCGCTGCGTCTTCAACGGTCGTTGGACGTACGATAATTTCCATGCTTCTCTCCTTCGCTTTTTAGTATTAATTTTCAATCTAACCACAGTTCTTTATTTTGGATAGTATTTTTTGATGTTTGAGAGATAAACACCTTTTAAATTAGGTTGTTATAGGGATGTTTTTCTAAATTTTAGTAGTCATTTATCTTCGAATTTAGCAAATAGATTGCAAAGGTGTTGAATTATTGTACTGAAAATGGCGTGCACGGCAGAGTATCGTGGTGAATTTCATGTTGGAGGAAATAAATGGAATTATTCAAACTGTGACGACGGCACTGTACATCAGTTGACTTGAATCAATTGAGGGTGGAGTTACCTCTTATGAGGTATGGGGAAGAGGTACGTTTAGCGCTATTTATGCTTAACTTGATAAAGGAGTTTCGTTGAGGAAATAGCATGAAATCCTCTCAGTCTAAAACATCGCAAAGTCGGCGCCGATTTTTGCGTGATACTGTCCGAACTGTGGCAGGTGTTGGCGCAGCGGCGTGTGTGTTGGGCTTACAATCGCTGCAAAGCCAAGCTCGAGAAACCAAAGGTGTGCCTATTCGCCCACCCGGTGCTTTGCCAGAAGGCGATTTCGAATCAGCCTGTATTCGATGTGGCTTGTGCGTTCAAGCATGCCCTTACGACACATTGAAACTCGCGACATTACTTTCTCCTGTAGCCACTGGTTCTCCTTACTTTACTGCGCGCGATATTCCCTGCGAAATGTGCGAAGACATTCCTTGTGTGGTGGCTTGCCCGAGTGGGGCGCTGGATCCGACGTTAACCGATATTGATGATGCTCGAATGGGTACAGCGGTTCTTATTGACCATGAAACTTGCCTTAACTGGCAAGGGCTACGATGCGACGTTTGCTATCGCGTTTGCCCGCTGATTGATGAAGCCATCACATTAGAGATGGTTCATAACGACCGAACTGGCTATCACGCCAAACTTATCCCTACAGTGAATTCAGAAGTGTGTACTGGGTGCGGTAAGTGCGAACAAGCGTGCGTGTTGGATGTCGCTGCTATTAAAGTCGTCCCGACGGATCTGGCGAAAGGCAAAGTGGGCAGCCATTACAATTTTGGTTGGAAAGAGATCGACAAACCACTCGAAAATATCCTCCCAAGTGAGACGCCTGTACCGGAAGGTGCGCTTGAATCGCTAAAAGGAGGTAAGTAATGGCAAAGAACTTAGCTCAAAATGCTGGCAAAGAAGCGGTTGAAAAGCTTGGTTGGTGGCGCGCGCATCGGTTTCTGATTTTACGTCGGCTATGTCAGCTCACCATTATTGCGCTGTTTATGGCAGGGCCGACATTAGGGGTTCTAACCGGTAACCTCTCATCGAGTATGTTGTTCGACACGGTCCCTTTAAGTGACCCGTTAATTGTGCTTCAAGCTTTGGCAACAGGGCATATCCCGGAGTTTAATGCGTTGTTAGGCGTAGTGATTGTCGTGGTGTTCTACGCGATTTTAGCACCGCGCGCATTTTGTGCTTGGGTATGCCCGTTGAACATCGTGACGGACTTAGCGGCGTGGCTGCGCCGAAAGTTCAACATTAAAGCGAGCTATCGTTGGTCTCCGGCTATTCGCTATTGGCTGATCCCTGTTTTGATGTTGGGCAGTGCGCTGTCTGGCGCGATTCTTTGGACATGGTTAGATCCAGTGGCTGCACTGCATCGCGGATTGGTGTTTGGTATAGGCGCAGGTTGGGTGCTGATCGCACTGGTGTTCGTACTGGATTTACTCTTAGTTGAGCATGGGTGGTGTGGGCACTTATGTCCACTGGGAGCTACCTATGGCGTGATAGGCCGAAAAAGCCTGTTGCGCGTTACCGCTGTTCGCCGCGAGGATTGCACGAAATGCATGGATTGCTTTTACGTTTGCCCAGAACCAGAAGTGCTTCGACAGCCTTTGAAAGAGGGAGATCGTCGAGTTATGGATCAAAACTGCATAAGTTGTGGCCGCTGTTTGGATGTTTGTCCAGAGCATGTGTTTGAGTTCAAAACTCGCCTTAATGTGAAAAACATCGACTAAGTCGATAAGTCACTCATCAACCTTTTTCTTGCCTTTTACACATCGCGCTCACTTTCATCATTGGGCGCGATGTTTTCTGTATTGGTCATATCCTCAGTGCACTTAGAATCGCAACAGTGCGTATGTGACCATAAATAATAATGATATTGCGAATTTGTTACATTTAAAGCTATGATGATGCCTTCATATTTAAAGGAAACATCATGACTACCTCATCGCAAGGCTGGAGAACGCCGCAAAATTTCCTCCTGTTAATTTCCATTATCGTGCCCATTGCTTTTTCTACTTGGATGGCGTTGTTGAACAACTTTGTTATCGAGAAAGCGAACTTTGATGGCGCTGATATCGGTTTACTTCAAAGTGTTAGGGAAGTACCTGGCTTTCTAGCTTTCACTGCGGTATTCGTTTTACTTTTTATCCGTGAACAACGCTTTATGCTCGTCTCTTTGGCGATGCTTACGCTTGGTACGGCATTAACAGGTTATTTTACCACTTTGTACGGTCTACTTTTTACAACCTTATTGATGTCTACCGGCTTTCATTACTTTGAAACACTAAAGCAGTCTTTGTCTTTACAATGGCTATCGAAAGAAGAAGCCCCGGAAATGCTGGGTAAATTTATTTCTGTTGGGGCTTTGGCTTCTCTGTTTACCTACGGCGCCATTTGGGTTTCGCTCGAACAGCTCAAACTTGATTTTAAAACGGTCTATCTAATGGCAGGTGGTTTAGGTTTTGTGCTTATTTTGGTGATGGCATTTGCTTTCCCTCAATTTAAAACAAAAGTGCCTCAAAACAAGAAACTCATTCTGCGTAAACGTTACTGGTTGTACTACGCGCTCACGTTTATGAGTGGTGCTCGCCGTCAGATTTTCACTGTTTTCGCTGGCTTCTTGATGGTAGAGAAGTTTGGCTACTCTGCCGCAGACATTACCTTGCTGTTTTTGATCAACTATGTCTTTAACTTCTTGTTTGCGAAGCGAATCGGCCGCTTCATCGGCGTTGTTGGTGAGCGTAAAGCGCTGATGTTTGAGTACGTCGGTTTGATCTTCGTATTCGTCGGTTATGGTTTGGTGCAAACCGCGGAGTGGGCTGCTGCATTGTATGTTGTCGACCATTTGTTCTTCGCGCTAGCGCTTGCTATCAAAACCTACTTCCAAAAAATTGCTGATCCTGCCGATATGGCGTCGACCGCTGGGGTTGCGTTTACTATTAACCATATTGCGGCGGTTGTGATACCCGTTACGTTTGGTGTGATTTGGCTGGTTTCTCCTGCTAGCGTATTTTACATCGGTGCAGGTATGGCGGCTGTGAGCTTACTGCTGTCACTCAATATTCCAGCGAAGCCAGAAGAGGGCAATGAGACCCGCTTATTAAAGTGGAGCTAAGTTGGTACTTACTATCTAGTAATAGAAGTTAATTACTGTTAGTAGCTTCATTGAATTGGGTGCTTAGGCACCCCTTTCTTTATCTTCATGTTGTTTCCTCTATGGTTGTACATATCTATTGAGTCCGTTAGGGTTTTATACCTAAGTATGTTGAAATTACTCGGGTACAACATGAGTCGAAACACTAAGGAGGGTTTTACAGTGCAGGTACATGGCAGGGAGTTGGATTTAGATCTAGGAAACCGTCACGTCGTTATTCAACGTCGCTATGAGGCGTTAGGTGCTGCCAACGATCTGCTCATAGCTATTTGGTTTTTAATTGGTAGTTTTTTCTTTTTGAATGATTCGTTGATTGAAAGCGGGACTTGGCTGTTCATCGTAGGCAGCGCACAGTTGATCATTAAGCCCCTGATAAAACTGATGAGTTTAGTTCATGTTGGTCGCTTAAATAAGCAACTTTCTGGCACATCAACGAGCCGCTGAGATTACACGCCTATTTTGAGCACCTGCAAGCAAGAGGCTAATGAGCGGGTTATCGAGGGGAAAGAGGGAAACATAACGTGGTCACAACACTAACCACGTTATGTTCAGCTTGAAGCTTTAGAATTTAAAACGGATACCAGAACAGTTGTGTGTCCATAACACGCTTGCTGATCGCAGCAATCACTATCACCGCAATCCCCGCCATACAGATCATATCGGCTTTGGTCAGGGGTTTTAAGCTGTACCAAGTGCGAGATGAATGACGGCCGAAGCCACGCAGTGTCATCGCGTTTGAGATTTGGTCTGCTCTGTCCAAACTAGAGAAAATAAGAGGGCCAAGAATCTTCGCCACGTTCTTCATACGAGTGAACAACGGAGCCTTCTTACTCAGTTCTACTCCGCGTGCTTGTTGCGCGTGCATGATGTTAACAAAGTCCTTTTTCACTTCCGGCAAGTAGCGCAGCGTTAAGCTCACGGCATAGGCGATTTTGTAAGGCACACCCAAGCGGTTCAAGCTGGCTGAAAACTCCGTCGGGTGAGTGGTAAATACAAACACCAACGCGATTGGGAACATGCTGAAGTATTTCAACGTCACTGTTACTAGATAAAACAACGTCTCTTGAGTGAGCGAGTAATTACCGGGTAATGAGAGTAAAACCGTTGATGAGCCCATGAACTCAGTACCTTGTTGCGGTGCTAACGCGAACATAAACAGGGCATTGATCAGCAATACCGTGCCTGTACCGAGTAAAAGTGGTTTGTAGACATGAAATGGCACTTTGGTCATTTTCAATAAGCCCAAACCAAGCACGATCAACAGTGCAATGATTCGCAAGTCAAACGTGGTCAACACCACCGTTACCCAAGCAATGAAAAGCAAGAACTTAGTAATGCCATTCAACTTATGAAGTGGCGATTGGGTATCGATGTAGTTGATACCAAACTTCATCTTATTGTCTTTCATGCCACTGCTTTCTCTGGTTGGTTTACTTCGCCGCTTTTTTGTTGGCGGTGCGCTTTTTCTACATTGATAAAATGCTGCATAAAGCCGTTGGTGTCTTCGATGCCAACTTTCGTAGCCAACTCAAACAGACTTGTTGTGGTGAGGTTCGCTTGTTCTAGTAGCTCTGGACTGCTGAATACCTGCGTCATTGGTGCATCCGCGACTAATTTACTGTCTGCAATCACGATAGAGCGCGTGGTGTATTCCAGCACTAAATGCATGTCGTGGGAGATGATCATCACGGTTACGCCCAACTCGCGATTGAGCTTTTCGATGAAACTCAGCATAGACGTGTAGTTCCGGTAGTCCTGACCTGCCGTCGGTTCATCAAGGATCAGAAGCTCTGGTTCCAAGACCAAAATTGACGCAATGGTCACGCGCTTTTTCTGGCCGTAGCTCAATGCTTCGATTGGCCAGTGACGGTATTTGCTCAAACCGCACAGCTCAAGGACTTCAAGTACTTTAGCTTCGATTTGTTTCTCCTCAATGCCACGATTACGGAGGCCGAAGGCCACTTCGTCGAAAATCATGTGATGGGAAATCATGTGATTCGGGTTTTGCATCACCACGCCCACTTTCTGGCTGCGCTCGAAGATGGTCAGTTCGTTAAGATCTTGACCATTCATGCTCATTGAGCCGCTATCCGCTTCAATAACGCCCATAATCAGTTTGGTGATGGTCGATTTACCCGAGCCATTTTTACCAAGTACAGAGACAAACTCGCCACGCTTGATGTCAAAACTCACGTCTTCTAACGCGTTTTTCTCACCGTCGTAAGAATAGGTGAGGCCACAGACTTCAAGTAAAGTCTCGGCTGGTGTTTTAGGTCGTTGTGCTGTTGAACCATCAAACCATGCTTGTACTGCTGGTTTATATTGCTCTAACGGTAATGTGGTTAAGCTAGAAGGTTTTGCATCGCCCTCAATCGCGCAGCCTGCTTCTTTCAGAGCCGAAATATAAAGCGGTTCGCGGATGCCGTAATCTTCTAGCAGAGGCGACGCTAAAATTTCATCTGGCGTTGTATCGGCAATGATTTCGCCGCTTTCCATCAAGATAATACGGTCAACTGAGCGATGCAGAACGTCCTCAAGACGATGCTCAATGATTACGATGGTTTTGCCTGTTTCGCGGTGTAGCTCATCGATGATCTCGATGGTTTTTTTACCCGTTTTAGGGTCAAGCGCAGCTAGTGGTTCATCAAACAAAAGAATATCGACGTCATCGACGAGAATGCCCGCCAAAGAGACACGCTGTTTCTGGCCGCCAGATAAATCGTGGGGAGAGCGATCTAACATCTGTTCCAAGTCGACCATTTTGGCCGTGGCTTTGACCAATGGGTACATGTCGATGTTAGAAGTTAGCTGGTTTTCCAGCGCAAATGCGATGTCTTCGCCAATGCTCAAACCGACGAATTGGCTGTCCGTATCTTGCAGTACGGTGCCAACTTGCTCAGTGTATTGGTGCATGTCGAAAGGGGCGGTGTCTTGACCATTGATGGTCAATGTTCCACTGGTTTCCCCTTTGATTGCGTGTGGGATCAGTCCGTTAAGACATTGCCCAAGGGTAGATTTACCACTACCACTTGGACCGATAATGACGATTTTCTCTCCTTTCTCTATCCTTAGATTGATATTTTTTAGCGTCGGTTTGTCCAGCGACTCATATCTAAAAGAGAAGTTAGAAAATTCGATTGTCATTCGACATTAAGCCTCTGTTAAGTTACGGCTTTGCTTGTTACGTTTAGCGACAGACTTAAGAATGAAGAAGCCAACAATAGCAATAAGAATAGTGTTACCGATCGCGATAATTGAAAGCTGGGTAAACACTTTAGTGAACGGTTCTGCGTATAAAATCGTGTCGAGGAATGCAGAGCAACCGTAACCAAATACGTTGCCTAATAGCGCAAGTACTACGAATAACGCGAAGTCTTTCATATTGAAATCGCCTTTCTCTAAACGGTAGCGCGTTAGAGAAGGGAATAGACCAATAATCAAACCAACAATACCTGAACCAAGTACCCAAGTGAGCCATACGCCCCAACCTGCGAATAGGTCAGTGACCCAGTGGCCAATAAAACCAACCAAAAAGCCAACAAGTGGGCCAAATAGTACTGAGAACAATGCTAATACTGCCATGGCTGGTTTTAGCGTTGTGTTTGCAAACACAGGGATGCCAAACATAGGTAAGCCACCGATGCCGTAAAGAGCAGCACCAATTGCAATAACCACAACGGTTTTAGCAGAAAGATTCATAGATAACCTCAGTTCAATGGTCGATTTTAAAGAACGTTCATTTATATTGTTGGAAAGCATTGGTTATTTGATTGTGTAACATATATCCAAAACAACCAAGTTGCTTATTGTTTGCTCTATTTTTCTTCAGGAAATGTGTGATTTGATTCACGTATCCCTTTGACTGGCTTTGTTTTTTTAGCAAGCATTAAAAATAAGGCGCGCATTATACAGAATATTGATAAAAGTGGGAATGCTATCTGTCTGGATGGCTAGAATGAAATCGGAGGCTGATTGTCAGCCCCCGATTACACTTTCTGATACTATTTTCATCGATAAATGAATGAGCTAGCTGTTCATTAATGGTCTAGGTACAAATAGTTCTGCCAGCTCTTCATGCGAATCAGCACTTTGCGCATCACTGACACGTGAGTAAAGCTGTCTGAGTAAACGGCGACTTCAACCGCGGTACCCATTGGTAGGTGGTATTCGCTCAAATCGTCCGTGATTTTCAGCTTCGCAAATACACGTCCGCTTGTGCGCAGGGCATCGGTACCAAGCAGAGCACCTCTGGCTTGAATTTGGCTTTCACCAATAGCTGGAATCACGTCGATGACTTCGCCACGGAATACCTTGCCCGGTATCGCACGGAACATAAACTCCGCTTCAAAGCCTGCCTTCAAACGTTGTAGCGAGTTTTGTCTGAACGCTGCGGTGTACGTAATGTCTTCGGTATGAACGAAGGTCATTGCAGGGGCAAGCGGCAACGGCACAGCCATCACACCAGGGCGCAAAGCCAATTGCGTAACGTAACCATCGGTTGGCGCACGAACGACGGTTTGCTCAAGGTTGAACTCTGCTTTACGTAGCTCAGCGAGTAGTTGCGCGACTTGGGTATTCTCACCGCCGATTTCCGACTCTAATGCGATCTGTGCTTGCTCTTGCTGCAAAATGGCAACGTCTAGCATGGCTTCTGCCGCTTTGTACGCTTGGCGTCGAGTATCTAGATCTTGTTCTGTAAACGCGCCGCGATCAAAGCCCCTTTGATATCGGCTAAATTCTCTTTGCGCTTTATCTCTATCGGCTTGCGCTTTCAAAACCGCCGCTTCTGCTTCTCTCAAGTCAGACTCTAAACCCAACGCACCTTGGCTTGCTTCTTTCACTTTCGCTTCAAGGCGTGCGACTTCCGCTTCAAAAGGCACAGGATCGATTTTGAAAAGAATATCGCCCGTTTTGAGCGGTTGGTTGGCCTGGACTGGTACTTCCACCACGCGGCCACGTACACCAGAGACGATAGGCGTAGTTGGGAACACTTGGTTACCTAACTGAGTAAATGGGTGGTTGTAGTTCATAAGAAGGACGAGTGTGCCCACCAACACTACGCCGCCAAGTACGGCTGTAGGTACGGTCCATTTGTTCAAAGGAATATTAAAGACTTTAAAAATGGCGATACAAAGGGCTGTATAAGTCAGAATCAGCAATAAATCCATTATTCGTCCTCTTTACTTTGTTCAGTCAAAGGCCTTTGCTGAATCTTTTGTTGTTTCAACATCGATACTTCGTTTTTGAGTTCGTTGACTTCGTCGATGAGCTCTTCAAGACGGTGATGAATGTCGTGCGTTTCTTGCTCAAGTTGTTTGAAGCCCCAGCCTCGCTCCTTGCGCCACAATGTTGCCCATATCCATAAAAATGGCCACAGTGCATGTAAAGTGAAAAGGCTAACCCAGCCTGCGTAATGAATTGCGTCTTGATGAGGGTGTTCGCGTTCTTTAGCAATTTCATACGGAATATCATGAATAACGATAATCCCGTAGAAGATCACCAAAGCAACGAAGATGAGTAACCCAAGTGCAAAATAGTCTAGAAACATCTTACCTGCCTGTGCTTGTTACCTAATGGAAAATCTTACGTAAATGAACAGTTTAAGTATTTGTCTTAACTATCGTTCAATCAAGTTATTTTGTACTTGAATTATGTTTATGCGATATCCGTATCGATTGCGATTCGAGGACAATAAGAAGTGAAGGCGACTATATTCAAACTAAGTAGTAATAAAGGAAGGAATAGAGAATCAAAGCCACGGTTATGCCCCAAGTGAAGATTGGGGCATGGTTTAAAGTTCGGTACAGACTTGGTTTCGGCCATTGGCTTTGGCGCGGTACAAGGCTTTGTCGGCGCGATAGAAGGTACGTTGGGTATTCTCTCCTTCTCGATGTAAGGTAATCCCGATCGATACGGTCAACCCCCGCTCGCCAAGAATATCGTCCCAACCATATTGATAAATGCGTTCGCGGTAATTCTCGGCATGCATTTCTGCCCGTTCTAGATTGCTATTCTCTAGAATGACAAGAAACTCTTCACCGCCAAAGCGAACGCAAGAAGCGCCTTTAAATTTGAAGTATCCTGCTAATTCTTGAGACACACGTTTAATCGCTTTGTCTCCAACAAGGTGACTGAGCTCGTCATTGATGGACTTAAAGTGGTCAATATCGATGACCATCAACGCAAATTCAGTATCGTGCAAAAGCAGGTCTTTGAGTTTGACTTCTAACCAGCGCCGGTTGTGCAAAGAGGTTAGCGGGTCAGTAAAGACATCTTGCTGTAGTTGGGCGACCGTATTCTTATGTTGTTTGGTGGTTTCCTTGAGTTCTTTGTTTTCAAGTTCTGACAAAATGAGTTTGAGCTGTAGCTCAAAACGAGAAATTCGACGTAATTGAGTAGAACCCAACTCACCAATTGGAATGTGTTTGACAAGGTCAGATTCAATGCGAAACGCTTTTTTTTCACAGTTTAATGCTTTCTGAAATAACCCTTGAGAAGCGTAAACTTGACTCATTGCGTTGTAAAAATGCTGAGCGACAAGAGGAGACGAGTGCTTCTGAATTCGTTTACCGATAGAGTCCAGTACTAAGTTGGCTAAAGAGATGTGTCCGACACCGTTTAGACAATATGCGGTCTCGATTTTGACCATTGTGGACAACCAGTACGTGGTAGCACTGCCCGTCGTATACTGAACATTCGAGATAGCAAGCAATGCGTTAGGGTAATCCTCTTGCAAACGATGCAGTTTGGCTCGGTAGAGATGAATTTGCGCAGCAAGGTTTTTATCACTGACGAGGATACTTAGCTCTTCACACTCACTCAATAATTCTTGTGCATCTGCGGTACGGTTCAAACTGATGTAACAGGCAAGCATGTAAAGTTTGTAGCGCAGACGTAGGGAGCGACTGCTAATGGCGTGATCGATCGCATCGATTTTTTGGTAATAACGCAAGGCGCGATGGTGATCCCCATAGGCATCGCACAAATTGCCCATTCCAATAATAGCCAGTACGTACTCATCAATATAGCCATATTCGACGGCGATATTCGTTGCAGCGACATACTCGGTTAATGCTGCGTTGTAGTCACCTACTTCTACTAAACGATCACTCAAGCTTGCTTTTACAGACAGAATATCTTCTACATCGTCGGGTAAAACGAGCAACTCAAGGGCTTGTCGTAGTTCTTCGATGCTGTCGTTGAGCTGTTTAATTTCTCGTCGATACTCGGCACTAATGATATAGCAATGTGCTTTTTCTCGGTTCGTGGATGCAATATGTAACCCGATGTGCTCCCACAGCGTAATCGCTTCTTCACCAGAGACGGAAGAAGGATCGATGCCTGCGTCAGTCACCTTGCTAAGCAGTTGTTCCATGCTTCATTACCTCAATATAGCTTTCTTCGAGTTGCTCCAAAGTGAATGGGAAGGTCAGGATATCTTGCAAATACAGTATCGGTTTGGGACCTTTTAGCCCGCGACGTTTCCATGGATAGATGTCTAACATTGCCTGAACCGTACGATAGACATCTTCTGCTGCTTGACCTTTCTCTGCAATTAACATAGCTAGTCTGTCACTGGAAATTCGTGAGATGAGATCACTTGAGGTCGTCAATGCATGAACTAGCTCAGTACAAACATCGAGAAATTCGGGGTTTGCATGCTGAATCATAATGATCGCGTGGTTGGAGCGTTTGAGCTCTGTTTTAAACAGAACTAACTGTTCCCACCAGTAGGTCTCGGACACAACATTAGAAAACTGCTTTTCAGGGTCATATTCATGTTGAGAACGGATTCGATTAATCAGCTTACGCGCTCGTTGCTCTAGCTGGCGTTTGGAGCCGCGTGCTTTATCCATACTGACTCGATGAGTCTGTTCTTTGAGCATTTTAAGTGCATGTTTACGGTATTTTTTAAACGCGTTAAACGCTGATTCAAAATCACCTTGCTCTTCAGCAACTCGAGATTGCTGAAAGCAGATCTGACTTAGTAGCTCGCCGTTGTCAAAACTAAGCGCGGACTCTTCTGCTGCGAGTAGTAACTTTGCTGCACTATCCGTATTTTTGCGCAAGAGTTCGAGCCTTGCGCGGCTAATAAACGAGTGTGCTTTCATCCAAATTAGATCATGTTCAATAGCGAGTGTATGGGCCTTTTGTGTGGCTTCTTCTGCGGCATCAAGGCGTTCTAGCCCAAGTAGCGCTAGGCCTTTAAAGTCCCAGATCTCGGCTTGCCATGTGCTGTCATCATGATCTTTTAGTACTTCGGTTGCACCATCCAGCACAGTGAGCATTTCGACAAACTTATTCAGTAAGTAATAGTCCCAAGCCAACAGGATACGAGCTTTGCCTTCCAACCAAGCAATACGGACGTTGTTTGCCACTTTAACCGCCAACTCATGAGTGGAAGCGGCAAGTTGATGCTCATTTGTGATGCGCCATACGTTGCCAAGCCCAATTAGAGATTCGATTTGAATTTCAATATCATCAACGAGGGCGGATTGTTCGAGTGCATTAATCCAATATTGTTGGGCTGAGTAATACTTTGCTTGTCCCCAATATTGGAGAGCAAATAAATGAAGAATTTCGGGCAGGTGGTCGTCGGTTTCAAGTTGGGTTTGCTTGTTGTAGGCGTCTTTGACTAGCTTTAAGCCTTGTCGGTAATCCATTAGGCACCAACAGCACTGCGCCATTATCAGCAATGCTCTGATTTCACCATCCACAAATAAAATTTGCTCCGCGCGGATACGGTATTGCTGCGCAATACTGAAGGTGTGTTCAGGGGCCGTTTTTATTTGGCCTTTAAGCTTTTTGAGCTCATCTTCTAGCTGAATTTGGTTTTTATCCAACGTTCACATCCATGACTATCGAACTGGAATTCACACCTAATATTAAGTGGTTAGATGCATGTTTTATTACCAAAACGATGCGGATAACGCTTTGGTAAACGATTAGGTGCCGTAATGTATACTGTCACAGCCCCTAATTACTACATCTAAATGCCAATAGTTACGATAGGAGCTGTTTGATGGTCAAAGGAGCATCAGTGACTTCTAGCCTTTGTGCGGCGGTAAGACCCTGCTTATCCTGATAGCACAAATTATGCCAAGCTCTGAATATATCTAAAAGAGGTAAAATTCCAGCAGGTCGTAATTTGCGACGTGGCTCGTTAATGAAGCTTTCGAAAAGGATCTGGAAGCGATTTTGATAGAACTGCACATGGCGAGTTGTTGCAACGTTAAACCATTTCTCGGGCTCATTTCTATCACCAGCGAGGTAGCAAATGCCTTTGTGGCTTTCGTCTTGAGTGGAGATCGCCCAGCGATCTCGCCACCAGCTCATATAGGCGATATCGACCTTGCCAAAAGGTGTGCTCATGTCCCAATTTGCGTCTTCTTCTACGTACATCAAGTCGACATTTTTCTCTTTAATTCGAGACAAACAAACGCTCAGTGCTGCCGAACGTAGTAGGGGGTCTTGAGGCATATATAGAGATACGCGTTTGTTGGGGCAACACATATCAAGTACATGCAGGTAATGAGCGTATGATGTGTAAGGCGGACGAACTAATGCACCTTTAGATGGGTAATGGAATACAGAAAGATTACCAAGAGGATCTTCCACGTTACCGCGAGCCAAAATGGTTTGGTATTTTTGGTCAATACGCTCACGCAGGAGGTTCGAAGGTTCCGCTGGCGGTTCACTTGCTTCCGCTGTGTACTCTTGGGAAACAAAACGAGAGACCTCGTCGTACGGGTTATGGTCTAGCGTGGCGATTGGCTCTTCATCAGCAGAATAGTTCACATGTTGACAAAGAATATAGCCTGAGTGGGCTTCACCAGAAACAATCCAGTAGACACCATTATTGCTGTTTGGCTGCAATGCAACATAGTTTGAGGCCAATTCATAGTGCGTTGCGTGGTTTACCCAACGAGCATCAATAGTGGCTAATTTACGGCGACAGCGACTCGCAATATGATCAACATGGTCGTAAAAGGTTTTCGGGTTGATACTGAGTTTTCGGCAGATCTCGCGCACAGAGTAACCAGTAAACAATAAGCCCATTAAATTCTCTTGGAATTGTAGCTTCTTGTTCGCGCCTGACCATTTATCAACAAAGGTACTTTGACACGCTTTACAACGGTAACGTTGACGATCACCACTGTAACCGAAAGCGTGGTAGAGGTGTTTATGTGTGTGGACGGATAGTCCAAAGTTCTCGCAATCATCATTGCGGCACGCAGGCAACCCGTCACTGTGGACGTGTCGCAGGCGATGAAGTTCGTTCACGACATCGCGATTGTTAAGTAAGGGGGGGAAAGCTCCACATTCACGGCATACCATCGCCGGACGTTTAGGGTTAGCATGTTGCAGAACGTAACGCTTTGCATCACTCAATCCAAAGTTGTCACACGCCAATGTTTTACAAAAGTTGAGTTGTAACCCATCTGCGTCTTTTGGCAGTTCGCCGTTAGACACAATCGCCCCCTCGGGATAATTCGGGCAGCCAGCAATAACTCTGGCTGCAAATTATTACTTACTACTTGTTCTTAGATGTTGATTGCGGTTTCTAGAGCAACTTTCATCATGTCGTTGAACGACTTTTGACGCTCTTCTGAGCTTAGTTTTTCGCCACGGATGATGTGGTCAGAAACCGTTAGGATAGTTAACGCCTTCGCACCTAGGTCTGCAGCAACACCGTAGATACCAGCCGCTTCCATGTCTACACCTAGGATACCTAGTTTTTCCATCTTCTCGAAGATGTCAGCTTCTGGTGTGTAGAACAGGTCTGCAGAGAATACGTTACCAACTTTCACTGGTACTTGTTGAGCACGCGCTTGGTTTACCGCTTCTTCTAGAAGGCCGTAGTCAGCGATTGCAGCGAAGTCGTGGTTGTTGAAACGGATACGGTTTACTTTAGAGTCTGTAGAAGCACCCATACCGATAACAACGTCCATTAGGTTAACGTCGTCACGTACCGCACCACAGCTACCTACACGGATTACGTTTTTCACGCCGTATTCTGCGATTAGCTCGTGTACGTAGATACAGCAAGAAGGGATACCCATGCCGTGACCCATAACAGACACTTTTTTGCCTTTGTAAGTGCCAGTAAAGCCGAACATGTTACGAACGTCACAAACTTGCTTCACATCTTCAAGAAACGTTTCTGCGATGTATTTAGCACGTAAAGGGTCGCCTGGCATTAGAACCGTTTCAGCGAAATCACCTGGTTGTGCATTGATGTGTGGGGTTGCCATAAGTGCTCTCCAAAGTTTTGTTTTGATAAAACGCCTCTAGTATAGAACGCTATTACCAATTCTGTTGAACTTGTTCGTTTTCGTTGAAGCAATAATATCGGGACGTACAGTAGCCCCTTGAGAGCTTAGTCACAAAAACCACGCTTTTAGAAACCATGAACATCATTGATAACTAAATCTGTTGAAAGCAAAAGAGCAATCGATTCGCTTTTGAGCGATTTGTCGATTGCGCGCACAAAATGGACTCTGAGAACATCAAAAACTTTTGAGAAAGCGCTGATCGAAATGCTCTTGAGAAGAGTAAAACGATTAAATTGTACAATTTATTTTCTTGTACAACCTGAAAAGCCTTGCTATAAGTTATACAACAAAACATTTTGTATAGGGATGCGTCATCATGGAATCTTCAATCAAAGTAGGTATCAGTTCTTGTGTTTTGGGTGAACGAGTTCGTTTTGACTCTGGTCATAAAGTAAGTAACTTTGTGACTAAAGAGCTCAGCCCATATTTTGACTTTGTTTCGGTATGTCCCGAAGTGGGCGTCGGAATGCCAGTGCCGCGACCAACAATTCGTTTGATTTCCGAAGAAGAGCGTGTGGCGCTGGTAGAAACTAAAAATCCAGAAAATGACCATACCGATAATATGCTTGCTTACTCTGCTAACAAAGTGGAGGAACTACAAAGCGAGCAACTTTGCGGTTACATCGTCTGTGCCAAGTCTCCAACTTGCGGTATGGAGCGCGTCAAGGTTTATAGCAAAAATAACGCAGCGAAAGAGGGCGTCGGCTTGTACACACAAACGCTGATGAAAAAAATGCCTTGGTTGCCCGTCGAGGAGGATGGCCGACTCAACGATCCTGTATTAAAAGAAAACTTTATTACCCGAGTATTTTGCCTGAACGACTTTTATGACTCGATGGACGGAGAGCCAACTCGAGGCAAAATTATCGATTTTCATTCGCGCTATAAGTTGACCTTGATGGCGCATCACCCTGAGTCATACCGCTCTCT
Organism: Vibrio diabolicus; assembly: GCF_011801455.1. Lineage (NCBI taxonomy): Bacteria > Pseudomonadati > Pseudomonadota > Gammaproteobacteria > Vibrionales > Vibrionaceae > Vibrio > Vibrio diabolicus. The sequence continues at coordinate 1,552,801 of NZ_CP042452.1, read as the reverse complement.
TGGTCGTTTAGTTGCCGATGTCGCTAGCTATGAAATCGAAGAATTCTATCGAGAGTATCGCTTAGGTCTTATGAAGGCACTTGCGAATCGTGCTAGCCGAAAAAACAACACTAACGTACTAATGCATTTACAAGGGTATTTTAAGCGCGCTTTAACTAAAGACGAAAAAGAAGAATTAGCAACAGTAATTCATGACTACCGCACTGGTACATTGCCATTATTAGCACCGTTGACATTGATTAAGCACTACTTAAACACTTACCCAGATGAGTATTTAGCAAAACAGAAGTTTTTAGAACCGTATCCGCAGGAGATGAGATTACGCTATGGTTTGTAGTTCAGAAGAAAAACTATACGCGATCCGAGATGTCGCAGAAATCACGGGTGTGAAGCCAGTTACGCTGAGAGCTTGGCAGAGAAGATACAATTTGATCCAGCCTCAGCGAACAGAAAAAGGGCACAGACTTTATCGACAGCAAGATCTCGATACGATTCGTGAAGTCCAGAGTTGGCTCGCGAAGGGGATTGCCATCGGTAAAGTAAAGGGACTTTTGGGAAAAAGTGCGGACGTAGAAGTCAACAATGAAGTTCGTACTCTCGAAGAAGTAGAAACCATGTTATCAGCACTTTCGAAACTGAATCGAGGCAAAGCGGAAAGCTTACTTGCTTCTGTTCTCAAAGAGTATCCATTGAACTTGGTTATTGAACAATTTATTGACCCTGTATTTGACGCGCTGGAGATGGTCAAAGGATCGCTGAGATCGTTGCAGATGGGGTTATTTCAAACTTGTTTGATTACTCGTCTTGCCCTTGTTATCGACTCTGAAAACAAAGCCGCTTCCAAAGGGAAGTGCTTGCTTATCAGCTTTGAACAACATAGGGAAGCAGAGAGCTGGATTCAAGCAGCGAAGTTGTGTGAGCAAGGGTATCACACGACGTTGATCGACAAAGTTGATGATGTCTCTGGTTTACTGGAGCACGAAGTTGTTGATAGCTACTCGCTCATTTACCTGTTTTCCAATAAAGCGCTGGCAGCTAAGCAAGTGGAGTCTATCAAAATGCTTCAAACACGTTTTGGCGAACGTATTGGATGTTCTGAAGTGATTGAGAAACTGCACCTAACAGAATAGACGAAACGAAGGAGACACCATGATCTTAGTATGGTTTCGACGTGATTTACGAACGTTAGACCACACCGCACTTAAAGCGGCGTTAGATTCAGGTCAGCCTGTTGTCGCTTGTTTTATCGCGACGCCAGAGCAGTGGCGAGAACACCACATGGCGCCGATGCAGGCGGATCTCATTGCTCGTCGTTTAGAGTATCTCAACGACGAGTTGGAAAGCCTGAATGTTCCTTTTTTATACAAAGAGGTGCCGTCGTTTTCTGATTGTACCGAAGTGATTAGTGAATGGGCGAAAACACTTGAAGCAACGTCTGTTATGGCGAATATTCACTATGAAGTGAATGAACGAGAGCTCGATGCACAAGTGAGTGAGGCGCTAGCTTCCCATGATATCGACTTTGAACTGTTCCACGACAAATGTGTGCACCCACCAACGACGGTTCTCAATAAGCAAGGTGAGTATTTTAAGGTATTTACACCATTCAAACGTGCTTGGTTGACGCAGTTTCAAATGCCAGCGGTAACAAAGCCTCAAGAACAAGCGCCGCTAAGCAGCAAACTATTGGAACAATTAGAGCCGATTCGATTTAGTTCAGACTTCACGTTTAGCTATCCCCGAGAGTCCAGCGAGGATTGGTTTGCTTCGACCAATGATGTTTTAAAGCAGCTTAGGGAATTTGCTCGTGAGCGCAGTGATGCTTACAAGGAAGAGCGAGATTTTCCGGCTATTGATGGCACCAGTCAACTGTCTCCCTATCTTGCGATTGGTGCATTGTCACCAAGGCAATGTATTGCTCGCTTGTATGCTGAAAACCAACAAAATGACCTAACAGAAGGAAAAGCAACTTGGTTGAGTGAGATCATTTGGCGTGAGTTTTATCAGCATCTGTTGGTTTTCGAACCAAAGCTCGTTAAAGGCAAAGGCTTTATCGACTGGGAGGATAAAATTCACTGGTCTTATGATGAGCAGGCTTTTGAGCGATGGAAGGCTGGAGCGACAGGGTACCCGATCGTCGATGCAGCAATGCGTCAGCTCAACCAAACAGGCTGGATGCATAACAGGCTTCGTATGGTTGTCGCGAGCTTTCTCACCAAGGATTTACACATTGACTGGCGTTGGGGCGAAGCGTACTTCATGAGTAAGCTGGTGGACGGCGATTTCGCAGCAAACAATGGTGGTTGGCAGTGGTCTGCATCGACGGGTTGTGATGGGCAGCCGTACTTCCGTATTTTCAACCCGATAAGCCAAGGTGAGAAGTTTGATTCTGATGGCCAATTCGTGCGCCACTGGGTGCCTGAAATCAAAAGTGTGCCAAACAAATACATCCATAAACCTTGGACTTGGGAGGGATTTTCTTTACTGGAATATCACAAGCCGATGGTTGATCACAAGACAGAAAGAGAGATAACCTTACGGCTCTTTAAAAGTGCCAAGGAATAAAGTGAAATGCTTAGCAAAAAGCGATCAATGAGTTTCGCAAAACGTACGCTGTTATCTGTATCGTTATCTTTAGCGAGTGGTTTGTCATTCGCTAAAATGTACGAGCTACCAGAGGATGGCAGTCGTTTAATTGGTCGCCTTGAAAACCACGTCGTGCAAGAAGGCGAAACCATGGCAAATATTGCCAAGCACTACGATGTCGGGATGCTAGGTTTAATGGCGGCAAATAAAGGCGTGGATCCCTTCTTGCCAGAAGAGGGACACGTTCTTACTATTCCAACACAACTGATCCTCCCAGATGTACCCCACAAAGGCATTGTCATTAATTTAGCGGAGTTGCGCTTATACTACTTCCCGAAAGGAGAAGATATTGTGCATGTATTCCCCGTGGGAATCGGGCGAATTGGGCGAGACACCCCGGTGATGACAACGCGTATTAGCCAAAAACGTCCAAACCCTACGTGGACGCCGCCAGCCTCGATTCGTGCCGAGTACAAAGCGAAGGGCATTGACTTGCCAACCGTTGTACCTGCCGGTCCAGACAACCCGCTGGGCATGTTTGCATTGCGTTTAGCCTACGGAAATGGTGAATACCTTATTCACGGTACCAACAAAGACTTTGGCATCGGTATGCGAGTCAGCGCGGGTTGTATTCGTATGGACCCGAGCGACATTGAATGGTTGTTTGAAAAAGTTCGTAACGGTGAAGAAGTGAATATCATTAACCAACCAGTGAAAGTATCACTAGAGCCGGACAGAAGTGTATTTTTAGAGGCACATGAGCCATTGACTCGCAGCAATGGTGAGAAAGATCACCTACAGGTACCAAAAGAGTTAAAGTGGTGGCTGGATGAGTTCGGACTGAAAAATGTGAAGGCTAAAGCAGCGATTGCCGCACAGAATGGGGTTCCTGTCGAAATAACCGCGCCTTAACAGGCGTTAAGACGCGGTATCAAATCTTACTTAGTGTAATCAGTAGCTATCGCTACAACCCAATAAAATAAAGGGTTTTACTGCTATTTCAATACCTTATTGAATACCCATTCAATCAATATCACTCAATACTCATCAATATAAATAAAATTTGCCGCCACTTTGTCGCCATTTTTTGATAAATAAGTGGCTACAACCCTAATCTAGAAATAGGGTTTAGTTCGGCTGCTTGAATCAGGTGATCTGGTGAGAAATGGGAATAACGCATTGTCATTTTGATGTCACTGTGACCAAGGATTTTTTGCAATACCAGAATGTTGCCGCCTGCTTCCATAAACCGACTGGCAAAGGTGTGGCGAAACACGTGGGTATTTTGCCCATCAGGTAAGTCAGGGAATGTTTGGTTGATGATGTAGGAAATCCCGTGAAGACAGCCTTTAAACAACCGATCCTTTTCTCCTGTTCGTTCGAACTCAATCAACTCGTTATAGAGCTTCTCTGTGATTGGAACTGTGCGGTTCTTTTTGCTCTTGGTATCAATGAACGTGATTTTGTACTTAGTGATCTGAGGAAGTCGCAGGTTATTTGCCTCTGAGATTCGTGCCCCAGTCGATAAGCAAATCTTACACACAAGTTCGAACTCTTTAGCTCGCTTGCTTTTACTAATTCTCTCGAAAAGCGCTGTTATGTCTTCGTTAGACAAGAAGCCCATTTCCGATTCATTGACGGGAATAGATTTTACGCTGGCAAGTGGGTTTGGTTGCGTCCACTCACCAAGGGAATTCAGCTCATTGAAAACCGCACGTAGATATCTCAAATCAAGATTATTAGTAGGCGCGGAGATTAATTTGCCAGATTTAGTTCCCGAGTGGCGGTGCTTGGCTTTTCGGCTAGAGCGCCAGTGAACAAAGTCTTTGGCCGTGAACTTGATTGCAAACGGGTTGCCGAGTTCTTCAACTATAGTGCAGAGGCGAGGGTAAACTTTTTTAGCAGATTTTAGGTGTTGGCCGTGAAGCTTGTACCAGAGTTCAACTAAATCTTGAAGTGTGCGTAAGTCCTTTTTGTCACCAAGCCAAGGTTTATCATCCACTTCTTTCATCAAAAACTTTTCGTAGGCCAACGCTTCACCTTTAGTGGCGAAGCGTTTTCTCTTTCTGGCACCGCTCCTGCCTTGTGGGTAACACTCACAAAGCCATGGTTTTTTGCTGCCGTCTTCTGTTTTACGTACAGACATAGTTTTATTAGACGATAGCTTCGCCAGTATCTACATCACATAGAGCAACGATACGGTCGACTCTAAACGTTCTTTGACTATTGCGAAGTAAACAATGAGCTTTGATGTAATGCTGATCTTGTTGATTTACGTCGACCTTATTCAATATGATATTTCGGTCACTTGCTTTCCCACTTGCATCCGCGTAACTCATGAAATATTCATTACCAAGTGTCAGGTCATTCAAGAATGAGTAATCACTTACTCTTACTAAAGAAGCTTTTGGTTTTGCTTTAAGTTTCTTAGCTTGAGCTTGTAAAGCTTTTTCTTTTTCTTGAGATTCTTTATCCGATTCTCTTTTCTCTACGTTGTCGCAGAAGTCTGATAGGAGAGCGAACAACTCTAGAGCTTCAGCAGAATCAAGAACCTTGTCTTCAAGAACTTCTTCAACAGTTTTGTATAGTTCCTTTGTTCTGTAGTCGTCTTTCGATTCAGGGTAACGGCGTAACCACGCTCTAAGCTTTTTAGATTCTTCTTGGTCAACTTCATCATCTTCAAGGATTTGAAGTGATAGTTTATACAGTGCTTTTTCGCGTCGTGGTGTCAGGGTTTCGACTGTTAACGGTTTTACTTCTTCTTCGCCATCACGAACTTGAGATGGGGAACTTTCAGGTGTGGCTCTCTCACTTGGGGTTGATGGTGCTGGATTGGATTGTTTGTTTATCTGCGCGCTACCACCTTTCTGCTTGGTTTTTGAAATGACTTTCTTTACTAGAATAAAGAGCCCGTTCAGTGCTCCAAACCAAATCAATGATGACAAAGTATAAAATAGGAAAAGTTCACCGCCATTTTCGGTTTGGCTAAAACCTAACCACATTAGAGCGGTAAGCATTGCCCATAAAACAGATATAACTTTCACCCACTTAGGATGTTGACCTTTGATTACCCAAAATACGGTGGGTACAGGTATAGCAACAGTTGCCAGTTTTAATCCAATTTTCATTATTATTTCCCTAGCCAATTAACCATTTTTTATTCTTTGTTCATGCTCATGGTTACGCGACCTAGCACATTAATGTCTTCTTCTGATGCTTCAATGGTCGAATTGCCAAAGCTGATCGCAAGTTTTTTGCCAGGTAGCCTTTGAACATGATTTATCGAGTGGGCGCCGTCAATTTCAATCAAATAGCGGCCTGATGTGGCATGTGTTTCTTCACTGTTAATAAAGCAACGTTGACCATCATGTTCGACAATGATTGTTTTGCTGGCTTTCAGTCCGTAGCCGTCAAGGGTAAGCGAATCAAGAGATAGCGATCCTCTTTCTTCCAATTGCCCGTTTACGATTGAGTTCACCTTGATTGAATCTGCAGGTACTTGCTCATCATCAAAAGGTTTTCCCTCACCAAGAGCCAAATATCTAACTGATGCGCCGGACTTTAGGTGTTCACGAACTATCAACTCAAAGCCAGTTCTATTGTGAGTATGCCAAGTAGAAAAGGTTGAATTGGGAACGCCATAGTGATCACTAAGCAACTCGAAAGTTTTACAACCAGTCACTTCTTTTAGCTTTTCAGTAAATTCACGCCCGCTTAGATATTCATACGGCGGAACTTTTGCAGGAATTCTGCTCATTTGAGTATTTCCCTAGATATTCAAATACCAAAATGAGTAATTAATTTGACTTGAGAAGCAAAAATTCTGTTTTAAGGAACTAAAAATCTTGCCAAAACAGAAAATTCGATCTAATAATTACTCAAACGCGAAATTGATGCTCCATGTCTCACCAATAAGCATCAATAATTCTTAAACGAGTAGGATACCACTATGGCAACTATTCAAATAGCAGTTGACGCACCTTTTTGTACTAAAAAAGAATTTCTTCGTCGTACTGGCTGGTCATCAGCATCTTTTGATCGCGCGCTAGCAAAAGGCGACATTCCAATCCTGCCTAAAGAGGGTTCTAGAAGCTCTGTTCTTGTGAACATGGTTAAGTTCGCTCAAAAAATGGCGGAGCAACAAGTATGAGCTTCGCTATCCCACCTAAAACCAAACTCACTCTGCAAGATGCTAAGAGTGAGTCTTGGGAAGATAAATACCCAAACAAATGTCCTCTTTGGCTGAATATTATCGGCTGGTCATTCGTTTTCGTCCCTTTCTTCTTTAATTGAGTATTAGTTATGGCTACAAATAACTCAATGTCCGTTTTTTGCGAGTCCAGACAAAAGTCATTTGACGAGGCTTGTTGCTCATTTGCGAATTCAGAGAACATGGCACACATCGCCCGTGAAATGGGAATGAGCGAAGACTTGCTTCGCGCCAAGTTGAACCCAGGTCAGCGTCATGTAATCAAGCCCGTGGAAGTTGTTGCGGTTTCGAAAATAAGCGGCAACTACACGCTCGTTAATAGCCTTTTGCTTGGGCTCGATATGGTGGCAGCACCAGTCAAAAACGCAGAAGAAGCCGAAAGCATTGTTGAGCGACTTCTAAAACACAGTGCCAATGCTGGCGAACTGTCTACTTGGGCATTGCAACACAGCAATGGCCCACGCCTATCACGCACTCATAAACAATCACTTATCCAAAAGGCACAAGCTGGCATCGGCAACCTTGTGCTTCTTATCAACGATATTGAAAACCGCACTTCTGGCGCTTCCCCAATTTTAAGTATGGGCGTGGACTTCATTGCCAATGGTGCACCGATTCCAGGCTTAGCCTAAGGAGTAATGATGAGCCAGTTAGCTAGACAACATGAAACACATTCCCCTGTCCTAGAAAGCAAAACACCAAGCGCACTAGAAAGCATTGCTGCTTGTAAGTCCCTTTTCGATAAAGGCGTAAAGCGTCAGAAGCTGCGCAAGATGTATGACGAAATGAGTGACCGTAACCGTGGTTTGATTCTTATTGCGGGTGGTATGCCTGCAAAAGATTACAGCCGCGAGTTTGATTCGTTTGATGACCTAGAGCTGCAAAAACTCCGTTCTGGTATGCAATTTTTGAAAGAGATGGTGTTGAAGTTTGACCGCAAAGTGGGCGATGTCCGCCGTCTGAAACATTCCGATATTTGCAAAGTTAATTAATAACCTAGCCAGCCTTTGCCCCTGCTGTATTCCACAAGGAATGGGGGCTTTTTTTTCGTCTTAGCGTAGGAGCATAGAAGATGAATAACAAAGTCTTAGAAGAAATCAGAGATTCGTTAAACGAGATTAAAGCACTAGCTACACCAGTAATGGTAGTTACTGCTGATTACACTCCTGAGCAAGAGAGACAGTTAAGAGAGTCTCTTGGGAAACACAAGTTTGTTGATGTTCGTCCAGTCGAGGTGTCGCAAATTAAATCGTGTTTTAGACCAGAGCACAGAGATATTCACGACATCGTTCACGCTATCAATTTGTTGGCGATGGCTAACACTGATGTGATTAATGTATTCGCGGACTTTTCTGGACACATAAACTGTTTCAGAGTTGACGCAGATCCAAAGAGCACCGTCTACGAGGAGGGAGTCCCAAGAGTTCGGTTGATGAGGGAGTATGTGTATCTTGATCACGACGGTGCGCTAGAAAAACTCTTATCCATCGAAAGCCAGCTAACAGAGCTGATCATTGAAGCCCGTGAAGAAGCCGAAGCAAAAGCAGAGGTGGAAGCATGAGCAATATCACCATCCATGAATTAAAAATTCAATCCGTCCATTTCGATGACTTTCTTGCACACCGCAAAACACATGAAGTTCGAATCAATGATCGTGATTACCAAGCTGGAGACTGCTTAAACCTACGCGAAATTGATGCAAACGGGGAATACACCGGACAAGAAGCGAATGCCGAAGTTAGCCACGTTTTACATGGTGGTCAGTTTGGTATCGCAGAGGGTTGTTGTGTCCTGTCTTTAAAAAGCGGTACCAGTAAATCAGCTCTAAACCTGATCTGCTTTTTGCGTGATCGCCTGCAGGAAACATGCGACTGCATTGATGCAAGCCACGACATTATCAAGTTTGCTGGATTCACAACCGCAGACGCTGAGAGGACGGCCAATGATGCACGCGCATTTATTGAAATGGCTAACGAGTTTCTAAGCACTCTTGGGGAGGGTTCAAAATGAGTTCTACCAACGGAAAAGTAGTACCACGCGAACTTTACCCAACGCCAGATGAATGCGTGATTTCTCTATTAGAGAAGTTAACGTTTCGTCCGTCTGATAAGTTTCTTGAACCTTGCTATGGCACTGGCGCGATCTTCGAAAAAGTCGTGTTACCAGAGAGCCAAAAGTCATTTGCTGAAATCGAAAAGGGTATTGATTACCTAACAACAGATTTTGGTACTCAAGACGTAATCATCACCAATCCACCATTTTCACTAACGGAAGAATTCATTCGCAAAAGTCTAACTGAGTTAGCACCAGACGGAACAATGGCATATCTGCAGCGTGTTAACTATTTGGGCGCAACTAAGCGTTTACCTTTTTGGAAAGAAATCGGCTTCCCTCAAAAAACTCCGGTTATCGTTCCTCGCCCTAGATTTGTTGGCGGTGGTTCTGACTCATGTGAGTACATGTGGTTTATCTGGGACAAAGGCAATCGCTTCGATTTACCGCAAGGGCTAAGCCATATCATTTCTGCAGGTTTAGTGGTTTGTGATGTTTGCTTACATGAAATCAAGAAGAAGGACTTCGTTTGCCAAGGTTGCGGCACACCAGTAGTTCATGAGGTGGCAGCATGAGCAAACTAATTACATCACTCAATCTTGGCGATGACCAAATCCAAATCTTTGAAGGTCGCACTTTAACGTTTGAAAAGTGCGCTGTGGTTTCATTTCAAGAGCAAGACGGTTGGGGCGTCACTATGAATATTTCCCCTGACCACGTAGACACATTTCTCAGCACACCTTCAATGCAAACGAGCTTCCTAGCGTTCGCCAAAGAGAAGTTAGGAGTAGCAGCATGAGCACTATCGTAAATAACCCAGTAAAACAAACCAAAGTGATCATGATGAATGGTCGCTACTTTTCTAACTTCGGCAAAAAGGGGCAGGTGCAAACAGCTTGGTCATTGGCTGGTGCGCAGCGATTTAACATTAGCTGTGATCTAAACCCAGTGATCGCCAAGCTAGAGGAGAAAGGTAAAACATACACGATTGAACAAGTCGAACTGTTTGAACGAGTGGATTGCTACCCGCCAAGAGAATTCTTTAAGTTGTGCTATCGCCTAGAACGAATGATGAAGCAAAGCTGCACGTATCACTCGTTCGAAGCTTACAAAGCCTTCAATCATGACGCGAAATTCAATCTAGTCGAGCAAGTTATGCTGACGACGACACAATGCAAGATTGCTGAACGAAACAATTCTGAAAAGGTCGTGGGAGATGTCGAGTTCTTCTTTGAAACTGTATTTGATACAGAGAAAAAAGAATTTGCGCCAATCGCGGAACGTCTAGAATTGTTCAAGCTCTACAAGGCTGGATTGGAATCCGTTTTCTTTGGTCAATTCGGAATTGAAGAGATTCCGTTTTGAATATTCAATCCTACTATCAAGCAGTAAAACCTTTAGCTCGTCCATGGCAAGCCCCTTTGACTGAGGTTGAAGTGGGCTGCTTTGCTGCGCGTCGATACAACACTATTGTTGAGCCTGATGATCTCAGTGTTCTGGAACGTAAGCTGTTCGAAGCGAACCCAGAAGACTTCGAATGGGCGCGAGAAAGAATTAAAGACCTACCGGATTACTTAACCAAGTATTTCGTGACTCGCTACATTTCCGTTTTCGAAAAGAAAAGCAGAAGAGAAGCGAACATCTTTTTGCGTGAGCGCATGGGGCCAGCTGCAGATCGTGCACTTATGGTTTTGCGCAAATACAAAAAACTACCGACAACCCAAAAGGTTTCTTTGCTTAGTGAAGAGTTTAGCGACACTGAGCAAAGCGACTTTGCCAACAATAAGCAAGCGTACTTTGATTTTGACAAGGTAGAGCGCAACCGCAAGCCAGTAAAAAGTCGATTGCTCGCAGAGCTGGAGCCATCTGAAATCAAAGAGATGGCTTTTAAAATCTCTAATATTGTTGACTGCTTTAGACTGAACGAAGGACGAAAGTACCATGCAGAAACGGATTTAGGTACTGAAATGGCAGTTGTGTTCACCTATGAACAAGTTGCTAAGTTCGTGACCAACACTTTTGGTGTTAAGCCTCCTCGCAAGTACAAAGAGCAATCTGAGCTATCTGCACTGCAAGACATTTCAAAGCTGATTAGCGAGAAGTGGTGGTGTGGCCGTCTTAATAAAATCCGCAAAATCATGCGTGAGCACCTAGCCATTGCAATGGGCCAAGTCTCTTCTAAGGCTTCGCCGTATGCGTCATGGGATTGTGTTCGTGAACACCAAGCACAACAAACCGCCAACTATGAATACATCAAGCAATGCCAGTTATTAGATGAAGAAACAGGCGAAGAAGCTGATCTATGGGATATGGTCAAAAAGAGTGTGGCTAACCCTGCGATTCGTCGCCATGAATTGATGGTGCGTTGCCGTGGCTGTGAAGACATCGGCAACGAGCTTGGTTTACAAGGCCTGTTCTTAACACTGACCACGCCAGCTAAATATCACAACTCATACAAGAAAGGCGGTTTCATTGGTCACTGGAACGGCGCAAGCCCACGTGATGCGCAAACGTACTTAAACAATGTATGGCAACGAATCCGCGCCAAGTTAGGCCGAAAAGACATCCGTTGGTTTGGGGTTCGCGTTGCAGAGCCGCATCATGATGGCACACCACACTGGCACTTGCTTATCTGGGTTAAGCCAGAGGACAAAGAGTTAGTTACAGAAATATTTGTCGATTACGCGACGAAAGAAGACAAGCACGAGCTATTTGATAAACAAGGCAAGTTTGATCACTCGGCTCGTTGTGATGTAGGTGAAATTGACCCAGAGAAAGGCACCGCAACAGGCTACATCGCTAAATACATTTCCAAAAACATCGACGGTTTCGCGATGGACGATGAAGTATCCGACGAAACTGGCAAGTCAGTTAAAGACATGGCGAAAAACGTTAGTGCTTGGAAAAGCCGTTGGAACATTCGTCAATTTCAGTTCTTTGGTGGTGCACCGGTTACGACTTACCGTGAATTACGCCGCTTTGCTAACCAGAACAAAAAAGCGTTTATGGAATACCTCTTCATGCAAGAGCGTGTCGACCTACTCACTATTTACTCGATGCTACAGCGTGATTTGGTTGGGCCTATCAAGCCGAGCAAGCTGATCACCAATGAAGAGTTGATGAAGGTGATCGGTGATAGCTACCAAGCACGCACCAAGTCAGAAGATGCAAGCATCACAGACACTTTAAAAGCTGCCGACCATGGTAACTGGCAAGGTTACATCATGGGGCAAGGTGGCCCATTCGTTAAGCGTGAAGATTTGCTGATCGTGAACTCTTATGAGGTTTTGCCGTTTGCTTCACCACATGGGGAAGACGTTCGCAAAATCGAAGGTTTCGCGACACCAGAAGAAACCATCAAAACTCGCACCAAAGTTTGGACGATTCAGAAGAAATCAAAGGTTAACGATGAAGCTAAAGCGTGCGCTCTTGGGAGCGAAGCGACCGCTTTTGGAGCCTCTGGCTCCTCTCGGAGTTCTGTCAATAACTGTACGGAGCCCGAGAAAGTACAGGTCTGCGATCAGCTAACTCGTTTACTCAATCCTAAACAGATTAAGGCGAAAGATTCGCCAACCATGGATGATGCGACACTGGCCGCGTTACTAAGAGGTAGTTCAGTTCGCGTCGATGAGGCGACCAGTATTCAAATCCGCCCTGCGGAGGTAGACGAACACGGCAATAAACGCCCAGCACAGCTAGTCGAAATCAGCCGTGCACCTGCAGAAGACAGGAATTGGATGGAATTTGAGAGTTGGGACAAGGTATTTGCCCAACCAGAGCAAGTAAAAGATGAATACCAACAACCAGACCTTTCGTTCTTCCCTGAGTTGGAAAGCGACTGGCCATTAGCGTAGTGAAAAGACAACCAACATTTTTATGTTGATGCAGCCCCATAACCACTGGCGTTAACATACCTTTCAATCGTTGGCAATGTCGCAACCTCGACATACACAACTCAATTATTTTCATGCAATCTACATTTTTAGGGGTTGCGCGTTTAGCAACTCATCATAACGTAGGCATCAAGCTCGTTTCTTTTCCAGTTCTTGGTGAATCGAGTGGATGAGGTCTAGCAGCTCATTGCGAATGCTGGCTGGAAGCGATTGGATGAGTTCGTGTCGATACGTTGTGATCGTCTCGTGCAATGCAACATAGGAGAAATGAACGTTGAGTGCCGCGCAAAGCAACCGCATTTGGCGAATATCTATGGGTCGTTCGCCTTGTTCCAAACGTTGCAACATGCGGTATTCGATGCCAGATAAACGGGCAAGTACCTTTTGGGTTTTACGCTGTCTTAGTCGTTCTTGTATGAAAAACAACATTATAGGGTCGGTATGTCGGTTTTCTGCAGGCATAAAACTCCGTCACTACTCGCCACATATGGCGGATTAGAACTATGGATATGCCAACTGTGGTCAGTGATGTATGAGAATTGATGCATGTCACAACGCCATAGTGTTTGAATAATTAGAGTGCTTCGATGCTATGAATACTGATCACCATATCAGTATAGGCAATAAATCAAGAATAAATTTGTTAGATAAAAACTACTGTATTAATATACAGTAAATCGTCAGTTAGGAGGCTAAATGTCTGAACTACATCAAAAAGCAGAGGAGTTTGTTTTGTGTGCACTTGCAGACGATACATGTGGCAACTGCGATCAGAACAACGAAGTCGGACTGTTTTTGTTGTCGCTGATTCTCGGACATAAAAAAGGGCAGCTGATCGCTGCCCCAGTGGAAGAGTTAAGTGCTAAAACAAGGCAAGTTGTTGCTTCAAGTGGTCGCGCTTGTCAGGAGATAAAACCTTGATTAGGCAATCTGCCAAATCGTTGGTCGTTTTTGATGATGGGCTTAGCGTGTGGCTAAAGTATAACGACATAACAAATTGATGTTCACATGCTGGGTTTTTACATTCGCAATAAAGGTCTGCACAATCGTTGGATAGGCGGTTAGTTTTCTTGATTACCGCCCGTTCTCCACAACCACAAAAAACACGGCTACCAAACATAGAAGGTTTGCTAGCCGCGCCAATTCCCATATGAAGCTTTGACGGTTTTAAAGAGTGTCTATATCCGATAGCACTAACAAAGGTGTGCCCACACTCTGGATTAGAACAGGAACAAGATAAATCTGCGCAATTGGCATCGTTAATGATGCTTCTACTTACAATCGCGCGTTCACCACACTTGCAATAAACTCGCATACATTGACCTAACTTTTGACTGACTCAACAATATTAAAACGGTTGCTGTGTTTATGTACAGTGATGACTTTCTTTTTATACAAATATTGTGTTACATATTTGTCGGGTGCTCTGCTTAATGAGCTGAATTCTCGTAAATTTCTTTATAGGAGGTAGTCGTGATGACTTGGATTAGATGATGGTAGGACGGCCTATCATCGTCGACAAAAGGTAGATGTATCACATGGCAGTAACAAAAACGCTGATCTCAAAAATTGATGTAGTACTAGAAGAGGAGGAGCGACTAGGGTTTATCACTGAACAAGAAGGAACTTGGTGATTGAAGCATTAAGAAAGGCAGAGCAGGAAGCGGCAGATTAACAAAAAGCAAGCCCCTAACGTTGATTAGGGGCTTTCTTCTATTCGTTGGACGTAGAAACATCAAACTTCAAATGGAGTCGTTGGGGGATCTCTGGGTCGCTGTTCACTTCATCCATAATCAGTTCACATACTGGAATGATTTCATCTTTGGCGTACTCGCTGCCAATCTTGATCGGGTCGCCTAAACTGGTGGTACCCTGCGGGATAATGCCTGCTTTGCCTACTGGGAAGCGATGGCCCACAAGAATGTCTTGTGCGGTGATGTTCTTGATTCGCTCAAATTCATCTTTGGTGGCAATGTCACCCACAGGAATCAATTGAATCCCTTTCTCTTTACCGTTCGGGATGTTCACAAACATGCTGCGGAAGTTGCCCACGCCTTTTGAACTGGCAATGGTTTTCTTCATCATCTCTTCGTCTGCTTCGCTCAAGCTAGGGTCCGTCGCGTAAAAGATAAAGCCCATGTGTGCACCGTTCTTGTAATAGCGGCGGCGAAATAGTGTGGCATCTTTGTTTAGTAAGCTGCTTTGAATACTGCCCAAGTAATCGGCCAAACCATAAATTTGCTGTTGCGGGTCGTACTGAGGCAAGAAGATCACATCTTCTTTGCGGTATTCTCGCTGTTGGTTGTCTCGCTCAAGAATAACGAAGTTGCCGTTTTTGCGTTTGCGTAAGTACATGCCAGGTAACGGATGCAAGCGCACTACGCGTTTGAAGCCATCACGGATTTTTAAGAAAGCGGCATCACCAAAGGTGAAGTAATCGCGGCAAAAAGCTTGAATGTGTCTGCGGCGAGTCGAACCACCTTGTTGAAATCGTCCTGCGACATAGTTGGCCCGAGCAATCAACAAAGAGCCGTGATATGCGTTGGCTCTGGCTATGTCGGCTAATCCAATGCGCGAGATTGGCGGTTCCCAGTAGTTATCGGTGTCGTTGTAAAACAAATCTGAGTATGAGGTCATCCAACTATTAGAGTCGATGGCTTCGGGTGTGGAGTCGATGTGATAGACCGACTCTGGTGATTGTTCTTCTTGTCTGACTAAAGTTTCTGTTTGCTCGGTCATGCTGCGGTTGCCCAAGTTGATTTAGTTGGTGTTGAGTGATCTAACGGCTCATTAATAATGGCGTGAGAGATAGCCCAGAATGCATCGGCGTGGCCTGTGGTTTGGCTGCGCTCTGCTTTGAATGTCATGGCGTTACCGCTGGCCGTTGGTACTCGCTTAATCGCCATAAACGCCATTGCAATGTCTTTGTGTTCAGCATCAAATTGAAGTCGTTTGGCTTCTACGATGTCGATCATCTTCATCACTAGGCGGTTTTTGTTTTCGTTGCTGTAGTGGATTGCGTGAGCTTCACGCGGGTATTTCTTCGAAATCAAATCCCAAACACCACCGCCAATGCCTGTGGTATCTACTCCGATATAAGTCACCTTGTAGCGCTTAAAGACTTTTTCGATTTCTGAAACGTGATATTGGAAGTTGAGCCCTTTCCAATAGTGCTTTTCTAGTACGCGGAACCGTTCACCTGCGACGACAGGCGGAGCCACAACCACCAAACAGGCGTTGTCTCTGGTTCGGCTTGGGTCGTAACCCAACCAAACTTCTCGATGGGCAAAAGGTCGTTTGTTATTTGGCTTGAAGTCTTGCCAGTGGGCGGCATCAACCATACCTTTTTCAAGGTCTGAAAACTTGAATACAGACAGAGCCCCATCAACAAACACGCACATGAACAGGTTTTCGAAATCGTCTTGGCTGTACTCTTCGCGCAGTTCGTCAATGTCGAATAGGTCACAACCGCCGTTGGCCGCATCTTCAATGGTGACAACATAACGCCACTGTTTATCGTCGCAGAGTCGGCCACCGTCGCGATATTCTTCAAAGGTAGGGAATTCAATCTTTGCGCGAGACTCTTTGCCTTTTCGCCATTGGTCACCTGTCCAAAATGGGTAAGCCTGGTGCATCTTCGATGATGGCGTAGAAAAGTAAGTTTTGCGCCACTTCTTATGCGTAGCCATTGCCGAAGCAAGTTTGTTCAGCTCGTCAAATTTGGGTATCCAGAAATATTCATCGACATAAACATGGCCGTGGTAACTTTGGGCTGTTTTGCTGTTGGTTGATAAAAAGCGTAGTTCGGCACCGTTAGAAAGAATGATCGGGTTGCCGGTTAACTCGATGTCTAAGAACTCTTTACCAATGGCAATAATGTAGCTGCGGAAAACCTCGGCTTGAGCGCGAGAAGCTGAAAGGAATATTTGGTTATCACCCGTTAGAATTGCGTCTTCTAACGCTTCACCACTGAAATAGTAAGTCGCCCCAATTTGGCGTGATTTTAGGATGTTACGAATACGCTGCTTAATGTTGTTACGCATGACATGCTGATATTCGAACAGCGATTCATGCCAACCTACAAAGTCACCTTCACAAAGGTGCTCGATGTTGTTTTTGCCTTTACCTTTTTTCTTACTGTTGCCACTACCACCACGGCTTTGATTCGACGGCTCGGAACCATTCGACTTCGAGCTGCCTTGCGAAAGCATACGTTCAGCTTTGGCTTTTGCATCGGCATGAGCTTTTAGCAACTTAACGTGATGGTCTATAAGCTTATCCATCTCTTTAAGTTGCTGATCGCTTTTCTCGTCTTTATCAATTAACACGGCCAATCGGCGGTTAATCATTTCCTCAACAGAAAGTTCATTCAACACCAAAGCCCAGCCGAATTTCTCCGCCCAGGTATAAATGATGCGGTCGCTATTTAGGTTAAGTTGCGCCGCTATTTCCTTTGGAGGTACCCCGCGTAAATAAAGCTTTTTCGCGGCCTCTTTTATTTCATCTGAATATGCCATAGCTGCATCATACGCCCCGAAAACTCGCAAATGACTAAGTAAAATTCGGATGAATTCGGATTTAGCCAAAATCCGAATTTCTAGGAATTGAAGTGGCTGAAAGCAGTCAGTCAAAGGCGTATTGTTTGCGTAAATCGAGATGTAAATAACAAACTTTTGAGTATGTGAGTATGTAAATGCCAAAGATTAGTGACTGGAAAATCATAGCGACAGAAGGGCCAACCGTAGACGGACGTAAAATTACCCGTGAATGGCTGTCTCAAATGGCGGAAAGCTATGACCCAGAAGAATACACCGCATTAATTTGGCCCGAGCATCGTCGCTTTTATGGGTTTGGTGAGAACTGGGGCAAAGTTGTAGAGCTCAAAACCGAAGAAAAAGACGGAAAGATGCGTCTATTTGCCAAGTTGGAGCCTAACCAATATCTACTCGATGCTAATAGCAAAAAGCAAAAGCTATTTACTTCTATCGAACCAGAACCTGACTACAAGGGCGAAGGGCGTTGTTACTTAATGGGCCTAGCTGCGACTGACTCCCCAGCCTCCACAGGTACTTCGCTACTTCAATTCTCTCGTAAAGACGGTGAGACCACTCGCCTTGAATGTAGCCACCTTGAAGAAATTAACCTCGAAGAATGCTTTACCCGAAGTGAGCGTTTTTTCTCGATGTGTAATCAATTCTTTTCCTCTGGTGAAGATAAGCCAGAGAACCCATCAGAACCAGAGGACACAGACGTGACCGAAGAGCAACTACAAGCAGCACTGCAAAAGCAATTTAGCGCTTTTAAAGGTGAGCTAAAAACTGAGCTGAAAAACGAACTCAAACAAGAGTTCAGTCAGCAAACACCAGAAACACCAGAACCGGAACAAACACCGGAAGGTGCAACAGTCGAGCAGTTCTCTGCTGCGGTAAATTCGGCTATTGCGCCTCTGATGGAAAAAGTTTCTGGCATTGAAACTAAGTTCAACGCCCTTTCGAAAGAAGTACCTGGTCAAGAGCCTCAAGGCGAAGGTGCGGCGGAAGACACAAGCCACTTTTTGTAAGGAGCAATAGTAAATGCAATTAACTCAAACCGCTCGTGCATTACTGGAAGAATACTGCGCAAAACAGTGTGAAGTATTTTCTCGCCCTGATGTGAGTAAGCAATTCGCTATTTCGGGCCCAGTTGAAACGGCGCTAAAAAACAAGCTGATGGAATCAGTTGATTTCCTCAAGCTGATCACGGTTGAAGATGTAGACCAAATTTCAGGCCAAGTTGTTGATGTTGGTACCAACAAGCTACATACAGGCCGTAAAAAAGGCGGTCGTCATACCACATCAAGTGGTGTTGATGGCAATACCTACACCCTAGTCGAAACCGACTCTTGTGCTGTTGTTACGTGGGATTTGTTAAGCGTTTGGGCGAACTCCGGTAAGCCTGGCGAATTCATGAAGCGCCTAAACGAAAACGCAACGCTGAATTTCGCGCAAGACATTATTCGTGTTGGCTTCAACGGTACTTCGGTAGCGGAAACAACGAACCCAACGAATAACCCTAACGGTGAAGACGTTAACAAAGGCTGGCAGCAGCTAGTGAAAGAAAAATCACCAGACCAAATCATTGATGTAGACATTTATCTAGAGCCTGATGGCGGTGGTGATTACACCAACTTAGATGCAATGGCATCTGACCTAATTAACACCAAGATTCATCCTGCTTTACGAAGCGACCCGAATCTAATTGTGTTGGTTGGTGCTGATCTTCTTTCATTCGAACAGGCGCGTTTATATGACGCAGCAACTACGCCAACAGAGAAGAAGGCAGCGCAACAATTGCCAAACTCTATTGCTGGTCGTCGTGCGATGTCGCCACCGTTCTTCCCTGGTATGCGAATGACAGTCACCACGCTGAAAAACTTGCATGTCTACACGCAGAAAAACACGCGTCACCGCAAGTCTGAGCACGTAGAAGACCGCAAACAGCATGAAAACTCATACCTACGTAATGAAGGTTATGCAGTGGGTGATCATGAAGGTTACGCAAGCTTCAATGAAGCGAAAGTGCACTTCGGTGCGACACCTGCAGCATAAGGGTAAATGACTATGCGCTTATCTCCTGGCATGAGAGACAACCTAGCGAAGAAAGCAGCAAGAGAGCAGAAAGCTTTTAATGTTAGCCCTGCGGCTGACACCGATAGTTTGCACATCAAGCTGATTGACTTCGAAGAAGACCGCAAGCATTTGCGCTCTTTCAATGCGATTGCTGATCGTGTCGAGCATAAGCGCAATGTCTTAGTCCCGAAATACAAACCGTATGTTCAAAGCTACTTAGAAAGCGGTGAACAGTTCGAAAACCCAATCTTTACCAACTTGGTGATCTGGCTATTCGATATTAAAGAGCTAGATACCGCCATTGATTGGTGCATGAAGGCAATCGAACGAGACTTGCCAACACCAGAGAACTTCCGCCGAGATTGGCCGACATTCTGTGCTGATCAGGTCTTAGAGTGGGCCGAAAGCGAATCGGAACGTGGCAATTCAATTGAACCTTACTTCTCCAAAGTATTTGAGAAGGTAGAGAAAGATTGGCGCTTACACGAGAAGGTTCACGCCAAGTGGTACAAGTTCGCGGGTTTATACCTGATTCGAAACGAAGAAGGCCAACCGCAAGCGACAGCGATTGGCAATTTGGAAACGTTGGAAAAGGCATTGGCTCTACTTCAACACGCTCACAATAAGCACTGCAAAGTGGGTGTGGGCACCCAAATCAAGAAAATTGAACAACGTATTCGTGCCATTAAAGACGGCAAGAATCTTTAAAGACTCCTACGCCACCGCGCCTCGGCTGGTGAGGTAAGAGAAGCAAATAGGCTAACTCGATACCGTCGACCCAGTGGCTAGAGGCGCACTTATTCAAATAAGGAATCGTGATGAGCTTTGGTGGAAAAGTTAACAGCGCAGCAAATTCCGTCATACCAGGTGAAGGCTGGCCGGATTTATCAACCGATGAATTCCGCCAATTGCGCCGTATTCCTCACACCTTTGACAACGATTCTATGGCTGCAGCCGTGAGCATTGCGGCTCTGAATATCCAACAACGACTTGCAAGCCTGTTGGTTGACGATATTCCGCCACAGCTAAACGCAGCCAAAACAGCGGCATATAAACGTGCGGTTTATGGTTTGGCCCATGCTGATCTATTGCCTGAGTTCGCCACGCAAGACCGCCGCAAAGAGGGCGAAAGCGTAGCGACAGATGAACCAGAACAAGAGGCACGCTTTATCACCCAAAGCAATCAAGATGTGCGCTTGTTGCTTGGCCGAAGTGCCAATGGGATTGATTCGATATGAGCGATACAGCCTACAACAAGACCAAGCTTGAGCATTTAACGGAATACATCGTTAGCCACCTCAATAGCAACGTGCTTGATAACAAAATTGATGCTTGGCAAGAGAACGGCTCGATTGTCCCAAGTGGTGAAGACCGAGGCAACGATGGTTACATCGCGTGTTACTGGAAATACAACGCGGTGATCTCGGTAGAGGAATTTCCTCACCGATTGTTAGACCCGCGCTGTTTGCTTGCTCTTGTGGCCTGTTGGTTAAGCGACCATGAAGAAGACCGCAACGAACAAGAGCTCGAAGATCCAACACTTTCGGTTGATGTGATCAGCAGTGAGCTGGCTGATGTGAGCATAGAGCTTGAGCTGATGGAACCTATCGAGTTGGTACCAGATGCAGAGGCAGGAATGATTACCTGGCGCGGAATCAAATACCGAGTTCAAGCCGTAGAGATTTACACCGCAGAAGAAGCGGAGTTGGTGAATGAAACCAACAATTAATGCGAATCAAAGGGATGTGCTCAACATGCAAGAAAAGCTTGCCATGTTAGCACTGCCACCAAAGAAGCGAGTTTGGATACTGAAAACCCTAGGCCGTTGGGAAAAAGCCAATACACGCAAACGCATTCAACAACAAAAAGATATTCACGGCCAAGCGTTAGAACCAAGAAAAGGTAAGAAGCGCGGCAAGGTGATGCGGCGCATGGCGAAAGGGTTAACCCCTTATGTACGAAACGCCAACATGCTCGACCTGACTTGGAGCAACAAGCTCACCGCAAAAATTGCAGCTCGGCATCATCTTGGTCAAAAGCAAAAGATGACCAAGCGCCAAATGCAAAAGCGTTGGGGAACACCAGACTATTCCGCGCCTTGCAGTAAAGGGCAAGCGCGAAAGCTAAGGGAACTGGGTTACACGGTACCGAGAAAAAGCGGCAAAGGACGGAAAAAGCCAAGCCTTCGTCTGTTAATGGAAACCGTTACCCATGGCCAAGCCGGGCAAATTATCCGAGAGCTGAGCAATCAGCCTAGTGTCACCGCTTGGGATATTCCATTAGCAGAACGCCAGATATTAGGCAGTAAAGAACGCGAAGTAACCCGCCAACTAATAAAAATCTTTGAGCAGGCCAAGACGCGAAAATAAGCGAGGAAACAACCAATGGCAACCGGAAAGGTAGAGGTAAACAACCTCAATTTAGGGCAAGGCGGGATTCCAGAAATTGAACGCCACCTGATCTACATCGGGCGCACCGACAAAGCCGAACTGCAAGGCAAAGTCACGCGCGTAAACAACATGACCAATCTTGATGATGTGGTGGCCGATGATGCGCTAGGCGCAAACGTCAAAGCCGCGCAGCTCAATGGCAAACAAAACTGGACGGGTGCCATCTTTGGTTTGGCGGCTGATGCTACTTGGCAAGAAGCGGTAGACATTGCCAACCGTACCGACTCTTTTGAAGGTGTTTGTATTGTCGATGTTGTGACAGATAAAGCCGACTTCACCGCGATGCAATACAAGGCAACAGAGCTAACGAGCAAACTTGGTCGTTGGGTGTTCTTCCTTGCTGCTTGTCCTGGTATTGATGCCGATACCCAAACGTGGTCAGACTATGAAACGGCCATGCTAGCCCTAGTCAAAGATGTTGCCGCAAATATGGTTACACCAGTGCCGCAACTCAATGGCAATAACGTGGGTGTGCTTGGTGGTCGCTTATGTGATCGCGCTGTCACTGTAGCCGATAGCCCTATGCGCGTTGCAACAGGCAGTTTGCTTGGTCTTGGTGAAATGCCTGTTGATAGCGCGGGTAAACCATTAGAAATGAGCACCATCGCAGCGTTAGCCGAGGCGCGTTATTCACTGCCGCAATGGTATGCGGATATGGAAGGTATCTACTGGACAGATGGCTCTACGCTAGAAGCGAAAGGCGGCGACTATCAATTCCTTGAATACGTTCGCCCAGTTCACAAACTAAACCGCCGCGTTCGTATTAAAGCGATTCGTCGTATTGCTGACCGAATCCTTAATTCAACACCACCAAGTATTGAGCTCAACCGCACCTATTTCAGTAAAGACATGCGCGATATGTCGAAGACCACTGAAATTGGCGGCATTCAGTTCCCAGGTGAAATCATGCCACCACGTGATGAAGATGTGTCGATTCAGTGGATGACAAAAACCAAAGTAAACATTGGCTTAATGGTTCGCCCTCATAACTGCCCGAAACACATTGTTGTCAACATTGGGCTTGATCTATCTAACCCTGCAGATACGGAGGCGTAATCCATGAGCATGCGTATTTCTGGCAAGAACATGCATTTTTCAATGGGTGACTACAAGCTCAAAGCGCAAAAAGTCACTCTATCCATTACCGATAATTCTGCCGTCAATAAAACCTCTGGTGTGCCTGATGGTTATGTCGATGGCGATGTAGAAGCAAGCGGTGAAATGGAACTTACCACGCAGCAATTCAACCAGTTGAGCAAGGCAGCAAAACAAGCCGGCTCTTGGCGTGGAATGCCTGATTTTGACGCGCTGTTCTACGGCAAGATTGATAAAGACGAGCTGAAAATTGAAGCCTTCGGTTGTCGTATCAAAATCTCTGATCTTCTCGATGCCGATTCAAATGGTGGCAGTGCATTGGTTCACAAACTGCCGTTCGAAGTAACTAGCCCTGACTTTGTGAAAATCAACGGCGTTCCATACCTGCGCCCTGATGAAACCGAAGATTTGGTTCAGTAGCTTTTAGCTCAATAAACAGGGGGCGTAATGTCTGATGTTATCGACCTTGCCAACGGCCTTGAAACCCAATTCACAGAAGTGGCGATTGCCAACCAACTGGCAAGGGCTAAGCAAATGGAACAACGGGAAAGCGCACAGGAATGCGGCGAATGTGGCGACCCAATACCCGAAGAACGCCGCCAAAAAGTACCAGGGTGTAAATACTGCACCCAGTGCCAAAGCAACATAGAGAGAGTTAAGCGATGAAACTAGGAAAGCTCTTTGTAGAGCATGTCATCAAACCTGTTCTTGACCATTTAGATATGGCAACAGGTGGACACGGAAAGATGAACACGCAAGCGGCCATCAACCTCATTTTAATGATTGTGGCGCATGAGTCTGGGAAGTTGACCTATTCAAAGCAAGTTCGTGGGCCAGCACTCGGTTTTACTCAAATGGAGCCAGCTACTTTTCAATGGCTGATTGAGTGGCTAGGGAAAACTCGACCTCATCTACTCGATGCATTGTCCCTGTTTGTGCCTGTTGGCGGTGAGCCTGTATGTGGTAGCGATTCAAACTACATGGTTATTTCACCTCAGTTCGCAGTGGCTGCGGCTCGTTTGAACTTGATTCGCTTTCCTGAGCCTTTACCCCAAGCCGATGACTTGGAAGGGCTTGCAAGGTACGCCAAAAAATATTGGAACACTCACGCAGGTAAAGCCACAGAAGCGGATTACCTAAACGCATACAAATCCATGGTCGGAGAAGATTAATGAGCTTTTTAACAGGAATTATCGGCAAAACCTTACTCGAAGTTGTGAAAGGACTGTTCTTTCAAATCGGTTGGAAAATCATCCTTGAGCGTTTTGCAACTCGCTTGGTGGTTTGGGGCTTGGAAACACTAAAAGGTCTGAGCACAAACGATGTTCTTCAAGAAACCGTTGACGACATTATCGCGGCACTTCAGGGCAAACGCTTGAAGGAAATCCCACA
Source organism: Vibrio diabolicus (assembly GCF_011801455.1). Classification (NCBI taxonomy): domain Bacteria; kingdom Pseudomonadati; phylum Pseudomonadota; class Gammaproteobacteria; order Vibrionales; family Vibrionaceae; genus Vibrio; species Vibrio diabolicus. The sequence continues at coordinate 1,528,515 of NZ_CP042452.1, read as the reverse complement.
GAAGGAATAGCGATGGACCCGACTTGGCTATCCGCGCTGGTTGCCCTTGCCACCTTATTGGTGATGCTGACCGGAGCATTGATCGGCAAGCTGTTCTCTCTCTCAAAAGAGCTTGCCGACTATAAAACCCATGTAGCAGAAAGCTACGCAACCAAAGAAGAAGTGAAAGATGGTTTTGAACGATTAGAGCGTCAACTAGAAACCGGACTCACCCGAATTTACGAATCATTGAAGCGAGAAGCAGCATGACAAAACCAATTATTTTAACCGTTGGTACAACAGACCTAGAGTTCAACCCAACGCCAGCCGAGTACGATGAAGCGCAAAACACCATCTTGCAAGGTGATGCGAGTAGCGCGGCCCATAACTTCTTGATGAGCTGTGTTAGCGAAGGTTCAAAAGATGCTCTGCGTGAACTTACTCAGCAGAACCCAGGTGCGGCAACGCAGATTTATGGCGTGGTTCTTAAAGAGTACGCACCTAAGCTTTCCATCTCGGTAAAAAAATAGATGGGCTTGTCGCTGCCATAGATAGCAGCGACAGGCAAAAAATGTATGCGTGGCGGCGAAAGTGGCTACCCAATGAGCCGGACACTGATCAGAACCTAGCTTATGCGATTTGGTTAGAGAAGAACCATTGGGAAAACATGCAAGCCGTCACCGCTAGCGGTGTAGCCAAAGCCTTTAGCGGTTAACCACCAAGCAATTAGAGAATTGTTGATGTTACCAGAAGCACTCAGATTTCAAGTTGGATTGATTGACCAGATTTCAAAACCTCTGGGCAATATTCAACGTCAATTGAATGATGTCACCAACACCTATCGTCAAGGTACTCATACCATGGTGGCAGGTGCGGCAGGCATGGTGGGTGCTGGTTTCGCATTGCAACAAGCCTTGATGCCAGCGATTGAAATGGACAGGGCGTTAGGTGAAGTGAAATCACTTGGCGTTGCAGATGAGCAGTTGAAGCAGCTAAGCGACACAGCACTTGAATTTGCAGTGGACTACGGCAAGTCAGCCTCAGATTTTGTGGCGGCTTCTTATGATATTCAATCTGCTATTTCTGGCTTAGGAGGCAATGAGCTTTCTGAGTTTACCCGTGCGTCTGGGGTGCTTGCTGCAGCGACCAAAGCGGATACTTCAACCATTACCAACTATGTCGGCACCATGTACGGCATTTTCCAAAATTCAGCCAACGAAATGGGTAAGGCGGATTGGGTAAATGTGTTAGGTGGTCAAACTGCGAAAGCGGTTCAGATGTTCAAGACCACGGGTGATGGCATGTCATCGGCGTTCACCTCGGTAGGTGCTGCGGCAACCTCTGTCGGTGTAGGCATGACTGAACAAATGGCGATTCTCGGTACTTTGCAGTCCACTATGAGTGGTAGTGAAGCGGGTACCAAATATCGTGCGTTCTTAGCGGGTACGGCCAAAGCTCAAGAAGCCTTGAATATGCAGTTCACGAATGCTCAAGGTCAAATGCTGCCAATGGTAGATATCTTGAATCAAATTAAGGGCCGTTATGGTGAAACAATTTCGGTAGCGGAAGCGGCAGAGTTGAGTAAAGCGTTTGGCACTCAAGAAGCCACAGCCATGATCCAACTTCTGATGCAAAACACTGATGGGCTCGCTACTTCAATAAATGAGCTCGGTAAAGTCAAAGGGCTTGATGTTGCTGAACAAATGGCGGGAGCCATGACCGACCAATGGGAACGGTTAGAGCAAGGTGTATTTGCCATAAGTGCTGCTTTTGGTGCTGTTCTTCTGCCTGCCATCTTGCCTGTTGTAGGCGGCATGGCTGAAGGAGCTACCGCCATTGTTCAATGGACGCAGATGTTCCCGAACCTCACTAAATACATTGGCTTTGCTGGCATGGCGATTTTAGGTGCAGCTGCAGCAGGTGGTGCATTTACCTTGATGATGGGGGTGGGTAAGCAAGCAATGGCAACTTACATGCTCACTATGAAGCTGTTTACAGGTGTGAACTTCTTACTCACCAAAGGCATGGCGGGGCTACGTGTAGCCATGCTTGCCGCCAATATTGCGATAGCGGCTAACCCAATCATTTTGATTGTGGGGGCGGTCATCGCTGCAACAGCCGCGGTGGGAGCACTGATTTACTACTGGGATGATCTCAAAGCCTCGTTTGGTGACACAACTTGGTTCCAAGTACTAGAAGGTGCACTCACACTAATCACCATGCCATTTAGAGCCATGTTTGAGTTCATCAAAGCAGGTTGGCAATGGGTGATGAGTGGCTTTACCGATACCAGTGGTTTTGCCTTCATTGGAGAAATGGCCGACTCGATGCGAAACATTTTTGGCAGCGTCTTTAGTTGGTTCACTCAGAAGTTGGCGGGTATTTGGGAAAACCTGAAAGGGCTCGTTGATTGGCTACCAGGTTTCGGCGGTGATGATGAATCTGTTCAAGTGAAATCTAAGTCAGTCCAAAGCGCGACACCTTATGCACAAGTTCAGCCAGGTGGCGCGGCCAAGAGTATTGCCAACTATCAAACCAGTTCAACCAACTACGGTGGTGTGGCGATTTATCCAACTTACATGAGCAGTCCACAGGACATGACGAGTGAATTAGAAATGGCGGCAGGCTAATGGCGGATTACCTCTATCAAGACATCTTAATTGAAAGCGGTGATGTGGTGCTAGATGCAGGCCGTAACCCGGTATTGATTCAAGACCGTGCGGTGATCGCCCAAGACATTAAACACGCCATCATCGAAAGCAATTTAGCGGTTGAGCTCATCGCAGAGCGTAGCCCATCAAAAAAAGCGGATATTCGAACCAAGTTAGAGCTGTTGGTTGAAGAAGATGTTCGTTTGGTACCTGGTACCGTGCGATTAGAAGAACCAACCGAAGGCACCATTTATGTTTTCGCCACGACTGCAGACTTTGGCGACGTAACTCTTGATATCACAACTTCGGAGACAACCAATGTCTGATATTCCCAAGCCAGATTACGCCGAGCTGGTCAAGCAATCCGGTATTCCTACCGATGAAGCGAGTTGGAAAAAAGTGCTGAAAGAAGAGATGGAAAAGGAAGAGTGCATTATCTCTAATGATTCGCCTTTCTCCCCGTTCTGGCGCTTGATTGAATCGGCCGTGGTGAAAGTCACCTTGTGGCTCATCAATACGCTATTGGTGGGTTATGTTCTGCCAAATATGTTCGTTGCGACTGCAGTCGACCAATGGTTAGACCTACTCGCTTGGCAATGCAAATTGACTCGTAAAGAGGCAACCAAAGCGCAAGGTTTGATCGCCTTCCAACGTGCAGCCGCAAAAGGGCCAGCGTTAGTCATACCAAAAGATACTTGGATTCAGACCGAACCCATTAACGGCAATATCTACCGCGTTCGTGTGCTTGCTGATACCACGCTGCCAGAAGACGAAACCATGATCATGGCGGAAGTGGAAGCCGAGAGTGAAGGTGCGGCCTACAACCTTGGCGAAGGTTACTACCATATTCTGCCGACTGCGATACCAGGTATTGCAGCGGCGACGAACCCAGCCGAATGGCTAACCGCTGCAGGTGCAGACAAAGAAAGCAACGATGAACTTCGATTACGTATTCGCAATCAGTGGAGCGCGGTTGCTAAATGGCACATTGATGCGGCTTACCGCTCATTGCTAACACGTCGTGCAGGCATTAACGATGACAACGTCTATTTCGAGCATAACGCACCACGTGGGCCAGGTACCGCCAATTCCTACATTTTGCTTGATACGGGTGAGCCGTCACCAGAAATGCTTGCTGATTTGAATGCCTATATTCGTGAGCAAGGGCAACACGGTCATGGTGATGATCTGCAGGTGATGGCGATGCCAGAAACGCAGGCCAATATTGTTTGCCGTGTATGGCCTCTTCGTTCACTCACAATGGATGAGCGCACCCAGCTTAAAGCAGCCGTTGAAAAGTTCATTGGCGCGGCATTCCGCGAGAACACTGATTATTCGCCAACGGTAACCAATCCGGTATTGCGTTTTAGTTTTTCCAAGTTAGGCCAAGAGCTACACGGTCAGTTTGCACAGATTGAATCGCTCGAATTCGATAACGCCGACATCATTAACAACCTAACGGTGCCACGCATTCAGACGTTGGAGGTATCCATTGAAAATACCTGAGATAAACTTTCGTTACTGGATGGGTAGAGGTGAACTTGCCAAGTTCGCCCGAGCCATGCGCGAGTATTGGGAGCATGTGAAAGCCGCTTTTGAAATGCCGCTGCAACAACATGACCCACTCACCGCACCAATGGCTTTGGTCAATATTCTTGCTTGGCAACGTGGAGTAGAAAAGCTCGGCCAAGAGCCCGAAGAGCTGTTTCGAATCCGTGTGGCTCATGCTTATGGCTTTGCCCGTGATGCAGGTTCGGTATCTGGCTGGGAAGACATGTTTGCAAAGCTCGGCTATCCGCACATTGGTCAAGATGAAAGGTTAGTGAACGTCGATTGGGATGTTATCAGCCTGAAAATCCGAGATGGGGATTTAACCAACGTCCCGAAGTTATTAGACACAGTCGTACGTCAATACGGGCGTACCTGTCGCCGTTATCAGTACACCAGTTATGTCGAAATGCCGTTGGCCGCGCGAAGCAAGAATGTCGAAGCGCAATACTCAGCGTCACACGTTAAGACACGACTAAACGTTGGCATGTTACCAAGTGTGCTCAATGTCGATTGTGAATATTACCAAGCCACAGTGAAGGGCTAAGGAATCAATAAAAATGGCAAATACCACTGATAAGTCAATTTTAACCGCCGCAGGTAAAGCACTGTTGGCGCAACTTAATGCCGAAGAAAAGCCACTGATCATCGACAAGATGATTTTTGCCAATGTGCCTAATCGCCCAGAGTTCCCACAGCCAGATGATGTGGTACCCACTGATCATATTGTTCACCAAGAAGGTGTTGAACAGCGTGGTCGCCTCTCTGCCGACTCGGTTATTTACAGCACGACATTGACCAGTGACGTTGGCCCGTTCGAATTTAACTGGACAGGTGCGTACTGCTCAGAATATGGCGTGTTGGTCACAATCGACCATCATGCACTAACACCAAAATCAGCCGACGAACCAGGTGTAGCAGGTAATACCTTGGTGCGTTCTGTCGTACTTGAGTACAAGGACATTGCTGAAATTACCAACATCACCGTGGATGCTTCATCGTGGCAGTACAACGCCACGCCACGTATGAAGAAAATGGACGACGATGTGGCCCAAGCCATCATCGACCAGAACGGTAAAGACTGGTTCATTGAAGATGGCTTCTTGGTCACACCTCAAGCTAGCGCCTTCAACATTAAAGCGGGGGCCGGCTATGTATCAGGTAACCGTGTCAGTCTCGAATTTGATCGCAATGTCCAGGTACCTAACAAGCCATCGTTCATCTATGTAGACGCGCACCGCGAAGGCACACCAACTGGTGAACAAGTCACTCTGTTTGATTTTGTAGTGACAGCCGAAGAGAAAGATGATTACACCGATGCCAATGGCGTGAAGCACTATGTTTGTAAGATTGCTCAAGTGTTGGCTGATGGTAGTGTTAGTGATTTGAGGCCAGAGGGGGAAAGTAAAAATAAACCATACCTGACATTTGAGGATTTTGGTTGTAAAGGCTATCCGAGTGACGATACAGAAGGGTTTGAGCGGATTCAAAATTACTTAGACTCCTTGGTGGGAATTCTCCCCGTTATAGCCAAAAAACCTGTTTACCTTACACGGAAAGGCCTAGTAATCCGATCGGGTAAGTCTGTTGAAGGCGTTGGTTGTGACTATTGGGATACATGGAGACCAAATCAAAATGAACTGCTGAAAAGCATGAAGCATGGCACAACGATACTGTTTGCAGGTTCGGGAGAGAGAAAACATTCCGCTATTAACTTAGATGATAACACTCCACCAAAAGAAAAAGACGGTGTCATATGTGAATTGTTGAAGTTTAACAATGGAGATTCTATCGATGGTCGTCCGGCCACACCAAAGATGTTTAGTGTAGGTGTAGTTGTAGAGCGCAATGCATCTCTAAAAAATATTCGCCTTGTTCCTGAGTTTGAAGGGATAGATGGTTATAACGATTTTACAACGGATAACCTTGCCGCTGACTGGGATGTGGGGATTTGGTTTCAAGGTGCTAATGAAGCGTCATGTGAGAATGTACAGTCTGTAGGTTATTGGCGCATGGCAGGGACGTTATTTACTGAGAATAACGGTACGTTTGAACAAATTGCTAATCCAGAACGCTGTGTTATCAATAGGCTCAGAACACAAGGGGTTCGAGGGATATCAGTGCGCAATTCCGCACAGTGGAAAACGTTTGATGATAGCTATTCGAACAATAGTATTACGTGTGAATATAACCAATATTGGACGTTGACAAGCCAGAATAAATTTAGACTTATTGGACCATATCAAATTTATGAATTTACGGGGTATCAAGTAAGTGCGGATGGGGAAAAAATTACTTTGACTGGAGTTACACCAGATCTTCCTGATGAACGTCCGGAAATTCTCCGCTCACCTAGTATGGGAAATAATCTGGCTGGTACGATTTTTAATGACAGTGTGTTTACTTCTTTTGAGCACAGCAGCGGTAAAGCCGCTGTTAGCTTTGGCTTACCAGAAGCTGCTGCATTTGAGATTAGTGGTTTCCCTCTAAGAGGACTAAAGCTAAATAACACTAAAGCTCAGACAACTTGGGATAATATTAATGGTATTTTCGCTGATTGCAGGGACTTGCGCTGGCACTTGAGCCAGTTTGAGAATGGTTTATTGGTGGCATATGGTGAAGAGGAAACAATAGGACACACTATCAACTTGAGGTTGCCAGAGAGTTATGCAAACAGCGGCGCTCTTGATAGAGCGTTGTTCAATCCTCGTGGCTATTTTAATAGCTATGATGCATTTCCCACTGAGTTTTCTGATGGGAATGAGTTAGTAATCAGACACCCTCTGTTTGGAGTTAAAGGACTCTCGACAAAAATTATGTCCTCTCATGGAAAGGTTAGGTACCACATAGAAGATTTGGACTCGTACCTAGCGACTGAGCGAAACTTTGAAATCAAAAAGGACTCGGGTGAAAGTTTGATGTCGCTTTATGGCGAGTCAAAGAATGTTCAGTTTTATGGTAGTGTTTTATCCAAAGGAGAGTTGATATCAGAAAGCAATACGCGATCTTCAAAGGATGGTGTAAATACATGCGGAACACCCAGTTATCGCTATTCCGATGGTTTTTTTATCAATACGCCAATAGGTACTTCGGATGAAAATGAAAAGGAAATTGAAGTTATTCCACAAGCATGGATCATTGCTGCCAATAATATAAAACCAATAAGGTTTCGCTGGAAAGATGAAATAGAAAAATTCAAATCGGGAGAAAGAAAGCAGCATCCAAGATGGCATATTGGTTATGGTGCTCAATCTGTATTCAAGGCTCTACAATCGGCCGGAGTTGTTAACCCGTGGGAATGTGCTTTCCTGTGTAAAGATGCGTTGCTTGAAGAACTTGATACGGGTGAAGTAGTACCAATCGTAGATGAAAAAGGTAATCAAGTTGAGCGTTGGGGTATTCGACAGACTGAGCTCAACACGTTAAAAATAGCTGCAATTTCGTCTGTGGTGGGATGCTAGATGCTAACCCTAAACGGAACCCAACTCCCACTAAAGAACCTACGCATTAGCGTTCGCCAGCAATTGGCCGGACAGGATATGTCCGGCCAGACCTCGGCTACCGACCAAGCGGAAACAGGCAGCAAAGGTAAAATTCTGACCGTGAAAGGCGTTATCCCATTTACCAAAAAACAGCTTTTAACCAATCTGTTCAGCATGGCAGAAGCACAAGAGAACGATGCTCGCCAAATCTACCGAATTAGCAACAAAACGGCAGAGGCTTTGAAAATTCGCCAGGTGAAATTCCAAGGTGCCGTTCGTGCCGATGAGCAAGATTCTCACAGGCAATGGAGCGTTTCATTTGAACTGGTCGAGCACCTTTCGGTGCCAGAACGAGTCGAACAACGCCAACCGGATAAACCCGCCGCACAGCAAAAAGTGCAAGGTGTGAATACTCCGGTTGAAGCCGGACAAAGTGACGATGTGCCGCCTGGTACAGAGGTGGAACTTACTGGTGTGATGAAGGTGCTCAAAGCTGTCGATAATGCTTTAGCCTAGTGGTGACGTATGACAACAAACAACAAGTTTCTTTGCCGCGCTTACCTTGGTAAAAACAAGGGCAAGGTGAAAAGCCATCGCATCGTCTTTAGCGAAAACACACCAGGTCGCTGTGAACTCTCGGTTGAAGGCAGTCCAGAGCCAAATACTATCATTGCCGTGGACTTAGGATGGGGCGAGGATATTACGCGAGTCTTTCTTGGTTACATCGAACGAGTTCAGCCAGCCGAAAAAGGTTGGTCTAAAGTATTTTGTCGCGAATTAGCAGCAATACTTTACAAGCCAATCAACATCATATTGCGCCATCCAACACTGATGCAGCTGCTTAGCGAAGTGACCAATAAAACGGGCCTTCAATTTGTGGTACCAGAAAAAGCCTACAGCAAAACGGCTATTCCTTGTTTTTATAGCGATGGCAACGGCTATCGAGTCATAGACGAATTGGCCCAAGCGTTCAGCATTGATGGATTGTTCTGGCAACAACAAGGAAACGGGCAAATTTACGTAGGCAGTTGGGAGGATTCATTCTGGGCAGATAAACCCGTCACCATACCAAGTGCACTTATGACGAATCACACGGCAAACAAGTCGGTAAAGGTACCAGCTATTCCAAAGTTGAAACCGGGTGCGGTCGTGAATGGCCTTCGATTAGTTGGTGTTGAGTTCGAAGGAACGGAGGCAAAGTTAACATGGATGTGAATACGATTAAGCGCATTATCTTCCGGTTATTTCCTGAGCTCACAGGCCAGTGGCATTTACCAAGGTGGGGAAAGGTGGTCGCATTGCCAGAGCTGCCAGAAGAAGGTGACTTGTCTGATCGCTTCTATCCTCACTATGCCGTGGATGTTCAGTTACTCGATGAAAAGGGCATGGAATACGAAGATAAACCACCACTGCAGGCGGTACCACTTCCGGTGCCTGGTCTTGGTGATCATGCTGGCCGTCTAGAACCACCCGTAATTGGTAGCATTGTAGAGCTAGGTTTTATGTTCGGCCAACCGGACAAACCTTTTATTCGTTGCGTTCTTCCGCTTGGGTTCAAGTTACCAGGTATCAAAGAAGGTGAAAGCCGATACCAACAACGCCAAGGTGTTTACCACCTAGTAGACCAAGATGGAAACTTTGAGAGCACTACAGATAAAAACGCCACGTTGAATTGTGTCGATAGAGAAGTAAACGCGACAAACTACACAGCTATCATTGAGCAACTTCGTAAGGTGGTAGTAAAACAGAGTGAACAGATCACCATACTCAAAGACCAAGTGCAGGACATCAAAGGGCAAGTGAATTTAACTGTAGGCAAAGACCTCATCATAGAAGCCAAGAACATCACCGAAGATGCCGACACAATCAAACTCAATGGCGGTAAAGGTGTTTGTACTGGTGCAAGTATTTGCCCATTCATAGGGAAACCACATGTAGATGTATCAACCACCGTATTTGCAGGGAAATCGTAATGGCACTAACTAAACCATCGTTAAAACAGAAACTAGAAACTGAGCTGAAAGCGCAAGGTTTTGTTTTAGAAGGCGAATTTGCCATGGCAGGGAAGTTCGCAGAAGCTATCGCCAATGCAGTGGTAGACGAAATCACCCAGAACGCACAAGTTGAAGTAACAAGTGGCAGCTCTGCCGGAACCTACAAAGTAAGCTAAAAGCCCACCGCCTCATCACCAAGCGCCCACTATGGGCGCTTTTCTTATATCTAAAGCCAATGGCATAGCTACAGGCTAGCGCCGAGTAAAGAAGCACTCAGGTGACGGAATCCGCACTCCTCCTCCCCACCTGCGACGTTTTCGATCTGGTTTTTTCGCAATTTTGATTTAGTGAAAATCTACGGGGCGAGGAAAGGCGTAGAACGCGCGATAAAGCCTTTTGCTATAACGGCTTCGAGTAATATGAAAAGCCGCTGAAAAGGGCTTGTATTGCGCCTAGTAGAATTTCAACAATTGCGCTTTTTTTCAATAAATTGCAATAAGGAAGATCTGTAAAGATCTAGTGTTTTATTGTAAGTTGTTGATTTTCAATGCTTTCATGTGTTTTCTGTCAGCTTTTTAAAGATCTGGGATGAAAGTTCAAAAACCTATGTGAAAAGGCGACATACCAAGTGCTACAAAGCTTTAACGGTGATCAAGCTGGATAAGCTTTTTTCAAAAGATGTTTCAATAGAGGGTTTAACACTCTGAGTTACATAGTTAAAATTGATAGCTAAACGTAAATGGTAAATAGACAACTTGGATGAGTATTTCGCAGCAACGAAAGACTAAGGTTAGACAAATTGAAAGAATTAAAAAATGGTTTTAAAGATGATCAAGACAATTCAATCATCGTTGGTGAGAGAGTCGATTTTGGTAAGAGTGATCTTGAGTTCTTGGAAGTAGGAGCTACTGTCGAGATAGGTGAAGACACCAAAATATCACATTGCCACATTAAGCTAGGGCGTAATGCTAAGTTGATAGTAGGTAAGGGATGTCATATTGATGGAAGAATCTTTGTAGGAGCCCATTCAACCGTTACGATTGGTGATGATTTTACGGTGACAGGTAATGTATATTTGAGAGCGGTAGAGGCGACCAAGATAACTATTGGCAATGACGTGATTGTGGCAGCAGGTGTAACTGTTCGTACAAATGACGGTCATACAATACATGACTTGATTTCAGGAGAGCGAATTAATCCATCAAAAGATATTGTCGTCGCTGACCACGTTTGGTTAGGTGATGAAGTAGCAGTACTTAAAGGTGTTGAGATTGGTGAAGGCTGTGTTGTAGGAATGAGGTCTGTTGTAACCAAAAGTATTCCCGCTAATTCATTAGCAGTCGGGTTGCCTGCAAAGGTATTAAAGCAGAATATCACCTGGAAACGATAAGGTAAGTTGCTCTTTCTGGGTGCTCAGTCGGATAATAAACCACAAAAAGCTTACTGGTATACAGAGTCGTTCCTTCCCATGTAAATCTACGTTTGAAAATAGACTAGGTGCAGTAAAGTGATGGTGTGGACATTTTGGAGACAAAATCAATGCAATTCTTATTTATCTAATTGATTTTATTGATTTAAAAACCCAGTGCTCAATAAGACCATATTATCAATCAACCTAGCTGATATTGTTTAGCATGGCTAAGCATGCTTTGTAGCGTTACGCTTCTGCTGGGATAGTGCATGCGTAAAACAGTAAAAACAAAAGTGGCGACATGAAAACATGTCGCCACTTTATCGCCATTTATCAACTAGCCATTGCATAAGTAATTGATACTTAGGGGCTATTTTGGCGTGTTAATCTTACTTAGTGTAAGACTGAGCGATGTTATCGATACGCTCGTTAGCACGCTCAGCTTCTTCTTGAGCAGCCATTGCTGCTGCACCTGATTTTTGAACGTCAGATTGAAGAGCTTGTACGTCTTGGCTTAGTTGGCTAACTTGGTTGCTTAGTTCGTCTAGTTTTGCTGCATTTGCTGTTGCTGCGTCATCAGAAGAAGCACAACCTGCTAGTAGAAGTACTGAAGTTGCTGCAGCTGCGATCAACGTTTTGTTCATATAAGAACTCCTTGCTTATAGTGAAAGTCTCGCTACCAACTATTATTTTATACAGTAGCGAGGTTAAATGTGGATACATTTTATCAGTACATGATGTAGCAAAAGTCAAAAAAACCCAAGAATTTCATGGAGTACCTGACGTCAACTTTTACCTGAGCTTAACAAAGGTGAGTGAATTATCATCTCCCTTATTCCCACAACAGTTCTCATAGCAGGTGTTTTTGCCACGTTCCTGATATCAATAATTTAGACGATATTGACACAAATGAAAGTTTCTCGGCGCAAATAACTGCTATTTACGCAGTTTTATTGGAGAACGAGAGGCGCACCTTGAGCTCGCTTTTCTCTAAATCTTAAGCCAAGCAGCTGACCAATAAAGCGAGGGTTTGTTCTTAATTGAGCCGCAAATGATGTTTTGTTTTCATCCGTGGGAATTAGTTTGTGTGATCTCTATCTATACTCCTATGATTTGCGGTATTATACCGAGCTTTATTTTTTTGCTGCGTTAGAGCGGAAACGACATTACAGAGCGCTCAGACGCTGACTGATTTATTGGAGAATACTTTGCAATTTAAAGATCTAGGCCTAGACAACCGATTGTTGAAGAACCTAAAACACTACGATTTTAAAAAACCAACTGACATTCAAAAGCAGGCTATTCCTGTTGCGATTGCAGGCAAGGATTTATTGGCATCTTCGAAAACGGGTTCGGGCAAGACTTTGGCGTTTGTATTACCAATGCTTCACAAGTCTTTAAAGACAAAATCGTTTTCTGCCAAAGACCCTCGCGCAGTTATTCTTGCTCCCACTCGTGAGCTAGCGAAACAAGTGTATGGTGAGCTTCGCTCTATGCTTGCTGGCCTATCTTATGAAGCTGCATTGATTTTGGGTGGTGAGAACTTTAATGATCAAGTGAAAGCACTGCGCCGTTACCCGAAATTCATCGTGGCGACACCAGGACGTCTGGCTGACCACTTAGAGCACCGCTCGCTTTACCTTGAAGGTTTGGAAACGCTGATCCTTGATGAAGCAGACCGTATGCTGGATTTGGGCTTTGCACCAGAGCTTCGTCGTATCCATAAAGCAGCTAAGCATCGTCGCCGTCAAACATTAATGTTCTCTGCAACGTTGGATCACGCCGACGTAAATGACATTGCGGCTGAAATGCTTAATGCTCCGAAACGTATTGCTATCGGTGTTTCTAACGAAGAACACAAAGATATCACGCAAAAATTCTACCTGTGTGATCATCTTGATCATAAAGAGGCGATTCTAGATCGCGTACTTTCAGAAGCAGAATATCGCCAAGTTATCATCTTTACGGCGACGCGCGATGATACTGAGCGCCTAACAGCGAAGCTAAACGAGAAGAAACTGAAGGCCGTTGCATTGAGTGGTAACTTGAACCAGACTCAACGCAATACGATCATGAGCCAGTTTGAGCGAGCGGTATTCAAGATCCTAGTGACAACAGATGTTGCTTCTCGTGGTTTGGATATTGCGACAGTGACACACGTCATTAACTTCGATATGCCAAAGCATACTGAAGAATATGTACACCGTGTTGGCCGTACGGGCCGTGCTGGTAACAAGGGTGATGCGATTTCTCTTGTTGGTCCAAAAGACTGGGATAGCTTTAAACGTGTAGAAGCTTACCTACAACAAGATCTTGAGTTTTCAGTATTCGAAGATCTGAAAGGTAAGTTCAAAGGCCTGAAGCCACCTAAGCCAGATTTCCGTAACAAGAAAGCGACAGCGAAGAAATCACGCCCTCAAGCGAAGAAGTCGGCTAAGAAACCTGTTAAACGTGACAAGAGTTTCTACAAAAACGTATCAGTGGGTGATGATGTGTTCATCCCGAAGAAAAAGCCAGCGGCACCAAACTCTGAAGAGTAAAAGTCGCTCCAGTTTTCAACTGATTTTAGTTTTTCAAAACCCGAGTGTTCGCACTCGGGTTTTTTTATGCTTATCTCCAGGCGAAATGATGTCTTTCTATACTAACGTGTTTGCTAGGCTTTTATATTTATCTGGTTTTATATAAACAGCATAGATCGCTAATTTAGAGAGATATTAAGTTTTATCACCTCGGTCCAAGCAAACGTTTTTCCTCACATACTAGATAAAAATTTCACATGATTATGAAAATGATAATTGATCTCATTTTTATTTAAGGGCAAAATACGCGCCATTGTATTAATCCTATAAATGAATTCGCTCTCTATATGAAATTTACTCATGTTTTTTTAGGGCTCATAATTACCTCTAGTTCTTGCTTTGCCGTTAATGACTTTAATTGGTTGCGAGATGACGCTCGTAAAGATGAGCGAGTTCTTACCTACCTAACAGAGCAGAACCGTAAGACTGAACAGCATCAAAAAAAATATCAGACGTTGACGCAAGATCTGCTCGCGCAGTGGGAAGCCATGGTGGCAGATAAAGGTGATAAACCATGGTCGATCGTAAATGGACGCGAATGGACGTTAACGCGTCGTGACGGTGGTTATGTGTTGCTATCACGTTCGAACCAGTATGCACAAGAGAACACAGTATTTGATTTCTCTGAACGTCAATCTGCATATCCGTATTATCAAGTAGGGCAGTGGCAAGTAAGCGGAGACACGTTGCTTTTTACTGAAGATATTGATGGCAGTGAGCAATATCGCGCCGTGGTTGTTGATTTACTCTCTGGCCAATCTACGGAGCTGGCAACGCACGTCGATAACGGTGTATTGCTTTCACCTGATGGTAAGATGGCTTACCTCGTTTCGAAGGAAATGCGTACACAGCGACCTCATCAGATCCTACGCATCTCCACTGAATCTTTGGCTAAAACCGTTGTATGGCACGAATACAAATCAGATTGGTTACTTTCTTTCTACCGTGCGGCAGATAGCCGTTACGTGGTACTGCAAAGCAATAACGAGTCAACCACAGAGCAGAAGCTTGTTGATCTAGAAACGGGCACCGTAAGCGATTCACTGAGAGTGCCGGAAGCGGGCGTGGAATATTACGCGGATGTGGCGAAAGGGCGCGTTTACGTCAACAGCAATCTTGAAGGTACATTTGCACTTTATCAAACCGATCTAGCACCTCTTAGCGCAACATGGCAACGCTTTACTACCCTTCGTGAACCGCTTGACCAGTTCTACCTTTATGATGCAGGAGTTGTGGCACTCAGTAAGCCGAACAACGTAGCGACATTGACGGTGTATTCATACCAAGGTCAGGAAAAAGTGATACTGCCATTGGAACAGGATGGCAATGTCGCTTGGTTGAGCACGTTGGGCGATTTTGAATCAAACAAGATTCGTATACGAAGCATGTCGATGACTACGCCTCCTCAGTGGGAAGAGTTCGATGTAAAAACGCTGACTAAAACCTTGTATTCTCAAGATGCTTACCAAGATTTTGATAGTCAACGTTATGTCTCCCAACGCATTTTTATCAAGCACGATGGTGTTTCTGTCCCGGTCTCTTTAGCGTATCGCAAAGACAAATTACACGCGCAATCACCTGTGATGATTTACGGCTATGGCGCATATGGTTTTACGATGAAACCGTACTTTATGCCTCAAGTCATAAGCTTGCTCGACCAAGGCGTGATTTACGCTATCGCCCATGTTCGCGGCGGTGGGTACTTTGGCGATGAGTGGCACGAGCAGGGCCGTGGTGTGCGCAAAGCCAATTCTATTGGTGATTTTGTCGCGGCCGCTAAGGCGATGCAAACGTTTGAACGCGGCAATAGAGAGATTTTTGCCATCGGTTCAAGTGCTGGTGGCACGTTGGTCGCGGGAGCGGTTAATCAAGACCCTAAATTGTTTTCAGGTGTCGTGCTTAAAGTACCTTTTGTTGATGTGGTAGCAAGTATGTCGGACACCTCACTTCCGCTGACCACACAGCAGTATGGCGAATGGGGTAACCCAACCAAATCTGAGCAACTGGCGCTAATGAAAGCGTACGATCCAATTCTCAACATTCATAAAGACGCTTACCCACCCATGCTGGTTCAAGTCGGTTTGATCGATCAGCGCGTGCCTTACTGGGAAGGTGCCAAGTATCTCGCCAAGGTTTCCGCGCTAAGTGAGCGCGACGGGCCGTACTTGTTGCAGACCGATTTTAATTCGGGCCACCAAATGGACCCACGACAAGCGCAAGAACAACAAGCAAAAGAATACGCCTTTCTTTTATCACTAATTAAAACATCTAAAGCGGAGCAGTAAATGAAGCTTACCCCAGTGTCAGCGGCAGTACTTTCGGTACTAGCTGCCAGCCAAGTGCACGCCAAATCTGACGTTTTCTCTATGGAAGAGGTCGTGGTGACGGCGAATCGGATTGAACAACCAATGTCTGAACTAGCAGGCAGCGTCGCAGTTGTCACCAGCGAAGAGATTGAACAAAAGGGCGAAACAGAGCTTTATGATGCGCTGCGTCACGAACCTGGGGTAAGTGTGTCGGGTGGCGCTGGTCGTCCACAAAACATCACGATTCGAGGCATGACGGGTAACCGCATTATGATCATTCGTGACGGTATTCGCTCAGCAGACGGTTTTGGTGCGAATGACAGCAATGACAAAGTGGGCCGCGATACGTTTGATCTTTCTAATTTGGAATCATTAGAAGTAGTGAAAGGGGCGAGCTCCTCAGTCTTAGGTTCTGGTGCTATCGGTGGCGCTGTGATTCTAAAATCCAAACAGCCGGGCGAGTTTTTAAAAGATCGTGACTTTTATGTTGATGCCACGGGCACGTACACGGGGATCAGCAATAAATACAAAGGCGCGAGCAATCTGGCATTTCGTTCTGGCGACACGGAAAGCTTAGTCAACGCGGCGTATTGGCAAGGTGAAGAGACGCGTAACTTCAGCCAAGATTTGTACAACCGCGATTTGGATGGTTACAGCGCGTCATACGCCATCAATCATTTTTTCAATGATGAAGTGATGGTCAAAGCGCGTGCCGAACTTTATCGGCAAGACCAACAACGCCTGGAAGGTTCGCCATCTATACAGAAGGATGGCAAATGGCATATCGAAGACTTCGCAGAAGATGAATCGACAAAAGAGTACAGCGCTTATATTGGTGCAGAGGTTACACCGATTAATCCAACTTGGTTCGAAGAGTTAGATACAAAGGTCTACTGGCGCCACACCGAAGTGGTGGAAGACACGAATCGTTTAATGAGACAAGTTGACCACAATGGTTTGACTGTTAGACGTCGCGAGCTAGAACACAAAACCTTCATTGACGAAACAATTGGCTTCCGTGGTGATTTCACCAATACGATTTATGCTGCAAATGCTGAGCACCAATTGGCTTACGGTATCGAGCTTTCTACTGACTATTATGAACGCACAGATAGCGATTCCAAGATTGATTGGAACGGGGTAACGCCTTCGACCAAACAACCTTTCGCTCCTGCTCGCGCTTATAACATTGGTCTGTACGTTCGAGACATGGTGGAGCTGGATAAATGGACCATTACAGGCGGCCTGCGCTTTGATGCGCATCGTCTAACACCGGACGGTGAGGGTGAAGTGGGCGGCTTCCCATTAAAAGACATGGATAGCTCAGAGGTATCTCCAAGCCTATCGATTTCTCGTGAAGTGTTTGCCAATAACATCGCTTATGTATCTTATAACCACGGCTATCGTGCTCCGGAATACGACAAAGCGTATGGCTTCGTAAACCATGACTTTGTGCCGCTAACGCCGTTTGTCATTGCACCGAACATGGACCTAGAGGCTGAAACTTCGGACTCCTTTGAAATCGGTAACAAATTCGATAATGGGCACGCGCAACTTTACGTTTCTGCGTTTTACAACAAGTTCCAAAACTTCATCGATGTTGTTACCACAGGGCAAGATAACTTCGGTAACTACATCAAGCAATACCAAAACTTACACGGCGTTGAGACCTACGGCGCCGAGCTTTCTGCCGCGTACGCTTTCACTTCGTCTTGGAAGCTAAGTACCAAGCTTGGTTATGTGGACGGAAAGGACGCCGAAGGCGAGTACGTTCGTAGCATCACACCTTTCGAGGGCAATGTTGGGCTGAACTATCAGCAGCAAGACTTTAATGCGTTCGCGACGTGGAACTGGGCTGGTTCGATGGAGCGTGTGCCGAGTTGCCAAACGTCACTTGGACAAAAAACCGAATGCGCACAAACAGAGGCATGGAACACGCTCGATTTGGGGGCAAGTTACCAAATCACCAAAGATTTTCGTTTGAGTGCGACCATCATCAACCTGTTCGACAAAGAATACATTCGCTACCAAGACGTTGCTGGCATAGCAGATGAGAGCAAACGCTACTCAACGGAACCAGGTCGTTACTTTACGGTTAACGCGAAGTACATCTTTTAGTAGGAGCCCTGCATGAAACTCAAACTTTTGGCGCTTTCTCTTACGTTAGCAGGCGTTCAAGTGACGAACGCTGCCGAGTGGGATTACCCTAGCGCTGCCATTACGGTTACGAACCAAGCTGAAGCGCTGCGCTATTTACAAGCGAATTACGCTAGCGCTGGCGAACTTAAGTTTCGCTATCAAACTCGTTCTCAGCTCGGAGATCATTACAACTTTGATGTGTGGGTCGATGGGCAGTATCAACCGCAACGCACCATTGTGCTGTCGACTAACCAAGACAGCCAAGTTGAGCGTATTTTCAAAAGCCTTGAAGATACGGTGATTCGTAATGGTGAGGCGATGCCAGCCGGAGAACTGGAGCTGCCTGTTCGATTGGAAGTGACTGAGCCGCCAGCATTGAGCTCTGGTGAGTTAGTGACCGTTCCCGTCTCACTCTTTGATCCTGATTTACGTACAATGCAACAACAAGCTGCGCCTGATTCTGCGTGGAATTCGTTAGAGGATTATCCGCAGCCACTTCAATATGTTGAGAAGCAGATTCAAGTTTTGCAGTCCGGTGGCAAGTTCTACCTAGCTAACGAGCGCGTTAAACAGGTGGATGCACTTGCATTACTGTCTTCACCTGCGGTAGGTGCGGAGTCTGTGCGTGATACAAGCAGTATTTTGCCGCCTGAGGGGGTTCAATCTTTTGCGGATGTAAAAGCGATGCAAAGCGCTCAACTTGGCGACAATGCCTTTTTGCAGTTGATGGCGTTTTACCATCTTGATAGCTCACTGCAGTACTTATCGAGCTTGAGCTATGACTTATTTGAAGAGCCGCTTCGTTTTGATGGGCGTGGTTTAGCGCTCGACAACTCTTCTTACTACACAGGTTCGCGTGCGCTGATGTTAGGCGTTGGCGGAGTATCTCCAGATGCTGCAGATGCAGATGTGATTTTGCACGAGCTAGGACACGGTATTCACTATCAAATCGTTCCTGATTGGGCGTATGGACATACTGGCGCGATTGGAGAAGGTGTTGGTGATTACTGGGCGGGCAGCGCGAGCTACCGAACACAGTATTTAGACGCAGCTCGCCGTGGTCAGGAATTTGAGATTGATACCGTGTTCAACTGGGACGGTATGTTCGGAACACGCAAAACAACTCGTAGCTTATGGAACCAAAGAGCGCGTTACTTCGAGAGCTCAGAGTATCCAGCGCACGTTAGTGTGGGCGGTGAACTAGGCGATGAGCTGTGGTCAACGCCACTGTTCCAAGCACTTAAAGCGTCGGTTGAACGATATGGTGATGATACCGATAGCGTGTTCCGCGAGTTTGACGCCATTGTTCTTGAAGGCATGTACGGTATTGGTCGTGGTGTAAAAATGCATGATTTGGCAGAGTCCACCGTGTTTGCCGCAAGCACTTTGTTCCCAAATAAAGACTATGCCCAGTTCCTGACGGACAGCTTCAACAAACACAACTTGCTTAAAGCGCCTTTTCGCGTTCGCTATGACGCTCGATACATCGCACAAGGTCAAGACGTGGGAGTGAGCCTGAGCCAAACTGGCCGCGAAGCGAGCATCAAAGGGCAATGGCAGCTAAATAACGCATCCGTTTTCGACTTTGATGAAACGCTTTCTGACTCGACCTCAATGAAGGTGGCGTTACCAAGCGGTCTGACATGTGGCACGCAATTCGATTCCTCTATTTTATTGGATTACCAATTTGCTAAAGGTTTAAAGGCTCACCAGTGGAGCGAAAAGGTGATGCTGGTTAATGGTACGCCAGAGCTCGATATCCAGCCTCAACCAGTGAACTCCGCTTTGCCGGAGCAGGGTGACAGATTGTTCTCTCAGACGCTATCGGACAAGTCACGCACGATTGATGATTCGTTTGCGGTTTACCTGAACATCGAACATGACTCACTGCAGGATCTGCAAGTGACGCTTGTGTCTCCACAAGGTAAATCGGTTGTGCTACTTAGCCATCAATCAAGCAATACCAATGGATTTAAAGGTTACTTCACCGCTCAGTATGACGAGGAGTTACAAGCACTTGTCGGTCAACCGAGTTGGGGTACTTGGCGTCTCGAAGTATCTGACCGCGTGTCAGGGAACTCTGGGGTGTTGAAAGAGTGGGGTGTTAGTCACTTTGCTCAGTATCAGTGTAGTGCTGATACCACTAAAGAAAGCAGTGGTGGTTCAGGTGGCAGTGGTTCGCTTTGGACCTTGGTAGGACTTTTCCTGCTTTCAATGGTGAGAGTGATTCGTTCTCGTTAATTAAAATCTAAAGAAGACAAAATTTATGAAGTTTCAATATTCTTTCGTTGCTATGTCACTAGCCCTAGCTGGTTGTGGCGGTGGTTCTGGTGGTGACACGTCAACACCGACCTATAATGTAGCTGGCACCATCGTTTCTGCAGGTACACTTCTTGATACGCCAGTATGTATCGATTTAAACCAGAACTACGTTTGTGATACTACTGAACCGAGTGCTAAAACGGATAATGCTGGTAAGTTCTCCCTGACGTCAAGCGACAAGAACATTTTGACTAGCACGATTCTTGCTCAAGTTGATCAAGGCTCAAACCAAACGTTGCGTCTTGCGGCTCCAGGCCAAAACTTAGCCACGGGTAACACAGTAAATGGTGTAACAACATTGCTCGCAGGTCTTGTGATTGACGGTAAAACCGTTGCTCAAGCTGAAGAGATTGTTAAAGCGCAACTGGCTAGTGTAGGCGTTTCGCTGAATGGTTCGGTGATGTCTAACGCAGAAGCCAGCGAGCTAGACAAGCTAGAGCAAAACACGGTTGCGCTATTAGCTGCGATGCAACCACAACAAATGACCAAAGGCGTAGCGCTGCTTGCTCAAAGTCTTAGCTTCCAAGGTAAATCGCTAGCCTCTGATCTTTTGTCTGAAGCGGAAGTGAGTGCATTTGCTGAAGAAATTGCAGCGGTTGCTGAACAAACGGTTGGTAGTAACGATACGGGTGCCATTCTTCACTTTGCTGATGGCGCTGCAGACGTTGCAGAGGTTCAAGCTTCTTACCCTGGTCAAGATGCGGAATACGGCTTCGACAAACAGGACAAGCAAACGTCGACAGGCGCGGGCTTTAAGTTCGTTAAGCTAGATTCACAAGGCGCTGCTTTAGCTGCAGATGCCACTGAGTGGGCTTGCACTTTGGATGAGCGTACTGGTCTTGTTTGGGAAAACAAGAGTGCGGATGCGAGCTCTATTCAATTTAAAGACCGCCTATTTGCGTTTGAGTCTGAAACATTTAAGCCATTTAGCAAAGATGTAGATCTTGCGGGCTGTAAAGAGGTGGGCGATGAAATTTGTACTACGAGCCAATACGTTGAGTACATAAACAAACAATCGTTATGTGGAATCACTGGTTGGCGCCTGCCTACTTACCGTGAAACTTATGACTTACTAGATTTCGGTGAAAAGACACTATTTGCGCCGAGCACAGAATATGAACCGAACAATGTGTATGGTTTTAATGTCAAATACTTCCCACAGCAAACTTTAGGCAGCCCTTATTTAGAAAAAGGTGCGTTTTGGCATGATGGTTTTAGGTTTACGGAAACATCATCACAGCTCATGGATGGTGAGATTTATTTCCCCGCAATTGTCTCTCGGGGCGCAGATAGAGGGGCCACTTCATTCGTTGAGATTCGCTCAAGCAGTACAAGTGAAGATGCCTATGATTCCTACCAATTCCCAATCCGTCTAGTAGCAGTTAAGGGACAATAAGATGAAGAAACTAATGACCGCGCTATCTCTTGTGTTGGCTTCTCAAGTAGCAATGGCAGCACAAGAGTGTTCGACTGAGTTTGCTAAAACAGCACCTAATACACGTTACACTTATTCAGATAAGGGAACTGTAACTGACTTAAAAACAGGTCTTACATGGATGCGCTGTCCAGTCGGTATGACATGGAATGCAGCAAACGAAGAATGCACCGGAACGCGAGCTACGATGTCATGGCAATTCGCGCTGTCTACGGCCCAACAAATTCGTAATCCGTCCGGTAACCACCCTCTACACAACTTTGCTGGCAAAAAGAATTGGCGACTAGCAAACATTAAAGAGTTGGTATCGTTAACGGAGCAAGCTTGCTATAGCCCAGCGATGAATGGTACAGGCTTTGCGAGCGGTTATACACTGACAGACAAGGACGATATTTTAGGACGTAATATTTGGAGTAACACACCTAATGGTGATGGTAAGCATGTTGCTACTCTTGATACGACTAATGGTGAGGTTTTCAATAGAGATCCATTAGACTCAAGTTTCAAAAGCTCTCTCTTGTTAGTGACAGATGAATAATACTTATTACGTTAATAAAGATTGATAGCTTTGCCTTTATAAAAAGCTCCGCCAGTGCGGAGCTTTTTTCTTTTCTAACCTTTGGCACTTATCGTGTTGAGCAGAATGTTTAAACTTGGAACTGCTTAAGTTGGTGCTTTTGGTTTTCCGCTAAGCCTGAAAGCTCTTGAGCGGCAGAGGCGGACTGCGTAATGCCAGTCACGTTCTGGCTCACTAGTTCATAGATGTTCGTTAAGTTGTTGTTGATATCGGCCGTGACCTGTTTCTGCTCTTCTGATGCGGTCGCCACTTGCGTGTTGATTGAGTTCAGAGCGGCGATAGCATTACTGATATTAGCAAGTGATTGGCTAACTTCTTGTGCCAGAGCTTGGTTGTCTGACAACATGGCTAAGCTAGAGTGCATGCTTTCATTCGCGTGACCAGATTGCTGCTGAAGCTCTTCGATGATGGTTTGGATCTCTTTCGTCGATTCCTGAGTTCGCGCCGCTAACATACGTACTTCATCGGCGACTACCGCAAAGCCTCGGCCACTTTCGCCCGCTCGTGCAGCCTCGATCGCTGCATTCAGTGCAAGCAAATTGGTTTGCTCAGAAATGCCTTCAATCACTTCGATCACGCGACCAATGTGTTCTGATTGATCTTTCAGCGATGTCACGACGGCTGCGGCTTCGTTGAGTTGTTCTGCCATTTTTTCGCTTGCGCGAGTGCTTTCCTCAAACATGCTCAGACTTTGTGAGGTAAGCATGCGTGCTTGATTTGATGCGCTATCGGCTTCTTGTGCATTGGTCGACACTTCAGCTGCAGTCGATTCTAGTTGGTTGATTGCCGAAGCCACTTGCTCAACTTCTTGCTTTTCTTGATCTGAGTTAACGCTGCTTTGAGTCATAACAGTCGCTAACTCGGTCGATGCTGATGCCACATCTTCACTAATTCGAACTAATGCACTCACGGTTTCACGCAGTTTGTCGATGGTTTGGTTTACATCCTGAGCCAGTTGCGACACTTCGTTTTTTCCGATGGCTTCGGCTTTAACCAATAGATTTCCCTTCGCGACTTCTTGCATGGTTCCTTGAAGGTTACGAATCGGTGCAACGATATAGCTGGCTAGTATCCAACTAATAAGCGAAGCGGCACTCAAGATAACTGCAAGCGTGACCGCGCTGTAAGTGAGCGTGGTTGAATGCTGTTCGCCATTCGTTTCGACTTCATCGGTGACGATTTGATTCAATTGCTTAGACAGGTTGTCGATGGCGTTGATCATCGCTTCGCCAGCCAATCGGTATTCTGCCATCGCAGATTCGTACTTTTGATTGAAATCGGATGTGGTGTAGCCAGAAGAGTGCTTGGTGGTGAGCAGAGGTGTCATGGTGACGCGCGTGAAATCAACATAGTGTTCCATGGCTTTGCGCATTGCATTCACTTCGGTTTGAACGCCTGAGAGGCTATCGATGGAATTCAGAAAATCGCGGTTTTTGTTTTGTCGTTCAGACAGTTCTTGGTTGAGAGATTGGACATCTTCGGCTCTAAATAGACTGTAAATGGCTTTGATGCGCATAGCGTAGGTGTTGTCTACGATGGCGCTGAGTTCCTCTTTATGAATGATCAGCTTGTTGGTGGAAGTGGAAACCTTATTGAATGCTTGGTCGAGCTTGCCGATTCCGACGCTCAATCCAATGATGAGTAATACAACGGTGAATAGAACAGGTAAAAAGACCTGAAGTTTAATAGAAAGCGTACTAAGAAATTGACGCATGATTGACCCTCTATCGGTTTTATTATTATCTTTTTTATAAATAAGCATTTCGATTTTAATTGCCATACTCGTCAAATCAATGACTTACTCATATCCAATTGTTATGAAATGTACCAAAATCGATGGAGTTATCATTTTGAACGCGCGGCAATTTATAAAAGCGCTAAGCTAAAAACGGTAGAGGGATCAGTCGCGGAATTAATATACAGAAATGACAACGTGTCATAGAGGGTTCAACTAAGTGAAACACAACTGTCATATTCAAATTCTAAAGTGAGCACCGTTCAAGTGAAACACAACGGCAATAAAGCCACTTAAGGAAATTGTGATGAAAAAGACAGTAATCGGTGCAATCGCACTTCTAGGCGCAATGGCAGTGACTCCTGTTTCTGCTAAAGAAACTATCTCTGCAGTGGGTTCTAGCAGCGTAACTCCACTGATGGAAGTTTTCTCTGAAACGTACATGAAGAAGAACCCTAACGTATTTATCGAAGTTCAAGGCCCTGGTTCTTCAGCTGGTGTTAAAGCAGCAAAAAATGGTTCAGCAGACCTTGGTATGTCTTCTCGTAATCTAAAAGACTCTGAAAAAGAATCAACACTAATAGAAGAAGTGGTTGCTCGTGATGGTATCGCAGTGGTTGTTAACCCACAAAACAAACTGCCTGGCCTAACAGCAGAGCAAGTGACTGCAATCTACAAAGGCGAAGTATCAAACTGGAAAGAAGTCGGTGGTGCAGACAAGCCAATCGTAGCAATTACTCGTGACACGGCTTCAGGTACTCGTGGCGCATTTGAAGACATCATGTCTCTTAAAATGAAGATTTCTGGTAAGAAGGTATCAGCTATCTCTCAACGTGCTCAAGTTGCAAACGGTAACGGCGCACTCAAAACAATGGTTGCATCTAACCCATACGCAATCGGCTACATTTCACTAGGTACGGTAGACAACACAGTTAACGCTCTAGCAATCGACGGTGTTGATGCAACAGTGGCTAACGTGAAAAACGGTTCTTACAAAGTAGCTCGTCCATTCCTTGTTCTTTACAAAGAAGGCAAGCCATCAGCTGAAACGCAAAAATTCCTAGACTGGATGCTAACTGAAGATGCGCAAAAGCTAGTTGACCAAAACGGTTACATCTCAGTTCACTAATTTTATCGGGACTCTTAAGTTTGCTCAGCCCACCATTTAGGGCTGAGCCTTTTCTATCCATAGTGTTCACCGGCAAAACGCCCAGAACCGTGAGATTTTTTAAATGACCATCGCAACAAATAGTGAAAAGCTTATGAATACTGACGCTAAAGCTATCAGCAAGCCCGGCCTGCGCGAGAAACGTCGCGTAGACTGGAAAGAGCGTATCTTCCACGGCTTGTTCCTAACCAGTGCCGTTATCGGCATCGTCTCATTAGCCGTTATTGCTTACTTTATTGTTCGAGAAAGTATCCCGGCATTCCAAGAAGCTGGTGTATCGGGCATCGTTCTTGGACAAAACTGGCTGCCGCCTGCACTTTACGGTGTTGCGACAATGATTGTTGCATCTATTGTATCGACGGCAGGTGCGGTAATCGTTGGTGTACCAATTGGTGTGCTGACGGCTATCTTTATTGCCGAAATCGCACCAAAGCGTCTTGCGGATATTATTCGTCCTGCAGTTGAGCTTTTGGCAGGTATCCCGTCTGTGGTTTATGGCTTCTTTGGTTTGGTCATCATCGTACCGCTGATTCAAAACATCTTTAATGTCCCTGCGGGTAACACGATTTTGGCAGGTATCATCGTGCTTGGTGTGATGATTCTACCGACCGTAATCACGGTATCTGAAACGTCTATTCGAGCTGTGCCTCGCGCATACAAAGAAGGCTCTTTGGCTCTTGGCGCTTCGAAAATATACACAATCTTCAAATTGCTCGTTCCAGCGGCTCGTTCAGGCATCATGACGGGTGTGATTTTGGGTATTGGCCGTGCTCTAGGTGAGACAATGG
The DNA here is from genome assembly GCF_011801455.1 of Vibrio diabolicus. Taxonomy (NCBI): domain Bacteria; kingdom Pseudomonadati; phylum Pseudomonadota; class Gammaproteobacteria; order Vibrionales; family Vibrionaceae; genus Vibrio; species Vibrio diabolicus. Next base: position 1,502,401 of record NZ_CP042452.1, on the reverse strand, counting down.
CGATCATCATGGTGATGGGTAATGCACCTGCTATGCCAGAAGGCATCCTAGATTCGGCACGTACGCTAACCGCAAACATCGCGATTGAAATGTCTTACGCAAGTGGTATTCACGCCAACGCTCTTTACGCCACTGGTGTTGTACTTCTGGTCTTCATCATGTCGTTGAACGCTGTACTTCTTTACCTAAACCGAGAAAAAGCGAAGTAATCGCTCGTTAAAGGTGACTATTATGGATCGCGCAAAACTAAAACAAGCTCGCCAGTTCAAAGATAACGTCTTTAACGCTTTGGTTTGGATTTCGGCAGCACTAACGGTAGGTTTTTTGTTCTGGATTATCTGGTACATCCTATCAAATGGTCTACAACACGTAGATTGGAACTTCATTACTGATAACTACACACGTACTGGTGAAGAGCACGGTATCTTCCCGATGATCGTCTCGACCATCTACATGGTTATCGCATCCATCGCGGTAGCGGCGCCACTGGGTATCATGACGGCAATCTACTTAACCGAATACGCGAAAGTCGGTAGCCGATTGGTAAAAATTATCCGATTCTGTACTGAGTCGTTGGCGGGTATCCCATCGATCATCTTCGGTCTATTCGGTATGACGTTCTTCGTGGCAATTCTTGGCCTGGGCTTCTCGATTCTGTCGGGTGCACTGACTCTAAGTATTCTTATTCTGCCAGTGATCATCCGTACTACGGAAGAAGCACTAATGGCAGTGCCTCAAACGTATCGTGAAGGCTCATACGGCCTTGGCGCTTCGAAAATTTACACTATCTGGCGTTTGATTCTTCCGAGCGCAATGCCAGGTATCTTAACCTCGGTCATTCTAAGTATTGGTCGTGTCATTGGTGAGTCTGCTCCTGTATTTCTGACAGCAGGCATGGTTGCTCGTATTCCAGATTCTCTGTTGGACTCCGGTCGTACATTAACCGTTCACCTATACAAACTGACTACCGAACTGTTTACCGTTGAAGAATGGAATCAGGCTTACGGTACCGCAACAGTGCTTATCGTGGTTGTTCTTCTGATCAACATGGTAACGAAACTGATTGCTAGACGTTTTAACACCGCAACTTACTAACAACACTAATTAAGAACGCACGTTAAAAGACACGAATTCAAGATTTAAGAGATTAAGAAAATGAACAAATTTGATATTGAAAACCTAGACTTATTCTACGGTGAAAACCAAGCACTGAAATCGATCAACCTACCAATTCCAGTTCGCCAAGTAACGGCACTTATCGGCCCGTCAGGTTGTGGTAAATCAACGCTTCTACGTTGTTTGAACCGCATGAACGACCTAATCGAAGGCGTGAAAATCACGGGTAAATTGGCGATGGACGGCGAAGACATTTACGGCAACATTGATGTCGCGGATCTTCGCATCAAGGTTGGCATGGTGTTCCAGAAGCCAAACCCATTCCCGATGAGCATCTACGAAAACGTGGCTTACGGCCTACGTGCTCAAGGTATCAAAGACAAGAAACACATTGACGAAGTGGTAGAGCGTTCACTACGCGGTGCAGCACTTTGGGACGAAGTGAAAGATCGTCTGAAGTCACACGCATTTGGTCTATCGGGTGGTCAGCAACAGCGTCTTTGTATCGCACGTACGATCGCGATGGAGCCGGATGTGATTCTGATGGATGAACCAACGTCGGCACTTGACCCAATTGCGACACATAAAATCGAAGAGTTGATGGAAGAGCTGAAGAAGAACTACACCATCGTTATCGTGACCCACTCAATGCAACAGGCGCGTCGTATCTCTGACCGTACTGCGTTCTTCCTAATGGGTGAACTGGTTGAGCATAACGATACTCAAGTGATCTTCAGTAACCCTCAAGATGACCGTACTCAAGGCTACGTAAATGGTGATTTCGGTTAATTCGCCATATTTACAAGCATAACTAAATAACTATAAGCGATGGTAACTTTGCCCCTCTTTTTGAGGGGCCTTTTTCTTTTCAAGCTGCAGATTTATAACACCAACCTATACCAATAATTCTTGCAAGGAAGCACAAATATCCCCCCTTTTTATAGAACATGTAACTTATGTGAAATACGGTTATAAAAGTGCTGAAGAGCTCTCGAATGTGAAACTAAGTCTGATAATTTTGCGAATGACTTAACAGCTCAAATTTGATTGTATTGATTGCATATGATGGCCTAAGTAGTTTTTATCGAGAATAAAAAAGTAGATTAGGTTGGTAGGGTGAGTTTAAGAAGTTTTACAAGAAAAGTGTCTTCAACGAGGGATCATCGCTTATTAGCGGAGGCGATATTTGATCATTTAGAGAGTTTGTTCTCCCCTCAAGCCTTAGCCATTTTTGAAGATCCTTCAATCAACTCCCGTTATTCTGTGAGTTTCTCTCGCGGGGAGCTTTACCCAATCCAAAGCTATCCTGACAGCTTCTGGGAGTGGGCGAGTCAGTTTGACACTTCTGAAAGCATCATTCCTCTGGCGATCAATACTTGTAACTGGAATCACACCCAAGATTTAGGTGGAGATAGTTACATAATGATGCTCGATAACACGCCTATCAAACGCACCTACCTACTGATTCAATCTGTTCATGCTCGCACGGCACACAATATCTATGAAGAAAGCTATGATGCAATGCAGCTTGCAGCGGCGCGTTGGCAGTGCATTCGCGCCGAGAAAAATGCGTCGCAAGAGATGAGACACAGAGACATTCGTGAAGCGCAATATGTCGATGAAATTAACCAACGTGAGCGCTTTATCGAGAACATGAAGTTAGTTCAGCAAGTTGCTCTCGAGATCTCCAACCCTGATTCCTTAAAAGATTTGTATTACAAAGCCGTCGAAGCGCTACGTCAACGGTTGGGGTTTGATCGCTCCACACTGATGCTTCTAGATATGAAAAAGCGCAGTTTCAGTGGAACATACGGCACGGATGAATCAGGCATCACCATTGATGAGTTCCACACACAATACGATTTACACCAACTGAGCGAAGAGTACATCGCTGCGCTGTCAAGCCTTGAGAACAACCTAGTGATCGTGGAAGATGCGCCGATATACACAGCAGGTAAAGTGGTTGGGCAGGGGTGGAACGCGATGTTGATTCTACGTGATGGCAATGAGCCATTTGGTTGGTTCGCGCTTGATAACTTTATTCATCGCAAGCCGATAACGGCATATCAAAAACAGATGTTGGACTCGTTTGGCTCCCTTTTCTCACAAATTTACATTCGAAAGCGCCAAGAGCAGAACGTGCGTATGTTGCATTCAAGCATGGTTGAGCTATCACGCTGTACAACCGTCAGTGATGTATGTAAATCGGCCGTCACTTTTGCCATCAAAAATCTTGGTATTGATCGGATGGCGGTGTTTTTGACCGATGAAAACTGCTCATACATGCAAGGTACTTGGGGGACTGACATTCAAGGCAATGTGGTGGATGAGTCTTATTTCTTTGGTGAGACACAAGACTTTTCGTTGATCAATTTAGCTCGCGCCGTACCTAGTGAAGTTGCATTTGAGGAATCCGTTCCTATTTATCATGACTGTAATATTGTCGGCTTTGGCTGGGCTGCGATGACGGTTTTGACTTCGAATAGCAGCGGGCCCATCGCTTTTATTGCCGTTGATAACTTATTGACGCGCGCGCCGCTGACTTCTCAGCTACGTGAAGTGATTCGTATGTTCGCTTCCAGTCTAGCGGAGGTTTTGCAGCGCACTCAAGCGCAAGAGGCGATTCGCGGATTAAACGAAAACCTGGAGTTAGAAGTACAGAACCGAACCAAAGAGTTGGAAGAAGCCAACCGACAGCTTGAGGTACTTTCTAAACTTGACCCTCTGACACGTCTTGGCAATCGCCGTATGTTAGAACATGTGATGCAGAAATATTGCGCGCTAGAGTGTGAGGAAGCGATGTCCTTTGGTCTTATCCTGATTGATATTGATCACTTTGGGTTATTTAACAATCACTATGGCCATCTCGAAGGGGATATCGTACTAATGCGCGTGGGTCATATCTTGGATCATCATACCAAAGGTGAAGACGAGGTTTTCTGTCGCATTGGTGGAGAAGAGTTTGTGTTACTAATGATCGGCTCTGATCAAGAGGCGGTAAAGCAGAGAGCGGAACGTATTCGTCAATGCATTGAAGATGAAGGCATCAAACACCAACACAACCCAGAAGGTGAGTTGCTCACTGTGTCAGTCGGTTATTCTTGTTACAAAACGAAAGGTAAAGACTTTAATTTCGACCATCTTTACCAGTTGTCGGATAAGGCACTCTATCAAGCGAAGAGTCATGGTCGAAATTGCGTAAGGCGATATGAGTTAGAGCATCAAGCTTTTGTTGAATAAGTGATGCTCATAACATCAAAGTTACTGAGACAGTTTGGTTGATTTTTAGATAAAACTGCTAAAGTGAGTTTGGTCGCACAAGAAAAATGGCAGCTCTCGTGAGCTGCCATTTTGCTTTATAGTTTTTCTAGCTGGTGGTCGGTTTTCGTTACGTTTGCTTTGCTAAGGTTTTGAATTTTTGCCAGTAGCGAGTCTGGATGCCAAGATTGTTGATTGGCACTAAAACGCGCTTGGTTCATGGCGTCAAGTTCTTGTTTTACGGCTTGCGCATCACCAGGGCTTAACCTGTCTCGGTGAGTGTTTAGATACTCGTTTACTGAGCGTTCAATTTTAGCAGCGTCCCCTTCATTGATGACTTTTTTCAACGCATCAACGCAAAGAGGTTGCTCGGTATTCGAAACCGTTTTACTCGCCGTCATAGGACGCTTCTTCCATGCCCAAATCGCGATTCCTAACGTCGCCACCCAAAGTCCAGCGAAAACAAAGGTCAGGGTTTGCCAGAGACTGCTCACTCCACCGTTTGGTTCGGGACTGATGGCTGACTCAGGTGGTGTTGGCAGAGGCGATTCCGGCAATGTGATAAGCCCGGTGTCACTTTGCTCTATTTCTAATTGTAGCTCTGGTAACGTCGCTTTTTTCGCTTCATCATTTTGGCTGTCCCACCAGTTCAAATGGTATCCCGGCAAGGTATATGACCCAGCCTCAGTGGGGATAATGACTTGCTTCACTGTCATGATAACGGTGCCATCTCTCGCGCTGTCGAATTGAGGCTGTTCTGGGTAGACCCGTAGTGAACTTGGATAATCAATACTTACTCGTGGAAGGTATTCGGCTTGTGTTCCGCGAGCTTTAATTTGAATGGTTCGAGTGAGTGAAGAGCCCTGTTTGACAGTGTTGAGCGCATTAACCGACAGTGGATTACCTTGATCGTCTTGCCAGCTCTGCGTCATTTCTAACGCTGAAGCTGGAAGCCATTCCCCTTCAAATTCACTTGGGATTGATTTTACCTCGATAGGCATTTGCTCAGCTTTGGTGTTGATTGGCATGATCTTGGTAGAGCCCGTCAAGCTGTCGCCATAAATGTAAGAGCCTGTCAGTCTAGGACCTATCAAGGTGTAAGTACCCGGCTGATTCGCCGTTAAGCGAAACGACTGTTCAATGACCGCTACTTCTAATCCATTTAAGATCTTTTGTCCTTGCTGTAAGCCACCAATAGCTTCAAGCTTCATGCCTTCAATCTGTGGAGGCACAATTTGTGGGTTATCAAGACGGCGGGTATCTGCTTTGATCAAAAGCTGCATACGTAATGTCGCAGATTGCTGAGGGTACAGCGTGCTGTTGTCGACACTGATATTAAAGCTAAATAGGTCATCGAGATTGGGTTCAGCTTGGCTTGCGGTGACGCGAAGCTTTATTGGCTCCGTTCTCATACCATCTGCGGAAAAACTCGGAATAGTCAGAACACCTTCTTTCATCGGCGCAATCGAGATACTCCACTCAGTACGTACAGATTTTCTTCCGTTAATGTTATTGCTGGAGCGCCCATAACGAGGTTGACCCAAGAAAAAGTCGTTCTCAAGTACATTAAAGTCAATTGCATCTGAGCTGAGCTCAGTATCTGCCATGATTCTGAGGTTGATCACTTCATTCTTAGCAACTTGTGTTTTATTGACGCTTGCTTGAAGCGTCTGTGCCATCACCGAGAAGCTGGATAATAGGCTGGCCACAAGAATAAAGATCAGTTGTACGCCTTTGTTCATCACGGGCTTACCACTCCTTTTGAGATTGTTGTGGAGGTTGTTTTTGTTGAGCTTGAAGCTGCATTTGTGCACGAATCAAAAAGCTTGGATCGCGAGCGCTTTCGACTGCTTCTAGACGACGGAATTCAGGATCATCCCGATGCGTGTTTTTTGGCTGCACTTGAGCCTGCATTGGTTCACCTTGTTCCTGAGCCTGCTTTTCACCTCGTTTCGGTCGATGTTGCTCTGTTTTTTGCTTTTCTGTTTTATTTTCAGATTCTTGCTGATTTTGTGACTGTTGTCCTTGCTCTTCCTTCTCACCGTTTTGAGACTTTTGTTGCTGTTGCTGTTGCTGTTGCTGTTGCTGTTGCTGTTGCTGTTGCTGTTGCTGTTGCTGTTGCTGTTGCTGTTGCTGTTGCTGTTGCTGTTGCTGTTGCTGTTGCTGTTGCTGTTGCTGTTGCTGTTGCTGTTGCTGTTGCTGTTGCTGTTCCACAACCGACAAGTTTTTCTTTGCAGCTTCAAAGTTGGGCGTTTCTTCAAGCAGTTTTTTATAAAGCTCTGCTGCTTCTTCTAATTGACCATTTTGCGCCAGAGAGTTGGCAAGGTTATAGCGGCCGTTAGGAGAGGAGTCATGAGAAAATGCTTCGATAGCGGCTTCGTAGTCACCTTTTTGGTAACTGGCGGCTCCTTTCCAGCTTGGGTTTGTAAATAGGTTTTGCGCCTGTTCATACTCACCTTGCTTGTAGAGTTCCGCTCCTCGTTGGTCGGCATTTAAGAACGGATTTGCTTCGGCGTGTTGTGTCCAAGTCATCGGTATTATTGTTGCCACAAACATCCAAATCAGGCCGCGTCGGAACAGTAAAGCTGCAGGCAGAAGTAACAGCGGCAGCAACCAAAAGCCACCGTTTAAGCGAGAGTCAGTGCTCACTTCTTCACTCTTCTTGGCCGAAAGTTGACTGCCAACGTTGCTCGTAAAGGCCGAAATGTTCTCAACATCGCGATTGGTGTGCTGAATAGGAACAAAAATTCCACCTGTTTTCTTTGCTAGTATTTGTAAATTCTTCAGATTTGTTTTCGCTACGACAGTTGTGCCTTGTGCAGTCTTTAAAAGAGAACCATCGGGTAGGGCAATGGGAGCACCATTAGCGGTTCCTACTGCAAGAACAGAGATCCGAATGTTTTTACCTTCGACTAAATTCAACGCGCGAGACAGTTCTGACTCATCAAGGTCATCAGCTAACACGATGATGTCGCCTTGTTGCACCCCTGCTTGAGAGAACTGGTTGAGCGCTAATTCAATTGCGGAAGGCAGGTTTGCCCCTTGAAAAGGCATTAGCTCTGGTGACAAATTCTCGATAATGCCGGCAAGCGTACTGGAATCAGTCGTCAGTGGACTTAAGTTATAGGCATCGCCAGCGTAAGCAATAAGACCCGTAGCCCCTTCTTTCCATTTAGGAAGTAAGTCCAGCGCCTTATAACGTGTTTGCGCGAGTCGATTAGGCTTGATGTCCGTAGCGAACATCGAGCGAGACATATCAAGCACTAAAATGCGGTTTTGGTTTAACTCAAAGCTTGGGCGAGCGTTGGATTGCCAGCTTGGTCCCGCTAGCGCAATACAGGCAATCGCCCAAGCTACGCCCCAGAGAATAAAATAGTGTTTGGACTGCGTGTTTTGTCCGAGCACTTTAGCTAGGTGAGGGGCAATCAGTGTCGATTTTTTTGCTCTAAGTTTGTGATTGAGCAAGAGCGCAATAGGGATTGCGATAAGCCCCAAAAGCCAATAAGGGTTAAGGAAAATAAACTCAGCCATGTTTTCTCCTCAGTAGGAATAACAATACCGACAGTACGAATGCAGCGCTTAATGGGTATGGGAACCATTCTGACTGCGGACGCCAAGTTTGCGTGTCGCTTGACACGGGCTCGAGCTGGTTGATCGTGTCGTAGATCTTTTCGAGCTGTTCAGTATCTCGCGCCCGAAAATATTGTCCACCAGTCATCTCTGCCACTTTAGTTAGTGTTTGCTCATCCAAGTCGGCTGCGGTGTTAACCTTGCGAGTCATGAAAAACTCTTTCACCATCATTTCACCAGCACCTACGCCTACGGTGTAAATGGTCGCATTGTATTTTTTTGCGATTTCCGCTGCTTCGAGCGGTTCGAGCACACCGGCAGTATTGCTGCCGTCACTAAGCAAAATCATGACTCGTTGCGGAGCATCACTGTCTACAAAAGTTTTCGTGCCTAGACCAATACCATCACCAATGGCGGTTCGTTGACCAACCAAGCCGATGACGGTTTGATTAATCTGCTGCATGACGGTTTTACGGTCTGCAGTGAGTGGCGTTTGCAAATACGCGTGATCGCCAAACAAAACAACCCCGAGACGGTCACCTTTTCTTTTTGCCACGAAATCCGATAGAACTTTTTTGACAGCGGTGAGGCGGTCAATGTATTCGCCGTTGAGCTCCATGTCTTCTTGCTGCATCGAGCCAGATAGGTCGACGACTAACATCAAGTCCCGGTATTTGGGTTGGAACTCAACTGGATCACCAAACCAAACTGGACGCGCACAAGCAATGATAAGAAGAACCCAGATCGCCACTGATAGTGATTTTTGCAGGGCTTGCTTAGGCTTGCTGCCATTCTCATTAGCTGGTAAGTACGCCAATTTGATCTCGGCTTGTTGAGATTCTTGTGGCAGGAGCTTGTATACCAGCCAGGGGACAGGCAGCAAAAATAGTGCCCACCACCAGACAAATTCAATGTTTAGCCATTGGGCAAGATCGGTTATGAGTGTTTGCTCAGTCACGGTTATTTGCCTTTTTCTTTGGTGGCAAAGCGTGAGTTATCCAAAAGACACAATCATCGACCAAGCTTTGATGATTTTCTTGAGAGGATTTCTGATACAGCGCTTCTTGCCACTGATGTTGTTTGTCTACGAATCGAGTTTCTTTGGTATGGCTATCGAGAAACTCATACCAAGCGATTCCAGTTAATGGCGCGATTTCTTCACGCGGAAAGTAACTCAATGCCGCCTGACGCAATATTTCTAGAGCAGAGGAAGGGGTATGAGGTGTGACAGATTGAGTTAAAAGTTTTAAGGCTGCCTTTTGCGCGCGTAGGCGTTTTTTACGCCATTTCGTATAAAGATAAATGCTGAAAACGAAAAGTACGGTGGCCGCAAGCACTGCCCACCATCCCCAAGCGAGCGGAAACCAATCCGGAGCGTTTGGTAAAATCAGAGGTTCAAGGTCTAGGCTTTGGTTGTTTGTTGTCATTATTATTACTGCTTAATAAATGCTGCTTGTACTGTTTGTTAGCTTAATTGTGAAATCAAGGGCCAACCACTTGATAGCGTGTTAAATGGAATCGCCATCGAATGGCATTGCTGTTTAATGGTTTCTTGGTGTTGAGTAAAGTGTGTTTCGAGTTCCTTTCTTTGGCCCTTGGAGCCAAAGTTGAACCATTGACTACGTTGTCCATCTGAGGCTTTTACTTGACCTCTAAAGTTTGTTTCACCTCTTTCTAAAGGGTCATAAAACTGTATAGCCCTCACACTGTTGTGCTGTTTTAGTCGACGTAACTGCGTCAACTCTGCTGCGCTTATGTGGGCAAAGTCGCTGAGCATAATCAGTTCGCTGCCCTTAGGTGTCAGTGTATGAAGTGTTTCTAACACCTGAGTATACGGCAGTGTACGAGCCTCGTTGTTGGCAGTACGAGCCACCTGCGCGTTATGTGTATCGACGATAGCATTAAGAATCCGCAACCCCTGTTTTTGTAGAGAGGAAGGGCGAAACTCAAAACATTGATGTCCATCGTCAATCACCGCACCGATGCGATCCTTTTTAGCCAAAGTGAGCCAAATCAACACGCTGGCAAAGTGAGCCAATTGAACCGACTTAAGCATATACTTAGACCCAAAATGCAGGCTAGAACTCAGGTCAAGGTAAAGAATCACAGCTTGCTCTTTGTCTTCTGCAAATAACTTTGTGTGCGCTTTCCCTGTACGAGCAGTTACCCGCCAATCAATACTGCGGATATCATCGCCAGGTTGGTATTGGCGTACTTCCATAAAATCCATGCCTCGCCCTTTTTGGCGGCTGGTATGGTTACCGCTCATTTGCGACCAGATACTTTGTGCTGGTGGCAACCAACGTACAGATTGAGTGCGGTATTGCAGCAGCTCTTCAAGGGTTAATGTCACCCCATTCGCATGAGGTGGCAATGGATGCGTTGTGGACATATCACTCCCTCGTCTTATGCACTGCCAACGAGGTTTAGCAGCTTATCAATGACTTGGTTTGCCGTAATGCCTTCCGCTTGAGCGTGGTAACTCAGTAATAAACGGTGGCGCAAAACCGGATAAGCCATGGTTTGAACATCTTCTGGGGACACAAAATCACGACCTGCAAGCCAAGCGTGCGCACGGGCACAACGATCCAGAGCGATGGTGGCACGTGGACTAACGCCCATTGACAACCACTTATCCAGCTCAGTGTCATATTCGCTGGCTCGACGTGTTGCCATAACTAAACGGACGATGTACTGCTCTATCGTTTCCGCCATATGAATATCCAACACTTCTTTACGCGCAGTGAAGATATCTTGTTGGCTTAACATTGGGCGCTCGACGGTAGTTTCGCCTTTTGCTTCACCGCGGTTAATACGCAAGATAGATAGCTCATGTTCCGCATCTGGGTATTCCACTTCTAAATGTAATAAAAAGCGATCTAGCTGTGCTTCAGGTAGTGGATAAGTCCCTTCTTGTTCAATCGGGTTTTGAGTCGCCATGACCAAAAACAACTCTGGCAACGGGTAAGTAAGGCGACCTGCTGTGACTTGTTTCTCTGCCATTGCTTCAAGCATCGCCGCTTGTACTTTGGCCGGTGCACGGTTTATCTCATCCGCAAGGATAAGAGAATTGAAGATAGGACCAGATTGGAAAGTGAACTCTCCGGTTTCGGGGCGGAAGATATCGGTGCCGGTTAAATCGGCTGGCAGCAAGTCAGGGGTAAACTGAATTCGGTGGAAGTCGCCTTCAACACAATCTGAGAGTGATTTTACTGCACGGGTTTTTGCCAGCCCAGGAGGGCCCTCAACCAAAATATGTCCATCTGCCAAAAGGGCAACAAGCAGTTGTTTGACTAGATCTTGCTGACCAATGATCTGCGACTCTAGGTATTGCTGAAGAGTTTCGAAGTTAGATTTATGCATGCTTTGGACTCTCGATATCCATTTGATTTTTGTGTTGAGTATTGGTCATTTTCCAGATGGAAAAAGTTCCAATGCGCTTTCGCAATTTATCTTTTCAATATTGGGACGCTGCAGAGAATTGCAAGTACTTGCTATCACTGAAAGTTCTTATCTGACAGAGCGTTACATTTATTTTTCATAATATAGTGAGAAATGCCTCTAGTTTTGTATATGTGAGCCGATAAAGTTTCTGTGATGTGCGTGTCATGAGATATGCACCAGATTCCCCTTATGGGGCCAATAACAAGTGATTCTTTTAAAAGGTCCGAATATGTTGAAACTTCATTCCTTGAGCATCAAACAGAAGGTTGTACTTGGTATTACGTTTGCTGTTTTAGCATCAACAATTATCGTTGGTGTTATGGCTCAGCGTCATGCAAGAGATGTGTTGAGCCACCGTCTTATTGATATCGAACTACCTGCGATGCTGCAGCAAATCAATACAGAAATTGACCGCGAAGTTGTAGAGATGCAACAAGCCGCAAAACAGCTCGCAACAAACGAGTTTATTGTCGAAGCCCTATCTAATACAGACCGCGACCCGTCGGTAGAAGTTCAGTTAGTTCAGCAGCTCAATAACGTTAAATCCCAGTACGGACTTAATGATGCGTCGGTAGCCAATCGTCAAACGGCATATTACTGGAATCAAAACGGGTTCTTGCGTCAGCTTAATCGAACTCAAGATGCTTGGTTCTTTGGCTTTACGTCTTCTGGTCAAGAAACGTCAGTGAGCGTTTTCCAAGAGGCAAACGGCGAAGTAAAAATGTTTGCCAACTACCAAGACTTAAATGGTACATCAATGTCAGGTCTTTCAAAGTCGATGGACGACATGGTTGCGCTGCTCAATGGGTTTAAAATTGAAGATACGGGTTATGTGTTCCTCACTAACGAACAGGGTGAGATTCAAATACATCGTCAACAAGGTAAAAACCAAACTTCTATCACCAAGCTATTTGGTAGTGATGCGAGTGCACTGCTGAATAAAAACAGCTTCAATTTGATTAATGTGGACTTTGAAGGGCAGGACACGTTTGTTTCCAGTTTGTATGTTCCTTCAATGAATTGGTTTGTCATTGGTGTAGTTCCTGTCGATGAAGTCTTCGCGGACCTAAATGCTACTGCGCAAAAAATGCTGTTTACGACCATCATTGTCGCCGTTGTATTCATTCTGATGGGCGTATGGTTGGCAAATAGTATTACTAAACCAATTCGACTGATTGCCGATCGTTTTACTGACCTTGGGCAAGGTGAAGGCGACTTGGCGCAGCGCATTGAAATTCAGGGTAATGATGAAATTGCTCAGCTTTCAAAAGGCTTCAACGGATTTATTGAGAAGATCCACGCCACAATGAAAGAAGTTGCTTTAACTAGCGGCTCATTAAGTCAAGCGGCAGAAAGTGTATCGACGAAAGCAACATCCACACATGACAACAGCCAAGAGCAACGTGATCAAACCATTCAAGTTGTTGCGGCGATTAACCAGATGGGTGCGACCATCAGCGAAATTGCATCGAACGCGGCTACTGCTGCCGATACGGCAAATCAGGCTTCTGACAATACTCAAACGGGTCGTGAAGTGGTTATGAAAGCCAAAGAGGTGATTAGCCGCCTAGCTGATGACGTAGAAACGACCAATATTGTCGTCACGCAGCTGGCATCGACAACTAAAGATATTGGCTCGATTCTGGGCGTAATTCGTGACATATCAGAACAAACCAACTTGCTCGCGTTGAATGCCGCGATTGAGGCTGCACGTGCTGGAGAGCAAGGTCGTGGTTTTGCGGTGGTTGCTGACGAGGTAAGAAACCTAGCGTCACGCACGGCTGATTCAACAGAAGAGATCCAACGGATGATCAACCAACTTCAAAGTGACGCACAAGATGCGGTAAGTGCGATGGAAGCGGGTAAAGCGGTCACTATTGAAGGGGTCGCTTCAACCGATGAAGCAGTGGAAGTGTTAGTCAATATTTCTGAGCGAATTACAGACATCTCTGATCGTAATACGCAAGTTGCGACGGCGACGGAAGAGCAATCCACTGTGGTGCATACCATTAACCAAAACATTGAAGAAATCAACGCGATCAATGAAATGACAACGGCAACGGCAGAAGAGCTGGCGGATGCAAGTCGTGATCTTCAAGCGCTCTCTTCACGTCTGGACAAGATGGTTGGTAGCTTCAAGCTATAGAGTTGGATAGAATAGCCGAAGTTTAAAAGTTCACTAACTAAATTTAGGTAAGTACTATGAATGACTTCGAAAAAGAACTAGAGCAGATTTCTCAGGAAGCCGCTCAGGAGCCAGAAGTAAAACTGCCGTCGCTAGAAGAGCAAAAAGCGATCGTCGCTGAGCTAAAAAAGCTGGAAGCAGAAGGTAAGTTGACGCCAGAAGTGTTAGAGCAACACTTTGGTAAATTTAACCAAAAAAACTCTGTTCCAGTTCACTAAGCTAGGGTGAGGTTTCGGCTCTAACGGGCGCGACAAAATCACCAACTCAAATACAAAAAGGGAGTGTATGCTCCCTTTTTTAATGCCTGAAAAATGCTAATACCTCTTACAGACTTGCCACTTAAAAATTATTGACACTTCAATGAGTTATTAATTAGTACTAGTTATTTTCATACTTGACAATACTACTGCTCTATCTAAATCTATTGCGTATTTCAATAAAAGCGACCAAGGGAATGCGATCAGGATGGAGCAACAAAAAACAAGAAATGTCATTTTAATCACGGAGGGCAGTCTGCAGTCATCTCTGCTGAAAGATGTATTGGAGACCAAACTCGGTATTAGTGTTGCTCTAATCACACCAGACTCTCTTATTCACGGAGCGTTAGATTCGCCTTTAGCGTCAGCCATTATTGTTGATTGCAGCGTGATCACTGATGAAATCTTTCGGCGTTATTCGGAATTTAAAGAGTCGCAACAGAAAGATACGCTCGAAATCTTAATTAATTGTGATCAATCCATTTCGACTGAAGATCTTTTTGCTTGGCGTACTCTAGCAGGTATTTTCTATACCTCTGATGATATAAAAACGCTGCAAGTTGGGATTGGTAAGGTACTTCAGGGGGATATGTGGTTCAGCCGTAAGTTTTCTCAGCAATACATTACTCACCTTCGTCGCCACTGCAAACCTATAAATAAGAATGTTCCCGCTATTTTGACCAAACGAGAGCAACAAATAATTACCTTTCTCTCTATGGGGGCTTCCAATCAACAAATTGCCGAACAACTATTTGTGAGCGAGAATACGGTAAAGACTCATTTACACAATATTTTCAAGAAGATTGAAGTAAAAAATAGAGTCCAAGCACTTATTTGGGCGAAAGAAAATATTTCGGATAACTCGTTAACAGTGTAATGTTCTTGAAATATTGCGTTATTTAATTTAGTGAATTCTTAATCATTACTGTGACCTAAATGTGTTAAAAGTGTTTCTTTTATGAGAAACACTTTTTTTGATTCTCTTTTTAATAACTTTGGAATTTAAAAAAGTAGCAAATAACTTTACTCTGTGGACTAGCACTTACATATCACACTAAGTGCGGACGATTAACGACTAATTTAAGAATGTTAAGTCACTGAAAGTATGAGAAACATTATGGAACAGTATATGGAAAAGCCTGAAGTCCTAATGCTCACTCAACAAAGTTTACAGAGTGAAAACTTTAAGGAAATGCTTTCTAAAAATATAGAAACTAAAATAACGATCATAGATACTAAAAACCCTAGTTATCACGAACTCATTCCGGAACGCTACTTTTTGCTTGTTGATTTTTCAGTTGAGATTCCATCCGAAACTTTAGTTTATTTAAAAGATAGTAATAAAGTGCTAGGAACCATAATGCTTAATTTAGGTTATGACTTAGACACAGAAGAACTCGCCTCATGGCCGCATGTAAAGGGTATATTCGGTCCGGGAGACTCCATGGACAAGGTGTGTCAGGGGTTAAAAGCAATAATAAAAGGAGATAATTGGCTGTCTCGAAGATTACTGGATCAGCTGGTTAATTATTATCGAGGAAAAGAAGCGAATAGCATTATTGAGCCCGCTATCGAGGTAGAGCTTACTCGGCGTGAAATTCAAGTTTTAAAAATGTTGAAAGAAGGAGGCTCAAATATGGAAATTGCTGATTCTTTATTTATCAGTGAGCATACTATTAAATCACATCTATACAATATTTTTAGAAAGTTAGAAGTAAAGAACCGTACGCAAGCAACAAGTTGGGCTAGGCGAAATCTGTAGTACTAGTATTAACTTACTGTAATAAAAAGAAAATACTCTATAAAGTACTAAGTTTTATATTTATTATTAAAATGTCAGTCTGAAATATCATCCCATATTCAAACTTATTCCTATTCGGTTGACTATTAGACTTCTCATGTCTGTTACAAATCTACTCAGACATAGAATAAAAGGTCTATTCAATTATTAAGACAAGAGGGAATAAAAATGAGCACAAGTGACAATGACACGTATCTAGGCGATGCAGGTGTAAATAACCAATTTGCTGATTTCGATGGCGGCGATGACTTGTTTATTGGTTTTGGTGGTAATGATTCGTTTGTTGGCGGTGGCGGTAACGATTATGTGATCGGCGGCGACGGTGATGATCGCCTAACTGGTGGTGCTGGTGATGACATCCTAAGGGCTGGTACAGGAAACGATTACCTCGGCGGTGGTACAGGTAATGATTTGCTTTTGGGTTTGTTGGGTGACAACAAACTAAATGGCGGCGTCGGTGAAGATATTCTTGTAGCTGGTTCTGGTGATAATGTTCTAGTTGGCGGCAGCAATGGCGATAAGTTTGTGTTCACGGATAAGTTTGGTGGCCATGGCGAAGCAAAAGTTGTGGATTTCACCATTGGTGAAGATTCTTTGCACATTATTAGCGACTCGGTCACAGACTTCGGTGATTTAAGCTTTAGCTATGATGCTGTAGGTAATGCCGTGTTTACCGATGGTGCTGATCTAACCGTGAAACTCATTGGCGTTACCGAAACTGACATCAATACTTACGGTGCGGATTTATTTGCAATCTAAATGACTTAAATCACTCAGAATGGGATTTAGTTTGTGTGGCTCTGTCACGCTGAGGTGAACTAACTCGGTCATTCTAGAGTGTATTTGAGGCTGTCTTAAGTTAGGTGCTAGCTTTTGCTAGCGCCTACATTTTCAATTTAAACGGAAATAGTCGTGCAAAAAACGGTTTTCAAAGAAGTGAGACAAAAACTATGCACGCTTGCGGGCTTGCTAATCGCTTTTAGCCTTTTTATCAACTTACTAGTCCTCTCGATACCCTTGTACATGCTTCAAGTGTACAACCGAGTGATATCCTCCTATTCAACCGATACTCTACTTTTGCTCACTATTATCGTGATTGTCGCGTTACTAACCATGTCGATTATTGATATCGCTCGCGCCCAAATGAGTAAATCATTTGGTTATTGGATGGACACCAAACTGTCCACTTTTATGCTTAAGCGCAGCATTCAATACCAATCGCACACAGGGAAGAGTTACACCTCGCAAACGCTGCGAGACATTCAGAACATCAAAAGCTTTTTGAGCAGCCAAGCACCCTATCCACTATTGGATGCGCCTTGGACACCGCTGTTTATTTTGTTCGTATATTTATTGCACCCAGTATTGGGTCACATCGCGTTACTCGGGTCTATCGTATTGTTTAGTCTCGGGCTACTCAATGAGCTAATGACGCGTAAAACCATGCAAGAGAGTGAAGTTAGGGCGATCTCTCATATCAACAACGCCGAGCTAGCCACGCAAAATGCCAATTCAATTCTTGCGATGGGGATGATGAACGCGTTTTTAGAGAAATGGCAGTCGCGCGTGAATGAAGTCAATATGCTCGAAGAGCGAGTGGCAGGTAAGTCCATTTACATGGCTAACTTTTCTAAGTTTGTACGTGGTTCACTACAGATCTTTTTGTTGGGAGGCGGAGCATGGTTAGTGATCCAACATGAGATTACTGCGGGAGCGATGATCGCGAGTTCCATTTTAATGAGTCGGGCACTCTCGCCGATGGAGCAGGCGATTGGAACATGGCGAAGTGCTATGTCTGCTAAAGGCGCGTATAAACGACTAAAAGAAATCGACGCAATCGTGCGCCAAGATGAATCGAATATGCCACTGCCAAAGCCAAAAGGGCACTATGAACTTACTGGACTTGCTTATCGCCATCCTGGCACAGCAGAGCCTGTACTCTCATCGATCAACTTATCTATGCCTCCCGGAGTCGCTGTCGGAGTTATTGGCCCTTCTGGTACTGGTAAATCGACGTTTGCTCGGTTGTTATTAGGTACGATCAAGCCATTAGCAGGTAAGGTTACGCTTGATGGTATGGAAGTGTCTACTTGGGCATCGGAAGATCGCGGCGCCCATTTTGGTTATCTCGCTCAAGAAGTAGAGTTGTTTCCTGGCACAATTCGGGAGAACATCGCGCGCTTCAAAGAAGAAGACCCCGCTAAAGTCATTAAGGCGGCGCAACTAGCAGGATGTCATGAATTAATACTCAAGAAAAACAAAGGCTATGATTTCGTTATTGGCGAAAATGGCCGTGGTTTATCTGGAGGAGAGAGGCAGAGAATCGCACTTGCAAGAGCCGTTTATGGCGATCCATCTATTGTGATTTTCGATGAAGCTAATGCCAACCTTGATGGTGAAGGAGAGGCTGCATATCAACGTTTGATTGCCCATTTAAAGGCGCAAGGATCAACGATTATCGTCATTGCCCATAATCCGAGTACATTACGACAAATGGATAGATTGCTGTATTTGGCTGAAGGTCGAGTCAAATTATACGGTGCTAAAGATGAAGTATTAAAACGCTTGATGGGCGAAGAAAGAACAGATATTCCAAGGGTAAGAAATGAGCAATCAACTGCCAGCCGTTAATCAGCATCCGTCTGAAACCGTTTATCGTTTTAGTCCGCAAGCGAAACTAAGCTTTCGAAAGCCAATTTTACTTGGTGTCGTGACGCTAAGTGTTTTTCTTGGCGGTCTAGGCTACTGGGCTGCGACAGCGAAATTAGAGAGTGCTGCGATTGCTTATGGCGATTTGTCTGTTCTCACTAAGCGCCAAGAAATTCAACATCTAGAAGGCGGCATTATTGAAAAGCTGTACGTGCAGGAGGGGGACTTAGTTGAAAAAGGTCAATTATTAATTCAACTCTCTAAGCGACAAGCTATGGCGAAGTTGGATTCATTAAGTGGTCAGTTTATTCATACTCTAGCGAAGGAAAACCGTCTAAGTGCTGAGCTAGATGAATTGCCAACGATCGTATGGTCTGATGATCTTGAAAGTATTCCTCGCGTCGATATCGTCCAAGAAGCTCAACTGGTTCAAAACAAGATCTTTGAAGCGAGAAAGCGATTCTTTGATAGTAAGCTGAGCATCATTGAGCAGAGTATTTCTGGAGCAAATTTGGAGCTGGAAAACCTCCAGCAAACCAAAGTAATTGAGAGAGAAAGACTCAATTTTATCGCCGAAGAAATAGACAGTAACCAAGCTCTAGTTCAAAAAGGCTTTTCGGGTAAATCCACCTTGCTTCAACTCAAACGTCTTGCGGCGGAAGTGCGGAGTACCTTAAGTCAGTTAGATAGACAATCACTCACAGTAAGCAAAAGGTTGGATGAAAACCAAGCGCAAATTGAAGAGTTGAAGCTTGAAAGACTGAATGAGATTGTCGAGGAGCTACGAAACACCAAAAAGGAAATCGTCGCCATTCGTGAAGAGTATCGCTCAGCCCAAGATATTGTAGCGAGAACAACCATCAATGCACCTATTGCAGGCCGTGTGGTCAACATGCAGGTGTTTACCGAAAAAGGTGTGATTGGTTCGGGTGAAACGCTATTAGAGTTGGTTCCTCAAGACGATAAGTTGTTAGTCGAGGCTCGCGTGAATCCTCAGGATATCGATTTAGTTAACCCAGGTCAGCAGGCGCATGTTCGTCTGACCGCTCTGAATGCTAGAACGTTGGCACCATTAGACGGCACGGTGTTAACGATTTCTGCGGATAAGCTTTCACAAGAAAACCAAGAGGATTTTTACCTCGCTAGAATTGCAATTTCGCAAGAAGATGTAGCCAAACACCGCTTAACTTCAGGAATGAACGCGGAAGTGCTTATTTTATCTGAACCGCGAACGCCTTTAAGTTATTTAATAAAGCCAATCACTGAAAGCATGAATCGCGCCTTTAGAGAGGAGTAATCTCAAAAGTACTTGAGTGAACACGGACAACTGACAAAATAATTTGTTATGGTTACCCGTTACTAGGCCGTATTTTAATTCTAAGGGAGCCGTGGAATGGAGAAAGTGCAGTTAGTCGTCGATTTTCTTCTCACTCATAAACTGATTTTTACCGCACTGATCTTTGTGATTATGTGGTTAATTCGTCGTACCATTTTATCGATGATTCGTGGTGACCATGCCTTTCTTTCTGAAGATCAGCGCAGCTGGATGTCCAGAACTAAGAACGGCACCTTTGCCGTTACATTACTGATTTTATTTATTTTATGGCAATCAGAAATAAACGAGTTTGCTCTAAGTGTCACGGCGATAGCGGTTGCCATTGTTGTGGCATCCAAAGAGATAATTTTGTGTTTTACAGGCTCGATTCAAAGAGCAAGCTCACGTTCTTTTCGTGTCGGTGACTGGATTGAGGTCGGTAAACTGTGCGGCGAAGTGATCGAGCACAATATGATGGCGACGGTGATTCAAGAGATCGACCTGCACCATGGGCAATATCACTACACCGGAAAAACCGCGACCTTACCCAATAGTATGTTTTTTACTTACCCAGTAAAGAACCTCAATTTTATGAAGCGCTACGTCTACCACAATTTTTCTATCGTGGTGAAAGACTTCGTTAATTTGTATCCTCTGTTACCAATCTTGACCGACAAGATTGAAGAGCATTGTAGCTACTTCAGTGATGTTGCGCATCGCTACAACGCGATGATTGAAAAACACGCTGGGGTCGATCTTCCCGGTGCAGAGCCACATATGCATATTTCTAGCAATATCAATGGTGAGCAGATTTTGCATGTTATGATTTTCTGCCCGACCGATAAAGCTAACCACTTGGAGCATTTGATTCGTAAAGACTTTATGGAACTTTATGAGCAGCGCTTTCCTGTGGTGAGTGAAAAATAGAGAAGTGTCGTACGCTAGTTAAAACAAACCCCGCTATCAAACATAGCGGGGTTTGTTTTTCTAACGGTATTTCCAGCTCTAACTATATTCCCTGAATACTTAGCTGAATTTACTTTTCAGCATTAAAAACAGAAAGTAAGTACTGCCTAAAATAGCGACCAATGTGCCAGCTGCGACCTGACTTGGATAAATAGCGATTTGTCCCAGCCAATCTGCCCACAACATTAGGGTTGCACCAATTAAGGCTCCGACACTTAGTTGCTCTTTCACTTTTCTTGCTCCTAACATCATCGCCATATGGGGAGCGACCAAGCCAACAAAAGATATCGGACCAACTGTAGCGGTAGAAAAGGCGCATAATAAAGCAACGATGGTGAGCATTAGCGTATTGGCTACGGTGGGGTTAAGTCCTCGTGCATTTGAGAATTGTCGTCCGATGGAAATTAATGTTAGCCAGCGAGAAATCGCGAATACAGCGGTAAGCAGAACCATTATTGCCAAACATAGCATCAGTGCGGTGTCGGCTGTGACTCGATAAATTGAACCAGTTAGCCACAATAAAATTTTGTAACTGTCACCAGAACCTTGAGCTAGCGAAAATTGAACAAGGGCTTCTAATAGTGCCGTTAGTGCTATGCCGGACAACACGAAGTTAGATGGATTAAAATGGCTTCGTTTACCGATAATCAGCAATAACATCAATACGGACATACTTCCGAAAAAAGCGATACCCCAGTTAAATGCGGAGAGAAGTGACCCAGCGATGACTCCTGTCGTAATAATGGCAAACGTGGCTCCGGAAGACACACCGAGAATATCTGGGCTGGCCAGAGGGTTGTAAACAATGCGTTGCAAAATGATTCCGGCAACGGATAGCGCAATACCGACAGAAAGTGCGGTTAGCATTCGCGGCCAGCGTAATTGCCATTGGAACTCCCCTGGCACGGACCATTGGATCCCGTTTATACCATGGGTAACGAATGAGTAAGCTAGAATCCCAACCAGACTGAATAGCGCAATGCTGCATACCGCGCGTTTAGAAAGCGCCGTTTTTCCTTGGCTCATTGAAAGGTTAAGTTGATCGGTTGCCGTCAGCTTTTTACGAGTAAACCAAATTAAAGCGGGGGCGCCAATAGCTGCAGCCGCTACGCCGCTAGGAATGGTTTCCTCTAACCATAAGCTTAGTGAGATAGCGGCAGAGTCGGTGATGATTAACAGCATTGCGCCCAAAAGCATGCTGCTGATCAATTCGTCGCGCGGTGTTCTTGCCCCCATCGCTCTGGCAATATTGGGTGTCAGTAATCCGATGAAGCTGATAATGCCAACTGCGGTGATTGAGGCAGATACCAGCCAAATACCCATCACCATTAACGTGCCAAAAGCAGGTAATACTGCTAACCCACGCGCTGCTGCGCCTTCTTGTCCTAGTTTCATTAAGGTCAGAATGCGTGGTGCGACGATCAAAATTACGATTGCGATAGCGCAGCGAGGCAATAACCACTCAAACCAATCCCAGCTGTATTGTGAAAGGTCGCCCGCTCCCCACATAAAAATATTCTGTGCAAACTGAGCATTTAAAATAATGATGGCTGTGGCAATAGAGCCGAGCAGGATATTAATCACCATCCCTGAAACGACTAGCGGTAAACCCGTCATATTACGCACACCGGCAATAGATACGATCAGGCCAAACGCCACTAAGGCGCCTACCATTGCGGCTAATGCAGAGTAGTCGGCTACCCAATCAACAAACCAAATATTTACCAAAACTAATGCAAGCCAAGCGCCAGAAGAGGTGCCAAGAGTCAACGGCGAGGTGAGGTTGTTCTGCGTTAATTGCTGCATTAAGCTGCCGGTGAGACCAAGCATGGCACCAACAAGCAGGGTAATACTTAACCTAGGAAGCTGAGCTTGCGTAAAAAATACGTCACGAAATTCGCTCGCTACCTCTGGTTTTGTTAATAATTGCCACTGTTCGAAGAGTGATAAATTAGTGTCAATTTGTAGACTAAAGACGCTAAGTAACGTAATCAGCGCCAGATAACCAATATAATGTTTCGTTCTCATTGCTTTGGTGCCAACTCTATTAGACTGTCGGTAATCGCTTCAGCGGTGTATTGCAGAGACATAGCACCGCCATACGCCCACACTGCTCTGACTGAATTTACCCGCTGCTTCTTTACAAACGGCATCGCTTGCCAAAGTGGCGAATCTTTCAGTTTGCGTTCTTCTGGGAAAGGTTGTACGTAGAGAACGTAGCTGTTTTGAAGGTTTTGAAGTCGATTAATCCGATCTTGCTTTACGCCCCACGCGCGTGGAGCCTCTTTAATTGGAGCGTGTAATCCCAGCTTTCTGGCCACGTAGTCTGTGGTGGAATTTTCGGTTGCAAGAAACACCGTATTCGGCGTTGAAAAACGCATCACCAGAACACTGAGTGGCTCAGAGTAATAGTGGCGAATTCGCTGGCGCATCTGCGCAAATGAAGCATCTAATTCTGTCAGTTTCTGTTCAGTAAGTGCCTCTTTATTGAATAGCTTGCCGAGCGTACGAAAGTGACGAATAGCAGTCTCGGCCGCAGCCTCATTTTCAGAAAAATTAGGTAAATATATAACCGGAGCAATTTGTTTGAGTAACGGAATCAAGTCTTGCTGTGGAGACGCAGCAAGGATGACATCTGGCTTCAAGCTGGCGATTTTTTCTAAGTTGGGCTCTGCTCGGGTTCCAATATCTTCAATTGACTCTGGTGCAGTTGGATTGACGACCCATTGGCGGTAGCCTGGTAAATTTGGGGCTGCGATTGGTTCTACGTTTAGCGCCAAAACTTGTTCTAAGATGTCCCAGTTTAAGGCAACAACGCGTTGTGGCGCTTGCTCAAAACTATGCTCACCATATTCATCGGTAACGGTGATGACTGCATTTGCATTAGTCATAAAAAATGCCAACAGAAAAGCAGATTGTGTAACCACAGTAAGTAAACGAGCTATTATGCGCATACAACAGCCACCTTTTGGCTCGCCAATGTGTTGGCTGGAGTTGGATGATCAATGAGCTTAATCGGTGACTCATACAACTCAGAAAGGCGCTCCTCATCTAGCAACATGTCGGCGTTGCCTTCGAACGCAATTTGACCTTTCTTGAGCGCAACAATGTGGGTTGCATAGCGCAGTGCTAAGTTCAAATCGTGCAGGATCACGATAATGCCTACGTTCTCGGTTCTATTTAGCTCTGCAAGTAGCGCCATCAGTTGAAATTGATGGTGAACATCGAGCGCGGAGGTCGGTTCATCTAGGATCAAAATTGGTGATTGTTGAGCCAACAGCATAGACACCCAAGCGCGTTGGCGCTCGCCGCCCGATAAGTCATCCGCCAAAGCTTGAGCAAAAGGTGTAACTCCTGTTCGTTCCATAGCCTGCGTGATGATCTGTTTGTCTTCAGGTTTCCAACGACCAAGTGCGCCACGCCACGGAAAGCGGCCCAAGCGCACTAGCTCTTCTACCGTTAAACCAGCCGAGGAGGGCAGCTTTTGTGGCAAATAGGCGATCTGCTTTGCCAGCTCTTTGGTTTTGAGTGACGAAAGGGAAGTGTCGTTTAGTGTTACCGTGCCTTTATCTGGTGACATTTGACCAGAAAGCAAGTTCACCAGTGTAGATTTGCCTGAACCGTTATGGCCCAAAACGACAGTTAGTTCATTCGTTGGGATGTTAAGTTGGTCGATGCCGAGGATCTGACGTCCACCTCGAACGATCTCAATATTAGACAGTTGAAACATGGATGACTCTTAGGAGAAAACTCCCCTCAAGAGAGGGGAGTAGAAAGTTCAATTACCAGCGGTAGTTTGCGTTTAGCATGACAGAGCGAGACTGGCCGTAGTAACACCAGTAATCGCAACCTGAAACAAACTCTTTATCCAGAATGTTGTTCACGTTTAGCTGTGCTTGCCACTGTGAAGTGATGTCGTAAGTGACTGACGCATCCCAAAGAGTGACTGAAGGAATAGTTAGGTTCGAGCTCTTAGGGTTATCTTTTGACTCACCTACGTAGCGCACACCAGTACCGATATTGAGGCCTGGAATCAGGCTGTAGGCGCTGTAGTCTACCCATGCTGAAGCTTGGTGTTCAGGAATAAGTGCGGCTTGTTTTTTACCTTGGCCAAAGCTCTCATCTGTTTTCGCTTTGGTGTAGGTGTAGCTTGCCATCAGTTTTAGATCGTCGGTTAGCTGTGTTGTGCTTTCAAGCTCAATACCTTGAGAAGTCACTTCACCCGTTTGTGTCGCAATCCATGTTGATGGGTTGGTGACCAACGCGTTCTTTTGCGTGATGTCGAACCATGCAAGGTTGATAAAGCCATCCATAAAGTTTGGCTCATACTTCACACCCACTTCTACTTGCTCGCCTTCCAGCGGTTTGTATAGTTCATTGGTTGCCGCATCAATAGTGCTGATCACTTCAAACGACTGAGAGTAGTTTGCGTAAGGTGACAGGCCATTGTTTGCAAGGTACATCACACCCGCACTTAGAGAGAGCTGACCATCATCACGAGATTCACTTTGATCAACGGTAGCGCCTTTGCCAGAGTTTTCTGTTTTCACCCAGTCGTAACGAGCACCGATGTTACCAATCCACTGTTCATGCAGTTTCAATTGGTATTGTGAATAGAGACTTGCTTGAGATTTCTCAATCTCACGTTTCACGTTGTTGGCAGGATCAAGCGGGGTGAAGTTGCCGTAAACTGGGTTCCACGGATTGATGGTGCCAAATGCGTAGTTGTCTTGCTCGTCGCCATCGGTTTTGTGGAATTGCAGATCCATACCGATAAGCACTGTGTGCTCTGCGTTGTCTGTCATCCAGTTGCCGACAGCATTGTTATCGAACGTGATGCTCTGGTTTTTTCCGTCACGGAATACGATGCCTTGCGTTAACTCTTCTTTTGCTGGATCGTTGTTTGAGAACGCGTAAGAGCTGCGCAAGTACAACTCATTGGAGCCGTAGTTGAGGTTTTGCGAGAATGACCACGTGTCATTGATGTCGTGCTCTAGTAAGTAACCTAGAGAAAACTGCGTGCGTTCGTATTTATCGTAGTTTGGCTGACCAAGGTTAGTCGAAGGATCGATTTTGCCAAAGTTAGAACCAATCAGAGTACCTGCTGCCGGGAAGAATGGGTTAGTTGGTACACCGTCATCATGAAGGTAAGTAGCCAAAACGGTCAGCATTGTACGGTCAGAAATGTCGAACTCGACACTTGGCGCTAGGTAGAAACGCTCGTTATTTGTGCCGTCCAGTTCACCGTCTTGGCTTGTCATCAAGCCAACCAAACGATAGCGCACGGTGCCTGCGTCGTTTGCTTCGTCAGCAATGTCAAAACCTACGGATTGGTGTTGGTTGTTGCCAACTTCGACTTTTACTTCGCCTTGAGGCGTAAACGTTGGTTTTTTCTGCACCGCATTCACGATACCGCCTGGTGCCGATTCACCAAACAGAATAGCTGATGGGCCTTTAACGATTTCTACACTTTCTAGGCCGTAAGGTTCGACTAACCATGTGTAGTAACCATCGCGGAATAGGCGGTTGCCGTTTAGGTAAGTCGCAGCATCAAAACCGCGAACTTTGAACCAATCGGTGTCGTTGTCGGCGCCATAAGGCTGAGCGGTTACGCCAGATGTGTAGCGTAATGCTTCGTCCAATTTTTGCGGTGCACGAACACGAAGTTCATCTTCAGAAATGATAGATACGCTGCGCGGCGTTTCTGCCGCAGGGGTTTCTACTTTAAGTGCTTGCGCGGTGACCGTAATGGTCTCCATTGCAATAATGTCATCTTGTACAACGTCTTCTTGAGCTTGTGCTGTGAATGCAACCACTGCTGCTGTTGGTGCCAAAGCACAGACCAACGCGTTACGGATCGCGATGGCCAGTAAGTTATTCTTTGTCATAAATATATTCCCGACAATTATGATTAACGCTAAGCTTAATTGTAATTATTATCATTTGAACTTTTGTTTCGGTATTTTACTGACTTTTGTATCAAAAGATAGTAAAACGTTCGCAAATTCATTCGCGGTACTTAAAGTCGTTGTTATGTTCAATTGGTTTGAAAAACTGACCCAACCCTTTCCCCAGATGGAAACCGAAAAGCCACCGAAGACACTTTTTGGCTTCTGTCGCTTTTACACTCGTGGCTTTGAAGCCCCTTTACTTGTCATGGCTGTGTTCAGTGCGCTTATTGCCATTACTGAGGTGACGCTGTTGCGTTATATGGGTGAGCTCGTCGATATTCTCTCTAATCAAGATCGCGCAACATTCTGGCAAGACCAGGGTGATCGCATGCTAATGATGCTGTTCTTAGTGGCGGTTGTGATGCCAGCTCTCGGTTTTGTCCACTCAATGGTGATGCACCAAACGTTATTGGGTAACTACCCGATGTCTATCCGTTGGTTGATTCACCGTTACTTGCTAAAACAAGCGGTTGGATTTTTCCAACGTGACTTTGCAGGCCGAGTTGCGACCAAAGTGATGCAAAGTGCGTTAGCGGTACGAGAAACGGTCATGAAGTTGGTGGATGTACTGGTTTATATCAGCGTTTATTTTCTTTCGATGCTTTGGATGATGGGCGAGGCCGATGGTTTGCTGATGTTGCCTATTGTGATTTGGATAGGGATGTACGCGGTTATCCAGTTCTACTTTATCCCTAAAATGAAACAAGTAGCGACAGAGCAAGCGGATGCTCGTTCTGTAATGACTGGGCGCATTGTCGATTCTTACACCAACATTTCTACCATAAAACTATTCGCGCACTCGCAACGAGAGTTGGAATACGCAGAAAGCAGCATGAAGCAATTTTTGGTGACGGTTTACCGCCAAATGCGCATGGTGACTTGTTTGCTGTTTAGTGTTGATGCCATCAACTATTTACTGCTGATGTCTATCAGTGCCATTTCGGTTTATTTATGGCTAGATCACGCTGTAACAATTGGTGCTATTGCGATTGCCATTAGTATTGCGTTGCGCGTACAAGGAATGTCGAAGTGGATCATGTGGGAAGTTAGCGCATTGTTTGAAAACATCGGTACGGTAGTGGACGGTATTAATACGATTTCAAACGACGTTGAAGTGAAAGACATACCAAATGCCAAGCCTCTGCAAATCTCTCAAGGTGAGATCTGCTTTGATCACGTAGGTTTTAACTACAGTGATGAAAAGGCGGTATTTGAGAACTTGAATCTGACTATCAAACCGGGCGAAAAAGTCGGCATTGTCGGTCGCTCTGGGGCAGGCAAATCCACGTTGGTTAACCTGTTGCTGCGTTTTTACGACGTAAATACGGGGAAAATTTGTATTGATGGACAGGACATTTCTCAAGTCGAACAAGAGTCGCTGCGCCAACACATCGGTATGATCACGCAAGACACCTCTTTGCTGCATCGTTCAATTAAAGAGAACATTCTTTACGGTGATCCAGATGCTTCAATGGATGCCGTTATCGCAGCTGCTGAAAAAGCACATGCTCATGATTTCATTCAATCTCTACGAGACGAGCAAGGTAACGTTGGTTATGACGTTGAAGTGGGAGAACGCGGCGTGAAGTTGTCTGGCGGTCAGCGTCAACGTGTGGCGATTGCTCGCGTGCTGCTGAAAAACGCACCAATTTTGATCATGGACGAAGCAACGTCTGCACTTGATTCAGAAGTGGAGTCGGCAATTCAAGAAAACCTTGAAGTTCTGATGGAAGAAAAAACAGTGATTGCGATTGCTCACCGTTTATCAACGATTGCCGCGATGGATCGTTTGATTGTGATGGATGACGGCAAAATCATTGAGCAAGGCTCACACCACGAGCTGCTGCAATTGGGTGGTGTTTACGCTCAGTTGTGGAAGCATCAAACCGGCGGCTTTTTGTCTGAGCAAAGTGATGCTCAACTGCAAGTCATCTAATATGACGCTATACGAAAGAGGAGCAAATGCTCCTCTTTTTTATGTCTGCCGTTTATACCGAGTGAGTAGGCGTCAATGGGTGACGTTTACTTGTGATTATTCATTGAGTTAGGCCAACTTAATGATGGTTATGTTTATAACTGACTGTCGTTCTTGCATTTTTTACGCTTTTTTTACGCGAACTCCGAATTGGCTTTTGCTAAAGTTTCTGCATCGAATTTTGGTTGATGTACTTTATGTTTGCTCATTGGCGAGATAACACATTTCTCTTTTCTGCCATCGTGATTGTTGGCGCGGTTGTGGCCTCATGGCTGTTAGACCAATTGTTTGGCTCTACCGCTGCGGTCCTGCTGATTTTGCAGTTAGCAGTCGTGGTGGTGGCATTTCAATGCAACTCGCGATTCGCTTATGCGGCGGCGGTGATCGAAGCGCTGAGCTTCAACTTCTTTTTCACGACGCCTCGTTACTCTTTACAGATGTTTCGTCCGGAAGACATTTTTAATCTAGTCGTGTTTATGGTGGTGGCATTTATCACCAGCACTTTTGCAGATCTTTATCGTCGCCAGCAGGGCGAGTTAAAACAAACCAAGCTGCAAAACAGCATCCTGCTATCGGTATCACATGATCTACGCACACCTCTGGCAACCATTATTGGAACATTGACCACACTCAACGAGTACATGACCAAACTCAATGACTTAGAGCGTAAAGAATTGCTCGACAGTGCGACTTCAGAAAGCCACCGCTTGCATCAATATATAGAGAACTTGTTACAGGCGACTAAGCTCCAGCACGGCACATTAAAAATAACCCAAAAAGATGAACCTATTGCGGATATTGTGCGGGATGCGGTTTCTCGTTTGCCAAACGACACCGAGAAAGTATCCATGAATATGGATGATTCCGTTGGTTATTTATCAGTAAGTCGTTCGCTTATCGAACAAGCGATCTTCAATGTGCTGGATAATGCCATGCGATTTTCGCCAGAGAATGAATCTGTTGAGGTTTCTCTTTCTAAGCAGGGTTCGTCGTGCGTGATTGATGTTCGGGACATGGGGATTGGCATCAAAGCTGAAGATGCGGAAAAAATATTCAGCCTTTTCTATTCCGGTGCGAACAACAAATCGGCCGATTCAGGCACCGGAATGGGACTCGCGGTTGCCAAAGGCATCATCACCGCGCACCAAGGAGAGATTCAATCTATGCCAGTATCAGAAGGGACGCTGATCCGCATTCGACTTCCACTCAATCAAGGAGCAGAGCAGGCGTGAGTTACAAAGTTTTAGTCGTGGACGATGAGCCTCGCATTCATACCTTTATTCGAATTTCGCTGTCTGCTGAAGGGTTTGATTACATTGGCGCGAGTACCATTGCAGAAGCCAAAGCGTGTTTCGAAGCGCATTCGCCACACGTCATTCTGCTAGATTTAGGCTTGCCCGACGGCGATGGGACGGAGTTTCTCACTACACTTCGTCAGACGCATAAAACGCCAGTGCTAGTGCTGACAGCTCGCGATCAAGAAGAGGAAAAAATCCGCCTTTTAGAAGCGGGCGCGAATGATTACTTGAGCAAGCCTTTTGGCGTAAAAGAGCTCATCGCGCGCATCAAAGTGCTGGTTCGAGATTTGGTGGATGAGCAAACCGTCGCTGATGAGCTGGTGGCTGGCCGAGTCAAAATCATCAAAAGTACTCACCAATTTTGGTTGGATCAGAGGGAAATTCCACTCACCAAGAAAGAGTTTTCTTTCATTGAACAGTTGATTCTCAAGCCGGGAAAACTCATTGAGCAAACTCATTTGCTAGTGGTGATTTGGGGAAAAAGTCATGTCGAAGATACTCACTACTTACGCGTGCTAGTGAGTCAACTACGCAAAAAACTGAACGATAGTGCTGACGAACAGCGACTTTTAAAAACCGAGCCGGGGCTGGGTTATCGTTTAGTGCTTGAGACGTCCAAGCACCACTAAAGTCCAAATTTAATCAACGTTAATGCCAAGGTTTAGTGCTGGTTATCGGCACTCGAACAGGATTCGTGTTGCCTATTTTCCGTGACGGAAAATCAGTCTAGTCCTTAACGCATTAGCATTTTCTATACATAAAACACAGTTAGGGATTGATATGGCTCACTTTACAGTAATTGGTTTAGGGCGATTTGGCGTTGCCGCCAGCTTAGAACTTATTCATCTTGGACACACGGTAACGGGAGTGGATAGCGACCCGAAAATCGTCGAAAAATACGTCGAAGAGTTAACGCAAGCGGTCATATGTGACGCAACAGACGAAGGCGCACTCAGAGAGTTAGCGTTAGCGAACAGTGATGTGGTGTTGGTGGCGATTGGCGAAGACATGCAAGCCAGTTTGTTGTGTACGCTGGCGCTGAAAAATTTAGGCGTGAAATCTATTTGGGTCAAAGCGAGCACCAAAGCACACCACACCATCGTATCTAAGCTGGGTGTACAACGCATTATTCATCCGGAAGAGGAGATGGGCGTAAGAGTCGCGCAGGCACTCAACTATCCGATGGTGAACAACTATTTGGAAATGGGGCATGGTTTGTATGTGGTGGAAATCCACGTTAAATCCAATCTGCACGATACGCCGCTTTCTAAGTTGATCAGCCGAGGCAGTTACAACATTCAGCCTATCTTGGTGAAGCGCGAAGAAGCCGTCTACACCAATATCAATGATGAGTTTGTGCTTAATGAGTTCGACACGCTGTTGCTTTGTGGTAGTCGCGCTGAGCTGAAATACGTCGCTCCGAGGTTGGTGTAACATGGTTTTGTGGCATCCCTCTATTATCCCGATCGAGCGAAAACCCAAAGCGGGCAAAAAATTGTTGGGCGCACCGCCGCTGATACTTAGCCTCAGCTTTGCGTGCTTGATCATGCTCGGCACAGTTTTACTCAAACTGCCGATTGCCACCACAGAGCCCATCACTTGGATTCAAAGCTTGTTTACTGCGACATCGGCCATTACGGTGACGGGATTAGTTGTGGTAGACACGGGCACGGCGTTTACGCCTTTTGGGCAAGGGGTTATCGCTTTCCTGATTCAATGTGGTGGCCTAGGTTTAATGACGTTTGCCATCGTGACCTTGCTGGCTCTGGGCGGAAAAATTGGCTTTTTGGAGAGAGCCGTCGCGAGAGAGGCGTTCAACCAAACTGACTCATCGACACTCATTGCCACCGCTAAATCTGTATTGATGTTCGCTCTGCTCGTTGAACTTATTGGTTTCACTATTTTGAGCGTTTATTGGAGTGAAGAGCTGGGCTGGAAAACCAGTTTGTTCCATGGTTTCTTCTACACCATCAGTGCGTTTAACAATGCAGGTTTTGCGTTGAGTGCCGATAGCTTAATGCCTTACGTGGACGACCCGGTCGTTAACTTCACCATTACCAGTTTGTTCATTATTGGTGGTTTAGGCTTCTCGGTTTGGATTGACTTAAAACGCAATCGCCGTTGGCACCGACTCACCGTTTACAGTCGAATGATGATCTTAGGCACGGTGATCATTAACGTGGTGGCACTTATCGCGATTTACCTGATCGAATATGACAACCCCAACACGCTTGCCCCGTTGAGCGAAGCAGGGAAATGGTGGGCATCGTGGTTTCAAGCGGTGACGCCAAGAACGGCAGGGTTCAACACTTTAGCTATCGATCAGTTGGAAGATGCCACAACGGCGATCATTCTGGTGTTGATGTTTATCGGCGGAGGATCATTGAGCACGGCAAGTGGTATTAAAGTTGTGACATTTATGGTGTTAGTCTTGGCAACTTACAGCTATTTACGTCGTGATGAAGCAACCTATGCCTTTCAACGTGAGATTCCCAAAGAGACCATCAGCAAAGCATTGGCGCTGACTCTGATCTCGGTGGGTGTGACTTGGTTTGCCATCTTCACGCTGTTACTGACAGAGAAAGCGTCTATGTTAGACATTATGTTCGAAGCGGTCTCGGCACTGGGTACGGTTGGTTTGTCGCGAGGCTTAACGGGCAGTTTGTCCGAACCGGGTGAGTTAGTGATCATCTTCATGATGTTTATGGGACGATTAGGCCCCCTTACTTTGGCGTACTTCTTAGCCAGTCCAAGAAAGAAAAAAGCGCGTTACGCGAGCACTAAATTGGCAATAGGGTAAATGGGCTAACTCGAAGAAAGTGAGCAAAAGGCTAGGCAAAAGAGGAGTAACTGCTCCTCTTTTTGTGCTCGTTGTAGCCACGAAACTGTATACGGTTGCCTCTCTCACAACAATTTATGATTCATCTCTATTTTTTATCATTTATAAATTGTCGTTTTTGAGGTGTTGTCCAGAATGGCATTATCCACGTGCAACATAAGATTGCCGGGAATAAAAATAATTACAATACTGCCTTACTGGAAGATACATGAAAATCAAACCC
Organism: Vibrio diabolicus; assembly: GCF_011801455.1. NCBI lineage: Bacteria > Pseudomonadati > Pseudomonadota > Gammaproteobacteria > Vibrionales > Vibrionaceae > Vibrio > Vibrio diabolicus. The sequence continues at coordinate 1,469,554 of NZ_CP042452.1, read as the reverse complement.
CTCCCACCTTTAAATAGCCTCGTTGCGTTTGAAGCGTCGGCGCGGCACTTGAGTTTTACGTTAGCCGCTGACGAGCTAAACGTGACCCAAGGTGCTATCAGTCGCCAAATTAGACAATTAGAAGAATACTTAGGCAAGGCTATGTTCACGAGAGCCAATCGAAGCATTAACTTAACGCCTACAGGTCTTCAATATTATCAAGCCGTCAGCCAATCTTTGCTCGATATTGCTCAAATCACGGGTGAAGTGAAGAAGTGGCAGGGCGAACAAAAGATCACGGTTGCGACGACAAACGCAATGGCCGCTTTGTGGTTGTTGCCTAAGGTCGCTCAATTTCAAAATGAACATGATGACATCGATATAAGGATTTTGGCCTCAGATAATGTGTTGGACTTACGCCGATTAGATTGCGATATCGCCTTGTTTTATTGTCGCACGCCACCTGCGGAAATGGATGTGACAACGCTATTTTCAGAAGAGGTATTCCCTGTGTGTAGCCCGCTTTATTTAGAGAAAATCGGCCAGCCTAGTGAGCCAGAAGAAATCTTCAATAAAACGTTACTCTATCTGGAAGAGTCTCAAAGAGACTGGGTGAATTGGGAGCAGTGGTTTGCGAGTGTAGGGTTGCCAAATATTTCGCCTCGTAATCGCATGAACATCAACAACTATCCAATGCTGTTACAAGCGGCAATTAATGGTCAGGGCATCGCGTTAGCTTGGGGCTCATTAGTGGACGACTATTTACAAAGCGGTGCTTTGGTTAGGCCAGTCGAACACGTTCTTTCAACTCCCTCTAATTTTTCTATGCTTGAACCTAAAAATAGAGGTTTAATCCCAGCAAGCGTCAAACGTTTTAGAGAATGGCTTTTGCATCAGTTGCCAGATGAAGTGGGTGATCGAGGCCTAGCCTAAATCAATAAGCAGAGAAAAGAACAGAGTTTGGTCATGTTAAAAAAGCGGGAATATCAGTTCCCGCTTTGTTTGAATTGATTGGATGAAATGACGCACTAAGTGAGTGCTGGTCCTTGATTGAGTGTCGAATCATCTTTCAGCGAGGATGTTGAAGTAATAGGTTCAGAAGCTACCGTTTTGCTTTCAACAAGCGGTTCAACAGGACCATCAAGTTTCTCTTGCTCTGGATGAACATGCTCAGGAAGCATTGCCCATGGCTTAGGTTCGCGTCGAATACTATGGAACAGCGTTAAGCTCATCACCGCGATAAAAATCGCGATAGGGAAACCGGCAATAATGGAGGCCGTTTGCATTGCTTTTAACCCTCCTGCATATAGAAGCACTCCCGCAATGGCGGCGATCATGATCCCCCATAGTACCCGTATAGACGTGGGAGGTTCACTGTGTCCAGCGGCATCGAGGGTACATAGAACTAGGGTACCCGAGTCCGCGGAGGTAATGAAATAAGTACCGAGTAATAAACACGCAAGTACGCTAAGTAGTTTACCAAACATACCTGTATCTAGGTTGTCGAATAGCGTAAACAAAGCGCGTGTCGTATCAGCTTTGGTCGCTTCAAGAATCGGGCCGCCAGAAAAATCTGCAGGTGGTGTTTGTTTGGCTTCTTGTGCCGCAGTGACTTGCTCTTGATGAGCAATACGAGCGTCTTGCTCTACCTTTAACGCTGCGCCGCCAAATACTGAAATCCATAAAAACGTGATCAGCGTAGGAACTATGAGAGCACCGCCGATAAGCTCACGTATTGTGCGCCCTTTAGAGATACGAGCCACAAACATGCCAACGAAAGGTGCCCAAGTCATCCACCAAGGCCAGTAATAAGCCGTCCACCAGTTTTGCCAGCCAGAGTCATTCTGTGCATCGCTCCATAAGCTCATACCGACAATGTTTTGTGCATAAAGCCCCGTGCTTTCAAGTAGCGTATTTAAGATATAGCGAGTTGGGCCAATGTAAAGTACAACTAGCACGAGTGCGAGTGAAAGCAGCATATTCCATTCTGATAAACGGCGAATACCTTTTCCTACACCAGATAGCACCGACGCAACCGCACAAGTACAAAGGGAAACGATAATAAAGAGTTGAATCCCCAAACTAATGTCTAGACCAAAGGCTTGATTCAAACCAGAGTTTATTTGGATAACTCCCATCCCCAAGGTTTGAGAGATACCGAAAGCAGTCACCGCGACTGTTAGGATATCAACCGTGTGCCCGATAGGCCCATAAATACGATCGCCAATCAAAGGGTACAAGATAGAGCGTAGGGTAAAAGGCAGATCTTTACGGTAGGAAAAGTAGGCTAATGCGAGTGCAACAATGATAAAGACAGACCAAGGATGTAGACCCCAGTGAAAGAATGTCAGTTTCATTGATGTTGTTGCGGCTTCATTGGTCAGGCCTTGAGTAAATGGGTTGTCAGCGTAATGCCACATCGGTTCGGCGACCGACCAGAAAATTAAGCCTATCCCCATGCCTCCGGAAAAAAGCATGGATACCCAAGACAAATAACTAAACTCTGGTTTTTCGTCATCTTTACTCAAACGAATATGTCCATATCGACTAACCATAAGATAAAGAAGAAAACCGACAACGAGTGAAACAAGTCCGATGTAAAACCACTTCATATTCTGCAGCAAAATGCCGGAAATCGTTTCGAAGTATTGGCCCGCTTGGTTGGCGAGAATGGCGCAGAAAAGTACAAAACCGATAACGACGATCTTTGATGCGATAGTCACAGTCGGATTGAGTCCTTTCAATATCCCAGATGTTGCTCTCATAGGCATCCCTCACAGTGCTTTTGTTTTAGCGTTATTGTTTGTTGCGTTATTGTTAATTTTTGAAAGAGAGTAGAGAGAGGGCTTTTGTGTTTCAACTGATTAATACTCATCGGTTAATGAGTATTAATCATGACAAGAAGAACCTTGTTAATTAAAAGGTTATTTTGTTGTTCGAGATCAATGCATGAATGACAAAAACTCATCCAAACCCGGCGAAAAAGTCGTTTGTTTGTTGCTGGGTTGTTAATCAAAATCATCTCCACTAACACAACACGATGTTGTACGCACTGGATGCAACTCGACTCTCGGAGATAAGAATATGAGCAATGTCAACCAAACCATTATTCCTGTTGAACTTGTTGATAATGTACTGAACCCAATCAGTGAAGCAACAGGAATGCCGAATCAGGCCTACACCAGCGAAGAGTATTTTACTTTTGAGCGTGATCAGGTGTTTGGTAACACTTGGGTATGCATTGGTTTTGCATCAGACCTGCTTAAAAATGGCTATGTGATGCCACTTGATTTCATGAATCTTCCACTACTCATGATGAGAAATCGTCAAGGTGAAGTCCAAGTCTTCCACAACGTATGTAGTCATCGTGGTATGAAGCTGGTGCATGAGGCAGGCGAAGTTCAAGGCATGATTCGCTGTCCTTACCATTCATGGACGTACGATCTTGACGGCAATCTAAAAGGCACACCACACATCGGTGGTATCGCAAAACACAAAGATGATCGATTTAAGTGTGAAAAACACGGCCTTAAGCCACTTCGTTCAGCCGTTTGGATGGACATGGTATTCGTTAACTTATCGGGCAATGCAGAAAGCTTTGAAGATCATATCGCGCCACTAGAGCAACGTTGGCAGCAATTCTTAGGTGAAGATGGGTTAGGGCTTCTTCGCCGCGTGAACATGGGTGGCAACTTAGAGATCGAAGTGAAAAGTAACTGGAAGCTTGCCGTAGAAAACTACTGCGAGGCTTACCACTTACCTTGGGTGCATCCGAGTTTGAACAGTTATTCTCGCCTAGAGGATCACTACAACATCATGTTTGCAGAGCGCTTTGCTGGTCAAGGTAGTCTCGCGTACAACCTTTCTGATACAGCAGGAACACACTTACCTAAATTTCCAAGCTGGCCAGAAGATAAACTGCGTCATGCAGAATACGTTGCACTCTTTCCAAACGTGTTGCTTGGTATTCAAGCCGATCATGCCTTTGCAATGATGATTGAACCAATCACTGCGAATAAGAGTGTTGAGCACCTACGTGTTTTCTATGTGGGTGATGAAGCAACGAAAGATGAGTTTGCTGCGTGTCGTACTGCTACCGTTGAGTCGTGGCGAGTCGTGTTCGGCGAAGATATTGGAGCGGTCGAAGGTATGCAGGAAGGTCGTTACTCACCTGGCTTTAGTGGTGGCGTGTTCTCACCAGAAATGGATGTTCCGACGCATTTCTTCCAAACCTGGTTGGCAAAGCAAGTGAAAGCGGCACAGGAGCAGTAAGATGATGCATTACCTTAATTATATTGATGGTGAGTGGTGCGATTCAGAGCAAGCGCTGACCGTCATGAATCCTGGCACAGCCGAAGCGTATGCGACGATTGCAGAAGCCACTATCACCGATGCCGATCGCGCAATGGCAGCGGCACGCCGAGTGGTCAAGCAAGGCCTTCTTTCGGACGTTCGTCCAGCCGTCAGAACCGAGTGGATGTTAAAAGCCGCCGCAGCTATTCGTGAAATGGTTGATGAAGGTGGGTTAGTTGCCTGTCGTGAAAATGGGAAATCTTTGCAAGATGCCAAAGATGAGTTTTTAGAGTCGGCACGTTACTTCGAATACTACGCTGGCATGGCCGACAAGCTGGAAGGCACGTCAATTCCGTTGGGTAAAGACTATGTCGACTTCACTCAATATGTGCCGTTTGGCGTGTCAGTACAGATTGTGCCGTGGAATTTCCCTGTCTCTATTTGTGCACGCTCATTGGCACCTGCATTAGCTGCTGGTAACGCAGTGGTGATCAAATCGCCAGAGATTTCTCCACTTGCCATTACGTTGTTGGTTAAAGCGATTGAAAAAGCGGGCTTCCCAAAAGGCACGATTAACTTGCTATGTGGCAAAGGCTCCGTCGTTGGCAGTCATTTGGTGCAGCATCAAGAGGTCGATCAAATTGTCTTTACGGGTTCTGTACCGACCGGCCAACGCATTCTGCAAGATTCAGCGCAACGCGCTACTCCATCGGTGATGGAGCTGGGTGGTAAATCGGCTGCTATCGCGCTGAAAGATGCGAACCTCGAAACACTTTTGAAAAGCGTTCAGGTCGGTATTTTCTTTAACGCTGGTCAAGTGTGTTCGGCAATGTCTCGTTTGCTGATTCAAAAAGAGCGTTATGAAGAAGTAAAAGCGGTGGTAGTGGAAATGGCAAAAAGCCTAACTATTGGTCAAGGCGAAAGCCAGCCGGACATCACACCGTTGGTATCGGCTGATCAACAAGCACGCGTGCTTAAAATGATAGAGCAAGCAAAAGCCGACGGCGCGAATATCCTGACGGGTGGCTACGCACCTGATTTATCGGGTTACTTTGTCGCACCGACGGTGATTGAAGCCTCACCAGATATGCGTATTGCTCAAGAAGAAGTGTTTGGCCCTGTACTGGTAATTACACCGTTTGAAACCGAGCAAGAGGCCGTTGAAATCGCGAATGGCACCGATTTTGGCCTAGTTGCTGGTGTCTTTGGTGAAAGCCTAAACCAAACATTGCGTGTGGCGCAGCAACTGCGTGGTGGGCAAGTGTTCATCAATGAATGGTTTGCTGGTGGTATCGAAACACCATTTGGTGGCGTGGGCTTGTCCGGTTTTGGGCGAGAAAAAGGACAAGAAGCGATATATAGCTACGTCCAGACACGCAATATTGCCATTCGTTTGCAGCAAGACAGCAACGTATAGCTACCGTGTAACTTGATTTTCATCACCTCGTACCGACTTGGATTTCAGACCACAAGCTAGGGCGAGGTTGATGGAATCACAACAAATCTGACAGCGGTTTGTAAACACGGAAATTCTGAACAAGGTAGTTGGAGTAAAAGTGATGAGAAAGTGGCTCTGTATTATTTGCGGCTTAATCTATGATGAAGCACAAGGTTGGCCATCCGATGGCATTGCACCAGGAACAGCATGGGAAGATGTACCGGATGACTGGTTATGTCCTGACTGTTTAGTGGGTAAGGCCGATTTTGAAATGATCGAAATCACCGACGATGAGCCAGTAGAAGAGGTCGCGGCAGTGTCTTCGGTGTCGGTAGGATCGTCTGTTCAGCCAAATGCGGCTCAGCCACTTCCATCTGAAGTCACTCAGCCTATATTTTCAGCTGACCCTATTGTTATCATCGGTAGTGGCCACAGTGGTTACCAGTTGGCTGCGGCACTTAGAGCGCAATCTGAAACGGTTCCGATCACTGTCTTTACCGCTGATGATGGCGCACTGTACAGCAAGCCTGCATTGTCTAATGCACTGGTCATGAACAAAGACGGCGACGCGCTACAAAGTGAAAGCGCGTTGGAGTGGGAAAGCCGTCTCAATATCCGCGTTTACCCGCATACCCGTGTTGAACATATCGATCGTGCCAATTCAACGCTACACACCTCTATCGGCAAATACGCTTACAGCCGCTTGGTACTGGCAACAGGTGCATCACCGATTGAAATCCCAATTGAGGGTGATCGCTCTTGTGTTATGAGTGTGAACGACTTAGTTGATTACCGGCGTTTCAGAGCGGAGCTGCAAGACAAAAAGCGCATCGCAATCCTAGGTGATGGCTTAATTGGCTGTGAGTTCGCGAATGACCTGATCGAAAGCGGTTATGAAGTAACAGTTATCGGGTTAGGTCAATGGCCAATGGAGCGTTTGATCCCGCAACAGTTGGGTGAATCATTACAAAGTGCACTTGCCGATCGAGGCGTGCAATGGGCTCTACAAGACAGTATCGCCAGAATCGAGCCAAGGTCCGAATCAAGCGCGGTTTTGCATCTAAACAGTGGCAAGAAAATTGAAGCAGACCTAGTGCTAAGCGCGGTTGGACTCAAGCCAAATGTATCGCTGGCTGAGCAAGCAGGGCTCGAAGTGGGCCGCGGCATTAAAGTGAATCAATTCGGCCAGACGAGTGATGAGAGTATTTACTCGCTAGGCGACTGTGTTGAAACCGAGCAAGGTTGGCAGCCGTATATTGCGCCGATTAATCAAATGATTCCTTCCGTAGCGAAAAGCTTGCTAGGCGATGTCGCGTCAATCTCGTTAACGCCAACTCCTGTGATTGTAAAAACGCCGATTCTTCCACTCACTATTTTCCCGGTTGCCCCGAATGAACTGGGACAATGGTATATCGAGAGTCAGGCAGATGAATTGACCGCTGCGTTTTATTCTCCTGAGGGAACGATGTTTGGCTTTGCGTTGCTAGGAAGAAAAGTACAGTCATTACGTGGCCCTTGGCTAGATCAATTGTCATTGAAACTGTCAGCAGCGTAACGGAGAAAGAAGATGATTCATTTACCCAATGATGATGCAACATGTGGTTGGTACCATGCGTTGCCAAGTATTGCAGAAAAACCAGCGTTAAAAGGTAAACAAACTGCTGACTATGCCGTGCTAGGTGCCGGTTTCGCTGGACTAGCTATGGCAAGACGTTTAGCTGAGCTTCAGCCTAACGCACGAATTATACTGATTGACGCACAACGTATCGGCCAAGGGGCGTCAGGGAGAAATTCGGGCTTTGTGATCGATTTGCCTCATAAGTTTTCACTTGAGCATCCCGACCCTGAGCACAAACAAAAGTTGTTATCGCTCAACCGTTCTGCGATTGCTCAGCTAGACACTTTAGTGTCGAAGCACAGTATTTCTTGTCAGTGGTCAGCAAAGGGCAAATATCAAGGAGCCGTAGGGGCGCGCGGTGAAGCGTATCTCGATCACTTTGAGCACCTAATGAAAGACCTTGGCGAACCATACTTCCATGTTAATGGTAGTGAGCTGGCGAAAGTCTTAGGGACAAATTACTACAGCCGCGCAATTTACACGCCAGGTGGTTATTTAATGCAACCTGCTGCTCTGGTGCGTGGGCTAGGGGAAAGCCTTCCAGAGAACGTCGAGGTGTTAGAAAACTCGCCAATCCGCAAACTCAGTAAAGAAAACGGTTACTGGGTATTACATGGAGATAGTGGTTCTGTTGAAACCACTGAACTGTTACTTGGCACCAGCATTTTTACTCGTGAGTTTGGTTACCTTAAAAACAGATTACTGCCAGTGATGACGTTTGCAAGCTGGACGCGTCCATTGACCGACGCAGAAATGCAACGATACGGAGGTGAGCTGAATTGGGGTTTAACTCCAGCAGATCATGCGGGAACGACGTTACGTATGACCGCAGATCGACGTATTTTGATCCGAAATACTTACAAACACGTGCCGAAATATGGCTCAAGCATGAACGATAAAGTCAGAGAGCAAATCCGAGACGATCATCGTCAAGTCTTTTTGGTGCGTTACCCCGAGCTGGCCGACATACCATTTACTCACACATGGGGTGGGGTATATGCCATCTCTCGTAACTTTACTAACTTTTTTGGTCAATTAGATGAAGGTGTTTATGCCAGCGCTTGTGACAATGGTGTTGGTGCTGCGTGGGGAACCATTTCTGGAACGCTGTTAGCTGACTATGTCGTAGGTGCGACATCTAAATCATTGGATGACATACAGCAAGTGACAGGGATGCCTTGTTTGAATCCGCCAGAGCCTTTTTTAGGCATGGGAGTAAAAACGCGTATCCAATTAGCAAAATGGCAAAGCAGGAGTGAGTTATGAAGCAAGTCAAACTCGTTGATAGTAAAAATTTAGATTTCAATGTTCGTGGTAATACGCCGGGAATGGCGTACGTAGCCCGAGCGTTAAGCCCAGAAATCTCACCAAACATTGGCGTAGGCTTTGCTAAATGGGAAGGCGCTCAAGTGGCTTGGACGGTGCTTTATGATGAGGTTATTTTTGTGATTGAAGGCTGTTTCGAGCTGACCGCAAATGGTGAGACACATTTTGTGCACCCAGGTCAAATGCTGTGGATCCCGGAAGGAACCGAATTGGTTTATGGTGGGCATGCTCTATTCGGTTACGTGGTTCATCCAGGAAACTGGAAAGAGCTACACGGGATTAAATGATTTGTTTTACAGACGAGACAACGACTTGAAGTTCTACTCGTGCTAAATCAAAAATCGTTCACAGTGTATGTGAGCCAAATCAACTCGCTCGTTAAGGGCGTGTCACCGAAGCCTCCTTCTTGAAGTCATTTGGGTATATACATCAGTTTTAACGGTAGCCATATCGAGATGCTTGGTATGGCTTTTATCGTTAAGGATAATAATCTCATTGGATCAAGGGGTATATAATCGTTAAATTGCACTTGCGACATCTTTGCGCTGTGACTGGCAATTCAAACTATTGTTTTAGCCAATAGAAACACTAAAAATTATCCACCAAATAATACGTTACTGAGTCTGGCCGTTGCATTTACGGCTGCCTATTTCGCAGCCGATGATTATTACTTAATATAAGAACTCACCATGCACACTCGTCGTGAACGCGTATTTGACCCCTTTCATCGTCTAACGGTATTTACAGATAAATGGCGACTTGGATCTAAATCTTATCTTACTGATCTCGCATCTATTGCCTTATTGCTGTTACCGCTGACGCTATCTAACGCACTTGCCATCTTTTTTGGTCACGCTTCTAGAATCCTAGGGATGTCAGAGGTTTCTCAGTTATTGTTCCATCTTTCTGATATTTTAATCAACTTATATCCCACAGCGTTTTGCATTGTGGCTGGTTACTATTTATCGCATAAAGTGAATGTGTCGAGCGCGATTATCATCATTTATTCGTTGGTCATGTTCTATTTAATTTCAATAGAGAATGACAGCCTTTCTAGTAATTACATGTTGCCGAATAACCCGTTATTAGCACTCTTTAGTGCAACAGTGTCATACGTTTATTGTAAAAGTTTCCGAATTGAGCTGCTTGATCCTCAAGCAATGGACTTCTCTTCTCGTCTTTTTAAAGATGTCTTACATTTTTTCGTATTCGTTTTATTTGCGGTTTGCTTATCTCATGTCACCGCAGCGGTGATGGATGCTTTTACTACAACAGTGGCTGGACTTAACTTTGATCCGCTGACGTTCACAGGAGGATTATTTTATCAATCCATCTTGAGCTTATTAGGAGCGGCGGGCATTAATGGTCACAACATGTTGTTTGCCATCAAGCAGCAAATATACGCTGCGACCGAAGCCAACATGGCTGCTTGGCAAACAGGCGAAGCGTCGCTTAACGTTATTAGCCAAGGTTTTTACGACGCATTTTTATCCATGGGCGGGTCAGGGAATAGCATCAGTTTACTCCTGTGTCTGCTATTGTTCGCTAAAGAGCGCAATCATATTTTACTGGCGTTAGCGGCAGCCCCATTGGTGATGTTCAACATCAATGAAGTGCTGCTATTTGGCTTGCCTATCATCTTTAACCCTATTCTAGTCGTCCCATTTGTATTAGTACCGCTGGTAAGTTTTATCATCACCTACTGTGCGATTGCTTCCGGCTTAATTGCGCCTGTTGAAAATATTGTGAACTGGATGACACCGCCTCTGTTGAGTGGTTATGTTGCAATGGGGCATCAGGTACAGGGGGCGATACTTCAACTGGTGGTGATTGCGATTGGTGTACTAATTTATCGACCTTTTTATCTAGCCTATGCAGGCAAATATGTGGGGCAGCTTGGTGTAAGTAATACTTACAATGGTTTAGAACAATCTCTATTTAAATCACTACTCAGTAGTGTGAAAGATGCGAACACATCGAGTATCAGCAAGTCATCCGCGCAGAAGCGTTTAACTTCCATTCTTCGTGAAGGCGAGTTGGTGATGTTTTATCAAAAGCAGCACTCAACAAAGGATGCGGAACAGTATTCTTACGAAGCGCTTATTCGATATAAAGATGAAGATGGAAACTTACTTTCACCAACGTTTATTGAAGATTTTCACCGATTAGATGCCATGCCACTGCTCGATAAATTAGTACTCGAAAAGGTGTTGTCGGATATGAAGGAAATGGGATTATCTGAGCAGCGAAGAGTGGCCATTAATGTTTCTGTTGCTACCATTCAACAAGTGGATTTTGTTCAGCATTTACAAGGCAGGTTGGTCTATTTTGGAATCCCGGCTGAATGGCTTGAAATTGAAATTACTGAAGAAGCCGTATTAGACAATGAAGTTTCTTTAACTAACACCATGAAAGCTCTACAGAGTATGGGAGTTTGTATCACAATGGATGATTTTGGTACGGGCTACGCATCGTTTCCTCATTTGTTCAAGTATCCATTTAACAAGATTAAGCTAGACAGATCGCTGCTATTGGACGCTAACGATCATCGTGGACGGCAACTGTATCGATTGGTTGCTAAGTTAGGACATATTGCAAATTGTGAGGTCGTAGCGGAAGGGGTGGAAACGCAGTCTGACTATGACTTTGTGCGGTCAAGTGGGGTTGATAAAGTTCAAGGGTTTTACTTAGCAAGGCCTGTACCTTTGGATGAGATTATCCATCGACGTGCTTAACTAAGGTGCAATAAAAAGGGAAGCGATGGCTTCCCTATAGTGAGTCTTGTTTTGACTTAGTTAGCTCTTATTTGAACTCAAATTTACCCTGCATGATCGCCCAGTGACCAGGGAACGAGCAGAAGAATGAGTAGTCGCCGCCAGCTTTCATTTTTTCAGTGCTGAAAGTAATGCTGGTGCTTTCACCGCCGCCAATCACTTTTGTGTGAGCGTATACACGGTCGTCATTTGGCTTCACGTAATTGTTTTCTGCACCTGCTGCCATGCCGTCCGTACCTACTGCTTGTAGATTAGCGGTATCTGCTATAACGACGTTGTGACCCATTGATTGTGCAGGCATTTTACCTGTGTGGTTTAGCGTCAGTTTTACTTCTTTACAAGTGGCTGGAACGCTCAGTGTTTTAGTAGAAAACTGCATCATATCGTTAGCATCTAGGGACACTTCACACTCGGCACTGGCTTGGGCACCAAAGCTCATTCCTACTAATGCGAAGGTTGCTGCTAATAAACGTAAAGACATATAACACTCTCCATTTTATATTTTGGGCTGACTTGGATTAATCTCATCCAATAGTTCTCATTATCAGCCAATTTTCACTCGAAAAACGTGCTTCAAGCGGTATATTGACGTTTTGTTGCAAACTTGTACTGGTTAGTTCCACTATTTGATCACTCATAGGCCCTATTTCATGCGATGGCGTGAGGTAAATCAAAAAAGAAAGGAATACGCCCCGTACAGAGATAAGGTCTATCTTATTAAGCCTTTGGAGCAGTATCTTGGCGTTTATTAGAAGTAGATTAGAGAAGGTGAGAGGAGAGGCTCAAGCATAAAAAAGCTCAGCCAAATTGCTGAGCTTTAACAGTTAGAGCGGCAGTTTACGTTTAGCGATTTTGCTTCAACGCATCTAACGCTTCATGTAATGACGGCACGATGGAATGACCAAATTGTTTTACCTCTTCGCAAGGTTCAACTAAATCCGGAATCTGATAAGTAACCATATTCGCTGCCACGGCTGCGCGAACACCGTTATTGGAATCTTCAAAGGCCAAACATTGGCTTGGTTCTACATCCAGACGATTCGCTGCCAGCAAATAGATTTCTGGATCGGGTTTACCGTGGTTTACCTCGCAGCCTGTGGTGAGGTTGTCGAAGTACTTACTCAAACCCGCTAATTCCAGTTTGATTTTCGCCACCTCTTTTGCCGTAGAAGTCGCTACTGCGATTGGTAAGCCTTGTGCTTTCAGCCATTCTAGCAGCTCAACAACACCATTTTTCACTGGGATGGCTTGGTGTTTGACGACAGCATTGTAACGAGTACGCCATTCATGATGCAGGCGGTCTAGGTTCTCACCGTAGGCTTTGCGGAAAATTGCTTCAATACCTGCCGCATTGCGACCAATGATCGACAGGTAAACATCTTCATAAAACGGAAGGTTTTGGACTTCACATGCTTCTTGGAAAATACGCATACAGACGCGCTCAGTATCAAGGAGCAAACCATCCATATCAAAAATAGCAGCTTGGTAGTTCATTACATTACAGACTTTTCGATTGTGATGGTGCATTTTGACATAAGCGAGATAGATTTTCTTGCGGAATTCAAACCGTCCGTATCCTTTTTTTACTTTATACCTAACCGTTTGGCTAAGCGGTGTAAATTACCATTATCGAGTTCTAACTGACGTGCTGTTGCAGCCCAGTTTCCTTGATTCTGCTCTAGTGCTTTTAGAATCATGGCTTTTTGGAAGGTGTCAGTAGCTTGCTTTAAACCAGCGTCTGACAGTTCAAATGAAGAGCTAGGTATACCTGGCTCTTCAGTGACGGGCTGATTGTTCGACGCTTTGATATCGAAATCTTGTTCCACCAATTCGATATCCAGCGATTGAGTTCTAGCTTTGGCAAGCACGCCCGCTCGTTTGATGACGTGTTCCAGTTCACGCACGTTGCCCGGCCAAGAGTAATCTTTAAGTTCTTGAACTAGAGTGGGAGAGAGTCGAACACTGTTCAGCCCCAACTTGCTGCGTAGTTGCTCTGCAAAGAAACCAGCCAGTAGCACGACATCGTCTTCACGTTCACGAAGTGGAGGGACATGAAGAGGGAATACACTCAAACGGTGGTACAAATCTGCTCTGAAACGGCCAGCTTTTACTTCTTCATGCAGAACACGGTTCGTTGCCGCCACAATGCGTGTGTTGACTCGAATATGGCGGTCATCCCCAACACGCTGGATATCGCCATATTGCAATGCGCGAAGTAGCTTGGCTTGCAACTCCAGAGAAAGTTCGCCGACTTCATCCAAAAACAGTGTGCCGCCGTCGGCTTGCTCGAACTTACCCTTGCGATTACTGATAGCACCAGTAAAAGCGCCTTTGATATGACCAAAAAGCTCACTCTCTGCGACAGACTCCGGTAACGCGGCACAGTTTAAGTACACCAAGGTATTATTGGCTCGGTGAGAGCGATGATGAATTGCGTTTGCGACGAGCTCTTTACCAACACCTGTTTCACCCATTATCAACACAGATAGCTCGGTATCTGCCACCGCATCGATTTGCTCTTGAAGTGCTTTCATTCCAGCAGATTTGCCAATGATTTCGTTGCTTAGCGTGCGTTTCTCAGTGTAAGACTCACGTGGCAAGCTTGCTTGTGTTTCTAACTGCTCCAGTAGTAGAGCAGTGTGCAAGCCACCCGCGGCTAACGCACTTACAAAGCGTAGTTCTTGATTGAGTAAACCATCGAACTGATTCGGGTCGAAGGCATCAATAGTGATCGCGCCAATCAATTGATCGTCGATCAACAAAGGGAGGCCAATACATGAATGGACGTGCAGCTTGTCGTCGTGGTTCGGAATTAACCCGTCATAGGGATCGGGTAAGTCGCTATTCGATGGAAACCGTACGATATCGCCAGCGCGTGCAATGGCTTCCAATCTCGGGTGTTGGTTTATAGAAAAACGGCGTCCCAATACTTCCTTTGCTAAGCCATTGATAGCCAGCGGCTTAAAGTGCTGATCTTCATACAAAAGAAGAGCAGAAGCATCACATTTTAATATCTCGCGAATCGTTGTTAATAAGGTATCAAATCGAGCTTGCCGAGTGAGCGCTGAATTTAGGTCTTGCGTGATGTGTAGCCATTGCGCGATTAAAGAAGTCATAGCCAATACCAATTGTGTCAATATGACTATTGTAGTGTCTTAATGACAATTTTCAACTGTGTCTAAATGACAGTTGTTAAAGTTGTATTTTAATTAAATTATTGAAATATATAGCAATTAAAAGTTGGCATGCCCAGTGCTATACAAGAAGAAATTATTTTTGTTTATCCCGTCATTCAAGGTAGTAATTATGACAATTCACGTAAAAAACAACATCCACTGGGTAGGTCAACGCGATTGGGAAGTTCAAGATTTCCATGGTACAGAATACAAAATGACAAAAGGCACCAGTTACAACAGCTATCTTATTCGTGAAGGAAAAACGGTGCTGATCGATACGGTTGATCATCGATTCAGCCAACAATTTATCCAGAACCTAGAAATGGAAATCGATCTTAAGACGATCGATTTTATCGTCGTGAACCATGCAGAAGAAGATCATTCAGGCGCATTGTCTGCATTGATGGAGAAGATTCCGAACACGCCGATTTACTGTACAGAAGCGGCGATTGATTCGATTGTGGGTCATCACCACCATCCTGAGTGGAACTTCAAAACCGTAAAAACGGGCGACAGCATTGATATTGGTAACGGTAAACAATTGGTATTTGTGGAAGCGCCGATGTTGCACTGGCCTGACAGTATGATGACTTACTTAACCGGCGATGCGGTGCTGTTTAGTAATGACGCCTTTGGACAGCATTATTGTGATGAGCGTTTGTTTAATGATGAAGTGGATCAAAATGAGTTGATGGAACAGTGTTTGCGTTACTACTCAAACATCCTAACGCCATTTAGCAGCTTGGTAACAGCCAAAATTAAAGAAGTGCTGAGCTTTAATTTGCCCGTCGACATGATCGCAACATCACACGGTATTGTATGGCGCGATAATCCGGTTCAAATCATCGAGCAATATTTGGAATGGGCGGATAACTACCAAGAAGATCGCATTACGATTTTCTACGATTCCATGTCAAATAACACTCGAATGATGGCAGATGCCATTGCGCAGGGCATTCACGATGTTGACCCTAGCGTGGCGGTCAAAGTCTTCAATGTCTCTAAACATGACAAAAATGAAATCCTCGCCAATGTGTTCCGCTCAAAAGGCATATTGGTTGGTTCATCTACCATGAATAACGTCATGATGCCGAAGATCGCAGGCATGCTAGAAGAAATTACCGGTCTGCGCTTTAAAGCGAAAAAAGCCGCTGCCTTTGGTAGCTACGGTTGGAATGGTGGTGCGGTAGACCGTATCCACGCACGGTTGACCGATGCGGGTTTTGAAACGGCAGTCAGCCTGAAAACCAAATGGCGACCAGATGGTAAAGCGATGCGTGAGTGTCGTGAACATGGCAAGAGCATCGCGAAACTGTGGGCGAAACATCCACTAACAAGTCCTGTTACGGCTCCGATGATGGCTGCGTCTGCACCGCAAGTTCGATCACAGCCCGTTGTACAAGTAGAAACGCCAGCAGTGGTCGAAAGGGAGCTTATTAATCCAAGCTCAGAAGCACATCCATCAGATTGCCAGTGCATGATTTGCACCGTTTGTAACTGGGTGTATGACCCTGCTCAGGGTGAGCCTAACCAAGGAATTGAACCGGGTACCACGTGGTCAGACGTTCCGGATTACTTCCTTTGCCCTGAGTGTCACTTGGGTAAAGATGTATTTGTTGAGTTCAAGGGTTAAGGAGCTGTGATGCAAGCACCAATTGTAATCATAGGCAGTGGCTTTGCTGCCTATCAACTGGTTAAAACTGTGCGTCGAATGGATGCACTGGTGTCAATTCAAGTATTCACCGCTGATGACGGTGCGGAGTATAACAAGCCCGATTTGAGCCATGTGTTCAGTAGAAAACAGACCGCGAGGGATCTGGTGGTAAAAACGGGAGAAGCGTTTGCCCAAGAGCATCATATCGAGTTATTAACCCACACTAAAATTGATAGTGTGGATACGCAAGCCCAACAAGTGGTAGCAGATGGACAAGTTTATGCGTACTCCAAACTGGTTTTTGCAACGGGTGCGAAAGCTTTTGTTCCTCCAATGCGAGGTGATGCTTCTGGCGATATCCTAACGCTCAATTCGTTACAAGAGTATCAGCTCGCAGAAGAGAGAATCAGTCAAGCAAAGCGCGTAATGGTTATCGGTGGTGGTTTGATTGGCGTTGAGATTGCAATGGATATTGCGAGCAGCGGTAAAGCCGTTACGGTGGTTGAATCAAACCAACGCTTGCTTGCCAATCTTATTCCTGAGTTTGTTGCGTTGCCTCTGGAAAGCCAACTTAAGCAACAAGGCATTCAACTGGCGTTGGGAAATGGGGTTGTTGAGGTGAATCGTACCGCCGATTCGTTGGTAGCGATTTTGAACAGCGGTGAAGTGAGCGAGATTGATGTAGTGATTTCTGCCGCGGGCTTACGTTCAAACACTCAATTAGCGAATGCTTGTGGATTAGAGGTTGGGAAAGGCATTGCTGTCGACGCTAAGCTGCAGACTTCTGCGAACAATGTATTCGCTCTGGGCGATTGCGCCGAGATACAAGGGCGTATGCTTCCATACCTTCAGCCAATCGTGTTGAGCGCTAATGTTTTAGGTAAGCAGTTGCTTGGGCAGGAAGCGCAATTGAAGTTGCCGCCAATGATAGTAAAAGTCAAAACGCCGAGTTACCCAATTCAGCTTGCCGGGGACTTCAGTGCTGTCGCTAATTGGAATGTGCAGATTTCTCAATCTGGCATCGTGGCAAAAGCTGAAAATGAACAAAGCATATTGACAGGGTTTGTTGTGACGGGCGAGCAAGTGGCTCAGGCTTTTCCGTTACTGCGTGAACTGTCTCAAGTCGCGCAATCGTAACTCGCTTCAAGCAGCACAATTTTATATTCAAAGAGGGTATAACCATGTCACATCTTCGTATTCCGAAAGACTGGACGGTTCAACGTTCGACGCCATTTTTCACCAAAGGCAGTGTGCCTCCTGCTCTTCTAACTCATCACAACACAGCCGAAGGCGTGTTTGGGCAGTTATGCGTAATGGAGGGGCAAGTCACCTATTATGGTTTTGCAGATGAATTCGCGACAGAGCCTGAAATGGTCGTCGTGATCAACGCAGGTCAGTTCGCGACAAGCCCGCCACAGTATTGGCATCGTATTGAAATGAGCGATGATGCACAGTTCAATATTAACTTTTGGTCGAATAAAGATAAAAGTGGACAAGCGATGTTCCACGCTAAGCAGTAAACCTTTCTAGACAATTTGATTATTGAGTGAATTTATCGGGAAAAGCGCATATTAAGTAAAAGAGCAGAGACGTTTCTCTGCTCTTTTTTGCTTATTGGCAGTAACGACATGTGAACTTAATCAGCGATATTAACTGTAAGCCCGCGCCACACGACCTTCGCAATTCAAGGTGTATTGTTTTGCGTAAGCCGGAATGAAAACAGATTGGCCTTTATCTACTACACATGTTTCACCATTTGCGTGTGTAATCACGAGCGGGGAATCTAGCGGCAA
This sequence comes from Vibrio diabolicus, assembly GCF_011801455.1. Taxonomy (NCBI): domain Bacteria; kingdom Pseudomonadati; phylum Pseudomonadota; class Gammaproteobacteria; order Vibrionales; family Vibrionaceae; genus Vibrio; species Vibrio diabolicus. The sequence goes on along the minus strand of NZ_CP042452.1, from coordinate 1,451,503 downwards.
CAGGATTTCTGCGGTTCTTACATCAAGCGTTCGTTGGTTGGCTTGTTTTACAATCGCGAATTTGAAATCGTCGACGGGAACTGGGTATTCCAATATGTCGTCGATTTCATTTGGTGCGAGCAATAGGCTGTCGAATGGTTTTTCTTCGAAGCGTGTGCATGCAATGAGTTCTTTTATATCCATATACTTCGGCGTTAAACCGGCACGTAGCACGTTGTCTGAGTTCGCCATGATCTCAAGCCCCGTCCCTTTCAAGTACGCGTGTGGCGTTTCTGCATCCAAGAACATCGCTTCGCCTGGTTTCAGCGTGATGACGTTGAGTAGCAAGGGTGCAAACAAACCAATGTCACCCGGGTATTGCGTTTCTAACTCCAAGATCAGGTTGAACAGAGGGAAGTCGGTGATGCGAGCTTGTGCCAATAGCACCGTCAACGCCATCTCTTTCTGTTCGCCTTCTAGTGACAGTAGACCGGAGAAGAAGGTCGCTAAGCCCGTTGGCGTTTGGTTTGCGATAAGGTCATCCACCAAGCCTTGCAGCTCAGGAATCGCCAGCTCAGAGAAGAAGCTGATGATTTCACTTGTTGGGCGGAAGCCATTCATCGCTTGGTATTCGGTTAGCGCGTAAACCAATTCTGGTTTGTGGTTTGGATCTTTGTAGTTACGGTTTGCAGCGGTTAGGGGAATGCCTTGTTTTTCTTCCAGTGCAAAACCCAGTTCTGCTTGTTGCTTGTTTGGGTGCACCTGAATCGACAGCGCTTTCTCGGCGGCAAGCACTTTAAACAGGTATGGAAGTTCACCAAAACGGTTTGCGACTTCTTCACTCAGAAAAGCATTCATGTCTAGAGCAATCAGTGAAGAGAGTTTGGTCTCCTCGTCGTTTACCATCACCACTGAGCAACCGTTTGGATGCGCGCCCATCCATACTTCTGCTTGTGGTTCGCCCGCTGGGTTTTCAATGCCAAACAGTTGGTTAACAGAAGTAGTACTGCCCCAAGCGTAGTTTTGAATCACGTTGTTCATCAGGAAAAACGTCGGATGCTTAGCTTGAGTTTGAATCGTTTGTGTATCGGACATCGTTAAATCAGACATAGAGTGTCACCATGAGAGAAAATCATGGCTTGGGCGACATTGCCCAAGTCATAGGAGCCATTTGGGGGAAGGGGATGATTAAGCGGCTGCTTGCATCATTTTTGCTTTACGCACTTTTTTCAACGTTACACACGTTACTGCGGTAACCGTTGCGCCAGCTGCCATACAAATCAGAGCAAGGACTGGGTGGTTCATCGCGCCAAGCAGAGCGACCACGGGACCACCGTGAGCAACGCTGTTGGTGATGCCGAATGAGAACGCCATTACTGCCGCCACCATTGATCCAAGTACGTTTGCAGGAATCACTGACATTGGATCTTGCGCTGCGAACGGAATCGCACCTTCAGAGATACCCACCAGACCCATTGCGCCTGCGGCTTTACCCGCTTCGGTTTCTGATTCTTCGAACAGGTCGAACTTACGACCAAGCGCCGTTGCCAGTGCCATGCCTAAAGGTGCAACAGGGATTGCACACGCCATCGCACCCATAAATTGAGTTTGACCGCTCGCAATCATGCCCACAGAGAATAGGAATGCGACCTTGTTGAATGGACCACCCATATCGAAGCCAGCCATACCTCCAAGTACGATACCCAGTAGAACGACGTTACCTGTACTCATGCTCGTTAGTAGCGCAGTCAGACCGTCCATTAGGCTTGCGATTGGCGCGCCGATAACGAAGATGAAAAGACCTGCGATGAACAACGAACCTGTGATTGGCGCAATCATGATTGGCACCAAAGGTTGAATAAACTTGTGGTAGTTAATCGACGTAATCCACTTCACGAAGTAACCCACAAGCAGGCCTGCGATGATGGCACCGATAAAGCCTGTACCTGCGTCTGCGCCGTAGAAAGAACCGTTGTTTGCAATCCAACCACCGATCAAGCCAGGAGTTAGAGCAGGGCGGTCAGCAATCGCGTAAGCAATGTAACCCGCTAGAATTGGGATCATCAGCGTAAAGGCAACCACACCGACGTTGAGGATTTGGTTCCACATGCTGCCTTCAGGGATGGCCATGCCGGCTTCACTTGGCTGACCGCCGATTGCAAGAGCAAGTGCAATCAACAGACCCCCCGTTACGACGAAGGGGATCATGTGTGATACGCCGTTCATCAAGTAGCGATATAAGTCAGAACGGGCTTGAGAAGCTTTGTTTACAACTGACGCTTGCGTATTGCCATTGGACTCAGCTTGGTACGTCGGTGCGTTTAACGCTTCATTAATCAGTCCTTGAGCATCGCGGATTGGGGCTTTTACGTTGGTTTTAACCACGCGTTTGCCCGCAAAGCGGTTCATGTCGACTTGTTTGTCACAGGCGACGATGATGGCATCTGCACGCTCGATTTCTTCTGCGGTTGGGCTGTTTTTCACACCGATTGAACCGTTCGTTTCAACCTTGATTTCGTAACCCATTGCCGCGGCGCCTTTCTCTAGCGCTTCTGCTGCTAAGTAGGTGTGCGCAACGCCCGCAGGACAACCGGTAACACCAACGATGAAACCTTGGTTCGCTGGAGCATCTGTCACTGGTTGCGGTTCTTCTTTAGCAAGAAGGAGCGCCAGTGCGTCTTGGCTGTTTGTTGCGCCTAAGAACGCATCGATGAAACCATCTTCAATCAGTTTTGAAGACAGCTCTGCAAGTACTTCGATGTGGTGGTTATCACCACCGTCTGGAGAAGCTATCATGAAGAACAGCTTTGAAGGCAAACCGTCTTCCGCGCCGTACTCGATACCTGATTTGCTTACGCCGATCACAACCGCCGGTTCAATCACAGCGGCGCTTTTCGCGTGTGGAATTGCCACGCCATCTTCAAATCCAGTATTTCCTAATTCTTCACGTGCTTTTATATCTGCAAGAAATTGTGTTTGGTCAGAAATACGACCTTGGGCATGAAGAACGGCAACCAGTTCTTTAAATACGTCTTCTTTTGAAGACGCTTTAAGATCAAGCTTAATTAAGTCTTCATTTATTAGTTTGGTGATCATTGTAGAACCCCTATAAATATAATTTTTATTTCAGGGATATTTTTAAATTAGTGAGAAAAAGACTGTAGTGAAGAAAAAATGCATTTACTGGAGGATTGTAACCGACTAACTATAGTGTGATTTAGATCGTTCACTGGACAAATCTAGCTGCATATCTGTGACATGATGGATAAGAAGCTAAACGATAAGTGAAATGTGGCCTCGCTCCCACTTGAAAAGGGATTGAGTGTTGTTGATAGAGTTTTTGTTACTGGAGATTTGATGCGTTAACTGGATTTTTGTAACATTAAAATGGAAGTGTGATTTTGCTCAATAGCACAAAAGTCCAGTCCGGTGTATATCTATAGTAAATAGCATCATTGATGCATATATAGAGTGTGAGACAATGATTTTTCATGATTTAATTTCAGCGGTATTAAATGAAAGAGAGCCATTTCATAATATTTGGTTTGCAGGAGATTTTCATACGCCGCCTGAATTTAGCTATCAAGTTAATTTCCCTCGCCTAGAGTTAGTTCTGGATGGGGAATATATTAATGAAATGGAAAGTCATGATCGAAAAGTAACGCACATCGTTGCTAAAAAAGGCGATGCGATATTTATTCCACCTAACTGTTGGAATAAACCAGACTGGGATACCGATTGTTCAGTGTTAAGTATTTTGTTTGGGCGTCGACAACTTGGGTTGAGTTTGGTGAGCAAACGCAAAGGTGAGGCAAACTTTTACGATATTCAAAAGCATAGCATTCAAACGCGCTCAGGATTTGCGATAGATAACATCTTAGAAGCGTTGAGCTCACTGGCTCGTGAGAATACTAAAAAACCAATGGATGAGCTTTTACTACAAGCATTATTGCAATACGCGAAGACGATGTTGGATGCACCAGTCGAGCAGCAGTCACATAGCCGTGTGCAAGATCTCTATCAAGGGATCTGCATCTACATTCAAGAGAACTTCCATCGCCCAATCACGCGTGACAGCATTGCGTCGAGATTCAGTATTTCCTCGAACCATTTGTCGCGCTTGTTCCGTCAGCAGGGGCACATGACCTTGGCAGACTACATTACTTGGGTACGCGTGGATCGTGCGAAGTTTATGCTCAAGAAATACAACTTCAAACTCAATGACGTGTCAGTGCGCTGCGGATTTAAAGACGTGAACTATTTCTGCCGAGTATTTAAGAACCGTACAGGCAGAACGCCGACGGAATATCGTGGTTCGATTTAAGCCTTCAGTCAGAGTGCGTAAATCATAGAAAAGTTTAGGCGAGCAGCCTCGACATGGCGTACATAAGCAGCGCCTGTAAGTCGACGCTGCTTTTTGTTAGTAGTAGGCGTTCCGCCATTTGATCGGTAAGCAGGTTTCTTGTGAGGTTAGTGGCCGCAATGATCTGTTCTCGGGTCGGCTTTTCTGGCATCACCAGTGCTATAGCCAGATGAACATCACCCATCTTCGAAGCCCAATCCATCGACTTTTCATTCGCAATAACAGCAATAGAAATATGGTCAACACCTGAAAACATCACGTGTGGTAGAGCGATCCCCGGGGTCACGCAAGTTGATGAACGTTCTTCACGTTTAATAAAAGCAAGAATCAGTTCGTCGGGATGAATGGGGTGGATGAGCTGAGCTAGTCCTTTAAGGCATTCAAACTTGGTGAGCTCGGTATGCGCTTTGGCGTAGTGCCATTTGATTTCACAAGGTGGGCAAATTTGCGGTAAACGCTCGGCCAGTTGGCTAGAAAACTCATAGTTGATATGAGATCCCACCACAGTAAAGTGTTCAGCAATCATGTCTTTTATGACGAAGCAGGCCAGCTCTGCGTCAATGCCAATCGCTGTGATTTGACATAAATCACCTTGTTGTAGACCTGCTTGCAAAATCGCCACGGACTTGGTGAGTTCCGCAACACGATTTTGCGTTACATTAATGATATGTAAGGTACTTTTGAACTTCTTTGCCACTCGATTGAGTGGCTGAGCAAGGTGCGCACTGGCATTTGCATTATCGACGAAAAAGGTGATTTGGTATTCGTTCATCTGCAAATTTAGTCGCGGCAGTGGACGAGGAATACTTTGTCGACGTTCAGCAAAACCTCTTCAATGGGGATTTGAATTTTGCGCGTCCCTTCGAATCGGCCTAGTTGTTCTATCTCAATATCCGACACGATCAAAACCCTATCCGCTTGAGCGATATCGTGAGGAGTGAGCTGATTTTCTATCCCCATCGCACCTTGCGTTTCTACTTTAATTTGCACGTTATGTTTTGGCGCAGCTTTCATTAGTGCATCTGCTGCCATATAAGTATGAGCGATGCCTGTAGGGCATGCTGTCACCGCTACGATTTTCATGTTCTATCCATTTTATTTTTTGTGGATATTAGCACAGCCACCGCAGATTGAATTGATTTGAGCTGGATTAACGCAAGAGCTCTATCACAGTTTGAATCTCATGTTACATTAATCCAGTTAATGCACTTTTAGTCCTATATATCAAAGGGTAGGCACTGGTTAATCTATGCCCAAATAAAATGAGTAGGAACGCATACGAGCCAGGGGATCCTGTATCTCAAACTCACTTGGGTATATATTCGAGCGTGAATATTGGAAGGTAAAACAATGGACATCACAAACCTAATTGAGCTGGAAACGATATGTTTAGATCTAAAAGCTCAAACCAAAGATGAAGCGCTCAAAGAGCTGGTCGAGATGCTAGAGGCCGCCGGCAAGCTCAATAGTCAAAGCCAGTTCTTGGCAGATATCTGGAAACGAGAAGAGATCGGTAACACAGGATTTGATGATGGTATTGCGATCCCTCATGCCAAAAGTGATGCTGTAGCGAAACCGGCTGTCGCGGTCGGGATCAGCCGTAATGGGATTGATTATGGCGCCGAAGATGGCGAGCTGTCCGATGTGTTTTTCATGCTGGCGTCTCCAGATGGTGATGATCACCATCACATTGAAGTATTGGCACAAATTTCCACCAAAATTATCGAAGACGGCTTTGTTGAAAAGCTCAAACAGGCTCAATCGCGAGAAGAAGCGCTTGAGATGTTGACTGATATTCAAACCCAATCCAATGAATTTCCCCCAACTTCTTTAGAATTTACATCAGAACCCCTGAGCCCTTGGGCGCAAAAACTTGGTCGCATTAAAGAGCACCTGCTGTTTGGCACATCCCACATGATCCCGTTTATCGTTGCGGGCGGTGTGTTGTTGTCGTTGTCGGTGATGATCTCTGGTCACGGTGGTGTACCACAAGAGGGCATTTTGGCCGATATTGCCCAAATGGGGATTGCTGGCCTGACATTGTTTACTGCCGTTCTTGGCGGTTACATTGCTTATTCCATTGCCGACAAGCCGGGCCTTGCGCCGGGTATGATTGGATCTTGGATTGCTGTCAGTCATTACAATACAGGTTTTTTAGGTGCGATTGTGGTCGGCTTTTTTGCTGGCTTTGTCGTTTGGCTATTAAAGAAAATTCAGCTACCAGACAGCATGAGTTCGCTTGGCTCGATTTTTATTTATCCGCTAGTCGGTACGTTTGTTACTTGCGGTGCGGTGATGTGGGTGATAGGTGCTCCGATAGCTAACGCAATGACGACCATGAACGAGGTGCTGACGGGCATGGCGGGCTCAGGCAAAGTGATGCTCGGTACCGTGCTTGGGGCAATGACCGCGTTTGATATGGGCGGCCCAATTAACAAAGTGGCGACGTTGTTTGCTCAAACCCAAGTGAACACGCAACCATGGCTGATGGGCGGGGTCGGTATTGCGATTTGTACGCCGCCATTGGGTATGGCACTAGCCACGTTTTTGGCGCCGAGTAAATTCAAGCGAGATGAACGCGAAGCGGGGAAAGCCGCAGGTATTATGGGGATGATCGGTATTAGCGAAGGTGCGATTCCTTTTGCCGCTGGTGACCCTGCGCGAGTGTTACCAGCTATCGTGGCGGGTGGCATCGTTGGTAACGTGATTGGCTTTATGTTCCACGTAATGAACCATGCACCGTGGGGCGGTTGGATCGTTCTCCCTGTTGTGGATGGAAAAATTGGTTACATCATCGGCACGATTGCGGGCTCTGTTACCACGGCGTTGATCGTGATTGCACTAAAGAAAACCGTCACCGAAGATGAGAGTTACACTGGTCATTCTCAAGTATATGGCTCCGTTCAAGGCGAAGGTGAGGCGGATGTTTTGGCGGTCACATCTTGTCCATCAGGTGTGGCACATACGTTCTTAGCGGCTAAGTCATTGGAAAAAGCGGCTTGTGCACTCGGCATTAAGATTAAAGTCGAAACCCAAGGCGCGAATGGAGTCATCAACCGAATTACCGAGAAAGACATCGAGAAAGCGAAGTTTGTGATTTTTGCTCACGATGTGGCGATTAAAGAACCGGAACGTTTTCGAAAAATCCAAGTCTTGGATGTCAGTACCAAGGATGCCATGTTGAACGCCACGGCTTTGTTGCAAGCTCGTAGAGTGTCTTAACATTTAACTTCTGAGAAATGTCTCCTCGATGACCCTGATGAATGCTTTTGGTATTTACTCCAACATCGCGGTTCGCTTTTATTTGTGCCGCGAGTGAAGGATAAATTACGAGTAATGTTTTCAATTCTTTAGTAGCATGTTACAAAACATTTCAGTCAGGTGAACTAAGGGAAGCGTGCAATGGAAAAACAACGAGTAGCATTTATTGGTTTGGGTGTTATGGGTTACCCAATGGCGGGCTATTTGAGCAAAGCGGGATATGAAACCAAAGTATACAACCGCACCAAAGCCAAAGCTGATAAATGGGCTGCAGAATACAACGGCATTGCGTGTGAGACACCTCGAGAAGCGGCAGAAGGTTGCGATATCGTATTTACTTGTGTCGGTAATGACGATGACGTGCGCAGCGTTGTATACGGTGAAGAAGGCATTCTAGTCGGTCTAAAAGCAGGCGCGGTACTGGTTGATCACACCACGACTTCCGCTGATTTAGCCGTTGAATTGGCCGATGCTTGTACCAAATATGGCAATCACTTCATTGATGCTCCGGTATCTGGTGGTCAAGCAGGCGCAGAAAATGGCGTACTAACCATCATGTGTGGTGGCGAGCAGAACATTTTTGATCGTGTGTCTCCAGCGATGGACGTATATGCAAAGCAAATGACGCTTCTGGGTGAAAATGGCCAAGGTCAACGTTGTAAAATGGTAAACCAAATCTGTATTGGTGGCGTGCTTCAAGGCTTGAGCGAAGCGTTGTTACTCGCGCAGAAATCCGGTTTGGATATTGAACAAGTAGTTGAAACACTCAAGCACGGTGCAGCAGGGTCATGGCAAATGGAAAACCGCGCCAAGACGATGGCGGAAGATAAGTTTGATTTTGGCTTCGCGATTGATTGGATGCGCAAAGACTTAGGCTTTTGTTTGCAAGAAGCAGAGCGGGTTGGGCTCAACCTACCACTAACTAAAAAAGTGGATGAGCAATACGCTGACCTTCAGCGTGATGGTTTAGGCCGCATGGATACGTCTGTTCTGATTAAAGCCGTCGCTAAGAATCAGTAGTAGATAAACAGTTCTTTGGTATCAAAGAGCTTGAAGAAATTTAAGTTGATCATGATCGTTCCCCTTGAACATTAGTGTGTGATTAACGAACTTGAATGAGGAGGTGCTTTGGGGCACCTCCTTTTTTATGTCTTCTTATCACAGCATTTGCTGGTGCAGTGTCCGTTTACTTGTTTAAGCCTAGCGCAATCTCAAGGCCTTTGCCGTAAGCTTCGTCCGCTTGGTAGGCGTGGTTAACGTGACGTTCTTTGATGAAGTCTGGCACACCATCCATTGCACGAGCGGTGTTGTCGAATAGAGTTTGACGCTGTTCTTCGCTCATAAGACGGAATAGGTCACCCGCTTGGCTAAAGTAGTCTTCGTCTACACGGTGATCGTAATGATCAGCATTGCCGTTGATGCGTAGAGGTGGCTCAGAGTAATCTGGTTGCTCTGCCCATTCTTGTTTGTAGTTTGGTTCGTAACCTAGTGTTGAACCAAAGTTGCCATCAACGCGCATTGCGCCATCGCGGTGGTAGCTGTGTACCGGACAACGAGGCGCGTTAACTGGAATTTGGTGATGGTTTACACCTAGGCGGTAACGCTGCGCGTCTCCGTATGCAAACAGACGGCCTTGCAGCATTTTGTCTGGCGAGAAGCCAATTCCAGGAACGATAGCTGCCGGGTTAAACGCGGACTGCTCAACTTCCGCATAGAAGTTTTCTGGGTTACGGTTCAGTTCAAACTCGCCTACTGGGATCAATGGATAGTCTTTTTGTGACCATACTTTTGTTAGATCGAACGGGTTAAAGTTCACTTCATCCGCTTCTAGCTCAGGCATGATCTGTACGTACATCTTCCATTTAGGGAAGTCTTGACGCTCAATCGCTTCGTAAAGGTCACGGTGATGGCTTTCGCGGTCTTTACCTACGATCGCTTCTGCTTCTTGGTCAGTCAGGTTTTTGATGCCTTGCTGAGTTTTAAAGTGGAATTTCACCCAGTAACGCTCGTTTTCTGCGTTGATAAAGCTGAATGTGTGGCTACCGAAGCCGTGCATATGACGGTAAGACGCAGGAATACCGCGATCACTCATAACGATCGTAACTTGGTGGAATGCTTCTGGTAGTGATGTCCAAAAATCCCAGTTGTTTGTCGAGCTGCGCATGTTGGTGCGTGGATCGCGTTTCACCGCGTGGTTTAGATCTGGAAATTTTAGTGGATCACGGAGGAAGAACACTGGCGTGTTGTTACCAACCAAGTCCCAGTTGCCTTCTTCGGTGTAAAACTTTAGCGCAAAACCACGGATGTCGCGCTCTGCATCTGCGGCACCGCGCTCCCCCGCAACGGTGGTAAAGCGAGCAAATAGTTCGGTCTTTTTACCAATCTCCGAGAAGATCTTCGCGCGCGTGTATTTTGTGATGTCATGAGTCACAGTAAAGGTGCCGTAAGCGCCTGAGCCTTTGGCGTGCATACGACGCTCAGGAATCACTTCACGATCAAAGTGTGCCAGTTTTTCAAGGAACCAAACGTCTTGCAGTAGTTGGGGACCACGAGGACCTGCAGTCATCACATTTTGATTATGGGCGACAGGACAGCCTGCGGCGGTGGTTAATTTCTTATTTGTCATTTTTCTTCCCCTCCAGGGATCAATACCTTAGCAACTGAAGAGAAGATTATTACGGAAAAGCTGGAAGCAAAAACTGATACTGCTTATCAATTCAATAGGTGGTAACGATGATGAAAAGTAACTTAGAATCAAATTCTTAGCTGATTTTTATGATTGGTTTATTAACGTATTGGCGAAAAGGGTAAAAAGAGTACGCTGGCATTTGCATGAATTGCGCTTTGTTGACAAGGTTAATGTCGGAAATCGCCCCTTTGATATCGCTTTATTGATCATCAAAGGGGCGGAGTGATTAGGAGTACTTCACTTCAATTTGCTCAGCTTTTTCAAACGCTGGATGCGTTGCAAGTTGTTTTCCATAACGTTCAATATTCGGGAAGTGACCAGCCAAACCGAACTTATGCACGAGCTCGACAATAAATGACATCATGATGTCTGCGCCAGTTAAACGTTCTTCTACTAGGTAAGTTTTGCCTTCTAGCGATTGCTCGAAGTAACCCAGAACGTTCATCGCTTCTTTGTCAGCATAGCCTGATAGAAATTGAGTTTCGTTTGGCTCTTTGCTAATAAAGATTTTTAACAACATTGGTAAGATTGCTGAACTTTCAGCAAAATGCATCCATTGTAGGTACTCAGTGTGCGCCTTCGTCCCACGCTCAGGAGCCAACGCACCATCACTATACTTCTCAATCAAATATTCGGTCATCGCGCCAGATTCAATGATGAACTCGCCATCATCTTCAAGCAGGGGAGATTTACCGAGCGGATGAACGCTCTTTAGCTCAGGCGGTGCCATGAAAGTCACTTTGTCACGAACATAAGGCACGATTTCGTAATCCACATTTAGCTCTTCAAGTAACCAAATGATGCGCTTTGAGCGAGACTGATTGAGATGGTGAAGTTTAATCATTTATTTATCCCTTCCTTATAATGGGTCGTTAATCTGTACTACAAGCTTGCCGAAGTTCTTACCTTCCAACAGACCGATAAATGCTTCTGGTGCATTCTCCAGTCCTTGTACTAGATGTTCACGGTATTGGATCTTTCCTTCTGCCAACCATTGATTAATATCTTGCGCAAATTCACCGTAACGATGTCCGTAGTCATCAAAAATGATGAAGCCTTGCACCTTGATTCGTTTAGTCAGCAGCTTACCCATTAATAATGGAAGATGGTCGGTACCTTCAGGCAGTTCTGTTGCGTTGTATTGAGAAATCAAACCACAAAGTGGGATACGTGCGCTGGTATTCAGAAGTGGCATTACAGCTTCGAATACTTTGCCACCTACGTTTTCGAAGTAAACATCGATACCTTGGTCACAGGCGTTTTTCAACTGCTCTGCAAAGTCGTCAGCTTTGTGATCGATACATTCATCGAAGCCAAGGACTTCTTTGGCGTAACGGCACTTTTCTTCTCCGCCTGCAATACCAACAACACGGCAACCTTTGATTTTGCCAATTTGACCAACAGTCGCGCCCACAGGGCCCGTCGCGGCCGCTACCACAATGGTTTCACCTGGTTTTGGCTGACCGATATCGAGCAAGCCCATATACGCGGTAAAGCCTGGCATGCCAGCAACACCTAGAGCGTATGATGGGTTTTGTGGTTCTTTGCCAAGTTTAATCACCATCTCACCAGTTGAGATGGCGTAGTCTTGCCAGCCAACAGTGTATGCAAGAACCCATTCACCCGCTTCATAATCTGGGTGGTTCGATGCTTCTACCTGACAAACTGTGCCAGCGATCATTACGTCATCAACCGCAACAGGATCGGCGTATGACTCGGCATCGCTCATGCGACCGCGCATGTATGGGTCGAGAGATAAGTAAACGGTTCTCAGTAGCATCTCACCATCTTGAGGAGTCGGTTTCGCCACTTCTTCTAGACGAAAGTTTTCTTTTGTTGGTGCACCGTGGGGACGTGACGCGAGTACGATTCTGCGATTTGTTGCGTTAGTCATATTTATCTCACTTAATGATTAGACCGGTCGTCTAGTTTTGATTTCAAAATATCCCGCTCATAGAGCGGGAAGGTGTATTGTGCAATCACAGGAGTTATTACCAACTGTGAAACACATGTAGGGTGTTCATCTTACTTTTACGCTACCTACTATGGGCAAGTTCGCGTGTTTTGCAGTAGATGTTGAGTATAGGTCAGACTTTGCGTTAATGCTGCCTGATCTTGATACAGTTTGTTCAGCAAGCTTGCGCCGTTCCAAAGGTAGTATATCTGCCTTGCCAATAAAGCACTGTCACCATTTGGGATAGAGCCATCTTGAATGCCTACGTCAATGCAATCCGCCATTGCTTGAATGGTTTTGTCTGCACCTTGGCGTAACGCTAGACGCATGGACTCTGAGAGATCGGAGACTTCCGCACTTAACTTGACCAACAAACATTTGTTCGCATTACATACGTCGTCTTCTACTTTGACCATTTCTTCAAAGTAGCTCATCAGGCGTTGGTAGCCATTCAGATCGGTATTGGTAAAGCGTGCGTTTAAACGCTCAAAATACTTAGTAAAGTAGTCTTGAATCATCGCTTCACCAAATTGTTCTTTGGATTTGAAGTAATGATAAAACGAGCCTTTCGGCACCGCGGCCTTTTTTAAAAGCTCTGAAAGGCCAACACTCGTAAACCCTCGGTTTACGATTAACTCGTATCCGACGTCGAGAATATGTTGGCGTGTGTCGTTCGTCTTTGCGTTCATGAAGCGTACTATAGAATGAATTAGACCAGTCGTCTAGTGTTTGTTGTGGGTTATTTGATTAGCTCGTACTCAATCACAAATAGCGTGTCGGTGTTTGGGTAGATTTCTCGAATTAACTGCTTGAGTTTTGGTAGTTCGATGGCTTCTTGTTCAGCATGAAACTCATTGATATCTTCAAAGTTGAGTGGTTCTACAGAGCGTATTTTGATGTTGCAGACTTTACGATCCGTCTCTAGCGTAAAAACTTCGACCTCTGTATTTGGAACGTAGTGACTTTCTGATTCATCTCGAATCGTAATCGTTTTTTTGCCTGATGTGATCAACGGGGTTAAGAATTCAAAAAAGGTAATCTTGGTTGGGTGGGATGACATGATGTACTCGTTAGTCTGATTGTTTGGCGTAATTATATACCCAAATAACCTTGAGGTGCTTATTTCAAGAGAACGAGCGAGTGCGCAGGACGCGAATCAACTTGGCACTAAAGTAACCCGAGATAATGCCTATCCAGTTGGTACTGAGATCATCAAAACTAAATGAGCGACTTGGAATAAAAAGTTGGCTTATTTCTTCCATTGAAACGATAGCCAACAGCAGTAGCAAAAGGCGGATGCCAAAGACGTCGGCTTTACTTGAGCTTACCAAAGAGGGGAAGGTGAAGACCGATAAAAAGCCGATCAATAAACTGAAGGTAAAGTGAAGCGTACTCGATCCACCTAAGTAGGTTTCCATTTGCAGGTAAGTGGCATGGTGTAAGTCAGAGCTTTTCCATAAAGAGAGTGAAGCCGTAAGCACCAGAACGAAAACAAAACTCATCCGTGTCAGTATTGAAACCATAATTAACCTATTGGAAAGAAGCCTAAGTAACGTTTTACAAAGTACAACGCTGCTAGATTCTGAATTGCCATGCCAATTGCCATCGCCCATGCTGCACCAATAACACCGAACGTTTGGCAAAGCGCAATGAGCAAGCAGATAGAGATTGTGCCGGAGGAAATTGTAATGTATTTCATGGTTCTTTCGTGACCGCTCATGAGTAATAAAAACCCTACAGAGCCAGTCGCAACATTGACTAACTGCCCTAAAGACAGGACGACTAACAGTGGCGCAGCAGCAAGAAACTCTTCACCAAAAAACCGCATCACAAACTCTGGGAATAGAGTGCAAATAATCACGGGCACAATGGCCAAACCAACGTTGGCTCGGCAAGCTAAACGGCTCAGGCTTTGCAGTTTGATCATTTGGCGTTCTTTGTAGAGAGAGGCAAACATAGGGGCGACCACAAAGTTAATGGTAATCAGCACAAAGCCAATCAGTAGTGATGTACGTTGAGCTGCAGCTAATAAACCGAGTTCCGCTGTTGAGATAAAAAAGCCCGCAATGACAAGGCTTCCCCATTGAAGAACGTTCGTGAAGATACTGCCAATCCAGACTTGCTTGGCAGAAGCGACCATTTTTTTGTTTGGTACGAAAGCCGATGTCTGATACTGACCTGAACTTAGCCAATTAACACTGGATATTACCGCGACGCTCATACTCGCCAGAAGCAGTGCGGTCATCAGATTGTTGATATTTTGCTGACCGATATAGTCCAAGCCAAAGACAAAAAAGACCATCAACATACTCACGCCAAGCTGTAAAGCAAACAGTGATGACACGACCTTTCTACATGCTTGAAGCACACGACTGTTGGTCTGTGCAAGCACCAAAAACGGTATGCAGAACAAGCCTAAAGTAATCGCATGCATTGGCGATTGGGTCTGATTTAGCTGTTCAGGAAACAGATTAAATCCTACCAACAAAACGGCAATGGCTAGCAAGCAAAACGCCATACTTCGATAAAGTGCAGTTTTATAGTTGTGGCTTTGTTGAAGTGTCTCTTTGTTGTTAAAGGCGATCGCATTGTAGCGAACTAATGAGACATCAAAACCTAGCTGAGAAACGATCGCGAGTAGTGAGACTAGGTTGAATAAAAAGAAAAATTGACCGGAAGTCGAAGCGTCACTGGCCTTCGATACAATCAGTGTCAGTAAAAAAGCAAATAGCGCACTCAACACACGCGTGATTGCGGTTTTCAATCCAGTAGATAGCAAGCTTTTTTTACCGCTGGGCATCAACAGTAATTTTTGTTGAATAGTGTGAAACATAGAGGTATTTAACCGTAAATATTATTGAGTGCGAGGCGCTGTTTTTCTTCACTGAAGGCGTCGTTTAACGCTGTTGTATATTGGCAAAAATCAATTTCATCATAATGATTGACACAGTGCGCGATCTGCTTGGCCATTTCTTCAGGTGTTAGCGCTAAAAATGGGTAGTTGAGATCTTTGGTCGCGCCGATAGTTCGAATTACCATAGGAAGATGTAATTTGGCTGCTTCTAGAATAGTTAACGGCATCCCTTCCCATGCTGCAGTATGTAAGTAAAGGTCTGAACCCTTGAGCTTTTTAACCACCTCATCACGAGGCAACATGCCAGTCACATCCACATTTTCTGTACGCAATTTTTGTTCAAGTGTGTAGTCACCGCCACCTATCCAAGTGATATCTAATGGGCGGTTAAGCGCATATCGATTAAGGTGTTGCAATGTGTCGATGAGAAATTGTGGATCCTTTTGGGGCGCAACACGACCAAGCACAACAAGTCGCAGCGCTTCTTGTCTGTTTCGCCCTAAACGCTCTTCACTTTGATAAGATACGTAGTTGTTGAGCAGTTCAGCACGTTTCGCGCCAATGCTAATCGCCAGGTCACATTCTCGTTGGCTACAGCCTGCCACCACATCAATTTTGCTTAGTTTTACTTTCTCTAGCACTCTATAGAGCTGGCGTGCGAATTCGGAGATATCTTCACGTTCGAAAGCATAACAGTGCGGCGTATAAACCAAGCGCGCCTTGCCAAGTTTTAGAAATCGCCCGAGAAAGCCCGCTTTACTCGAGTGCAAATGCACAACGTCAGGCGCAAGAGATGCAATCATGTGGTTTGCATCGCGAACAAATTGAAGTAAGCCGCCTTCCACCCATTTGGTCTGTGTGAAAATATGATGGTTGTTCTCATTGGTTAAGTCGTTTTCTCGAGCTCTGGCTAGCAAGAAATGTTGATAGGGTTCATCTCGAGAGGAGTGAGCATAACTATAGAGGGCGGTTTGAACGCCACCTCCGAAGGCTTCTGTAATATGGAGCACTTTTTTCATGATGATTTTGTTCCTGGTGTCTGCATCCATTTATGCTTGAAAGCATCACGTTCTTGTTCTGAATAAACGTGGCGATATAAGGGAAGATCGTACATATAGAACAGCTTTGAAAAGTCGTAGTGATGCTTAAAGTGCTGGTGGATATTGGAGTACCACTTGTTTTTCGCTTCATTGCTGTTTTTCAGCACGAAGTCTTGCAGCCCGAAAAACTCACCAATTTCTTTATCGAGAGAGCTGAGCTTTTCGCATTTGATTAGCATGACGTTGGCTTGCTCGTTCTTGAATGTGAAGAAAGGTTGAGTGTTGTCCAGTTCTTGACGCATCACATCGATATTGAAGTTACGTTTTAACTCGTTGTCGAACCAGTTCGCAAAATAGTTGAGATTGATATAGTTATCGAAACAATGTTCGAGGTGCTGATACGTGACTGCCATATCTCGGTGAATTGCATCATTCTTTTTGCCTTCGATAAATTGCAAATGGAGGTCTTGAAAGAAACGAGAAAAGACAGTTGCGATTGGATCACGGACCAGTGTGACGATTTTGATCTGTTCGCGTTTTTGTAAGATACGTTTTCGTTGCTTGAGCACTAAGCGGTAGAGCGCACGGTTTTTGAAATCGAAAAATTTACTCACGTCTTTTTTATTGTGATACATGTGAAATTCTTCGTGATCATCAAAGGTGTGGATGTGATAGCTTGGGATATTTCTTTCTCCCAGCGTGTGCTCAATTGACGATGAGCCAACTTTGCCCATTTGGTAAACTAAAACAAAATTGTCAGCTTGGAGTTCTCGGTTCTTTTCAAATTGTCGAGAGATTGAATACTTCATCTATCCTATCCTTGATTATTCAAATTCGTGGTGATGGTTTACCGGAAAAGTATGAGCAATGGTGTTGACCTTTGACTCGCGGCTCATGCTTATCATGACGGGTAATAAGAGTATTAAAATGATGGTGGTATTTACCGCAACGAAGAACACCATGATGAGGGCGTATATCGCGAGTAAGAGGCTTTTCCTGTTGTCATTGAGACTACGGAAGCAAAAGCGAATAAAAAGAAAATAACCACCAAATAATAGGGCGATACCGAGCAGCCCGTATTCAATTGCGGTATCTAACACAAAGTTGTGGGTGTAGATCGCCAGCTCATCATAGTTAAAGTAACTGATCATAAAGTTGGGCAGCATCTTCGCGCCGACACCTAAAATAGGGTGTTGAAGTAAAACATCTAACCCATTGGCAAGTAAGAGTTTTCTATGAAGGTTCGACACCCAGCGAGCTTCACTTTGGTTGGCAAATAAGACGTCTTCTTGGGTTATTTCCAATGTGTCTGCTAACGTTTCAAACCCAACATAGAGTGTAGTTGCGACGGCAGTGAACACCATAAAGCTTAAGGCCAATAAAATGGTCCACGTATACGTTTCATTAAGCGATTTTCTCATCAGGTTTTTTACGAGCAGCTGGTCAAAGAAGAAAAGCAGACAAAAACCAAGTAGTGCTTTTCTTTCTTGCGACAACACCAGTAATACCAAAGCAACGAGCATCAAAAGGTGGAAAGCGCGAATTTTATCCCGATAAAGGTACAGTAGTGAGCAAAGTACACCGAACCCGTATTTACTTACCCCGAGTAACTTAAACCCGCTTTGATAGCCTTGAGCAAAGTGCCATAAGGCAACGAGCGTACAGATGAAAAACAACAGATAAGTGAAATAAACCATTACCCATTCATCATCAAACACGCCATAGGCGTACATTAGGCTAAGCAAGCAGAGAATCGCCAACCATTGCACGGTTTCTATAACTAGCGGCATTAGGGGGACGCGATTTAGCAGGCCATTTAAGAACACATACCCAGTGAACAATACGAGGAACCCCATGCAGGGATGCATGAGTTTTTCAGCTTTTCCTTCCAATACCACTAACGCTGTAAAACCAATGGACAAAAGACTTACGATGTCTGATGGTGCTAGTGCTATTCCTCCAGCACGAAACTTCATAGGAATAAAGAACAATGCTAATAGGCATGCTGCAAGCAATGAGGCTCGATGGCTCGATGGCGCGGAGCTATTTGTTGGTGCAAAGCTGCTGGTAGATTCCATAGTAACCTTCACGAAATTTATCGATGGTGTAGAGAGAGGCCCTATTGACTGAGTATTGACTTGCAGCGTCATACCGCTCAACACTTTCACACAGCTGGAGCATTTTCTGGCTCAGCTCATTTGAGTTACCAACCTGAAATAAATACTCGGCACGTCCGATGACGTCATCCAAACCGGGTACGTCCGATGATAATACGGGTAAGCCTGCTGCCATGGCCTCAACCGCCGCCAAGCCAAAGCCTTCGACGTGTGACGATTGCACGTAAATGTCCATGTCGTTTAAAAAGGCTGGAATGTCAGAAACTACGCCATGAAAGTGAACGCGTTGCGCGACGTTGATTTTTGTTGCTAATGCTTGCAGTGACGATTTTTTTTCGCCATTTCCAGCAAGATGGAGCTCGTATCGTCTCGGTAAATGGACAAGTGCTTGGATAAGCGTTTCATGATCTTTATGTTGATGAAGTCGGCCCACCATTCCAATCTTGATAACTGGTTTGTCGATTAGGTGGCTGGCGCATCTTGGCGTCATAGAAAACCTTTTTAAATCAACGCCATTGTGCACCACGTGATATTTATGTTGGTAGCGAGGCATGAACTTCACCAGTTCATCTTGTACTTTTTCACTAATACTGACCGTCAAGTCGTGGCCCCAATATAAGACGTACTCCATGAACTTAAACAGCGGATAGTCACGTCGGCGGTTGTAAGAACAGTGCTCAGTCTGGATTCGTTTTTTACCTACTGCCAATAGCGCTAGGTAAATGGAAGGGTAGAGGTGCCCGTGAACGACATGCGGCCAACGCAGCAAAGAGAATTTCTCACTCAATGACAAAGTGCGCCAGTTAAAACACTCTATCCCTTTGGCGGATAGCATTGGTAAGTAATCATTTTCATCACACAAGACCAAAATTTTGATTTCGTATTCAGGCTTATGTTCTAAAACAAGGTCGACTAAGAACTTTTGAGCACCGCCGTTCTGAGAAAGATCATTAATAATATGTAGAATCTTGGTTTTCATGATTAATTGGTCAGATATTGCTGTTTAAGGTCGGTGATTTCTGCATTTGAGAAAAAGTGCTTCGTCAATTTAGAATTCAGCATTTCTTCAACGTACTCGGGTGCAGGTTGAAATTGCGTTTTGAATTCTTTCATTAGTGGCGAGTACCATTTGTTGTCTGACTGATTTTCATAAACAACATCCACGGGGTAACCTAAAAAGCCTTCAACTGCGGAGTTAGCCTGCTTTAGCTTGTCACTTCGAATGACCAACAGTGAAAAGTTATTGTTATGGTATGTCTGATAGCCTACTTCGTGATTAAAAGGTTCGTTAAACACATCAATCCCTGTTAGTTGTTTGATCTCGTTGTCAAACCACTGCAGCGCATATTGATGATTCATGTGCTTATCAAATGCCTCTTGGAGTAATTGCGGTCGTTCGGTACGGATTGCGCTGTCATCTTTTAGATATTTGTCCGCCATCCAAAACGGAAGTGCTTGAAAGAACATTGAAACATTTCGTCCGATCGGTTCACGCACCAGCGAGATAATTCGAACTTTTTTCTTGCGCTTTAACATACGGCTCATCGCTATGCGCTTGAGTCGTCGCTTTAACGCATTGATCTGAGGTTTATGCAATTGCGCTCTTACAGGGGATATCTGTTTTTGCGCATCGACAGTCATAAGATCGTGCAAGTGAATCGAGTTAGGAATGGAATGTTCTAATGCACTCGAACCTACTTTGCCCATTTGATAGATCAATACCGGTTGTTCTTGGCTTTTCAAGGTTTGGTACCAAGATGCGTTTGAGTTAGTAGGCGTATTTCTGGACATAAAGCGTTTCTCCTTCCTTAGTCTTGGCTTGTGTGATTAAGACGCCAAGAGATGGAACTGAGTGTTGTATTTGTTTAGATAACGCAAGGTTAACCAGTGATGATTTTGTCGATTCTGAGCGAATGACGGTAATCAGACCATTGGCATACTGACCAAGAATAAGTGCATCACTCACTGACAGTAGGGGCGGTGTATCGATAATGATCCGGTCATACTTATTTTGAAAATGTTCGAGCAACTTTTTAAAGCGATCAGAAGCTAGCAGTTCCTGTGGGTTTGGCGGAATTAGGCCTGCCGGTAATACATCTAAGTTGGCTTCTTCTATACGTGTAACACAATCTTTGATTGGCGTATCCATAGTCAGGATATGCGTTAAGCCTGGGCTTGATTCAGCAATACCAAACCGTTTTGCGATGGAAGGTCGGCGTAAATCGCAGTCGATGATCAATACCTTTTCCATTTTTGAAAACGACACCGCCATATTAATACTGGTCGATGTTTTTCCTTCTTCTGGAATGGCAGAAGTAAAGGGCAATATCTTTTGCTTAGTGTTGGTTAGTCTGAGCAGAAGCGAGGTT
This sequence comes from Vibrio diabolicus, assembly GCF_011801455.1. Lineage (NCBI taxonomy): Bacteria > Pseudomonadati > Pseudomonadota > Gammaproteobacteria > Vibrionales > Vibrionaceae > Vibrio > Vibrio diabolicus. The sequence continues at coordinate 1,430,877 of NZ_CP042452.1, read as the reverse complement.
CTGACGGAGCGACAAGCTTCACTAAATAGCTTTTCTTCATCATCTAAATACGCGGTATAACTGACGCCGTTTTTACGCAAATTGCGTTTGTTGACCATCGGAATCACGCCTAAACACGTAACACCAAGTTTTTCCTGCACATCGGCTGTGCTTCGGATAACTTCTCGCATCGTTTCTAAGATGATGACCAGCGCACAAGCAATGGCAAAGCCAAAAAAGGTGGCAATCAGTACCAGTTTGATTCGTTGTGGTGCCACCGGGAATAGAGGAATGATGGCTTTGTCAGTAAAGCGTGCAGTGACATTCTTGTAGTCGCTGGTGGCGTTGGTCTCTTTCTCACGATTTAAGAACGCTTCATAGAGTGCCTTATTGGATTCAACCTCGCGTTTTAACTGCTCGTAACGCGCTTTTTGTGACCCTAACGATTGGAAGTCAGACTTTTTGTTATCGAGTTCTGCTATAAGCATGTCCTCTTGCGCTTTTGCAGCAAGAAGGTCTTGTTGCTTACTGAAGGAAATGTCACGAATGAGTTGCTGGGTTCTAGATTGCATTTCAGCAAGCTGCGCTTTCGCCTGAATCATTCGGTCATGCTTGGGGCCGTAGCGCTGTGCCAGCTCAGAGAGATTTTTGGCTGCCTGGGCTTCCGATAATTTTAGGTCGCGGATCTGCGCTTGATTAGCGAACTCATCAATTGACAGCAAGCTGTCTAAACTTTGTGAGGATTTACGTCTTAACAGTTGGATTAACGTCTGCGCTTCAATGCGCTTATTAACAGCGACATTTAGCTTGCGAGTGAGTTCTTCTAGCTCATTTGCGTAAATTTCATCAATACCGTTTATATCGATCAATCCTTCTTTTAACAAGAATTCTTGCAGCGCTTGCTCAGAGTTACGTAATCGCTCCTCCAATTTTTGTGAGTTATTTGTCAACCAAGTGGCCGCATTTTGTGTAACGACCAATTTGGCTTCAAAATTTGCGTCAATGTAGGCTTGGCCGACCGCGTTGGCGATTGTTGTAGCAAGCTTAGGATCGGTAGAACGAAAGCGAATTCTGACTAATTGGGTGTTACGTACCGGCTCAATATCGAGTTTACTTCTGAAAGCTTGAAGCGCTTGATAATAGGACTCTGAAAACTGGGCGGTTTCTTTTGGGCTTGGTGCCACATTCAGTAGGTCTTGAACAAAAGGGATCGACTTTATTTGGTCGATCTTTTGATTTAATCCACCTGAGCGTGTGAACTCCGGTAGTTGAGTTAGGTTCAGCTCTCTAATGACCTTATCTGCAATATGATTCGATTTTAAAATGGCGATTTGCGTTTGAAAGTACTCTTTTTTTGTCGTGTCGACGCCATATACTTCCTCGATTGAAAGGGCGCTTTTTTGCTCCTCTTGGATGAGTAGCGTAGCTGTAGCTTGGTATATCGATGCTTTGGAGTAGATATACCAAGTACAAGTTAATGAGAACAGAAGCGTGAATGCTGCGATGCTTAGCCAATTCTTTTTAATCGCTTTGAAGTGATGGCCAAAACGAATCAGTTCTACTTTGTTCATCTGGAGATTATTTGGATGAGTCCCGTTCATTTGATTCCCTGTCACTTAAAAGAAGCTCTGGTCGATAAATACAATGTCACCAGGCTCAACGTTGCGGTGCATACTGACACCCTCTATCGTTTGACCCGTTTTATGTTTGGTGAGGTTAATGCCTTTGCGTGAGGCTCGGTCGGTCAAGCCACCAGCTAAAGCGATGGCCTTTTCGATAGTTAATCCTGGTCGATATTCAAATCCACCTGGTTTCCTGACTTCGCCATTGACATAAAACAGACGAAAGTTATTGATAGTGACCATCACTTTTGGGTTGATGAGATAATCGCCTTTTAAACCCGTTTCTATTTCGTACTTGAGTTGTTTCGGTGTTTTTTTGATTGCTTTGATTCGGCCAAGGTAGGGGTAATCAAAATAGCCATCTGACGTTATTAGAATATTTTTAATCGTAAGATCTTCTTCACCGTAGACCTGCACGGAAATGGTATCGCCCGTGTCGAGTAAGTAATCTTCTTTGCTTGAGTCAGCGTTTACCAAGGTGCTAAATAGCAATAACGCTACACTCATGAATGTGATGAATGCCTTCATTAATAATCCTTTTTACAGAGAAAACTGTGCGCTTAAAGTCCAAATGTTCTGTTCGAAGCTATAACCTGGTCGGTTAGAGGTTTTATCTTGGTATTGCCAGTCGGCTTGCAGCTGTACCCAGCGTTTAATTTGATAATCGATACCAAAAGATAGGGTGTAGCGATCGTCGTTTCTGGTGATCCCCGTATAGTCATCTTGTTGATAAATAGCACCTAAGCGAGTTGCAAGGTAACTATTCCAATCGTGCTTGAGGTTCAGTCGATAACGAGTTTGTAGGTTGTAATCGCCATCTTGATCAGGGTTAACTGCCGCTTGAGTGGTTTTCACGCTGACTAGAGTTTGTTCTTGAGGCAGCCATTCAAAGCCGATATCCCAACTGAAACCTTTAAATGTCTCTCGTTGAGCGCTGTCAAAATCTTTGATTTGATAACCGAGTCGAGCGATGCCTTTGGTTTTTCCTGTTACTTCCCATTCGGCACCGGTGTAATAGAAACTGGTGACGTTATCTTTGGAAGGAAGAGCAGAATTTCTGTGTTGATAGTCGGTTACTATTTGTTTTGTCCCAACCAACCAATAGGTTCTTGGCGTCGCCCTTAAATAGAATTCCAAGTGTGCATTGGGAGCTCGAAAATCGTTGTATTTCGTTTTAGCGTTTGGGCGCCCAGGTAAGCCGTCACGGTAGTTTTGATAGGTTTTATCACTGTAGCCTAAACCGAATTCGAGTCTGCCTTTTGCACCGTTAGAGCCAAAGACATAATTGGTTCTGATATCGTTACGGTTGAACTCAATTGGTGAGTCTATTGCGCTACCATTACCTTCGGTAATGTCTTCCCCTCTAATTTCATGCTGGGCGCGAAAATGATAATCAACCACTAAACGATGACGATGATTGAACTCAAAAAAGTTGGAAAACTGAAAGGTATGATCGTCGAAGTCGTTGCGGTCATCGGATGAAAAACCTGCTTTCAACTTGTATAAAATATCTGCGCGATAGCGATTCCTTTCTATACGTGCTAATAAGCTTGGCTCTATACCCCAAATATTGACCGATTCTACATTGCCGGATTCCTCCGCTTTGTTGATGTTGTCATCGCCCTCGTAGAAAGTTCTTACGAGGGGAATAAACTCAATGCCAGACTCGGTTTGGTAAGCCATCGGTTCTGCGAGTAAGCCAGTTGAAAACAGACTCAATGCTATTGCCATTGTCAGTTTCTTCATAATCTCAACCTTAGTAAGCGTTAGCACCAGTGAACCCTTTGAAAACGGTCATGAAGATGATTTTGATGTCCATCCAAACCGACCAGTGGTGGATGTAATCCAAATCAAATTCGACTCTCTTTTCCATTTTTTCTAAGGTGTCGGTTTCGCCGCGATAGCCATTAATTTGCGCCCAGCCAGTAATGCCTGGTTTTACTTTGTGACGTAGCATGTATCGGTCAACAATCTGGCGATACTCTTCATTGTGCGCCACGGCATGAGGGCGTGGACCAACAATAGACATGGTCCCTTGCAGTACATTGATAAATTGAGGCAGTTCGTCCAAAGAGGTGCGACGCAGAAAACCACCAAAAGGCGTAATGCGTGGGTCGTTCTTTGTCGCCTGTTTCACGTGAGGGCCTTGATCCATAGTGGTCATTGAACGGAATTTCCATACTTCAATCTTGCGTCCATCGAGGCCGTAACGATGTTGTTTAAAAATGACCGGACCTTTAGAGGTCAGCTTAATGCCAATCGCAATGGCGAACAGGACTGGAGAGATCAAGGCTAAAATAATGCTCGAAAACAAAATGTCTTCAAACCGTTTTACCCAGGAAGAAATTCCAGCAAATGGCGTATCAAATACGCTGAGCGTTTGAACTTGGCCGATTTGCGCCCAACGAGAATGCAAAAGGTTATAGGTAAAGAAGTCAGGAATCAGATACGTATTTGCGGTGGTGTCTGAGAATTGGTTAAGAAGCGATGCAATACGTTCTTTTGCGTGCATTGGCATTGCGATATAGACGTAATCCACTTCCCCTTTCTTGGCTCGCTTAAGAGCGTGGTCAACTGCCCCTTTAATAGGGTAAGCAGAATTTGGCAATCTGTCGGAAGAACGCTCATCGTAAAAGCCATCAAAAAGTACACCGTGTTCAGTGTGGTTTTGAATTTCGTTAGCAAGGGTAATGCCGTGAGGAGTTTGGCCGATGATGATCGCAGTACGAGTGTTGAATCCTTTTTTTCTTAAATAGGCTAATCCGGTACGGAATGTCACTCGCCATGCCAAAAGTAGAGCGGGCGTAATCGCAAACCACAATGCCAGAATAGTGTTATCAAATAAGTCATAGACTTCCGAAAAATACAGAACAATAAAGATAAGCGCGGAAGTTACTGCCCAGGCCACACAGACAATAATCATCTGCTCTTTAAACGAACTGGTTCGCCAAGAGCGGTACAGGTTGCCGCTTTCTGCCATAAATAGAAAGGAGATGCCTCCAACAAAAGCCAGTATGACGTAATCTTTCCCCATCGCAGTATTCATGTCTTTGAACACTAAAAGCAGCATAAAAGAGACGATGACAGCAAGATCTGAGATGCGATATAAAAAAGCGAACTCCATCTCGTGAGAGCGGATAAGTCCTTTTTGTTTCATGACTCAGTTTCCTTTCTTACACGCTACCGCCCTTGGGTGTCTCCCCCAATTGCCGTGTCGTGAGCGTTATTAGTAGTTGGTGAACAGAGCATTCTGTTGAATGCTTCTGAGTTTTTTGTCACGTGTAATTTCGTTGATAAGTGTAAAAATTTGCGTTGTTGAGGTAAGTGGAAATAAGAATGAAATTTAGACCTTTGGCTAAGTTTGGCGGGTTAGGAAAAAGCTGGTACTTACTCATGAGGGATGAGGAAAAGTATTAAAAATGAAGTATCAGTACAAAGACAATGGTTTATGTAAAGGTAGAAGAAACGGGTGATCTTATGGGTTAACGATTAATGATTTAGTATCGAATTACTTATATTTATTAGGATAAAAAAATCCCTCTCAAGTGAGAGGGATTTATTGTGAATCAGGACGAAAGAATTATTCGACTTCTACGCCGTTTTCTTTGTATAGGCGGCGGCATGCACGACCATCACTGTGGAACAGGTGACAACGGTGTGCTGGAATACCAATCTCGATTTTATCGCCGGTATCGACTGCGAGCGTGTCAGGCTGACGGAAAATAACGTCCGCGTCCGCACCTTCTAGGTTTAGGTATACTTGAGTTTCGTTACCTAGCTTCTCAACAATCATCACTTCACCGTGAATGCTTGCATCAGCTTCAGAAGCGGATAATAGGTGCTCAGGGCGAATGCCTAAAGACATGCGGTCGCCACGGTTAACCGTCGTGCCATCCACTGGAATCCAGAAAGATACGCCATTAGATAGTTGAACTTTGACGCGCTCTGCTTCTACTTCATCAATGAATACGCTCATGAAGTTCATTTTCGGAGAACCGATAAAGCCTGCTACAAAGCGGTTTTGTGGGTAATGGTAAAGCTCAAGCGGCTTACCAACTTGCGATACATAACCGCCGTCTAGTACAACGATTTTATCTGCCATTGTCATTGCTTCTACCTGATCGTGCGTTACGTAGATCATGGTACAACCAAGTTGACGTTGTAGCTTAGTGATTTGCGCACGCATGTTTACACGCAGTGCGGCATCCAAGTTTGATAGTGGTTCATCCAGAAGGAATACATTAGGTTGCGATACCAGTGTTCGACCGATAGCCACACGTTGACGCTGACCACCTGAAAGCGCTTTTGGTTGGCGTTCAAGTAAGTGACCCAGTTGTAGAATTTCTGCAGCCTGTTCAACACGTTTGTCGATTTCTGCTTTGTCTGCTTTTGCTAATTTTAAGCCAAATGACATGTTGTCATATAAGTTAAGGTGTGGGTAAAGAGCGTAAGACTGGAATACCATACCAACACCACGTTTGGATGGTTCGACGTCATTCATGCGCTGGTCACCAATATACAAATCACCTGAGGTAATGTCTTCAAGACCGGCAATACAACGTAAAAGGGTAGATTTACCACAACCTGATGGACCTACGAAAACAACAAATTCACCTTCGTTGATTGTTAGGTCTACGTTCTTAGAAATCAGTACGTCGCCATACGCTTTACAAACATTTTTTAACGTGACACTCGCCATGTAGCTCGTCCTCGATCAATTTTTTATTATTCACCGCTCATCATTATATGAATTATCTAGCGAGCAGTAACAGTAGGAATCGGTAAGTTATTGCGGTTGGTAAGAAAAGTAGGGTAGCACTTCAATAAAATGTCCTGAATAGAAGTGCTACCCATCATAGCCAAGTACGAGTTTCTCTCCCCCACATTATTCGTGTTGTCTCCCCCGTGAAATAATTACCACAAACAACACCAATAATGACATTCCACTCGTCTGGCAATGCAAAACCAGCAAATCTTTTTCCTAATACGTAGGCACTGCTGGGAAAGGGTTCTTACCATCCACTCTTGGATGACTGAAGTTTGTAAGATTGTGCGAGGTGCGACATCCTCCTAATAGAAATAATTGTAGGGGGAGTAGGTAGGGAGGAGTAAAAAAGGAGGAGGAATAAAGCAGTTGGTCGGAAATCACATTATTGCACCACCTAAAGTTGAAACCGATCACAGGAAGTATCCGTTTTGTGATTTGAGTCTCTTACCCTTGGCGATTTAGATCACGAAAATACGTCATAATTGTAAGGGCGTAGGGATTAGGAGGATGAGACATATTGGATTATTTCAGATGATATATGTCGAAATACGGCTGAACCTCAATGGACTAGCCCTACATCAAAAATATAAAAAGGATACGAACATGAAAAAGTTAAGCGCTGTAGCACTAGGTACTCTTGTTGCTTTGGGTTCTTTTGGTGCTAATGCTGCCATCGAAGAAGGACAACTTACTATCTGGATCAACGGCGACAAAGGTTACAACGGCCTTGCTGAAGTTGGTAAAAAATTCGAAGAAGACACTGGCATTAAAGTGACAGTGGCTCACCCAGATGGCCTTCAAGACAAATTCCCTCAAACTGCAGCGACTGGTGACGGTCCTGACATCGTATTCTGGGCTCACGACCGCTTCGGTGGTTACGCAGAAGCTGGCCTGCTAGCAGAAATTAAACCTTCTAAGAACATTCAAGAAGGTATTGTTGATTTCGCTTGGGATGCAGTACGTTACGACGGCAAATTGATCGGCTACCCAGTTGCGGTTGAGTCTCTATCTCTAATCTACAACAAAGACCTAGTTCCAAACCCACCGAAGTCTTGGGAAGAAGTTGTAGCGCTAGATGCAAAACTTAAAAAAGACGGCAAGTCTGCAATCATGTGGAACCTAAAAGAACCGTACTTCACTTGGCCACTAATGGCTGCTGATGGCGGCTACGCGTTCAAATACACTTCTGAAGGTTACGATGTTAAAGACGCTGGTATCGCGAAAGAAGGCGTTAAAGACGCAATGAGCTTCGTAAAAGGCTTGGTAGACAAAGGCGTAATTTCTGCAGATATGGACTACTCAGTATCTGAGTCTGCATTCAACCAAGGCAAGACAGCGATGACGATCAACGGTCCATGGTCTTGGGGCAACATCGAGAAGTCTGGCGTTAACTACGGCGTGACTACGCTACCTAAGTTCCAAGGTCAATCTTCTAAGCCATTCGTTGGTGTTCTAACGGCTGGTATCAGCACTGCGTCTCCAAACAAAGACCTAGCGGTTGAGTTCATTGAGAACTACCTACTAACAAACGACGGCCTACGTATGGTTAACAACGATAAGCCTCTAGGTGCGGTAGCGCTTAACTCGTTCCAACGTGAACTAGATTCAGATACTCGTATCGCTGCGACTATGGATAACGCGATGAACGGCGAAATTATGCCAAACATTCCTCAAATGAACGCATTCTGGGGCGCGGCTAAGAACGCAATCATCAACGTAGTTGATGGTCGTCAAACTGTCGATGCAGCATTGGCAGACGCAGAAAAACAAATGACTAAATAATTAAGTAAGACCTTTTTAAGGAGGGGGCAACTCCTCCTTACTTTTCTATATTTATTCTATATTCGCTAGCAGGTTCCCTATGCAGTCAGTTCAAGGTACAAATGCTATGACAGCACCAGAAGCCAGCCTTCCGAGCAGCAAAAAAGTGTTCATGAAATGGTCACTTTTAGGCACAGTCGGCATTATCAATGGCTACGCAACAATCCTTATGTATTCACGCGGTGAGATTGCGTTTGCACTACTTACGATCATTCTTACCGCTTTAGCGTTGTTCATCTTTGGTAGTAAAAAGACGTACGCACACCGTTACATCTACCCTGGTATCGCAGGGATGATCCTTTTCATTCTTTTCCCTCTGGCGTACACCATAGGTTTGGCGTTTACCAACTACAGCGCGAAAAACCAACTCTCTTTTGATCGTGCGCAGAGCGTACTTTTGGACAGAACTTATCAAAGTGGTGATAGCTACCCGTTCACTTTATATAAAACGGATCAAGGACATCAGCTTGTGGTTGAAAAAGATGGGGAGCTACTTGCTACGCCCACTTTTCAACTAGATAGCCTTTCAGCATCGGATCTTGACCTATCGCCAATTGAAGAAGCTACGGGCGAGAAAGAATCAATCAAGACGATTGTTAAGAGCCGTAATACGTTGAGCAGTGTTGATTTGCATCTGCCGAGCGGTGAAGACATCCGCATGAGCGGGTTACGTAAGTTTGCGGCAGTTGTGCCTTTGTACACGCTGCAAGAAGACGGCGAAACGCTTTACAACAATCGTACTGAAGAGACGTTACGTCCAAATATGGAAGTAGGTTACTACCAACCTGTCGATGAAAACGGTCAGTTTGTTGGTAGCACAGTGTCTCCTGGCTTTGTGGTGAACATTGGCACACACAACTTTGAGCGTGTGTGGAAAGATGATGGTATCAAAGAGCCGTTTATCAGTATCTTTATCTGGACGATTGTGTTCTCAGCACTCACCGTACTATTTACGCTTGTAATTGGTCTTGTTCTAGCAAGTGTTGTTCAGTGGGAAGCATTAAAAGGCCGTTCGGTTTACCGACTCTTACTGATTCTGCCTTATGCGGTACCGGCGTTTATTTCTATCTTGATCTTTAAAGGTTTGTTTAACCAAAGCTTTGGTGAGATCAACATGCTTCTGGAAGGTTTGTTCGGTATTAGCCCTGCTTGGTTCTCAGACCCGTTCATGGCGAAAACCATGATCCTGATTGTGAACACGTGGCTTGGTTTCCCTTACATGATGATTCTATGTATGGGTCTACTAAAAGCGATTCCTGATGATTTATATGAAGCGTCAGCAATTGATGGTGCGAACTTTATTACTAACTTTACTCGTATCACGCTACCAATGATGTTGAAGCCGTTAACACCGCTGTTGATTGCGAGCTTTGCCTTCAACTTCAATAACTTCGTGCTTATCCAGTTGTTGACAGGCGGTGGTCCAAACATGATTGGTACGTCAGAACCTGCGGGTTACACAGACCTATTGGTAAGTTACACCTACCGAATCGCATTCGAAGGTGCAGGCGGTCAAGACTTCGGTCTAGCAAGTGCAGTAGCAACACTTATCTTCCTATTGGTTGGCGCATTGGCACTTATCAACCTACGCGTAACTAAAGTAGCTCAGGACTAAGGAGAGATTACAATGGCAATGGTACAAGGTAAGTCATTAAAGTATCGTGTTTGGGCTACTCATATTGCGATGTGGGCATTCTTGGCACTGATTATTTTCCCTTTACTGATGATCATCGCGATTTCATTCCGTGAAGGTAACTTTGCAACGGGTAGTCTGATCCCAGACAACCCAACGCTTGATCACTGGAAATTGGCATTAGGTTTCTCGGTGACTAACCCAGACGGTACAGTTACACCGCCACCATTCCCAGTCATGACATGGCTGTGGAACTCAGTAAAAGTGGGTGGTATTTCTGCAATCCTAATCGTGGCGCTATCAACCACATCAGCTTATGCGTTTGCTCGTATGAAGTTCAAAGGTAAGAACACCATCCTAAAAGCGATGATGATCTTCCAAATGTTCCCTGCGGTATTGGCATTGGTTGCTCTATACGCGTTGTTCGACAAATTGGGTCAGTACATTCCTTTCCTTGGTTTGAACACGCACGGCGGCCTGATCTTCGCTTATTTAGGTGGTATCGCCCTGCACGTTTGGACGATTAAAGGCTACTTCGAAAGTATTGACTCTTCGTTAGAAGAAGCGGCAGCACTGGATGGTGCGACACCATGGCAAGCATTCCGTTTGGTATTGCTTCCATTGTCTGTGCCAATCCTAGCGGTAGTATTCATCTTGTCGTTCATCATGGTAATTGGTGAAGTTCCTGTAGCATCACTACTACTTTCTGATGTAGACTCGTACACACTTGCAGTGGGTATGCAGCAATACCTATATCCACAAAACTACTTGTGGGGTGACTTTGCTGCAGCTGCTGTACTTTCAGCAGTGCCAATCACTGCCGTATTCTTACTTGCTCAACGCTGGTTGGTTGGTGGTCTAACCGCTGGTGGTGTGAAAGGATAATCTCTTGTGGTCTGAGATTGATAAGAATAACTAGAAAAGGGCGACCACATGGTCGCCCTTATACGTAGCACGGATATTACAATTTTGGTTTGGCCGCCGATCAGTAATATCTTGGCTTTTATTGGCGTTACGCATAGCTGGCTGTTAGCTTAGTTCCTTACGATTCAATCACTAACAGTTTTTGTAACCATAACCTGAGTTTAGACTCAGGTTTTTTTATACCTGTTAAATACAGTTGTTCAATAAGCGGATAAAGATTAGCGGCTTTGCAATGGATTACACAGGGCTTGAATAATGCCCTGCGTAGCACTTCACATAAATAACCTGAGTTCAGGTATCAGTAAAATTGAGGTAGGTAAGGATTAAAACTCTCGACTGGAGGGGGCACATCCAACGTATTGAAGCAGCGTGTATAAGCTTTCTTGCTGTAGTGCGACGCGACGAAATAAATTTGCAAAGGTGACATCACCGCCAAAGCAGGTTTGAATGTAATGGTTAATTTCTGTTTCGTTATACCCCTCGACGTACATGGTTCTTACCCACTGGTACTCGACCGCTTTTAAATTGGTCAACGTCTCTTCACTTAAGGTCGTTTCTTTTAGTCTCAAGATCCAAACTCTATCCAACTCCAAAATAGTGGAAGGATTTAAGCAAAGCTAGGTGAAGGATTTATGACAGAGGAGGCCGAGTGTGAAGCAAATGGCAAAACCATGATGTTGCTCCACACTCTGGTTATAAGTAACGTTGAGGTAGTCAATAGCGTTCTTAACGGATGTAGGTTACTTGAGATACTTTACGTGCGCTTCCATCTCTTCCCCGATTTCTTTGCGCATGTTCATAAGGCGGATAGCGGATTGTTCCAAGGCTTTATCTTCATCAGATTCTGGAACCCATTTCGGTACGTCGGTTGGTTTTCCGTTTTCATCCACAGCAACCATAATAACGATACAGTGGGTGGTGAGTCTGTTTTTCATTTGCTTTGGGTCACTGGCTTGCACGTCAATCGCGATGTGCATTGAGCTTCGTCCGGTATAAATGACTTTCGCGCTAACTTCGACTAAGTTGCCGACATGAATCGGCGCAACAAAACGAATACCACCTGCGTATGCAGTAATGCAATACTTGCCACTCCACGCTGCAGAGCAGGCGTAGGCTGCTAAGTCGATCCATTTCATTACGGCGCCGCCGTGCACTTTTCCGCCGAAATTGACGTCACTGGGTTCTGCTAAAAAGCGAAGGGTAATGTCTCTTTGACCACTGCTCATCTGTCTTTCCTTGATGGGTTATTGTTTTCCCAATTTAGCAGCAAGATGAATTTTCGGGAATAGCGAATGAAACAAAATATTAACTTTTATTCGAACGATGAAAACAAAAAGCCACAGCGTAGTTCTGTGGCTTGGGGAACTGGGATTAATTGGCGGTGGAGGCAATCTCGGAATTGGGCAATTGCTTTCTGTGTCGTATTTTTATTTGCGACAGGATAACGCCAGAGATGACTAACAGCCCACCAATAATGTGGTAAGCGTAAATTTTCTCACCAATCAACGTTGAAGCAAGTACGACAGAAACCACGGGCATTAAGTTCATGAACATGGCACTTGAATCAGCGCCAATTGAATCAATCGCTTTCACCCACATTAACGGCGCAAAAATGGAAGCCGCGATGCCAGCATAGGCGATTAATGGTAGCGCGTCTTGGTTTGGTAACAGTTGCTCACTAGAGAGCCAAAGTGGTGTAAGCATCACAACCGAGAAGAAGCCTTGCATGTAAACCAGAGTCAAACTACTGAAAGGCATCTTCCAGCGTTTTAGCAGCACGCAGTAAGCCGCGTATACCATGGCTGCAATCAGCATAAGGCTATCACCTTGGGTCATGTCTTGATGTAAAAAGTAGGTGATATCACCATGACCAAGCATAAACGCCAAGCCGCCGAGCGAAATCACACCACCGACGATACTTAACATTGATACAGACTTGCCTAACAGAGGAACACTTAAAAACACACTGATCAAAGGAACCAAAGAGGTAATCAGTGCCATGTTGGAAGCCGTTGTCGTTAAACCAGCGTAGTAGCCAAGTGATTGGTTGAGCACCATGCCAAGTAACGCAAGAAATGCCAGCTTAGTTAAGTAAGGTCGAATAATGTGTCGTTGTTTGATGATCGCAGGCAGACAAAATGGCGTTAGGAGTACCATTGCGACAAACCAACGGTAGAAACTCATCGCACTTGGTTCAATTGCGCTCGCAGCCATCTTGTTCACAATTGAGTTACCACCCCAAATCATAACGGTGAAAAACGGAAGTAAATAAATCATGAGAACCCTATAGCACAATTATTGATGGCGCTAGTCTGGCAGGTCTTTATAATAAAAAGTATCTCTTAAAAGACATCGTAAGCGATAGGAAGACAATTTTGAAAAAGAGCGCTAGAAATCTTCATCCCTCATTATCAATCGACCGCGCACCATCGGATGTATTTATGAATTTTGAAGCCTTTCTCTCTAATACAGAAACGCGAATTCATAGCCATCCTTGGGGGCAAGTGCAGCTGATCAGCGGTGGGATCCTAGAGATGGATGCAGAAGATACAAGATTTCTAGCGCCTCCGCATCTTGCAATTTGGGTTCCCGCCGGAATCCGTCACACGAGCTACAACCGTAAGCCAATCGAATATTGTTCTTTGAATATTGCCCCTGAATTGACGGCGCATTTCCCAACTAAAACGAGCTTGATCAAAGTGACTCCAATCGTGTCATCGATTATTGAGGACTTTCGTCAGCGAGACATTAACGTGGCGCAAACTGATGAAGACAAGCGATTGGTACAAGTGTTATTGGACCAGCTTGCAAAGCAAGAAGTCGAACATCACTTTTTACCGACAACCGACAATAAGTATCTTGAACCGATTTTAAAAGCAGTAGAAGAATCGCCGACGGATGAGATCAGTTTGGCGGAGTGGGCGGCAAAAGTGCATACCACAGAACGCACGTTAGCGAGACATTGCCAGAGTGAGTTGGGCATGAGCTTTACTGAGTGGCGCTTACGTGTGCGATATTTACATTCTATGGAGTTGCTGCGTAAAGGGCAGACCGTAAAGGAAGTCGCGTTGACGTTAGGTTATAACCAAGCTAGCCCTTTTATCGCAATGTTCAAGAAATACTCCGGCATGACACCGGAGCAATATAAGAACCGCTTATTATAACTGAGCCAGAACGTAATTCAGACCACCGACCACGGCTGCAACTTGCGCATCGTTGCACTCTTCGTCGGTCACCGTTGGGCTGTCTGGGTACACTTCCGTTGTCGTGCCGTAAACGCAATTTGTTACGCCGCCACACAGACCCAGCTTCACCATTGGGTAGTTGATAACGCCAAACTGTACGACTGGTGAACCAATGATTTCGCCATTTTCATCTGCAGGTGCAATGTGAGTCACTTTCGCAACCGATTCAATCACCGCTTTTTGAAACTCGGGTTGAGGGTTTTCACTATCTCCAACTGTGTAAAAACCGTCTGGGATCATGCCCTCGATGTACTCAATGCCATCACGAGCGGCAAGCGCAGGACGGAACTCTGTTTCATCGGAGTCTGTCGTCTCGTGCAAATCAATGTGCATTAATACATCGCCTAATGTCGCAACGAGCTTCATGAGGTTGGCAGATTCTTCGGCAGGGCTATCCTTATAGAAAGAGCGGTTTGGATCAATCGCGTTTGGGTTCCAGCGGTTGATCACCTCGTAACCCCAAGGGCTCACGCAAGGTGCAACGACAATATTGAAATGCTCTGCGTAGCGCTCTGCTTCTGTTTCTACAAACTTTAAAGCGCCATGTACACCACTCGTCTCGTAACCGTGCACGCCACCTGTGACCAAAACAACAGGCTTCGTTGAATCCCAGTTGCGAGTTTTGATACAAAACAGAGGGAAACGTGCCTCGTTGTATGAGAGTGCACCGTATTGTTCAATATCAAAACGCTCGCGTAGAGCATCGATTTTACTGACAACTTCATCTTGGTAGCTACGTTTTACTTCTTGCGTTGCTAACCAAGCTTGACGTTCTTCTTCGCTCCAAGGTTGGCCAGGGGTACCGATTGGGTAAATGTATCCACTTTTCATCTATACTTTTTCTTTTGACTGCTGAAAGGTACCACAAGACTAGACCTGTCTTATCTTAACGGCAATATAAAACACCATTTGGGATAGTATTCTTTGCAAAATCATCACTTTGATGAGTGATTTATTGGTGTTACATTTTGTTACTTACTCAATTTCATATAAGAGACAAAAAATGGCTGGAGCAAGTTTACTCACACTGTTGGATGATATTGCCACGGTACTCGACGATGTCGCCTTAATGTCGAAAATGGCGGCAAAGAAAACCGCAGGTGTGTTGGGTGATGACCTAGCGTTAAACGCTCAACAAGTGTCTGGTGTTGCATCTGAGCGAGAAATTCCAGTGGTTTGGGCGGTTGCGAAAGGCTCGTTCAAAAACAAATTGATTTTAGTTCCTTCAGCATTGCTAATTAGCGCGATTATTCCATGGCTTATCATGCCACTATTGCTAATTGGCGGCTTGTTTCTCTGCTTTGAAGGGGCAGAAAAGGTGCTTGAGAAAGTATTCCCTCACTCCCATCCGCACGAAGAAAAAGAAGAGTTAGTTAATACTGGCGAGTCGATAGAAGAGTATGAAAAACGCAAAGTTGCTGGTGCGATTCGAACGGACTTTATTCTTTCAGCGGAAATCATTGTGATTGCGTTGGGTACCGTGACTGGGGCGAGCCTTGTGACGCAAATCTTAGTGGTGAGCTTAATTGCAGTCATCATGACCATTGGTGTTTATGGCTTAGTAGCAGGCATCGTGAAATTGGATGACTTGGGCTTCTACCTTGAAATTCGCTCAAAAGGTAAGGGCTGGATGGCGAAAGTCGGCAGTGCTTTAGTTGCTTTTGCACCAAAGCTGATGAAGTTGTTAACGATTGTGGGAACTGCCGCGATGTTTTTAGTCGGTGGGGGGATTGTAGTGCACAACGTACCTGCCATTCATCACTTTGTAGAGCCGATTATTATGAACTTTAGTGGTCATTCGGTTGCTACAGCGATTCTGCCTATTTTGCTTAACGGCATTATCGGCTTTGTGGCGGGGTTGATTGTGGTTGCTGTGTGGGCTGCTGTAGAAAAAATTCGCGGCCACTAGTAATCACAGCCCAAAGCAAGGCAAGAACAACAAGGGTCATGACTTCTTTTCACAGAAAGGCATGACCCTCTTTTATGGATGGAACGTCAGTAAAGTGGTTACTTCACTTTCCACTCAATTTGTTCATTTGCTCGAATAGGCACAACGATATCATTGCCAAATGGCATCGTTTCCGGCACATCCCAAGCGGATTTTTCTAATGTTACCGTATCTGTGTTACGCGCAATGCCGTAAAAATCAGGACCATTGAAGCTTGCAAACGCTTCCAAGTTTTCCAGCTTGCCTTCATTCTCGAATACTTCTGCATAAAGCTCTAGTGCTGCGTGTGCGGTGTAAGAACCAGCACAACCGCAAGCTGACTCTTTTGCCCCTTTCGCATGTGGCGCAGAGTCGGTACCTAGGAAGAACTTCTTGCTACCACTGGTTGCAGCTTCGATCAGCGCTTGCTGGTGGGTGCTGCGCTTAAGAATTGGCAAACAGTAGAAATGAGGCTTAATACCACCCACAAGCATATGGTTACGATTGAAAAGAAGATGGTGAGCAGTGATGGTAGCCGCTACGTTATCTGAGGCGTTATTAACGAAGTTTGCTGCGTCGGCAGTGGTGATGTGTTCTAGAACGATTTTAAGATTAGGGAAGTCATTGACGATAGGAGCGAGGACAGTATCAAGGAATTCTTTCTCTCGGTCGAAGATATCAACATCGTGATGTGTTACTTCGCCATGAACCAAAAGTAACATTCCGACTTCTTCCATCGCTTCGAGAACGTGGTAAATGTTCTTCGCATTGGTCACACCGGAATCTGAGTTTGTGGTAGCTCCAGCAGGATAAAGCTTGGCAGCAACAATGTTTCCGGTGGCTTTAGCCTTACGTATTTCATCTGGTGTGGTGTTGTCTGTGAGGTAAAGCGCCATCAAAGGTTCAAACTGTTCGCCATGTTGCTCTTTTAGAATTCGGTCACGGTAGGCTAGGGCGAGCTCAGTTGTAGTAACTGGTGGGACGGTATTTGGCATGATCAGCGCACGGCCATTGTAGCGGCTGATGTCGCGAACGGTGTCTTTAAGAACTTCCCCATCGCGTAAGTGAACGTGCCAGTCGTCAGGACGAGTGATTGTCAGTGTTGTCATTAATTGCTCCCACCATTGAAAAGTTGTCTGATTGGAGCCCAAGCGCCGTATTTGCTTTTGAGCAAACGCTTGCGCTTAGGCGACAGGATGATAGAGGAATTGCCCTCACATTTCATCCCATTTTTCACTTTTCTACAGAGTGAGAGTGTAAGTGATTACTTCATTGTTAACCAAAGCGCGTGGATCGTACCCGGCAGAAAGAAGAAACACGTCAATATTAGGTTAATCAAAAAGTCTTTATTTAGACCTTTCTCCATAAACACCGCGACAGGCGGAAGAAAGATACATAACAAAATCAGAACCAGTTTTCTTGTATCCATAATTAAGCTCCAAATCAATAAATGGGGGCAGTGATAACTCAGATGAATTATGTGTGCCGTATCACACTTTATCAAACGGTATTTGGTCAGAACGATGTTAAAAAACGCGAATGTTGAGTGTAGTAAATACTTGTCGCTCAAACCAAATTTATAAGAATAGCATTCAGAAAAAATTGAGTTGGATGAAGCGGCAATAGACTCTGCACCTTAATGTGATTTGGGTATACAATACTGCAACAAATAAAAAACACCCTGTAGGAAGAAGGCTATGTCGCAACCCATTTTGTCCCAAATTAATGTTTTTCCGGTTAAGTCAGTTGGCGGATTATCGCTGTCGTCAGTATGGGTTGAGAAGCAAGGATTGAGCTTCGATCGTCGTTTTATGATTGCGAAAGCTGATGGCGCTATGATTACCGCGAGAAAGTATCCGCAAATGGTAACCATTAAGTCCGCCTTATTATCCGATGGGGTTGTGTTTAGCAGTTTGGGGATGGAGCCGCTTAAAATCCGTTATCAAGACTTTAAAATGCAGGAAACGCCAGCAACAGTTTGGAAAGACACCTTTACTGCATATACCACTACAGATGATGCAGATGATTGGTTTAGTCGTGTATTGGGTCAACGTGTTGAGTTGTTGTTTAGTGGTGAGCAATCGAATCGTGTTCGCGAAAAGCTAGGACAAAACGTTAGCTTTGCCGATGGTTATCCGGTGTTAGTGATTAGCCAGGCTTCCCTTGATGAACTGAACCGAAGAAGCTCTGAGCAACACTCTATGGATCAGTTCCGTACTAACTTAGTGGTCTCTGATACCAAGCCGTTTGAAGAAGATTCATGGAAGCGCATACGAATCGGTGAGGTAGAGTTTGAGTCTCTCAAACCTTGCGAGCGCTGTATCCTGACTACGGTGAATACTCAAACAGGCACGTTCCGAGAGAGCAAGGAGCCACTTAAAACCTTACAACAGTTCCGTGCAAATGATGTCGGTGGTGTGTTCTTTGGTCAGAATCTTGTCGCGCGAAATGAGGGCATTATTCGTCAAGGCGATAAAGTTGAAGTATTGGAGTATAAAGAACCGGAGTTTTACGCGGATAACTCGCCAGTGCGCATGACGTTAACATGTGTTGAGCGTGAGGAAATCGCCCAAGACTTCGTGACCTTATGGTTAGAGCCAAACAAAGGTTCTTTGCCTAATTACTTGCCAGGACAACACCTGCTAATAGAAGTGAATATTGATGGTAAGAAAGTGGGCCGACGCTATACGCTATCATCCAGTCCGTCTCGTCCGGGTCGCTATGCTATTTCTGTTAAGCGTATTGCAGGTGGAAGAGTCTCTAATTTGCTCTTAGACAATTTACAAGTCGGTGATGTTTTAGAGGCAGAACAACCTGATGGCCAGTTTCACCTAAAAACGCATGAAGCGCAGCCTCTGCTGTTACTCTCTGCGGGTAGCGGAGTAACACCAATGCTATCGATGGTACGTTACTTAGCGGATCATAATCAGTTGGAGAACGTGGTTTTCTACCATCAATGTCGGACCGAAAATGATATTCCTTGTCGCTCAGAGTTGGAGCAGTTAAAGCGTGAGCACCCGGGGTTAGAAGTGAAAATCTGCTTGACGCAGCCTGCCGTTGATTGGTTTGGGTTAAAAGGGCGTTTAAGTTTGTCACACATTAAGCAAATCAAAGATGTTGAACAGCGCCAAGTGTTTGTGTGTGGTCCTGATGGTTTTATGGAGAAAGCGAAAAATCTCCTACTAAGAAAAGGGCTGCCAGAAGAAAACTACCATCAAGAAGCGTTTGGCGTATCTTCAGTCACTTCAAGACTAGAGAAGAGCATAGCGATCGATTTTAATGGGACGAAAGTTGTAGGGAATAATCAGAAAACGTTGTTAGATCAGCTTGAAGACGCAGGGAAGGTTGTTAGCAATAGCTGCCGTGCTGGCTTATGCGGCGCGTGTAAGGTTCAGCTTACGTCGGGTCAAGTACATCATCCGGACGTGCCTGCGTTGACAGATGAGGAACGTGCGATGGGAACCGTATTGGCGTGTTGTGCTGTTCCAGAGACGGACGTGACGGTAACAAACTAAGCGAGAAGGCTCCCCGGTTCTCAATAAAAACGCTGCTAACTTTAGCAGCGTTTTGAGTTTAAAAGTGAACGGAAAATATCGCTTAGTCGTAAATCGTCGGGATTGGCTGACGTTTGTGCTGCGTAGCTTTGTAAATCGTTACCAGACGATCACTCACTTGCTGTGGAACGGGTTTGCCTTCTAAGAAGTCATCGATCTGTTCATAAGTTAAGTTCAGAGCATCTTCATCTGCTTTTTGCGGCTCTAGTTCTTCTAGATCTGCCGTTGGTACTTTCTTAACAAGCAGCTCTGGTGCGCCTAATGTTGCAGCCAACTCGCGGACTTGACGCTTGCTTAAACCAAATAGAGGGGCAAGGTCGCACGCGCCGTCACCAAACTTAGTGTAAAAACCGGTGATGTTCTCTGCTGAGTGGTCTGTTCCCAATACTAAGCCGCCAACGTAACCAGCGATTTCATATTGTGCAATCATACGAGCTCGCGCTTTTACGTTACCTTTTACGAAATCAATTTTGTCGGCTTCAGTCGGAAGCAGGCCCGTCCCTTGCAATGCGGTATCAGTCGCCGCATGCAAACCGTCAACACCATCTTTAATGTTCACAGACACAGAGTGTGTTGGCTTGATGAAAGAGAGTGCCAGTTGCGCTTCATCTTCATCTTTTTGCTCACCGTAAGGCAGACGTACTGCGATAAACTGATATTTGTCAGTACCAGATTCCGCATTCAATTGTTCTACTGCAAGCTGGGCAAGGCGACCTAACGTGGTTGAGTCAACACCGCCACTAATGCCAAGCACCAGTGACTTACAACCTGCTTCTTGTAGCTTACGCTTAATAAAAGCAATACGGCGTTCAATTTCAAAATGCGGATCAATTGAAGGGAGTACACGCATTTCATCACGGATGGATTGTTCCATTTAGGGTTCCTTTTCCTGCAAATATTTCAGACACCAAAGCCCGCTTGCTCAAATGGTGATAAACCATGCAATTGAGACTGATAAACACGACTTTAGGGTCAAAAGCTGTAAAGATTAGTAGTATCATACCGAAATCATCAGATTAGAAAACTCTCTTCAACCAGGTAATCACCGGATATGAAAAAAATCGCCATTTTTGGTAGTGCATTTAACCCACCTAGTTTAGGGCACAAAAGTGTTATTGAGTCATTGAGCCACTTTGACCTTGTGCTACTTGAACCTAGCATTGCACACGCTTGGGGCAAGAATATGCTCGATTACCCAACTCGGTGCAAAATGGTTGATGCATTCATCAAAGATATGGGGCTTTCTAATGTTCAGCGTTCTGATGCAGAGCAAGCTTTGTACCAACCCGGACAAAGTGTGACAACCTATGCGTTGTTAGAAAAAATTCAAGAAATCTACCCAACAGCCGATATAACTTTTGTCATAGGTCCTGATAATTTCTTCAAATTTGCTAAATTTAGTAGAGCAGAAGAGATTATGGAACGTTGGACTGTTATGGCGTGCCCTGAAAAAGTAAAAGTCAGAAGCACGGATATACGTAACGCATTGGTTACGGGTGAAGACATAAACGCCTACACAACCCCGTCCGTCTGTGAATTGTTGCTTAACGAAGGCTTATATAAAGAAACATTATCTGGGAACTGAGAGGTCAGATTTTCATGGTCAGATTAGCCGTATTTAGTGCATGTGCGCTGCTTGTGGTAACACAAGCTCATTCTGCGTGTAACTATTTTTCTGATCGTTCTGTTGTGTTTGAAGATAACACCCTTCCTATCTGTGAAGAAATTTTAGATTCCATTGGCGTATTAAGTACGGATGCGTTGATTTGGTATGCTGCGGAAGCGAAATTCGAAGGGCCAACAGAAAACTATTGGGAAGAGTGGGCGATTAAGCCGGAAGACACACCACTCCTAACCCAGAATCTAGAAAAGAATTATTTTGGGCTTGGTTTTTGGATGCCGGAAGAGCTCCGAGACGAAGAGAGCAAAATGGACACAGAAGAGTGGCTCCGTAGTCATGGCCTGATGTTCAGCGTGGGTTTTGGTGATAAATCCGACGGACAGCCGAGAATGCGATTTGATTATCGTTGGCACGAATATTACGACGCTGACTGGATGATGCAGATAGAAGTTCCCTTCTAGTCACCTTGAGCGAACATAAAAAGGGCGTACATCATCCATGTACGCCCTTTTTATTTTTATCTGAGTCTCTATTTTCTGCGCGCGTCACTCTGCGTAATACTGAAAAGATGACTCTTTAGAATGCGAGTTATAGCGCTTCTCCAAAGACCAAAAAGCAAAGTTGCTCATATTCTTCTGTGTTACCCGCAAAAAGCGTATCGACAATCTGCTCTTCTTTTTTTCCCGACAGCTTCATTTTTCTTGCTTCACGGAGTGTGAGTACCAAGCACAGCTCTTTAGAAATGTCCATGTCACAACCAGGCGTCCACTGATTGATGGTTTTTGTTAACGTTGAGTGCGCTAGTTTAGGAGAGAGAGTCAATACTTCATGTCTTACTACCGTCAGCAGATCGGTTTGCAGATCTGAGCGCTCGGCTGTTGTTGCTAGTTTCTCGACGAGGGCTTTTAGCAGCGGTGAAGGTTTCACAAAACCTGCTTGTTGTGAGAAGTCATCATTTAAACGCACAGAAAAATCACAACGATATACACGAGAATTAGGTAAAAAGGTGAGGGAGCTCAAACATCCTTGAGGAATCCAAAAATATTGGCCTGGTTCAATGGCATACTCCTGCTTACCCAATTTAATGACGGCTAACCCTTCTACGACAGACAGTAGACTGTGCTTCAGTGCTTTTTTGCGCGCAGCTACTTCAAGAAAGGGGTATTTAGCGTCGTGAAATTCAATTGCGTAGTTCATTATGAGTACCAGTGTTTTTTGGCGCTAAGGGTAACGTTAAACCTATACGATTCCAACCAGCTGAGAGAATTTTTTAGCATGAGAAATTGTAGCCTAACTGGTATGACCATGTTAAAAGTATGGGTTGAAATGCTGCTTGTCAGCAAAACTATGCGTAAAATGTGCCAGCTTTTTTTGATATGTAATGAACAATGACTGCCAATACCGATCCTTATATTGAAATTCGTCCTTACAATGACGAAGAAATTCCAGCAGCGCTGGATCGTCTAATCCAAGATGATGAATTTATCACTGCTATTCTCGATCATCGCTTTGCTAATAAAGCAGCGTGGTTTAAAACGCTAATGAGCCCGATCCTGCGCATCTACCTGAAAGCTAAATGGAGCAAGCTTGATTCTGTAGAAGCGATTCAGATTGAAGTGAAGAAGTATCTGAAAGATACATTGAATAAGACAACGGATGGCGTCACTTTTTCTGGTTTGGATAAGCTGGATAAAAACACGTCGTACTTATTCGTTTCTAACCACCGTGATATTGCGATGGACCCTGCGCTAGTAAACTATGGCTTGTACCAAAGTGGGCACCGTACAGTTCGTATTGCGATTGGTGACAACCTGCTGAAGAAGCCATGTGCGACTGAATTGATGCGACTCAATAAAAGCTTCATCGTTAAGCGCTCTGCTAAGGCGCCTAGAGAAATGATGAAAGCATTAGGACAACTGTCGAGCTACATTAAACACTCGCTTGATACCGGTAATTCAATTTGGATTGCCCAAAAGGAAGGTCGTGCCAAAGATGGAAACGACTTTACTGATCCTGCGATTTTAAAAATGTTCCATGTTGAAGGCCGCAAGCAGAAGATCAGCTTTGGTGAATACACGCGTTCTTTGAAAATCGTTCCTGTCTCGATTGCCTATGAAAATGATCCATGTGACATTGCCAAAGCAAAAGAGCTGTACGAAAAAGCTGAAAATGGCCGTTATGAAAAAGGTGAATTTGAAGATATCGAAAGCATCATTCAGGGCATCATTGGTTATAAAGGCCGTGTGCATGTCGCGTTTGGTGATGTGATTGAGCAAGAGTTTGAAACGCCAGAATCTCTTGCCGGTGAAATCGATCGCCAAATTCATAATAACTACAAGTTGTACCCAATCAACTTGTTAGCTGCTGGACGTGAAGATTCGAGCATCATCACAGAGGCGGTGAAACGTCATCTTGCGGATAAATTGGAGCAGTTACCTGAAGGGGCAAGACCTTATTTGGTGGCGAGCTATGCCAACCCAGTGAACAATCAAGAGTAGTATTCATCGCTGAACTTGATGGATTATGAACGCCTTAAAGCCTCGGTTTTCCGGGGTTTTTTCTTGTTTGCTTTTTAAGGAGCAACGGCCCCGCCAAGGGTTAAATTGCTAGGCCACTTGGTGATCTTGTTACCACCTAAAAAGATATTCCCTTTCACCGTCATCGTGTCTGGAAATACTTGTAGCGCTGATCCTCCTATATAAAGGTTACCATCAACCACCAATCCTTCAGGAAGAGCAGAGATAGGAGTGCGAATAACACTTAAATCGCCTTTGACTCGAAGTTTAGCTGGGAGCGTTTTTAATGGTGTATCCGTCAAGTTCAGATAACCGCCGAGTTTGATGCCCCTAGGCCAGCTTTCGATCTTACTACCCAGTAGATTCGCATAACCTTTTATCTTTGTACCTGAGCGAATGGTTTTGAGTGCGCTGTTGGTTGCTTCCAAACTGCCTCCAACATCAAGCCCCTTAGGCAGCTTTTTGATCGGGGTTTGCGAGATATTTAAGTTGCCTTTGACCACTAACCCAGAAGGTAATTGGGTGTAAGGTTTGTTTCGTAGATCAAGATTACCGTAATTATCGGTGTGACCAAACTTAGAGTAGTAATCTAGCTCATATGCGAAAGATGGGAAGCAGAGCAGCATCAAGGTAAGGAAAAGGGAAACAAAACGCATAGCCAGAGACTTAGTTAAACATAGAGATCTTAAGTGCTCATCTTATACTTAAATAGACTCATTATGCATACTTTGTTAACAGTTTTTGATTTTTAGCCCAAGAACTTCAAATTAGGGCTTTATCTGAAAGCATACACGCGCTCACGATGCCGAGTTGCTCCAGTGTGCAAGTTAGGGAATGATTAAGTAATTGATTATATAGTTTATTTAAAAGTAAATGTGAGAAAAATATCAGTAGAGATATGAAGAATATGAGGTTCTGCCAAGAACTGAACAAGCGTCCTTGTTAGTATCATGAGCGTCTGAGGGAGATTTTCATGAAGTTAAAAAGAGTGTCTATTTTTGCCGCTGGTGTTGTAGCAGTACTACTATCTGGGGCCGCTTTTGCTAAATCATACAGTACGCCAGAAAGCAAAGCGCTAGTGGTCGCTGACGGCAAGGTAGGTCAGCGTATCTGTTACTACGATGATAAAGCCTACACCACCGGAGCCGTGATTAATGTTGAGGGTGTATTACTGATGTGTACAGCTGAGAACGATTTTGAAACGAATGGTTCGTTAAAGTGGGTGGTATTCAAAAAAGATAAATAAACGCCAAAAAACGGTCTGTTTAATATTAGGATAACGGAAAAATAAAAAAGCGAGCACAGAGCTCGCTTTTTCCATTAACGCGCGAGTGAGCGAGTTTTTAATTCAAAGATAAGCTTTTCAGCACTTACTTCAAATTTGAATCGAGCCGTCGCTTGGTTTGACTCTTCTGTTATTTCAGAAACATTGTATTCAACATCAGCACATACTGATTTAGCGAGCTCAATGTATTTTTGTAGTTCAGACTCTAGCTCTGTTTTTGTCTGTGCGAAAACCGTTACGTCGGCAACTTCGTCACCTTCTTTGATGATGAAGCCAATCTCGCCTGCGCAGCCGCAAGCTTCACATACTTGGTTTTTTTCTAATTCGACACTCATAACGAATCCTCTTGTAAATACTAAGGGTATTCTATCAGGTATTTGATCTGTATCTACAAAAATGACGAGTTTCGAATAAAAAAAGAACAGAATAGGCGCTTGTTAAGTAAGGGTTAAAGATTGGATTACTAAATCATCAAGAACGTTAATGTGATATATATCAACATTTAAAATCAATTAACGAACATAGTGACGAGATTTCGCTCAGCCCAGTTGAACTAATGGACAATTTATAAGACTATTTCTTGATTGATTATTTTTAATAATTATCATTCTTGGTCTTTGAATAGTTTCGATGAATAATTGGCGCAAGGTTTTGATGAGACTAACTTTTCGCCTTATTTTGAGTAGCATGTATTGACAAAAACATAACTGCAAATTGCACATTACGCAGTGTAAAGACGTTATGATTTGGAACTTAACTTTATATTAAGTAGTCGCAGTACATATATCCAAATGGCCTTAATGCGCAGGTGTTAGCGGTTCAAGTTTTAGGTTTCGCTTAACGAAGTGCCTTGGGCAACTTGGGTATAATGCTAAGAATGATTTCATTCTGGCCTCATTTAATAGTGAGTTAGATGGATTTACAAAGAGAAGAGCTTAAAATATGCCAAAGCGTAGTAAAGAAGATACCGAAATCACTATCCAAAAGATCATGGATGCCGTTGTTGATCAGCTACTAAGACTAGGTTACGACAAAATGTCGTACACGACTCTAAGTCAGCAGACAGGTATATCTCGTACCGGTATTAGCCATCACTTCCCTAAGAAAACGGACTTCACCGCCGCACTGGATGGCCGTATCTTTAAAATGTTTATTGAACACCTAGAGTTTGATAAAGGGCTAAGTGCATTTTCACAAAGTTGGATTAAAGCACTGGAAGATGCTGAGTTCCTCGCGATTTTACGACTGCTATTCCATCACATTGTCACGGCCGAAAATGCGCAAGAATTTGCTGCTAACGGTATTGACCGTTTATACAAAATGGTTGAAAGCCAGTTTGGCGCAGGTGGTGACAAAGAGCTCGAGTGGTTGATTGGTCGTTCATTGATCCAAATGAGTAAGTAATAGCAATTGAGAGCGCTAGATGAACACTTGTTTGCTGCTTTGGTTGTAAAGCCAAGGCAGAACAAAGTAATTTTCTCGCCGCTCTTTTGAGCCCAAGATTCGATTAAATATCAAAGCAAAGGCCCGCAATATGATTATTGCGGGCCTTTGTCGTTTGGAAAGCAGAAGAGACGGCTTAGAAGAGATACACGCTAAGCGGCGGCGTGAACTTGAGGAAAGTCTAAAGTTGGATGTTTTGTCACGATGGAGCGGTAGCCATAAACGTGCTCAATACGCTCTGGCGTCAGTGCATTCCATGGTGTGTCATCACAAACCAGTTTGCCGTTATGTAAAAGTACAAGTCGGTCTGCGTACTGGGAGGCTAAATTCAAGTCATGCAACACGACAACGACTGCGGCGTTCTGTATTTTCGCGGCCTCACGAGCAATCTTTAACGTGTTGTGTTGGTGGGCGAGATCTAACGCAGAGGTTGGCTCATCAAGCATCAAGATTCGTTCCTCGCCAGATTGGTGTAGCTGTGTCATCACGCGTGCTAGATGTAATCGTTGCTTTTCGCCACCAGATAAAGATGGGTAGAGGCTTTCTGCCAAATGCAGTACATCGGTTTGTTTCATGTAATGTAAAGCTAACTTAGTGGTTTCTTTATTGGACAGCGATAGCGGAATCGCACCTAATTCGACCACTTCTCTGGCTAAAAATGGGAAGGTCAACGTACTGTGCTGAGGGAGCATCGCAATGTGTTTTGCGCTTTTTTCTGGCTCCCAATCATGCTTTTGTTTACCGAAGTAGGCGATGTCATGATTTGAAGAGATTTCACCACACAGAAGCTTGAGCAAAGTACTTTTGCCTGCACCGTTGGGGCCGAGTAGGGCGGTCACTTCACCAGCTCGGATATCAATATTGATGTCATCGAGAACAATGCGCTTGCCATATTTCATCGAAATGTTTTTACCCGATAAAACGATCTGGTTCATTACAAAATCTTCCCTTTCTGCTGGAACAATAAGTAGATGAAGAAGGGCGCGCCGATCAAGGCGGTCACGATACCGACGGGTAATTCTGCTGGTGCCACGGCAATACGAGCAAACATATCAGCAGCGGTAAGAAGCAGCGCTCCCATTAGTGCAGAGATTGGCAGTAGCGTTCGATGGTCGGGGCCTGCTAGCATGCGTCCTAAGTGAGGAATCACGAGCCCAATAAAACCAATTGCACCACTAATACTCACCGTAATACCAACCCCCAATGCAGAGAGCAAAATAAGCTGTCGTTTGAGTTTTTGGACCGGAACTCCCAAGTGTCTTGCTTCTGATTCCCCTAGCAACAGAGCATTTAGCGCCATCGATTTTTTCTGGAACCAGAATAACAGGATGACCAGCGTAACAGCGGATAGGCCTATCCCCGACCAATTTGCGCCAGCTAATGAGCCCATGGACCAAAGTGTTAGATCTCGCAGCATCTGATCATCTGCGATAAAGTTCATATATCCAATCGCTGCTCCCGAAAGCGCGCTGATGGCAACGCCAGCTAACAACATAATCGTAACTGAGGTACCAAATTTACTTGTGCCGAGTTTATAAACGAGAATGGTCGTCAACGCACCACCTAGGAAAGCAAAAAGAGGCAGCGCAGCTAAGTTCATCAGTTGCGGATAGTTTTGGCTAAACTCAGCAAATACAACAATAGCGAACGCGCCACCAAGTGCTGCCCCAGCAGATACACCAATGATACCAGGCTCGGCTAATGGGTTACGGAACAAGCCCTGCATAACCACACCACAAATTGCCAAAATGGCGCCGATGAACATACACAAAATGGTGCGAGGTAACCGGATCTCGTTAATCACCAACTGAATGTGAGGAGCGAGATCAGAACTGCTTCCTGTTAGGCTACGCAAACTGTCAGTGAAGCTAATGCTCATTGGACCTACTGTAATAGAGGCGATAGCAACAAATGCTAAAAAGCCACTAAGTACTGATAACGTCGTTGAAAGGGAGATACGTCTTAACAACATGTCATGTCTCTATGGGTAAAGCAGCGCATTCAAACGCTCGGCTTCTGCAAGGCTTTTAAGACCCAAACCACCAACAAGGGCGTGACCGTCAATCGTGATGATATTTTTATTCATTCCCGCAGGTGTTGCGGCGAGAAGTGGCATTGCTTTTAAAATCGCATCGGCACCGCCCAGCGTTTCATAGCTGCGACCGCTAACGAGAATAACGTCAGGCTGCATCTCTACCATGGCTTCTGTGGATAAAGGCTTGTAAGAAGACAGCTGGTCAGCAGCTGGGTTTAGTCCGCCTGCTAGCTGAATAATTGCATCGGGTGTGGTTTCTGATCCTGCAACGTTCGCAGGTCGACCTTCATGGATGAGTAGAAACAGTACTTTCTTTTTCTGAGCTTGAGCAGGTTGATTTGCATTGAGTGCTTGAACTTGCGCTTTCACATCTTGCTTTAAATCTTCCGCTTTAGCCTGGCGATTCATAAGGTTCGCAATTTGATCGATACGTTGGTAAAGGCCCTCAACGTTGGCATCGGTATTGACGATTTCTACATCTACCCCCGCCGCTTTTAATTGGTTCAATGCTGTTTTCGGTCCCATCTCATCAGAGCCAATGACTTTTGTCGGATGTAAGGCGAGCAACCCTTCTGCTGAAAGGCGGCGATGGTAGCCTACTTTAGGCAGTTCCATGCCTTT
Organism: Vibrio diabolicus; assembly: GCF_011801455.1. NCBI lineage: Bacteria > Pseudomonadati > Pseudomonadota > Gammaproteobacteria > Vibrionales > Vibrionaceae > Vibrio > Vibrio diabolicus. The sequence goes on along the minus strand of NZ_CP042452.1, from coordinate 1,401,883 downwards.
TGGTAACTGACTGGTTACGTCGATAGCAACCAAGCTATCTTTGGCGTCGAGTTCAAGCAACAGTTCAGTGACGGCACTGCCTGCACTAACAACACGCTCTGATGATGGTGTTTCATTGGCAAAAAGTTGGCTACTCGCAAGTAGGGAAATGGCTGCCGTAACAACAGCATGAATGGTGGCACGTGTGTTCTTCATTTTGAAAGGATCTCTATCTTACTTATTTTTATGATGGCTCTTCAGTGAGTAACTGAGTTGCCTGAATTCCGTTTTCTTGCAAAAAGCCGAGAAGTTGAACTAGCGACTGAATGTTCGCGGTTTTTTCTGCTCCAATCACAATCGGTTTATCGCTTGATTTACTCTCTTCTAGCAGCGCGAGGGTAAAGTTGTCCCAATCGATGTATGTCTTGCCGTTAATGGCCCAGTAAGGCTCGTCTTTGAGAATATTTACCGTGATGGATTGCTTATCGACATTTGCAACGGCCTGAGATTCTGTACTCGGTAAATTGACATCTAATGAATCGAGCTTGACCGCTGCAGTTAACATCAGGAAAACCATTACGATAAAAATGATGTCCAACAGCGGTGTTAAATCAGGAGTTAAGTCGTTACGAGTGTTGTCTTGTGGCGTTTTAATCATTGTGCTTCTGCCTCGACCTTTGCAGAAGAGCGCACTGCTAATGTTGAATTGTCTGGCGACACGTGTTGCAGAGAGATACCTTCAAGCCATAAGTTGACATAGTTTAATGTGTGTTCGAGTTTGGCGATCACACGATCCGCCCACAAACCAATGATTTGTGCTCCTGAAATCGCAGGAAGGGCGATAATAAGACCTGCTGCAGTAGTGCGCATGGCCAAACCTAGACCGTCTGCCAAATCATTCGGGGTGATATTCCCCGTTGAGACAGCGATGCCTTTGAACATCTCAATTAAGCCAAGTACCGTACCAAGCAAACCAATCAAAGGGCTAATGACGCCAATCAACGTCAGTAAGCGAAGGCCAGAATGCAGCTGATGACGTTTTTCTTGTAGCCAAATGCCTGCGGCATCTTCTCTTAGAGACTTTGAGAAAGAGTGATGGGCAAGCAACATGGCAACGCCACGATAAAGGAGCGGTCGCTTATGCGACAATTCTTCTGCAAGCGTCTCAAGATCGTTTCCATTCGTTGGGTCTAACCCAATGAGTTTTTGGCGAATGGCTCGTTTCCCTACGCCAAGGCTAATCAAAACGTGGAATAACCGCTCGGTAATGATCATGACGGTGAGGGCTGAGCAAATGATCAAAGGCCATGTCATTAGGCCAAGTTGAGTTTGTAATTCTTGTAGTTGTTCCATTATCCATCCAACTTAAAACGAACAGGTACTTGTACTCGGTGAGCCACTTTTAGCCCGCCCGAAATATGTGGTGTAAATTGCCACTGTTTGATGGCACGAAGCGCTGAGGCGTCCAGCGATTTTGTGCCGGAAGACTCAATCAAAACCTGTTTAATTTGATTGCCATTTTCATCGAGCCATATTTCATATAAGGCTACGCCTTCGATACCGCGTCTTTGTGCAGATCTTGGGTAGCGAGGCTGAGTTGGTTGATTCACAAACGTAGGTTTGTCGACCAAAATAGGTTGAGACGTTGCCCCTTTGGATTGGCTCGCTGGCGCGGTTTGCTGAGCGACCATCTCTTTCTTCGCCGGTTCCGTTTTTTTCTTCGGTTTGGCTTCGGGCTGATTCTCTTGTTTTGTTACGGCTTTGGCTGGTTCCACCGTCTTAGGCTTAGATTGTTTAACCGGCTCTGTTTTTTTCTTCACTACCTTTTTCTTAACAGCGTCTTTCTTAACGACCTGTTTCTTTACGATCTTCTTTTCCGGCTCAGGCTGCTCCTGAGGCTGCGGTTCTTTTGGTGGCGCCACATTTTCTGGCGTGGATGTTTCGACGGTAGGTGGTGGTGCCGATACAAGGTTTAAACTTACCGAACTTGCTGGATTTCCAGCAGGCATCGCGAACACTTTCGTTTCTTGAGAAACAAAAAGAAGTGCGGCATGGATGGCAAGGGAAGCACCTCCTGCAATGACATATCTTTGTACGTTCACGGAATATCTCGGGAAACTATGAAAACTTGAGCAGATTATTACTCACAACCGAAATAAGATCAATTATCAATTGCATTATCATTACGCTCAAATTATGATTCTTGCAGATTTTTAAAGACCAGCCTCTACCCCTTATATGGTGGGAGCTAAGCGAGTATATATGAGCGTCGATATCGATAAATTTGACGAATCAGTGTTGGGAAGCGATAGCCCTGACCCATTGCGATTTGCCTTTGTTAAGAAACATTCGGCACACGCTGGCGGAGCGAGCGTGCCTGTACCTCCACCTCAGCAACAGGCAATTTTTTCAAGCGTTACCGCTAACTCGGTTAAAGCGACCAATAAACGTTGTCTTTATATTAACGTTCCATTTTGTCGCGTACGTTGCACCTTTTGTAACTTCTTTCAAAATGCTGCGAGCCGCGCACTGGTTGATGAGTACTTTGACGCACTGATGCAGGAGCTCAAGGAGAAAGCTGCATTGCCTTGGACACAAAACGGTATTTTCCATGCTGTGTATATCGGTGGTGGAACGCCAACGGATCTGTCTCCAGCACAGGTTCGCGTGTTAGGTCAGGCGATTCATGAGCACTTTCCTTTGGCTGCGGATTGTGAAATCACCTTAGAAGGTCGCATCAACCGTTTTTCTGATGAGCTATACCAAGGCGCTCTCGACGGTGGATTTAATCGTTTCTCTTTTGGTGTGCAAAGTTTTAATACACAAGTGCGTCGCAGCGCGAAACGATTAGATGATAGAGAAGATGTGCTCAAGCGAGTTAGCGAGATTGCCAACGAAGACAAAATTCCTGTCATTATCGATTTACTCTACGGCTTGCCTTATCAAACCAAAGAAGTGTTAGAGCAAGATTTAAATGATTTTCTCTCGACTGGCGCACACGGGGTGGACTTATATCAGTTGGTCGTCGGTGGTTCAGCACCCATGCTTAACCTTGTAGAAAAAGGAAAAATCCCCCCACCAGCTACCACGCCAGAAAAAGCAGGCATGTATGAGCTCGGTGTGAACTTTATGGCCAAACACCATATGAAGCAACTGAGTGTGAACCATTGGGCAATCGATAACCGTGAACGTAGTTTATACAACAGTTTAGCCAAGACATATGCAGAGGTACTGCCAATTGGCTGTGGCGCTGGAGGTAATATCGGTGGTTACGGAATGATGCAACATCGCACATTGGCGACCTATATTAAAGCCATCAAAGAAGGGCAAAGCACCATCGCTATGATGATGAAGCAAAGCCCTCTAGAGCCACTATTTGCTGCACTCAAATCCGGGTTTGATCGCGGTATCGTTCAGGCAAACCAACTGCCATCGTTTATGGGGGAGGACACGTTCGGATTTTTAATGCCTCTATTTAAAGTGTGGCAGCAAAAAGGTTTAGTGGAACTGCATGAACGCAGCCTAGTTCTTACTCTTGCTGGTAGTTTCTGGGCCGTTTCGTTGGCTCAAGGTTGTATTCAGGTACTTACGTCAGAGACGAATGAAACCGTACCGAAAGTATCCAATAATTAATGAAAAAGTTGAACAAAGACGGAAAACATATGGAATCAATCAAACAACAAGTTGAAGCATTACTAGAGCAAGAACCGCAATTATTGCCAGCAGCGATGGCAGAACGTCTCGGCATTTCTGAATTTGAGGTTGTTGCGGCTTTGCCGCAGGAAATGGTGGCCATCGCTCCAGGAGCGCAAGCACAAAACATTCTAGAAGGTTTGGTTGGTTTCGGCCCGGTGACGACTATTGTTCACTCTTTTGGCTCTATTTTTGAAGTCAAAGCACCATTCCCAAAAGGAAAAGTGGCGCGTGGCTATTACAATTTAATGGGCAGAGAAGGTGAGCTACACGGTCACTTGAAGCTAGATAATGTTAAAAATGTAGCGTTGGTCAGCAAACCGTTTATGGGTAGAGAGAGTCACTATTTTGGCTTTTTCTCTGAGTGCGGAAGCAATATTTTCAAAGTTTATTTAGGCCGTAACGAAAAGCGCGAGCTACTTGAAGATCAAGTCACCGCATTCCGCGCCCTACAAGCCGAATTGAAAAAGTAATCACAAACATAATCGAGGCTCAACTCGAATACTAATTAGTAAAGTCAGGTATCAATATGGATCAACAAGTTAAACAAGAGCGTTTGCAAGGTCGTTTAGGGCCAGAGATCAAAGAGTTTCGTCAGGAGCGTCGTACGCTTCAGCTTGCAACTGTCGATGCAGAAGGTCGCCCTAATGTAAGCTACGCGCCTTATGTCCAAAATCAGGAAGGCTACTTCGTACTCATTTCTAAAATCGCTCGTCATGCTCGTAACCTTCTAGAAAATCCAAACGTTTCTTTGATGATGATCGAAGATGAAGAATCTTCAAAGCAGTTGTTTGCTCGTAAGCGCTTAACTTTTGATGCGGTAGCAAATGTGGTTGAGCGAGGCACAGAGATGTGGCAACAAGTTGTTGGACAAATGAAAGAGCGTTTTGGTGAGATTATTGATGGTCTCAGCCAACTAGAGGATTTCGTGTTGTTTAACTTAAAGCCAGAATCGGGACTGTTTGTTAAAGGCTTTGGTCAAGCGTATCAAGTCTCTGGCGACGATTTAGTGGACTTTGTTCACCTTCAAGAAGGTCACAAGAAAATCGAAAGTGCTTGATTGTAAATCGGTCATGTAAAATCGAGCATTCGGAATAATGAACGCATAAGGGGAGTTAGGTTATACTGGCTCCCTTTTTTATATTGGAACAAAAGCATGAAGCCTGTGAGCAAGGAATTGAGCGAGATTTGTTATCCCTTTATTTACGAGGACAGTCCGGTTTGTGACTTTGAAATCACGGCAGATGAACTTTGTAGTCGTATTGGTTTAGTCCTCGCGATGGATCTGGACGAGTTTAGCCGCGATATACTGACAAGAATGCAGCCTAATGTTTATCACCTAAATGGTTCGGTTCGCGGAAAGCTAGCGATTACAGAAGCGGAAGTTGAAGAGCTAAAGGCAGATTATGAATTACTTAAGCAACGCATTGATGGTGGATTCAAAGGTTTCGTTCTACCTGGAGGGCACCCAGCATCCAGTCAATTGCATTTGTGCCGTTGCCAAGCTAAAAAAACGGTACGAGCATTAGTTGCGATCGAACATGCAGGTAAGAAGCAACCTGCCCCCATTCTATTTCGTTACGCGAACTTATTGGCGAATGTACTTTATAGCTTGGCTTCTTATATTAATCACATCAATCAAGTCGAAGAGACAGAGTTTGTATCTCGTAGTTACTCGATGCCAAAGAAGTGACCTGAGAAACTAGCAGCTGCGAACATCAAAGCTTCTGCGCGAAAAAATGGCCGCAAAACACTATATTCGACAATTTGCTTCTTGGCTGTTTAGTTAAGAGTTAAGAAGCCATAGCTTTGGCTTCTAGTTCTTTTGCTCCGCGCAGCATGGCTTCAATCAGTTCACCAGCATTGAACTTCTCAAGCGCCTCGTGTGCGCCAACTTGGTGAGCTCTGTCTACACAGATTTCGCTCGATAACGACGTATGCAAAATGCGGTATGAGTGATTAAGAGCGGAGTCATTTTGTACTTCGAATGCTAACTCGTAGCCGTCAAGCCCTGGCATCTCAATATCACTGACCAAAATATCGATTGGTCGATGAGCCTCAGCCTCGCTTTTCATCAGCTCTAATGCGTCTAAACCATTTTTACAAATTTGGTATCCGATATTGATACTATCAAGAGCATCACACAGCTGTTTACGAGCGATGGAAGAGTCATCCACCAAAAGAATGCTTAATGCTTTTAGGCGCTCACGTTCAACATCTGTCAGCATCGGGATCTTTGAGTTTTCGTATTGCGGATAAATTTTGGAAAGCAGCAGTTCTACATCCAGCATCTGAACCGTTTTGTCTTCGTAGCGAGTAATACCCGTTACGAAAATATTTTTCCCAGCGCTTGCTGGTGGGGTTTCAATGGCTTTCCAATCGCATTCAATGATCTTCTCAATACTACGAACCATAAAGGCGACCACGGTTCGCAAACAGTCTGTCACGATCAAGTAGCAATTTTTGTATTCTTCTTCACTGATAGGACGAAAGCCGACAGCCGCTGACATGTCGATCACAGGCACTGTTAAGTTACGTATTGTAACGGTGCCAATGACGTGATGATGCGAGTAAGGGATCTTCGTGGTTGGCATATACGGAACGATTTCACGGACTTTTAGCGTGCCTATCGCGAAACTCTGTTGCAGGGTGAGTTTGAACATCAACATGCCCTGAGATTGATTCGCTTTACTAACGACTTTTGCCATGAAATAACCTTATAAATACCACCGAATTGTGTCTAATCTAATCTTATCAGACGAAGGCTTCAACCATCGGAGAGACAAATGTGAGCTTTTTAGACAATCTCTTAAAGAATAGTGATTAACTGAGCAAAACTTGGTTGTATTTTAATCGTGTTATGCCGAAAGTTTGATAGTCCCATGTATTTGAACCTTGAAGCCGCCTAGGTATAAACAAGAAATGTTTGGCGTGTTAAAAGGGATTGGGTACACTTGCGCGACCAGAATAGTGAGAGATAGATCAATGGCAAATACAGCAGCCGCATTACATATTCTTGTGAAGCACAAAGAGCAAGCAGAAGACATTATCAAGCAACTGAAAAAAGGCGCAAAGTTTCAGACACTAGCGAAGAAGTATTCCACTTGCCCGTCAGGTAAGCGCGGTGGTGATCTTGGTGAGTTCCGCCGTGGTCAAATGGTACCTCAGTTCGACAAAGTGTGCTTTTCTGGCGAGGTTCTGACGCCACATCTAGTCAAAACCAAGTTCGGCTGGCATGTTGTAAAAGTGCTTTACAGAACGTAGTGATTTCTTACAGGTAAGCTTGAGCTTTTTAAATATTACCTGTTTCTGCATATTGTGAGTAATACATGACAGGCATAAGTTAAAGCCATGTATTACTCATAAATTTCCTCTATTTTCCCTACTGTTAATCAGTACAAATAGCCGCCGCATCAAGTTTGATTTGGCATGAGTAAGGTTTTGGGGAGTCCCAATAGATCTTATCAAATTCTGAGTTGCAACCTGCATCTTCCATTAATGCTGTATCCCCGTCACATATCAACATAACTGCATTATTATCTTGAAACTCTGAAAGAATTCGATAATTAGAAATGTTTCCATCGATAGCTAACTGTGAGAGTTTGGTGATTTGAGCTGGATTAGCTGACATCGCATTTTCGAATATTTCTTTCTCTGTTAGTCCTGCTGTGTCTCCAAACTTGAGCTCACCGTCAACAGCTTGGGCTACATCTTTTAAAATCGAGGCCATATCAAACATGACTTCTTCAGAATATTGAGATTTGGTGGCGCAAGAAGTCAATGAGAGAAGAAGGGTGATAACGATGATTAGCTTCATAGATTTCCCCAAGCACTAAGCTGTCCGTTTTCATTTCGGCCAGTGTCTAAATTCCAATTTTCAAAAAAGCCAGTATCTTGGTTTTCATAAATGGTAGCTGCCAGCTTTTCCCAAAATATTTGGATTGTCTTAATCGCCTTATCAAAAATTTCATCGTAGTGCTTAATACCATCTGGCGTTTCTAAATCTTGAATATAAGTAGAGTCAACTTCGTTTGGAAGCGGGTAAGTTAACCCTAGCTTGGAAGCCACATGCCTCGCCCAAGGAAATAAGCGATGCGACTCCTCAGCATTATCCACAATGGATTGAAATCCTTCGTGCCAGACGTTTACGTCAGGTTCGCATTCTTTAGCATATTCAGGGTAAGTAGCTGAAAGGGCACTAGACCAAATAGTACGAATAACTGGATCTATTAGGTTGTTGTTACTCTGGTCCACACAACTGCCGATGTTTTCTCTTACTCTATCTGCAAGGCCAATACTTCCGAGTTGCATCCTGGATGGCCAAATATAAGCATCTTGGTGCATTTCGCAAATTCTGTGGTGCTGGGCGTTCTCTGCGTAAGGGCCCACTTTTAATTCAACAACAGGATGAAGAGTAATATCGGTTGCTACATGTGCTACAAAGCCACATAACCATGAGAAGGTTTTTTCAAAGTGTTCGTTATCTGCGGCTTTTACCTGCTGAATAAGAGCATCAATTAGCTTACCAACGTGGTTGTAATGCATTTTATCTGCCCATTTATTTTGCGCAGAATTCATTAGAGCAAGGTAAGGATAGTCGGGGCTCACACAACCGAGCTCTAAATACCGTTTATTTTGAGCTAAAGCCTTTTTTGCTTCTTGAGGTATGTTTAACTTCATCAATGCATTATTAGCAGAAGCTTCATTTACCGCTGTGATATGTGCGAAAGCACCAGGCATAGTAACCTCCATGTACAGTTTAAATGCATGGAGTTTACTATGCAGGCAATATGTTCGTTGCGACTCGAGTCTTATAAAAAATAAATGTTTATGTGTTGGATATCGAGCGAGGCATTTGCAAATTATCGCCTTAGGACGTGCGTTATCTATTTTAATGAAATTCGATAATGGCACTTCAAAAAATTCATGAAATCGTGTTATTTGATATAGGAGTCCAACACTTTTAGTACAACTTCCATATCAGCTTCACGCTTTTCTAATTCTTCCTCCAATACGACGTGTTCGATGAGATGGCCTTTGATCACCTCTTTCATTAAGCCATTTACAGCCCCTCGAATTGCAGCGATTTGTTGCAACACATCTTGGCACTCATGTTCTTCTTCCAGCATTTTTTTAAGACCATTCACCTGACCCTGTATTTTGCTGACACGGGTATTGAGCTTCTTTTGATCTCTGGTTGTATGGGACATGACTTATCTTCTTTAAGTTACTGACTGCGAGATTCTAACTGATAATGTAGCACTCATCTTATACTGGGGGGTAGTATTTAATACTAGGGGGGAGTATAGTTTGGGGCAACTTTAGAAGAGCATATTGAGAATAACAATGGATTTTGTCGCATTATTACAACAAGGTAATGGATGGTTTTTTATACCCAGCGCCATTTTATTAGGAGCGTTACATGGATTAGAGCCAGGACATTCCAAAACGATGATGGCGGCGTTTATTGTGGCCGTAAAAGGAACAGTGAAGCAGGCGGTGATGTTGGGGTTGGCTGCAACGCTTTCCCATACGGCGATCGTATGGATAATTGCTGCGGGTGGGATGTATATAAGTCAAAGATTTACTGCAGAAGCTGCGGAGCCATGGATGCAGCTTATCTCTGGGGTAATTATCGTCTCGACGGGTTTATGGATGTTCTGGAGAACGTGGAGTGATGAGCGAGCTTGGCACAAAGCTCATAAGCAAGCTCGAGACTGGAGAACGCAAGTTGTCGATACTGGTCATGGGCATCTATCGCTTTCTATCGTAGAAGAAGGGCATCACTGCCGTTTTCAGTTACGCACACTTAACGGTAAGCCTTTAACGGCTGAAAACGTTAAACTAGTGCTACCCAACGCAATCAGACAGCCTTCTGATATTTATCACTTTATTGAGCGCGATGGCTATTTGGAATCTGCCTCCTGTATTGAAGCCTCTGATGATTTTTTCGTCACATTGATGGTCGGGCACCATGATCACACCCACGATTTCGAGGTGCATTTTCATGCGGATTCCCATTCGGAAAGTGAGAATAAAGAGTACCAAGATGCTCATGAGCGTGCTCACGCTCTAGATATTCAAAAGCGCTTTGGCGATCGAGATGTTACCAATGGACAAATACTTCTGTTTGGTTTGACTGGTGGGTTAATACCATGCCCGGCGGCGGTCACTGTTTTACTCATTTGTTTGCAACTTAAGGCCATGACACTTGGTGCAACCTTGGTGGTGTCGTTCAGTATTGGTCTAGCGTTAACTTTAGTTGCGGTTGGTGTTGTCGCGGCAGTGGGCGTTCAAAAAGCAACATCGAAGTGGAGTGGTTTGAACGATGTGGCTCGTCGTGCACCTTATCTATCGGGGATCTTGATTAGTGCCGTTGGTATGTATATGGGCATGCACGGGTTTACGACGTTAATGAGCTAAGCTCTGTTGTAATTATTACGTCGCTTTTTGTTTATTAAAGGTAGCTCTTTCATGTTGTGGATGATTACTAAGTACGCGTTAACCGCAGGAATAGTGGTGCTCATATCTGAAGTTGCCAAGAGAAGTGATAAAGCGGGAGCGCTGATTGCCGCGCTCCCGACGGTCACTATTTTAGCTTTGATTTGGATGTATATTGAAGGTCAAGGTCAGGAAAAGCTCGCGAACCACGCGTTTTATACTTTTTGGTATGTACTGCCTACATTGCCGATGTTTCTAGTTTTTCCTTTCTTACTGAGCCGATATTCGTTTTGGTTCTCTTTGGGAATTTGCGCCATTATTTCAATCGTTTGTTTCTTCATTGTGACCATCGTTATTAAAGAGTTTGGAATAGAATTCACTTAATTGAGCAAAGGAGAATTGTAAGAATATAGGTCGAAGCGCTCGCTTATTTATATTTTCAAGGCTCTAACTAGAACTCTTTTTTTAACTCTCGATGCTAGTGTGGCCGCTTACTTGAAGTTATCGATTACTCTCTTGTTTTTCAGTCAAACCTCGTAGAAATGTGACGTTTTGAAGACTTTTCTTCCTTCATTCTAAAGTTATCGGTAATCAGGCAGATACAGTGGCTACAAAGTTACGTCTAGCTTTGCCAGACAGGCTAAAAATACAGTTTGTGTTGGTTATAAGAGGCGAAAGGCTTAACGCTCTGTCGTGAGCATCACATTGAATTGTACCGAGACAATTAAAATGAAAAGAATCATCTTATTAGCCGTTTGCGCCATGTTTGGTATTGCTGTCGTGGCAAGTATGGCATCAACGTACCTAATTTCGAGTCAGAAAATCGATGACATCATCTTAAACAAATCCCAAGTTCAAGCTGAGTTTTTAGCAGGAAATGCAAGTTATATTTTGGAGAACTCAGCCAATCCAATGCAAGACTTACAATCGCTCGTTGAGGGTTTGAAACAACGTTCAGACGTAAGCTATGCAGTCGTAATTGATCGCAATGTGACGGCGGTTGCTCACAGTGATAAGCAAAAGCTAAATAAAACCTACAATGATAACTACACCGTTGAAGGTGCAACCAAAGGTGTACAACAGTATTCAAAGTGGTATGCCGATGTCCAGAAAGTGTGGGTGTTTGATATCATGGCGCCGATCTACGTGAATGGTCAGTTGTACGGCACGTTTGATATTGGTATTCCTATTACAGAAGTAAGCCAAGCGACGAATGGAATTATTACTTCCCAACTGATTTCCATGGTGGTGATCTTCGTTCTGTGTGTTTTGGCTCTATCGCTGCTACTCAACAAGCTGATGCGACCGCTATCTGCGCTTAAGGAGGCGTTGCAAGACATCTCGAAAGGTGACGGAGACTTAACGGTTCGTTTACCAGCAAAAGGTAATGACGAAGTCGCACAAATTTCTTCGGCGTTCAACGTGTTTGTTGGCAAGGTACATGAAATCATTACACAAGTTGTAAATACTGGTGTAGAGCTGAATGGTTCCGCTGTCGCGCTGCGTGGACAATCTCAACAAGCGCTTGCAAGAGGGCAGGAGCAGAATGAGCAAACCATGCTGGTTGTCACGTCTATGAACGAAATGATCGCGACCGTCAACGAAATTGCGTCAAATGCTGCTGGTGCAGCGAGTGCTGCGAGTACGGCAAGTAATGAGACTCAAGATGGCTACAAGACGCTAGAACGCACCAAGACGGCGATGACGAATCTTGAAAACGAGATGAACAGTACTTCCAATATTATCGTAAGCCTTGCGGACAACACTCAGTCGATTGGTAGTATTCTCGAAGTCATTAGAGGGATCTCTGAGCAAACTAACCTACTAGCGTTAAATGCCGCTATTGAAGCAGCGCGCGCCGGTGATGCCGGACGAGGTTTCGCCGTAGTGGCAGACGAGGTTCGTAATCTTGCAACTAAAACGGCTCAGTCCACTGATGAAATTGACAACATGATCCATCAGTTGCAAACCGAAGCCCAAAGTGCGGTTAATTCAATGAGTAATAGTAGAACCCTAATTGAAGAAGGCACTGCAGAAACGGAGCTCGCTCGACAAGCACTAGAGGCTATTGCAGATCAAGTGACCACCATTTTGGATATCAATACTCAGGTGGCAACGGCAACAGAACAGCAATCGACGGTAGCAAATGAAATTAACATGAATATGGATACCGTCAGTCACTCCGTGAAAAACGCGCTAACGGCGAGTGAGCAATTGGAAGAATCAAGTCAACAACTTGCGGAATTATCGAGAACTCTCGATCGTCACGTAGGAGCGTTTAGAATTTAAACGCCAACGGAAATCCTTTTGCAAAAGCCAGTAAATCTCGATTGCTGGCTTTTTGGCTTTTTTATTTGAGAAAATCTCATGTCGAATTGCTCTACTATGCCAGTTTTTATATTTATTGGGATAAATGATTAGTGATTAACTAGGCGTTAAGTTTCGCGAGTTGTTTTAAGTGCTCAACAAACATAGAGGTTTTCTTGGCTAAGTGCTTTCTAGAAGAGTAAAACGCATAAAGCACTAAATCTTCAGGTTCGTATTCTAGAGGGATGACTTCAAGCTTGCCGCTCTCGATCTCGTCTTTGCATGACTCTATTGGAAGTATTGCGTATCCAAGCCCTGATAACGCGCCAGATTTAGCGAGATGACCACTGTTTACTTTGAACGATGATTGTACTGTTTGCGTAATATGACCTCCGTCGGGGTTTTTAAACACCCAGGGAGCGCCATTTACAGCAGTAAGTGTCGTAATACAGGGAACATGATTTAAATCCGTAATTTTGTAAGGGCGGCCGCACTTATTAAGCAGTTGAGGCGCAGCCAAAATAGCGCTGGGCCAGCGTTTTATTTCCCTTGCTACCCAATTGCTGTCAGACAAAGTCCCTCTATGAAAACTCAAAATGACATCAAAGCTATCAATAACCTCATCTTTTGGGTTTAGCGTTGTATCGCAAGACAAAGAGATTGACGGGTATTGCGTGCAAAAGGTGACAAGCGCTTTGGCCAGTACAGGTGTGTCTGGCATAAGAATACGTAGCTCTCCCGTTACAGTGTGCGAGTGGCGAGTCACGGTTTCTAGCGCGTTGTTGAGTTGTTCCAATAATGGACGAGTGCTGCTATAGAGCTCTTCTCCAGCCTCGGTAGGCGTCATTCGCCTTGTCGTTCTATTGAACAACCTGATGTTTAACTTTTCTTCAAGCAGGGCAATATGTCGGCTGACATTCGATGTTGGTATATTCAAACACTCAGCGGCTCGCTTAAAGCTGTTGTTTTCATACACACAGTGAAAACTTTTTAACCAGATTTGGTCGACGTTATCAAACATTCTATTGTCCCACTTTATTGGATTATCAAGCCAGCATATTGCACTTTATCCTCAGACTGAGTTGCATACAATTTTATTTAACAGTCAGAGCGGGCAAACGATGCAGATGTCGTGCTACGAGGTGATCAATAATGAGGTACTCATGAGTTGGCTAGAAAGGTTATTTGAGAATAAGAATATAATAGGTTCGCGCAAAGCGTCTATTCCTGAGGGCGTTTGGACAAAATGCCCTGAATGTGAACAAATACTTTATCGCGCGGCATTAAAAGAGAATTTGGAAGTATGTCCTAGGTGCTCTCATCACATGAGAATGGCTGCACGTCAAAGGTTGAACACTTTTCTGGATCATGGAACACAGCAAGAGTTGGCAAGTGAGTTGGAACCGCAGGATATTTTGGGTTTTAAAGACTTAAAGCGATATAAAGAGCGAATTGCCATCGCGCAGAAAACGACTGGAGAAAAAGATGCCTTGGTTGTGATGCAGGGGAAGTTGCTAGGCTTGCCTGTTGTAGCTTGTGCGTTTGAATTCTCTTTCATGGCTGGCTCGATGGGGGCGGTGGTTGGCGAGAAATTTGTCCGCGCCGTTGAAACTGCGATTAATACAAAATCTGGGCTAGTGTGTTTTTCTGCTTGCGGAGGGGCGCGCATGCAAGAGTCTTTGGTAGCACTAATGCAAATGTCAAAAACCAGCGCCGCGTTAAACCATTTATCTGAGCACAGATTACCCTATATCTCAGTATTGACGGACCAAACTTATGGTGGCGTCTCGGCGAGTTTAGCCATGTTGGGAGACATCAATATTGGTGAGCCTAAAGCAAGCATCGGCTTTGCGGGAAGGCGTGTTATTGAACAAACGGTACGTGAAAAGCTACCAGACGAGTTTCAAAGAAGTGAGTTTTTATTGGCACATGGCGCATTAGATATGATTGTGGACAGACGTGAAATGCGTGATCGCGTTGGCGGCTTATTGGCTAAGTTAACCAACGCGAGGGTGGTCTCAGAATAGGTTGTATTAAAGTTAGACTTAGTACTTGCGTTTATTGAGCCGTAATCATTACAAACCGTTCATTTTGGCCCCATCTTGGTTCCGCATTCATTAGGCTGAGATCCAACGCCGTTTGGTATGGGTCAACAGCAAAATGGTCGCTTACTAAACCCCAGAGCATCCAGTTGATTGCGGTTTCATTCTCGGTAAGCTCTTCGAGTGGCGCTCGGAGGAAAAAGTACTCATCTTCGCCATCGTAACCGAGCCGATCATAGATAATGTTGCGTAGCTCTCGATCCAAATCATGTTGGAGATTGATTGAGTCGCACAGTTGATCTTCTGTTGGGCCATTCTCATGGCGATAAACATTGCGTTTTGACTCTTTGCGTAAAGTACCTGAGCCAGTTTTAATGCTTACTTTCTTTTGCGAGTGTTGCTCAAGAACTTGAATGATTTCATCCTCTAGTTGATCGAGTTTACTCAGCAAAACTTGATTGTTTATGTCACCAGCGGGGGATGCCATCGTTTGGAAGGCTTTCACTCTCTCGTAGACTGCTTTCCCGTGAGGAAGGGCTGAAAAACACTGTTCTCGGAGCGCTTCATTGGCTTGCCAAATGCCCGAGTAGAGCTCGTAATCATGTGGATATGGTGGAAGATCTTCAGTATCTTCCCCTAATAATTCTCGCCAGCGCTTTTGCCACTGTTCTTCTTTTGCGTGTTTTACACGCGCGTATTGCTTAACCCTGCGGTTACGAAGTTTTACCCCAAAAATGGCAAGTCCCCATGGAGCGAGCAAATAAAAATAATAGTGAGAAGAGTTATCCCAAAAGTAACCGTAAACGTAAACACCAAAAGCAAGCACCCAAGTTCCAATAGTACAAGCAATAACCCCGGACATTATTGATGATTGGCGCTTTGTTTCT
The DNA here is from genome assembly GCF_011801455.1 of Vibrio diabolicus. Taxonomy (NCBI): domain Bacteria; kingdom Pseudomonadati; phylum Pseudomonadota; class Gammaproteobacteria; order Vibrionales; family Vibrionaceae; genus Vibrio; species Vibrio diabolicus. The sequence goes on along the minus strand of NZ_CP042452.1, from coordinate 1,386,534 downwards.
CTTAATGTATTACCTTCAGCACATAACCAAAAAATGCCGCCAAAAACAAAGGCAAACGTTGTCATGAAGTAGGCAATCCCCGCTCCCAAAAATCCCCAAAGTGACATGTATTATCCCTAGCCAAATATCTGCTTTATTCACTCATCAATGACTCGAGGAGTAAATGTGTTTGATTTGGCGGAGAATTTACCATTAATGCCAACCTTTTGATATGCACTCGATGACTTATTGGGAATGAGTCACAAATAAAAATAGATGGTATCAAGCATCAAAATTTAATTTAGAACCTTTGATTGTCGTGAACTCTATCTGGAAGAGTTAAGGGGGGCGTTTAAGGGCAATTTTCCTCATAAAGTCGTTATTTAGAAAAAGGTAAATTAATGTTTTTATTGATAATTGTGAGAAATCTTGGGTTGGGATTGATCCCATAAATTTAGAGTAAAAAGCCTATTTTTGGGAGCGATTTCATAAATTTTATGACACTGATTTCACTGTTTGAGCTGTAAAGAATATAAACCCCCACTCCATGTATGTTAATAATCAATGAGTGTTGTTATGTCTCATATCCGTTTTTTCCCGCGCCATCGTTTGGCGCTTGCTTGTATGCTAGCGAGTGTGTCTAGCTTCTCTTTTGCACAAAACCAGTGCGCTGTTGCTGATTTACAACAATCGAGAGACTTGGCTGCTGCCGTTTCTGGTGCTGAGTATGATTGCTACCACGCTTGGTTTTCAGCTCCTTCCGCAACGCTGAACGATATTTACAGCGAAGCGAGCTTAAGCCGTATCCAAGTCGCGTTGGATCAAGAAATTGCACGCTATCGTGGAGAAGCAGAGCAAGCTCGTGTTCTAGAAAATCTGGGCGAGTTTATTCGTGCTGCATACTACGTTCGTTACAATGCTGGCACAGGTACACCTGAGTTTTCAGAAGCGTTGAGTCAGCGTTTTGCTCAGTCGACGAACCTATTCCTTAACAACCCTCATGCTTTGGATCAAGGCCGTGAACAAGTTGGCGCAATGAAGAGCTTGACTTTGATGGTTGATAACGTGAAGCAGTTGCCGCTGACCATGGATAGCATGATGGCCGCGTTGATGCACTTTAACCGTGAAACCGCGCAGGACACGCAATGGGTCGATGGTTTAAACAACCTGTTCCGTTCTATGGCAGGTCATGTAGCAAACGATGAGTTCTACCGCTACATGGCAAACAATACTCACCATATTGATACATTAGCGAGATTCGCATCTGATAACGCTTGGGCATTGGATACGGATGCGAGCTTTATTGTTTTCAATGCATTACGTGAAACTGGTCGTTTGCTTGCGAGCCCAGATCAGGAGACCAAACGCAAAGCCTTGGCTGTGATGCAACAAGTGATGCAGCGTTATCCACTGGGTAGTGAGCATGACAAACTGTGGCTTGCTGCCATAGAGATGATGAGCTACTACGCACCTGAAGGTTTAAACGGTCTGGACCTAGATCAAGCGAAGCAAGATCTAGCAGCGCGCGTGATGCCAAATCGTTTTGAGTGTCAGGGACCTGCCATCATTCGCTCTGAAGATCTGACCGATGCTCAAGCTGCGAAAGCGTGTGAAGTGCTGGCTGCGAAAGAAGCCGACTTCCATCAAGTGGCGAATACGGGCAATCAACCTGTCGCTGATGACTTGAATGACCGTGTTGAGGTGGCGGTGTTTGCTAGTAACGACAGCTACGTTGATTATTCTTCGTTCCTGTTTGGTAATACAACGGACAACGGTGGTCAGTACCTTGAAGGGAATCCATCAAAAGCGGACAATACCGCCCGTTTCGTGGCTTATCGCTATGCGAATGGCGAAGATTTATCGATTTTGAATCTAGAGCATGAGTACACGCACTATTTGGACGCGCGATTTAACCAGTACGGCTCATTCAGTGATAACTTAGCCCACGGTCATATCGTGTGGTGGCTGGAAGGTTTTGCTGAATACATGCATTACAAACAAGGCTACCAAGCTGCGATCGAACTGATTGCAGGCGGTAAATTGAGCCTTTCAACTGTGTTTGATACCACATATTCTCACGATACTAATCGTATCTATCGTTGGGGTTACTTGGCCGTTCGATTCATGCTGGAAAATCATCCGCAAGACGTAGAAAGCTTGTTGGCGTTGTCGCGCACTGGTCAGTTTGAACAGTGGGCGCAACAGGTGACGACATTAGGTCAACAATATGACGCAGAGTTTGAACGCTGGTTGGATACGTTAGAAGTGGAGCCAGAGCAACCAGGTACTGACCCAGAAGAGCCAATAGAACCAACAGAACCTGAAGCACAAGTGACTGAATTGACGGCGAACCAAAGCATTCAACTCAGTGGCGAAGCATACAGCGAAAAACTGTTCTACGTTGATGTTCCAGCCAACACCGTTAACTTCAATGTATCTATTGAGGGCGCGGGTGATGCGGATCTTTACATGAGCTACAACAAAGTCGCGCATTACTATGATTTCGAAATGAGTCAATATGCTGATGGCAGCAATGAAGAGATTGTGTTTGAACCAGAGCAAGATGGTTACGTTAAAGCGGGTCGTTACTACATCAGTTTAACTGGCCGTGATAGCTATGACTCTGTGAATCTTGTGGCTGCTTTAGACGTTGAAGCGCAAACACCGCCAACACAAGTGCAAGACGATTTGGCACCGGTGGTACTAGAGTCTGGTGAAGCAAAAATGCTGACCGTTCACAAGCAGCGTTATGCGGCAGTGTATGTACCTGAAGGTGTTGAAGAGATTCGTGTATGGCTAACGGCTCACTCTCAAACGGGTAATGTCGATCTATACGCCAGCAGAGAGCATTGGCCTACGGTTGAGCAACACGAGTACGTGTCCAACTATGCAGGTAGCAACGAATACCTTGCGATTCCTGTTACTGAAGCTGGTTATGTGCACTTCTCTCTTCAAGCACCAGAACAAGGTGATGACGTTGAAATGTTAGTGCACTTCAACTAAAACATGCTTGATTAGCTGAAATCGAGATAAAAACGTCGCTCATTGAGCGGCGTTTTTGTTTGTATCGGACGCTATTGTGATCAAACAGCGGCGAATGCTAGTTAATCGGCTGATTTATCGAGTTATCCTTTGCTCTTTTTCTAAACGGCTTTAGGTTTGTATTACAATTTACCGTGCACATAAACTTTTTTAGCGACGCGTTCTGTGACCTAGCTTCTGATTTGTGCTTTCCAAACGGATACAATATATATGCACCCCGTGCAATAAAGTGAAAAGGGAAAGACATGAAAACGCTTATTTATGAAACGTTGATTAGCCTTGCTAACCAAGAACCAGAACAACATGCAAGAATCCGACAAAATCTATATGAACAGTTGGATCTGCCGTTCGATAAGCAGCTGGCTTTGTATTCTTGTGCCCTTGGTCCTGCAAGTTCAGGCAAGTTGGAGAGTAGTCAAGGCATTAACAACGCGGTAGATTGCGCGGTTAAACTGCTTGAAACCCCTGAGCGCTAATTCACTCGTTGTTTAAATCACGGCCCGATCCCCAAGGGCCGTTTTTAATTTAATTGCCTTTAAATTGATTTCAACGTCGTGATTACTCTGCTCTTTCCGCTAGCACTTCTTTGAAGGCAAACATGCCGTTTAATGCCGCTGGAAACCCTGCGTAGACGGACATCTGTAAGATGACTTCTTTAATTTCAGCCTCGCTGCAGCCTACATTCAGTGCTGCATTGAGATGTATTTTCAGTTGTGGTGTACAATTCCCCATTGCCGTTAGCGCGGCGACGGTTGAGACTTCTCTCGATTTTAGGTCTAAGCCTGGGCGAGCATAAATATCGCCAAACGGATACTCAATGGTGTACTGAGCTAAATCTGGGCAAATATCTTGTAAGCTTTCGATGACGTTATGACCAGCGTCGCCATCAATGTGAGAGAGTAGTTCTAATCCTTTGTTAAAGCGTGATTGTTCCATCGATATGTTCCTAGTGAATAAATGCAAACATACCTTAATCCTTAGAGTTAACTCTAAGTCAACGAACTTTTCCGCTTTTATACAAGGCAATTTTTTCTTCTAGAGCCGTTAAGTGCTTTTGCTGCTGTTCAATGTGGAGCTTGAGGTTTTCTTGGTGTTGCTCTAGCAAGGCTTGGCGTTGTCGTACAGACTCTGAGCCGACTTCCCTTAATTTTGCATATTCCAGAATCTCTTCAAGCGGCATTGCAGTTTCTTTTAATCGCTTTACGAAGCTAATCCAGCTTAGATCTTTCGCACTATACACTCGATGCCCACTCGCGTTTCTATGGACATGTTTAAGTAAGCCAATTTTTTCATAGTATCGAAGTGTATGAGCAGACAAGCCGACGAGGCTAGAAAACTCTTTGATATTCATGATTACCCTCCAAGGTAATTCATACCAATAGGCATAAGCTAAGTTCCGCATTTTGAAGTCATTTCGGGATAGATACAAACGGTAATCTTCCATGTTTTAAGGTGGGATACGCAGAAGGGGGCTGTTTTGAATACGCGCCAAACGTGATCCACCTGCCAGTTTCACTTTATTAAAAATTAGTTACTCAATAGAGTGGTTTGGCTGTTTTTAGTCTTTGGCCTCCTTTAGGGCGTACCCGGGCATTTTCTTTTATATATTTTGAATGCAATTTTTTGCAATACAAAACAATGATTTAGTTTGTTTTATGTGCGGTGTGCTTGAATGTCATCTACTCGTTTACGTCCAGAGCCGTTTCTACTTGGGCAATGGAGGAGTCACTACGCCTTCATTTTCAGCCTTGAGTTAGGGCGAAAAGGGTGAGGGCGTCTGATGAATAGCTCTTATAATTTCGACTATTGAATTCACTCACAAAAAAATGCAAACAAGTAATCGTGAGTGAAAACGAGTAGGAGAACAACATGAGTGGCTCACAGGAAATACAATCATTCGGTGCGAATGTTATCTTACATGCGTTTGATTGGAAGTATGCTGACATTGCCCAACGAGCAAAAGAAATCCACGAGCTAGGTTACGGCTCCGTGCTGGTTTCGCCACCAATGAAAAGCGCCCAGGATGATCGCTGGTGGCAGCGCTATCAACCTCAAGATTACCGTGTCATCGACAATGCGTTGGGTGATACCAAAGACTTTATCCGTATGGTTCGTGAACTGGAGCAAGTTGGCGTGTGGGTTTACGCTGACGTGGTGTTTAACCATATGGCAAATGAGGCCCACCTTCGCCGAGACCTCCAATACCCAAGGCAAGAGGTCCTGGAGGAATACCAACAAAACAAACAGAAATATCAGTCGCTAACGTTATTTGGCGACTTATCTCAACCGCTTTTTGATGAAGAGGACTTTGTTGAAGCATTCGGTATTAAAGACTGGAAAGATAAATGGCAGGTACAAAATGGACGCATCACAGGTGGACCAACCGATCCTGGCTTGCCAACCCTCCGTGTTTGTGACCATGTCGTTGAGCAGCAACGCGCTTACCTAAAAGCATTGAAAGCCATTGGTGTGAAAGGTTTTCGTATTGATGCCGCGAAACACATGACGCTAGAGCATCTTAAACGTGTTTGGACAGACGACATCACGCGCGATGTGCATATATTTGGCGAAATTATTACCGATGGCGGTGCGACAGAGGAAGAGTATCAGTTGTTTCTTGAGCCGTATTTACAGGAAACTCGCTTAGGCGCTTATGATTTCCCGTTGTTCTCGACCATTTTTAAGGCGTTCGCTAAAAAGGGCAGTTTCAAGTCGTTGATTGACCCATACTGTTTCGGTCAGGCCCTTTCGCCCGGTCGCGCGATTACATTTGTTGTCACGCATGACATTCCTAACAATGACGTTTTTCTTGATCTGATCATGGATGAGGAAAATGAATGGTTAGCTTATGCCTACATTCTAGGCCGCGATGGTGGTGTGCCATTGGTTTATACCGACTTAAACACTAGCGGTATTACAGATAAAAATGGCAAGCCAAGATGGCAAGGCGCATGGAACGATCCGCGAATGGCGAAAATGATCCAATTCCATAATATGACGCATGGCGAGTCGATGAGTGTTCTTGAAGGTAACGATGATATGCTGGTACTTAAGCGAGGGAGCAAAGGCATTGTCGTGCTTAATAAATCGCAGCGTCAGCAGTCTTTGGCATTGAAAATGGATGGCGACTGGGTGGATTTGATGACGGAGCAGGACGTTCCATCTGACGGTAAGTTAATTGTGCCACCTAAAGCCTCAATGTTGCTCGTCGAAAACTAAAAAATAAAACACCGAGCTTAGCGAGCTCGGTGTTTATGTTTGTCGGCGGTCATTCAAGAACGGGTAAAGTCTAATGTAAAACCGAAGTCTTTCGCCTCTGCTATGAGGTTATGAGCACTCATTAACGCAACATTCAGCCTTTAAAAAGCCGATCACATCATCTAAACATTGGTACTCTGCAACGCAAAAAAGGGTTCGCCCCTCACGACGTTGGGTGATAAGCCCGGCTGAGGCTAGACTAGAAATATGATGAGAGAGAGTGGAAGCAGGAATGCCAAGCTTTTCTTGTACGCCGCCTACCGCGATACCTTTGTATCCAGCTTTGACAACTTCTTTGTAAATACTTAAACGAGTAGGATGACCTAACTCTTTTAGTGCTTTAGCGACGGCTTCAAGCTCCATACTGACCTCTAAAGAATGACTACAGTAAATTTGTTTCGATAATAGGGAAAGTCTCGGTAAATGCCAACTCTTGTGATCTAGGAACGATTTAAATCAGATGAGATTCATACCGGCTCATACCAGCACAACAATAATTGTCTACTCCAATGAGACAGATCAATCTTCATTATTATTTCACCCCACGTTCAAACTCCCTCGTCTACACTCATGGGTGAGTTGTCAGTTGGCAGACCAAGGAGGCGGCCATGATTGCGGTTCATAGAGATTATTGTTTGTCTAACAGTTCAGATTTACATGCTCACGTTAAAGTTAACCCTGTCGGTAAATTAGAAGTTGAGATTGTAGAACTTCAAGAGCGCCATACCACAGAGTTTGATGATTTGTCTTTTGAGAGCCATGGGTGTGAAACTCGAATCTGTGGTAAAGAAGACACAACTCCGTGGCAGTTCAATCTTGCAGTTACTGATGCGTTAGAGCTTTCTCACTTAGTGGAAGAAGCAAACGAAGAGTATGAGATTTTAATGAATGATCTTATGTAATCTCGTGAGAAGATCATTTTATCCTGCACGGCATGTGACTCGGTACTGAAAAAGAAAAACCTCCCAAACGGGAGGTTTTTAATATTGAGCAAGTTACCGTCAGATCGGCTCTTCTCTCGGCGGTGTTAGTTCTTGAACGTTACCTTCATTGAAGTCATCGGCGTAACCTTTCGGCGGTGGCGTCCAACCACGTTCTGAGCGCGAGAGTTTGTCATGGCGATCTTTTTGCATCTCTTCCGCCATTTTTTCCTCTAACTGAATAAACAGTTGTCGGAAATTGTTGTCATAACGTTCGCCTTCAGAATCATCTTCCCAAGCTTTGTAGAGTATCTCGGACTTGCGTGCTTCAACACGCTTGTATGTCGCTTTTTGCTGCTCAACAAAGAAGGGATGAATACCGAGTGCTTTCATCGTGTGACCACCCATCTCCAATGCGGAATGGTAGGTTTCCGATTCAATAATATCAGCCCCAGCTTGACGCAAAAGATAGCCGTGACCACGGTCAAAGGCGCGTGCGATCACCGTTACTTTGGGGTACGTGTGTTTGACGTACTTCACCAGTTCCACACTCGATTCTTGGTTATCAATTGCGACGACCAACGCAGCCGCATGTTCGATGCCTGCAGTGTGCAGCATATCTGGTCGAGTCGCATCGCCAAAATAAGCACGAGTGCCAATCTGGCGCATGTTATCAACTTGGTTGGCTTGGTGATCGAGCACCACTGTTGTTACACCATTAGAAACAAGCAAGCGGTTAACAATCTGACCAAAACGGCCGATACCAGCGATGATTACTGTGCCTTTTTCTTCAATCGTATCGCTTTCCCTTTCGTTTGATTGAGTTTCAAAACGCGGCAGTATTAATTTGTCAAATAGAATGAACAAACCTGGCGTTAAGAACATTGAGATAGCAACAACCAGCGCAAGCGTTTGCGAGAGTTCAAACGGAATGACGTGGTTTTGCACAGAGAAGCTTAGCAACACAAAACCAAATTCACCCGCTTGAGCCAAGCTTAAGGTAAACAGCCAGCGGTTGCTGCCTTTCACTCTAAATATCAGCGCGAGAATAAATAGCACCAAGGCTTTCAATACCATCACGCCAATGGTCAGTGCCATGATCAACCAGAAGTCACCAAATAGAACTGAGAAATTGATCCCTGCGCCGACGGTGATGAAGAACAGACCCAGCAACAACCCTTTAAATGGTTCGATATTGGACTCTAACTCGTGGCGAAATTCGCTGTTCGCCAATACAACGCCAGCCAAGAACGTTCCTAAGGCAGGAGATAAGCCAACCAAACTCATCAGTGCTGCGATGCCGATCACCAGCATCAATGCGGTGGCGGTAAAAATCTCACGCAGCCCAGAGCTAGCAACATAGCTCAACAGAGGTCGACTTAAAAAGTGACCACCAACGACGACAATCGCAATCGATGCTGTGATGACTATTCCGTACGCCCAGCCCGGTAAATCGGCCACGAGGTTTAAATCGTCATGATGCTGCGCAGCAGTTTGAACGGCATTTTGTGCTTGTTCGACTAACTCCGGCAGGGCCAGCAATGGAATAAAGGCCAACATCGGGATAACAGCGATATCTTGGAAAAGCAAAACAGAGAACGCGTTTTGTCCGCCTTCTGTCTTCGTTAACCCTTTTTCGCTAAAAGTTTGCAAAACAATCGCGGTAGAAGAAAGGGCGAAAATCAAGCCGATGGCTAAGGCAATGGTCCAAGGCTGCTCAAAGTACAGGGCAATACCCATAATCGCCGCGATGGTACCGCCAACTTGAAGACCGCCTAAGCCCATTAAACGATTTCGCATTGACCAGAGCATTTTAGGCTCTAGCTCTAACCCCACTAGGAATAGCATCATCACCACGCCAAATTCGGCAAAGTGCTGAATTGTCGTTGTTTCTTCACCGACTAAACCGATAATTGGACCAATTACCACACCAGCGATGAGGTAACCTAAAACGGAACCGAGCCCTAAACGCTTGGCAAGTGGTACCGCAATTACAGCGGCAATCAAATACACGAAGGCTTGTAAGAATATCCCTGTCATGAAGCCTCCTTGATGAGCTTCGGAAGTGCGCTGTTGAGTTTGATTAATGACGCAGCTGCTTCAACATCCAGTCTATCTTCGACTAATGCTGTTAGCAGGCTTTTGTACCGTTCGACATGACGGGGTATTCGTCCTTCTTCTTCGGCAGTACGTGCGCCGAACAAAGCAAGAGGCGCAATGTAGTGCATACCCGTGAGCGCTGACATTTGCTCAATAGGAGCGAGCAGTTCCCGAATCGTAAAATGGTTGTAGCCTTCGGCTTTATAAGCTTCTTCCTTGCCGCCGGCCGAAAGCACGCACAGCATGGTTTTACCTTGTAGTTCGGTTCCTTCAGTGCCGTAAGCAAAGCCATACTCCAAAACCAGATCTTGCCACTCTTTTAAAATTGCTGGGGTTGAATACCAATATAGTGGGAATTGAAAAACCACTACATCATGCTCACGCAAGCGTTGTTGTTCACGGTCGATATTGATATCGAAACGAGGGTATTCACCATAGAGATCAACACATGTCACGCCTTCAATTTTTTGAGCTTCTTTGAAAAGTGGAGTATTCACTTCTGAACGATGCTGGGAAGGATGAGCAAAGAGAATTAATACTTTTTTATTCGCCATAAGGATCCTTGCTATCTAAATAACCATGCCCGGTAGGAGCGCAGGTTGGTTAGAAAATGTAACTCATAAATGGCCGTCAAGCTAGCTTGGAAAAGTGCTTAAGCTGTTTCAATATCAATAAAAAACCACCAAATAAGTTGGTGGTTTTGGCAAGCGTCAAATTCTAATTAATCATGAATAGGAACGACTAAAATATCGACTGGTGACTTGTTGATAAGATGTCTTGAGTAGGAAATGATTTTGCTCCAGAAATCTTGATGATGTCCACAAATCAACAAGTCCACTTCTTGCTCTTTGATGGTAATTTCGAGCTTATCGGCTAAATCACCAGTACCCACGAAGAAGTGTTTGAGTGGATAATCCATGTACTCACTGAATGTTCTCAAACATTCCATAGAGTGCTCATTCAGCGGCCTTTGGTCTGGGTTCTCTTTAATGTCTACGAGCTCACGATAAATTTCCCCGTGAGTTCCATCAATATGGATGAATGAAATATCGGAGTCGAGATAGTTAGCCATCGCTACGGCTCTGTCGATCAGAACAGTGCTCTCATCGGACAGTTCGAGTGCAACAAGGATATGTTTGTATTTCATTACCACGCCCTTATGTGGATTAGCTTTACTGTAAGCATAGTATGGCTTGGGCAAAATTTGTGTAGATAAGATCTCGAAATCGTTCAAAGTTTTGATAAATAATGCTGCTTGCTTTTTAGTCAGAAAACCCGCTAAACTTCGCAAATCATTTCTCTAGGAGATTACGCCAACATGAAGAACTAAACCTGTTATCCATATTTTTACTTATTTTTTGGATCTGCAGGGTTAGTAGGCGTAGCTCACTTTCCGATATTTCTTTGCAACAAGACGACTTTTTGATTTGACGTTTATCGTCGAGCTGTACATAAAGCTTAATGCGTTTGTGCACGCGTTTTGTTTCAATCTCAAATCATAGCTACGGCTGTTGTCCCTGTCATACAGGAGGCAAATTATGCCAGTTTTACAAGCTTTTAATGTTAGCCATCAGTTTGATAATGGCGAGACGCTATTCCAGTCTATTTCTTGTTCCATGACTAAACGACGTGTTGGTTTGGTCGGGCGCAATGGCATCGGTAAGTCGCTTTTGGCTTCCATTTTGGCGGGCGAAACTCAACCTGCCAGCGGTGTTGTGACTTCTCCCTCTTCTTTCATGATGTATCGCCAGCAGCCGTCTGATTTGCTTTCAGGTCAGCAATCGATCGCCCAGTTTCTGGGAACAGACTCGGTCTTACATGCTTTAAAGCAGATTGAACAAGGTGATGTTTCTGAGCATTGGTTCGAACTGGTTGGCGAACAGTGGGATATTGAACTGAAACTCAAACAGCAGCTTGCGGCGATGGGCTTACCGCAAGACCCTGATTTCTCTTGTGCTCGGCTCAGTGGTGGTCAGTTGGCGCGTTTGCAGTTATGGCAGTTGTTTGAAAACGAAACGGAACTTTTGATTCTCGATGAGCCATCCAATCACCTCGATACCGAGGCGAAACAATGGTTGATAGAGTCTATGAGGCATTTCGGTGGCGCGATTTTACTCATCAGTCACGATCGCGAGCTGCTTCGAGCAATGGAGGAAATTTGGGAACTCTCGGGCCTAGGTTTACAGGTTTTTGGTGGAGATTACGATGTGTATGCCGAGCAAAAACGCACTGAACTGCAAGCGGTCGAGAGGCAGTTAGCGCAAGTCGATAAACAGAAAAAACGATTAGCCGAGCAAGCCCAGAAAAATCGCGAAAAAGCAGACCAACGCGCCGCGCAAGGGAACAAACTGCGCAAAGACGGCAGTCAGCCCAAAATTTTGCTTGATGGAAAAAAGGATAGCGCGACCGCCAGCGCCTCAAATCGCAATAAGAATGAGCAACTCAGACAAGCGCATTTACAAGCCAAAGAACAGGCGTTGCTATCGCGACATGAGCAGCTCAAAGCGCAAAAGCTTTATCTTGCAGATAATCCGAACCGTTCGCGAAAAGTGTTGTCGATACAAGAAGGTATATTGCCTTTTGGGGATTCTACTCCTATCACTTTGCAGATTTTTGCGAACGATAAAGTCCATCTCAAAGGGAAAAATGGCTGCGGAAAGTCAACCTTGTTAAAGACGTTGCTTGGCGAGTTGTCGTTGCTGAGTGGTGAGCTGCAAGTGAATACACCCTTGTATTATCTCGACCAACACTTTGGCGCAGTGAATCCAAATCTTTCGTTACTTGAGAACGTAATGGAGACCTGCCAAGAGATGACGGAAAGTGAAGCGAGAACCTTATTGGCCGGGATCGGTTTTCGTCGAGACGCTGTGTTTCGGTTGGGATGCATACTCAGTGGTGGCGAGAAGATGAAGCTCGCAATGCTGATCGTCAGCCATCAACACTCCCAGCCTTTGCTGCTGCTTGATGAGCCAGATAATCATCTCGATCTCGAGTCAAAAATAATGCTTAGTCAGGCGTTAAATACATACAAAGGTGGATTTGTTCTGATTAGTCACGACCAAGATTTCGCTTCTGAGTCTGGGGTTTTGCGTCAAATCGAACTGAATTAAACGAAAGAGAGTAAACGCCATCGTAGCTCTTCAGCGTTGTTCCTAAGCTCTACACCGCCACTTACCGATATGTAGAATTGGCGGGAAATGAGGGAGTTAGGATGGCTTTCACAACTCGTTTAATGAAATTAGATTCATTTTGTCGATATATAGTAGAGTTCTGATGTATTGCACAAAAAGACAACAGAAAAATAAAAAGGAATTTCATGAAAAAGAACACCCTAGCATTCGCAACGGCTCTCGCACTCGGAAGTGTGTTGTCTGTGGCGCATGCAAATGAAGCGGCGCAGTCGTCGGTTGAACAGGTAAACCCGAAAGCCATCACGTACCCAACCACACAAAAAGTGGATGTTGTCGATGACTACTTTGGTACAAAAGTGAGTGATCCTTATCGCTGGTTGGAAGACGATCTCAGCCCAGAAACCGCAGAATGGGTGAAGGCACAAAATGCAGTGACGTTTGATTATCTGTTGAAAATCTCTTACCGCGAGCAGATTGAAGAGCGCATTACTAAGCTCATGGATTACGAAAAACAAAGTCAACCGTTCAAAGAGGGTAAGTTCACTTATTTCTACAAAAATGACGGGCTACAAAACCAAGATGTGCTTTATCGGCAGCTAGGTGATGGTGAAGCAGAAATTTTCCTCGATCCAAATACTTTTAGTGAAGATGGCACCACATCGTTAGCGGGAGTGAGCTTTTCACGAGATGGATCTTTAGTTGCATACAGCATTTCGGAAGGCGGTAGCGATTGGCGAAAAGTCATAGTTCTAGAGACAGAAACCAAAAAGCCCGTCGGCGAAACGCTGGTGGATATTAAGTTCAGCGGCATCAGTTGGCTCGGCAATCAAGGCTTCTATTACTCAAGTTATGACAAGCCAAAGGGGAGTGAACTTTCCGCGAAGACGGATCAACACAAGCTCTACTTTCATAAGCTTGGGACGAAACAAAGTGAAGACCAGCTGATTTTCGGCGGCTTTGAGGAAGAGAAATACCGTTATGTTGGCGGCTATACGTCGGATGATGAACGCTACTTGTTTATCTCAGCCAGCATATCGACATCGGGTAACAAACTGTTCTTTAAAGATCTGAGTAAGCCAAACAGCCCGCTTAAAACCATTTTAGATAACACCAGTTCTGATACTTGGGTAATAGACAACCAAGGCACGAAGCTGTACTTGGTTACGAACCTTAATGCACCTAACAAACGCGTCGTGACGGTGGATGCGAGTCAGCCGCAGCCCAAAAACTGGAAAGATTTGATCCCTGAAACAAAGAACGTGTTACGTGTTTCTACCGCGGGTGGCAACTTGTTTGCGAGTTATATTGTTGATGCGATCTCGATGGTGAAGCAATACGACATGAACGGCAAACTCATTCGAGAAATCAAATTACCTGATATTGGCAGCGCATACGGTTTCTCGGGTAAAAAAGAAGAAACCGAGGTCTATTATTCTTTCACCAACTACAAGACGCCAAGCACTACGTATCGTCTGAACATCAAAGATGGTGATAGCGAGGTGTACTACAAATCTAAAGCGCCATTTGACCCTGCTTTGTATGAATCTCGCCAGGTGTTTTACACCTCAAAAGACGGAACAAAAGTGCCGATGATCATCACCTATAAAAAAGGGACACCGATGGACGGCAGTGCACCAACCATCCTATATGGTTATGGTGGTTTCAACATCAGCCTCACACCATCTTTTAGCCCGACACGTGCGGCTTGGCTGGAGCTTGGTGGTGTTTACGCGGTAGCGAACATTCGTGGCGGTGGGGAGTATGGTAAAGAGTGGCACAACGCTGGCATTCAAATGCAAAAGCAAAATGTGTTTGATGACTTTATTGCGGCGGCTGAATTCCTAATCGATGAAAAGGTAACGTCATCAAACAAGTTAGGCATTAACGGTGGATCGAATGGTGGCTTGTTAGTGGGGGCTGTTATGACGCAACGTCCAGAGCTGTTTAAAGTGGCGCTGCCAGCAGTCGGCGTACTGGACATGCTGCGTTATCATACTTTTACCGCAGGTGCTGGTTGGGCGTATGACTACGGTACGGCAGAGCAAAGTAAAGAGATGTTCCAATATCTGAAAGGTTATTCGCCAGTGCACAATGTAAAAGCGGGGGTGGAATACCCAGCAACATTGATTACAACGGGTGATCATGATGATCGTGTTGTTCCTGCTCACTCTTACAAATTTGCTGCTGAGTTGCAGTCAAAACAGGCGGGTTCAAATCCGACCTTGATTCGCATCGAAACCAATGCAGGACATGGTGCTGGCACACCAACGCGTAAAATAATTGAGACAAATGCAGATATTTATAGCTTTGCACTGTTCAATATGGGGATAGAGAAACTGCAATAGTGCGAATCGTTTGCGTTTTTAGTTAACGAAAAGCATTGGTTCTTTGCACTCGAAAATAAAAGGGAATCACAGAGTGTGATTTCCTTTCAATTTATTGTGGAGTAACTATTCTAAATTGACCGCAAGGCTAATTAAATTAAGGTATTTGCAATTTATTACAACTCTCTTCTTTACCTGAAGAGTAATATACGATACAAATAAAACTTGATCGCGATCACCTAACACCATTGCACTCCTTATTTATATGGTAAATTTAATTAATCATTTGCTCTAATGATAATTGAATTTTCATAAGTTTTAATACTCCCTTCTTCGTAAAGCTTACCAAATTTCAAGTTATATAAGATATAAGTAGCAGTGATTGAACTTTTACGACGCTTTATTTTATTTTAATTAAAACGTCTAATGTTTCGTCATTATTAAATTTGCTTTGATAATTTATATTATCCAAAGCGAGTTGTGTTGCTTGCTATTTATGATGACCTCATGACGTGAATAATTTTATAATCATTAAAATGGATACAGTTTTATGAATTTAGTGAAACCGTCTGTTGTTATCATGGCAGCAGCCCTTCAACTCGCGTCTTCTGCTTATGCTCAGACAAATAATGACGAAGAACTACAAGACATGTCTGACCCACTTGCGGTTTACACCCAAGCGGGCTTTGGTATTACTGACAAAGGCGCGAACATCAAAATCGGTCAAACTTACCAATCTAGCCAGCCTGGCACCATGGCGATGAACATCATCGAAATGAAAGGCATTGGTGGTGAGCTATTTGGCATTCGCGACAATGACGATCCAATGTATGCCAATGTTGATGACAGCATTGACTCTTTCCGACTACGTAATTTCCAAGTAGAAGTCGCAAAAGGTCTAGGCCGTCAATTGGATGTAAACTACGATGTTGATAACGATAAATTAGATGCATCTTATAGCTTTATTCAAGGCCTACCTAAGTTTGGCATGTTGCAGTTATTTCCTTTAGCTGGTGCGGGTGTCACTATTGCTAATGGTTTTAGTGGTGATGACAAAGGTTATGAAATTCCAGGTACTTTCACTGTTGTCGGTATGTACTCAAAAATTGAATTAACCGATAAAATCTGGATTAACTACAACCCAATGTATATGCATACATTGTCAGGGTCTAGTCAATATAAAGATACTTATTACGCGGGTGAAGATAATATCTTAACTCATGAGTTTGCGTTGTCTTATCAAATTAATCCTCGCGCAAATATTCGTTACTTTGCAAACTGGAATGAGCACGTTAATTTCGGTGATGGTGATCACCGTATCGAATTTAACTACCAATTCTAACTCCCTCGTTTATTTCCAGAATAGAAAGTGTGTTTATCCATATATTTAAACATTTAGGCTAGGGCACTTTCTACATAAAGTAGGTTTATCATGAAAGCCAAATATAAATTTGCGTTGGTATCTATTGCTATATCTTCTGCATTACTATCAGGATGCAAAACTGGCGATATCGCAACGAAAACAGCCCAAGCACCCTCTGTTGAAACCGTTACTCTAACCGAAACAAAAATCACTCCTTATCATACTTTTATCGGTCGAACTGAAGCGGTAAATGACGTTGATATTATGCCTCGAGTCGGTGGCGAATTAACCGCGATTCATTTTAAAGATGGCGATATGGTCGAAAAAGGCCAATTGCTGTTTGAAATCGACGACCGTCCTTACAAAGCGGCACTGGCGTATGCAAAAGCGTCGTTGCAAAAAGCCAAAGCACAACTCGTTCAAACTACGCGTGATGCAGAACGTGTGAAGAAACTCATCAAAGATAAAAGCATCAGTGAGCAGCAATACGATGATGCCATTGCTGCGCACGCCGCAGCGATTGCTTCGGTAGAAGAGGCGAAAGCGACGCTGGTTTCAGCAAGGCTCGATCTTGAATTTAGCTCTGTGCGTGCTCCTTTCTCTGGCCGCGTGGGTTTCAGCAACTTCCGAGTGGGTGACCGTATTTCGAAAATTCAACTCGTTCCTCTTGTTTCGATCACTCAAATCGACCCAATTCGCTTTGGCTTTGATGTGGATGAGAAGCTCTACCGCCGAGTAAGAAGTGCCATTGATGTGGCTCATCGTAACGATGACAAACTGGATGTTGATTTAACACTGACGCTTTCAGACGGTTCATTGTATCCACTTGATGGCAAGATCTACGCCGTTGGCAATAAGATCGATTTAGAAACAGGCTCAATTCGAGCAGAAGCACAATTCGATAACCCAACTTACGCGCTTATGCCGGGTGAATATGGCAACTTGACCATCAAGTTGCGCAACAAAACCATTGATGGTTTGCTTATCCCATCGGCGGCTGTTCAGCAAGACCAAGCGGGTGACTACGTCATGGTGGTTGGTGATGATCACGTGGTGTCACGTCGTAACGTTGAACTCGGTCAGACCTACGGTGTGAAACGTGCTGTGCTGACTGGCTTGGCGGCTAACGAAAAAGTCATCGTCAATGGTCTACAAAAAGTGCGTCCGGGTGCAACGGTGAAAGACGTTGAACTACAGAGTGAACAAGGCTGAGTGAGTACTGATGTTAAGTAAATTTTTCATTCACCGGCCGAAGTTTGCTTTGGTGATCTCACTGGCGATGACATTGATGGGTATGATCGCCCTGAAAGTCTTGCCAATTTCTGAGTATCCTCAAATCTCTCCAACGGTAATTACGGTGAGCACCATGTATCCGGGTGCAAACGCGGACGTGGTTAAAAAGACGGTAGCACAACCGATAGAAGCCAAAGTCAACGGCGTTGAAGACATGATTTACATGTCTTCTGTGATTGGTAACGATGGCTCATACACATTGCGTATTTACTTCCGAGTGGGCGCAGATGGCGATATGGCGCAGGTTCGTGTGAACAACTTGGTGGCACAGGCGACGTCGTCTCTACCACAAGAAGTAAACCAAATCGGTGTGACGGTTAAGAAGAAATCTTCCGACATGCTAGGCGTTATCACACTGCGTTCCCCGAAACAGTCTTACGACAGTATCTACCTTTCTAACTACGCGGATCTCAATATCGTTGAGCGTCTAAAACGTATCGAAGGTATGAGTGACATTACGCTGCTGGGTAAGAAAGACTACTCAATGCGTATTTGGTTGAACCCAAATAAACTGGCCACCTTGAAGCTTTCTGCTAGCGATGTTATTGGTGCAATTAAAACGCAAAACATCCAAGTGGCGGCGGGTAAGATCGGTGGTATGCCAGCTCCGGGTGACCAGCAATATCAATATGTTTTGCAAACCAAAGGCCGCCTTACTTCTGCGGAAGAGTTCGAGAACATCATCATCCGCGCGAGCAAGAAAGGTTCTTTGATTCGCTTGAAAGATGTGGCTCGTGTGGAAGTTGGCGCACAAGGTTACGAAGCTGATGGTCGTATGAATAACGAACCAGCCGCCGTTCTGGCCTTGTACCAGTTGCCGACAGCGAACGCGCTAGACGTGATGGAACGCGTGAAAGAGGCCATGAAAGAGTACGAGAAATCGTTCCCAGATGATTTGGTCTACGACATCGCGTATGACTCTACCGAATACGTAGAGACATCGATTGATGAAGTGTACGAGACGCTGGTGATTGCGGTACTTCTTGTAACCTTCGTTGTGTACGTTTTCTTGCAGAACTGGCGAGCGACCATCATTCCAACCTTAGCGATTCCGGTTTCCATCATTGCGACGTTCGCAATCATGGGCGTGATGGGCATGACCATTAACACCATCTCGTTGTTTGGCTTGATCCTCGCCATCGGTATCGTGGTGGACGATGCGATCATCGTGGTGGAGAACGTGGAGCGGGTTATCCATGAAGAGCATTTAGACC
Organism: Vibrio diabolicus; assembly: GCF_011801455.1. Classification (NCBI taxonomy): domain Bacteria; kingdom Pseudomonadati; phylum Pseudomonadota; class Gammaproteobacteria; order Vibrionales; family Vibrionaceae; genus Vibrio; species Vibrio diabolicus. The sequence goes on along the minus strand of NZ_CP042452.1, from coordinate 1,367,910 downwards.
CGATTCCGGCCACGATCCAAGCCATGAAAGAAGTGACGGGTCCTGTATTGGCAACAACGCTTATTTTGTTGGCGGTATTCGTACCGGTTGCGCTATTGCCGGGTATTTCTGGTCGAATGTTCAACCAGTTCGCGGTCACCATCTGTGTGTCGGTGCTGATCTCTGCGATCAACGCATTAACGTTAACGCCAGCGCTTTGTGCGTTGATGTTGAAATCAACTCACTCGCAACCTATTGCGCCTTTGCGTGCGTTTAACCGAGGTTTTGAAGCAATAACGCGCAAATACCAAGGTTTAGTTGGCTTCTTGAGCCGCCGCATTGTGCTGAGTATCGGTGTGTATGGCGCGCTTATTGCGGTGCTAGCGTTTGCGTTCATGACCGTACCTTCTTCTTTCGTACCAAACGAAGATAAAGGCGTGTTCATGGTCGAAATGCGTTTGCCAGACGCAGCAGCATTGCAGCGTACTGCACCATTAATGAAGAAGTACGTTGATGAGCTAAAACAGATGGAAGGTGTGGAGAACGTGGTTTCGGTTGCGGGCTTCTCGGTAATTAACATGGCGTCGATTCCAAACTCGGGCATGTTGATCATCAAACTGGATAACTGGAGCAAACGTAAAGACCCTGAGCTACACCAACGTGCGTTGATGAACAAAGTTAACCAAATGCTGAACTCAACGCCAGATGCCACTTCGTTCGTTTTCGCGACGCCGGCAATCAAAGGCATGGGTGCGGTGGATGGTTTCAACCTTGTGCTGCAAGACAACTTGGGCCGTTCTCCACAAGAATTGGCAAAAACAACCGCTGATTTTGTTGCCCAAATCAATCAACTGCCTGAAGTGGCGCGAGCGTTCTCGATTTTCCGTGCGAACATTCCGCAACGTTACATCGATATTGACCGCGATAAAGCGATTTCGATGGGCGTACCGTTGAATGAAATCTTCAGCACACTGCAAGCACAGTTGGGCGGCGCCTACATTTCTGACTTCAACTTGTTTGGTCGTTCGTACCAAGTGAAAGTGCAAGCAGAAGAGCAATATCGTGACAACATCGACGACATCGACCATCTGTTTGTTCGCTCAAGCTCTGGAAAAATGGTGTCACTGGCAACGTTAGTGAAAGTGAAGCCGATCTTCGGCCCTGATACCTTATCGAACTACAACATGTTCAGTTCTGCAACCGTGAACGGTGCGCCAGCGCCAGGTCACAGCTCGGGTGATGTTGTAAAAGCCATTGAAAAACTGGCTGCGGAATCTTTGCCAAGTGGTTACTCGTACGAGTGGTCAGGCATGACTTACCAAGAGATGAAAGCAGGCAACATGGCACCAATCGCGTTCGCATTGTCTTTGCTGTTCACCTACTTGTTCTTGGTGGCTCAGTACGAAAGTTGGACCATTCCTGCTGCGGTAATGATGGCGGTTCCAGTCGCGATTCTCGGCGCAATGGGCACGCTACTGCTGGTGGGACAACCGTTCGATTTGTACGTGCAGATTGGTGTGGTCATCTTGATTGGTATGTCCGCCAAAGTGGCGATTCTTATCGTGGAATTTGCCAAAATTCTGCGAGAAGAAAAGGGCTTATCAATCATTGATGCTGCCAAAGAAGCTGCTCGAATCCGTTTCCGTGCAGTACAGATGACTGCGTTCGCCTTCATCTGGGGGGTATTCCCGTTGGTGATTGCATCGGGTGCCGGTGCGGCATCTCGTCACTCACTGGGCTTTGCGGTATTCGGCGGCATGATTCTCTCTACGTTTGTAGGCACGTTGCTGACGCCGGTGTTCTTCGTGATGATGCAATCTCTGCGCGAGAAGTTTAAGCGAAAGAAACCCACTGAACTTGAGGTGAGCGAGCAATAACGCTGATTTCAACTGACTCCACAACCCCCCCACGCTGTGTGCGATTGGCCAATGCCTTTCATTGATATACAACCACCGTCGCAGCGTGGGTTCCCCTAACAATAATAGGTTTTAACATGAAAAATCTTTCAAAAATCGTCGTAGCGAGCTCTCTACTGACGTGTGCTTCTGCGCAAGCGGGTGGGTTATACCTTTACGAAACAACAGCATCGGATATTGGTTTGGCATCCGCTGGTATGGCGGCTCGTGCGCAAGATGCCTCAGTAATGGCTGCAAACCCGGCTGGTCTGGCGAATGTTTCTGGTAAATCTTTCTCTGGTAACCTGATTGGCCTTTACGGTGACGCGCAACTAGACAAGATGACTGGCGATGCTGGCAACGTGATTGGTTTTGTTCCTATGGCGTCGGCATTTTACAGCTAACAAGTGAACGACAAATGGACGCTGGGTATTGGTTTATATGGCAACTACGGCCTTGGTCTCGAGTACGAAGGTCTTTTGGATAATCATTTAGATATTCCTACAGCAACGACACAAGCCTTGACCATTCAACCTTCCGCTTCTTACCGCATCAATGATCACTGGTCTGTGGGTGCGGCGCTTGGCATTCAGTACGGTATGTATGAAGTTGAAGCTGAAGGGACGTTGGCTAGCTCTGACATGCATAAAAAATACTTAGACGAAGACCAAGATACTCAAGTCAACGGCCGAGTAGGTGTGCTTTATGAGGCAACACCAGGCACGCGTCTTGGTCTGTCTTACTCTTCTGAAACCGAATTTGAATTCGACAATAGTAACTCCATTGCTCCGCAACAACTGATCTTCAGTGCTTACCATGAAGTGAATGATGACCTAGCGGTGATGTGGAATGTGAACTGGCAAGACTGGAGCGAATACACAACTGCGCTTAAGGCTGCAGATTTGGTCGATGTAGAGACACAAGACACTTACCAAATCGCATTGGGTACTCAGTACAAACTGAATGAAAAAATGATGTGGAATGCAGGCTTTGCATTCGATACCAGCATGTATGAGAGCCAATCAAACGGTGACATTACCGTCCCTACTGGCAAGGCGTACCGCATTGGTACAGGCATTGATTACAAATTGGATTCAGAAAACTCAATTGGTTTCGCGTTTGAAGCGGTCTTGATGGAGTCTTCAGAAACAGAAACGCCACGCTTACAAGCTGGCTTTGATGAGCCTGCTCTGTACTTCATGAGCATGAGCTACAACTGGAAAAACTAATCACTCCTAATCGCTAAAACGCCTTCCTTACAGGCCATTCTACCCTAACTACCTGCACTGGATGTTGTCATGCCACTTAAGGTAGTTAGGGCGCTTCTGTCACATCCAGTGAGTGATGATTCAAAAAGTATCTGCGCAGCTAAGTGCGGGTATTCAACATCTCAAAGGACTAAAAAATGAAAAATAAACTAGCGTTAGTGTGTACGACTTTGTTGGTCAGTACGCTGGCTCATGGTGCCGAGCATCGAGTAAAAGACAATAAAAACAAGTTGGCGGATGACCCAACAAAAGTCATCACGAAATTTGGCGCGTCTTACGCAAACAACTACGATTTTGATGATCAAAACATCTCATTCTCGGGCTCACTTGCGCTTGACCAAGCGCGCAAAATTAACCTGCGTATCAATGATGATGCGAGCGAGTGGCGTATTGGTGGCTCGTGGTTGTTTCCGGTCGGTATCGTGAACTTCAACTTCGGTAAAAATGAATACGTAAACGGCGCGGATCAAACCAACTACAGCGTTGGTACCTTTATGCCGCTAAGTTATTTCGGGATTGAGCCAGCAGGCTTCCAAATTTTCCCAATGGCAGGCTATACGTACAACACTGGTGATGTTCCCGTATGTGACGGTGCAGAAAGTAGCCACTGTAGCGAGCCTAATTTTACGGGCACTCCAAGTGCAGAGAATGGCTTCAATATGATGAGCTCTTCAGGCAGCAGTGGTTACGTTGGTGCATTTGCGCTGAAATCGTTTACCAAAGAGCTGACGTTAATCAGCTTCGCAGCAGGCACTTACGGCTCAGAAAACAGTGAAGGAGAGAACTACAAAGGCTTCTTTGGTGGTATCGGCCTTGGTTATCTCGTGAATAAACGTCACTCGTTTAACGTAATGACGTTTGTCATGGACAACAACACCTATTTAGATGAGGCAGATAGGCGCGTCGCATTATCTTACCAATATCAATTTGAATAAATTGAAAACGCAGCAACGATGGCTGCGTTTTTACTTTGATGGAATAAATTAGTGAATCGCGTTCTTTTCTTCGATCTTTTTCTGATATTGGTGTTTTAATATATACATGCGCTTAACATCGCTATAGGCTCCGTTAATAAAGTATTCTTCTACTAAATGGCCTTCTTCAATAAAACCACATTTCTTATATAAATGAATAGCGACTTCATTATCCACTGCGACCAATAAGTATATTTTACGTAGATTAAGAATCGAGAAGGAGTAATCCAATGCACGATTAATCATCTCTGTCGCATAACCTCGTCCTTGATGTTCTGGGGCGATGATTATCTGAAACTCAGCGCTTCGGTGAATGTAGTTGATCTCAATAAGTTCGACCAATCCAATCACTATGCCGTCTTCATCTTCAACCACAAAGCGTCTTTCTGCGTCATCATGTATATGTTTTCGGTACAGTTCTTCGAGCTCATCATAAGATTCATAAGGCTCTTCGAACCAGTAGGCCATGATATTTCGGTTGTTATTTAGTTCGTGAATAAAGCGCAAATCAGAGCGTTCTAGTGCACGCATTTTTAGGCCTTTCTTCATCATTTATCTCCAATGAGGCGGAGTAAACCTCCGCAATTGATGCTAGAAAATCTTAACGTATTTAACAAGAATAGCGCATCTGTTTTTGGGAAATATTGTGGTTTTTTCAATATGGAAACTTAGAGTTCACGCCAAATAAAAATTAATCTTTACGATAAAAAATTCGATTAGGTGGTTTGCCTAATATCATATTAAATACCGCGCAACGACTTAGTGTCTTAATCTAAATAAACAAGGTATTCAATATGTTTTCAATCGGTGACGTAGTAGTGGCGACTAAAGGTATCGATCTTGGCGAAATGGTTGTTACAGGTTTAAGCAGTGGCGGTTTTTACACACACGTAAAAGCAGGCGAGAAAACGCTAACTTACCCAGCTAAAGATCTTAAGAAAGCATAATTAAATTTGCTCACTCTTATTTCTAAACTGGCTTAAAGTTCGTATTACTTATTTTAGGCGGGTTAGAATTTATAAAAGGTAGCGCAACAAGTCGCTACCTTTTTTATCACTCTCTTTTCTAGTTTTCTTCTGTTTTATGAACCTCAACACGGTTTCTACCGGTTTCTTTGGCTTTGTAAAGGGCTAAGTCGGCGCGTTTTACGAGTGGTTCAAACGAGTCATCCAAGCTACAGACTTGAGTTACACCAATACTAGCGGTAAAGCTCATATCACGACCTGAATGTTGAATCGTCGTAGTTTCTAGCGCATTGCGAATCGTTTCTAATGTGTTTAGGGCTTCTTGCGATGACCGGCTTCTTAGTACGATGGCAAACTCTTCACCGCCAACTCTGGCAAGTAAGTCACAGTCAAGTAGATGGCTTTGAATGGTGTTGACTGCATGGATCAGCGATTTATCGCCAGCGTCATGACCAAACCGATCATTAAGGCTCTTAAAGTTGTCTAAATCTAGAATAGCAACATGGAAGTCAATGCCTTGGGTGCGGTATTCATTCAGGCGGCTTTCGATTTGTCGCATGAATTCTCTGCGGTTTGGAATGCCAGTCAGGTCATCCGTTGTGGCAAGATGCTCCATTTTCATAATTTGTATATGAAGAGCAATGTTTAAAGCAATCCAGTTAGCAATGCACTGAAGCTGTGCCGCTTGTTCGTTTGTATAAGTGTGCGTTTGGTGATGTGCAACATTAAGCGTGCCCAAACAGACTTTACCGTGCATTAAAGGCGCATCCATACACGTCCCCATGCCATTGGATGCCAGCATCACACAATCGACCTCATCAGATTGAGTGACATCGTCACAGATCATCAGTTGTTGTTTTTTGAACACTCGGCCAACAAAAGCTCGGTGAATAGGTACCAAGAATTCAGCCGGAATCGCTTTATTACCAGAGAAAGAGTAGACCTTTAGATGATCATCATTTTCATAAAGCGTGATACTCGCGCGGTCAGAATTGAATATACGATTTATCCATTCTGCGACAGTATCGAGCACCTGCTGCAATGTTTCCGATTGAGCTAAAAAGTGAACAAACCCTATCGGCATACAGATCGGACTTTCCATGTTCTGCATCGATAAGTCATCAGGGTTAAAAGTTCTTTCAAGTCTCAATAGACATCTCCTTGCGATGTTGCAAATACCAACAATAAGTTACACGAAGCTATTTTCAAGAAAAATGCGTTTCTACGTAAGATTATGGTTTATTTATCGCCATCTATGTGTGTTCAGTTGCTTAATGTGGGCGTTAACTCACGCCTAAATGAATAAATGTTATACCTATTTATAAGTAAGTCATTACTCAATAAGGGGTGTTTTTGAGGTAGAACCAAAGAATAAGAAGCCCTTCAGGGAAGAGAAGGGCAAAGAGGGTGAACTTAGGAAAGTAAATACGTAAGCAGTGAATTAATTATCTTTGTATTTCTGTAAAATCAACTGACTGATTTGCGCGATGAGCTGGTCTCTGGCTTGAAGTGATAGCTCGGTTTCTGTGACATAGATACTAATGTAAACAGGACGATGGTTTTCCTTCCATATGATTGCGTTAATACCGCGCGAACCGTGACCACCCGCACCAGAGCGGTCGGCGATAGACCAACCTGTTGGTAATACTGAACGCATTAACGAGTCTGAAACCTTGTTGTCCTGCATCCAGATTTTTAATTGCACGCGAGACTCGTAAGACAACGTTTCTCCTTCAATCAAGGTTCGCAGAGTGTTTACCATGGCGTTAGGTGTGGTTGTGTCGCGGTTGTCTCCCGGTGTCGCTTCGTTCAAACGTGGTTCTAATCTATCTAGGCGCGTCGCTTTATCACCAATAGTTCGCAGAAACATTGTCACGGCCTTAGGACCGCCGATTTCATTCAATACTAAGTTGGCAGCAGTATTATCACTCATCAACATCGCGGCTTCACAAGCGTGCTCTACGCGTGTGTTTTGGCCTGCGAGTTTGTCCATCACTGGAGACCACACAACGATGCTGCGCTCATCGACTTTCGCGGTCGCATTTTTACTTAGCTTACCGCTGTCCATATCACTTAGCATTGTGGCGCAAGCCAAGGTTTTGAATGTGCTCATGAGTGGGAAGCGCTCATCGCCGCGGTAATCCCAGCGCTCATCGGTTTGCGTATCCCAAACCGAGACTCCAATTCTGCTTGAGGTTTGTTGTTCGATGAGAGAAATGTCTTCATTCAGTTGGGATGCGTAACTTAGGGTTGAGCAAACCATTAGCCCAGCTAACAAAAATAACTTTTTCATGCGTCGTGTTCTTCATTTTGGTTTTGGTTCGCACTGTGGCGATGTTACGCAAACTATAACGAGCGAATACTCTAACCACTGTTAAATCCATGTCGATTTTTTGTAGGATTCTGCGCAATACCTCCAAGTTTGTTATTGGCCTTAAGTATATTGAGGGTTTACTCAACTTTACGAATATTGACGTTGCATTACGCTAGAAAAACTAAACTAGAGTTGTCGTCAATTTGAGAGTGATGTTCATGAAAACTGTACGAAATTTTTTATGGATGATAGTTGCCGCCGTGTCTGTGTTGTGGTGGATGAGTGAACCGCAACTGCTGTCCTCGACCCAATTCTTCCAATGGCGCTCCGCGCTTATTCAATATTCTGGTGTTTTGTCGTTAGCTTTGATGTCTATTGCGATGGTGCTGGCGCTGCGCTTACCTGTGATAGAGCAATGGGCTCATGGCATGGACAAGGCATATCGAGTACACAAGTGGTTAGGTATAGCAGGCGTCAGTTTGGGTGTGATCCATTGGCTTATGTATAAAGTGCCGAAGTGGCTCGTTGCTGCTGGTTGGTTGGAAAAACCAGTAAAACACACTGGAGCAGGGCCATCAGGCAATAACTTCGTTGGTTTGGAGTTATGGGTTAAAGAACTGCGTGATGTAGGCTTGGATTTAGGTGAGTGGGGCTTTTATTTGTTATTGGCATTGCTGGTAGTGTCACTCTGGACTGTTGTTAAATACAAACCGTTTAAGTTATCCCATCGTTTAATGGCTGTGGTGTATTTGATGGTTGCCTTGCATTCGGTCTTATTGATAAAGCATGCATACTGGGGCGATCCCATTCATTTTATCGCTTTTGGTTTTGCATTGATGGGCTCTGCGGCTGCCGTTTATAGCTTGTTTGGCTTTGTCGGACGAGCGAATCGCTATCCCGCCAAAGTGGTGTCGACTCGCTACTTCCCTCAAGCGCGAGTGATGGAGCTGGTTTTGGCGCTAGGCATTAACGACCAAGGAAAACCTTGGCAAGGGCACAAAGCTGGGCAGTTTGCTTACGTTCGTTTTGGTAACGAAGATCCACATCCGTTTACGATTGTTTCAGGTGAGCACGATCCAGAGGTCCGTTTTTTGATCAAAGAGCTAGGCGATTTCACGACCAATTTGTACCAGCGCGTGAAAGCGGGTAATGAGGTTGTTGTTGAAGGGCCGTATGGACGTTTAGAGTTTGATGTCAACAAGCCGCAAGTTTGGATTGCTGGTGGTGTCGGGATAGCGTCGTTCTTTGCTATCTTATCTTCATTGAAAGCGTTAAAAAGACATCCGCCAGTGCATTTGTTTTATTGCACACGTGGCTTAGATAGTCATTTAGTGGATGAACTGTGGAATGCCGCGCGTCAGGCACAAGTGAAACTGAACGTGATAGATACTGCGGTTTCACCTCGACTTAATGTTGAACGAATTGCGAGGGAATGCGGCGACTTATCGCGTTATGAGTTTTATTTCTGTGGACCGGAGGTATTCTCTCGAACCCTGAAAAAAGAGTTAGAGGTATATCGTTTTGATATAGAACATCGCTATCATGAAGAGCTGTTTGTGATGCGATAGTCTAGTATTTGGGGCGAAATAAAAAGGAGCTGATATTAGCTCCTTTTTATTTATATTTAACGTCTATGAACCGTGTTAATGCGTTAATCCGGTCTTACTACAGTTCCACTTTTTTGACCATGCCGGCTTCTGCATGTCCGGGGATATTACACGCGAACTCTACATTTTTATCGCCATGGAAGTGCCACAGGAGTTGTTTCGCTTTGCCTGGTTCAACAGTGACAGCATTGCCGGAGTCATGCATGTGATCGCCAGACATGGTTTTCATCATTTCACGGTGTTTAAGTTGTTCTTCTGTTGAGCCAATGGTAAATTCGTGATTGATTTTGCCTGTATTCATTACCACAAATTGAACCACATCATCCGGTTCTATTGTCACGTCTTTTTTGAATGTAATTTTCATATCATCCGTTAAGAGTACATGAACGACTTTGTCTGGTTTTGCGCCATTTGCAGGCATACCAACCGCTGACATGCCCGGCATGCCGCTCATACCAGAATGATCCATTTTTCCATGATCCATCGGCATTTTATCCATGTTCATGGAACCGTGATCCATTTGACCATGCTCCATATTTTCGTGGTTCATGTTTGAGTTATCCATTTGAGCAAATACGCCACCCGATACCATGGTTAGAGCAAGAGTGATAAGAGTCTTTTTCATGTTGATTTCCTTTACTATCAATTAGCTATCGCGCCATTACTCTCTGAATAATGGCGCTCGTTGTTATTTATCTTGGTGTTGAGTTGATTTCACTTCACGCTGTTTCCACAGCTTGAAGATGGCAGGTAACACAAGCAGCGTTAACAGCAGGGCAGAAGCCATGCCACCAATCATCGGTGCAGCGATGCGTTGCATCACTTCAGAGCCTGTCCCCTCGCCGTACATGATTGGAATAAGACCAATGATTACCGTTAATACGGTCATCATGACAGGCCGCACACGCAAGCCAGCGCCTTCGCGAATTGCGTCTGTAAGATCCCGCGCTTGAAGTGGTCGTTGTTTCTCTTCTGCATCCAGTTTTCGGTGGTGCCATGCTTGGTTGAGATACACCAGCATGATGACGCCTATCTCCACCGCAACGCCGGCGAGGGCGATAAACCCAACCCCCACGGCAATAGAGAAGTTGTAGTTCAGATAATGCATCAGCCATAAGCCACCAACCATTGCTAAAGGCAGCGTCAGCATGATGATCAGCACCTCACCCACACGGCGGAAGCTGAAGTAAAGTAGCATCATGATGATCGCAATAGTGATTGGTACTACGACACTTAAGCGGTCTTTGGCGCGTTCCATGTATTCGTACTGACCTGACCAAGCCAGCGAATAACCCGCAGGTAATTCAAGTTGATCTGCTACTACTTGTTGTGCTTCCACGACGTATGAGCCCAGGTCACGACCTTCGATATCCACGAAAACCCAACCGTTTGGACGCGCGTTTTCGGTTTTGATCATCGGTGGGCCATCCTCATAACGAATATCTGCCACGTCTGCGAGTGCGATGCGTGCGCCGTTGGGGGTTACCAGTGGTAGGTTTTGCAGTTTAACAACCGAGTCACGGTAATCTTGCGGATAGCGGACGTTAATCGGGTAGCGTTCCAAGCCTTCAATGGTTTCTCCAACATTCATACCCCCAACAGCTGTTGAGATAACTTGCTGAACGTCTTTGATGCTCAATCCATATCTCGCAGCTGCGCGGCGTTTGATATCAATCGTCACGTAACGGCCACCCGCGACACGCTCCGCATATACAGATGAGGTGCCATGAACGCTATTAAGAATAGGTTCCAGCTGAGCACCAATTTTTTCGATCTCTTTCAGGTCTGGGCCTGCGATTTTGATCCCAATTGGCGTTTTAATGCCCGTCGCAAGCATGTCGATACGCGTTTTGATCGGCATTACCCATGCGTTGGTGAGCCCCGGGAACTGAATCAGTTCATCGAACTCTTTGCGTAACGACTCTGTCGTCACGCCTTCACGCCATTGATCGTGAGGTTTTAGCTGAATAACAGTTTCAATCATAGTGAGTGGCGCAGGGTCGGTAGCCGTTTCTGCACGGCCAATCTTGCCCCAAACCGTTTTGACTTCCGGTACGGTTTTGATCAGTTTGTTAGTTTGCTGAACTAGTTCACGTGCTTTACCAATCGAGATTCCCGGATACGTAGTCGGCATGTACATCAAGTCGCCTTCATCCAATGGTGGGATGAACTCGCTACCCAGTTGACTGGTTGGATAGTAAGCTGACGCCATTAGGCCTAAAGCGATAACGATCATACTCTTAGGATACTTGAGGCTGGTATTCAGCAACGGGCGATACAGCGCAATTAAGCCTCTATTTACTGGATTCTTATGCTCTGGTAATACGTTGCCACGGATGAAATAACCCATGAGCACAGGTACGAGGGTAATTGCCAAACCTGCCGCTGCGGCCATTGCATAAGTTTTAGTAAAGGCGAGAGGGGAGAACATCTTGCCCTCTTGACCTTCCAGTGCAAATACTGGCACAAAGCTTAACGTGATGATAAGTAGTGAGAAGAACAGGGGCGCGCCCACTTCTTCAGCGGCTTTGCCAATCACTTGCCAGCGGTTCTTATCCGTGAGAGGCGTTCGTTCAATATGCTTGTGGACGTTTTCTATCATTACGATGGCACCATCCACCATAGCACCGATGGCGATGGCAATCCCCCCGAGCGACATGATGTTGGCATTAATGCCTTGAGAATGCATGACGATAAACGCGGATAAAATACCGACGGGCAAGCTCAGAGCGATCACCAAAGACGAACGGATGTGAAATAGGAAGAGGGCACAAACAATCGCCACGACAATGAATTCTTCCGCCAATTTCTTCCACAAGTTTTCTACGGCAGCGTTAATCAGCGTGGAGCGATCGTAAGTAGGCACGATTTCTACACCATCCGGTAAGCTGCGCTGTAAATCTTCCAGTTTGTCTTTAACTTTGCTGATGACTTCACTCGCGTTTTCGCCGAATCGCATGACAATTACTCCACCAACCGCTTCACCTTCGCCGTTAAGCTCAGAGATGCCGCGACGCATTTGCGGACCTAAGTTGATGTCGGCAATGTCGCCCAGTAAGAGCGGTGTACCTTTCTCTGTCACTTTGAGCGGAAGTGATTCAATATCCTCAATACTCGTTAGGTAACCTGTAGTGCGAACCATGTGTTCCGCTTCTGCTACTTCAACAACAGAGGCGCCCGTTTCCTGATTGCCGTTTTGGATCGCCATGTTCACTTGTTGCAGTGTCAGGTTGTAAGCACGTAGCTTAGCTGGGTCAATCTGAACTTGATATTGCTTCACCATACCGCCAACGGTTGCGACTTCAGAGACGCCATCGACGGTTTGCAGCTCATATTTCAAGAACCAGTCTTGCATACTGCGTAGATCAGCAAGATCATGGTTGCCAGTTTTATCTTGCAGTACATAGCTGTAGACCCAGCCCACACCCGTTGCATCTGGTCCTAATGTCGGTTTTGCACTCGGTGGTAATTTAGGTGCTACTTGGCTTAGGTACTCTAAAACGCGCGAACGTGCCCAATACATGTCGGTATCATCGTTAAAAATGATATAAACATATGAGTCACCAAAGAATGAATAACCACGAACGGTTTCCGCTCCTGGTACGGCGAGCATGGCGGTGGTTAGCGGGTAAGTAACTTGATCTTCAACTACTTGAGGTGCTTGGCCTGGGTAGCTTGTTTTGATGATCACCTGAACATCAGAAAGATCCGGAATGGCGTCTACAGGTGTATTCTTTACACTGTAAAGTCCGGTTAAAACAAGCGCTAAGGTTGCGATCAAAACCATGAAACGGTTTTTGATCGACCAGCGGATTATTGCTCCAATCATAGTTAGCCCTCAACCGCTTCAAGTTGCTTCAATACGTAGTCAGCTCCTTGTTTTTCAACTAGAAATCGGACTTTCTGACCTTCTTTGAATCCGGATAGATCCACTTCATCACCCACAGAGAAGTTCATCTCTCCTGCCTCCCAGTTCCATTCTGCAACTGGTAGGTGGTTGAGAGTTATCATCCCAAAATCCGCCATCAACATGCTGATATCTCCGGTAATCCATACGTCAGTCACGACAACGCTGTCATCGGCTTTGTAGTCAACGACTTCATATTGACCGGACTCTGTTTTCTGAATTTCAAACTCGATAGCTTGGCCTTTTTGCAGAGTGCCCACATCAACGTCATCTGCGAGGGTAAAGTTCATGACCATACCCGGCCAATCCCACTCTGCTACGGGCTGATGATTAATGGTCAACATACGGTGATCTTTCATCACATCGGTGATTTCACCCTTAGCCCAAACTGTTTCTACTTTGGATTCAGTAGGTGATGAAATACGGGATAGATCAGCCGTTTGGCTCGATTCCGAATCCAACATAAAGTGCGCAGAGGTTACGATGCGATCATCTTGAGACAGACCTTGTAGCACCTCGATTTTGTCGTCGGCTTCACGCCCAACTTTGATGCGCGTTGAGCGGTATTTACCATCGCCTTCAGACAACACGACTCGGGTCATACCGCCGGATCGAATAACGGAAGACTTAGGAATCGTCATAACTGCGTTATCAGTGACTGGTTGAAGGGCAATGTTGGCAAACATATTAGGTTTAAGATCGCCATTCGGGTTAGGGAACTTGAGGCGTACACGCAAGGTACGAGTTTTAGGATCCAGAATAGGGTATACGTAGTCGACAACCCCTTTCCATTCATTGCCTGGAATAGCATCAAGCGTCATAGTGGCGCTACTTCCTGCTTTCATCCAGTGAGCTTGGCGCTCAAATACTTCGGCATCCACCCATACGTTTTCAAGTGGGCCCGCGCTGATTACCGCTTGAGCAGGGGATAGGTAACCACCTTCACGAACGTTCAAACTCGCGATGACGCCATCTTCCGGAGCTTTAATTTCAATAGTTTGCGATGCTTGCCCGCGTTGAGTGATGGCTTGGATTTGAGAACGATCAACACCCAGTGTCACCAAACGTTCTGTCGCGCCTTTCACCAGGCCATTACGCCCAGTTCGGTAGGCGTTCAGCAGCTCTTCTTGTGCTTTGACTAGCTCAGGCGAGTACAGCGTAAACAGCACATCGCCTTTTTTGACCTTTTCACCCACGGCATTAATGTAAAGCTTTTCAACCCAGCCGGCCACGCGAACGTTGGTTTGCCACAAATGACTTTCGTCAAACGCGATATAGCCGACAGTTTCAATCCGAGGTGAAAGTTGCTCTAAAGAGACTTGAGCAGTTTTTACACCTAAGTTGTTTTCAACTGATGGGTCAATTTTTACCGTGCCGGGTTTGTCTTGTTCACCCGCGAGATCTTCAGCGTACACTGGGATCAAGTCCATGCCCATTGGCGATTTGCCCGGTTTGTCGCGCTTATAATTTGGATCCATTGGAGCAACCCAATAGAGTGGCTCGTTTGAGCTGCTTGCAGCGTTAGCGCCTGAGCCACTCATGTCGTGGTTTGCACCAGATAGGTACTGATTAACGCCAAACCCTAGTGCCCCGCCAACAAGCAGAGCGATGGTTGCTATCTTGATTGAATTTGAACTCATTCCTAATTCCTTATTTTCCCCATGAGGCATGACAGCGATGTTGATTGTTTATTGGTGTGCATTCGCCATCGTCCCCAAACTTGGGTTCTCTCATGTTTTGTTTTAGTTCGCGCTTGCTTCAGTCGTGATGTTGGGTGCGGATACTTGATATTCGAAACCACCCAATAAAGCCGCTAAGTTGCTGTTTACGATGTTTAAATCGGTAATAAGACGTTGCTGTTCGAGCTTTAGCGCCAGCTCGTCTGTGCTTGCCATGATCACGTCGTTAAACTGTGCGGTGTTGTTTTGATAACCCCTTTCTACCGCGTGAATACGAGCTTGAACTTGGGGAAGTAAGGTGGATTGATAACGCTCTAAACGCTGACTCAAGTTGGCGCGATCAACCAGCAATGTGTTGACCTTCGCGTTCATCTGAGTCAGTAACGTATCTTTTTGTGAGCGAGCAGCCCCCACTTGATACTGAGCGGCGGCTAAGTTGCGGTCTTGGCGATTGCCAGTGAACAGGGGAATGTCCATTGTTAGATACGCGCTCACCAAATCCGATGCAGGTTCGCCTTTCATATTGTTGGCTTGACGATAGGCGTACATCACTTCCACACCGAATTGAGGCGTGTAAGCTTGCTCTGCAATGTCCACTTGAGTTTCATTGGCAGAAATACTTACGTCTGCCATTTTCACCATCGGGTGCTCACTCAACTGTTGGTAGTGCTTGGTCGTTTCGTTATTTGCAGACAACTTTTGGTTCAATGACGCCCAAGTCAGTGTGTTGCTGGCTTGAAGTGTTGAGCGTCCGTTTTGGGTATAGGTATTGAGCCAGTCAGAGCCCAACCATTCTGAGAGTTGCGAGACCAAACGGCGCTGCATTTGTGCGTTGGCTTGCAGCTTTTCATCCAACTTACTCACTTGAAGCTGTGCATTCAGTAAATCTTGCGCTTCGCTTTTGCCGATTGAGTAATTGGTTTGAATGAAGTTTTCCATTTCCGTCATGAGCCGACGGTTTTCTAGCAAAATTTGTTCTGCTTTCTGCTGATAGCCCAGCTCCAACCAAAGCTGAGTCATGCTGTTTGCCACTTCAAGCTCCCGTGCGTGAACTTGCAACGACAAACCATCGGCTTGTTGATTGGCTTTCTTTTGTTGAAGGTCGAGCGTCGAGCCTCGTTCGAACTGTTGCATCAAACCGACGGAGATATTGGTCATCGGATCCTCGTCAAATTTGAAGCTATCGACAGGCAAACCACCAAAACCGACTTTTAGTTTCGGGTCCATCAAGGTTGCGCTGGCTACGCCTGTTTCACGCATCGCTTCCGATTGAGCATAGAACTGCTTACGGTTGCCATCGTTACTCAACGCAACGCTAATGAGGTTTGCTAGCTCATTGGTTGACTGAGCTTGGATTGATTGAGCTTGCGCTTCTTGTTGTGCTTTCGTATTGGCTGGCGATTGTGCCACCACATTGAAAGCAGGTAGGGCAACCAGAGCCAGTGAGCATACTGGTGCCACTAAGCGATTTGGGTTGAATTCCATAATTTACATCCAAATTGATACCAAGCTCTTTTGCGTTTCGGGATCGATTGAACCGAGCGGGAGAGCGTTGGTATTTGCCAAACGGATGACGCACTTTTTTATCGCTAAATAGCAGGTAACAAATGGAGTTACGAGCGAATAGCTGAGGTGAGCACGCTATCAGTTGGGCGCAAAGAAACTGCCTGCAAAGCGATGCAGGGTCGAATGCTTTGTATGGATTAAACTATCGGAGGCCGATACAAATCATGGGTGACTTGTACCACTGGTGCGGTAATTTCTGAGGCAATGGATGCGCGACAAGCCAATGGGGAGAGCTGGTTGTCAGTGGCTGGTAATGGGACAAAAACGAATGAGCAAGATGCTGTACAGCAATTGTGGATCATACCGGAGCCATCAACACAGCTCATGGTCATCTCTGCAGAGTCGGAGCTCAACGATGAGGCCATCTCCATGCTCATACTCGGGGAGCCGCAGTGATCGTTCTCGCTTGCCATTTCCGTCATGTGAACAGACATCATGGCATCACTCGACATCATTTTTAGGCTCATTAAAGGCGCGCTGTTAACCACGCTAGATACCAGCAGTATCAGCGTTGTACATAACGTTAGCCAAATTGTATGCAATGATTTCAGACGCATACGGTTTCCAGTCAAAATGAGCTTATATATCGAGTAACCCTTAAATAATAAAGGTTACCCTAGGGGTAAAGTCAAGGATTATACCGAACCCACTTCCGAACCCACTTCGAGATAATGAGTTCTACATCTTAAAGTCAATTGGACATATTAATCGCTAAGAAATATCTCGCTAGTGAGTTTTTTGTCACACGAACTTTCCATGGTAGGGTTTATCCTTATAGAATGTAAGGTTTAGTGTGCCTGCTTCGGGGGTTGTATGATAGAAATTGTCATCGATGGAAAATATAGAATTGTAGAAGAGGGGCTAACCCTTCTGGAAGCAGCCAAAGTGTGCGGGGTCGAAATCCCTTCACTGTGCGGAATGAACAAAAGTAACGAGAAAATTCCGTGTGATTTGTGTGTGGTCGAAGTGGAAAGTGGCGGAACTAAGCGCGCCTGTGATCTCAAAGTGTACCGCGGTCTCAATGTCGTCACACAATCAGAACAACTGAGTGAGCACCGCAGAAAAGCGCTCAACCGAATCATGACGGACCACTACGCAGACTGTGAAGCTCCATGCAAAACGGCGTGTCCTGCTGGGGTAGACATCCAATCTTATCTCTACCATATCTCGCAAAACGATCATCAAAAAGCGATTGAAGTTATTAAACGCACACTACCAATGCCGTTATCGATTGGGCGTGTGTGTCCGGCATTCTGCGAAAGTGAGTGTCGCCGTTCTTTGGTGGATGAGCCGATTGCCATTCGCCAACTCAAACGCCATGCCGCAGACGCAGATTTAGCGGCGCATGAAGCGTATGTCCCAGAGAAAAAACCAGCGAAGCATCGCAAGATCGCCGTTGTTGGTAGTGGCCCCGGTGGCTTAACGGCAGGTTATTACTTGTCGAATGAAGGTTATGACGTCACCGTATTTGAGTCCATGCCAAAAGCAGGCGGTTGGCTACGCTATGGCATTCCTGAATATCGCCTACCTAAAGACATTCTAGACAAAGAAATCGAACTGATGTGCCGCAACGGCATGCAAGTTGAAACCAACAAAAAGCTTGGTGTTGATTTCACGCTGTCTCAATTGAGTGAAGACTACGATGCCGTCTGTTTGGCTGTGGGGGCGTCTCAAGCGGTAGAAATGAATTATCCTGGTAGCGACTTGGACGGCTGTTATCTCGGTGTTGATTACCTGAAAGATTACGTTACAGAACAAAACTACGCGACGGGCAGAAAAGTTGCCGTGATTGGTGGTGGTAACACTGCGATCGACTGCGCGCGTACGGCGCGTCGTGCGGGTGCCGATACCACTTTGATCTATCGTCGAACTCGCGACGAAATGCCAGCCGAAGACTACGAAATCGTCGAAGCTGAACATGAGGGTGTGAAGTTCCATTTCTTAACGAATCCGGCGCAAAACATCGCGGATGAAAACGGCCGCGTGAAGGCAATTCGATTAGAACGAATGGCGTTAGGTGAGCCAGATGCGTCTGGTCGTCGTAGTCCGAAACCAACGGGTGAGTTCTTTACTGAAGCATTTGATACCGTGATTGCAGCGGTATCGCAAAAGCCGGATCTCAGCTTCTTAGAAAACGATGAGCTCTCCATTCCTCTAACGCGTTGGAACACATCTGAATCCGATGCTCAAACCATGCACACGGGTACGGGCAATATCTTCAGTATAGGTGATTTTCGTCGTGGTCCTGCAACAGCGGTTGAAGCGGTGGGCGATGGGCGAGTTGCGGCAAAAGCGATTGATCTGTTCCTCAATGGTGATATGGCGGATATGCCGAAACCTGCGTTCAACTCTCGTAAAGAGAAAAAACTGGCACAGGTTGACCCACTTCATTTTGAAAATATCCAAAAAGTTGCTCGTTCAATCATGCCGGAGTTGACTCCAGCGCAGCGTGAGCAGAGTTTTGCTGAAGTGGAACTGGGCTTTGATAACGAAGAGGCCATGAAAGAAGCGGCGCGCTGCTTAGAGTGTGGTTGCCAAGCGAATACCGACTGTGCCTTGCGAGATTACTCAACGGAATATCATGCCGAGCAACATTTCGATGTTTCCGTGGACGTTTCCTCTGCTAGCGTGATTGGTCATCAAGATTGGCTCGATTTACGTGCGAAAGATCTTCGTCATAAATACGAAGTAGACCGCAGTTCTGAGTTCATTGAATTTGATGCTAACCGCTGCATCAGTTGTGGTCAGTGTATTCAAGCATGCCGCGAGCAAGCGGTACATGGTGTGTTGAGTTTTGTGTCGGATAAAAATGGCCGACCAGCTTTAAGACCAGATGATCGTCCACGATTCCGTTTCGATGAAAAAGGCGCAAGTTGCAGCGGTTTGACGCTCATGGGCGATTCAAAATGCGTGCAATGTGGGGCGTGTGTTCAGGCGTGTCCAACGGGCGCGATGGTGGACAGCCGTGATCGTTCTCAAGGCAGAACCGAACATCTAAAAGCCGTCGATACCATTTGTACCTACTGCGGTGTGGGTTGTAAGTTGACCATGTTTGTCGATGAGCGACAAAACAAAATCCGCTATGTAAAAGGGGCGGATTCGCCGGTTAACCAAGGTATGCTGTGCGTGAAAGGCCGTTTTGGTTTTGATTTCATTAGCAGCGAAGAGCGTTTAACGACACCACTGATTCGTAAAGATGGTTGGTTGCAGCCAGCAAGTTGGGACGAAGCGATTCAGCTAGTGGCTTCGAAGTTTTCGACCATCAAGCAAGATTTTGGTAGCAACGCACTGGCCGGATTCTCTTCAGCGAAAACCACTAACGAAGATAACTACGCGTTTCAAAAATTCATCCGTCGTGAACTTGGTACGAACAACGTTGATCACTGCGCACGTTTGTGTCACGCATCAAGTGTGACAGGGCTTGAAGCATCGTTGGGGAGTGGTGCGATGACCAACGACATTCCAAGCATTAAGCATTCCGATGTGATCTTTATTATCGGTTCTGACACCACATCTGCGCACCCGATCATCGCTTCGCACATCAAACAGGCGATTCGTCATCACGGGGCGCGCTTGATTGTGGCAGACCCGAAACGAGTAGACATGGCCGAACATGCAGAGCTGTACTTGGCGCATCGTCCGGGTACGGATGTTATGTTGCTCAATGGCGTGATGCAGCAAATCATCAAAAATGGTTGGTACGATCAAGAATACATCGAAGAGCGCGTCGACGGCTTTGATACCTTGCTTCAGGAGGTGATGTCGCCAGCGTACAACCTAGACAAAGTTGAGTTAGTGACGGGCGTAAAAGCGGACGATATTTTCGCGATGGCGCGAATGATCGGTACGGCAAAACGCACGGCGGTGTATTACTCAATGGGTATTACCCAGCATACAACAGGGCACGATAACGTTCGTTCGATTGCAAACCTGCAATTGTTGTGTGGCAACATCGGTATTGAGGGGGGTGGTATTAACCCACTGCGCGGTCAATCAAACGTACAAGGTGCGTGTGATATGGGCGCTTTACCGAACTGTTATCCGGGATATCAAAAAGTGTATAACCCGATTGTTCGTCAGAAATTCGCGATTGAGTGGGATGCGCCGAACTTACCTTCTGAGCAAGGGCTTACCCTAACGGAAATCATCGATGCGGCGTGCAAACGAGAAGTTCGCGGGATGTACATCATGGGCGAAAACCCAGTACTGAGCGATCCAAACCAAGCACACGTGATTGAAGGGTTGGAAGCACTCGACTTCTTGGTCGTGCAAGACATCTTCCTCACCGAGACGGCGCAGTACGCCGATGTGGTATTGCCTTCTTGTTCATTTGCGGAAAAATCCGGTCACTTCACCAATACTGAGCGCCGCGTGCAGCGCGTTAATGCGGCAGTGAAAGCGCCGGATGAGGCGAAAGAAGATTGGTGGATCATTCAAGCGATCGCAAACGCGATGGGCAGCGATTGGCATTACCAGTGCGTTTCTGAAATCACTAGCGAGATCGCGCGTGTAACGCCGCAATATGCAGGGTTACGTTGGGACGCGATCACGCCGAACGGTGTTCAATGGCCAAGTAACAAGAACAATCCAAACGGTACTCGTATTATGCACCAAACCCAATTTACCCGAGGGAAAGGGCAAATGGTGGGCGTGCCTTTCCGTTATGCAGCGGAGTTGCCTGATGAAGAGTATCCTTTGGTGCTTACAACAGGGCGTGTGCTAGAACAGTTCCACACCGGTACGATGACACGCAAAACGAAAGGGTTGGATAACCTTGCTGGGCCAAGAGCGATGATCAGTGTTGAAGATGCTGAAGCAATTGGTATCCATAATGGTCAGCGCTTAAAAGTGTCGACTCGTCGTGGCTGCATCGAAATTGATGCGTTTGTGACCAAGCGAATGCAAAAAGGCGTCGTGTTTATCCCGTTCCATTTCGTTGAATCGCCAGTCAACCGCTTGACGACTACGGCAACGGACCCGCATGCGAAAATTCCTGAATTCAAAGTCGCAGCGGTGAAGATTGAAATCAGTGAAACGGCCGCTCAACCAGAGCCTGTCGAGGAGGCGGTACACCACGTCTAACATCAACGACATCAACGCTTCACGCACTGGCGAGTTGAGAAATTGCATTTAAGCTTATGATATGTAATAGCGAAACGAGCAGTGCGTGTGTCGAGTGTTTTTAAGTGGATCATATTGCTCCTACCCGCTCTTATTTGGCTGGCGGTCAGGCAAATTGAACATATTTGGTGGGCGGAGAATCTTACCTCGATTCCCGCCCTCATTGTGTTCACTTACGTTGTTTTAGCCTCGGCGTTTTTTATCGCTCACCGATGGTTGCAAAGTGCATTTTCTGCCTTTGTCGCTATTTTGTTTGTCTTGTTACTTGTTCCGCCGCAGCGCAGCCATGTGGCGTCTTGCTCGCAGTCTTTGAGCGTCATTCAATTCAATCTTTTTTACGAAAACTCAGACATCAATCAGTTCATCAACTATCTGTTGAGGCATCCTGCTGATCTGGTTGTAATGCAAGAACTGACGCCTCGTGTTGGCAGCCTTTTGCACATGTTGGATGATGTCTATCCGCATTATTATGGTGGTCAACGTGACGTGGGATACCCTTCAAATTTGATGATTCTTAGCCGACACCCGATCACGGAGGTTTCGGTTTATCGTGCGCCAAATGGACAAGAAGTCATCAGAGCGGTTTGGTTGCCTAAAGGTCAAGCACCGATCACTTTGTTTGCGGCTCATCCACCGTCACCAAGAACCAGCGAGCTTTGGCATCAAAGAAATGCGCTGGTGCGAACTATAGAAATGCTGACCGCGCTTTATCCCGAGCCAGAGGTGTTGGTTGTGGGGGATTTCAATCTCTCCTCGGTTAGCCCTCGTTTTGCTACGCTGTTCCCGAGTTTTCAAACCGCGCCAGTGACGAGCTGGCCAACTAACATCAAAGGCATCAACGTGCCAGAGCCGATGATGATAGGTATTGATCATTTGTGGCTAAAATCTGAGCAAGGACAGCGAATCATCTGCTCTCGTGAATCCTCTGCTTTACCACAAGGCTCAGATCACCGCATGGTGACAACCCAGATCGGTGTGCATATTCCATAGTTAAAGCCCTTAGAATTTGTTGTGTTGCATAAGTTAAACCTGTGCTGAGCTTGTCATAGAATTGACTCTCTCTGACTGTTCTCTGTTATTTGAGCAAGTTCCATGACCTAAACTTTGCTCGCTTCCTATACTGAACTAACGAAGCAGGATTTTTATAACAACAAGAGGCAGCTTGCATGACAAGAACAACCTCATTTGCACTCGTTTTATTACTGATGTGCGCATACTTTGGTTACAACCGTTATTACGTGTATCCGCAGCAGTTGGAAACACAGGCCAAATCCATGTTGATACAAATGGCAAATCGCGAAGAGTGGATGGATGTGTTTGAGATGATGAATCGCGTAGAGGCGCACAAAGGGCATTTAGAACTCGTGGCCGATGTTACGTCTTCTGATGGCAAACGTGCTTACAGTGAAGGCTTTATTACCTATACTGATCGTGAAGGTGTCGTCTGTAAACAGGTGGTGTTTAACTTTAAAATCAACTCTTTGAAAAACTACAGTATTTCAGACTTACGAGACTGCTCGTACGGCGAATATTATTAAGGTGAGTTGCTTAGTTAAGCCCGGTAAAACTAAATTTGAATACCCAAACAAAAATAGCCTCATTGTCGAGGCTATTTTTGTTTCTGAGAAAGAGAAAAATGGGCAACTTTAATCGAGCGATTTCTTAAACCTCAGTGACGCGACGACCAATCCAAATACGGTAAACCCGAGCAACCAAAGGGTATCTCGCCATAAGTCCATCAGATCCGCGCCTCGCAACACTATGCCTCTAATCATGCGCATAAAGTGAGTGGCGGGCAGGGCTTCTGAAATCCACTGTGCTGCGACTGGCATGCCCTCGTAAGGGAACATAAATCCAGACAGTAGAATCGAAGGCAGAAGAATGAACACTGTCATTTGCATCGCTTGAAGCTGTGTTGTGGCGATGGTGGATATGACCAATCCTAAAGTTAAGCTGGCGGCGATAAACAACAAGGTTCCAAACAGAATTTGGCTGATTGCACCGTTAATTGGTACGCCGAAAATCCAATGTCCCAACCCTAGAATGATGAAAACCTGAATTAAGCCGACAAAGATATACGGCACGATTTTCGCCACCATTAGCTCTATCGAGTGGATGGGCGTGGTGATCAATAGCTCCAAATTTCCCCGTTCACGTTCTCGTACAATCGCGGCACTGGTGAACAAAATCATCGTCATGGTGAGAATCACACCGAGTAAGCCGGGTACGATATTGACCGCAGAACGTCGACTTGGGTTGTAGTAGAGTGCGACTTCGAATGTTTTGCTTGGCGCTGGGCGAATCTCGAAATCAAAATCGGTCAATGGCATGGTTTGCAACGACAATATTGCCGAGCTGATCATGGTATCTGACCCATCCACAATCCATTGCCCAAGTTCTCGACCTTGCATCATGCGTTGTGTGAGATCGCTTGGCAAAATCAGCACGGCGCGCACAATACCATCTTGAATCGCTTGTTCAGCCTCTTGCGCGGTGGCATAGGTTTCTTTGATATCCACCACTTGAGTGACTTTTACGGACTGGGTAATGATCCGCCCGGCGGTACTGCCACTTTGATCGACAACACCTACCGGAATGTTGCGAATGTCCGTATTGATTGCGAAGCCGAACAGCAAAAGCTGGATAAGCGGGATCATCACCACCATGCCAAACGTGATTCGGTCACGGGAAAGTTGGCGAATCTCTTTGATCATGACGGCTTTCATGCGAGCGATAGGTTTCATCATTGGCGGCCTTTCCCTGTCACGCTGACAAAAACATCTTCTAGGCTTGGGCGAGCGTGGTTCATTTCAGCGTTTTGAAGTTCGGGAAACGTCTGCTTTAACCATTCAATCGGCTGCTCGACATGCTGGTGGATAAGGATGCGTAAACGAATCCCCAACTGCGCCGCAGATCGAACTTCGTCACGTTGAATCAGCTTTTCTTTAAGTTCACGAAGTTTGTCGGCTTTCACCTCAATGATATTAACGCCCATCTGTTCCATTAACTGTTCGGGTTCGCCATCGGCACGAATTTCGCCCGATTCCATGATCGCCAGACGGTGGCAGCGTTCCGCTTCGTCCATGTAATGCGTGGTGACCAAAATCGTCGTACCTTGATCGCACAAGTCGAACAACTGCTCCCAAAAATCGCGTCGATTTTCGGGATCAACGGCGGATGTTGGCTCATCCAAAAATAGCAGTTCGGGTTTGTGCATGGTCGCGGCGGCGAGTGAAAGGCGCTGCTTTTGACCACCACTCATGCCGCTTACGCGCTGTTTTCGCAATTGATCCAACCCGTAAGTGGTGAGCTGCTCTTCTATCCGCTCTTTCAGCGACTTGCTGCTTAAACCAAAAATTTGCCCAATAAATTCGAGGTTTTCTTGAACGGATAGGTCGTCGTACAACGAGAACTTTTGTGTCATGTAGCCAATTTTGAGCCGCAGTTGTTCGGATTGTTTTGGGATTTCTAATCCAAGCACATCCACACTGCCTTCGCTTGGGCTGAGAAGGCCGGTGAGCACACGAATGGTGGTCGACTTACCACAACCATTTGGCCCTAAAAATCCGTAAATGCTGCCTTTGGGCACGTTGAGTGTGATGTTATTGATAGCAGTAAAGTCGCCGAACTTTTTGACCACATTTTGAGCTTGAATTGCATACTCGGTCATTGGCTTACTCCACCAAATCTACTTGGGCAGGCACACCCGACGGCAACGTTTTTGCAGACTCAGGTAAATCAACTTCTGCTAGGTACATCAATCGTGAACGTTCTTCTTCGGTTAGTGCGAAGTAGGGTGTGAATGAAGGCTCACTAGCCACCCAACGAACGGTGCCTTGTAATGGACTCTCAAGTCCATCGACATTTACCGTCACGGTTTTCCCAGGAATAAACCCGATTCGATAATCGGCAGGAACATACACTCGCGCATACGGTACGCGGTTGGCTTGAATCACGGCAACCACACCGTTCACTGGTACGCGTTCGCCAAGATTGTAAGGCAAATTATCGAGCGTACCGTCACGCGTGGCCGTGATGGTGAGTTCTGCCAGCTTTTGCTCTTGCAACGCCACTTCGGCTTTTGCCGCCATTAAAGCGGCTTTAGCTTGTTCGATGTCTTCGAGGCGAGAACCTGCGGTGAGCTTACTGAACTCTTCTTTTGCTGAGTCTAATTCGGCTCTCGCCGAGTCCCTTGCCGCAAGAGCGGAATCTTTTTCGGATTGGCTGATGAGCTTTTTACGCACCAGCTCTGCTTTGCGTTGATAGTTTTTCTGCGCTTCGGTGAGCTGCGCTTCCGCTCGGGCTACGCGAGCCGATGCAGCAGCAATGTCTTCTGGGCGTTCACCATTGGTCAATTTAAGCAAATACGCTCCCGCTTTGGCTTGCTCGGCAACGGCGTGTGCAAGAACTGCTTGTTGATTCTTAGTATCGAGCTGAACCAACACTTCCCCTTCACTGACCAAGCTGCCTTCTTTGACTGGAAGGGCTCTAATTATCTCATTAGATGTGGCAGTAAACGTTACGCGGTCACGCTCTAAGGTGCCAAGCGCTTGGTGCGTGTTATCTTTTGAACAGGCGCTTAAAAGAGCAATAATCAATGTGCCAAAAATGATTCGCTTCATAGTGCGGTGCTTCCTTTGAAGAAGTAATGCATGAATAGATAACTTGCGAACGGGAGCGTGTTGATTGAGCCCGCCAACCCGTCGCTAACCGTCATCCATAACGATTTCTTTTTAGAGCTTAGCATTTTATCTACAAGCGATTCTTTTTAAATAGAGAGGCTTAGCGTTGGAACAAGCTTGTCGCGAGGTGGAATGAAAAAACCTTGAACGAGGTCAGGTTTTTCCTGATAAGTAAAATTAAATGCCCAGCGATAAACACTAGGCTAGTTGGGGCTGCAAGTTGTCACTTGATTCTGAATTAGAAATCACTTCACATTTTAAGTGGCTGATTCGTAAAATGGATTGCGGTCGGCCATGACAATAGGCAAGGTGTTGAATAATACGAATTACTCATATAAGGCCATCCATGACAACAACTGGTCACGTGCATTTTTATATTGGCACTTACACCAACCCACCGAGTACGAGCACGGGCATTGCGCGTCTATCGCTGAACACTGAAACGGGTGAACTGACTCGGCTTGACGATGTTGTAGTTCAACGTAATCCGTCCTATCTCACGACCACCGAACACGGGCTGTATACGTTTAGCGAAATGGATAGAAATGAAGGTGCAGAGCTCGCGTTTTTTCGCGGTAGTGAATCCGCCTCTTTGCCGATTAATGGCGATTATCCGTGTCATTTGGATATCAAAGAACCGTTGTTGGCGGTTGCTAATTATGGCTCTGGAAATGTTAGCGTATTTCAATTGGATCGCGATGGTAAACCGCTTGGTTTATTGGCGGATTTATACGTTGATGGATGCGGGCCGAATTTAGAGCGCCAAACTTCTCCTCACGCTCATCAAGTCACGTTTTTAAAGCACAGTGATCAATTGGTTGTCGTAGACTTAGGCAGCGATAGCGTCCTTATTTATGATTACGATGCCCAGCCGCCGGATTTTTCACTGTCGCAAGTGATTCATTTGCCCGCAGGTTCGGGACCGCGCCATCTGGTGTTTAACCAACAAGAGTCGACAGCGTATGTGGTTTGCGAACTGTCAGAAACCTTGATTGTGCTGGTTAAGCACCAAGATAAATGGCTTATCTCGAATCAAACAGAATTATTAGAAGGGGAAGATAATCAGCAAGCGGCTGCGGCCATTCGTCTGTCGCAAGATGAAAGGTTTTTGTATGTCTCTTGCCGAGCTCAGAACAAAATCAGTGTGTTTGATGTGTCTGGCGATACGCCAAAAAGGCGAGCAGCCATTCACTGTGAAGGGGCTTTTCCACGAGATTTTGTGTTGTCTCGTGATCAAAAGTGGTTGCTGGTTGCCAATCAACATTCCAACAATGTGGTGAGCTTTCGTCGCAATCCTCAAACGGGTGAAATTACCCCAACGGGTTATGACTGTGAGATAGGCTCTCCTGTGTGTATTGTCGAACAACCTTTGTAACGACTAACGCAGAAGCAGCAGGAAATAGAAAAGCCTAGCGGGCGGCTAGGCTCTCAAGGATAAAAACAGTTAACGCCAATCTTCAACGTACAGTTAGACGTAAATTTTGCCTTTCATATACAACACACCATCACCAGATACTTTGACGCAATTTTCTTTGACTTCGCAGTACAGAACGCCACCACGCGCTGATGCTTGATATGCCACTAAAGATGCTTTGCCGAGCTCTTGCGCCCAATATGGTGCTAAGCCTGCGTGGATTGATCCTGTGACAGGGTCTTCATCTCCGCCGTTAGCTGGCCAAAAGTAGCGAGATACAAAGTCGTATTGACTGCCTTTTGATGTGACGACAACATCGTAAGGGGCGAGTTGTTTCAGTTGGTCGGAGCGATATTGAACATCAAAAACGGTTTGCTCATCTTCCACGATGACGAAGTAAGCTTGTGGGCTAAGCAGTACGTGTGTTATTTCGCAGTTTAATCCCTCAATCAATTGCGTAGGAATGGCGTTGACGGGGTGTGGCGCTCTTGTCGGAAATGTCATTTCAATCTTGCCAAGTGCGTTCTTAATTACGGTTAAGGTGCCCACTTTTAATGTGTGAAACTCAATACTTCCTGTAACGCCGAGTTGATCGAACAACACCATGGAAGCGGCGAGCGTTGCGTGTCCACAAAAGTCGATTTCTGTAAGTGGTGAAAACCAGCGTATTTCATATTGATTCGTCCCAATCGTTTTAACAAACGCGGTTTCAGAGAGGTTGTTTTCCGTTGCAATGTTTTGCATCAGCTCTGGTTCTAACCACTCTTGCAAGGGTACGACTGCTGCTGAGTTGCCTTTAAATTGCGTGTCTGTAAATGCGTCAACGACGTAGATATCCAGTTCCATTTTGTCTTCCTTGTTTTCTGAGCAATTAGTTAGCATAAACCAGATGCAACTCAGAGAATAAGAAATTTATGCTTGAATCTTAAAGTGTCAAAATAGACGATTATTTTATATTTTGTGATACTTATTGATGTGTCTTGGCCTGTGTTGATGAGTAAACTTGAATTGAACTCATTGAAAGGAATAAACACATGAAAGCGATTCACAAGTCTGTTTTGGCCCTTAGCGTTTTGGTTATCGGCTCTGCCCATGCTTTTGAACTAAAGAGCAAAGATATTCAAGAAGGTCATCCAATGGCGAAGACATTTGAATATTCAGGTTGGGGATGTGATGGTGCGAACCAGTCTCCACAACTGATGTGGAAAGACGTTCCAAAGGGTACGAAAAGTTTTGCGATTACCGCGTACGATCCTGATGCACCAACAGGCAGTGGTTTTTGGCATTGGATAGCGTTTGATATTCCAGCCTCAGTTAACGAGCTGCCTCGTGGCGTTGATATCAGTAAGCTCGGCGGTAAGGAGTCTCGTATCGATTACGGTACTACTGGTTTTGGCGGCGCATGTCCGCCAGAAAAAGATGGTATGCACCGCTACCAGTTTACCGTTTGGGCGCTGCCGAGTGATAAGTTGAACTTGGATGAGAACACGCCAGCGGCGGTTGTAGGATTTACGTTGAATAGTGTTGCATTGGACAACGCGAAGTTAACCGCGACTTACACACGATAATTGAATACGAAAGGGGAGAAGATGGGGCATCAATATCAAGTGACGCTGTTTCGTGCGGAGCAGCAGCAAAAGCTACGTAACGTCAGGATTCACTCCCCGAGTATTATCCAGATCATTAAAGGGAGTAAGCGTCTGTTTTGGAAAAACGAAGCGTTTGATATTCTTCATCCTAACATCATGCTTTGTGAAGCAAACGCTTCGCTGAATTTTGAAAACCTTCCTCAACAAGGGCGTTTTCTTTCACGAATGTTCAGTTTTCACTGCGTACCTAGCGATGAAATGTTAGAGCTGAGTATGAGTAATGCATTGGGAAATTACGTCCCAGCGGTGGAGACAGACAAAGCACTGCAAGCGACATTAAATGCCTTGTTTTCTTTTGAACGGGAAAGTTTAAGTGAAGCGACGCAACGTTATTGGATGATGGGGTTGTATCAGCAGTTAGCAGAGCGAGGACTATTGCATCGGCTTTTCTCGAGTTCCAATACCTCGTTCAGTCAGAAACTCAGCCGCTATCTGTCACGCTCTCCGGGCGATGACCACCCTTTGGAATTTGTTGCTGAGCGCTTTGCTATGAGCCGAGCAACGTTGATACGCAAACTCAAGCAAGAGGGCACTCAGTATCGCGAAGTGCTGGCAGAAGTGCGCTTAAATCACGCACTCTACCTGATGCAAAATGGTTCATACAACGTTGCGTTACTCGCGCAGTTGTGTGGCTATCAATCGGAAGGCCGTTTTAGCCAACGATTTAAAGGGAAGTTTGGTTTAACGCCCAGTGAGTACATAAAAACTGTCGTCAGTTAGTACTTAATATTGCTGTTTGGCTCGATCTTTATGTTTCCAATTTTAGCTCTGGTATTTGGTTTTCATCCTCAGTGCGACGTTAACCAAAGCAATCAGAACAGGAACCTCGATTAGCGGACCAATCACGCCAGCGAATGCTTGATCGGAGTTCAGGCCAAATACAGCAATGGAAACCGCGATCGCCAGCTCGAAGTTGTTGCCCGTCGCCGTAAAAGCGATGGAGGCATTTTTATCGTAGGGGATGCCCATTCTCTTCCCGATAAAGAAGCTGGTAAAAAACATCAATACGAAGTAGATCGCTAGTGGGACTGCCACGCGGAACACATCCATTGGTAGCTGTAAAATCACCTCTCCTTTGAGGCTGAACATCAGCACGATGGTGGCGAGCAAAGCGATCAAAGTAATGGGTGAAATTCGAGGAATAAACACATCGTTGTACCACTTCTCACCCTTTGCAGCGACTAACCATTTACGACTGAGAAAACCAGCGAGGAACGGAATACCTAAGTAAATCAATACGCTTTCTGCAATGTCTCCCATGGAAATATCAACCACAAAACCTTCATAGCCAAAGAACGGTGGAAGTACGGTGATGAATAGCCAAGCCATAACGCTGTAAGTCAGAATTTGAAATGCGCTATTTAATGCCACCAAGGCCGCGCCATATTCTTTGTTGCCGCCGCCAATATCATTCCACACTAAAACCATAGCGATGCAGCGTGCAAGGCCAATCAAAATAATACCGACCATGTAACCTGGATGATCACCAAGAAAGGTTAAAGCAAGAACGAACATCAGGATTGGGCCGATGATCCAGTTCATAACCAGAGACAGCGTGATGGCTTTTTTATCTCTCGTTACCGTTCCTAATAGACCGTAGTTCACCTTGGCGAGTGGTGGGTACATCATCAAAATCAAACCAATGGCGAGTGGTACGTTCGTACTACCAACGGACATTGCTTCGTTCCATTCTGCTACTTGCGGGTAGGCTGCGCCTATCCCCACGCCGATGGCCATTGCGACAAAGATCCAAACCGTTAAGTAGCGGTCAAGAAAGCTCATTTTTTCGCTGGCACTATTTAAAACTTCAGTCGTCATAGTGATCTCTATTCGTTTATCGTCGAAAGGCGATGTATTAAGTTATAGTTTATCTTTGTGCGCGTGGAAAGCGCGCAACGTGTCTTAGCTAAATAAACCGGAAAACTGAGCGTTAAATGCGTTCAGTTTTTCACGTTGAATACGGTAACAAACCTTTGGCGGGTTGGGTTCTGCACTGATAAACCCGGCCTGTTTTAGAATGCGTAAGTGTTCTGATACAGTCGATTGCGCTAAACCTAACTCAGAGACTAAATCGCTATTTAAGCAGCCGCCCATGGTGTCTAAAGTGTGAAGAATATGCAGAATGCGTAAGCGAGCAGGATGAGACAGCGCTTTCGCTTGAGCGGCGAGTGCTTGCTCTTTATCCAGTTGTTTTTGTGTGGCTTCAAAAGCAATTTCGCATGTTTTGCTGCATTTGTTGCTCATGAGCAGACCTTTATAGTTAATCGTCGAATTACGATTAAGTGTACGTGTGCTTTTTCTAAGGCGCAACTGCTGGCAGTAAAAAAGCAGAACTTAAAGATACGACGAATAGGGGGTGTGGTATCAGGAGCTAAGTTCTGCTTGGGGGTTAGGTTATGAGCAATTCTCTATATTTCCTGTTCGCCAAACCAGTATGGTGAAAAAAGGGGAGGCAAAAAAGAGAGTAGATTTCTTCGCTTTATTCCTGATAAGACCGAGTAGGTGGGTTTTTCCTACAATATAGGCACGAAATGCTAGTAAAAGGGGAACAAAGTGTTTGGAAGTTTTCTTATTTTATTGCCGCCAAGTTCAGTAAAATACGCCTATTGAATGGCCTCCTAGAGTTAAGGTACGTACGGTGTCTGATCTCAACTTATTTCGTTATTACCAACGCTTGCTTTCGTTTAATGTTGGTGATGAAACGAAAACTACATTGCAAGAAATCGCTGATTTATTGTTTACCTCTCCTCGGCATGCGCGCAGCCTGTTGTCGCAAATGCAGGATAAAATGTGGTTGAGTTGGTATCCGAAAGCAGGAAGAAATCAGCGTTCGACCCTCGTACTCAATATCGAGTTAGAGGCTTTAAAAGAAAGCTTAGCTCTCGCGCGTATTAAGCGAGGTAAGTATGAGAAAGCGCTTGCGATATTAGATGAGGATGAAGTTGCGTTTGGACGTTTATTGAAAACAACGTCAGGCGCATCGGTTCAAGAAGGTCAGCTCAACATTCAACTGACCTACAAACGCATGTTCGAGCGTGTTGTTCCTCATCAATTGCAGCGAAGCAGTGAGCGCTTTTTGCTGCGCCAAATTTATTGCTGTTTGGTTTCGAGCGATTACAACGGGCAGGTGCAGCCAGAGCTGGCTCATCATTGGCGTTATGATGACAGCTTGTACGAATGGACATTTTATCTTCGTCCGGGTCTGACTTTTCATAATGGCAACCCAATTGATGCTGAAACGGTTGTCAGTTTGTTCGCCAAATTAAGCTCTTTGGAATACTACGAAAAAGAGCTGGCGCATGTTGCCAACATAACGGCACTTAATCCATTGAAGGTTGTTTTTAAGCTTAACCGACCTGACTTGGGTTTTGCTGGACTTATTTCTGGCGTGAAATATGGCATTCAGCCCGTGAGTCAGGTGAACGTTGCGAACAACAAGTTGGTGGTGGGGAGTGGTCCATTTTCCGTCGTTGAGCACAGTGAAAACCGTTTGAAACTGCAAGCGTTTGATGGCTATTACGCGTGTCGAGTATTAACGGATTTTGTGACGATATGGATCGTCAACGATGAACAGATGGAAAATCCATCGCTTGCCGCAAACACATTGCAACCAGAACCTGATTCTGCTGATGACATGTGCAGCCACTATATGTCGACGCCAAACAGTGAAGTATCACCAGCGAGTAAACGCAGTCGAACGGAGGACGGTTGTTTGTTCGCACTGTTTAACCATCATGCGAAGCACGCTTTGTCTCAGGCCCAGCGCCGATACATCAGTGAATTGATTAAACCTGAACAGCTAGCTGAAGTGATGCGCAGTGAAAACATTATATTTGGAAGCATACCTGCTTATAACTTATTGCCTAACTGGAAACCGGTGTTGCGTCCATTTGGAGAAGCGGTCAAGTTGCCAAAGCTGATCACCATCGCAGGGTACAATTACACGGCACTACGCCGGTGCGCGCGAGCGATTTCTTCGCGTTTAGAGCGTGCGGGCAGCCGAGTGGAGATCGTTATGTACTCCTACCGAGAACTGAGCGAGAAAGCCAAAAACGGCACGCTTGATGAGACTCTGGTTGTCACCAATATCAACTTGGACGATAACCGTCATGCGTCTGCGTTTAGCAACTTCTTTAGCAATGCTGTGCTTTACCACACTTTAGGGGCGCAAAATGCGGCGTGGTTGGATGCTCAAATGGAGAATGTCCGTGCATTCTCACCGCTTGAAGATTACCTGAGCGCGTTAGAGCCGATTGCGTCCACTTTGATTAGCGAATATTGGATTGCACCGATGTTTCACCATACTCAGACGCTACGTTTTCAAGGGGTCTTGGAAGATGTCGCACTCACAAACTGGGGATGGCCAGACATACGATCCGTTTGGTCTGCGGACTGATCAAAACCGCCTGAATGGCGGTTTTTTTGTGTTTGCAAGTTGGTGAAAGCCAGTGACGTTTTTATTTTTTCTAGCCAACAAGTGTGAGGTTTGTCTACGTTTTAGCGTGAGCTATCAATAAATGGCCCGAAATGAACTTTGAAACTAATCACGAATTATATCGAGTCAATAGGTCTAATGTGATCTGATTTGAATAATGTAATTTTAAGAATGTTTTCAAGAAAGTGATTGTATTCAAAATTCGTCTATTGACTTGTTGCTCAAATAAAATTTGTAGATTTTTTACGTGTGAGATTCTTGAGCTCTGTCCATTTAAACAAATTGACAGGCTTTAAAGTGTGACTCGAAGCGCAAAAGTAGCTCGGTTGCGCGGTTGGGAATCTGTTATTGATAATTAACCCATCAGATGACGAACTGTTGATAGGGTTAAATATGTTGTACGAGTTAATCGACCACGAACTAGTAGATGTAATTAATGATCGCGCTTACCAATGGCAAGATGCGGTTAAAAAGACAACGCAATACCTAGAAAATAAAGGTTACGTCTCCCAGCATTATGCTGATGCAATCATCCGTTCAACGGAAGAAAACGGTCCTTACTATGTGTTATGCCCTGGATTGGCAATGCCTCATGCCCGACCTGAAACTGGTGTTTTAAAAACAGGCTTAGGCATTCATATTTTCCCATCACCTGTTGATTTTGGATCGGATCTCGGTCCGGCCAATATTCTTATTACCTTAGCTGCGAAAGACTCTGATACCCACATTGAGGTGATTCAAGCGTTGAGCGAGATGTTTGTGGATGAAGAGAACATTGCAAAACTGGCACAAGCTTCTTCCAAAGAACAAGTGCTGGACATAATAAAAGCATACTAAAAGGAACATAACGTGAAAGCAAACATGCGAGCCAATGTGCAAGCCTTCGGAGGTCATTTGACCGCCATGGTGCTGCCAAATATCGGAGCCTTTATCGCTTGGGGCTTTATTACTGCACTCTTTATTCCTACGGGCTGGATGCCAAACGAAGCCTTTGGCGAACTCGTGGGGCCAATGATCACTTACTTGCTGCCACTTTTGATTGGTTACACCGGTGGTCAGATTGTTGGTGAAAAACGCGGCGCGGTAGCGGGGGCTATCGGTACGATGGGCGTGATTGTCGGGGCTGACATACCGATGTTTGTTGGCGCAATGATCATGGGCCCACTGAGCGCTTGGGTTGTGGTGCAAGTGGATAAACGTATTCAACACCGCATCCCTTCTGGTTTTGAGATGGTGGTCAACAACTTTTCGTTGGGTATCGTCGGCATGTTGTTGTGTTTGTTCGCTTACGAGATTGTTGGCCCTTCAGTCACCGCAGCAAACTTGTTTGTGAAATCAGGCATCGAAGCGTTGGTTGCGACGGGTTTCCTGCCTCTGTTAGCGATCATTAACGAACCAGCAAAAGTGTTGTTCCTGAACAACGCCATTGACCAAGGTATTTATTACCCACTAGGCCTGCAAGCGGCCGCAGAAACGGGCAAGTCCATCTTCTTTATGGTGGCGTCTAACCCAGGCCCAGGTCTTGGTATGCTACTGGCTTACGCGAAATTTGGTCAGGGTTTGTCCAAACGCTCTGCGCCAAGTGCCATTATCATTCACTTCTTTGGTGGTATTCATGAGCTGTACTTCCCATACGTACTCATGAAACCAATCATGATTGTGGCAATGATTGCTGGTGCGGCGACAGGCATCGCAACCTTCAACCTATTCGATGCAGGCTTGGTCGCGGGTCCAAGTCCAGGCTCTATCTTCTCTTACCTTGCTCTTACTCCGAAAGGTAGCTTCATTGCGACCATCGCAGGTGTGACAAGTGCAACGATTGTCTCTTTCTTGGTAGCAAGTGCGATTCTGAAAGTGAGCAAATCAGAAGAAAAAGAAAGCGAGTTTGAGAAGTCAGTTTCTGACATGAAAGAGATGAAAGCGGAAGGCGCAGTTAAGCCAGTTGCAGCTGCGACGACGCAAGAACTAAGCAAACCAATTTCACTTGTCGCATTCGCATGTGATGCGGGTATGGGCTCTAGTGCAATGGGCGCTTCGACCTTCAAACGCAAGCTAGTACAAGCTGGGATAGAGATTGAAGTGAAGAACTTTGCCATCGAGAAAGTCCCGAGTGAAGCCGACATCGTCGTGACGCACGAGAGCTTAGAAAGCCGCGCAGTCAACGCGACAGGTTTACCAGTCGTAACGATCAAGAACTTCCTCAACGACCCAGCGCTTGACGAGCTGATGGATAAGATTAAGCAACAAACGGTCGCGACTGAGCAACCAGCCTAACAATGCAGTTTGGGGCGGCAGGTATCGCCCCAATTAGGAGAGAAATCATGGTACAAACAACGGCAGCGGTTATCTGTGGTGAGAAAAACGTTCAATTAAGAACCTTTGATTTACCAAACATTTCAGCCGACGAACTTCTGGTTAAAAACATTTCAAACAGCATTTGTCTGTCCACTTACAAAGCAGCATTGTTAGGTAGCAAACACAAACGCGTTCCTGAAAACATTGATGAAGTGCCAGTGATGACAGGTCATGAATACGCAGGTGTGATTGTTGAAGTCGGTGAGAGTCTAAAAGACCGATTCAAAGCTGGCGATTACTTTGTTCTGCAACCTGCCATGGGCTTGCCAACAGGCTACTCGGCGGGCTACAGCTATGAGACATTTGGCGGCAACGCGACGTATTCCATCATTCCTAAAATCGCTATCGATTTAGGCTGTGTGCTGCCTTACCACGGTGACTACTTTGCAGATGCATCTTTGGCTGAACCAATGTCATGCATCATTGGTGCTTACCATGCGAGTTACCACACTACGCAATACGTGTATGAGCACGATATGGGCATCAAAGAGGGCGGAGCATTAGCGCTACTTGCGTGTGCTGGCCCAATGGGGATTGGTGCGATTGACTACGCGATCAACGGACCTGTAAAGCCAACGCTGGTGGTGGTTACTGACATTGATGCTGCGCGTTTAGACCGAGCTGAAAGCCTCATTCCCGTTGCAAAAGCCAAAGAGCAGGGCGTAGAACTGCACTACGTGAACACGGCTCAAATCGACGACCCGGTCGCGTATCTCAAAGCACTCAACGGTGGCAATGGTTATGACGATGTAATGGTCTACGCGGCGGTTGCTCAAGTGCTAGAACAAGCCGATGAGCTACTTGGCAATGATGGCTGCCTCAACTTCTTTGCTGGCCCAACGGATAAGAACTTCAAAGTGCCGTTTAACTTCTACAACGTGCATTACGAATCAACCCATATTGTAGGGACGTCCGGTGGTTCAAAGGGTGACATGGTGGAATCTATTGAGCTTTCCTCACAAGGCAAGATCAACCCATCTTTCATGATAACCCATGTTGGTGGCTTACAAGCTGCACCCCATACGATTCTGAATCAGTTGGATATTCCGGGCGGTAAGAAGTTGATTTACCCACATATTGACCTGCCATTGACGGCGATTGATGACTTTTTATCGCTGGCAGACCAAGACCCGTTCTTTGCGGAACTCGATGCGATTTTGTGCGCGAACAACTATGTGTGGAACGCGCATGCAGAAAAAGCGTTACTTGAGTTTTATGACGTGAGCTTAACGGTTTAGTTGCAACGAATTTGTGTGGTAGCCTTTGCGCTGCCACATAATGGAGAGGTCATAATACGTTGTCACGTGAAGATGAATTACTGGAGAAACTGGACGAGTGCGAAAATGCCACTGCGTTTCTTCAGGTTTCTAACAAAATAATTAACCTCAAGTTAAAAGCATTACTTCCGAGCGTGTTCGTCCAAGACGATCTAGTGAAGGAGTATGCTGTGGATCCTCTATTGAAAGAAGATGGTCCGTTGGTGACGACCGATGTGGTATCGAAGCTGATGTTTGCGATGGGCAAAATCTCTTTGGAAACTTACGCCGATATCGGATTGTACGATCAGGTCTTGGAGTACGTGGTTAGCCAACCTGAGAAAGTCGAATTCGCGGATGACGTGATTTACGATTTCATCAAAAACCAAGCGGTACTCTCTTCTCAGCAAGACAGCTTTTATCTTGAGTCGATCAATCAGCTTAAGTTCTCTTCGTTTGAGTCCTTTTCGCAAATGAGATACGAATCTCTCATCAAAACAGTGTTGAAGCTGTCGTGTGAAATGTTGATAGAAAGAATCGAAGGGGAGATCAATCAATAAGGGTTCACCATGAAAGTGAATTTAAACGTCAGTGGTTTTGAAACCGAAGCTACCTTTCCTGATGCCGACGTAAAGCGAATCCATCAACCTCTTATCGAAAAATTTACCCGTCTTTATCATGAGAAGCAGGAACGCATTGTGGTGTTCTTGTGTGCCCCTCCGGGCAGCGGTAAGTCAACCCTTGCTGCGTTCTGGGAATATCTCTCTGAACATGATGAAAGCCAAGAGCCTTTACAAGTGCTGCCGTTTGATGGTTTCCACTATCCAAATGAGATCCTCGACAACAATACGATTGAACGAGATGGCGAGCTCGTGCCTCTGCGCAGTATTAAGGGGTCCTATCAAACATTTAATCTGACGGAGCTTATCGACAAGCTCAAACAGCTCAAAATGAAAGATACAAAATGGCCATACTACGACCGCAATTTGCATGATCCAGTCGACGACGCCATTTTGGTAAATCGGAATGTGGTTGTCGTTGAGGGGAATTGGTTACTGCTTAATGAACCGGTGTGGAATGAACTGCATCGTTTGGCCGATTTTACCGTCTTTGTAGATACACAGCCTGAGTTTTTGCAAGAACGCTTAGTAAACCGTAAGATTCGTGGTGGTACAGAGCCAGAAGCTGCATTGGAGTTTTATTTGAACTCAGATGCCGTAAATGTAGATAAGGTTTTAAATCACTCGATTCCAGCAGATCTCACGCTGTTTCTGAATCAAAACGGTTCGTTCGAAATTCGATAATTCGTCCACAATTTAGGAGGTCACCATGGATATCGTCGTTGATAGCCACACCCATACTATTGCCAGTGGACATGCCTACAGCACCATTTTAGAGAACGCATTGGCAGCCAAGAATAAGGGGCTAAAACTTCTTTGTACCACCGATCATGCTCCCGAAATGCCAGGAGCCCCTCACTACTGGCATTTCAATAATCAAAGAATTTTGCCCCGCTTTTTACACGATGTAGGTATTCTCCGTGGTGTCGAAGCCAACACGCTGAATGTGAAAGGGGAGATAGACTTACCATCGTCTTCTGACCAACATCTTGACTGGGTGATTGCGAGTTTCCATGAACCCGTATTCAAGCCCGCAACCGAAGCTGAGCATACTGCCGCTCTAATAAATGCGATTAAAAGCGGCAGAGTGGATGTTCTTGGTCACTTAGGTAACCCAAATTACCCATTCGATATGGAACAGGTGCTGCGCTGCGCGAAAGAGCACAATGTTGCGGTTGAAGTTAACAATACATCTTTGACAGGCAAAAGCCGTAAGGGCAGTGATTCCCGTTGTGATCGCATTGTCGAGCTGGGCAAAGAGATTGGCGTTTACTTCAGTACCGGATCTGATGCGCACTTCTGTGAAGAGATCTCTAAGTTAGATTTGGCGATTGCTTTGCTGGAAAAACACGGTGTGGAAGAAGAGAAGATACTCACTACGTCTACGAGCCGATTCTTGAACTTCTTATTGCTGAGAGGTAAGGCGAGGATTCCAGAGTTTAAGGATTTTTACTAAGTAAAATCCCAAACACATTAAACGAAGTGTTTTCTTATACAGCCCTAAAACCCGCCAAGCTGCGGGTTTTATTCGTTTTGGGGAGGCGTAGAACAGACAACGCGACTGTCATATAAAGCGTGAAAAGAGGAATCAATGAAAAAGGGAACGAAGGCCATAATTCGAGAATATTATAGGCCGAGCGGGAATTTTATTGCTCTTAATCAGTCATAAGGTTATGAGCCGCTTTTTGTGTTCCGCTGTTCAATAACGAGCGATAACAGGCGAACAAGTAGGGACTGAGCTTCAGGAGACAGCAAGCGTGCAACGGCCATTAGATCATCTGCTGTTACGTGTTGAACGTCTCTTATATCCAATGCGATGTCGAGATCGGTCAAATGCAGAGAGCGCAGTATGGAGCGATATTGGGAAAGTTTCAGGTCGGATTCTCCACGCTCTATCCGTTGATACGTTTTCACGCTCATCCCTGCGATGTTTGCCATTTGTTCACGGGAGAGGCCACTCGCTTTCCTTCTCGCAATCAGTGCTTCAATAATAGGATCGACCTGCATGTGCTCTCCTGAAAGGACAGTTTTGACCTAAATAAAGCAAGAAGTGGACCAGTTTAACCATCTCATATTTACCTGTTTTGCAATCAGTATAAGAATAGCTATCTAATAAAAATGTACATATTTTAGTCAGTTATAAACTCAATGGAAAAGTATCAATCATACAAATCAATCGAGACAAAATCTTCAATTCGCAAAATGCAACGCATTTTAGATCAATTATTTAGCGAGCTTAATGAGCAGCATCGTGTCACTAAAGACAATGTTGTCGCTCTGACTCGACAGTCTCAACAGAGGTTGATGAACTACAAAGAGCTTTATCTTCATAAAGAATCGATAGGTGAGGTAGAGTTGCAGATTGCGTATGAAAATATGAGTGTGACTGAGAAGCAGGTCGCGGATATGGGCGTTTCAGCATTAACTTATATCATCGGAGCGTTAGATAAAGCGTATTAATAGAATGGGCAAGCTAGCTTAGATTTAGACAGTTTGGATAACACCAAAAAGAAAGGATGCAAATGCTGGGGAACCACACCCAGCATTCGGACACTCATTTACCTATAGTTTCGAACCGTAAATCAGTGTTTAGAGGTATGTGAACCGAACAGTGTCGGTACGCAGCGAATAATAGCGATATTGTCCGATCTAGGCTACGCCCCTGGAATCTAACACCTTTACTTGAACTGTAAATTAATTTGTACACCCATCCAAAATTGAGCGGTTGAGCACGTTCTTACTCTCATTAGGCGATAAAAGACTGATTAGTGATGAAAATAACAACACATCTTAGGTGAATGAGGAGAGTTGTTAAAATATATCGCTATAAGATTGACCTTTTGCTTTTCAATCGTCCTGCTTATGCCTTACAATCTTTTCGAACCAAATCCATTCACAACGAATGGGGTTGATGAATTAAGATGAACAATTTTGCTTCGAACCCAAAGTTGTGCGCATTTCATCAACGATGACATCGCCCAAAACGACTCTCAAGTGTTCATGTGCAATTGAATTAACCACCTTTTGCTGCATGTTTTCTTAGCCATACAAGGCTCTTGTAACATAGTGCTCTTGTAACCAAATTTTGGTTGAGTAGAGCGTTTTGTTGGGTGTGCTTTGGATGTAGCACAACTGGCGAGAAATAAACGGATTGAATTTAGAGGTATTAACCGTGAACCTAAAACTTGTCGGCAGCTCCCTGATTGTTGCAGGTACTGCTCTTGGCGCTGGTATGCTTGCTATACCAATGGTGCTTGCTCAATTTGGCCTCCTTTGGGGCACTCTTCTTATGTTATTCATCTGGGCTGGGACGACTTACGCTGCGCTGCTCCTTCTTGAGGCCAGTTGCAAAGTAGGCGGCGGCGTGAGCATGAATGCAATTGCTCGCGAAACGCTAGGTAAAGGTGGCCAGTTGGTAACCAACAGCTTGCTTTACGCCCTGTTAGTTTGTCTATTGATGGCTTATATCATTGGTGCGGGTGATCTCGTACAAAAAGTAACAGCCTCAATTGGGCTGCCAACATCTACGATCGCAAGCCAAGTCGGTTTTACTCTTTTAGTCGGTATCATTGTTTCGGCAGGTACAGGGGTTGTAGATAAGCTTAATCGCGGTTTGTTCCTAGGCATGATCGTGGCGCTGATTCTGACACTTTTTGCGCTTGCACCAAGCGTCTCGTTTGAGGGACTTGATGAAGTCGTGAGTGACGATAAGATGGCGCTAATTAAGACAAGCTCGGTGCTTTTCACCAGTTTCGGTTTTATGGTCGTGATCCCATCGCTTGTAACTTACAACAAAGAAGCGAGCAAAACTCAACTGCGTAATATGATTATCGTGGGTTCAACTATTCCGCTTGTTTGTTACTTATTATGGTTGTTAGCAGTTGTCGGTAACCTACCACCTCATGAGCTTGTTCAATACTCCAACGTAACGGAGTTGATCTCGGTATTAGGTCAGCAATACGAGGGTTTGGAGTTTATCCTATCCATGTTCACTGGGTTAGCACTGTTAACATCGTTCTTAGGTGTGGCAATGGCGCTATACGATCAAAATGCAGACCTACTGAAAGCAAGTAAGCCAGTGATTTTTGTTACTACTTTTGTGCTACCACTACTAGGTGCTGTATTTGCGCCAGAACACTTCTTGGCTATTCTTAGCTACGCGGGGATTATTCTTGTGTTTCTCGCGGTCTTTGTCCCATTATCAATGACAATGAAAGTGCGTCGAGTGCCAGTAGAAGATGACAGTATTTATGAAGCTGGTGGCGGCGTAATGGGAATGAGCATGATCTTCCTATTCGGCTGTTTCTTGCTGTTTGCCCAAGCAGTATAAAATCACGCTAGCTTATTTAAAAACTGAGCCGCCCGTTGTATAAGGGGCGGCTTTTTTGTGTTTATAACTCAAACACAGAAGACTTAAAAAGTTATCAATATCAGTGATACTTTACCTTTCTCTGATAATCACGATAAGCTTTGACCTTGTAGTAAAACTCCTTGGCGTAAGACTGACATGTGCAGTGATTCACCTACCTATTATGTTGCTATTGATATGAATAAGAGGCTCTGTTGTGTCAAAGCAATTATCTTTTGCCATGGTTGGCGTTATATTGTCTTTAGGTGTGTTTAGTACAGAAGTGATGGCTGACCCGAAACATAGGCATGGTCATCGATATGATCACCATCATGAGCATCACCATCATCATAAACGCAAGCACAAGCATAAACATAAACATAAGTATAAACATCGTGACGTTATTTATGTGGAGTCTCGACGACCAAGACGCAGTTACTACTACCACGACCGAATTCCTCGTAATAGTACCTACATAAAGATTGGAGATTTCACCTATTTAAAAGTGGATGATCGTTTCTATCGTCGCTCCAATGACCGCTATATCCATGTTGAATTCAACTAGAGTGGGAAAGGCAGCATAGCAAGCGTGATAACAGTTTTGAGCCGAGTGGCGACAACACTAAAAACTAGGCGCTCTAAGTCTAGATACCACTGCGATAGAGGTCTAAAAACAAAAACAGCGAGCATTGGCTCGCTGTTTTTGTTTAGGCGAAGACTAGACTGTAAATCGGTTTAATATTTGATCTTGTTTATGCACATCTTCTTGCTGTGCCTGCATAGCATCGTTAGTTCGATTTGCAGATTCGGCGACTTGAGTCGATAGGTCTTTAATATTCACCGTATTGTTGTTGATCTCCTCCGCAACTAAGCTTTGTTCTTCCGCCGCTGAGGCGATTTGTAAGTTCATATCAGAAATACGCTGAATCGCATCACGAATACGTTGTAGCGCGTTGTTTGCCAAGTCTGCTTTTTCTACGGCTTCTACAGCGCTACCCTTGCTTTGATGCATAGCATTTGCCACAGATGATGCGCCAGATTGCAGCTGCTCAATCATAGTACGAATTTCTGTTGTTGATTCTTGAGTTCGTTGCGCCAGTGTACGAACTTCATCAGCAACGACGGCGAAGCCTCGGCCAGATTCTCCCGCACGTGCGGCCTCGATTGCGGCATTCAGCGCGAGTAAGTTCGTTTGGTCCGCAATATCGTTGATGACTTTTAGAATCGTTTCGATGTTGGCGGTTGCAGATTCAAGCACTTGCACTTCTTCGACAGCAAGGTCAATGCTATCGGAAAGCATGTTGATCGTTTGTGTCGATTCACCGACCACAGAAGAGCCCTCAACCGTTGCTTGATCAGCTTCTTTGGCTGCACTCGCTGCGCCTTGCGCATTATTGGCAACTTCAGTCGCGGTAACAGACATTTCGTGCATCGCGGTGGCTAATTGTTCTAGCTCTTGTAGCTGAGTTTGAATAGCACCTGCCGAATCTTTTGCACCCTCAGCGGTGATTTGAGTGCCATTCAAAATTTGATCAGAAATACTCTTCGACTCAATAATTTGCTGTTGCAAGTTTTCCATGAACGTATTGAAGTTTGTAGCAAGCTCTGAGAATTCTTGGTCAGTATCAGTTTCAAGGCGCTGTGTAAGATCGCCTTTCCCAGACGCAACACCTTTAATCGCGTTGTTTAAAGTGTCCAGCGGACGCATGAGTGTGCGAATGAGCAGAGTCAGTGCAATAACAGAAGCAATCACGGCAATGATTGAATAAATAATAGCGCTGTTGCGAAGCTCTCCTACGGCAGAGTAGGCGATAGCTTCATCAATAACTGAACCCACGTACCAGTTCTCGCCCGGGATGTGAGTCAAGTTAATCATATAACGATCGCCATCGATCTCAATGTGTTGCGTTGATTGTGTAAGATCGACCTGTGGTAGGTAGCTACCAACTTTTTCACCGTTGTATTTGCTTTGAGGGTGAGCAATAGTTGTTCCATCAGCGGTGACCAAAAATAAGTAACCAGCGTCAAACAGATTCACTTGGTTGACGAGGTCAGAAAGGGTAGTTAGCTCAAGGTCATAAAACATACCAGCTAAGAACTGGCCGTTTTCTTTTACTGGTGTACCAACAGAGATGATGACGTTTTTTGAAGACGCATCGACGTATGGGTCTGTTACGACCAAATCGCCTTTGTTTTTAGCTGCGATGAACCAAGGACGTTGACGCGGATCGTAGTCTGGTCCTGCTTCCCAGCCGTCGTCATTTTCAATCACGAAGCCATTGCTTTCATAACCAAAGCCAATCGCAAGAAAGCTGGCTTTTGGTGTTGGTCGCTCAAGAATGTTCTGAACGTAGTTGTGTGAACTTGGATTAAGTTCGATAACTTCAGTAATAGAACGAGCGAGATCCTTTTTAGCATTCATTTCTGATTGCACGGTATTGCCAACACTGGTCAATATCTCGTTCACACTCGAGTCAATGTGCTCCTGCGTTTGGGAGCGGATCGTCATAACTTGTTGCGTCGACAGTAGTGACACGGTAATTAGC
Organism: Vibrio diabolicus; assembly: GCF_011801455.1. Classification (NCBI taxonomy): domain Bacteria; kingdom Pseudomonadati; phylum Pseudomonadota; class Gammaproteobacteria; order Vibrionales; family Vibrionaceae; genus Vibrio; species Vibrio diabolicus. The sequence continues at coordinate 1,323,330 of NZ_CP042452.1, read as the reverse complement.
AGCAAAAATGACGAGGCTGTGACAACCTTATGTCTAAATTTCATGAGCTTTCCTCTGATTCTCCCGGTTGGCTTCACTATGCTTTCACCTCTTTTTGAACGGGCGAATTCGGCATCAAGAGAAACCTATTGTGTTTGGTTATCTTTTTTATCGACATCTTTGTCAAAAACATGAGTCTATTTGTTGTCTTTTTTAACCAAATTTAAACAAAACGGTAAGTTACGACAAAAACCGTGAGTTTGATCAGATTTGTGCGCTCTGTTAATGAAAGCGTAATAATGAAAAGAATTGCGTAAAGCATAGTGTTTCAGGTTGGCGTTATTGGTGAGATGAGAGCGACTTAACTGTCGTAAAAGGGGGCGTGATTGGAGCTGTTCGTTGTAAGTTATGAGCGTTTGCTAATTAAGTGATCTGAATAGAGCTGTAGATAGAGTTTTAGACCTAAAAAAAGGCCCCGACAATGCGGAGCCTTTGTTGATTGATGCTTTGATTTTAGAAAATCAGATGAGCAACACCAGCAATCACAGGTAATGTGATTAGCGTACGCAGAATGAAAATAACGAACAGTTCTACAATGTTTACTGGAATTTTGCTGCCTAGTAGTAGGGCGCCAACTTCTGACATGTAGATAAGCTGAGTTACTGACATTGCTGCAATAACAAAACGTGTCATTTCATTATCAATTGATGCCGCTAAAATTGCCGGGATAAACATATCCGCAAAGCCAACAACAATAGTCTGTGATGCGGCGACAGCTTCTGGAATTTGCAGTAGCTCTAGGTATGGAATGAATGGCTGACCTAGAATTTCAAATACAGGAGTGTACTCTGCAATCACTAATGCCACGGTACCCAGACCCATAACCACAGGCAGTACACCAAACACCATGTCGATTGCGTTATGTACGCCCTCTTTAAATACCGACTGAACAGATGTTACCTGACCCGCGCGCTTAAGTGCTAGATCCATACCCCATGAGAATGTGGTGTGGCCTTCTGGTACGGCGTCAGCATCTTTATCTGGGTTGCTGCCATCAATGTAGCGATCTTTCTTCAGGCTTAGCGGCGGTAAGCGAGGAATGATAACCGCAGCGACAATACCTGCTAAACAGATTGCGCCGTAGAAAGGTAGGAACAGATGCTCTAACTGTACCTGAGCGATAACCACTAAGCTAAACGTGATCGATACTGCTGAGAACGTTGTCCCGACAACAGCGGCTTCACGCTGAGTATAGAATTTATTTTCGTACTGTTTGCTGGTTAGCAAGATACCAACACTGCCGTCGCCTAACCAAGACGCCATACAGTCAATTGCACTACGGCCAGGCAGGTTGAATACCGGGCGCATGATTTTACTCAGTAATGCGCCAAACAGCTCAAGAAGACCAAAGTTCAGAAGAAGCGGAAGGAGTAGGCCCGCAAAAATGAACACCGCAAACAAAGTTGGTAGAAGACCGGTAAGAACAAGGCCACCTGTGTTTTCTTCCCAAATCGCTTTTGGACCCACTTGGAAGAATGTCATTAATACGGCTGCACCGCCGATTAAGCGAACAACAAGCCAAAGTGGCGATGGATTGAAAAGACCGTTTAAAAATCCATTACGTAAAATCGCTGCAGGCTTGAAAATTTTGCAAAGAACAGAAGCGACTGCCATGAAAGCGATGATACTGGTGACGATAGCGATCAAGGTATCGCCTAATACTGCCGGGATGACTTTTGCCATAACCGCAACAGGGATAGTTAGGCCGCCATCGTATGAGATCGGAGCCATAAAGAGTAGAAGACCGATTAGGGAAGGGATGAAAAACATCCAAAAGTTGCCCTTAGGAGCTTCAGTAGCATTAGTGGTGTTATGCATAGTTGTCTCGTGTTACTACTAGTCAATACTTGCCATTTCCATGACATAAATATTCACTAAACATCCGTATTTAATCACAGTTTTGCGGAGGGTACCCGCAAACTGCATCCATTGCAATACTATTCATTAAATACATCTAGTTATTCAGCCGATTTGTCGGGTAATTGGTCAAATAACGTATAAGTGTATACGAATATGTTGCTTGTGTTAGAAAATTGTAGCACGGAGCGCGGGCAGCGCAGAGAATTATGGGGCGCATTGTGACTGGAATAATAAAACGGTAAACAAATGTGACTTTGATCTAACTAACTTTTTGCCGGGAGCCCTGTTAGCCCTAGCTGTTATAAGGTTTTTTAGCTGCGTTACAACACGATAAAACGTTTATTATGATGTGCAGTGGTGAGAGAGTTGATCTACAACCGATTGAAGCATTCGGCCTCAATCGGTTCGAGATTTTATGCTTTTTGTTGGCGACTAAGCATGTAAAGGTAACTCCAGTAGATCAGAGCCGTAGCGAAAGCCAATATTGCAGGGAAAACGAGCGTATATAATCCATATACCACGAAAAGTGCGGCTCCTGCGACACCGCCAAGCAAGAATCCGAAGAAAATGAATAGGAATAGCTTTGCTTTACGTCGATCAAATTGGCGACCTCTTAAGCTTTCTCCAATCATAATCCCCAGATCGGTGATGATCCCAGTCATATGTGTGGTTCTGACTACTGCGCCGCTGAATGTAGTGATCATTGCGTTTTGTAATCCACATGCTGCTGACGCTAGATATTGGCCGTACAAATCCCCTTGCACCAAAAAGCCCAAACTGAGTAGGAGCAAGCTCCCTTCTATGCACAGTGCAACACCATATCTTCGCCCTAGTTTTAACGCACTGCTCTCAATAAAAAAACCGCTAAAGGCAGCACCGATCAAAAAGCTAAATACGATGAAGAGCAGGTGAATGGAGCTATCCACACCTGTTAGCAAGCTGTTCCCTAGCTGAGTTACGGTTCCCGAAAGATGTGTTATCGCTTGATGTTGAAAGCCGAGAAGACCAACGGCATTGACGCAGCCCGCGAGAAGGGCAAGTAGAAACGCGCCATATTCCACCCAACGAGGAAGTCTGGAAATCACAATAAAACCCCACCAAATGTTAGGAGCCGATTATAACGCTCACACCGCGTTACGAAACCCCTTACAGTAAAACTCGGTTGATCATTCTCAAAAAAATCTCACTTATCGAGCTTTTGCTTTGACCATGATAACGACATAGAGGGGGATTTCCCCTACCTGATGTGTTCCATTGTACATTCGAAACTCACCCATCCATGTTTCCTCTGTTCATAGATTGAAACCGTTGGTTGGTGGAACTCTTTATCAGTAAAAAGACCGACGGGAATGATCATGATTTCAGGAAATGTAGAGACCAATAAGCGCATTGTCGTGCCGCAAGAAGGGCAAAACTCATACTGAACCTCGCTGCCATCATCCCCCATTCGGGTATAGCAGGTGACTTCACCGTTTAAGGTTACGTGCTCTTTATCAAAGCGAGCCTGTACCCCAAACACACTGCCTGTCCGCTTTTGGCATTCAAAACAATGGCAGACAGATGTACGGATGGGTTCTCCCTTACAACGGATCTCAACTAAACCGCAGGCGCATTCGCATGTATGAATGGTTGTTGTCATCGTGATTACCTATTCTTCCCAATACACCAATGAATTTGGAACACTGAGAGCAGTGTCAGTGGCCAGTTATGAAATCTGGGCTTGAAAATCATTTGGATACAGTCAGTTTAGTTTAATTTTGAAACCCTTGAAGGGATGAAATCATTTGGGTATACAATGCTATACTCGCTTTTTCATTTATACCTTTAAACAAGGAAGTCTTCATGGCTCACAAAAGAATCCTGCCGATACCACTTATTCTTCTTATTCCGATCGTATTATTGGTCGTGGTTGTGATCGCGGGTGTTTATCGCTTTAGTTTGTCTGATGAAGAGATCATGGCTAAGTTCCCTCAATCGGAAGCAGAAACCAATGTTATTGTGCAAGAGACGCTGGGAATTACTTCACGCAACCCATGGACGATTCAAGTACCAGAGCAGGGAGCGGTCACTTTTCTTGATGAGTGGGATAAAGAAAACGGCTATTTGATAGGCGATTATGATGCAGGTGCGACAAAAGGTCAGGTACTCGTTCCAACTGCGTTTATTAGTCAGCGTGAGATTGAGAGTGTTTCATGGATTGCTGCACCGATGATTGTAACGACACAAGGTAGCGGTTCGTTTAACTATGTTGGCTTGTTCAAGTTTGACCCCGTGCCGAGCCGAGTTGTCCTTTTAGACAGTATTTTTGTCGGTGACCGCGTTAAATTTACCCAAATTACATGGGAAAGTGATGCCATTATCACGCTTTCATATTTAGCGCATGGTGACGATCAAGCAATGGCAGATACGCCAAATCAATTAAATTCATCCACATTAAAGCGTGTAGGGAATAACTTACATATGCAACAGTGATGAATTTTTTTTGAGTTCTGTAAAAATTCAGTGTTTTCTGCGCTAGATCTCGAAATTTCATAGTGATTTCTTATACGGGAATGCATAAGCTATGAGCCTTGTTTGAAAGGAGATAGTAATTCCCGTGTCTACAAATGAAATTACAAGACGGTTGCCGAATCTGACAAGTCGTAGAGCGCTGCTGTTATACTCCTTGCCAGTTTTAGTTGCGATTGGTGTTTCTCACTCTCTCAAAGAGTCATCTTTAACCAAAACCATCGCATTGAACCTGCCTGAATCTCAGGTCGTTGAAAAAATTCTTGATGCGACAACTGCCGAAGTTGTCACTCCCCCGAACTTCGAATATCAAATCCAAGCAGGTGACAACCTAAGCACTATTTTTAGCCAGCTCGGTTTCGGTTACAGCTCGTTAATGAAAGTAATGGAAACGGATTTGAACTACCTTGCACTTGATACACTAAAGCCGGGCAATACGCTCCGTTTTTGGCGTGATGATGCGACAGGTGAGTTAGAGAAAATGGAACTGCAATTTTCTATTGCAGATAAAGTGGTCTACCAACTAAATAGTGATGGTAGCTATGACTTTACCGATATCTCGATTCCTGGCGTGTGGCGCCAAGAACCATTGGTTGGTGTTATTCAAGGCAGTTTCTCTTCTTCTGCAAGTCGACTAGGTCTAACGTCGGCAGAAGTGAGTCAAGTTGTGAGCTTACTCAAAGAACAGCTCAACTTTGGGCGTGATCTTCGTGCAGGTGATCGATTTGAAGTCGTTCGTCGTTCGCAAAGCATCAATGGTGTGCCAACGGGCAAGAACGAAATTGAGGCGATTAAGATCTACAATCGCGGACGTGAAATCACGGCTTACCTTCATACCGATGGTCAATTCTACAATGCTAAAGGCGAGAGCTTGCAACGCGCATTCCAGCGTTATCCTGTAAGTAGCCGTTGGCGTATCAGTTCTGGCTTCAATCCTAATCGTTTACATCCAGTAACGGGGCGTGTCGCACCGCACAACGGTACTGACTTTGCCGTGCCAACCGGTACACCAGTCGTTTCTACTGGTGACGGTACAGTAATCATGACTCGTAAACACCCTTATGCGGGTAACTACGTGGTTGTTGAGCACGGCAGCAAATACAAAACCCGTTACTTACACCTAAGTAAGATCCTGGTTAAGAAAGGGCAAAAGGTTTCTCGAGGCCAGCGTATCGGTCTTTCCGGTAAAACAGGTCGAGTGACAGGGCCACACCTTCACTATGAATTGATTGAATACGGCCGTCCAGTTAACGCTATGCGAGCAAACATCCCAATGGCGAGCTCTGTTCCTAAGAAAGAGATGGCAACCTTTGTCGCGAACAGAGATGAAATGGATAAGCTATTACGCGATAAAGAGAAAGCAGTGCTGTAACAAAGTACTTCGCTCAAAAAATAAAAAGAGACTAAGCATAGCTTGGTCTCTTTTACTTTGTGCATTAACTAGATTTACATTCCATGACCGTCGCTTGTTTAGAGCTCTTAGGCGCTCCGCACTTCACGTTCATTTATCAGGTGTACGATTTCATCAACACTGTGTGGGCGAGAGTAGAAATAGCCTTGAATGTAGTGGCAGCCCATTTCAATTAATTTTTGTAATGCTCTATCGTCTTCTACGCCTTCGGCAATCAAATCCACATCAAGCAGTTCTGCTAATTGTGCTATCAAAAACACCACTTGTTCAGAGGTTGTATTTGAGAGCATGTTTTGAACGAAGGTTGCATCGATTTTAATGCTATCAATCGGATAATTGTGTATATAGTTCAAGCTTGAGTAGCCAGTACCAAAATCATCCAACGCGACCTTAAAACCTAAGTACCGCAATGAGTTAAGTACCATCTGTTCACGGCCACTTTGCGAGAGTAAAACGGTCTCGGTGAGCTCTATAACAAAGTCTTTTGCTTCATGCTGATACTTTTCAACCATGTTAGTTAGGTGGTTAATATAGCGGTTAGAGTCGACCAGCTCATACGCAGAGCAATTGATAGAGAGTTTAACTTTGTATCCTAAGTTGGCCTCTAGCTCTTGTTTTGCGATACATGCGAGCTCAATAATACGTTCACCCAACTCGATAATCAGGCCTGATTGTTCGGCAGCTTCAATGAATTCCGCAGGGGAGATGTTTCCGTAAACATTGCTGTTCCAGCGGGCTAGGATTTCAAAGTAATTCCAGCGATCGCTTGTGATATCTACGATTGGCTGAACAACGACATACAACTCTTCGCTATCATGTATGTCAGCGCTAAGTTGAATGCGCATAGCTTCAATAAGCTGCGTTCTACGGTGATAAAGGGCGCTAAGGTGTGTGTCGTAATGCTGAATTCGTGTATCGCGATGTTTTTTACAGTCTTTGAGAGCGAGACTGGCATTCAAAATTAGCTCATCGCTGTTCAACATATGTACTGGTGCGCGCGCGATACCAATACTAACAGTGAAAGAAATTCGGTTAGATTTGTCGCTGTAGCCGCTTTCAATTTTGTCGAGTACTTCCTGACACACGGCGACAGGATCTTCGTCGTAAGTAATGAAGGCGAATTCATCTCCTGCTACACGAAAAGCGTTGTTTGGCGATGACAAGCTTTGTTGAATGGCGTTCGCCGTAAACTTAATGATTTGGTCGCCGATGTAGTTTCCGTTGATATCATTGATCGATTTAAAGTTATCGATGTCTAGGTAAGCCAAACTGAATGGACGAGTGGCCTGTTGCGTCAATGTCTCCAAGGTATCAGCTAAACAGCTACGGTTGAGCAGTCCAGTTAGGTTATCATGCGATACTTCATAGCTAAGCTGATTAAGAAGCTTATCTGAACGTTCACTGACCCACTTTTCACGTAAGCTGTGAATAATGACATTGGCATAAAAGCGGTGGAAGTCGAGGATATCTTGCGCTTCCTTAGCGTGGATGCTTCGGGTAAACGTAGACAATAAAATTCCCAGAACCTCGCCATTTTGTGTCTTCAATGGCAGGCCAATGTAAGCCTGAATGCCATCCTCTTGAAACATCTGATCTTCAGGAAAGCGTTTGTAAACTTGGTCCTGATAGAAAATATGTTCGCCAATGTCTTTTGCCACTTTTTCACAGGGGGTGCCTGAAAGGTGGTAGCTTAGATTGTCTGTAATTTTTCCATTGCTAGCGAAGGAGATGGTATGAGCCGAATGCTGAAGATGCGCAACTTCTACAACGCAAGTGCAATGGCTCTGCAATTGTTGATGAATATCTAACGTGACTCGGTTTAGCTGAGCCGTGCCGTTTAGCTTCAATATTTCATCAATTTTGTGGAAACTGATTTGTACCTGACCCATTGAGCATTTCACCTAGCGTTGTGATTACCATATCGTGTGAGACACGAAGAATTATTATTTGATATGCATCAAATAAACTATCGGTTACTAAGGCGAATTTTTCAAATTTTGTGAACGAACAAATCATTATTTTCATGTTTTTATGCTTGAACCTTTTAAAGGTATAGCGATAAAAACGCTAAGCTAGGCGCGCTTCTCCTCTTCTAATCGCGATTTGAGATAATCGAGGAACAGCTTAGTTCGGGTATGCTGATAATCCAGCTTTGGATAGTAGGCATATACAGTGGCTTTATCCGCTGTGATATCGGGCAAGATAGGCACTAAAGCTCCGGATTTGAGATCATCTTTGATCATGACGTTATTCGTCATCAGAATACCCATGCCTCTTTTGGCACCATGAAACAGCGCTTCTGGGTTGGTCGTGGCAAAGTTACCGGACAAGCTGATACGTTTGCCTCGATTGGTTTTGATTTCTCGTGAGGGCTTTTCACCCCAAATCAGGACATTATGCTCTGTCAGATCCTCAACGCATTGTGGGGTGCCATATTTTTTTAGGTAACTAGGCGCGGCGTAAAACTGGGCTTTATGTTCGAAAAGTGCGGTGGCTTTGAAACTTAGCGAATTAAGTTGCTCTAATTCCCGGCTAATAAACAGGTCTAAGCTTAGCTCTGGCAATTGGCCCGGTAGCGTTGTCGTTAATTGAAGCGTAATGTCTGGATATTTCTCAAGAAAATCATCTAGGTAATGCACCAAAAACTTAGAACCAACCGCCAGTGTCGCGCCAATTTTCAATAACCCCGCTGGTGATTGATTGACTGAGCGAGTTTCATCTAATACTGATTGCCATGAATCCAACTGATTTTTTGCTCGTTGATAAAACAGCGCACCAGCTTCGGTTTGGCTAATAGAGCGGGTCGTGCGTTTAAGTAGCTGAACGCCAATTTTATCTTCTAGCCATTGAACTCGTTTACTGATAGCTGAGCTGGTGGTATTGAGTTTCCGCGCTGCAGCATTAAAGCTACCTTCTTCGACCACACGAATATAACTCTTCACGCTTTGAATCCAGTCCATTGTGTCTCCTTGGGAATTAATTCCTTTCCAACTTAGCTGATTATCATCTTTGAGTATCAAATATACACTGTTTGCCATCAATCTGTCACAAAGTAGGAGGAACGTTTGCGTAAAACACCATTGTTATTAGCGATGATGATCATTGCCACAGGCCAAGTTGGCGTTAGTATTTATCTTCCTTCTTTACCATTGATTGGTCATGACTTGAATTTGCCGCAACATTCGATTCAGAATCTCGTCACACTATTTCTCGTTGGTTTCGGTATCTCTCAGCTTTTTTATGGCCCATTGTCTGATGCGATTGGTCGTCGACCAGTATTTATTCTGGGCCAAAGTGTGTACCTAGTTGGTACGGTTATTTGTATCGCCTTTTCGGACAACATTATTGCTCTTGAAGCGGGGCGGTTACTTCAAGGTTTGGGAGCGGGCAGTGCCTCGGTGCTTGGTCGCTCCGTATTGCGTGACAGTTATGACGGTATGCAATTAACCAAAGCGCTATCTTATATTTCAGTCACGGCATCTGTGATGCCAATTATTGCTCCGCTGTTTGGTGGTTGGATTGCTTTTCACCTGAGCTGGCATGCTGTCTTTGTGTTTGTGCTGATTTACTTAATGGCAATTTTTACGCTTGGTTTATTGGTGCTGCCAGAAACGCTGCCTTACCCGAAGCGAAAATTTAAAGTAGGCCAGGTGAGTGCAAATTATTTGCGCCTGTTAACGAATACTCAAGTGATTGGTAGTGCGAGCTACAACTGGCTTAGTTATTTGTCGGCTCTGGTAACGCTTTCCTTGTATCCATTTTTAATGCAACAAGAGTTAGGCTTAACGGCGGCAGATTACGGTTCTTTGATGATCATACCGTCAGTTGGTTTGCTGACGGGCAGCTTGGTGCTTAATTTGATCAACGCTCGTTACAAAGCTCAGCAAATCTTGCTGATGAGTTTCGCGATTGTTGCTATTGCTGGCTTCATATTGTTGGTTACACCCTTCAGTGTATTTTCATTACTAGTGGCATTTACGTGTTTAAGTTTTGCCCAAGGCATGTCGTTTCCGGTATCAATTAGTTTGTTGCTGTCGCCACATAAGCAACAGGCCGGAGCGGTTTCTGCGCTATCTGGATCAATTCAAATGTGTTTAGCCGGGTTGTTTGGCGGATACTTGGTAGATTCTTGCGTCACGAATCAAAGCCAACTCGGGGTGTTTTATTTGTTTATTGCGTTACTTTCTTGTTGTGTGCTTGCATTGAGTCAATTTCGTAAAGTACCCAAAGGGACGATTCAAGCAGAAACTTCCACCTGAATATACTTGCAACGAAAGAGGCAGCTTTCTAAAATGCGCTGCTAAATTAAGTCAGGATCATTGTGTATATTGAATGACTCAGTTTGAGAGGAAGAGGGCAATGCCTGATGCTCCTCTCAAGCTTGGGGATACATTTCTGCCCAAATGACTATCCGATCTCTAATCGTTAGGTGAAAGAATGCAACAAAACGAATTTGAAACACTGGTAAAAGAAATTACTCAGCAAGAAAGCATGCCAAAGGCACTCGAAGTCTTGAAGGCGTGTGAGGAAGAAGAAGTTGCACAAGCGGCACAATCCCTAACGGGTCAGTTTGGTCTTGCAGAAGTTGATGGCGAGAAACGTATTTACCATATTACCACTCAAGAAGACGAGTCCGGGGAAGAGCAAGAATACGTGGAGCACGTCATGAATGAAGGCGATCACTTGATCAAATTTGCTGCGTGGTTCTTTGAAACATTCTTTGAAATCAAACAGAAAGATACGTACGTCGCAGCGGGTAAAACATACCAGCAACCTAAGCGATAGGCGCCCGTTTCGAAAAAGTAATCAGAACTAACCTGAAAGTTAATTACAAAATAAATGTGACGCCAGTCTTGTTTTTATCTAATTGTGGTGTAAAATTACAACATAGTTAAGTCAATACATTCAGGAGAAGGTCATGGGTAACGAACTTGGTGGTGCTTATATTGGCCAGATGATTGCAAAAGACGCGATGCACAAAGCGCTTTACGGTAAAGCGAAGAAGAAAAAAGCTTCTGTTTTTGCTCGTGTTATGAAAAAACTGGCGAAATAATTTAAAAAGCCCTGATTGAAGAATCAGGGCTTTTTGCTTTTATCTGTCTTGTTTTTAGTGGCAGCCTACATATTGAACAACATTGGTAAACCACTACTCAAAGACGGATGGCATTTGAATCAAACGCTAAGCGGATTGGCTTGGTATCTCCACGACATTATTAGGCACTTTATCTAGCCCCTTTGCTGCTAACCACTTTTCTAAATCGTCAGCGCCTCCAACATACTTTCCATCCAACCAGATCTGCGGCACTGTTACCGGCGTTTTTTCTCCAATGATGGCTTTTACTTCGGGGATCATGCGATACAAAGCGGCGCTGTCTTTAACCACGTCATGATACTCGTATTGAACACCAGCATCGTCAAGTAGTTGTTTCGCTTTGACACAGTAAGGGCAGGTGGCTTTACCATAAACAATGTTGCCTTTTAGCTCATCGCGTTTGACCCATTCAGCGATAACTGATTGCACAAGCACGCCCCGGTTTAGCGCTTCTCCTTGGCTGACCACTTTTCCTTCGACAATAAGAATCGGTGCATGCCAGGCCCCTGCTTTTAATGGTTCCCACCAATGTGATAACCAATCTTTTACTTCCAGTTCAACGGGGACATCAGCGAGTTCGTTTTTAAAAGTATCCGTCAAAATATCTTTAGTTAACGTACATTCACCACAAGGAATATTGACTTTGAATGGACCCCAACTACCAGCCCAGCGGTACAGTGTAATTTTGATTGGTTGACTCATATGGTGTTCCTCATTTCCTTTCCTGAAAATATAGAACCTTGAAATTAGACTTTTCTTTCAACTAGCTTTGTCTTTTTCGATTCCCAGTGCGTAATAAACGCAATGGAGGCAATAATAATCGCGGCGCCTAGCCATAAACGACCAGGTGGTACCCAGCCAAACACCAACCAGCCAGCAACGACATTCAAAGGCAGTTTTGCGTGATCAAATGGTTGCACAAACGAGGCGTCTGCAATTGCGTACGCTTTAACGATAGCCCATTGAGCGAGTGCAGTAAGCGCGCCTGCGGCTAAAAGTACGCCCCATATCGTCCAGGTATTTGGCATAGTAAATGTCGGTATTGCCAATAAGATATTAAACGGCGTTATCAGCAGTAATAAATAGACAACCATGGTTGAGGGCGGATCGTTGACCGACATTTTCTTTACCATCAGAGAATACGCTGCCCAGAAAAATGCGGCGCCAACAGGAAGCAGGGTCGCCCATGTAAATGAATCTGCCCACGGCTCAAGAATGATCATAGCACCAACGAACCCTGTTAATGTCGCTAACCAGCGTGCAGTACCTACTTTCTCTTTGAGTAACAAGCCAGATCCAACCGTTGCAAATAATGGAGAGGTCATCAGCAGCGCAATGCCTTGCCAAATCGGAACTGGATAAGCGAGTGCCCAAAGCCAAAGCTGAATCCCGATAACAGAGAGAAAAATACGGAAGGTATGCCAACCAAAGTGTTGGGTTCTTAGTGAGCGTCTAATTCCAAGTGTACGCAGATAGGGCAGAATGACAAATAAGGCAATAGCGTATTGGAATAATGCGAATGTGGTGGAAGAGACACCAAAGTTGATGCTAGCAATTTGGGCGAAGCTGTTCACTATGGCGAATGCCAAGCCAGCTGTTAGCATCCAGGACGCACCTTGAACAGGATGATGATTCAATTGAAAAATTCCAGTTTGATAGAGGTGGCGGGATCATACGTCCTATTGTTTTTCGCGCCAATAAAAAAATGCCTCCCAGAGGGAGGCGACATTACCAATTCAAAGGACGTGCCTGTTATAACAGGTACAAAGAACGAGAAGCACAAACGCTGCCATGCATTTGCATAATTGGTATTGCAGAACGCGTGCCAGTTTTTATCTATTTGATTTTAATTGTCTTTTTTATTTTAGTTCGGTTGGCTATTAGGAGAAATGCACTAACTTAGTGACAAATCGCATTAAAAGAGGGCAGAGGCAGGAGTCACTACGCTCGTTTTTCATTGCAGAGCGACGTTTGGATAGTGTGAAAACTTATTGAGTTATGTTGGGTTACACAAAAAATGGCCAGCAAGCATGCTGGCCAAGTGGACTCGCTCTTAGGACAAGAGTGAATTAGAAATCGTAACGTACGCCTAGGCGCAGTGTATCTTCGCCTTCTGTTACTAGACCTGTTGTTGCATCTTTTGCTTCATCAAGTTGGTTGATGTAGTAAGACAGGTAAGTACGGAAGTTGCTGTTTAGTTTGTAGTAACCAACAAGCTCGATACCTTCAACGGTGTCGTACTTTGAACCGTTGTCTGGATCATTCTCTTGAGCTGTGTATAGCGCAGCAAGTGTCACTTTGCTCGCTACTTTGTAGCTTGCGACTAGCTCGTAAGCCGTAAAGTCTTCAGCGTCAGTCAATGAACCTTGAGAGTAAGTACCTGCTAGGTAAAGGTTATCCATCGAGTAAGCGATACCACCTAGAATTTGATCTTCAGAGTTGTCTTTATCTACGTCGCCACCAGAATATGCAAGACCGAGGTCTAGGCCCATTGGCAGTGAGTACATTCCAGAGATGCCGTATTTATCTTCGTTATCACTAGAGTTTGCTTGGTAGGTTGCTTGCAGTTGTAGCGCATCAAACGCACCACGGTATGCGAAAACGCTGTCTTGCTTATCAGAAGAGGAATCGATAACTTGCTGAACACCAGAGAACTCAGTGATATCCGTCATGTCAGAGATGATGACTGCAGCCATGTCTTGACGACCTACAGAGAAAGCACCGATATCAGAGTCGACACCCGCATACATGTAGCGGTTTTTGAATTCACTCTTGCCCGTTTTTTGTTCGGCTTCGTAAACACCGAATGCAGAAAGGCCATTGCCGATGTCCGTTTTACCTTTTAGATTAAGACGAGCGCGGCTTTTATCTTCCATTGAGCCTTCAACTTCAGCACCACCTGAACCGATGAAGTCACCACGGAACTCAACGCGGCCGCCAACTTTTAATTCAGTACCGTCGTTTTTGTATACTGTTGCTGCGAATGATGGTGCTGATACCAATGCTGTAAGAATTGCAGTAGTTAGTGCTGCCTTTTTCATTTTCTTATTACCCTAGTTGTAATCGATGGGCTTTCTTGCCCGATGTGTTGATGACGCTAAGGTAAACGCTGAAAATGAAAGATAGATTTCTGTTAAGTTATGATTTGATTGCACTTTTATTGCTGGCGAGAATAAGTGCCCCTTCTTATATCTCTTATAAAAAGAAAGGTTTTATCTTTTTTGAGGTTTTTCTGCCTTCTATTGGAGACCGTGCTTTTTTCAAAAAAGTTCCTGAACCTATTTTTGTTCCAAAATGTAAGTAAATATTTCATTTTGACGGGAAAGTTATTTTCAAAAGTTGGGGTTCATCAAGTATTTGTGAGCACTATCTCGTTAAAGCATTTCTTTTTGTAAGGTTTTTACGCCTGGATTTTTTTTCGGATAAGTAAACGTTTGCTTTTTAGTTTTTTGCTGAGAATTTTTCACTCGGTTATCAGGAACTAATCAAATAAAGTGTCGGCAGTTGTTACACAAAGGTAAATCCATTCTGGCGGAAAAGATGCCCCAGAGGGCCTTTGTATTCCTTTCTGTGTTCATCATTTCGTTTTACGAAAGTGAATCAGAGCTGGGTCTAAAACTGACTAACCAACTAATAAGTAATGGATTTAGAAATGAATAAAAAATTATTAGCAGCGGCAATCGCAGCAGCAACTTTCGGCACTCAAGCAGTGGCAGTGGAACTTTATAATAACGATGGCACAACATTTTCGATGGGCGGCCACGTTTCTGTTAACTTAAATGGTTCAGAGCAAGGTGACACGGATGTTGGTACTAACTCTCCTCGTATCAATATCTCTGCGACACAAGATTTAGGCAATGGCTTCACCGCAGACGCACGTGGTGAATGGGCTCTAAACTACTTAGATGGCGGTGAAGAGTCGTTTAAAACTCGTCTAGGTTACTTAGGTTTAACACATGAGGTTTACGGTCGTGCAGTAGGTGGTACGCAATGGTCACCTTACTATGATGTAGCAGGCATCGCGGATATGCCAATTGCGTTTGCGAATGACTTCATTTACGACGATCACGGAAACCTAGGCACTGGTCGTGCGGATAAAATGCTGTCTTATCGAAATGGCTTTGATTTAGGCGAAGCAGGTGCAATTAACGTTGGTCTTGGATGGCAAGGCGCAAATGATGAATACACGCGTAACGACGCAGGTACTATCACTGGTGGTCTTAAATACGATGACCGCATGCAAGTTGCGCTTTCTTACGCAATCATGGGCGCGAAAATTGGCTACTCATACAACGGTGGTGACTTCCAACACCCTGCTTACACAGGTAAACACACCGCGGAATCACATGTTGTGTCTGCATCTTACGGCGCTTACGGTCAAGGTCTGTTCCTTGCCGCGGTATATGGTTCAAATGAAAATATGAACTTCAGTGTAAATGGCGACCGTTTGGCGGAAAGTGATGCGTACGAAGCGATCATCGCATACGCTCTAGCGAACAGCTTAAACTTGAGCGTTAACTACGAGATGGTTGAAGGTAAAGAGTTCAAAAATTCTAAAACAGAAACCGCTCGTGAGGAAATGGCACTGCAGGCAGAGTACAACTTCACGCCTAAATTTGTTGGTTACGCGGGTTACCAGTTTGACCTAAATGATGACCATGGTCGTGAAACTGATGACAAATGGGCGATAGGTGCTCGTTACTACCTATAATAGGATTTAGCGAGAACAATCATTCACCCTTATTGATTTAAAGCCAGCCTCGTGCTGGCTTTTTTGTCTATTTGTTTTGTAAATACCGTGATGTTTCAATTAGATGATACAAAACTCAAAACGGGGTGAATGTCTTATTTTTCACACTAGAGGATGGGATTTAGTGTCGTTAAGTCAATAGGTTAGATTATGATGAGGTTTTTGTTTTGCAGGGAAGAGCGATGAGCGTTATTCAAGTTGAAGAAAAGAAAGTAGAAGTGGGTAAAGTGCTTTGTGTTGGGCGAAATTACGTTGAACATATTCATGAGCTTGATAATGCGATACCTGAGCAAATGGTGGTATTTAATAAACCCGCGACTTCCGTATCGACGACTCTGCGTTCATTTCATCAAGAGCCTCTTCATTACGAGGCTGAAATCTGTTTTCTGATCAAAGATGGACGTTATTCAGCGGTCGGTTTGGGATTGGATCTGACCAAGCGCGGTTTGCAGTCTTCACTTAAACAACAAGGGTTGCCCTGGGAGCGTGCTAAAGCGTTTGATGGCTCCGCAGTGTTTAGTCGATTTGTCTCTTTGGATAACATTGATATTAATGATCTTAACCTAGAGCTCTTGATTAACTGCGTTCGTGTACAAAAAGGTCACGTTAACCAGATGCTCTATCCGCCGCTAACCATTTTGGATGAATTAACGAGTTACACAACACTTCAAGATGGCGATGTGGTAATGACCGGCACACCAAAAGGAGTTGGTGAGGTGCATCAAGGTGACATCTTCCTTGGACGATTAAAGTGTGGTGATGTCACCTTGTTGGAGATTGAGTGGGTGGCGAATTAAAGCCAAATTCGCAGAACGAGAAATACCACCATGCTGATCACCGTCGTTAAAAGAACATTTTTAGTAAAGTACGCGATTAACGCAGCCAGCAAGGCAGCCAATAAAAATGGGTTGTGCACATTCACGCTGAGTGCTCCATCGGGAATGAAAACGATAGGCGCCCAGATCGCAGTGAGTACCGCAGGGCTGGCGTAGTTGAGCACTTTTTGTGTACGTGTCCCTAATCGCAGTGGTAGCTTGGGTTCTAAAAACAAGTAGCGGCTGGTGAAAACAAGTCCCGTCATCAGTAAAATAGACAACATGATCATTAGTGTTTCTCCTGTACTTGTTCCACAAAGTAGCCTGTAAGCATGGCTAAAATGCTCGAAATCATCAAACTTCCTTCCACTTGGTAATAGGTTAGGGCGACCGAGCTCACTAATGCCACGACAACACTCGCGAGCACCGCCATATTTTTAATAGTCGGAACTACAATTGCGATAAAAGTCGCGGCCACAGCAAATTCCAATCCCATTTCGTTCAGTTCAGGGATCAGGCTTCCCGCAATAATGCCCGTCAATGTCGCGATATTCCAAAACAGGTAAAAACTCAAACCAGCCCCAAGCGCATACCAGCGATTAAATTGTTTATCGGAATGATGACCTACAATCGCAAACAGCTCATCAGTGAGTAAGAATCCGAGTGATAACCGCCATTTAAGAGGAAGTGGTGCAATTTTACTGCGCATCGATACACTGTAGAGGAAGTGTCGAGAGGTGATAAAAAACGTTGTTAGTAACATGGTTACTAGGCCTGCCCCCGATTTAATCATCCCCATCGCGACGAGCTGCGCGGAACCTGCGAACAGAATGGCGGATAGTGCTTGTCCTTCCAAAGGGTGAAGCCCAGTATCAATCGCGAATGAGCCTGCGAGCAAACCCCAAGGTAACACCGCGATACTCAGTGGCATCATCGCAAGTGTGCCTTGCCAAAATAGCGTGGCTTTTGATTCTTCTTGTAACGGCAAAGTATGGTCCATAGTTTCTTCTTAGTTATTCCTAAATCAGGCTACCAAGATAGCTCGGTAGTCGCATAACGCCTTGTACAATATTGCTGCTTTAGCTGTGACGGACGTATTGGCCGGGAGTGACGCCCATGGCTTTTTTAAAGTGTCGATGCAGATGGCTTTGATCATGGAAGCCACATTCTTGTGCCACATCTGAAATTTTTTGTCCCATTTTTAGTAGCTTCTTCGCCATACGTAAACGTTGCTGAATTTGATAAGCATGGGGAGGGAAGCCAAACTGTTTTTGAAACTCTCTTAGCAAATGAAAAGGGCTTAACCCAGCCAGTTTTGCGAGCTCTTCTAGCGAGACGTCCGTTTGCGGGAAGTCTTCCAAAAACTCTTTGACCAACTGTATTTGTCGCTGAGCTCTGGTTGATTCTTTGAGCGGTGCCCGGTGGGTGCTGTGTTTGCTGGCTAGTTTGATCAACGTGCCGTAAATCAAAGTTTCTCGTAGTAGTCGGTTGTCTGATTTTTCTAGCGTTTCAAACACCAATCGCAACTGACTAGCCAGCTCAGGATCGTAAACCACAGGTTGAGGAAAATAGGGCAGAGCTACATTTGGTGAACCAAGCTCTTGCCCCAAGGTCTGAAACTGCTGTGGTACGGGGTACATTGCTTTGTATTCCCAACCGCCTTCTGAGGCCGAATGCCCGTTGTGTACTTCATCTGCATTTACAAGGATGATGCTGTCCTGTGGCGCGATATGATTTCCGCCTGTTCGAAAGAACTGCTGTGCTCCCTTCTCGATGACGCCAATAGTGTAACCCTCGTGACTATGGCGTGAGAAATTCTGCTTCTCATACTTTGCATCGAGAAGTTCTAAACCGCCGAGCTCTTGAGCTATCTTGAAGGTAGCGATTTCCTTATTCTTTTCTTTCATCTTTATCCGGTCTGCTCAAGAAAGTCATCTTAGAAGTGTAACGGATCCATCGTGCTTATTTTTGTACAAAATTGCTATTCGATTTTTATAAATAGGCGAATTGATTGTTATTTTGCAATCTAGCGAACTATGATTTTTATTTTCTGAATCATCTTGGTGATTTTGGGCTGGCTGTTGTTATTTTGTTGGTATAACATTCGCCGCTTTGTTGTAGAAAAAGCGGTTCCATCATGATTGATTTATCTGTACTTCCTGTTTATCTCACCGCAGTAGTGGCTTTGTTGCTGTTACCAGGGCCCGATATGTTGCTGATCGCGAGCTCTAGTATGAGTTACGGTAAGAAGGTCGGTCTTTTTGCTAGCTTAGGCAATGCGACGTCTGGTGTTATTCTTACTTTGCTTGCTGCAATGGGCGTATCTACCCTGATTGCAATGAGCCCAATCGCCCTTAAAGTCCTTCATCTATTAGGTGGCGCTTACTTGCTAAAAATGGGCTGGGACTGCTTACGAGCTGAGGCATCAGCGGCTCCAGAACTTGATAATCAAAACAAAATGGCATCGACTTATTATCAACGTGCCTTGATGAGTAATTTGCTTAACCCTAAAGCGTTGGTATTTTTTGTGATGTTTTTGCCGCAGTTTGTCTCAAGTAATATCACAGCGTCTTCTGGTGAGCAGATGCTAGCACTAGGGTTATTGTTAAACGTCCTTGGCTTATCATTCAATTTATTGCTTGTTGCGCTGGCAGGCACATTGGGTAAGGGGCTGATCGAGAACGAAAAATTCCGCACTTATCAACATAAACTAATGGGTTTAGTGTTCGTTATTCTCGCGTTGTGGATGCTGAGCAGTTTCGCCTTATAAAGTTATCATATTCCATCAGAAAGCCAGCAATTGCTGGCTTTTTGTTTTAGGATATTGGTGTTTCCTAAGGAGAGGATGTATGAAGCTTGAATTTTGTTTAAATCCAGATCAAACAGACCTTGATTCTGTTCGTCAAGGTATTCGATCTTATAACCGGATGCATTTGCCTGAAGGGGAAGTGCATGCTGTGGGCTGTTTTGCTAAAGATGAGAATGGCAAGACCATGGGTGGTCTGACTGGCGAAATGTTTAAAAACACGGTGTTTGTTGAGTTTTTGTGGGTAGATGCTGAAAGTCGGACATCTGGTCTCGGTAGCCAGTTAATGTCAATGCTAGAAGACAAAGTAAAGCCTCACGGGGTTACCCATGTTTATTTGGATACCTACAGCTTTCAAGCTCTTGAGTTCTATCTCAAATTAGGTTTTGAGAAAGTAGGGCAGTACTCAGGCTATCCTGCAGAGGGCATCCACAAGTACTTTCTGCAAAAAGAAATTGTAGGCTAGAGATAAATCGCATTTAACTTGTATTGCTCTAGTAAAAAATCAAAAAAGAGGCGCGAATTTGCGCCTCTTATTGTATCAGGTGTCTCTACTTCTCTTTGACTTACAAACTTGTCTGATGCGCGTCAATAAGTTCGTTCATCTTCGCCTCTGCCGCTTGCTGTGCTTGCGCGTAGCTCATATCCGCAGGGAAGAGGTTGATGACTTCGTAGTAACATTTTAGTTTTGGCTCAGTACCCGAAGGGCGAACAATCACGCGAGATTGATCTTCTAGGTGATAAATCAATACGTCACTTGCTGGTAAGTCAATGGATTCTTCAGAGCCGTCGTCAAACATGCGAACCGATGTTTTTAGATCTTCGGTTACTGCAACTTTTTTACCAGCAATCTCTGTTGGTGGATTTGCTCGGAGTTTGTCGCCGATTGGTGGAGAGTTCGGGTCGAGAGCGATGCTGCGCTGCGCGTTAAAGTAGAAACCGTGCTCGCGGTACAGTTCTTCCAGTTTATCCCATAGTGTTTTGCCTTGAGCTTTAAGTTTACCTGTTAGCTGAGCAAATGCGACGATTGCAGATAAACCATCTTTATCCCACACTTTGTTACCCACGGTATAACCGAGCGCTTCTTCATAAGCAAACAAGAATGGATTGGCTTCTGTCTCTTGCTCCATGGCAACGTTAGTGAGCCATTTGAAGCCTGTTAACGTTTGGTAGTATTGGGCGCCATGCGCTTTGGCAATGCTACTCAGCATTCTTGATGATACGATGGTGTTGCCAACCAGAGCGTTAGGTTGCTGTTCTAGCAAGTAATCGCCAAACAGTGAACCCACTTGGTCGCCGGTTAACATTTGGTATTCGCCATCTGGGCGTTTGACCGCCACTGCAAAACGGTCGGCATCTGGATCGTTGGCACAAGCGATATCAGCATCTACGGACTTACCTAACGCCATCACCATATCCATTGCTCCCGCTTCTTCAGGGTTTGGGAAGTTGACGGTTGGGAAGCTACCATCAGGTTCGCGCTGTTCCTTAACACTTGCCACTTTTTTGAAGCCAGCGTCTGCGAGGAGCGTTTCCGCCATATTCGCGCCAACGCCATGCATCGCAGTGTAAGCGATAGAAATATCGGTGTTGTTGTCAGGAGTAAGCAGCGCGTTTTCGTTCATCGTTTTACGGTAAGTTTGGTAGTAGTCGTCTTCCAACCAAACTAACAAACCGTACTGTTTTGCATCATCGAGAGACATTAAAGGTAATGGCTTCGTTGTTGCGTCATCAATTTTCGCTGCGATTCCAGAGTCGTGTGGAGGAATGATTTGTGCGCCATTCTCCCAATATACTTTAAAGCCATTGTACTCTGGTGGATTGTGGCTAGCGGTAACAACAACAGCGGCCGCAGCATTCAATGTACGGACACCAAATGCAACAATTGGGGTTGCTGCAACGTCATACGTTAGGTAAACCTTGATGCCAAGGGCAGTCAGTACGGAAGCGGTATCATGCGCGAATTGTTTCGAATCAGGACGACCGTCGTAGCCAATAACGACACCACGACTTGTGGCATCTTTGACTTGCTCTAGCAAATAGTTTCCTAGGCCAGTGGCTGTCTCTTGGATCACCAAACGGTTCATTCGGTTTGGACCTGCGCCCACTTTGCCGCGTAACCCTGCTGTACCAAAGGCAAGGCGCGATCCAAAGCGATCAGTAAGCTCTTGTTCATTATTTGTATCGACGAGGTGTTGTAGCTCTTCGCGAGTCTTAGGATCAGGGTCTCGTTCTAGCCATTGAGTAATTAGTGCTGTCATATCAATCATTCCTTAGTAGGGGGCGCCTACTTTCTTGGACACTTCGTTTTGTAAGTATCTCAATGTTTTCTTTTAAATTAATGTAAATGGTTCTCAATTACATTTCAAAGAGGGCAATCGATAAACCGAATTAATTTTTCTTATCCGAACAAAATTTAATCATATTTAATTTCTTGAAGAACCTTGGAACTATAACTAGCCTTTTAACATAAATATAACAAACCGTGTCGAAATCGTAGTTTTTGTGATTTTTCGTAAAGTTGTTCGATATTTGCATCGGGACGCAAGGAAGCTCGCGCAAGCGTAGCGGCTGAGCAGAGGAGAGATCTTTTGAAAAGATTAACGACTACTCTAGCCTTATCACTGAATGTGATTTTAATCACATTCTCCTCTTTCAGTTGGTCAAAGGAAAGTGACTACAACATGACCAAAGGGGTCACAGCGATAAGTGGGCAAGTGTATGAATTACATATGCTGATTTTCTATATCTGCTGCGTAATTGCTTTGATTGTATTTGGCGTCATGTTCTATTCCATCTTTCGTCATCGCAAGTCAAAAGGAGCAGTTGCCGCACATTTCCACGAAAGTACAAAAGTGGAAATTATTTGGACAGTCATACCTATCATCATTCTTGTCGCCATGGCGATTCCCGCAACGAAAACTTTAGTCGCAATGGAAGACACAAGCCAATCAGATATCACGGTCAAGATCACAGGCTCGCAATGGAAATGGCATTACAGCTATTTTGGTGAAGATGTTGAGTTCTTCAGTTTGCTTGCTACCAGCCAAAAGCAAATTGATGGTATCGAGACAAAAGGCGCGCATTATCTATTGGAAGTAGACAACCCTTTGGTGTTGCCTGTGAATCGCAAAGTGCGTTTTTTGATGACTTCTGATGATGTCATTCACTCATGGTGGGTGCCGGATTTTGCTGTCAAGAAAGACACCATCCCTGGTTTTATTAATGAAGCATGGACAAGAATTGATGAGCCAGGCGTATATCGCGGTCAATGTGCGGAGCTATGTGGTCGTGCACACGGGTTCATGCCGGTGGTGGTGCATGCGATGGAAGAAGAAAAGTTTGATGAATGGTTAGCGAGTAAGAAGGAAGAAATCGCACTTCAAAAAGCGGCGGCACAAGAGGAGCTCTCTCAAGACTTATCCATGGGTGAGTTGATGTCGCAGGGCGAATCGATATACACGGCGCGTTGTGCTGTGTGCCATCAGGCTAATGGTGAGGGGATTCCGGGTGCATTTCCCGCGATTAAGGGCAGCCCTATCGCAACAGGCCCAATTTCAGAGCACATTGATGTGATTGTGAATGGCCGTCCGGGCACTGCAATGCAGTCTTTTTCGAACCAGTTAAGTGACAAAGAAATTGCTGCGGTCATCACATACCAGCGAAACGCATGGGGCAACGACACTGGTGATAGGGTGCAAGCATCCGATGTGAATGCCTTTAAGGCACAAGGCAGTGCTAAGGAGGAAATATGAGTAAGCCAACAGATAAGGCAGTGAAGTCTGCTCCAGCGGAAGCCAGTGCAAACAGTACCATTGCGATTGATGATGGCCACGATCATCATGCTCCCCAAGGTATTGCTCGTTGGCTGTATTCCACAAACCATAAAGACATTGGCACCCTGTACCTTTGGTTTAGTTTCGCGATGTTTCTGACTGGTGGTGCGATGGCGATGGTCATTCGTGCCGAACTATTCCAGCCTGGACTTCAGCTGGTTGATCCACAGTTTTTTAATCAAATGACTACGGTACACGGTTTGGTGATGGTGTTTGGTGCTGTGATGCCAGCATTTACGGGCCTTGCTAACTGGATGATTCCAATGATGATCGGGGCTCCAGATATGGCGCTACCTCGCATGAACAACTTGAGCTTTTGGATTCTACCTTTTGCATTTCTTATTTTATTGAGCTCGTTGTTTTTACCTGGCGGCGGCCCCGATTTTGGCTGGACGTTCTATGCTCCGTTGTCCACGACTTATGGCCCAGATAGCACCGCGCTGTTTGTATTCTCTGTTCACATCATGGGTATCAGCTCCATCATGGGCGCGATAAACGTTATCGTGACGATAGTAAATATGCGAGCTCCGGGAATGACTTGGTTCAAGTTACCAATGTTTGTTTGGACTTGGTTAATCACCGCTTTCTTGTTGATCGCGGTTATGCCGGTATTAGCGGGTGCGGTGACGATGGTTCTTACTGACAAATATTTCGGGACTAGCTTCTTTGATGCAGCTGGTGGCGGCGACCCGGTGATGTTCCAACACATCTTTTGGTTCTTTGGTCACCCAGAAGTGTACATCATGATTTTACCGTCGTTTGGCATCATTTCTGCCATCCTTCCTGCTTTCAGTGGCAAGAAGCTGTTTGGTTATCATTCGATGGTTTACGCGACGTGCAGCATTGCGTTGCTGTCTTTTCTTGTGTGGGCGCATCACATGTTTACAACGGGGATGCCAGTTTTTGCAGAGCTTTTCTTTATGTATTGCACCATGCTGATTGCGGTACCAACAGGGGTGAAAGTCTTTAACTGGGTCGCCACCATGTGGCGTGGGGCTCTGACATTTGAAACGCCAATGTTGTTTGCCATTGCCTTTATTGTGCTCTTTACGATTGGCGGTTTCTCAGGGTTGATGCTGGCGATTGTGCCGGCGGATTTCCAATATCATGACACTTACTTCGTGGTTGCGCATTTCCACTATGTGTTGGTATCTGGTGCTGTATTCTCGATTATGGCGGCTGCGTACTATTGGCTACCTAAGTGGACAGGCAATATGTACGACCACAAACTGAGTTTGTGGCATTTCTGGTGCTCGATTATTTCAGTTAATGTTTTGTTTTTCCCGATGCACTTTCTAGGTTTAGCGGGTATGCCAAGACGTATCCCGGATTACGCTATTCAGTTTGCTGATGTCAATCAAATCGTCTCCATTGGTGGATTTGCGTTTGGGTTGTCACAATTAATCTTTTTATGGGTGGTGATTAAGTGTATTCGTGGCGGTGAAAAGGCCGCTGCAAAACCGTGGGAACGTGCGGAAGGCTTAGAATGGACAGTGCCAAGCCCGGCGCCCCATCATACGTTTACTACGCCGCCTAAAGTTGATTAGAAACGAACGGGGTGAGTGAGATGAAACCGAATCCATCAAACAAAAAGCTCACTGTGAAGTTGCTTTTAGCGACCCTTTTGATGTTTGGGTTTGGCTACGCACTTGTCCCATTGTATGACGTAATGTGCGACGCACTGGGTATCAATGGAAAAACAAGTGAAGTGGCCGCCATTCAACCAACTGGTATGCAGCCAGATATGAGTCGAACTATTCGCGTGGAGTTTATGGCGCATGTAAGCCCCGATATGCCTTGGGAGTTTAAACCCAAAGTGATTTCGATGGACGTTCATCCCGGAGAAGTCGTGCAAACCGAATACCTTGCATTTAATGAAAGCGGGCAGAAGTTGGTAGGGCAAGCCGTTCCCTCTGTTTCTCCCGGGAATGGTGCCGCTTATTTCAATAAGATTGAGTGCTTTTGTTTTAACCAACAGCCTTTGGATGGCAAACAACAAGCTCAAATGCCGTTGATTTTTTATATCGAACCGGACTTACCGGAGTCGATACACACGTTAACGCTGTCTTACACACTCTATAAACTTCCCCCTCCTACAGGTTCTTAGCCACTCAAGGAGAGAGATACAGACCAAGGCTGGTCAGTAAGGAGAGAAATTATGAGTAACAAGCCAGGAACATATTATGTTCCCGCTCAAAGTAGCTGGCCGATCATCGGTGCGTTTGCTCTATTTTTAGTTGCCGTTGGTGCAGGAATGACCGTTCAGGGGACACAAAGTGAAGGGGCTGTGGGAACCATTGGTAGCATTGTGCTAGCGGTAGGTTTTCTGTTCTTGCTTTACATGTTGGCGGGCTGGTTTAGTAATGTGATTACTGAGTCACTGAGTGGAAAGTACAGCTCACAAATTACTCGTTCTTTTCGCCAAGGGATGAGCTGGTTCATCTTCTCTGAAGTGATGTTTTTTGGTGCCTTTTTTGGTGCGTTATTTTACGCCAGGATGATTTCTGTGCCTTGGTTAGGTGGGGCAGATAACAACTTCATGACCAACGAGGTTTTGTGGCCAACCTTCGAAGCGATGTGGCCACTCACACTTACTCCGGGTGGAGAAACAACACAAGCTATGCCGTGGCAGGGCATTCCCCTTACTAATACTGTTTTGCTGCTATTGTCGTCGATTACGCTACATATGGCGCACATAAGCCTTGAAAAAGACAAAAGAACGGCACTGATTGTTTGGTTGGAAATCACCATCGTGCTTGCGGGCTTTTTCCTATATTACCAAGCGGTCGAGTATGCTCATGCTTATCAAGAAATGGGGCTCACGTTGCAATCTGGTATCTACGGAAACACCTTCTTTATACTGACTGGTTTTCACGGTTTGCACGTTTGTCTTGGGACGATTTTCTTAATCGTATTATTGCTCCGAATCGCTAAAGATCATTTTTCACCAAAGAACCATTTTGCCTTCCAAGCAGGTAGTTGGTATTGGCACTTTGTGGATGTGGTTTGGTTATGTCTATTTGTGTTTGTGTACGTGCTGTAGGTGCATTGGGCGATTAGTAAGGACGGGGATTCGGAGCCAGCCAGCCTGAACTGAGCGCAATAAGTAGAAGGATAACTACTAAAACGGAGAACATGACTCGACGGCCTAAGTAATGACTCATAGGTTTGTCTCTTTTTTCGGGATTATCTGGGTCTTCACGAACCATTTCGATAAGCGCTTTTGCGAGGTTGAAGATAATGAAAAGCAGCAAAAGGACAAGCGTCAGTTTGAATAGAAATACGGTGGACATAGCACCTCCGGTTTCATCGTTGTTGTTATCAAGACAATTATGGCTATCGAAACGGTTTTGGGTTGCAGTTGGTTTAACTGTGGTTGTGTTTTCTCTTTTGGTCAAACTGGGTTTTTGGCAGCTTGAGAGAGGGCAAGAGAAACAGGCTTTGGAACAAGCCATTCTTGCGCGAGCGGATAGTGCGTACCAAACATTAGGCGAAGTTCTTGAAGAAAACGATTGGAGAGAAGGCAGCATTCTCGGGAAAAAAGTGGAAGCTAATGTTGTTCCTCAGGCGTTTCCCGTGATTTTACTGGATAACCAAACGCATCAGGGCAATGTGGGCTATTTAGCATTTCAGATTGTCTCTATGAGTGATGAACTAGGAACCTATGCATTATTAGAGCTTGGTTTTGTGGAGGGAATAGCAGATCGTTCAATATTACCAACCGTCACAACACTCGAAGTGTCGAGCTTTATCACGGGACGTCTGTACAGAAAATCTGCTAACCCACTGAGCTCTGAATTAATGCCAGAAGTTGGCGATGCCATTCGTGTGCAGAACCTGAATATCGCGCAACTGAATCAGCTACTTAATATTGAACTTATGCCCGCAGTCTTGCAGCCAGACAATCTAAAAAATTGGCCTTACGACTTTCCTTGGAACCCATTGCCGCTCAACAGCGCCAAGCATTTCGGTTATTCGATTCAGTGGTTTTCGATGGCGGGCGTTTTCTTATTATTGACCTTAATTGTTTTTGTTCGTTGGCAAAGAAAATTGCGTCATATGGAGGTGAAGCATGACATCTAAAGTAACCAAAGGGCGGCTAATGTTGATTGCGTTGGTGTGTACGTTTGCGCTTCCTGCCGTCATCGCTAAGGTCATTCTCACCCAAGGGTGGTATCAAAGCGGTGTGACCAATAGAGGTGTGTTAGTTGAACCATACACAACGTTAGAGCTACTTGGTCAAGAGTCACCGCTCAAGGAGCACAGGTGGCAACTCGCTTATGTTTTACCTAATGAGTGCACAGAACAATGCAGGCTGCAGCTTTACCTGCTTCAGCAAAGCCATGTCGCTTTAGGAAAATATCAAGAGCGTGTGGTGCCGGTGCTTTGGCAGACAGAGTTGTCCGGTACCGTAGATGTATCGATGACGACAATGCAAATGAATCAATCGGTTACCGCCAAAGTGAAACCTGGACAAATGTTAATCGTTGATCCTCTGGGGCAATTGGTGATGTCTTACTCGCCAAAACCGAATGAAGATTTAGTCTCGTTCAACAAAGGTATGTTGGCGGATTTACGCAAGCTCTTAAAATTGTCACGAGTTGGTTAGAAAGGGGCGTATATGAAGTTAATTCAGTTGGTTAAATTCAGTTTGCTCCTAACTTTCGTGGTGATCATGTTAGGCGCGTATACTCGCCTTTCTGATGCAGGGTTAGGTTGCCCTGATTGGCCCGGCTGCTATGGGCACCTTGGTGTGCCTCATCAAGAAGAAGACGTAATACGTGCCAATCTTAATTTCCCTGAACGGGCTGTCGAGCATGAGAAAGCATGGCTTGAAATGATTCATCGCTATTTTGCGGGAACGCTGGGTCTGGTCATTTTTGCTATGACAGTGATATCAATGAGGTCTGAGCGCGTGAATCCTACTATTCCGATGCTGCTCAGTGTACTGGTGGTCGGGCAAGCACTTTTGGGGATGTGGACCGTGACGCTCAAATTAATGCCAGTTATCGTAATGCTTCATCTGCTTGGTGGCTTTACTTTACTGGTTCTGCAGGCGATTTTTTACTGCCAGTTAAAAGCGCAAAATAATCTCTATTTCTCTCCATCTTCCAGCTCGCTGCGAGGCTTCTCACTATTGGTTTTTCTGGTTGTTTTTATGCAGGTGCTGCTAGGAGGGTGGACTTCGTCAAACTATGCCGCGCTCATGTGCACCTCACTGCCTATTTGTGAGGGAGATTGGATGAGTCATCTCTCATGGAAAGAGGCGTTTTCTTTCTGGCAAACCGGATTCGAGAATTACGAGTTTGGTGTATTGGAGTATCCCGCAAGAATGACCATACATGTTACGCATCGCCTCGGTGCGATGGTCACCGCCACTGTCGTATTGGCTTATAGCATTATGCTCATGAGGCAAGATTCCCATCATTCACAGCGCATTGGAGGATGGTTACTACTCACTTTAGCGTGTCAAATTATGTTGGGCGTGAGCAATGTCGTATTCCAACTTCCTATTTATGTTGCCGTGGCACATAACTTGGGTGCCGCCATTATGTTAAGTCTTGTTTGTGTGAGTCAGTTTTATTTGTGGCAGGGCAAAAAAGCTTGGAGTTACACCGCGAAAGGAGTTCGCTATGAGTAAAGAAATCGCACTGTCGTTAAATGAGCGAAAGCGACTAAGTTCCGTTTATTTGAAGTTAACGAAGCCTAAAGTAGTCGCATTAATGCTGGTGACGGCCGTTGTCGGGATGAGTTTAGCGCCTGTTACTGAGTTTCCTTGGTTGCAGGCGGCGGTTGGCCTAACAGGCATTGGTTTGATGGCAGGCTCCGCGGCAGCGTTTAATCACCTGATTGACCGCCGCATTGACGCGAGAATGGCTCGCACACACAAACGTCCGTTGCCATCGGGTGAAGCTAAGCCGTTATCGGTGATAACCTTTTCGACGGCTTTAGGCGTCATAGGATTTGTTCTTTTGTATGCGCTGGTTAACCCACTGACGGCATGGCTGACTTTGATGAGTTTACTCGGCTATGCGATGGTGTACACCATGTACCTCAAACGCGCTACTCCGCAAAATATCGTAATTGCAGGTATTGCGGGTGCGATGCCACCTCTTCTCGGTTGGACTGCCGTAACAGGGCACTTGCATGCGAATGCTTGGCTGCTTGTGATGATCATTTTTATCTGGACGCCACCACACTTTTGGGCACTCGCAATTCATCGCGTAGAGGACTATCGTAAGGTGGATATTCCAATGTTGCCAGTGACACATGGTATCGAGTACACCAAAACTTCCATTCTGTTGTATACAGTATTGTTGACGTTGGTTTGTGTGCTGCCGGTGTTGGTTGGAATGGTCGGCGTTGTTTATCTTTTTGCCTCGTTACTACTTAACGCTGGCTTTATGTACCATGCATGGAAGCTAAAATACGCGCCAGAGCCCAATACCGCGATGGAGACGTTTAAATTTTCTATCTATCACCTTTTTGCGTTGTTCATTGTATTGCTTTCGGATCACTATATTGGCTTGTAGCCTCTCTTTAAACAGAAAACGCCGCGTGGTTCGCGGCGCTTTTGGTTTTGATAGTTTGGCTTTAATGCAAAGTTTCTAGAATTATTGAATCTCTAACAATTCAACATCAAAGATCAAAACACTTGCTGGTGGAATTGGGCCTGAGCCACTTTTGCCATAACCGAGCGTGCTTGGTACGAAAAGGCGGATTTTTTCACCTTCGACCATGTATTGTAGGCCTTCTTGCCAGCCTTTAATGACTTGGTTAAGACCAAACGAAATTGGCTCACCGCGATTAACGGAGCTATCAAACACAGTGCCATCAATCAACGTACCGTGGTAGTGCACTTTGACTTTGCTTGTCGCGGTTGGGTGAACCTCACCTTCGCCTTTTTCAAGAACAATATATTGAAGACCACTTTCTGTTGTAATGACGCCTTCTTTCTTCGCATTCTCGAGCAAGAATGCTTGGCCTTTCGCAAAGTTTTCATCCGCTACTTTATGGTTTGTCCAAGTACGGTAAATGAAAAAGCCCGCCAGAATGAAAATAATGAGAGGAAACAAAAATTTAGACACGTAAGCTCCTTGTCTATTTAGGTTGTTTTAGCAAATAGTTAATGGTTTCTGCCATGGCTTCGACGCTGTCATGACCACCAGTAATGACTTGGTATTTTCCATTAACGATAAAGGCTGGAACGGAGTTAATTTGGCCGCGAGTTGTGATCGCTTCTGCCTTAGTGATGTACTCAAACAGCGTTTTTTGCTGTGCTTCATCTAAATGGTAAGGGCTGATAAGGTTGCGAGACTCAAAGGCTTTCTCTACGGCGATTTGACGTTCCTCAGCAGTCGCATCAGGACCCATTTGTACGGCAGCAAAAAGATCCGCCATAAATGCTTTGTCAGGTGTCGACTCTAGTTGCATGACTGCAGTGTAGAAGATGATGGCGCTTACTTGTGCACTCTCATTGAAAGTTACATGCATTTTTTCAACGCTTTGCTCGGTCAATGATTCAATTTGAGGGACAAACTCTTCCATTGAACGGCAGTGGCCGCAAGTTAGGGCAAAAGCTTCTGTCAATGGCGCCAAATCATATTCTTGAAGAGATACAGGCAAAACTTCGTATTGCTTGCCTTGCTGAGGCTGAGTGTTGCCGCTATCGCATGCCGACAAAGCCATCATGGCGGCAATCACAGCAAAGCCTTTAGATATGGTTTTTAACATAATAATGCTCTAAGTAAGAAATTTGCGTTAGTTTATCGGTTAACGATAGTGACTAAAACCATTAAATAACAATAAAGTGAGACGATTGGTAACAGACTTTTCCTGATGTGTAGGCTGCAGGGAGGTATTTTGGCATCGCTTTTTATTTGAGAGAGACTTGATATTGATTCCAGTGGCATGAACGCTGCATATACAAACCAATCGGTGGATAAAAGCGCTAAAGATTCGGCGTGTTTTGTCGACACAATGGGCAAGAGTTTTTCTACGTTGGTAATGGTATGAAGCAGTGGTTTTTAATTGTTTGCGGCATTCTGACTGGGTGCAGTAGCCTTGATCAAGACATGGTTCCTGGCGGGAACATTTTAGATACAGCTCCTAAAACAAACACCGAGCTGAGACATCCTGAGTGGGGCTATCCGAGTGCCTCCAGTGTGGCTTCTTCACCTCGCACGTATCAGACTGAGAGGGCATCAGTAAAAAAGTCGCAAAATGTGACCTCTCTGGAAATGTTTCTGAACAGGCACAATATTCCTCATGAGACACTCAGTGGCGGTCACTTAATGATACGTTTGAAAGAGCAAGTGCATTTTCAAACTGGCTCTGCTCAGTTATCAGCGCAATCTCAACACTGGATTCGAAACATTGGTCACTATCTAGCAGGAAGAACGGATGTGGATGTCGTGATCGATGGCCATGCCGATAGCACGGGAGCTGCCAGCTTTAATGACACGTTGTCAGAAAAGCGAGCTCGTGAAGTGGAAAAGCAACTGCTGGCGACGAGTATTCCTCGTCAACGCGTGTTTTCTAGAGGTTTTGGCGAGTATGTGCCGCAGTGCAGTAATTCGACAGCCAGTGGCAAAGCTTGTAATCGACGCGTAGAGCTAACGCTGATCGTTGATGAGTAAGGCGATGGTTGGTCGATAAACTACGTCGTGTTGTTTGCACTAAGCCCTTATGTGTTTACTGGCGTTTCCGTCTGGGAATGAGCAAGAAGAGTGAACCCAAAGGCTAGGAATAGCAACGAGCAAGCAGCTAGACTGAATAGAAAAGAGGCACCTGTATGGTGCCTCTTTTACATCCGCCAATGTTCATAGGGGGAACTTAGGCAAATTCTTTTTCAACGTAAGCGACGATGTCAGATGACTCGTATAGCCACTGTGTTTCGCCATCTTTTTCGATACGCAGGCAAGGGACTTTAATTCGTCCACCACCTTGCTCTAGTTCAGCTCGATGAGTCGGGTTATTTTTTGCATCACGTAGCTCAATATTCACTGATTGACGCTTCATTGCACGGCGGACTTTTACGCAAAAAGGGCAAGCTTCAAATTGGTAAAGTGCGTATTGCTTTGCTTTTTCATCAATACGTTGTTGTTCTTCTGCACTGCGTTTAATACCACGAGGTGAGAACACGGCGTTCAGCAATAAGATAACCTTGCCTAAAATCCAACGGATAAACTTCATAATGATCCCTTGATGTTCATTGGGTAATTGTCCTTTAAAAATGCAATAATGATGCTTGTTGCATTGAGCGTGAAGTCTATCAGTTGTTTGAAATGGATAAAACCATGTATTTTATGCGGAAAATAAGCGTTTTAACCTGCCCCAAAAACCGCTAGTCGAAGCTGGACTGGCTTCTCTACCTAGATAAAAGCTTTGCATCAGTTCGGTTCTGAATGCATCAACATCCATGCGTTTTACAACAAGCTCGTGTTGCAATGTATTCTGAGTTTGCTCGGCATGATCGTGCGCCAAGCTAAAGTCCATATTCAAATAGCCTTGAGTATAAAGCCAAAGGTGGGTTATCAAGATAAGGTCTTCAGCGGACTGGTTAGTGAACTTATCCGCGTGCTCATCACCCAAGGAGTCAGTCAGCACTTGCTGCATTTGCTGGGCAGAATGCGCATGTTGCTC
Source organism: Vibrio diabolicus (assembly GCF_011801455.1). Classification (NCBI taxonomy): domain Bacteria; kingdom Pseudomonadati; phylum Pseudomonadota; class Gammaproteobacteria; order Vibrionales; family Vibrionaceae; genus Vibrio; species Vibrio diabolicus. The sequence continues at coordinate 1,290,568 of NZ_CP042452.1, read as the reverse complement.
ATAGTTAGCGCTGGCTTCAATATGCGACTTAGTCAAAAGACCAAGCAGGTGAAGAGTAGGCGCCGTGGCGGGTTTGTTCTCACAAACTTTTGTAAACAGTTGTGACTGTTCTTTTAACCAACGTCGCTTTGCCGCTTTATGTTCTTTAACGAAGGGAATTTCTTTGAATCCCATCTCTTGACTCAGTTCACTAAGAGACGTCATGGCTTTTTAGTTCCTTCACCGTTACTTCGACGTGTTGATCGTTGATATCAACAAAAATAGAGCTGCCGGTAATCATAACAGAAAGGCTAGTGCCTCGGTCAAGGTGCTGACAAATCAAGTCGATAGCGTCGTAGTCAAAGCTTTCTACATTGACGGGAAGCATTGAGAACTTTCCTGACATTTTATCCCACCATACCGTCGCTTTAGTGTTATAAGTGTAAACTTTCACATGCTTTGCTAGGCGAGAGGCTTTCTTGATTCTTTCTGGTTCTGGTTCGCCAATTTCAATCCAGTGAGTAATGCTTTGATCATCGCCAACATGCCATAAATCAGGCTCTTCAATTGTAGAAAGCCCTTTCGTAAACTCTAAATTACTTTGAGCGTTTAAGCAGTAAGCTAAAACACGAGCCAGCATTCGTTGAGGTTTTTCTGAAGGGTGAAGGGCGATAGTTAGATTTTTAGAATCGTAATAGTCGTTATTCATATCGGAAATGGCGATACGAAATTTATAAATAGTTGGTTTAAGAGCCATGGATTTATATCGTTTTTGTTGGCAAAAATAAGTTATAGACAAAAAAATAGCCAGCTTTAAAAGCTGGCTATCGTATCAAATTCTTTAAGAATTAAAGTACTTTGATTTGCTCTGCTTGAGGGCCTTTTTGACCTTGAGAGATAACAAATTCTACTTTCTGGCCTTCAACTAGAGTACGGAAGCCGTCACCAGTGATTGCAGAGAAGTGAGCAAATACGTCAGGACCGTTTTCTTGTTGAATGAAACCGAAGCCTTTAGTTTCGTTGAACCACTTAACTGTGCCAGTAGCTGTGTTAGACATGTCTATTTCCTAAATATCTAAATAATGTAATCTTTCGCCTCAACGGCGCTTATAGCGTGGAAAAATAAATTGCTATTGCGTACCACAGGACGACGGGTTACAAGTAATCCAACGAAATGTGAAAACAAAGAACTTTCTTTCTAGCCGTGTTTGAGTCTAGGTTAATTCCACGAAGAGTCAACATATATTAGTGCTTTATGGACAAATATTTGTATTTAGTCACTATTTAACCAGCATGTTTTTGATTAAATTTCAAATAAATGACGGTGATGTGAAGTTTTTCAGCATAAAATTCAACTAAATCTATAAATTTGACTTATTTATATAATTATTGTCCAATCTGGTTCGACCATTAAGGAGGATTTATGGCAAAACCTAAAACCAGTCCTCAGCCGAATGAGTTACAACACGAGACCGATTTCGGCAGAGGTGAAATCAAGGACAATGCGTTAAAAGCGGTTGTCACCAGTCAATTGTTCAGAACACGAGTCGTAAAAGCGAAAAAAGGTAAAGGCAGCTTCAGTCGGAAAATGAAGCATAGAGGCAAAGAGCCCTATTCAAAGTTCTCCCCGATGTGGATTTTGAATAGGGCTTTTTTATTGAAGCTGGTTTTTATCAAACTATTCAAATTCAATGGGTTAGTGTTAGTTAAATCACTCTTACCTCACCTTATACTGGCTAGCTTTCTTCTTAAAACTAGACGCTGAAAAGTACCAAATAAGTACTAAAACCTACTAAGTTAGATTCATATCAATAGGAGCCACTTCCTGTCCGACACCGCTCTGCTATATCTTTAGATCAGACAAAACAGCCGAGATTATGGTTTAAAAAGACTGGTGAGAAGTAGGTATGTCATCGACGAGTTATGGTACTTATGGTTGCAAGTGTACAAAAGCGTGTGCTTCTTTGTTACTACTATGGCTGTCTATTTGCCCGATGACGTATGCGCACAAGTCAGAGTCTCATTCTTTAATTGTTTCTAACTCCAAAGCTTGGAAGCCATTCTCTTACCTTAGCCCAGACGGTGAACCCAAAGGCATTTTGATCGACTTCTGGAAAGCGTATGCGGCGGACAACCAAATTGATGTTCAGTTTCTGCTTCTTGATTGGGAGGCTTCTTTACAGGCCGTAAAAGAGGGGCGTGCTGACTTTCACGCGGGATTAGTTTACTCATCGGAAAGAGCCGATTACTTGGATTTTGGCGCAGTTATCATGCCCATTCAAACTAAATTATATGTCAATCAAGACGTGCTTTCGATTGATGTCAAAAGTGTTTTAGCTGGTGAAATGACGTTGCCAATTGGTGTCGTTAAAGGAAGTTACGAGTCTGAGTTTATTAAGATGAATTATCCTAATGCGCCTATCGCGGAATACATCAATAACGACACGATGATACAGGCTGCTGTCGATAAGAAGGTGCTGTATTTTGTCGCGGACCTTCAAGTGGCTAACTTTTATATGGCAACTATGCCGGGAGCAGGCATGTTTGTTCCTGTAATAAATTTATATAGTAAAGACCTTCGGATTGCAGCAGGGTTGCATAGTTCTGCTTCCATTTTGGATGTCTCTCGAGCGTTTGAAAAAGTTATCGATACAGATCGAGAAAGGATCCTCAATCGCTGGAGTGTGGTGAAAACGGTCTATCCTCTTTATCTCCTACCTATTGCGATTTTCGTTATGGCGGTCGCGACGCTGTATCATATCTTCGCACTCAAACGCATGGTTGCGCTGCGCACAAGACAATTGACGATTGCTAACCAGCAATTGCTGGAGATGACGTTAACGGATTCCCTAACAAAACTCTACAACCGTAGACACTTGATTGAACAATTGGCGCTCTTGAATCACTTGCAGCGAAGCTTGACGGTAATGGTATTTGATATTGATGATTTTAAATCAATTAATGACCAATACGGTCATCTTGTCGGAGATAGAGCGATAGTGGCCGTGGCTGAAACAGCAAAATCAATGACTGATGAACGTATGACATTAGCGAGAATTGGCGGAGAAGAGTTCGCACTCGTGACGGCATCGCTCTCTGAGCGAGAGGCGCGCAACTTTGCTCAAATGCTCTGCAAAGCCGTGTACGAACAACCTATTATCCTTGGCGGGCAAGCGATTCATTTGAGCATTAGCTTAGGCTGCGCATACTACCCTGAATTTACTCACATCGTGAATTTACAAGACGCTGATCAACTGATGTATCAAGGTAAGTCTGAAGGTAAAAATCGCTCGGTGTTTCAAGTCATAACAGACAGCCAGGTTCAACCTGAGCTTCGTCAAGTCCCTTAGTATTTTTGAGTCACCAATCGCTATTTCTAAATCCTCACTTGCTATACTCAATTGAATTTAAAATTATTATACCCGTTTCGCTTCAAATTCTAGGTCGTGTCGGTACGGAGGGAAGGTATGTATAAAACGTTTTGTGTTATCGCTTGTGTACTTCTCTCTTCTTTTTCTTACGCTGAGAGCGCTTTTGATATAGTCCAAAAGTCTGATCAAGCGATGCGCGGAAAATCCAGTTATAGCGAAGCCACCATGAAAATTGTTCGCCCTGACTGGTCACGTTCAATGACTATGAAGAGTTGGACGAAAGGTACGGAATTATCTTTGGTCTTGGTGACTGCTCCGGCGAAAGATAAAGGTAGCGCCTCGTTAAAACGTCATAGAGAAATGTGGAATTGGGTGCCGAGTATCGAGCGAGTGATTAAAATTGCGCCATCCATGCTCAGTCAGTCTTGGATGGGATCAGACTTCACGAATGATGATTTAATTAACCAATCTTCTATTGTTGTCGATTATCAACATCAACTGCTTCAAAGTGAAACCTTTGATGGTGACAAAGTTTGGGTAATTGATGCACTTGCCAAGCCTGACGCCCCAGTGGTTTGGAGCAAAGTCAGACTGTGGATCTCTCAAACGAGCTTTTTACAGCGCAAAGTCGAGTTTTACGATGAATTTGATGAACTGGTAAATGTTTTGACGACTTACGATGTGCAAACGTTGGGTGGGCGAGACGTTGCGACTCGCATGGAGATGCAGCCGATAGATAAACCAAGAAATAAAACGGTTTTGATTACGCACGAAGCGCAATTTGATTTTGATATCGATGATGACTTTTTCTCCCAGCAGCAAATGAAGGCTCTGCGAGATTAGGGTGGATTTTGGTTTAGATAAGAGGTGAGAATCGGATGCTCATCAAGCTCGCATGGCGAAATCTATGGCGGCAAAAACGGCGGACATTGTTAACCGCTTCTGCGTTAGCTCTTGTTCTGTTTCTCTCCTTACTGACTCGAGCGTTCCAAGAAGGAAGTTACTCCTCAAATATTAAAAACGCTGCGAAGTTCTATACGGGATTAATTCAGCTACAACATCCCGATTTTGGGGACTCCTCCAGCATTGATGATGTCCTTCCACAAACGCCAGCGTTCATTGCATCTGCTAAAAACAACCCTGATATCGACATCGTTCTGCCGAGAATTGAGTCATTTGCGCTTGCCGCCAAAGACGAACGATCCAAAGGCGTGATGGTGCTCGGCGTTGAGCCTGACGCTGAAGATAGCTACTCCAGCATTAGTGACAAAATCGTACAAGGGCGCTTTATTGCATCTGGACAAAACTCGGTGCTTGTTGGTGAGGGTTTGGCAAACTACCTTCATTTGAACGTTGGTGATGAACTGGTGTTGTATGGTTCGGGTTATCGTGGTCAAACGGCGGCTGGACTGTATCAGGTGTCCGGTATTTTGCACTTTCCTTTGCAGCAGTTAGATTCTCAGTTGGTCTACATGCCTCTTGATACCGCACAAGCGTTGTATTCGCTTGATAACCAAGTCACCGCATGGGTCCTTAACACTCAAAGTTTACGCGTGTTGCCTGACATTGTTAAACAACTAAAGCGCCACTACGGGAATGGCGTCGCAGTAAAAAGCTGGCAGGAGCTGTCGCCAGAACTTTCTCAACAGATAGCCTTGGACAAAGCGGGTGGGATCTTTTTGATCTATATCTTGTACGGCATTGTTGGTTTTGGCCTGTTTGCCACGATTTTGATGATGACGTTAGAGCGCCAGCGTGAATTTGCGGTGATGCTCGCGACGGGTATGTTGCGCAGCAAGCTGATGGGGCTCGTCGCCATTGAATCGATGTTTATCTCCGTTATTGGTCTTGTGCTCGGTGTCTTGATCAGCGCGCCTGTGCTTGCGTATTTCTATATCAATCCGATTGAGATTACAGGCGATGCTGCACAAGTGATGCTGGAGAGTGGCTTTGAACCAATCGTACCTGTTTCGCTAGACCCGTATTTGTTAATGGATCAAATTCTTGTCGTTCTCGTTATTTTATCGTTATGTCTGATGTATCCGATGGCTAGACTTCTTCGCTTGCCCATTGCTAGTGGGCTAAAAGGAGGCGCGCATGTTGATTAAATTGGCGTGGCGTAATTTATGGCGGAACAAGCTCAGAACTTCCATTATGCTGGGAGCGATGGTGTTCGGCTTAATGGGCGTTGTTGCCATGATTGGATTCATGAACGGTTTGGTCGACAGCATGATCAAAAACGCGATTGCGTGGCAAACCAGTCATCTACAAGTGCATCAGAAATCCTACCTTAATAATCCTGACCTTAGTGACACAATAACGAATTATCAAACGATAACGGCCGCTTTGGCTGCACATCAAGATGTTAAAGCGGTATCGGCGCGATTTCTTGCTGATGGCATGATTGCTTCTGCGCGTAGTACGAGAGGCGTTCGGATCAATGGCATCAATATTGAACAAGAGCAAAGTATCACACCGCTTACAAGCCATGTGATAGACGGAGAATGGTTAAACGAAGTGGGAAGAAACCCCATTCTTGTTTCGCAAAAAACCGCAAATCGGTTGAAGCTGCGTGTTGGATCGAAAGTGGTTTTAACATTATCTGACATCAAGGGTGATGTATCTGGCGCAGCTTTTCGCGTTCGAGGTATTTTTAAAACGCCATCCACCACGTTTGATGACGGTAATGTCTACGTCCGTAAAGTCGATCTCGAAACAATCGCAGGCTTGTCGGGTGCGCATGAAATTGGCGTTTTGTTGAACTCCAACGAGACTGAACAGCTAGAAAGTGCAGAGGCATTTACGTTATCAATATTGCCACAAGCCAACCGTGAACAATTGATCGTGAGAAAATGGCAAGAAATACAGCCTTTACTCGCAACAATGATGAGCTCAATGGATATCTCTAACCAAATTATGTTGGTCGTTTTCGTACTTGCCATGACTCTCGGAATCATCAACATCATGCTGATGTCAGTTTTTGAAAGAACGAGAGAGTTTGGGGTGTTAATGGCGGTTGGCATGCAGCAGCATAAAATTCGCACACTGATTATTTTGGAAACGCTATTCCTTGGTTTGAGTGGTTGCGCGCTAGGGTTATTAGGAAGCGCAGTCATGTTGAAAATACTGAGTATTACTGGCTTATCGCTTGGCGCACTTGCTGATGGGTTAGGTGCTTATGGCGTCGATACCTTGCTTTATCCAAGAGTGTCGTTTTATGAATATCAATTGATTATTGTGGCTATTTTTGTCGCGAGCTTATTTGCGGCTTTGTATCCAGCAAGGCAAATTCTCAAGCATCGACCTGCGGATGCCATGGCGGAGAAAACGTAATGACGATTAAATTGGAAGGCTTATCCAAGACGTACAACCCAAAGAGTGACTTCCCGGTACATGCGGTTCAGAGCGTAGATTTGGAGATCAAGCAAGGTGAGTTTGTCGCTATTATGGGACCTTCTGGTTCAGGGAAAACGACCCTACTAAACATGTTGGGCGGGATCGATTCTCCTACATCAGGACGCGTGGAAATTGATGGATGCTTAATCTCTGATATGTCAGAAAAAGAGTTGATCGCTTATCGACGCGATAACATTGGCTTTATCTTCCAAGATTATAGTCTGCTCCCCGTACTGACAGCTCTTGAAAACGTCGAGTTTGTTATGCAATTGCAAGGGAAAACAGAAAGGGAATGTCGTGAACGCGCCAGCGCGCTACTGCAACAGGTTGGATTATCACAGCAGATGCATAAACGTCCGAGTAAAATGTCTGGAGGCCAACAACAGAGAGTTGCGGTTGCAAGAGCATTGGCACCAAAACCAAGGTTTGTAATGGCAGATGAGCCTACCGCCAACTTAGATGCAAAAAGTACAGCCGAGCTGCTTGATATCATGGAACAACTCAGTGAAAAAGAAGGCACGACATTTATCTTTTCTACCCATGATCCTAGAGTTATTAAGCGCGCACATCGAATCATAGTATTTGAGGACGGGCGTTTGGCACGAGATTTTGCCAACATTGATAACACCATAGAGAAGAGCCATGCGTGGTAGAGTAGAAGGCGTAAGCTTACTATCCAAGTTATTGCGGCTTTTTTTTGCGTTAAGTCCTGCGGTAATTTGCATTAAAACTAATGCCAGCATACCGGGTTTGGAGCCTGAAAAAGCATGGGATATCAATGGCTATGTGAAATACATGGCGACCTATAGTATGCCTGACGAGCAGGGTAATACCCTTGACCATCTACTCCATAACCGGATTAACGTTGAATATCGCTTTTCTCCTGAATGGCGAATAAATCTTGGTATCAGGAATAGAGCATTGTGGGGCGATGCGCTTGAGATTCCTCGATATGCAGAACTCGTGGCGCTTGATAATGGGTATTTTGATCTAAGCAAAAATTGGCGAGAAGATAATGCAATCCTCAATACCCAACTGGATCGACTCTACGTCTCTTGGAGTGACCAAGATTGGAGTGCAAGGTTAGGGCGGTTCCGGGTCAATTGGTCAATGAACACCATTTGGAACCCAAACGACATCTACAACGCCTATTCTATTTACGACTTTGATTACGAAGAGCGGGCGGGCACCGACGCTGTCATGGTGAGTAAAAAACTTGGGTTTGCCGATGGGTTAGATCTCGTTTTCTCTCCGTCAAAGCAGTCTAAAGAAAACAGCACGTCACTACGATATTTCTCCAACGTTTCTGGTTGGGACTATCAAATCATTGCGGGTCGATCTCGGCAAGACTATGTTCTTGGAGCAGGGTTCGCGACTGATATCTATCAAGCCGGGTTTCGAGGCGAGTTAAGCTGGTTTGATCCTATTGATACAAAGCATCAAGGTCAGCCTACTGAGGATACGACAGTCGCTAGTTTGGAATCAGACTACAGTTTTGGTGGTGTGCGTAACTGGATGGTGAGAGGTGCTTGGTTGTTTATTTCTGAACCAAAGCCAGCGAGCAGCGCATTAACTTACCTAAACCTCCCTCTCTCTGCGAAAACCTTGAGCTTCACGGAGCATACTGTTTATGCCGATGCTAGCTTCGACTTAACGGCGCTCAACCGCGTCACCTTATCGGCTAGTTACTATGATGATGGCTCTTACTTTGCTGGATTATCCAGCAGCTATTCACTCAGTGATAATTGGCAACTGCTAACTGTAGTTCAACATTTTAACGGTACGGACGGCAGCTTATTTGGAGAAACACCTGCAACTTTGGTGTTTGCTAATATCCGGTATAGTTACTAGAGATGCCTTTCATTTAGCTGCTATCCCTAAATAATGCAATCAATCACAAATAATGCCTTGTTCTGAAGTTGTTTTTGATACAAGCATTTAACATTTTTATAAACATCGTTATATTTAAGGCTCATCGTTGTCAGGAGTTTATGGATGAACCTTACGATATCAGGGAAGTTGCAGCTCAGTTTTGTGCTGCTAGCCGTACTTTTTATGGCATCAGCGGTATTCACGTATCGCAACGTCACCACCGTAGAGCAATACGCCTCTTCGTTACTTAAATCTGATCTACCGACCGTCGACACCAGTCGCGGTATCCAACAGTCCGTTCAAGCGTCGCTGTCTTCTATTCGAGCCTACATGTTGTTAGGTGGCGATGAAGAGGCGAGTGCACGTCTGAGTGAGGACGTGCGCAATATCATGGCATCTACAGACGAGTCGCTTCCAACGTTGCAGGCTTTGATCTCTGAACAGGACTTTCAAGCGATTCAAAGCCAGTGGGACGCAGTAAAAGCCTCTCTAAACAAGCTGATTGAGCTCAGCCACAGTGATGAGAACTTACCCGCGCACAACCTCTTTATTAACGAAGCGGCACCCATTGCAGAAGTGGCACTTGATCAGCTTCAAAGCTTAATCAACGAAGAGTCTGGAAACCCATTTGGTGGAGACAGAAAGCGTCTGTTTAAAGTTTACGCCGACAGCTATACCTCGCTCGCCAATGCATTGTCTGCTCTGCGAGATTTCCTGTTGTACGGGCAACAAGATCATCTGGACAAATACCACGACTTGATTAAGTACCACAATCAGTCTGTGGCGGAAATCGACAGCAAACTCGACAGGCTTACTGATAACGACCAATCATTGTGGTCACTGTTTAAAGAAATGCAGCAACTGTACTTTCCTTTAGCAGAGCAGGTGATTGCATTACGTCAGTCACCAGAATGGAACGAATCAAACTTGCTGATGGCGAACGAACTGTTGCCAGCAGCAGATGCCCTAGACCAAAGCTTAGAGACGATCGTATTGGCGCAGCAAAGTCGTGCTGATCAAAGCGGACAGGGCATTAATCAGTCCATCAAGAACGTACTCACCACCATGCTGATTGCGGCAGCGTTGGTTTTGTTTGCCGCAGTAGCGATTTCAAAATACATGGGCAACACCATTGGTCGCCGAGTGAAAAACTTATCGGAGCGAGCAAAGACGATCGCTTCAGGGGACGTTTCTCAGCCTTCGCTCACTGTTGTTGGGAAAGATGAATTGGCAGACCTTACCGATTCGATTAACCGCATGAACCAATCGTTAGCGAGCATCGTGGCCGGGGTGAGTGAGAAAGCGCATCAAGTGGATACCAGTATGGGAGCTTTGTTGGAATCGGCGCAAGTCACCTCATCGAATGTGGAACAGCAACAGACCAGCATTGTTGAAATGGGAAGCCAATTGGATGAAATAGCTTTGGCCGCGCGTAACACCCTAGATCAAGCCAATCAATCGGTGCAGAAGCTTTCTGATTCAAAAGGCGAGATTGAACAAGGTCGTGATGCTTTAGAGCAAAACAAAGTCACCATGGAAAGCTTGCATGGCAGCATTGAAACCGCGAGTACGCAAGTGACACAGCTAAGCAAAGAGAGCGAAGCCATTGGTCGAGTGACGGAAGTAATTGAAGGTTTGGCAGAACAAACTAACTTATTGGCATTGAATGCCGCGATAGAAGCGGCGCGTGCGGGCGACCAAGGACGAGGCTTTGCGGTTGTGGCGGACGAAGTACGTATGTTAGCGACTCGCACTACTCAATCGACGACAGAAATCAACGGCATCATTAATGCGATTCAACGCTCTACCAATTCGGTGGTTGAGGAAATTGAACACAGTCAATCACTTGCGGAGCAGGGCGCTGAGCACATTGAAAAAGCGGTAACTCGTTTGCTTGTTACTACTGAGCAAATAGGTTCCTTGAATGAGCAAATGGCAGAACTTGCGGCAGCGGCAGAGCAGCAATCTCATGCGACCAATTCGATCACTGGATTAATGTCCGATATTACTCAATCAGTGGATGAGGTTTCGAATAACAGCCAACGTGCATCAGAGACATCATTGCAAGTAAAAGAGCAAGTTACCGAGCTGAATCAACAGATGGCAACTTTTAAAACGGTGTAGATAAGGTTTACGTCTGTTCATCGACTTTTGAACGTTAACCAAATAGTAAAAAAGCCCCAATCCTTTTTACACAAAAAGGGTTGGGGCTTTTTGTTGGATGATACGCCGATATTCGTCTACTTGCTCATTGGATTTAGCTATTTAAATCATAGCTAAAACCAAATTCTCTTCACCGAGCCGGAGTCGTAATATGACTCCATCGGCAGCAAATACTGCAAAAGAATTTTTAAACTTTATACCAATCCCGGTAAGAGAATCGTTCGTTACTACGATTGGTATCATCCTTCTAGGAGCAAGATTATGAACAAACAAGTAAGCCTAATTGGTCTAGACAGCGAACAATCAGCACAACTAGCTCAACAGCTAAATCAACTGCTAGCGCATTACCAAGTGTTGTACATGAACTCTCGCGGTTACCACTGGAACATCAAAGGTGCGCAATTCTTCGAACTGCACGTAAAATTTGAAGAGATCTACACGGATCTACAAACAAAAATCGATGAGCTTGCAGAGCGGATTCTAACCTTGGGTCATACACCAGCGCACGCATTCAGCCACTACTTGGAAGAAAGTGAAATTAAAGAACATCAAAACGCGACTTCTGGTGAGGAGTGTGTACAAGGTCTGGTTCAAGGCTTTAGCGTTCTACTTCTAAAACAGCGTGAGATTCTACAAAACGCGGGTGAAGCAGGTGACGAAGGTACCGCGGCATTGATGGGTGACTACATCCGTGAGCAAGAAAAATTAATGTGGATGCTTAACGCTTACCTACAAGGCTAAGCGACGCATCACCCGAGCACTCACTTGGGGACGCATAAATAAATCGGGAATAAGTCAAAGGAGCACGCGAGTGCTCCTTTTGTTTATGAAAGTGCCTAGTTAGTCGTGAATGTGCTTAAAAGACTGAAAATGTTCGAGTAAATCGGTCAGCTCTGTTACAGCAAGAGAGGCGGAGTCGTGGAATTGTGCAGTCGTATTGTGGTGAACAAGGCAGGATGGCATTTGGGCGTTGTATGCGGCTTGTAGGTCATAAAGGAAATCGCCCACATAAAGCACTTCATCTGGCATTAATCGCCACTCTTTGGCTAGGACTTGGAGCGATAAAGGATCAGGTTTTGCTGGGTAGCATTCACGAGTGAGGACATGTTCAACATCAATTCGGTTATGTTCCAACTTACGCTGCGTAGCGATCAAACAGTTGCGCGTTACTATCGCGGTTTTAACTTTATGCTGATGTAAGTATGCCAAAAGCTCGTGGCAACCCAGCATCGGAGATGATTGCTCAGCATCAGAAATTTCATGATCAAAGATAACATTATGGGCATGCTCTCTCTGATGTGGATGGTCAAGCTTATCAACAAAATCCAATAAATCTTCGTTTTGTGGACAGCCTAGTTGCTGACGAAGATCTTTGAAGTTCATATCGGAGCTGACGAGTGTATTGTCTAAGTCGAAAATAACGGCTTTGACTCTTTCAAGTTTTAATGGAAAAGGAACCATGATGACCTCGTACGACTTAAACCAAGCTATCTTTCTAAAAACAAAAGGTTATTGTTAATTTTAGATTCAAACGTGTTACTTGTACGAAAATAAATCACTGATACGTCACAAATTAAATAGTCTCAATGATGTTGGTGTTTGATTACTTCTCTTCAAGACGGAAAATTTTGCCTGTATCTGTTGAAAAATAGACATAGCCATCCGGACTGATGGTGATATCCCTGACTCGCTCGCCAAGATTCTCCATCAATCTTTTTGATTCGGTGAGCTTGCCATTCTCAATAGAAACCACGTTGATGTGCGCCAGCTTCAAGGCACCGGCGAGGATTTTTCCATCCAACTCTGGGTACTTATCACCACGATACACCACCATATTGCTTGGCGCGATAGACGGAATATAAACCAACTTTGGGTCTTCCATATTCGGTAAGCTTTTCGCTTCTCCAACGTCTAACGGTCCCCAATACTCTTTACCCTGAGAGACTTTTGCCCAGCCGTAGTTTGCACCTTTCCTAATCAGGTTGATTTCATCACCACCACGAGGGCCATGCTCAATCGACCAAAGCTGTTTTGTTGCTTCGTCGTAAAACATGCCTTGTGGGTTACGGTGCCCGTAACTCCATATTTCAGGGCGAGCCTCAGAAGTCTTGAATGGATTATCTTGTGGTACCGAGCCATCAAGGTTGAGGCGAAGAATAGTGCCTGCATGGGTTTGAGTGTCTTGCCCATTACCACGTTCGCCACGGTCCCCAATTGAGAAGTAAACCTTGTCATCGACAAACGCAATACGGCTGCCGTAATGACGACTGGTGTCCGTGATGGCGTCGGCGACAAAGACGTCTTTCCAACCCACAAGTTGATTGTTTTTCAATTGTGCGGTCGCTAAGGCTACAGTATTTCCTTTATCGGTACGTTTGCTGTAAGTAAAGAAAACCTGTGGATTTTGTGGAGCGGTATTCGGCACTAGAGCTACATCTAATAAACCAGCTTGCCCACTGGTGTTCACATTCGGTACTTTGAAGAGGGTTTGCTGTTTTCCCGAAGCAATATTAAGTAATGAAACGGTGCCGTTTTTTTCATTCACGATCATTTGTTGCTTATCGAGAAATTCAATTCCCCATGGGATTTGAAACCCATTGGCGACCTCATTGGCACGATAGTCCGCAGCATCGATAGAAAAAGCTAGGCAAGCGAGTAGGGTTGCAGTGATCGTTCTCATGGTTCCTTCCAATATGAATCCAAGATACTTAAAAGCTAACACTAAAGGAGGACGTTTGGCAGGGTATGCGAACATAAAAAATCCCCAATACGAGATCGGGGATTGAATTAAGACTAGAGAATTGTTTACTTAGCGAGCCTACATCGCTTCTTCGAAGATCTTAGAGATCTCTTCGTGCGTTGCTTGTTTCGGGTTAGTGAAACCACAAGCGTCTTTTAGCGCGTTGTCCGCTAAGGTTGGGATATCTTCTAGCTTCGCACCAAGTTCTTTAATGCCTGATGGGATGCCGACATCTTTAGCGAGCTCAACGATAGCGTCAATGGCCGCCGCAGCACCTTGCTCTGCTGACATACCTTCAACATCAACACCCATTGCTTTAGCAACGTCACGTAAACGCTCTGGACATACTTGCGCATTGTAACGTTGTACGTGAGGTAGAAGAATTGCGTTACATACACCGTGTGGTAGGTCGTAGAAGCCGCCTAGTTGGTGCGCCATTGCGTGAACGTAACCAAGAGATGCGTTGTTGAATGCCATACCTGCCATGAACTGTGCGTATGCCATTTGCTCGCGAGCTTCAAGGTTTTCACCGTTTTTCACTGCTGTGCGAAGGTGAGCTTGAATCAGTTCAATTGCTTTGATTGCTACCGCGTCAGTGATTGGTGTCGCAGCGATAGATACGTAAGCTTCAATCGCATGTGTTAGCGCATCCATACCTGTTGCGGCAGTAAGAGACGCAGGTTTAGCAAGCATCAATTCAGGATCATTCACTGACATCAATGGTGTTGTGTGTTTGTCCACAATCGCCATCTTAATGTGGCGCTCTTCATCTGTGATGATGCAGAAACGCGTCATTTCAGAAGCAGTACCAGCCGTTGTGTTGATTGATACGAGATGCAGCATTGGTTTTGCGGATTGATCAACGCCTTCGTAATCGCCGATCTTGCCGCCGTTTGACGCCACTAAAGCGATACCTTTTGCACAATCGTGCGGTGAGCCGCCTCCGAGTGAGATAACGAAGTCACATTCGTTTTCTTTTAGCAAAGCTAAGCCATCATTAACGTTGGTGATAGTAGGGTTTGGTTGAGTGCCATCGTACACAACGGTTGCTACGTCGCGTTCAGTGAGAAGGTCTTGAACTTGTTTGACTACACCGATTTGGTTAAGGATCTTATCCGTAACGATCAAACCTTTTTTAAAGCCTTGAGATTGGATGCTGTCTGCTGCGTCTTTTAAACAACCAGCGCCCATTAGGTTTACCGTAGGGATAAAAAATGCACTTGTCATATTGGATAGCTCCGTCGTTATTTTTAATAATCTTTCTTAATTTGCCATTTACTGTCGCACACTCGTTTCCAGATTGAAGTTGATCTGAAGCAAGTTTACCTATTTAGAGGTATTTGCAAGAGAAAAACTGTGACAGTGATCTTGTTGCACAGCGTATAGGTGCAACACAGATATAAAGTAGAACAAATATGAAACCAGTGACGCAATCGATTGGCAAAAATTGATATCTAATACGGATATATCTCTAAATTAGACTAAAGTATAAAAAATCCCCATTAATAACTTAACTATCAATGGGGATGGGAGGTAGGTTTATAAGTTATCTATCAATAATTAGGCAATATCAATCAGCTTTGATACTAACTTTTCGATACCTGATGCCGCTTGAGAGATATTCTCTGCCAACATATAAGCTGGGGTTGATAGAACGAGGTGTGTTTCATCAAAAACGATATCCTCGACAGAGCAAGTGATGTGCTCACCGCCCATTTGATTAAATGCTATCGAGATCGCTTCATCGTTGCCTACGGTGCCTTTCACGCCTTGATCATAAATCATCGGAATAATGACAGGTGAAATACACAGATAACCTGCTGGCTTTTTCGCATGAGCGAATGCGCGACATGCTTGAGCTACGTGTGTATTAATCGAGCACTCAGCTCCTGATACAGCGAAGTCAGTGAGGTTTTTAGCGGCACCAAAACCGCCAGGTAAGAGTAGGGCATCAAACTCATCTGGGTTTAATCTTGCAACATCATCAATATTGCCACGTGCAAGGCGTGCAGATTCCACCAACACATTTCGTGTTTCGTCCATCTCTTCGCCAGTTAGATGATTAATCACGTGTAATTGATCGATGTTAGGAGCAAAGCAATGCCATGATGCACCTTCTTTTTCAATGGCATGGAGTGCTAATACGGCTTCATGCAGTTCTGTGCCATCGTAAACACCTGAACCACTGAAGATAACTGCGACTTTTTTCATTTGAGAATTCCTTTAGTCTGAGGTTTCCGTTTGTTGCTCTGTTACTTTTAGATGTTGAGTGCTCGAATCAGTTTCGGCGATTTCGCTATCGTCGTCTTCTTCATCATAGTAGCGCACAACAAAAGGTGTAAGCATAACACTCGAGGGCAGAAAATGTTTCATATCGACTCCAACTGCGTAATGGAGTGATTTTTATACTGATTTTTATAAAACAGTACGTTGAACCTGATCATTTTTGAGTTAAGCTGATGTTTCCTTTGGCATTCGTGAGTGGTAGGTCACATGAAATCAGTGCAATTTCGTTTCACACTTTATGGTTGTATTGCCATCCTCTCTTGGAGTTGCTTACTTGGCATGGCCAGGTTGGTTACCGAGAGCCTAGGTCCCGTGGGCGGGGCGGCCATGTTGTACTCTCTCAGTTCTATTTTCCTTCTTATCGTAGTTGGCATTCCGAAGTTATCGTACTTTTCTCCAAAGTATCTCGTGCTTGGTGGCGCGATGTTCGTTTGTTATGAAATATTTCTCGCTTTATCTCTGGGATATTCCAACTCGCGTGCGCAGGCTATTGAGGTGTCGATTGTCAATTACCTTTGGCCAGCACTCACCGTTTTGTTTGCGGTTTTAGGCAGTAACAAAAAAACAAACTGGCTGCTTTATCCAGCGGTTGCGCTGGCGTTTATCGGAGTCGCGTGGACGGTGAGTGGTGAAAATGGCTTATCCGTTACTCAGATTATGTCCAATGTCAGTAGTAACCCTTTGGTTTACTTTATGGCTTTCGCAGGAGCAGTTATATGGGCTTTTTATTGTAATTTAACCCAGAGGCAGCAATCCAAACATAACGCGATTACGTTGTTTTTCATTGCTACTGCTGTTTCGTTATGGGTGAAATATGCGTTTGCCGATGAGCCAGAGATGACTTTTTCATGGGAAGCAATGGGCTACCTTTTTGCTTCTGCGGCGTTGATGGCTGGTGGTTATGGTTTGTGGAACATCGCGATTGTTGGCGGAAACATGGTCTTTCTTGCGACACTTTCTTACTTTACGCCCATTTTCTCTGCGCTATTTTCTTCCATTATTCTTGGTGTGACGTTGAGCCCGAGCTTTTGGCAGGGGGTTGTGATGGTTACGGTGGGCTCTTTGCTTTGCTGGGTTGTCACCAAGGAGAAGCGTGAAGCTGCAGGTTAAACCAAAATTATCTGATTTTATCTTTGCGCTGTATGCTCAAATGACAGAAAGAAAAAAGCTCCCGACCGAGGGAGCTTTTTTCTTTCGTGTTCTAACAGTTTGCGACGTTTAAATGGAGTTGCAGTTTGAATCTGTGCTTCGACAGACGTTTCGTTAACTGAGTACGAGTTTGTTCCAATTTATCTAATGCGATGGTGTCGTCATCGACGTGCAAATCGATGTTAATGCGAAGCTCTTGGCCCACTTTAGTGATACCCGCTAACTTTAGCTGGTGGTCAGATGTTTTTTCTATCTCTAGTACATCATTGCCAACGACCTGACATAGCTCTTTGCTTGGTGTCATCATTAGTAGCTCACGTAGTGCACCAACCAACATATCAAAAGGAACTTTCAGAAAGTAGAAGCCCATTAGCACCATCATCATAGGATCGGCATAAACCGCATATTCAGCGAATGGCGTTAGTGATACAGCCCAAGCTGCAACAAATCCTACCGTCACTGCCACACTTAATAGCGTATCCATCTGCCACTGTTTTTTCTCTGCTTCAATCAAGCCTGATGAGAAGCGACGGCTGCGTTTAGCCATAAACCACCAAGCGTAACCACAACCGATGACGTTTACGATGCCGAATAGAGTGGCAATAGAAGCATCGACTTCACGGCCTCCGGACATCAATGCTGAAATTGCAGAGTAAAGAGAAAAGCTTACAACCACTAAAATAACAGCCGCTTTTATCGCAATAACGATTGGCTCTAAGACCGCTTTTCCAAATGGGAATACAGATTTTGAGGGCTTGTTAATATAGTAGGAAGCGGCCAGTGACAATAAAGTTAACAGTAAGCTGACCAAAGAGTAAACACCGTCAAAAACGATGACAATTGATCCTACAAGCAAGCCAAGTACCATACCACCAGCAGCGAACCCAGATGCTAAAAGGGCTGAAATGGTTAGAATACGGTTTTCGTTTTTGCTTGTCCTGTCACACATAAAAGATGCCTTTAAATTTTAATACCTTACTATTCTTCTCGCATAAGGTAATTTAGGCAACCACTAAGTGAGCAGGTTCTAATCTAAAAAGTTGCGTTTTTGTTTATGTTCTTATAAAACAATAACTTGCCGCATTATCTTGGTGCCAATAAAATTGGCGCTCACTGATAAAATGTTTAGAAGTCAAATAAATACTCGCTCAATTTATCCGCTAACCATGTCATTGCTGGGTGCTCAGTTTGACCGTTAGGTGAAAACATACAGTAGTCTTCTTGTGTCAATCCGTATGTATGCTTGATAACGGCGAGCTTTTGCTGGCGAAGGTAATGGCGGATTAATGGTTCTGGCAGTACACCCCAAGCGTCTTCTTCTAAGATAGTGTTAAGCATGTAGTCAAAACTTGAAAAGCCAATGTATCGAGTCGAGAAAGGCTGCAGTTCAGGGTTGTCTTTCTCATTTAGGTACACCATCAATGCTTGCATCTGACTGCGTAGATCTTCGTCTGAGACTCGGCGCATCTTACTTAGGCGATGTTCCGCACTGCATACTGACATCATACGTATCTTGCCTAGCGGGTTATACACGATACGAGGATCGTCGACGCGCTCATAATCAACACCAAAGGCAAAATCCACTTGGTGGGTACTAACTAAGTTGGCCAAGTCGCCACTGGATGCCAAGATTAAGTTGAAGGTTGTGGAAGGGAAGCGGTTATTCAGTGTATGAGAAAGCTCCTGCCAGAGATCATCAGGCAAGGAGTCGTCACGTGCAACCCAAACTTCCGCGTTAAAACCTTCCGAGATTTGAGCACAGGTTTTTCTTATCCGCTGTGCGATGATAAGTAGGTGTTCGCAATCTTTGTAAATGGCTTTCCCAGCTTCAGAGAGAGTGAGCTGGTTGCCAGTTCGGGTAAACAACTCAACGTTGAGATCTTTCTCTAAAGCCTTAATCGACATACTGAGTTTGGTGCGATTACAATCGAGTTGCCTTGCTGCTTCAGAAACAGAACCACACTCAGCGATGGTGCAGAAGGCTTCTACTTGAGTTAAGTTCATGATTTGACACAACCAATAAATGAATTCAAATAATTTGGGTATTATGCAGATGTGCTCCCAAAGCCGTGAAAGATTATCGAAAAAAACGCGAATCCGCCAGATAAGTCTATGGTCTTTTAACGGTTTTGCGGTAATCTATGTGGGTTACAAAAAGTGAACATGGAGGCCACGATGGCACAAGATTGGGACGGCTTAGCAAAAAACTGGGAATCAAATCCAGCAACAGAGCAATTTGCGCAGTCGGTGTTTGAGCAGTTACAACAGCTAACTCAGCTTGATGGCATTAAAGTACTAGATTTTGGATGCGGAACAGGGCAGTTAAGTCAACGATTGTCACCGATGGTTAAAGACATCGTAGCATTAGACGCATCGGAAGCCATGATTGAAGAACTCGATAAAAAAGAGCTTGCCAATGTAGAACCTGTCGTAGATGCATTGTCTCGCGGCTTGGTCGCTCAGCATCCAGCGTTTCGTGGACAGTTTGACCTAGTAGTTGCATCGTCAGTTTTAGCGTTTGTGGAAGACTTAGACGCGTCATTAAAAATCTCGCATTCTTTACTTAACCACGGCGGTTACTTTGTTCATTTTGATTGGATTGCAGAATCTGAACAAGACGGTTTTACCCTTGCGAAGTCTAAACGTGCTTTGAAAGATGCAGGTTTTACTGAAGTGGAATCACAACACGTTTTTGACATTACATCTGACGGTAAAACGATGTCGGTATTAATGGGGCTTGGTCGCCGTTAAGACTGAATAAAGAACACCACATGATAAAAGCGAGCTACCTAGCTCGCTTTTTTCTTATCGGTTGAGGGTATGTACCCAAGTTAATCTCATTTGTTCTTCAACCTGTCGTTGCGTGTGTAAGCAAAGTGGTTCTCTAACAATCAAGTGTTCTGAGGTTATTTTTGGGCGACTATCCTGCGTATCTCCTCCAACACTTCAGGATTGGCTATTGCACCTAAATTTTCTACGCTCCGGTTGTTAACGACTTGCTTAACGGCTAACTCAACCAGTTTTCCCGAACGGGTCTTAGGAATATCGCTTATTGCGTAAATCGCACTAGGTACATGCCTTGGAGAACATGCAGACTTTAGCTGTGCTTTGATGGAGGCGATCATCTCGTCGTTGAGCTCTATCCCTTTCATTAATTGGACAAACAGCCATATTTGTTCGTTGCGATCGACTTCTTTTCCTACTGCGATGGAATCTAGAATACCGTCTATACTGTTCACTTGCTGATAGATTTCGGCCGTGCCGATTCTTACGCCACCGGGATTCAACGTGGTATCACTTCGACCATAAAACACGTATCCACCAACGCTGGTCTGTTCAACATCGTCGCCGTGGTGCCAAATATTGTCGAACTTATCCCAATAAGCACGATGATATCTTTCCCCGGTGTCGTTCCAAAAGCCAGCAGGAAAGTTGGGCAATGAATTGGCACAAACCAACTCACCGCGCTCTCCGATTACGCTATTACCCTGCGGGTTAAAGACTCTGACATCGACCCCTAATCCCGCTGATTGGCACTCTCCTCGATAAACGGGAGAAATAGGGTTGCCTAACACAAAGCAGCCACAAATGTCTGTCCCGCCTGAGATCGATGCGAGGTGGACATCTTCTTTAATGTGCTGATAGACATAATCAAACTGTTCTGGATACAGAACTGAGCCCGTTGAGCAAATGGTTTTAAGACTTGGAAATGCATCACTTTTCGGCGGAGAAAAAGAAACTTTTTCCAATGCCTCTAGGTATTTCGCCGAAGTTCCAAACAGCGTCACTTCGGCTTGTTTAGCGAGGTCCCAAAGCACGTTATGAGCGGGATAAACAGGGCTACCATCAAAAATTACTAAACATGCGCCGCTCGCGAGTGAAGAAACGTGCCAGTTCCACATCATCCAGCCGCAGGTCGTGTAATAAAACACTCTGTCGTTAGGTTGGATGTCGCAATGCAGTTGGTGCTCTTTCAAATGGTTAAGCACTGTTCCGCCGACGGAATGAACGATGCATTTCGGTTTGCCTGTCGTGCCTGAAGAATAGAGCACAAATAGCGGATCGTTAAAATTAACACGAGTAAAAGTCAGCGCTTCGGGTGTGTATTGATTCAGGACGTTTTGCCAATCTTGAGTGCAGACGTCGCATTCAAAAATGTGTGGTTTCAGGTAGCTAATTTGGCAAACCTGTTTAAGACCATCAAGATGATCCGCAATATGCTGGTTTTTCTCAGACATATCGAAAGTTTTGCCATTGAATGTATAGCCATCACAAGTAAACAGGATTTTAGGTTTCACTTGACCAAAGCGCTCCAAAACGCTTTCAACGCCAAAATCAGGTGAGGTAGAAGTCCAGGTTGCCCCTAAACTGGTGGTTGCTAACATGGCTATCACCGTTTGAGGTAAGTGAGGCAAATAGCCAGCGACGACATCACCTTGCTTGATTCCACATTCTTTCAACCATTGCTGGACACTCGAAACTTCTTCACACAATTGTTTCCATGTGTAGGTTTGCTTTTCTTCACGTTCATTTTCAAACCAAATCGCGAGATCATCGGGTTGGTGACACGCGTAGGTTAGCAAGTTTTCTGCGTAGTTAATTTGTGCGTTTGGGAACCATTTTATGTCTCTATTTTCGACGGGTTGCTGCCAGCGACTTTCTGCTTGCTCCTTTACGGTCTCTCCTTGAGTACCAATGACGTCGCAGAATAACCAGACTTCTTGCCAAAATTTTTCCACATGATCGAGCGACCATTGATGCAGATCGGCGAAGTTTTCAATGGTATTTCCTTGTCGATTAATGTGTTCAATAAACTGTGTGATGTTGGCTTCTTCGATACGACTTTCGCTCGGTTGCCATACTTTGCTGCTCTCGCGCATAGGTCCCTCTATAACAAAGTGGTAACAGATTTTAGTTTGAGAGGAATACACGATAAAGTCAAACAAGCTAGATATTATATCGTGTCATAAAAATCATGCAGTTACGATGCGTTGTAAACAATATGTTACATCGAGTCGATACTGAGAAAATCGTGTAGGGATTGGAAGCTCTTAAGACTGAAGATAGGCTTAATGTAAAGGATTTGTTAATGGAGATGTGCCATGACTCAGTATCGTTCTAAACCCGTAAACCAGGAAGGCAGGGTTGAATGGAGCCGTGAAGAAGACGCCATTTGGCGAGATTTGGTAACACGACAAATGGGTGTGATCCAAAACAGAGCTTGTAAGGCTTATTTACACGGTTTAACGCTGCTTGATTTACCTCAAGACCGCGTTCCTCAATTGCCAGAAATTAATCGTGTCCTGATGGAGACAACAGGTTGGCAAGTGGAGCCCGTTCCCGCGCTTATTGATTTCGACCGTTTTTTTAATCTGCTCGGTAATAAGCGCTTTCCCGTCGCCACATTCTTGCGTACCAGAGAAGAGTTCGATTACTTGCAAGAGCCGGATTTCTTCCATGAAATATTTGGTCATTGTGCGATGTTAACCAACCCAGATTTTGCTGCATTTACCGAGCATTATGGTCAACTAGGGCAAGCCGCTACACCAAAACAAAGAGCCTATCTTGCTCGTCTCTACTGGTTTACCGTAGAGTTTGGCTTGGTCAAAGAAGGGGACAAAACCAAAATTTACGGTGGTGGTATTCTCTCATCTCCTGGCGAAACCCTCTACGCATTAGAGAGTGATGTAGCAATTCGCGACCCATTTGAGTTACAAACTGTGCTGAGAACGCCTTATCGTATAGACATCATGCAACCGAAGTATTACGTGATTGATGACTTTTCTCAGCTCTTTAAAATCAGTCAGTTAAATTTATTGAAACAAGCCGATCTAGCGATTGAAGCTGGACTGCTTCCTCCACTTTTTGAACCAAAGGAACCTGCTCATGTTGAATGAACAAAAATGCGAAGCTTGTAGTATCGATGCTATTGCACTAAGCAAAGAAGAACAACAATCTCTGTTGCTGCAATTGTCTGATTGGCAGATCATTGAAAGAGAAGACATACCTCAACTAGAAAAGGCGTATAAATTTAAGAACTTCAAACAAGCATGGGCTTTCAGTAACAAAATCGCGGAACTGGCAGAAGATGAGTTCCACCATCCTTCTATTTTGTTGGAGTGGGGTAAGGTCACCGTAACGTGGTGGAGTCACTCTATCAAAGGTCTGCATAAAAACGATTTTATCTGCGCATCAAAGTGTGACGCGCTCGCATCGGCAGAGTAGGAATTACCTCATACAAAAAACGCCCGGCTTACGTCGGGCGTTTTGGTTCTAAATGACTTTAAATTACTTTATAGATTGATTCGGAAGACGGATGTCGTGCCCGATACCTCATTGCCAACGGCGATAAAATGACCACCATTACGGGTAAAGTAATTAATGGATTCTGGACCTAAATCGCCTGCTTTTGGATTGTATGTATCGTTCATGCATTCGCCATCTTCGACTTCTGTACACACTGGCTGATTGTAATCACGGCGGTTTACGTAATGCAGAAACTGCGCTTGTTTCGGGTCTGTGATGTCATAAATCATGACACCGCCTTGACGCTCCAAGCCGATAAACGCGTAATGACGACCGTTAATTTGTGCTACTTCAATCGCCTCTGGCTCAATGCCTTTATCATCGCTTCGGTCATCGCTACTATTATTGTTATCGTTGGTACTGTTGAAGTGCTTGCCTTCATTCAGCAGCGCGATAGTCGCGAAATCGTCATCGCTATCAAAGACCAACTTGCCGTTTTCATCCCAAATCGAGAATGAACGCGCGCCAAATGCTTGAACCTTATCTTGTGCAGAAAGCGTTTGTTCCGGCTTAATCACTTTTAAACGCGCGAGTTGTTTGTTGTCTTTTAGTGCCTCTGCCAATGGGTGTTCTGCTGCCACTTTCAGCTTCTTACCGCGCACTTCATCAATATGGCTTAAACAGGTTCCTTGCTCAGATGTGTATTCATCTGTACCAAGGAAATCGTCTTCATCCCACATAAAGCCTGCTTTGTCGCACAGTTCTTGAGTGGTTTTGAATCCGTACTCACGTCCGTCGCCTTCATTTGCAGATACGATGTAAGTACTGCCATCCACTGAGTAGCTGTCGATGGTGTCAGGCATAAATAAGCCAACCAGTTGTGGGTAGCTTTTCAAGTTTCCAATAATTTTGTCTTTGTTAGACGCATCGAGTTTAGCGTCCGACCAAGACTTCTCACCTAAGCCAACAATTCGCTCTACTGATTTGCTCTCTGGATTGACGATTGCCATGGCGTTATTTTCTTGTAGCGCGACATAGATTTTACCGTTATCTGCAAAAGTGAGGTATTCAGGCTCTAGATCTTGAGCGATGGTGGCGTTTGGCCCCGAAATACGCACATTCATTGGAAGCTCTGCTTTTCGTGAGCCATCAAATTCGTTAAAGCCAATTTGTGTCACTTCTGTTTGAGTAACGCCAAGGTTCAGATCGATCAAAGAGATACTACCTTCAGGATCGACGCTGTAATCGCTGTTTGGTTCGCCCTCATTAGCGGTTGCAATATATCGGCCATCTTTCGAGAAGCCTACCATGTCTGGCAAAGCGCCTGTTGGGAAAGTCGTGACTAATGACAAATCGTCGGAGCGGTACAAACCAACAATACCATTCGCTTGTTTATTACTGTTTTCAATCGCAACCGCGACCAAACCATTGAATACAGCGACACTGTTTGCTGCGCCAATTTCAATGCCCGCTGCTTCGCCAGCGCTGTTGAGGTCAATGAATGCGCTTTGCGTTGGTACGCCGTTGTCATCCATAGAAAGTACATCGACACGTTTTGCTTGAGCATTGACCACATAGAGCTTATCCGTACAGGCGTCATAACTGACGATTTCAGCTGCCGATGTGTCGAATGGGGCATCAGCAACGGATGTCCCGATAAACGTTAACCCTTGAATTGAAGTTTCCCCAGCAACGGGCGCAGTGGTAGGTTTGCATTGTGTAGCGAATGAAGCCACGGTATCTTCGGGTTGTGATGAACACGCGATGGCAAGTGATGACAATGCGAGTGCACCGATTGCCTTTAAAGGGGTGATCATGATATCTCCTTATCAATCCGATACGTTGTCAATCAGCATGGGGTTTATGCTTCTGTCCATTTCCGCAATTGGAATGATGGAACGCTGAATGACGTGTGATTTGGTAAGGCTCTGAATATATGTATGATTGATGACTCTTATATTGGCTTTTTATGAAACTAATGTGTCATCAAAATGATGAAGTAGGGATTGAGGAATAATGGAATTAAAATCGTTTTTAGATTTATTGGCAGCTTCACCAGAGCAGGTCGAATTTGAAGCAACGATGGCGGTGATCGAAGATAACTATACGTTTGAGCCAACCGCTTTTGTTAATGGTGAGACGCAAAACAACGCGGGTGAGAACAACGGTTCGTGTAAGATCTTCGCTTTCGGCTTGCTAAATAACCTAGACAAAGAAGCGACACTAGCCTGCTTTGGCCGTTTTTATCGTGAAGATGTATTGCAGCATCCAGAGAATAGCGATCACCAGAATATTCGTAATTTTATGGTAACAGGGTGGGATGGTATTAAGTTTGAAGCACCCGCTTTAACCGCTAAATAAACACCAGTCAGAAAACGCAGAACAGTAAGCCAGTCGTATTATGCGACTGGCTTTTTTTCTAGACATTTTCGGCACAAACACAGCTGGTTGGCGCTTGGCTTGGGTAAATCACGGGTTTCAATAGTAAAGCACCAACAGGTTTCTTTGCCTGCGGCGATATCACAATGGGCTTGAGTCCCGCACTCAGGACAATTGTGCGTTGAATCTTCCCCTGCGATTTGTTCGATAATTGTATCTCGTTGGAGATTGGTTTTGTCTTTCCATTGGATGATTTCATCCATCGTTCGGTGACAACCAGAGCATATTCCGGCGTTATTTTTACATGCTGCTCGACAAGGTGACTTCATTGCTTTCTCGTTCTCATTTTTTATGCCGCGTACTCTAGCACAAAGCGAGTCAAAGCCGCCAAAATAAACGTGAGTGCGATTTGCTGGTGAGGAGAGGGCGGCAGTGATATTCTTGGACGAGTTACCTAAAATCTTTGTCACTTATGTTAGAAAAAGAAAACCTCATTAAACTCGCTAGAATGCAAATGCCATTTGGGAAATATGCAGGGCGAGTGTTAATCGACCTACCTGAAGAATACTTACTGTGGTTCGATAAAAAGGGCTGGCCAAGCGGCGAACTAGGGGATTTGCTCAAGCTGTGTTTAGCGCTCAAAATTGAAGGCTTAGATAGTGTCGTGAAGCCTATGAAGCGTATGTAACTAGCCACAGAAACTCCCACTTTTAATGAAAAGACTTATTATGAATTTTGATATCGATGCACTGAAACACCACCAATTGGTCGAAGATGGTAAATTAGAGGGATGTTACATTCATCAGCCAGCTCAAGGTAGCCAGCAAGATGACAAAGCTGTTTTGGCAGAGCGCCAAGCGTTGGAAAAAATGGGGTATAAGGTAATACAGGTGAAAGCTAAAGGCGGGACAACAACGTTTGCCGAGGCGATGCAAAAGCTTGCGAAGGAAACTGGTCACCTGCCTAAGGAGTAAGTGAGTGTAACCTGCCACAGCCTCCCTAGTTATTCCACGATACCATGTGTTTTCATCAAAAGAGCCAGACCGTTAGGCTGACTCTTTTTTGCTCCAAACCCGTTGAGAGCTTAAACATTTATCGTATCAATAAAGTCCGTCAGTAGAGAAACCAGTTAGTTGCATAAATAACGAGAAGGACTAGAAGACCTAGAAGGAATGGGAAGGTTAGCATCATTGCGAACTTTTTCTTGAAGCTTGGTTTATCGAATACCACGCCTTCGGCTTCCCTTACTCTTCGCTCTTCATCAAAATGCCATTTAATAGCTAAGTAGGCTCCAATACCTAGTACAATAAGCTTAAAAGCGCCAGCAAAGTACGGAAAGAAGTTAGCCCAACTGTCGTTCATTATCCATCTCTCTCAAATTAAATATGGGCTTTACGGTAGCAGAATCCAAGGCTCATGTTTAGTGCGCTCCCAAAGTCAGGTGCCCTGGCTAGCACAAGCCTACAGCTCGAGCTAGCTGTCCACAACTCTCTTTGTAACATCCTTGGTTATTAATGATTTAATAGAAAAGGACTAGAGCATTTATATCCAGAGGCGTGTCTGTATGGTTTGTAACGTTTTTGCCCCATTCCAATTTACCTCGTTTGATCGTCTCTTTGCCTAATAGTTCCCATTTATAATGATCTTGCCGTGGTTCAAGGCCCATTTCATCCAATGTTACCGTTGCCAGCCCATCAACATGTGCAGTATAGGGTCTGAGTTTTGAGTGGATACAATCTTCTCGGATTAGCCACCATATCGTTCACGATGACCAACAGCCAAGGTCAGGTCATGCGTTTGTCTCACAGCCTAAAAGTGCAAGTGAGAACCGCGGTCACAGTAAAGAATTTGTTTTGTATCATATTGGGTTTGCCATCATGCCAAGATTTATGATGGAGAAAGAGTTAGCTCGAGGAGATTAAGTTCGCATCCTATTTGATGTACACGACTTGGAGAACCCGACTTATGCGGGTACTACTAATAGAAAGCTTCGATGCCGTTTCGAGTTGAGTTCTTGAAGAAAAAGGCCGGTGCGTTTGAATAGTATCGAACGCCACCTATTAAACTCAGTATTCCCAAAGCAAAGCCCACCGACAAGTGGGCTTTGTTCTCTTTCAATAACGAAAATAATAACTAGTAGCTCGCTTGAATGCTGACACCGCTATAGTTTGAGTAACCTTGAATCATGACGTGGTAACGTCCACTTTGTGTCGCGCTGACCGTACATGTTTCATTGTTACCGTATTTGAAAGGTCGGCAGTCCCATGCATTCAGTGTCGGTTTTGCACCAAAACGGAGATACAAATCCGCATCACCGCTGCCACCATACATTTGTACGGTTAAGCGCTGCCCAGCTTCTACATCAACATAGTAATACGCGACTTGACCGGTTGAGCCACTTAAACCGCTCACTGGCACACCCGAGGTTAACTTACCTTCTGGATCCGGTGTTGGATCTGGGCCACCACAGTCTTGGCCACAATCAGCATCCGTTAAGCTATAAAGTAGCTTGTTCACGCTGCCTCTTGTGTCCGTCACCTTTCCGCTAGTTGCGCGGCTAACGATCAAGGCCTCTACTTGGCTTGGCGACAGCGAGCTGTTTTCTTGAAGATACAATGCCGCTACACCCGCCACATGTGGCGTCGCCATCGATGTACCACTAATGGTTTTGTAACCACCGTCATACCACGCAGATTTGATTTGTGAGCCTGGTGCAAACACATCCACACAACTGCCCCAGTTTGAAAAACTCGAACGTGCATCCGTGCTGGTGGTCGAGCCGACAGTTACACCAGTAGCAACGCGCGCTGGAGAGTAGTTACACGCATCGGCATTGGAGTTACCTGCTGCTAGCATAAAGCTGACACCTGATTGAACCGCACTTTGCACCGCGCTATCGAGAGCGACAGATTGACCGCCACCCAAACTCATATTGGCAACTGAAGGTCCGGAAGCGTTCGCAGCCACCCAATCCACACCGGCGATAACACCAGACGTGGAACCCGATCCGGTACAGCTCAATACTCTCACGCCGACAAGGTTGACGTTTTTCGCAACACCATACAAGCTGCCGCCAATGGTGCCCGCAACGTGTGTACCGTGTCCATTACAGTCACTTGCATCTGCATCATTATCGACAAAGTCATACCCAGAAACCGAGCGCCCACTAAACTCAACGTGTGCATTGTTCACACCAGTATCGATAACATAAGCCGTTACCCCAGTCCCATCAAAGTTGGCACTGTAGTTGTTATCGAGTGGCAAGTTACGTTGGTCGATTCGATCTAGTCCCCAAATGGCATTGGTTTGATTTGCGTCTGCCGAGACTATTGGGTCAAGAGATAGGATTCTGTCTTGCTCAATGTAGTCCACACGAGGATCAGAACGCAGATCTTTTAGTTGCTCAGGACTCAAGTTAGCGACAAATCCACTGATCGAGTGGTCAAAAACCGACTCCACTTGTATCGAATATAAACCGGACATGCGGTCTACAGACTGTTGCGTGAATTGCTCGAATTCCGGTGAGCTGCTCGCCATCATTTGCGGTTGTTGAAATACCACTATATATCGATCTGCAATGGCGATGTCGTCCGGTGCAAGCATTAATGTGGCAGGCAATGTGTCGGGAGCTTGTTGCAACTCTGCACTGTCCGCAATCTCATTGGGTTGCGAAAAAGCGAGAGAAGAATGAAAACAGAGCGCGGAGGTGATACAACAACTTAGTAGTTTCTTTAACATAAAATGTTCCTTGAAATCATAGTCTTGTTGAATTTTACCTAGTACCAAACTGTCAACACGAAAACACAGACAATCAGCGAGTACGCTCAATACGTGCTGCAGTGACGTTACACAAATCAAACTAGACAATGAGTAATCATATGCATAATTGATAATAATTCGCATACTCAGAAACATGATCAATAACTAAGCTTTATTGAAATTGAAATGCAAAGATTCATTTAGATTTAGAGCAAAATCCCTAAAATAGAATAATTCTACACACCTGGCTTATTGCCTGTTATATGCACTATTCTTACCGATAATTTACGCAATAAAAACCTAACTATCCTTTCATCGGTCATGACTCAAATTGGTTGATAGATGTTAATATAGCCACCTGGTTTCTGATGTTTTTTAACTCATGGCTACTATCTAAGTTCAATGTCGTCTCTGTAATAAAACAGAGCCCGTCCGTGAACATGGAAAAGGGCATTCTGGCTTTCCTCGTTTCAGGTGTATCGAATGTCGAAAGGGCTTTCAACTCGATTAAGTTTACGAAGCCCGCAAGCCAGATGTAAAAGAAAAAATTGTCGATATGTCAATGAATAGCTCTGGAGTTAGGGAAACAGCACAAGTGTTGAATGTCTCATACAACACGGTATTGAGCACTTTAAAAAATCTCGCCAAGGTAAGTAACCTCAATACCTTTCGATAGAGCAAATATCAGACTAATTTGTAAACTTGAAAGGCTAGCTGCATTGGTTGAGGAATATGAGGAAAACACTTCCCCATTTAAGAACTGCAACACACCTTTGCCCCTTTGTGTGTCAGTGGCACCCAACTTAAAAAACTAGAGCGAAGCGGTTTGACCTACTTTTTCTTATCTGAGCAATGGGGGCTCGCCAACTGTGTTTATGGAGCTTATGAGCGTTTGCAGGGTCGTGAATCTTTATGTGTAAGGTCATAGATAAAGTCACAATGAGCAGTCTATACCGTCATATTAATGATAGAGGGTAATTTGCTGCATTGTGCAACAAGAGGCACAGTGAGTTGTTCGCTAATGCTCTGATTGACAGTGGCTTATTAGTGCTGCGTTACTAATTGGTAGGGGTAATAGGCGGTAGGATTCGAGTGGGAAAGGCGGCTTGTTGCTGTATATAAAGAGTTAGACTTTTACAGAGCATTATACTCTACTAGGCTCTTATCGTGGTTTATGGTAATTAGGAGATATAGGATGGCTGCGAGTAATGAATGGCAAGAGCAACATTTGACACCCAAAGGTTGGGTTACTGGGAATGCCAAGTATGACAATGGATATAAGGACAGCCCAACTCCAGAAGACGTAGTGTTGACTGTCAGGAAATCTATGTATCTCGGAAGTTCTCACGGGAAACCTCACATAGATTTGGAAGAAACGTTTCGTAGTAAGGATAGTGTTCTCGTTCAGGAGCTGTTGGATCAATTTGGTGAACCTACTTTTGGAGTGTAACAAAAGTAAAAGTCTAACAATCTGTTTAAGAGTGATTCGCAACACTTGGCATTTTTGCTATGCGTTGCGTTTTGTGTTTAAGGTGGTATGCAGTAGCATCGGTATTGCGTTGCTCACACCTCAACAGGGTGTTAGTCAAATAGCAGACACAAGGAGGAAAGTATGTGTGTTAGTAAATGGTGGGGGGTTGATGATTTTCACGGAGAGAAAATTAGCCCTAAGGAAAAGTTTAACAATACACTGAAGGCTTCAGCAAAATGTAGGTTTATCGCTAGTGATAGGCTTAAAAGGCTTGCTTTCTCAACTTCATATGCAACCACCATACTTTCGCTAGTTATGATTCTTCTATCATTATTGCAGGTTGGTGGAGTTAGCTTTAAGTACTCAATGGAATTATTTACGTCAGTTCAGATATTTCTGACAATTTGCATACTTGTTTACTCTGTTATTAACACTCAAGCTAAGTATGCAGTCCGTGCTGAGAAGCTCAATGACTGTGGCAATAAGATATTACAGTTACAGAGAAGCGTAGAAGAAAAAATCTGCAATTCTGAAGACTTTGATTTGAGCAAGTATCGTGCTCTGTATGATGAAATTGAAGTTGACTCTGAAAACCATGCCATGTCTGATTTTTATTTTGCCAAGCTTCGATTAAAAAGTATATACAGAGTAACTGGATTACGAAGATATCTACTTCGGCTAAATGCTATTTTTAGAGCCTCGTTGGAATATTTAGATATGGCTATCTTATATTTATTAGTGTTATGTATTTTAAGTGAGCTGTTAACAGGAACAGCTCCAGTTAAAATTCTCGGGTCAATTGGATAACAAATTGCTTAAGTTGACAGCTAACGTTCGGCATTTTTGGTTTGGTTGAGCTGAGTGATTACATGGCTTTGCTCAGGTGTTGTGTTCGTTAGCTGCAACTTGGCAAGGCGTTATACAGCAAGGAGAGTACAGTGATAGATAAGCCATTTAGGAGAACGTGTAGGATCTTTTCTGACGGCTCATATGCTAACTCGGGAAAAGGTGAGTATATCAAACATCCCTTGTATGCTAACTCACCAGCTCAGTACATTCGAGCTTATCTGGTATTGCAAAAAGATCTAATAGCACTATTAGATTATGTTGAGCCCTCTGCTCAAAACTTACAAACTCATTCCTTCCGTATCCATGAGCTGTTAATGAGGTTTTGCGTAGAAATAGAGGCAAACTGTACGGCTATTTTAAAAGAAAATGGTTATAAGGTGTATGGACGTAATTTGAATATGGGGGATTATAAAAAAATAGAACAAAGTCACTTCTTATCTAAGTACGAAGTTATGGTACCTAATTGGCATGGCGAGCAAGGGATCAGAACTCCTTTCCTTAAATGGGCTAAAGGTGGAGGGTTAGATTGGTATCAAGTATATAACAGTACTAAGCATGACCGACATGGTAACTTTCATCAGGCTACATTTAACACTCTGATCGATGCAGCCTGTGGACTGTGTGCCTTGATTTCTGCACAATTCTGGACATATAGCTTTACCTCCTCAGACTACCTTATAACTGTTTCAGGAGATGAAATTGATGGTTTTGAGTCTGCTATAGGTGATTTTTTCAGAGTGAAATTTCCCGCAAATGTTCCACCTGATGAAGTGTATGAATTCAATTCGAGTGATATTGATACAAGCAAAGATATCTTTGAGGAGTTTCAATACATATAGAGCGTATAACAAACGTTTAAGGTTTCAAGATACTTTTTCTAATCTGACCAAAATGGTTTAGACCAGCACACCTAAAACGTTTCTGTCCAGAGGTTTGCTGATAGTGCATGAAATACGGAATTGCCCCATTCCTTACCAGTAACCTTCTACCTCACAAATAACAGTGAGGTGGTTTGACCTACTTCTTCTAATCAGCATAGTGTCTATGAAAGTGGGGTCTTACCAACTTAGCCAACTAGTTCGAATAGGCCGTCTTATTTCTATTTTTTAACCTACCGAAGAAACGTGTTCTCTGTTAGAGTCACCGTCAACTACGCTATTGAATAAAGACACCCACAGATCGCATGTCATTGATGGATTTTTATTCACCCTTAGAACTCATTTTAGGAATCCCTAGTGACTAACAACGAAATTTTACGTCGTATCCAACACGCGTTAAACCTTAAGAACGCGCAGATAATGAAAGCTTTCGGGCAGGCCGAAGTCACTGTGGCTCACGATAAAGTAGCAAACTGGTTAAAAGATGAAAGCGACAAATCTTGCGTTAAGATGAAGGATCAAGAGTTAGCGGTATTCTTAAATGGCTTTATTAACCTCAAGCGAGGAAAAAAAGACGGCGAGCAACCTAAGCCAGAAGTCACGTTGACCAACAACATGATTCTCATGAAGCTGCGCATTGCGCTAGACATGAAAGCAGAAGATGTGTTGGACGTATTAGAAGTGGTTGGGATTAGTTTAAGTAAATACGAAATTGGTGCGTATTTCCGCAAGCCAAACAACAAAAACTACAAACAGTGTGAAGACCAACTGCTGTGCGACTTCTTAAATGGTGTGCAGTTTACCAATCGTCCCGATTCTGAAGAGTTTACTGGGTAATTTTTATCTCGAATCGAACGTGGTAATTGATTAAAAAAGCGAGAACCATTTTATTTGGCTACTCGCTTTTATCATGTTAAAGACCGATATTAGAGCTTCACAATCACGTCTACTCTTTGTCTTTCTTCAGTAGATACCTATCAAACCACGCTGAAATCTGGTCGGCTTTTAGAATCAAGACACACACCGCCCCCTATGACCCTACCAAGATAAACTCAAGCTAAAACCTTAAGCCAGTTAGGGGCCACTATTCTGGTCAAGATGTTCCAGACATCTTGTAGTGATTAACTAAAACTGGCCACGTATATAGAGTTTTTCCATACTTTTGGTCATGCGTGCAGAGTCACGACTGACGCCATTGGTAACACGAATTTGCCCCAAAGTGAGTTAGAACGAAAATACACCTCATTCTGCTTGTCGGTTTTTTCTACTAAAAATAATGGACAAGCAAAAGATCTGTCCCCCCTGCGCTTTTTTGATGAATGCCTATGAACACACCTTTTTCTATTCAATATATTGATTAACAGGCTTATAGTTGTCGGAGTACCATTCTGTTTTGTAAGGAATTTTGCATACATGTCAGTTGAATTAGTTAAAGAGCAAGTTCGAAGGTTCCTTTCCACCGATACTCCCGAAGTACTAGCTATCAAAGGCGATTGGGGGGTCGGTAAGACTTATAGTTGGAAGCAGTACATCGAAGAGTTCAAAATCGAATGCGCTTTAAAATCATACTCCTACGTTTCATTGTTTGGGATTAATTCTATTGCTGAGCTAAAGCAAACTACGTTCTTAAACACTATTGATACAAATCGAATTGGAGAAGCGCCAAACATCAAAGGCTATTCAAAGAAAGTTGCTGACTTGGTGAAGGATACAAAAATTCCCTATGTGAGTAAGTATGTTGGAGGTATTGGCAGTCTTATTGATTCAGTTTCTCAGCTGGCGATGAACAAGACAATAATTTGCTTTGATGATTTAGAGCGTCATAGCAAGGGAATCACTATCAAAGACTTCATGGGGTTAGTTTCTTTCTTCAAGGAGCAAAAAGGTTGCAAGGTTGTCTTGTTGCTTAATGAGGAAGCTGGTGACGATACTTTCAAAGATTACAGGAAGTACAAAGAGAAAATCGTAGATAGACAACTTCACTTCGAACCAACCGCTGAACAGTGCTTCGATATAATGTTTGCTGACGACTTCGAGTTTAGAGATTATGTTCGTGATTGCTGTATTGGATTGAACATCAAAAACAAACGAGTCATCAGAAAGATAGTGGAGCACACAAATGAGTTTTTGGAGCTTGTTGATGGCTTCGATGAAAGCATCAAGAAGCAAGTGATTCACTCCACTATATTGCTCAGTTGGTGTTACTACTGCCATGGTGCTGATGAGGTGCACATTCCAGAGTTTGCGTTTGTAAACCAATCAGGGACTAGAAAGGAAAACGAAGAATCGGGATGGACGAAAGAAATAACCGATCGTTGGAATATGACGCTAAATCGATATGGTTACAGATATACCGATGAAATCGACTTGGCTGTTGCTCGTGGTATTGAGCAAGGTTTTCTTGACAAAGA
Source organism: Vibrio diabolicus (assembly GCF_011801455.1). Taxonomy (NCBI): domain Bacteria; kingdom Pseudomonadati; phylum Pseudomonadota; class Gammaproteobacteria; order Vibrionales; family Vibrionaceae; genus Vibrio; species Vibrio diabolicus. Next base: position 1,255,619 of record NZ_CP042452.1, on the reverse strand, counting down.
AAAGTTGATTCCTCTTTGTAGACATAAGCAGAAAGAGTTAGAAATTCAACATGCTAGTGCTAAATGGGATGAGGCTTGGAAGCTTTTTCATGGCTCATTCGATTCTAACGAAGAAGAGGTTGCTGAAGCAATGGAAGCGGGTATGAGGGATATCGCACGCACAACATCATGCTCACAATATGCCACTGGTTTAGCTTTGCTAAGAACTTTGGGGAAAAATGAGAAAGCTGATGAGCTTATTGAACTCTTCATCGAATCTAGAAAAGATAATCCAGAAGTGTTTAATATCGATAGCATAGATGCAAATCCTTTTGGTATTAAAGATAAGAAGTTCGCAGAAAAGCTAAGGAAGCAGTACCTAGAGTTAAAACCTGAACCAACGGTTATGGATATTCTTGAGTTGAGGAAAGGCTCTAATAGCTATAACTCGTCAGAAGTTGAAGTGCTGAATAAGCTTTCTCAGGAGCAGTTTGTTGAGCTATTCAAAGGATTTAAGGGGGAAGACCTAACATCATATATCAGAGCCTGTATGTTACTATCCTCTGGTAGCCAAGAGCTAGCTGAGAAGATTGGTGGAGCTATAAATGAAATAGGAGAGTCTAGCCCATTGAACGAATATCGAATGGGTAAATTCCGAATTCGATAATTTTTGGAGAGCTATTCGAGCTTTACTACTCCATAATTTAGCTAATCCTGAACTATCTAAATTAGGTATTTCACTGACTCACTTTTGTCCAAAAGCTTGCTGGCGTAGTTCAAAGCAGACACTTGCTTTGGGTTACTCGACTCCGAGTAACTTTATTGCTATGTTTCGCAAAATATATGGAGAATCTCCTGCGCGTTATTTTTCCAGATGCCGTGCAGAGTAATGTATTGATCGGCTGGGGTAAAAATGAAAACCAAAATAATAATGTCGTTTCTACTCGCTTCATTGTGTGTCAGTGTCAGCGCCAGTACGAATGAGCCGAAATACCATTCTGCGCTAACAGTCAAAACGGTATTCAGTGAAGACAGAGACAAGCCTGTAGAAGTCTACTACTGGTATCCCACAACGAACGGGAAAACCAACTTCACGTTTGGTAGGGGTAACATTTTTAAATCAGTCGAAACGCAGTTAGATGCCCCTTTAGCAAGTGGAAAATTTCCCGTTGTGCTTTTGTCGCAGGGCGGAACACGGTCAGCATTTTCTCATAGTGGTTGGATAGCTTCAGGCCTAGCGAAACAAGGTTATATCGTTGTTGTACCAAAGCCTCCTGCACCAAACGAAATCAATGCAGAAATGGCTGTTGATGAAATCACTTTCAGGACTAGTGATTTGGTGCTTGGGCTGAACGAATTAAGTTCGGTCGGGATACTGTCCGGAGGTGTAGATACTGATGAAGTGCAGGGTGTTGGCTTTTTTCTGGGTGGCACATCTATGCTGATGCTCTCCGGAGCGCAAATAAGCCCGGAAAAATATCGAACATCGTGTCACAACGTCACCAATGTAGACTGTCATTGGTTACGTGAAAATAACGTTGATATTACCAACATCCCGGATCAAAAATTCCCCCGATTTCAGTCTGAAAGCAAACTGAAATCGGTCGTCGTTATCAACCCTGAGCTAACGAAAACTTTTGTCCCTGAAACTCTGGCCTTGATGAACAATGCTATCACCGTGGTGACGCTTTCTGATCGGCTACATCCCGCACTGACACCAGCCGAATCACTTGTTGCTCTTCCCAATGTGACATTTCAAGAGATTCCCAGTGCGAGTCAGTTTAGTGCGTTCGCAGAATGTACTGAGCGTGGCATTAAAATTCTCGCATCAGAAGGGGAGGAAGCACTTTGCCAGGAGCGTGACGAGGTTTCCAGAAAGGACAATCATCAGCAAATTTTGGATGTAATTCTGGCTAGGTTAACAAAGTCATAAGAGTGCAACAATGCGGAGCTTTCTTACACATTGTGTGCTTGGACCAGCAAAGCGAGGAGTAAGTTTTTCAGGCTTGTCCCCACACCATATTACAAGACCTACTAATGACGGTATTATTTGCCCTAATGGAGTACTTGTACCAGCATTTTAAAACTTAGAAGAACACACAAAATACCAACGATTTTCTTAAGAACTTTATTTGGGAAATACTCTGCGCAACGCACGCCGAGGCTAGTAGTTAAGTAGCTACTAATGGAGAAGCTGATCATTGCAGGAAGATATATGTATCCTAATACTAAGTTGTTCCAATCTGTATTTTCCCATCCGTTTAACATGTAACCGAGGCTTCCTGATAGCGCGATAGGGAAACCTATCGCAGCAGAGGTGCCAATAGCTCGTTTTACCTCAAAATTTTGCTGGACAAGATAGGGGATGATCAACCCCGCACCGCTTATAGAGACAAGTGCTGATACAGAGCCAATCACCGAGCCTACAGTGATATTACCGATAGCCCCATGTGGGTTCGGGTTGTACTCATTCTCAGTGTTGAGAAACATCTTATAAGCTACATACAACATGAATACGCTGAAAAAACCTGCCAGATAGACCCCCTGTAGATACGATGCCACGAATGTGGCGCAAAATGTTCCGACTAGAACTCCGCTCAACATTTTTACTACCATTGTCGAGTCTACATTCTCTTTTTTGTAGTGAGCGCGCATGCTGCCCAATGTTGTAATAATCATCGAAGCCATTGATGTCCCTAACGCAAGATGGACCACTTCTGTATCAGCTATTCCCTGTAGTGAAAACAGAAACGCAAAAATAGGGACGGCCATTCCACCACCACCCACACCAACGAGTCCAGCGAGAAAGCCAATGCCCAAGCCTGCTGTAATGTAATAGATAATAAAGATAGGTTCGTTCATGATGGTTCTGCCTTCGATAAAATGGTCGTTGCTAAAATGTTACTCGAACGCTAACTTGCTATGGTAACGTTAAGAGGACAGAAAATAATGAATAATGGCCAAAATGGAATTGAGTAAATAAAGTGACAAACTCTGATTACAGCGAATGGAAAAATGGCGCCGCACTGATCGCTAAGGAGTGGCAGCATGAAAGGAGCGACTTCAACCATTTGGATCAACGGCCACATAATTGGCACAGCCATCATCGAGGCCAGTTACTGTGTATAGATGAAGGGCTAATTCAGGTCAAAACCGATGAAGGAACGTGGATACTACCACCTCACCGAGCTGGTTGGATCCCCCCGGGTGCGATGCACAGTGTTTATTTTTGTGGTTCTCTGAAAGGTCGTTCATTACTGTTTACTCCAGAGAGTTGTGAGCGGTTTCCAATGAGACCTTGTGTGATCCAAATGAGCGATGTGTTGAAAGCCCTATCGGTTAGAGCATCGATATGGAGCAAAACAGACGATCTATCCATACAGTCTTTACGTATTCTTGCCGTAATATCCGATGAAATCGTCAATAGCCCTCATGAGTCACTCCACATCCCACTGCCCAGAGATCCGAGACTGCAAAAAGTTACTCAAGCGATTTTAATAGACCCAAACAGCAAACATTCTGTGGAGCATTGGGCAAATATCGGGGCAGTCTCATCTCGGACGTTAAGACGATTGATTCGAAGTGAGTTAAACATGAGTTTTAGTGAATGGCGGCAACAAGCACTGCTAATACATTCGTTAGAAATGATGGCTCGCGGAGAATCCGTAGGAGCGGTTGCACATGCTTTGGGTTATTCGACGCCCAGTAACTTTATCGCGATGTTTCGTCGGGTCTATGGCGATTCACCCACGCGTTACTTTTCGAGTCGTGGCATATAGGTGCCAAGAGCTTACCTAAATTAGGTTTGTTATTATGTACTGAGGTTTTGCATACATTTACTCACTCAACATAAGCAAGTGCTTCTAGCTTCTTTCTGCCCAATGAGCTGAAATCAATTTCGAAGTGGATAATAGAGTTCAAGATTTTAAAATACTTAATCTAATGGAAGGCAAGACCTCACTTCTACGGCTATTGATAGCTTAAAGGGGGAGACTGTTCATTCCTATGTTTTAAATGTACTTCAAAATTACCCGTTCAACTTGTGCCATACAGGCTCTTTATCGTCTCCCTCAACCACACGATTTTAGGGTTCTGGTTATTGCGCTTGTGCCAAATCATAGTAAATGGAATCAGTAGCTTGTGCTGATAGTCTTCGGTAATTGGGATAGGCAACGCTATTAAGTTGGGGTGAAGCTGTTCGCAGTATCGCTGACAATACTTTGGTGCTGTGGTTAACATTTGATGGTCGGGCTTTTCTGCAACAAATAAAGCTTGCTCGAAACTCGCCATCGTTAGGCTAACGTTTCGAGTATATCCCTGTTCAGCCAAGATCTCATCCAATGCCCAACTGTCATTTTTCTCCCATGCTACATTGATGTGGGCATAGCTTAAGAAAGTATCCAAATTCCACTCTTGCTTGAGCGCAGGATGATCTTTGCGGACATACACCATAGGTAAATCTGAAAACAGCACTTCGAAATTAATAAAATACGGGAGCAGTTCTAACGACTCTTTGGAGCGAGGATGGCTTTCACGGCCAGTAAAACCAATATCCACTTCACCGATGGTAATGGCGTCTAACGAGTCGTAATCCCAGTTATGGAACTTTACCGTTGAGTCTGGATAAAAATCATGGATTCGTTTGGTCAGTTCATCCGCCATGATGAGTGACAATGGCGACTCTACTCCAAGATGAAATTTAACCCCGCTTGGCGCATCATCACCTCGGTGTGAAACAATCTGGTTACCGATCTGCATCCAGTCTGACAAAAGCACTTGCACGTTTGTCGCGAGATTTGTTGGCTTTAGGCCTTGCGGCGTATTCACAAAAAGCGGGTCATCAAACCAAGCGCGCAATTTGCCTAAAGACTTACTCACGGTTGAGGGAGTTACATTAAGTTTTTTCGCCGTTTTAGTAACACTCTGCTCTTGCAGTAGCAATTGCAGAGTGAGCAGTAAATTAAGATCAAGTCGGGCAAGAGATTTCTTCATGAGGCTCACTAACGTTCTGATTTGGAAATAATAATATTATGGAGAGTCCAATAACGCTACTAGCAACCAACGCTATCATTAACATCATCACAGCCGACACACCTAACGCCGCCATCAACCAAATGTAAAGTGCAGACCAAGAAACCTGACCTATGCCAAGCATAGAGCTTGCAAGTCCAGCTTTGCGTGAGAATTGGCTTAACGCTTGACTCATCGCCACACCAAACCCCATAGGGAAACTCATGCTGAGCAGAGTGAATCCTACCATATAAAGTGTCGGACTATCGCTATTCAAGTGAGCCGCGAGAATAACGATAGCCGACAGGAAATTGGTCATTTGTGCAGCGAACATCAATGTGGTTTGTTTGAAGTAAGACAAAGCAAATGGTACTGAAAACGATGTTGCCATACCTACCATTGCGAGTAGTGCCATCGTGGTTGAGTAATCGCCTCGAGTAAAGCCAATCGAATCCATTATTATCATTGGTGACGTATTTACATAAGAGAGAATCGCTGTGACGCCTAAAGATGTGTAAATAACGCGCGATATAAAAAAACGGTTATATAGTGATTCGTTCGAATCTTCACTCACATCTAAAAGTGTGCGCTTGGTTTTAGGCAAGGTTTCTTTTAAGACAAAGCAAGCAATTAAGCCTATCGCAATACCCATCATCGCCATGGCAGTGAATAACACGGGCCACGGAAACTTGATCATAATCAGATTGCCGATCACGGGGGCAAGTACTGGGATAGAACAGATAATTCCATTGAGCATCGATAGAACCTTAGCTCGCTTTGGGTCACCTAAAGTGTCGCGCAAAATGGCGAAGGCCACTACATAGCAACATGCGGCACCTACACCTTGAAAGAAGCGCATTATTAGGAAGCTATTACTGGTCTCAGCAGAGCCCGCGAACATTGATGCAAGGGTAAAAATCACTGCACCGCAAATGGCAACAGGTTTACGTCCAAAACAATCAGCAGCTCGCCCAACAAAAACCATAGTCGATGCTAGACCAGCAAGGTAAATAGAAAAAGCAATATGAAGCTGTGATTCGCTCGCAGACAGGTCAGTGGCGATTTGTGGTAAAGCAACCAAGTAGAGATCTATTGCCGTAGGATAAAGCAACACAAAGGCGAAGCTACATATCAGATATCGGGGCAAATTAATTTGTTCCATTACTACCTCGTGAAGGAATTGGGCTTACGAGGATGATATGCAACATTACTCATCTTGGCGCGTTACCTTTCTGACAACAGGTATTTCCATATACGACAACAGTAACGATTGTGGCTATAGCAGTTAAACTTGCCCTAAGAAGAACCGTGGTATCGTGCGAAAGTAATCTATACAACCGAGTCCACAACATTAGCTAAATAGATAACGATGGACATTAGTGAGCTGGAGTTTTCTCAAGCTATATTAAGCTCTCAACACCGAAGGTTTAGATAGTATGATTAAGCCTTTCAAGCGGAGCTGGTCTGTCTCTGCAACCTTAATTTTTCCAAGATACAATGTGTTTTGGCTTTACAGGAGTCAGACTGGCCTGGCTTCTTTTTCCAGTGTTCGTCGCGAACGCTACCATCGTGAGGGTTATAGAAACCATTAACTCATTTTAGTGAAAGGAAATTCCTGCTCCCTACAGTGCTTCTCTCACCAGTCTTCTGTTTGGCTCATTATCTCTAACATCCAGACGCGAAATAGCATAAGATACACGGCCTTTACTAGCACTGAGCCACTCATCGTAATGACAGATAAAACACAGCAAGCGACATTTGCCGATCTTGGCCTGACTCCAACCTTAGTCGAGCGACTAGAAGCGTTAGAATACAGCCAACCGACGCCCATTCAATCTCATACCATTCCTTATATCCTTGAAGGGAAAGACATTGTTGGCGGTGCCAATACGGGCTCTGGTAAAACCGCTGCTTTTTCGCTGCCAATTCTGCAAAAAATTGTTCAGCAAGACGAAACAAATCATCGCCGTGGTAACTTCGTTTCTCACCTGATTTTAGTTCCAACTCGTGAGCTGGCATCACAGGTGGCATACAACGTCAAATCTTACTCATACCATCTTAGAGATAAGATCAAAACGGTTGCCGTATTTGGTGGTGTATCGGTGAACCCACAAATGCTGGCGCTTCGTGGTGGCTGTGACATTATCGTAGCTACGCCGGGTCGATTACTTGATCTGGTATCCAGTAACGCGATTAAGTTGGACCAAGTAAAAACGCTCGTGCTCGATGAAGCTGACCGTATGTTGAGCCTCGGATTTACCGAAGAACTTAATAAGATTCTTGCGTTACTGCCAGAGAAGAAACAGACGCTGCTATTTTCTGCTACTTTCCCTGATAAAGTCACGACGCTGTCTCAGCACTTGCTCCGCGACCCTGTTGAAGTTCAGTTGCAGAGCGCAGAAGCCAGCACTTTGGTGCAACGCGTGTTTAGTGTAAATAAAGGTGAGAAAACGGCGGTACTTGCGCACTTAATCAAACAGCATCAGTGGCGACAGACTTTGATTTTTGTGAATGCTAAGAATGCCTGTAACCATTTAGCTCAAAAACTGTCAAAACGCGGTATTACTGCTGAAGTTTTCCATGGTGATAAAGGGCAGGGCGCTCGTACTCGTGTACTTGACGGTTTTAAGTCTGGCGAGATTCAAGTTCTTATTGCTACCGAGATCGCAGCGCGTGGCCTTGATATTGAAAAGCTGCCAGTGGTGATTAACTTCGATCTTCCACGTAGTCCTGCTGACTATATGCATCGAATAGGGCGTAGTGGTCGTGCTGGTGAAGTGGGTCTAGGGTTATCTCTTATCGATTACGATGACTACCACCATTTCAAAGTGATAGAAAAGAAAAATAAGTTCCAACTTGAACGCGAGCAGGTAGTAGGTTTTGAAGTGGAAGACGATCAGAGTGAAGCCTACTTTTTACCAATGAAGCCGCGAGCAAAGCCGGCAGGTACGGGTAAAAAGAAGAAAAAGCGTAGTCAATAGAATACGTAAACAACCTGTGAGTTTACTTACGGGAGGCGCTGGAGAAGGGTGCGCACTAGCTTGAGTATTCGCTTCTAGCCATTTCTTTAAAGAACAATAGAGCCTTGCTGGAGCTACCAGTAGGGCTCTATTGCTTTTCAAGGTTATGTACTATCGACGCGTCGGACGTCCACGAGGTGAGCGTTTTTTAAATGCGGATGCAGCTTTAGCTTGTGACTTGAGGATAGAGTCAACGGTTAGCGGCATTGGCTCTTTAGGTTCAAGACCATGAGGGAACGTACGAGCTCTCGGTGGTAAATCATATTCTTCTTCACTTGCGCGTGGCATGCGCTTAAAGCGATAAAGGTAAAAGTTTTCTAATTTTTCTCTCGCCCATTCGGTCTTCTTTAAATACTTCACACTACTTGCAATCGAAGGCTTAGTGTTAAAGCAATTAAAGCGCATTGCTGTATCTAGAATGTCCCAGCCATAAAAATCCACCAACTCTTGCAACATAGTTTCTAGCTTTAACCCGTGCAGAGGGTTGTTTCGTTGCAGTTCGATTCTTTCTTCGTCAGTCATCATTTTAGGGGCCTTACTCATCAAAGGGTGGAGTTTAGCAAAGTATACATTACAGAGATATCTATAGTTAGGCAGCGATGGTTTGGATTGCAACTCGATTTGATGTTGTTGGTACGTACTTGCATGAGCACAATTAACCATTTACCTGTGTGAATTCAGATATGTTTTTCTACCTTGAAAAGCACAGGTGGAGTTGCGACTGTTCCTCTTCTTGAATTGCTGTTCAAAAACTCTCACTAAAGATCAGCGTACTCTAATGTGATGTTAAATCTTTGTGTAATAAGTGAGATTTTTGTTGTCCTTTTACTAATGTCTAATATTCCTACCGATAGCAACACATGCTTAATAGGTTCAAATCAAAAATTAGCCATACCACTTTCTTGGTGTGGCCTCGATGTTTGATGTGGGTGTTGTCTCGTATTGGTCTGTATACCAAGCGAAACTCTAGTTGGCATAGTTCAACGTTGAAATATAACAAAGGATAGCTCAATGTCTGACTCAAGTAAGACCTTTTACAGGGATGTGCGCAAAAAACCGCATGAATTTGAAAGTCGTGAAGACTTTCTAAACCATGATTTAACCATCATGAGCTTTCGTCGCTGGGGTATTCATTTGCCATCACGTGATTACAGTATTGAAATCGAAGACTGGGTGCCTGCATTAGCCGCAACCATTGGTAAAGTGGTGATGGTCACCGCTATGGTTGCTGCCTTTGCTGCTCAGTTCGGTTTATCTCCGGAGTTCGTTGCAGAAAACGTGCGTTACGAATTGCTTATCGCGGGTGCTCTGTTCGTTATTTTGTTTTCTGCCATCCTAAACCCGAATGCAAACTTAGCCGGTACCCACGGCCCAATGATACCGTTGATTCCCATGATTGCTGCCGCAGGAGGGCATCCTCTGGCGCTTGGCTTGATGGTATGTGCTTTTGGCTTAATTCTCGCTTTGACTAAAGGCGGTTCTAAACTCATGACCTTGACTGGCATTGGAGTTCGAGGAGGGTTATTGATCTACCTAGGCGCTGTTGGGTTGCTCGGACAAATTAATAAGACTGAGGCGTGGGCTGCAAGTACAGACCAAGGTTACATTTCGTTTGTTGTCATTGGTCTAACGGTTATGGTTTATGCCTACCTAGCTAAGATCAACAAGCGTTGGTTGGCAATCCCACTGTGCTCTGCACTCGCGGGTATTGTTGCTTATTTGATGGGCGCTGAGTTTGCTTTTACCACAGAACCGGGCCTGCCTAATTTCAGTCCATTCTACTGGTGGGGTGAAGATACAGGCTGGCAACTAGGTTGGCCAACCTTAGAGCACTTTATTGCCGTGACTCCATTTGCGCTACTGGCAGTCGCTATGTGGTCCCCTGATTATCTCGGCCATCGTGTATTCCAAGAACTTAACTACCCAAAAGAAGCGAAAGGCGTACTCATGGATGTCGACGACACGATGGTCGGAGCGTCTGTTCGTCAGGGGGTTGGCTCACTCTTAGGGGGCGGTAACTTAGCTTCTTCTTGGGGGACGTACATGATTCCAGCCGCAATTGCTAAACGTCCTATTCCAGGTGGCGCACTGTTAACGGGTTTCATGTGTATTGCCGCGGCGGTAATTGGTTACCCTATGGATCTAGCGATGTGGGAGCCTGTTCTGCGTGTTGCTTTGATTGTCGGTGTATTCTTACCGCTTTTAGAAGCGGGTATGCAGATGATCCACAAGCATAAAGATTCACTCAGTGCCGGTATCTGTATTTTTGCCTGTGCATTCGTTAATCCAGTCTTTGGCTGGGCAATCACGATGCTGCTGGATAACCTTGGACTTATCGGCGACCATGAGCGTGCCAACGAACTCTCGAGAAAAGATAAATACCTGATTCCTGGTACTGCATTTATCGTCTGTGCAGGCTCGCTTGCTGTCGTTGGTCAACTTCCGGGCATTCCTGCTCTGATCGGTTAATCGAATTATGCTCTAAAGGCATAGTTGGAGTGGTGAGTGAGAGGGCTTTCTCAAGCTATGCCTATTTCTCAAAAGTAAAAGGTTTGAACTGTGTAGTTAAGCCTTTAAAGCGCATGTAGGGAAAGTAAGGCGCAAACAAAAAGCTACCTAGTAATAGGTAGCTTTTTGTATAGACAGTTAGCCTACGAAGTAGTGACTAAATGATTGATTCAATGCCGTATTTTGCGCCGTAGTGTTCAACGACAAAATCAATGTCTTTGTCACCGCGACCGGATAAGTTGATCAGAATTGAGCCAGTTTCTCCTTGCTTCGCGAGTTTAATCGCGTAAGCGACAGCGTGTGAGGATTCAATCGCTGGAATAATCCCCTCTTCGCGAGACAGTTCAAAGAATGCATCAATCGCTTCGTCATCGGTGATTGAGCCGTAATTGACACGGCCAATGTCTTTTAAGTAACTATGCTGAGGCCCAACCGATGGGTAATCTAAGCCACTTGCTACAGAATAGACTTCCTGTGGTTCGCCTTGCTCATCTTTAAGCATGTAAGACTTAAATCCGTGCATAATACCTGGCTCACCAAGTGTGAGTGTTGCAGCATGCTCGCCAACCTTTTGCAAAGAGCGGCCCGCTGGCTCGACGCCGTGAATGGCGACTTGTTCATCGTCTAAGAAAGCAGTAAATAGCCCCATCGCGTTAGAACCACCTCCAACGCATGCGACGAGATTATTGGGTAACTTGCCTGTCATTTCTTTGAATTGAACTCGTGCTTCGTTACCGATAATTGATTGGAAATCTCGTACCATTTTAGGGAATGGGTGAGGGCCAACGACAGAGCCTATCGCATAAAGTTGTGTGTCAGGATCTTTTAGGTAGGCTTCGAAGGCAGAATCAACCGCTTCTTTGAGAGTCTTACGCCCGTGAGTGGCAGGGATGACATTGGCACCAAGGATTCTCATACGGACGACATTCGGGTGCTCTTTGGCAATATCAACTTCACCCATGTAAATATCGCACTTTAAGCCGACCAGTGCGGCGGCTGTCGCAAGCGCGACCCCATGTTGCCCTGCGCCAGTTTCAGCAATCAGTTTCTTCTTACCCATCTTTTTAGCGAGAATGGCTTCTCCTAAGCAGTGGTTAATTTTATGTGCGCCTGTATGGTTTAAGTCCTCGCGCTTTAGGTAGATGTCTGCTCCGTATTTCTTAGACAAGTTTTCCGCATGGAAGATTGGGCTAGGTCGTCCAACAAAGTGCTTATACAGGCGAGCAAGCTCCGCTTTAAATTCAGGATCTTTGCTGCATTCCTCATAAGCTGCGTTGATGTCACGCATGATTTGTTCAAGCTCCGGCGGCACGAAGCTACCACCGTATTCACCAAAGTATCCTTCTTCATTGGGCATGGTGAGATCAAACGAGTTTTTCATTATTTACATCCTAGTTAACGAAAGTATTGATACTTTTATACCCAAAATTTGGAAGAGGTTGTGTGATCAGTTGCTTAAATCAGAATTCGCGATCTAGTGAACTAGTTAAAAAGTACAATTTGTGTAGTTGTTAACGGGTTGGATACAACATAAGGTGGGGTTTAAGAGGCGCAAAAAAGCCCCGAGAGATCCTAGGCTGTCATAAGAACCTCTCGAGGCAAACAGAGTGCTGGAAATACACTCTGCGATGGTGTCTGGAAACAAAAGTTAGATTCGTTTCCTTTGCCAGATATTAGGGTTTTAGAATGAGCTGATGTCAGCGAAATGTCACAAGTTAATCGCGGTATCTAAAGCTTATTTTTTATTTTTGAACAATGGGTTAGAAAATAGACTACAACAGACTAACCTACCGTGTGTTCTGCATCTTTTAAATTGAACATGATCTTTCTTTGTTTCGAATCGACGTCTTTAACTAACACGTGCACTTTCGTCCCTAAAGTAAACGTGGTGCTCTGGCTAGAAATTTTTTGTTTGACTGCATCAAATTCGAACTCACCATTTTGAAAACTTGATAAAGGAATGAGACCTTCGATTCGGTTTTCCTCTAACTCAACAAATACCCCGAAGTGTGTGACTCCAGACACCGTCCCCATGAAGTGTTGCCCGATAAATGGCTTCATGTAATGACATTTCAGTGCTGACTCAACCTCTCGACTCACTTCATCTGCCTGACGAGATTGATGCGAACAGTGCACGCTTAGTTGCTCGATTACTTTTGTATCGTAAGGGTAGTTGTTCGCAGCACCTGTCAATTGACGAATAGGTTTTAGTTTCATGAGCAGACTGCGTAGCTTGCCTGTTTTTTGCTCTCGAAGTTTAGCGCGAATGGCGCGGTGAACGAGTAAGTCTGGGTAACGACGAATTGGCGAAGTAAAGTGTGCGTATGCGTCATAGGCTAAACCGAAGTGACCCATATTCTTCGGCGAATACTCGGCTTGACTCTGAGAACGTAGCAGTAGGGTACGAATCACATCACACTCATCTAAATCTCGTACTTGTTCCAGTAATGCGTTGTAGTCATGAGAAGTTGGTTTATCACCACCCGCAAGCGTTAGCCCTTTGTCTGCAAGCATCATTCTTAATGAAGACAGTTTTTTCATCTGAGGACCAGAGTGCACGCGGTATAAGCTCGGTATTTTTTGTTGCTGCAAAAATTGAGCGGTGGCAACGTTGGCACACAGCATGAATTCTTCGATCATTCGGTGGGCATCATTTCGAACTACAGGAACGATGGACGCGATTTTCTTTTTATTGTTTAACGTGAATGAAAGCTCTTGCGTGTCAAAATCAATGGCACCACGGACTTGACGTTGACCAGATAGGTTCAAATACAAGCGATGGAGATTCACCAGATGCTGTTTGATGTTTTGTTGTAGGTTATTACCTTGGTATTTTTTTGCTTCCGTTGATTGGGAAACAATGCGGTAAGCTTCGTTATAAGTTAAACGAGCATGCGAGTGAATGATCCCTTCAGAAAACTCTGAATCTAGCATGTTACCTTCGTCGTCAAAGGTCATCTCACATACCATAACCAATCTGTCTTCATTCGGGTTAAGCGAGCACAAACCGTTAGATAATGTTTCTGGTAGCATTGGTACAACGTATCCGGGGAAGTAAACGGACGTTGCACGAGATTGCGCCTCAAGATCTAAATGGTCGTTTGGCTGAACGTAGTGAGATACGTCTGCAATCGCAACGAATAACTTCCAATGCCCATTGTCCATTTGGTATGCGTAAACGGCATCATCAAAGTCTTTCGCGTCGTCCCCATCGATAGTGACGAACGGTAAATCTCGATAATCCACTCGGGACGTTTTGTCTTTTTCTTCTACGTGATTGCCAAATGCGGAGGCGGCGTGAAGAACTTCATCATCCCAATGATCATTGATGCCATGTCGACGTAACGCCAATTTAACTTCAATCCCTGCTTCTCCCGGACGCCCTAATACTTCAGCCACTTCAACTGTTGTTGATTGTCTGTGATCTGGATAGGCCGTGACTTTACAATGAACGAGTTTACCGGCATTTTTGGCGATAAGATCATTTGGTGTGACATGAATGGTTTGAGTCAGTTTCGTGCTTTCTGGCACTAGATAGAAGTTCGAACCTTTTCTCTTTAACAAGCCCACGATGTGGGTTGTTTTTCGTTCCACTATTTTGATGAAACGATGATTTGAGCGTCCTTGATGCTGAGCATTGCCTTTCAGAACCAGTACGATATCGCCATCAAACACATGAGTAAGTTGGTGTTTAGGTAAGAAAAGGTCTTTTTCATTACTGTCGTAAGTGACAAAACCAAAGCCGTCTGCGTGAATGCTGACCTTTCCAGAAACCAAAGCGGTTTGATCGACTTTTTTATAACCACGGCGATGTGTGAAAATCAACTGGCCATCGCGCTCCATAGCGCGTAAACGTTTTTTTAAAGCGTCTTTTTGTGGTTTCTCATCTAAGCCAGTAGAGCGAGAAATTTGCTCGTGACTTAAGTGATTTTTAACTTTATCGAATAGGCTAAGGATAACGTCTCGGCTAGGGATAATGTGCTCGTAATTATTAGAATTTATTGATTGTGCGGATATATTTAATTTCATTTTTTTCTCTTATATTCGCCAATCGCTTTTATTTTATAAACTTTATTTATATGAGCAAAGCATGAGGCGAAGTGATTCAGATATGAATCAGATTAATTTAATTCCAAACTGGAATTGCAAGATAGGTAGTGTGATTACCTAAAGATGTATACCAAAGTGACTTTATTGAAAGTGATTAATGACGGTGTGGGAGAGGTAAGTGATTTGGGTATATAAACTTAGATAGAGAATAGTAAGGGCGGCAATAAGTGGAAGGGGATGGTGGCACCAACAACGTCGATGCCACACAAAGAATTACAGTGCAGTTACTTCAGCAGCTTGTAAACCTTTGTTACCTTGTTCAACAACGAACGATACTTTTTGGCCTTCAGTAAGAGTTTTGAAGCCTTCAGAAACAATAGAACGGAAGTGAACGAATACGTCATCACCGCCATTGTCTTGAGAAATAAAACCAAAACCTTTAGTTTCGTTGAACCATTTTACTGAACCAGTTAATTTATTAGACATAGATACCTCTATATTTGATTGTTTTAAATATTGAATTTTTAGCTAATATCAAGTGCTACTATATGATTTTAGAGATAACTATTTTGTCGCAGGAACGTAAACGAGGAATTCGATGTGGAACTGAGAGAAACTTTGATCTTTAATTACATTAATAGCTCTTTCCGTAAGAGCTGATGTGCAGTATACCGACAAAATTAATAAAGGCTAGCCTTTTCTTTTTTTATTTTTTAAGTACACCAAGCGCATTGCATTCAAAGCATACGCTTGGTGTATAAGACGTCATGGTGTTATAGATGGTGCGGAGCGCTTAGTGTTTTCTGGTTGGGCCGTTACGAACGATGTCTTTACCATTGTCATATACGTGCTGCGAAACCCAGCGGCCAAGGAGCAATTGGTGCTTTTCTCCTAATACGGCAACAAATGGACGGCCATCGGTATTAGAGGTGGCTAGCGCAACGCCAGTGACACCTTCAAGACCCAGAGCGCCGCTTTCTACTAAATGCAGAAATGCCTCTAACTCTTCAATCGTTTCGATTACATGGTTATCAATATTCATTGTATTCAATCTCTTCGAATTGCATTGCGGTCGCGTACTCTACCTAAGTTAAGCGTGGAAACCAAGTTTCTGCGTGAGTCATGTAATGAGAGAGCCTTGTCCTGCCATTAATTATCAATGGTTAGTCTCGATAGTCCGGAACTTGTCTAGATTCAATAAAGGTGAAAACCCTCGCTGGTTAGACATGAGTCACATAATGTTGCCTGGTTTATGTCAACAATACTTTTGCTATTGGATGGGGTGAAGGGGAGTGCAATAATTTGTGAAACTCTTTTCCTAAAGGCTGTTATGAAGAAAGTCCTGATTACCGGTTTTGAACCTTTTGGTGGTGACACCATTAACCCCGCCTTAGAAGCGGTGAAGCGATTAGAGGCTGCGGCAATAGAAGATGCCATGATCGTTACTTGCCCAGTTCCTGTGATTCGGCATGAATCAGTGAATACCGTTATTGATGCAATAGAAGCACACCAGCCAGATTGTGTGATTACCGTTGGGCAAGCGGCCGGACGTGGCGCGATCACCCCAGAGCGTGTCGCAATTAATGTGGATGATTTTCGTATTCCAGATAACGCTGGTCATCAGCCGATTGATGAATCTGTAGTGGCTGATGGCCCGGATGCTTACTTCTCGACGCTGCCGATAAAGCGTATTGTTCAAACGCTGCAAAAGCAGGGGATACTTAGCCAGATTTCCAACAGTGCCGGAACATTTGTATGTAACCACCTTTTTTATGGCATCCAACATTATCTAAAAGACAAACCTATTCGTCATGGGTTTGTTCATATCCCATTATTGCCAGAACAAGCAGTAGATGGCAGTCAGCCTTCCATGTCTCTGGAGATGATAGTCGAAGGGCTAAGGCTGGTGGCTCAAGTTTGTATTGCCAATGAAAACGACATATTGGTCAGCGGCGGGTCGATTTGCTAGTAAGTGTTTTACAGTCCACTAAGTGTCTGAAAGCTAGTAATAAGTTCATCGTTTGATGTTGTAATAAATGTTAGCTTTGTCAAATTTCACAAGTAGCGAAAGGAGTAGCATTGAATAGTCAGGTTGGATGTTGTTCAAACTGGCACTTCCCTAATACAGGAGGTATTAGGGGCTACCCTTACGAAAGGCGAGTTATCATGAAAAGCAACAAAAGTAAGTCAATCGCACTTATCTCTGTCGTTGTTTTCGCATTGGCTATCGCTGCGCTTAAATTCGAAAACACGCTCGGAGTTCTTCCCATCGTAGTCGCTATTATCGCGTTTTTTACCTGCGTCATTTACACCAGTATGTATCTTTCTGATATGAAGCGTTCAGAGTTGATAAGTCACTCTGATCATTCTCAAAAAATGTGTACCCACGCATCACGCAATGAGCTTGATGAGCGCGATAAAAAGCGTTGAAGCGAGTCACATTCTCCGTATACTTTGCTGGAGCATTAATGCACTAACGTGTCGGAGATAAGCATGTCAAATCGAGTACCAACCAACATACTGACCGGATTTTTGGGTGTCGGTAAAACGACCACGATTTTAAATCTACTGAAGAACAAACCGGAAAACGAAAACTGGGCGGTTTTGGTCAATGAATTTGGTGAGATTGGCATCGATGGTGCATTGATGACAGACCAAGGTGCGCTGATTAAAGAAGTGCCGGGTGGCTGTATGTGTTGCACGGCGGGCGTGCCAATGTCGGTCGGTATTACCGCGTTACTGCGCCAAAAACCGGACCGTTTATTGATTGAGCCGACAGGCCTTGGTCATCCAAAACAGGTTATCGCGACGCTTACCTCAGAACAGTATGAACCTTACGTTGATCTAAAAGCGACGATCGCTCTGGTTGATCCGCGTAACTTAAGTGATGAAAAGTACCTTTCTAACCAAAATTTCGTGGACCAGTTAGACAGCGCAGACGTGGTTATAGGCAGTAAGGTTGACCTTTGTACCAGTCACGACATTGATGTGTTTAATGACTGGGTGACGGACCAATCTCCCTCAAAAGTATTCAGTAAGCTTATTCATGACGGTGAGTTACCGATAGAAATCTTGGATATCGAACGGGTTTACGGCAGCGCTTCTTCCCATATCGAGTCACACCATCATGACCATGCTCACCAAGAGCCTCAATTCCAGTTGCCGCCAGGTGAAACCTTTGTGCGTAAAGAGAACAAAGGGCAAGGGTATTTTAGCTGCGGGTGGTTGTTTGGGGCAGAGTACACGTTTGATTTTGATAAACTTTTCTCAATGCTTTCGGACTTAACGGCGGAACGCGTTAAAGCGGTGGTCAACACGGATCAGGGGTGCTACGCGTTTAATGTTGCCAACCGAGTCGTGTCGGTGAATGAAATCAGCTTAGAAGGGTTTGAATCACGATTAGAAGTGATAGATTCTCAGCTGTTGCCATGGGATGAACTTGAGCAAATTCTCCTTCAGCTGTCTGGCATTAAGCGTTAAATCGAACAAATATTAAACGGAAACGGTGAGCCTGCAATCTGTCTGCGTTCGCCGTTTTTGCTTTTGTAGCGTTTCAATGAGAAAAGTGAGATAAATCACTCAAATTCGGGTATAGTGCACGGCTAAATTTTTAAAGCTATTTTTAGTGGTTTGTTTAAGGAATACGCTCAATGTCATTTTCATCTCAAGGTTTTGCGCCAGAAGTGGTTAAAGCACTGGCAGAATGCGGTTATGAAAAGTTAACGCCAATTCAACAGAAGGCGATTCCAATGGCTCGCAAAGGCCATGATATTTTCGCTACAGCACAAACAGGTACTGGTAAAACGGCTGCGTTTTCTCTGCCTATGATTCAGCAGTTGTTAGACAGTAACCGTAGCGCTTCTCGTAAGACTGCTCGTGCACTTATCTTGGCTCCAACTCGCGAGCTTGCTGAACAAATTGCTGACAACATCAAAGCTTATACGAAGTACACCAATCTGTCGGTGGCGGCGATTTTCGGTGGCCGTAAAATGTCTTCTCAGGTTGCGGCACTGGAAAATGGTGTTGATATCCTTGTGGCTACACCTGGTCGATTGGAAGAACACATCGAACAAGGTAATGTCTCGGTGGCACACTTAGAGTTTTTGGTGTTTGATGAAGCAGACCGTATCTTGGATATGGGTTTTATTCATGCAGTTCGTAAGATCATGCTGGATGTGGATACAGATCCGCAAATCATGATGTTTTCGGCAACGACTTCAAGCCAGCTAAATCTGTTAGCGAAAGACATTCTGCGTAAACCAAAACGTATCGAAGTAGAGCGTGCAAATACTACGGCACAAACAGTTGCTCACGTGCTATATCCAGTTGATCAAGAGCGAAAAACGGAACTGCTTTCAGAGCTAATTGGTCGCAAAAACTGGAAACAAGTGTTGGTATTTGTGAACTATAAAGAGACCGCAAACGAAGTGGTAAAAGAGCTGAAACTTGATGGTATCAAAGCGGTGGTTTGTCATGGTGACCGTGCTCAAAGTGCTCGTCGTCGTGCGCTAGAAGAGTTTAAGTCCGGTAAAGCACGTGTCATGGTGGCTACCGATGTCGCTGCTCGAGGTCTAGATATTGAAGACTTACCTCACGTTGTGAACTATGACATGCCTTTCCTAGCGGAAGATTACGTTCACCGAATTGGTCGTACGGGCCGTGCAGGTAAACAAGGTCATGCTGTTTCATTTGTAAACCGAGATGAAGAGCTCACGGTGGTTCAGGTTGAAAATCTAATCCAGCAACGCATTCGCCGTATTGAGCTTGCAGGCTATGAACCAAAACAGCGTGAATCTTACATTGAAAAGCTGCACTCAAAACCAGCATTCAAGAATCGTCAAGGTCGTCGTAATAATCCGAACCAGTCAGCAACAGACCAAGGGTCGGCAGAGCGTCGTCTTGCTATGGTGAAGCGCCTGAAAGCGCGTCGTGGCGCAAAGTAAATTACATCAGTTTGTGATGAAAAGAGCCCCTCAATTGAGGGGCTCTTTTTGTTTGCCGTTTCGTGTTAATTTAGGCCAAGCATATTGGGTTCACCACGATAAATAATGCGATCGTTTCCTCGGTGAATACCAAACGTAACAATGACGGGTGGGTTTTCCTCTTCACTTGTAGAGCTATCCCAGTCGTATTTCAGCCAAGGGATGCGATTGCCTGAGCTGTCTAAATCTAGGTGGAATTGTATTTGCTCGCGCGCTGAGTCAATTTGGCTTGCAACGATATCGGTCATTCTGCCAATACTCATCGTTCCAACGCCAGAAAGCAGGGCGTTGTTTGCTGGCGCATGCGACCAAATTGGCGTGCTGAAGTAATATTCACCATTCGCCGTTGTTGAGCTGTCATCGAAGTTAGTCGTAAATCGACCGTTTTGCCAAATTTCCACATCAAGTGGCACTTTGATCACCATGCCTTGGTTGCCACCCACATCTTGAAAGTTCAAACGACCGAATCGAATGTCCGGTTGTTGAGTGAGCACTTCGCTGTTATCAAAGAAATTTACCTCATCAACGGCTTTAGTCGTGACTATACCTATTTTGCTGCTGTCACTGTTAGTCCCATTATTAAATGGACCATCAGGGTATTGTTTATCGGTTGTGTTCTTTTTCCAACATGGGCTATTGTTACAAGTCGCATTGGTCGAGGGCTTCTCAATCACAAACGTTCCAACACTCGCGTTACCCAGTAGTTTCCAGTCTACCTTCTTAGGCTTAGGCGGCAAAAACCGTTCGGAGTATGAGCTTAGTTCGCCTAAGTCGAAATGTTGTTGAAGGTTAGATGAAAAGTGGACGTAGTTCTTCACGTTTTCCTTATTCGCATTGAGTGCGACAACATCGTAAGTGACTTTCTCAAAAGGTTGATTCATGTAAGCAAAAGTTTGGCCATGTGGGTAGTGCCATTCTTGGTCTTGCACTTGAAAATATTTTGGGTAAAAACGACCGATGTAACGATAGCCTTCGTTAACAGTCATACCTAGATATTTACTTTCTAGGTTTGTTTTTACTCTCAAGCTCCCGACTTCTTCCCAATATAATCCATTAAAGACGAATTGATCATTCTTGGCTGAATTATGCGCCTGAGCCAGTGAGTCACTACTTTTTAGCAATTTCGAGGTTTGGTTCGCTGTCTCTGATGGCGTATGTTGCTCACTCGACAAGACAACGGATGCTGCTGGAGCGTCATCAAGCATAAAATTACGGGTGATAGAGGCATCACAATAACGTGCTGATTCAACAGAACCACTTACAGAGCCGTCAGTTTGCCAAATGATCGGCTTCACTGTTAGAGAGAAAAATTCTCCGGCGGCAATAAACCCATCTCCTTGTTCAGAGGTGCCAGAAGGCAAAGCACGTTGGTTGTCACAGATAGCCAGTGTCCATGGTCGCGAGTACACATTAAATGTTCCTTTCACTTCCACTTTGCCTTCTTCTGGGCACTCTTCAAATCCCTCACATTCAAAATGATCGGACAATGTCACTTCAAATATGCCGGACTCGTTCGTGATAAGACCATGCTCAGACAAGCCGTCTTTAAATTCCGCTGAATAGCTAAAGTTTCCTTCACTTCCTCCTAATGGTTGAACCAATGGATGAAAAACCTTAGGAGTACCATTGTAGTTGCTTGCGACTACAGGTTCGCCGGTGGAGGCACAAGCCAGCAATCGCGTATGCACGTTTTCTGGTTTACCTGCAATAACGCGTATTTCATTTAAAGTTGCGCTTTTCGTCTTTGAGTAGGCCTCAAACATAAATGGCGTAAACATAAAGCTAACCGTTTGATGCTTGCTGGTGTCTTCTGCCATAGTGAAAGTCAGCGTGTAGTTAGTACCTAACGCGATGGTATCAATATCGTTCGGGACCACTCGAACAACGAGCTCACCATTGTCGTCAGACATAAATTGGTTTGCTTTTAATATCTGCTGACCTTTGACCACCTCTAAAGTGAACAAGTCAGGGTGTGATAGGGCAGCACTGACTTCTGCGCTTACAACTTCTCCATTATTGGTTGTTGTTGCTGTAAATTGCGGAAGATCGTCGCTGCACATCAGTGCCATATCGTCCGATGGTGTGACGCTTAGGTCGAAGTCGTTCTCTGATGGAGGTTGCATGCTGCAATTCGGAACATCTTGAGGGGTAATCGGACAGACCTGAGAGGAGTAATGACAATCAGTGTCGTCTAATCCACAGTATTGCGTGTATTTGTTGTCTTGTGCTTTCGTTTGTGCACTTCCTGGCGTTTGTTGGATTTCACCACAAACTTGACTTGGCTGATTTGGAGCGTTGTTGAAGTTCAATGTTTGGAAGTATTTAATTGCTGTAGTAGAGCCATAGAACGAACCGTTCAATGCGGCAGATGCTCCTTTAGTCTCAGTAGTGCCGTAGATCTCCATGTCATCAATAAGCAGAGAACTGTGCGCCACAATGTCACCGACGACGAAATGTCGTTGGAAAGGGTTCTTCGTCTTGAGATGCAATTGATGGCCTTTTGATTCAATGGTGCCACAAACGTTAGCGTTGAATATATCGGTCGTACTGTGAGTCAAAATGTCACCAATAATGGTGTTGTACTCACCATCAATATGAAGGGCCTCACCTGTTAGCTCTATATCCCCATCGATGAGAACGTTATGCAGCTTTGTTGGATAAGCCGATAGAAGATCACCATAGATAACCGTGTGCTTGTTTTGGTAATCGTCAATGCTTGAAGCTTTCTCATTGTTAACCGTTAATCCGGTTGCGAGTGCGTGTAGAGAGATACGCTTATTGGGTTCACCAATCGTATTGTGCCCCTCTAACACAATGCCATGAGCTGCTTCTAGCGTTATCTCTTTTTCCGGTAATGAGGAGACAATTTTGTCACCTGCGGGTAGGACTAGTTTCCCTGTACAGTGATAAGTCGTACCATCACTTCCGATACTAAAGCTCTTGTGTGAGCAAAGTTGACCTAACTCAGATAGATCTTTGACGTCATAAGTGGTGGCGTGTGAGGCTAGCGGTAAAACAAGAACCGCAGCGAAAATACTGCAAAGACGCATCATCAAATGTCCTAAAAAAGTGGAACAAGATGGCATCAAGCGATCGTGAGCAAGTGCTCACAAAAGTTGGAAATGTCGGCGGTGTTTTTAGTTTTTAATCCGCTTACTTATTGAACTTTGGCTATTTTTATTTCGTATGTCATACCAAAGCTTAGTGGCGTTATTAGAACGTAAGTATGAGATTAGTTCAATAGCTAAGTGTGACATGAGTCGCTTTATTCATGTAACTATTTGTTGGTAAAAGATAATAATTAACCATGTTGATTCAGAATCAGTAGCTTGAGCGTCCTGATTCTGAACCGAACTTAATCCTAGGCTGCGTGAACAATGAGTGGGGCCATTTGATATAACTCTTCTAGTATGGCTTTCGTTTGTCTCGAATAGACCAGACGATCGCGATCACCAACGAGTTGAATGGCTCTGACTTTACCTGCAACCAGGCATTGCCTAATGGTGCGTAGAACCATTTGGATATCAATTTCTGAGGTACCATCAAGGCTGTTTTTGGTTTTTAGGGAGCCAAGGTCGATACTGAGGATTATTTGGTCGCAATGGTCGAGGTAATTGCCGATCAACTGCTTTACATTATTGCGATGACGAAAAGAAAACTCTTTATCGGTTACCCAGTCACAACCTTGATCCTCCGCGTATTCCCACGTTTCTTGCTTTGTATCTTGTTCGCTAACACCAGCAAAAAATAATCGCACGTTTTGATAGCGAGAAAGAGCAAAATGGAATGCCGAGCCTAAACGTGGTTCAAGTGTTGGCTTCAAGTTCATGTCATGTCCAATATTTACCACACCCACTTCGTCTCGATAGGACACGACCACAGGTAACATGGACAAGATTGCCTCGGTACAGTTAGTTACTAAAACAGGAATTGAGTGGCGAGAAAGCAAAAGGCTTAATGCTTCCTGAAACTCGCCATTTTCCAGCTTGTCGTGGTTGAAGTGACCAAAGTTTTCAGCGGTTTCATGATCATGCTGTTGGTATAGCCAATCGCTAGCATTTTCCAAACTTTGATCAGCTAATTCAAACGCGCCTTTAGACATGGGTGGCAAATACTCACACACTGTCATAAAAGAAAAAGGGTAATGCTGCGGCTGTTTCACGGTGTGGTGGAGTTTATAGCGTTTGAAAAAGCTTAACATGATGAATTACCTTTCTGGTGGTAGTGCCCTTGCCGCTTGCAACACATGCAAAATAATGCGCTGCTTATCCTTTTCGACTCGGTGGGCCGGAGCCATCACCGAGACCGCGCCGATCAGTTTGCTTCCTTTCATCACTGGTGCACTGATGCCAGAAACACCCGGGTCAATTTCAGAAGTACTGACGGCATATCCGTGTTTACGGATGGTTGTGAGCTCTTGTTCCCATTCGTCTCGTCGGTGATCTTGATTAAAGTATCTCAAGATTTTCTCGCATCGACTTTGAGGCATAAAAGCGAGCATCACTTTAGATGAGGCACCACGTAGCAGAGGTTGACTTTGACCCTGGACGAAGCTGCAACGTAGCGCCTGCATACTTTCTTTTTGTCTGACACAAAGCGCGCGATACCCTGCAGGTACCATATAAGCGGCCATTTCCCCTGTTTGTTGTACCAACCGAGCCAGTATGGTTTCGACCATATCTAACCCATGCTGTGCGGTCTCATAGCTATGCATGAGCAGCAATGCTGCCGGGCCAACGACAAATGTCTTGTCGTGTACGCTTTCTTCAATCAAGTTCCACTCTTTGAGTAGCTTCAAGTGTCGGTAGAGACTGCTCAAAGGAACGTTCAATTGCTCGCTTAGCGTTTTCGCAGAGACTGGGAATGGACTAACTGCAACTTGCATTAACAACTGCAGTGCTTTTTCGTTTACCTGGTTCGCATTAGCTTTGTTTGTCGTCATGAGAGTGTTGTAACGTGTTATATGAATTACGACAAATATAATTCTTAATCACTGAGAAAAGAAAAATAATTTTAATGGGTAATTCTCGTAGAGTGAGAATTTGACGACTGAGGGCTTACCTCGGTACCGATAGGCTCAAAAATGATGTCGTATTGACGTCTCAGGTTTGAGTCGTTTGATGCTAAATTGGAACAGGAGGGATTAAGGCATTGTTTAGTTTGCGGTATTACCAAGTGTTTCGCATACTGAGTTAATCTAAATAAATAATATTATAAACGAGAGTTGCTAGTGGGTATCAGAATCCAGATACCATCTCAGTAAATCGGTTTTATAAAAGGTTACTTTTATATGCTGAATAAGGCGCTTTTTAAAAAAGCCATCATTTTTTTGTTGCCCATTCCTTTGATTGTAGGCGAGGTCTTGTATTTAGCTCGTGAAAGCGTGCAAAACAACCTCAATCATCTATTAGAAAAAAACGTTCAAATCGCAGACGAAATTTTATTCCAAATAGAGACCGAAAACCGCACGGCTTTGTTGCATCCTAGACGATGTGAAGAGCTTCAGCAAAACTTGATGTTTGAACGAGATATCGAAGAAATGCTGATTGTAAAAGATGGGATCATTACGTGTTCTTCTAAACTGGGCGTAACTTCTAAGCCGTTAGCCGAGCACATTACATTTCCTGAGGGACAAGCGTTAGCACTGGGAAACGTGGATAGCGTATATGACCAATTTTTGCTCGTCGTGACCAAAGGAGAGCACGGTTATCAAGCGGTGACGATTATTGATCATGACTACTTTAATGCGAAGATAGGATTTAATAACGATTTACGTTTAAAACGCTCTGCCTTATTTATTCATGACCAAGTTGCACCTGAAGAAGCGTTGAGAACGGGAAGTAATCCTATTGGCATCAAATCGTCGCAAATGTTTGAGTATGAAGCTTTGAGTGAAGCTAGCGATCTATTCGTCAAACAGAGAACACTTTCCTATTTTTTGTATTCAATTCCAATCATTTTTGTTATCTATCTTTGCTTATATGCGTTAAATAAATTTATCGATCCTCATCGAAGCTTGGTCCTGGATTTAAAGAAAGCCATAAAGAAAGGCGAGTTGACTCTGTATTACCAGCCCCAGATTAACGTCGATACTGGTCAACTATTTGGTTTTGAAGCCCTAGTGCGATGGGAACATCAGAATAAAGGGTTCATTTCTCCTGATGAGTTTGTGCCAGCGGCGGAGCAAAGTGGATTGGTCTTTTTGCTCACGGATTACGTTCTCGATAAAGCGGCAGAAGACTTTAGTAAATTAGACTTTAATCAGTCTGTTCACCTTGGTATTAATGTGCCGCCCGGTTACTTAGTTGGGCCAAACGCGATTAGAAAGATTCAACTCATTGATAGGAAGTTAAGTCGAAATAACGTCTCATTAGGCATAGAGATAACAGAACGTCAACTCATTGATGCTGAAGCCAGAAAGTGCATCGCAGCGCTGCGGGTACATGGCATTGATGTGTTGATCGACGATTTTGGTACCGGTCAAACCTCGCTGGCGTTTCTGCAGCACATGCGTATTGATTACCTAAAAATCGATAAATGTTTTGTCGAAACTATTGGTATACCTAGCCTAAGTGCTTCTGTTTTAAAAGCTATTGTTCACTTTGCGGAAGAGCTGAAAGTACAACTCATCGCTGAAGGTGTAGAAACAACGGCGCAAGCCGACCATTTGAAAAAAATGGGAGTGCGATATCATCAAGGATATTTTTACTCCAAGCCTTTACCTTATGATCAACTTGCTCAGCGAAGTCATTATGATTGGTAAACGTTAGCCCGATAACATTGGTTATTGTCATCAAAAATAAACTCTAACTCATTCTTGATGCTATCCAAGCGGTCTTCTTGGTAATGAGATACATACAATAGCTGGCTTAAATTCTCTCGGGCGATGAGCTCAAGTGTATTCTTAACTAAACGCCTACCAAGAAAATCTAACCCTTGATATGGCTCGTCCAAAATCAGTAATGTTGGTTGTTTAACGATGGCTCTTGCAATCAACAACAGGCGCTGCTGACCGTACTCTAATTGCTTGAATGAGGTTTTTCGGTATTGGCTCATATGTAGGATGTCGAGCCATTCGTTTGCGATGTCCACTTCTTTACGAGTAGGTTGGTTATACAACCCTATGGAGTCGTAAAAACCGGACAAAATCACGTCTAGCGCACTGCAGTTAACGCGGTATTGAAGGTGTAACGCTGAAGATACCATGCCTATGTGCTGCTTAATTTCCCAGATTGTCTCGCCAGACCCTCGCTTTTTACCAAAGATATCAATGTCATTGCTGTAGCACTGAGGATGATCACCAAAGATTAACCCAAGCAAGGTGCTCTTCCCACAGCCATTTGGACCTTTGACCTGCCAATGCTGACCTTTGTCTATTCGCCAGTTTAAGTCAGTAAAGATCTTCTTATCAGTGTATTCAACAGACCCATTTGTTAGTTTAAATATTGGGTTGTCGAAGTGTGTCGAGTGCTGATGCTGACGTATCAAGTTCATCATTTCTTCACTCTGTTGCTCGGACTGAGATTTAAGTTGTCCAATGATTGGATGATTATCCCAACTGGATTTATCCATTGTACTGTCCAGTTTTCCTGCACTGAAAAGCGCAACGCGATCAATCCACTCAGGCATATCAGACTCGCGAGAGAAGGTGACCAGTAGCTGTACGGTTTGAGAAAGCGAGTGTAAATAGTGAGCGAGAGCTGCTCGATGGGCAATATCTAAACCAGTAAATGGGTTATCTAGCAGTAACAAATCAGGCTGTGTTGCTAAAGCGCGAGCTAACATCACTCGTCTTGTTTCCCCTGTAGAGAGAACACGAAAGCCACTGTGTTTAAGGTGAGTTAGGTCGAGATCGGTAATCAGTTGATCTATTAAATTAGCGTCTTGGCTGCGCTCCTGAATGAGTGAGTAAACGGTACTGCCTTGATCGATACGATCAAGAAAGTCTGTATCGTCCTTTTCTAACTCTCTTTCCAGTAATCGCTGTTGCTCTGATAACGACACTTGAGCAACGGACAGCCCATCAAGCTCAAGTTTCCCGCTTATTGGTAAAAGTTCACCACAAATAAGGTCTCCAAGTAGAGAACCAATATCCCCATCCGCGCTGAATATTCCCCAAGATTGCTGAGTGTCTATTTTCCAATCGTCAATAAATAGGTGAGCCGTGTTCCCTTGAGCGGCAAGCTGACTAAAACGAATAGTCATATGTTTGTCTTCCTTGTTTTCATTGTAATCGTTTATTTATAACAATTTACGAACTCAGTAAGGAAGCGCTTTTGTGTATTAATTTTAATCAATGCAGCATCTTGTGAGCACTCAAGGGTAGTGCTATTTGAGAGTGAAACCGCCACTATGTTTGCAGGTAATAAATTGACCTATCAGTAATTTTATTGAATTTTACAATGAGCTTATCATTATGCGCATAAATGTTATGCTGCTACACTCATACTTGCCGTTTATTTAATTAATCAATGTAAGGACACATGTTTATGAGTGAAACGGAATATGATTACCCTTCGAGTTACAGCCTAGTTTCTATCACCGATACGTCCAGCTATATCAAATATGCCAGTGAAAACTTTAATGAAGTCGCGGGGTTTGGTGATGGTGAACTTATCGGTAAGCCTCACAATGTTGTACGCCACCCCGACATGCCGAAACAGGCTTTTAAAGATTTATGGACGCACCTAAAAGCCGGAAAACACTGGATGGGAATGGTGAAAAACCGACGTAAAAACGGAGGGTATTATTGGGTTGATGCGTTTGCTTCTCCTATCAAATCCAATGGCGAAGTTGTTGAATACCAATCGGTTCGATTTAAACCTGAGCGTATACACGTTCAACGAGCGGAAAAAGCGTATTCAAAGCTTCGGAATAACGGTAAACCATTGCAAATGTATCTTCCTCGTACGCGTTTGTGGATGAGATCAGCCTTCTTTCTTTTCATTTCAAACCTTCTTGGCTTGCTCACTCTACAAATGAACCAATCACCAGCGGTGGCCTTTGGCATTGCTGCATTACTTTCCGTTTTCTCAATTTATGTATTAACCAGGCCAGTTGAGAAGCTTGCTAGACAGGCTAGGCAAGACTTCAACAATCCGCTAATGGAGTATATTTATTGCGGAAAAATTAACGATCTGGCTGAAATTGAGCTGGGTATGAAGATGCGTAAGCAATTTGCAGATGCGCTATTAGGGCGAGTCGGGGTGTCTGTAAAAGACTCTTGCGAAGAAACGCGTGCAAGTGCCAACAGTGCTGCGACTAATAGCCAGCAAGTGACGGAAAACTTGAGTGCACAGAAAGTAGAGATCGACTCGGTCGCTACAGCGGTCAACGAGATGCAAGCCTCATCATCTGAGATATCAAATAATGCTCAAGCGACTGCCGATGCTACGCTAGAAGCGCAGAACACGATGACAGATAGCCGTAGCGTTATCGATAATGTTAATCACTCGGTACTAGAGCTGGTGGATGAGCTCGGCGAAATCTCTAAAGTGGTCATGCG
This sequence comes from Vibrio diabolicus, assembly GCF_011801455.1. Classification (NCBI taxonomy): domain Bacteria; kingdom Pseudomonadati; phylum Pseudomonadota; class Gammaproteobacteria; order Vibrionales; family Vibrionaceae; genus Vibrio; species Vibrio diabolicus. The sequence goes on along the minus strand of NZ_CP042452.1, from coordinate 1,226,565 downwards.
TTTGAATCAACAAACCGAGCAAATAGGAACTGTTATTGAAGTGATCAATGATATTGCTGAACAAACCAACTTATTAGCGTTGAATGCAGCAATTGAAGCGGCGAGGGCAGGCGAACAAGGGAGAGGGTTTGCAGTCGTTGCGGATGAAGTGAGAACCCTTGCTAAAAGAACACAGGAATCGACAACAGAAATTAAAGCGGCCATTGAAGGAATTCAAAAGGGCAGTAAATCAGCGGTTTCTGCGCTAGAGAAAGGTAATGAAATGTCGACCGGAACGGTAACATTATTAGGCACGGCTTTAGAGAGCATCCAACAGCTGCAATCTCTCGTTCAGGATGTAGTCGAGCGAAATCAACAAATTGCGGTAGCGATAGAAGAACAGGTTTACGTAACGGATGAGATTAACGAAAACATCCAGTCGCTTAACTTAAAGTACAGTGAATCGTATGATCTGATGACAGAAACGAATCAGATGAACTCTAAAGTGCAAAGTTGTACCAATGACCTATCTGAAATGATTAAGAAGTTTGCTTAAACACTAGAAAATAGAAATAAAGAGCCCGCTAATTTTTAGCGGGCTCTTTATTGGAATGTGGTGAAGTTCTGGGGCCGTATACGACTAGGGGTTCGAACCTCCGTCATTTTACAAGCACTAAAACGACGAAAGCTCGCAATAAATGCGAGCTTTCTAAATAAGTGGCGGAGAGATAGGGATTTGAACCCTAGATACGCTATTAACGTATGCCGGTTTTCAAGACCGGTGCTTTCAACCACTCAGCCATCTCTCCGTTGCGGAACGTATAATAGGGAGCATAGTCCGACTTGTAAAGTGCTGAATTATAATAGAAGTACTGTTTGCTCGTTTTATAGTCGCTGATGTGATGTTAAACAGTTTGAAAATGGGGTGAAAAAGAGACAAATAGTAGCAATTTATAGAGTTTTTACTTTATCTTGGTGCAAGTCAATAAAATGGTGTTTTATTGTTATCTTTATGATATTTAAGAAATAACTTGCTTTTAGGGTACAGGTGTTCGCCCGAAAGTATTTGCAAGACTTTGTGAACTAATTCAAAATTAACTGGTATAGCCAGTTGTGCTTAAATTTTTTAAGGGTGTTTATGAAGGTCACAAATCTATTTAAAGACAAAGTTGATGCGATTTCTGCTCATCAATCCGAGTTTATGAATTGGATGTCTCCAACGTTACGCGATTATTGGAGTGACTTTTTGGGAAAAGCTCAGAATAGCTTTCTTTTCTCAAAAGTTCGTGATCACCAACAGCCAGCTGTTAACGAAGAGGTTGCGCCTCAACCTACACCAATCGTAATGGCACCTGAGGCTCAAAAGCTGTATGACGAGTTAAGTGAAAAAATTGGTGAAGTGATTCACATTGGTGACTGGGTGCATGTATCTCAAGAACGTATCAATCAATTTGGTGCGGTAACGGAAGACATGCAGTGGATTCACACAGATCCAGAACGTGCGTCAGTTGAATCTCCATTTAAGACAACCATCGCTCATGGCTTTTTAACATTAGCATTGTTGCCTAAATTGACTGATTCAGTGGACCCTGATAAGCCAATGTTCCCAACAGCCAAAATGGTCGTTAACTTAGGCTTAAACCAAGTTCGTTTCCCTTACCCTGTTAAAGCAGGAAACAACGTTCGTGCTGTCAGCACGTTGACAAAAGTAACGCCGATCAAAAAAGGTTTGGAGATCGAGCGTGAAATTAAAGTGGAAATCGAAGGTATTCGTCGACCTGGTGCTGTTGTCGTTTCTGTTATTCAACTGCATTTCTAATTCCAGAGCCAGATAGAAAACATATAAAAAGAGAGCATTAATATGCTCTCTTTTTGGTTTTATTGATTAAAGCTTTTTACTGGAGTGTAACCGTAATCAGCAATCGCTTTTTGTCCTTGTTCTGAACGAAGGAAGGTGACGAATCCTTTACCTGGTTCGCTAATCTTATTGACTTTGTAGAGTACTAGGAATGGCCGCGCCAATTTATATTTGTGATTGCTAATGTTTGCCGAAGTTGGGTCAATACCATCTAATTGAATCGCTTTTATTGAGCGATCTACTGATCCCACAGAAATAAACCCAATTGCACGAGTATTATGGTTCACGATGGTTTTTACCATGCTGTTGCTATTTACAACCAAGTTGTTCGGGCTGATATCTGAGACGAGGCGATCATTTACGATTTTGGTTAGCCCTAGCAGACTTTCAAAACTGTAGCGTGAGCCTGAAGACGCCTCTCTAGTGACAACAGCGATAGGTTGATCTGCACCACCAACCTCTTTCCAATTCTTGATTTTACCTTTGTAGATATCAAACAGTTGTTGTTGAGAAAGGTTTTTTACAGAGTTTGTACGGTTTACAACAACAGCTAGGCCATCATAAGCGATAGGATATACGTTGAGATCTTCACCTTTTTCGCTTTCTGTCAGATAGCGAGAGCTCATCCCAATCTCGGCTACACCTTTATTAACCATTGTAATACCCGCACTAGAACCAATACCTTGAACTGCAATGTAATCGTCCGGGTGTGTTTTGTTGTATTCCTCTGCAAGTACATCCATTACGCGAGCAACCGAGGTTGACCCAGAGATATTAATTTCTTTTGCAATGGCGGGGAGGGAGACTGCTATGGCCAATAACGTCGCCACAGTAAAACGTAACATATTAAACTCCATATACGGTATAAAGCAGCGTTTATGATATTGCGTTCAGGTTACACTTTTGTGAACTGTCAGGTCTAAACAAGGGAATTCTTTCTAACCAAGAGGTGATGTAGGTAGCGTTTCCAAGCAAAGTGAGATGATAATCTGAGTAAATGAGAATATAGCCACCCTTTGTTTGAGGTAGGCAGATAATCACCATCGGTGGTGGTGTAAAGGTTATATACTAGGATCGACAGCTCTAACTATCATCCATCGGGAGAACGTTGATGTCAGTGTCCCAAATGGCGACAAGTCGCTTATACAAATCAGTTCAATCGCTCTGCTCTGCGCGTAATGCTAACCTGCCTGTCGAGCAGGGTAAGTGCCTATATGAGCCAGTGGAGAATGGTGTCGAGCTTCATAGAGCGCATTTTCTTCTTGATTCACAGCACAGCGAATATACCTCTCCCGTCGCGAAGATCGTGTTTGATGAGGGCAATCAGCTTTGGTATTTCTACGTCCCAACGTACCGCAACGAATTATTAAGGTGGATACCTTATAAGCCACTTCCATACAGTCAAACGCTCGAAGACCTACTCACTGAGTTGGAAGGCGATCCTCAAGCGTGTTTTTGGGAATAGGGAACGCTCCAACTCTAACAGCTGTCAATGTCACCATGATTTATGCTTTGGATTTAACGACTTGGTTTCTAAAGTCTTTCGGTGTCATGTTGTAAACCGATTTAAATGCGGTACTGAAATGCGCTGCACTTTTAAATCCGGATTCAAACGCTATTTCTGTTATAGATTTTTCTGACATGCGCAGCTGGGTCGCGGCGAAGTTAATCCGCTTCACTTTTAATATCTGTGAAAATGAAAGATCCTCTGCGGCGAGGCGGCGTTTTAAGGTCGCGATAGACATGCTCATATGAGCCGCTAAGCCTTCCAGAGTGATATCTTTCTCGATATTGTTCTCAATATACTTGATGGCCTTTTGAGAGTCGCTTAGGCTGCTTGCATCATCTATGATTGATAAGATGTTTGGCTCTACCTCCACCATTAACGACAGCAGTGCCATTGCGATATGACCTTGTGTGTAGTCTGGAGCATTGCGACTCGCTAAGTTGACCAATGTGTCTTTTAGTTGTGCTACTTCGCTGCTGGCTTGCGCTGAAAAAGGATAGAAGCGCCTTTCTTCCGTCTTGGAGCGTAGCATTGGGTGTGCTTTTTTAAAGTCACAGAATAGATTTGGGTTGAAGACTAGAGCCAGTGCTTTAAAGCCATTTTCACTAGGGATGGCTTCTGCGCTGCTCAAATCAGCAGAGTTGTAGAGAGTAAAATCTCCTGCTTTAAGTTCAAACTGTTCACCATTTGGTTGATGAACTAACAGGGCACCTTCTTCAACAACATATAAGCCATTATGTGTTGCGGTGTAACGCTCACTTTTGCGCGCAGTGAAGTGATTAAAGCGAATGATCTCAATGTTCGGCATATTCGTTCTTATCATTTTTACATAACAAATAAAAAAGGCGCTCAATAGAGCGCCTTTTAACTTCATTCGGTATTATTCACTTACAGTCTGTTCTGCTTGTGCTGCTGGTTGTTCAGCAAATACCTGGGTTGGCTTTGCAACTAAACTGCGGTTCTCTTGGCTTACGTCCGCAAGGACAATTTCCAATGTATCACCAAGTTTGTATACGACCTCTTTATCGATAGAGATGGTACCGTTGTCGCCATTGCACTCAATTCTTTCTTTATTATCAAGAATTAGTGCACCAGGAATAAAGGCTGCTGCGCCATTTTCGAGAAGTCGGACACGTGCACCAGCACGATTAATATCGAAAATCTCACCTGTGAAACAAGTTTTCTTGTTCGGCTCATCAGCAAGCGTACGTGCATATAACCAATCTGAGACATTTCGCTCAGCAATTTTATGATGTTTACGGTGCAGAGCTAGTTCTTCACCGACTTGATCATCAGGTTTTTGCACTGGCTCTTTGCCTAGGATGACGGCCTTCAACATGCGATGGTTGATCATATCGCCGTACTTACGAATTGGTGATGTCCAAGTCGCATAGATATCCAGCCCCATAGCGTAATGAGGAAGAGGCTGATTACCTACTTCACTGTAGGCTTGGAACTTACGAATACGATTATCTAGGTAAGAGGTTTCTTGCGCAGCCAACCAGCGACGCAATGCAGCAAAGCCTTCTAGAGTGGTAATTGACTCCGCTGTGAATTCCAGTTCACCTTCTGGGTTGACAAGTTGAACAACTTCTTCAATCTTCTCAGTCTTAATGCCAGCGTGAGTATTGAAAACACCTGTTTCAAATTTATCGCGCAGTGTACGACCAGCACAGATGTTTGCGGTAATCATTGATTCTTCAACCAAGCGATTTGCACTGCGGCGCATATCTGCATGGATAGCAACCACATCGTTGTCTTCACTCAGCTCAAAACGGTAGTCAGGGCGGTCTGGGAAGACCACTGCGTTTTTCTCGCGCCATTCTGCGCGAGCAAGGGAAAAGTCGTAAAGGTCACGAACGATCGTCGCGATCTCTTCAGATGGTTGCCATGCTTCTGAGCTGCCGTTTTCTAGCCAATCAGACACATGATCGTATGCTAGGCGTGCGTGTGACTTGATGTTTGCTGCAAAGAACTTGATATCATCGCCAATTACGCCGTCTTTATTTACGGTTACGGTACAGCAAATAGCAGGGCGGATTTCGCCTTCAATCAGAGAGCATAGGTTGTCTGCTAGATCGCGAGGCAGCATTGGAATATTGCGGCCCGGAAGATAAATAGTATAGCCACGCTCACGTGCTACTTTATCCATTTCATCTTCTGGTGTGATGTAGGCGGTTGGATCTGCGATAGCGATAGTCAGTTCGAAATCGCCAGATTCGGTTTTCTTCGCGTACAGCGCATCGTCCATATCTTTGGTTGATTCACCGTCGATAGTCACGAAAGGAACGTGTGTCATGTCTACGCGTTCTAGATCGGCGTCGTCTTTTAGTTCCCAGTTCTCGATGCCTGCTGGCTCAGAGTTTGGTAGATCGTTTTGAGCAAGCGTTACCCACCAAGGTGCAATTTTGTCGTTCGCGTCTGTGATTTTTTCAGAAATTTCTACGAAGAAAGAGTTATCGCCTTTTAGAGGGTGGCGAATAAGATGTGCGACAACCCAATCTCCCTCAGCGAACTCGTCAGGTTTTAGACCTTTCTTTAGTTTCGCTTTAAGAGAAAGCTTTTTAAGCTGCGGGTGATCAGGTGCTACGTTTAGCTTGCCTTTGAACATTTTGACTCGACCAATAAAGCGAGTCACGGCTTGTTCTAACAGCTCTTGTGGCTCTGCAACTTCGCGTTCATTTTCTGTGCGGATAATGGCGACGACTTTGTCACCGTGCATGCACTTTTTCATGTACGCAGGTGGGATGAAGAAGCTAGTCTTGCTGTCCACTTCCAAAAAGCCAAAGCCTTTATCTGTGGCTTTTATTGAGCCTTCTTTTTTCGGCAGGTTTTCTTGGATTTGCTGCTTAAGCTGAGCGAGTAGTGGGTTATCTTGAAACATCTTTTCTTAAATTACCTATGGAGTTGGGCACACTATAATCATTGCGAGCTATTATTACTACCTGTGGAGCGCAATTTCGCCGTGAATTTTGCTGATCGAATTGCAGGAAATCGGCTTAAATATTGATGAAAAACTCATCTGCGAGCTGCGCAAATCTACGGGGAATGGTGGGGCTGGTGGAAAAATATGCTAAAAATGCCATTATTGAGAATAAATTGTGATGTAATTCAATTTTTTCTGGCTTTTTTTATGCTTTTAAGGAATAATCCGCCTCCCTTAGTCGTCCCTAATGGCTTATCGCGGTTGTGTACTGTGCTGTGTTCCTGTCTGAATGGAATCAGTAACTGGATGAATCAGTATCGAATTGGAAGAGCATATGGGACTGTTTTTTTGTTTAATTAAGTAGGATCCCAATGCAAGATTCTGTTATTCAATTCAGCGATTTATCTCTGAATGATTCTATCCTTTCTGCTCTAGACGGAATGGGTTTCGTGTCACCAACTCCAATTCAGGCTGCGGCAATCCCACACCTGTTGGAAGGTGCTGACGCGCTGGGTAAAGCTCAAACAGGTACAGGTAAAACGGCAGCGTTCTCTCTGCCTCTTCTAAATAAGATTGATCTCAACCAACGTAAACCACAAGCTATCGTTCTTGCGCCAACGCGTGAGTTAGCGATCCAGGTTGCGGCTGAAATGAAAAACCTTGGTAAGAACATCAAGGGTCTTAAAGTTTTAGAAATTTACGGTGGTGCTTCTATCGTAGATCAGATGCGTGCTCTTAAGAGTGGTGCACAAGTTATTGTTGGTACTCCAGGTCGTGTACAAGACCTTATCAACCGTGAACGTCTACACCTAGATGAAGTAAACACGTTTGTACTAGACGAAGCTGACGAAATGCTAAACATGGGTTTCGTTGATGACGTTACTGCGATCATGGAACACGCACCAGAGTCTGCTCAACGCGTTCTATTCTCTGCAACGATGCCTCCGATGCTTAAGAAAATCGTTGAGCGTTTCCTACGTGAACCTGTAATGGTTGACGTTGCTGGTAAGAACCACACTGTAGACAAAGTTCAACAGCAGTTCTGGGTAGTGAAGGGTGTAGAGAAAGATGAAGCGATGTCTCGTCTTCTTGAAACGGAAGAAACTGATGCGTCAATCGTCTTCGTACGTACTCGTCAAGACACTGAGCGTCTAGCTGATTGGCTATCTGCACGTGGCTTTAAAGCGGCCGCTCTGCACGGCGACATTCCTCAGTCTCTACGTGAGCGTACTGTTGATCACATCAAACAAGGTGTTATCGACATCCTAGTTGCAACTGATGTTGTTGCACGTGGTCTTGACGTTCCACGTATTACGCACGTATTCAACTACGACATCCCATTCGATGTTGAGTCTTACATCCACCGTATCGGTCGTACTGGCCGTGCTGGACGTAAAGGTAAAGCGATCCTTCTTGTTCGCACTAACCAAATCCGTATGCTTCGCACCATCGAGCGCGTAACTAAGTCATCTATGGAAGAGATTCAACTTCCTCTACGTGACCAAGTTGCTGAAGCTCGTCTAGCTAAGCTAGGTGCTGAGCTTGAAGCAGAGAAAGAGCATAAAGCTCTAGACAAATTTGCTGAGCTAGTAGAGAAACTACAAACTTCTCTAGAAATCGACCCAGCAACGCTTGCTGCTATGCTTCTTAAGCGCCAGCAAGGTAAACGTCCTCTGTTCTACATTGGCGAAGATCCAATGGTTGAAGCGATTGAGCGTGATAAGCAACGCCGCAAAGAGCGCCGTGAAGGTGGTCGTGACGGCGGTCGTAACTTCAACAACCAAGATTGGGATACTTACCAGCTTCAAGTTGGTCGCGAGCAAGGTGTTCAAGTTAAAGACATCGTTGGTGCTCTAGCGAACGAACTAGGTCTAGGTAAAGGCTCTATCGGTGCGATCAAGCTGGCACAAGGCCACACATTCGTTCAGCTACCAAAAGCAATGACTTCTGAAGCTGCGGGCAAGCTAAGCAAACTACGTATCCGTCAACAAGATGTTGGTGCTGTAGTATGTGACTTCGATGACTTCCGAGAGTCTCGTGGTGGTCGCCGTGACGGTGGTCGTCGCGATGGCGGTCGTCGTGATGGCGGCGGTTACCGTGGCAACCGCGAAGGCGGTAACCGTGGTGGTGATCGTCGTGAAGGCGGTCGTCGCGAAGGTGGCTTCCGTGGTAACCGTGACGGCAACCGCGATGGTAACCGTGAAGGTGGCGAACGTCGCTTCGATCGTAACCGTGGTGGTGATCACCGTGGTAACCACCGTGGTGAGCGTGGTCACGGCCGTGGTCGTCGCACTCAAGAAGCATAATCACGAATCAGTGATTAGAGCAATTGATTAAATTGCCGCAAGAATTGAAAGCCGAGCGAAATGCTCGGCTTTTTTATGCGCGTCGAATACGGCTTTGTTTTTCATCGTGCTCATTTACCCAGGTTATTACTTCGTTTAAGGGTAGGGCTGGGCAGAACAAGTAGCCCTGAATGATGTCGCAGCCACGACTGCGTAAAAAATGCAGTGTATCCATGTCTTGAACGCCTTCTGCGACGACTGAATACCCTAGGCCATGCGCTAACGCTATTGTGTTCTCAACGATAGAGCGAGTGCCCTCTGTCCGGCTTGCGGTACAAAGAAATGATCGGTCGATTTTAATTTGATCAACTGGGAGATCTCTCAAAAGCGATAGAGATGAATACCCGGTGCCAAAGTCGTCCAAGCTGATCTTAATACCTAATCCTTTGATTTGGTGAATGAGAGGGTTGAGCTCAACAACTCTATCAATCGCCATCGTTTCAGTAATCTCTAAGCTTATAAGGTCAGCAAATTGAGGGTTTACTTTGAGCAGTGTTTCCAAGCGGTTGAACAATAAATTAGACGAGAGATCTTTTGCAGATAAGTTAACGTGGACAGGAAGCTTGATGTCTTTTTCTATAAAGGTCTGGAGGTCTTTTTCAACTTGGTTGAGGACCCACATGGTGATGTTGTGCACTTGATTACTTCGCTCCGCGATGGGGATGAAGTCGTTAGGCGAAATCGTTTTACCATTTTCGTCATGCCAACGGATCACGGCTTCAAAGCCGACAGCTAAGTTAGTATGTGCGTCAATCAACGGTTGGTAGTACAGCTGGAACTCCTCTTTTTCCAGCGCACATTGAATACGAGAAGAGATTTCGAGCTGGTACTTGGCCCCGACGTTCATGTCCTCATTATAAAATGCAAAGAGGTTGCCATTTCGTTTGGCGTGATACATGGCAATGTCCGCATGCTTTATCAATAGATCATTGGATAGAGCGTCATAAGGGTAGGTACTGACACCGAAAACAACGCGGGAAGAGACTTGAAACTCATCTAAATGGAAGCGATTAGACAGTGCCGAATCTAACTCTTCGATGAGACTTTTGCCTGTTTCCTCGCATGCTGACGAGGTGAGGATGACAAATTCATCGCCACCAACGCGGAAAATCTTGTCACTGCCTTTAAGTTTCTCTTGGAGACGTTGCCCAATTTGAATCAGCAGTTGGTCTCCACAAAAGTGTCCCATAGCATCGTTGACTTGTTTAAAGTTAACGACATCGAAAAGGATCACTGAGAAAGGGTCTCCAGACTGTATTCTATCTTCGATTAACTCAAAGCAGTATTTACGGTTAGGGAGTCCAGTAAGTGCGTCGTGAACGGCATTACGCTTCTCTTTTTCAGCAACGGTATGAAGTTCTAGTATGGAGTCGTTGCTCCATTTGATAACCAGCACCACAAAAATGCTGCCACCGAATAGAATGAGAGAAACTCCGGTTTCCAAGAGGGAAGCGATAGGTTTTTGCATTATAGCGTGTAAAAAAGCGGCATACGCAAAAATGAAACAGCTGATTAACAACAATAGGAAAGTCCACCCGGGTACATCAGTTCTCGAGCAGATGTTTTTTGTCATCTGCCATCCCCAGCAGAGCAAAATCAAACCTAAGATCACTAATAGAAATGCAATAGTGGGCACATTATTACCCCGATTTATTGATTGGTTTATTATTTTTGTTCACCCAATAAACAACGTAGCTCATATCTCTGAATTTGTACAAATTGACCTATTCATAAATTATGTTTAACAAGTCATATTTTTTAGTCTTCAAATAAAATCAAAACTTGCTACAGATCAACAAAATTTGTTCAATCAAATCGCTTTTACTAAAAGATTGTTGAAAGATTAAAAAATTATTGAATAATAGAGGGGCAAACAAGAAGTACGCAGCGCACAAGCGCTATTACAACCTCTGCTCTACAACAGGATAACTATTTCATGTCTAATTCGTTTGTACTGGTGATCAACTCTGGTAGCTCTTCATTAAAATTTGCTGTTATTGATTCTGAAACCGGTGAAGCTTTGGTATCAGGTATTGGTGAGTGTTTTGGCCTACCTGAAGCTGAAATCAGTTGGAAATATCAGGGAGAAAAAACCGTTGAAGCAATTCCTGCTGGCGGTAACCATCATCAGTACGCTGTTGAGCGAGTGGTAAAACTACTCGAGACTTTGGGTTTGAGCTCAAAATTTGTAGCTGTAGGCCACCGCATTGTTGCTGGTGGCGAAACCTTTAAAGGCACAGTAAAAGTCGATGAAAAAGTTATTCAAGAAGTTGAGCGTCTTGCTGAGCTAGCGCCACTTCATAACAAAGCGAATGCAGAAGGCATGCGAGCAGCAATGGCAGCATTCCCTTCACTGCCTCAATTCGCTGTGTTTGATACTGCTTTCCACCAAACAATGCCTGCAAAAGCGTTTATGTACGCGCTTCCTTACGAGCTTTACGAAGAGCATAAAGTGCGTCGTTACGGTGCTCACGGCACAAGCCACTACTACGTAAGCCGTGAAGCAGCGAAAATGCTAGATAAACCGGTTGAAGAAAGCAGCTTTATCACCGTGCACTTAGGTAATGGTGCATCAGTGAGTGCGGTTAAAAATGGCGAATGTGTTGATACAAGTATGGGTTTGACGCCGCTAGCTGGCCTAATGATGGGCACTCGTTGTGGTGACCTCGACCCAAGTGTTATCGAGTTCCTTTTCCGTAAAGGTTGGGAAAAAGACGAAGTGTTCGAGATGATGAACAAGAAGTCAGGCTTCTTAGGTGTATCCGGTGTAACAAGTGACGCACGTGGTGTACTAGAAGCCATGGAAGCGGGTAACTCACGTGCGAAGTTGGCATTTGAAATCTTCACTTACCGTGTTGCGAAATACATTACTTCTTACCTAGCTGCTCTGGATTCATTAGACGGCATCATCTTCACTGGTGGTATTGGTGAAAACTCACTACCAATTCGTCGTGAAATCTTGAAAAACCTAAAACTGCTAGGTTTTGTTGAAGATGAGAAAGGAAACGAAGATGCAAGATTTGGCAACGCAGGTGTTATTGCAACATCTGAGTTGCTCGGTGCGAAAGCACTAGTTATTCCTACCAATGAAGAGTGGGTAATCGCTCAACAGTCGGTGGAACTGCTGTAAAACGGCAAAAATTTTGGGAACTAAGTCAAAGCCCTTTCCTTTATGGAAAGGGCTTTTTTTGATCCAAATACATTATTTCTCCATACAACTATCCGCATTAATACGGATCTATAATAGCTGCCAATTGTCTTAATATTGATAAATATATAAACAACTTGGGCGGTGAAGAAATTTCAGTATACTGCGCTTAAGTCATAACAAAGAAAAATAGCCTTATGTCATGTAGGTGTCTCAGCTCGGAGACAGGAATTGCGTTTGAAGAACGATCAAACGAAATCGGATCTTTGCAGGCTATTGGGCATATAAATAATAAACCGTTGACTAGTTCGAAGATTAGTCAAATGAGAGAAAGTCATGTTTTTTAATAAGTCGCTTCAGCAAGAAAACCAACGATTAAAGCAGGATCTGCAACGCTTGCAGCAAATCCAACACAGTTTAGATGAAGAAATGCTTCGCTTAACGCTGGATAAGAAAGGCTGCATTACCTCTGCAAATACAAAACTTCAGCAACAACTCTTTTTCACTGATGCGGATATTTTAGCGAAACCGATTACCGAGTTGGTTCCATCAAATTCGCGTAATACAGAGCACTTTCATCGAATGAAGAGAGCCGTTCAAGACAAAGTATTTTGGAATGGCGCGATGCAAGTACTTAAAGGCAACGGCGAAGAAGCGTGGTTACGAACGGTTATCCAGCCTGTTTTAAACGAACATCAAGAAGTTGAAAGCTTTTTTGTGTTTGCTTCTGAGCTTACGCGAACGATCAAAACATCGCGTGAGCAAGAGGACATGCTGAATGCGTTGAGCCGTTCTATGGCGGTTATTGAGTTCACGTTAGATGGTAATGTATTAAAAGCCAATGATAATTTCCTTAGTACGATGGGTTATACACTGGATCAAATTAAAGGAAAGCATCATCGTATGTTCTGCGATCAGGAAGAGGCTGGTTCTGAAGCTTATCGCGAGTTCTGGCAACGTTTGGCAAAAGGACAGTTTGCTTCAGACCGATTTAAGCGAGTTAACCGTTACGGTGAAGAGGTATGGTTAGAAGCCTCCTATAACCCTATCCATAACGATAGAGGAGAGCTCTACAAGGTAGTCAAGTTCGCGACCGACATCACCCAGCAGGTGATGCAAGAGCAGCAAATGGCTCAGGCTGCGCAATTGGCTAATGAAGTTTCTCAAGAGACCGGAACACAAACACTGCAAGGTCAGCAAGTGATAGGTTCGACGCTAGAAAAGGTGCAAACACTGTCTGACCAGATGCAGCAAGCGAATACGGCCATTGACGAGCTCAAAGCGCACTCATCACGCATTAGTGAACTGGTTAATAGCATCAGTGGTATTGCAGACCAAACTAACTTACTAGCGTTAAATGCGGCGATAGAAGCAGCTCGCGCGGGTGAGCATGGTAGAGGCTTTGCCGTTGTTGCTGACGAGGTCAGACAGCTTGCCACAAGAACCAATGCGACCACTGATGAAATTGTCACAATGGTAACTGAAAACTTAGAGCGAACCGATAATGCTGTCCAACTGATCGCCAAATGCCAAAAAGAAGCACTAGATACGCTAGAGCTTTCAGAAAAAGCGGGGAATGTGATGAACGAAATACAAGATGGCGCTAGCCGTGTCGTAGAGGCTGTGGAGCAATTTAACCGCTCATTGTAGTTGGTTCTTCATGCTATCAATGGCTGTTTTCAGTTCCGATATAATCAACTTGTTTACTACTGCTGCTCATCGCCAATAAAGCGCTTTTTTTGGTGATGAGAAAGCTAATTATTTCCCTCCTTAATATTTCGTATTTCTATCTTAACGTGTCGCTATTTTACAACACTGTTAATAAAAAGTAGCGTAATTTAATCTCCTGTTAACTTGGTTGCGAATCACAGTTGGGGGAGACCTACTTGGACTTACTAAATTTCACCATAGATAACTTAGCGCTGCTAGGTACGCTTACCATGGAGCACATCTCTTTGGTCGCTTTGGCTGTTGGGCTTGCCATCCTAACTGGCGTACCTATCGGCATTCTTATCACACAAAATGAGCGCGTTGCGAAAGTGGTGCTTTACGTAGCGTCCATCATTATCACCATTCCTTCAATCGCACTGTTTGGTTTGATGATTCCTCTCTTATCGACCATTGGTCATGGGATTGGCTACGTGCCCGCCGTGATTACCGTACTGCTTTATTCTCAGCTGCCTATTATTCGCAACACTTATACCGCGATTCACAACGTAGAACCGTCACTCCGAGAGGCAGCTCGCGGCATCGGGATGACGCCTTTTCAGCGTTTGAAAATGGTGGAAATTCCATTGGCGATTCCGGTGATTATGGCGGGTGTGAGAACGGCAGTAGTAATGAATATTGGCGTTATGGCGATCGCCGCGTATATCGGAGCAGGAGGGCTAGGCGTGTTTATCAGTCGTGGCATCTCGCAAAGTGATCCTCGACAACTGATCGTTGGTGCCATCGCCGTCAGCCTTCTGGCTATCATCGCGGATTACGGATTGATTCGACTACAAAAAAGATTAACGCCACCGGGCTTAACCGCTGCTCGATAAAGGATAAATAATAGGGACATTCAAATGATCAAAATTGACAAGCTAACCAAAATTTTTGAAACGCCTAATGGCCCGGTGACTGCCGCAGATCACATTGAGATGGAAGTTCCCAGTGGTGAAATATGTGTGTTACTTGGCCCGTCTGGTTGTGGCAAAACCACCACGCTGAAAATGGTCAACCGAATTATTCCCGCGACATCGGGCAAGATCTATCTTGGCGGTGAAGATACTTCAGGGATGGATACAGTCACTCTGCGCCGCAACATTGGCTATGTTATTCAGCAAATTGGCTTATTTCCCAACATGACGATCGGCGAAAACATCGCGGTGGTTCCCAAGTTATTAGGATGGGATAAGGCAAGGTACATGACGCGTGCAAAAGAGCTATTGGAGATGGTGGCTCTTGATCCTAGTGTCTTCCTTAATCGTTATCCAAATGAGTTGTCTGGCGGACAGCAGCAACGAATTGGTGTTGCCCGAGCGCTAGCAGCGGATCCTCCTGTCATGCTGATGGATGAACCTTTTGGCGCGATTGACCCGATCAACCGTGAAGTAATCCAGGATGAGTTCCTTAAAATGCAGCAAGAGCTCAACAAGACCATCATGTTTGTCAGTCATGACATTGATGAAGCGGTCAAAATGGCCGATAGAATTGCGATTTTCCGTGATGGTCACCTGGTTCAGTACGATACGCCTGACGATTTGCTCGCACACCCGAAAGATGATTTCGTGAAAAACTTTGTCGGAGATGATCGCGCACTTAAACGTCTTCGCTTAGTGACGGCTGAATCCGTCATGCAGACCACCTTTGCACACGTGAAACCTAACGAGACGCTTGCCGACGCTTTAACCAAAATTGACGCGTATGGGTATCGCGACGCCGTGATATTAGTGAATGACCAACACCAACCTATCGGCTATGTGCCAAAAGCTACCGCAATCAATATGAAGGGGTACTGCGGCGAACATTATGTCGGCCTGAAAACAATCGCCCGAACCACGGATGATCTGCGTAAAGTCGCGTCGAAGATGTTCACGCACGACATTGTTTGGATGCCGTGTGTTGACGAGAGTGGCCGCTTAGTGGGCGAAGTCACACAGCGCGGCATTACTCATTATCTAGGCGCAACTTATCAGCGCGATACCTCTCCTAGTCAGCCGCAGCCATTGCATCAGGCTAAGGAGGCATCGTGACCAATCAGCTAAAACAAACTTACTATTTCGTTTTATTGGCGTGTGTCTTTGCATTGGGTATTTATTTACAAGGCGCGGGTACGATCGATGATTTTCTTTACTACCAAGAAGACATTGTTTATCTGACGGTTCAGCACATTGAACTGGTGCTGCTGTCTGGTGGATTGGCGATCCTAATCGCGATTCCCGTCGGCGTATTGCTCAGCCGTCCTCGTTTTCAGAAAGTCGCAGAATCGGCGATGCAGGTTTTGAATGTGGGGACCACGATTCCTACTTTAGCCATTCTCGCCCTGGCGATGAGCTTTCTTGGCATTGGCACCGTGCCTGCGGTATTTGGGCTGACGATTGCCTCGTTGTTGCCGATTGTCAGAAACACCTACATCGGGCTGAAAGAAGTGCCCGCTCATTTAAAAGAAGCGGCGTCAGGCATTGGTATGACCGAGTTACAAATGTTGTTTCAGGTTGAAATTCCTAATGCGCTGTTCGTCATTTTTGCAGGTATCCGCACGGCGTTAGCTGTCAACGTGGGCACCGTTCCACTGGCCTTCTTAATTGGTGGCGGTGGGTTAGGGGAGCTCATTTTTACCGGTATTGATCTGGATGAACCCATCATGATGCTGGCAGGCGCTATTCCTACAGCGATGCTGGCTATCGCTATCGACAGTGTGGTAGGAGCCGTTTCTTATGTCACTGTACCTAAAGGCTGTAACCCTATTAGAGCTAGACAATAACAATCCTAAAAATTGAACACAGACAGGAGTCAAACATGTTGAAGCAAATTACTCGCCGCTTGCTGGCCGTTGGTGTACTGCTTTCAAGTTTTCACGCATCTGCGGAAATTGTCGTAGGTGGTAAAAACTTTACAGAACAACAGCTTTTAACGGAGATCACGTCTCAATATTTAACCAAAAAAGGCTACGACGTTGATAAGCGCTCGGGCATGGGCAGTGCGGTTTTGCGTAAAGCGCAAGAAAACGGCCAGATTGATCTTTATTGGGAGTACACGGGCACATCACTGATTATTTACAACAAAGTCAAAGATAAGCTCCCAGCAGAGCAAGTGTATCAACGCGTTAAGGAACTGGATGCCAAGAAAGGCCTAGTTTGGCTTAACCCTTCAAAAGCGAACAACACCTACGCGCTCGCTATGCGCAGTGACGATGCGAAACAACGTGGCATTTCAACCTTATCCGACTTCGCCGAGCAAATGCGCCAAGACCCGCCAATGACCATTGCTTTGAATGCGGAATTCTATGCACGAAAAGATGGCTTCCGACCTTTACAGAAAACCTACAAATTCAAAGCTTCACGTGACCAAGTGAAACGCATGGATACTGGGTTAACTTATGATGCGCTGAAAGGGAAAGAAGTCGATGCTGCGCTTGTATTTGCAACAGATGGTCGTATCAAAGCATTCGGTTTTACCGTTTTAACGGATGACAAACAGTTCTTCCCTGATTACGCGATCACACCTGTGGTTCGCCAAGAAACGCTAGATGCGAACCCAGAGCTTGCCGAGCAAATGAACGCGCTTTCTGCGGCGATCGATGGCGATACGATGTCGACATTGAATCAACAAGTTGATGTGGAGCGACGTTCGATCTCAGAAGTCGCAAGCCAGTTCCTATCTGAGCATAACTTGGGGTAATACCATGACTATCCTGCAAGTCAGTGTGGCCCAAATCAACGCCCAGTTAGGCGATGTGAATGCCAATCTGAATACTCATCAGGATTACATAAAGCAAGCTGCGGCCATAGGGTCGCAGCTATTGCTGTTTCCTGAACTCTCCTTGACCGGATACCAGCTCCAATCCTCTGTGCGTGAAGTCGCCATGAAGCGTGATGATGCTCGGCTTAAAGAGCTTGCGCAACTTGCGCCGCACATGTCCGTGATTGTCGGCTTTGTGGAACAGGCCGCTCCGGGAGAGTACTACAACGCGATGGCTTGGTTGCTCGGTGGTACGGTGGTTGCTGTGCATCGCAAAATCAATTTACCAACCTATGGTGGGCTTGAAGAGGGCAAGTGGTTTCATTCGGGAGACGCAACCACCAGCGTTTCTCTTGATGAAAATTGGCGAGGCTCGGTTTTAATTTGTGCCGATTTATGGAATCCACCTTTGGTTCATTGCGCGCTACTCGATAAGCCTGAAATCTTGCTCGCGCCGATCAATTCGGCCAGCAGTATTGTCAGTAAAGACTTTTCCAATGAAGACAACTGGTTAGTTAACGTTAAATTCTATGCGGTGCTCTACGGAACCCCAGTTTTGATGGCCAATCGTTACGGGCCAGAGGGCGAAGCGTGGTTTTGGGGAGGAAGCTGTATTTTGTCTGCAACGGGCGAGCTCTTGGCGCAGGCAGAAGACGGTGAAACCTTGATAACTGCGACCTTGTCATTGGACGATATTGATAAAGCCAGATTCGAGCTGCCTACCATGCGAGACAGCAATACACCATTGATCACAACGCTATTGTCGAAGGCAAAACGCTAAAACTGGAGCGGTAGATATGCAATCTATTCATCGATTTATTCACGAATTAACCTTTGAACAGCTTCCTGCTGACGTTATTGAACAAGCGAAATATTGCGTCTTGGATTTGTTAGGTGTCGCCGCAGCTGGTAAAGCGACGCAGCTGCAAAATATGGTAGCCAAACTCGCGCAGAAGCAGTTTGCCGGCGATACGCCGATGCTGTTTTCTGATCACACGGCCAGTGGTTGTGGGGCGACTCTATATGGCGGCATGTTGATTGACAGTATGGACGCGCACGACGGCCAAGTCCTGACGAAAGGCCATGTAGGCGTTGCTGTTTTGCCGGGGCTGCTCGCCAGTATGCATGAGTCAGCAGTTACGGGAGAAGAGTTATTAACGTCCCTCGTCATTGGCTACGAAATAGCAACTCGCGCCGGAATCGCGCTGCATCAAACCGCTTGTGACTACCATACTTCTGGTGCTTGGAATGCGCTGGGCGTCGCCGCAGTATCTGCAAGAAGAAAAGAATTAACGGAGGCACAAACAGAGCATGCGCTCGGCATTGCTGAGTTTTATGGTCCACGCAGCCAAATGATGCGTTGTATTGAACATCCAACCATGCTCAAAGACGGCTCTGGCTGGGGAGCAATGGCGGGCTTTGCCAGTGCAGAGCTGGCAGAAGAAGGATTTACTGGCGCGCCAGCCGTGACTCTGCTGGACCAACAAACTCACGCTTTGTGGGCAGATTTAGGGCAGCGCTGGTATATTCTGGAGCAATACTTTAAACCGTATCCGGTTTGTCGTTGGGCTCAACCTGCGGTTGAAGCGGTGAGAGCACTGCAACAAGAAAATAAACTAAAACCTGATGAGATTGAACTTATCGAAGTTCACAGCTTTCACCAGGCGGTGTGCCTGCATACCAAGCGCCCTGAGACAACCGAGCAGGCTCAGTACAGTTTGCCATTTTCAGTCGCGAGTGTGGTCATGGATAATACGGTCACGGTAGAAGCCGTTACCAAAGGACTGAAAGATCCTGCTCGCTTGGCAATTACGGAGCGGATGAAGTTAATTGAAGAGCCTGCTTACAATGATAAGTTTCCAGCCGAACGCTGGGCGCATGTCGTGGTGACGTTGAAAAATGGCGACAAACTGACTTCGCCTCCCTGTATTGCGCGAGGTAATCCTGAAAATCCTCTCAGTCGAGACGAGATGCAAGGTAAGTTTCGCACTTTGGCAGAGAAAGAATTGTCCGCTTCGCGCGTGTCAGCGATAGAAGAGGGCTGTTTGCAACTTGATAAAGCCAGTAAAGAGCAGGTACTTGCTTGGCTATCACTGCTTTACCAAGGCACTTTGTCTGATAAGCCGTCTGACACATCACGATGAGATCGAAGAGATCGAACTTCTTTTCTTTTACTCAACCTTAAGCTAAACGTCGCTCTTCACGCGGCGTTTTTTCATAGCGTTTCTTGTAGCAGCGCGCAAAATACGATGTAGAACTGAACCCACAAGCGGTGCTGATTTGAGTAATGGACAGCATGGTTTGCAACAACAAATGTTGAGCACGTTCTAAGCGCAATTGAAGGTAGTAATTACCTGGTTTGTCTTGCAAGTATTGCAAAAATAATCTTTCCATCTGCCTGACCGATAATCCTACTTGTTCGCCAATTTCATAGCACTTTAGCGGCTCTTCCATGTTGGCTTCCATGATCTCTACAGCGTCGAGCAGGCGCGGGTGGCGGATGTTGTGTTTACGGATTAACGACATCCGCTGTTTATCATGCGCCGGTCGAATCGCAGGGTGAATGCATTGCTCAGCCACTTGATTCGCCAAGTCGCTCCCATGTTGGTTTGTAATTAAATGAAGCATCATATCCAAACCGGCTAAGCCGCCCGAACAAGTTGGTGTGCGTGGGTCGAATTCGTACAACTCACTGGTCACGTTAATGTTTGGAAACTCCTCTGCCAGGCTGTTGGCGGACTCCCAATGCACGGTACACGTTTTGTTTTTTAACAGGCCAGCTTTTGCTAGCAACACGCTGCCTGTCGAAGTCGAGCCCACGGCGATGCCTTGACGAAGCGCCTGTTTTAACCACTGATTCACCGAGCCACTCGCGGCAGCAACGTGGGCGCCAATACCCGCTACAACCAGCAGTAAGTCTAAATGAGCAATGTTGTTGACTGACTGCGTTGGCGAGAATGAAACGCCATTACTGGCCGACACTTCTTTATCTTCGAATCCATAAATATCCCACTGATACAAATCGCAACCAGCGAGGCGATTTGCCATTCGAAGAGGTTCGATAACTGCCGAAAAAGAGAGCATCGAAAAATCAGGAATAAGGAAAAAACCAATGCGATACGTGTGTGTCGTTTTCATTCTCTGTGGTCACCAAGTGGGCAGTTCATCTATGTCGTATTTCTGGATAAGAATGTCGCAATTGTTAAATTATTGCTATCAAAATTCGAACATGATGTGACTTAAGACAAGGAGTTCTTTGTCGAGCATACACATTCATTTGGACGAGATAATTATGATTGAACAAAAAGCCCCAGTAATTAGTGATGGTCTACGCCTTGATGGCGCTTTCTTTACTGACGAGAACGTTAACAACCCAGACTTACCGATCGTTATTGTCTGCTCAGGCTTTACTGGGCAAAAAAATATTCACCCAGAGCGTTACGCGAGAGCCTTAACTGCGAAGGGCTTTACGGTATTCGGATTTGACTACCGTGGCTTTGGCGAATCTGAGGGTATTCGTGAGCGAGTTATCCTGGATGAACAAGTACGCGACATCGCTAATGCGGTTGCGGTTGTGAAACAGCGCGCTGACGAGGAAGGCCGCAAAGTCGTACTGGCTGGCTGGGGCATGGCGGGGGGATTAATTCTTGATGCTTACCGAGTTTGCCAAGATGCGATTGATGGACTTATCTCCATGAACGGCTTTTATGATGCGGTACGTGTTCAGGTTGCTCAACGTGGCGAGCACGGCTGGAAAGCGTTCCGTCAATTTATGTTAGAAGAGCGTACACGTCTTGCTCTTGGTGGAGAAAAGCAGGGGATTGATCCATTTGAAATCTACCCGCTTGATCCAGTAAGCCGCGAATATGTATTCACTGAACTGGTCAAAGCGCCGGGCTACGGAGTGACATCTGATCTGGATTTTGCGGATTCTCTCATCAATTTCAAACCGGAAGCTCTACTGGATGAGCGATTTGCAGACGCGCCAATCTTGATTGCGCACGGTGCTGAAAACGACCTTCACCCAGTGACCGAAGCCAAGTCGCTGTACGCGAAATACCCTGGGCCGAAATCTCTATTCTTACTGCCGGAAGGTGGTCACACCGAGTGGATGTTGGACGACGATCCTAAGTTTATTCAGTTCTCTGGCGTGATCGCGAACTGGTTGAGTGAGAACTTCAGTTAAGTCTTTAAGAGGTGCTTTCGTTGATGGCACCTCTACCTTTCTGACAGGATGATTTTCGATGAGCATAATTCCATTTTGTGAAGCGGCTGACCCATTTGTAAATAAACCAACAATCGCGATTCCTGAAGGCGCGGTTGATTGTCACGCCCACGTTTTTTCTTCACGTTATCCGTACTGTGAAACGCGAACCTACACACCACCTGATGCCAGCGTCGGCGCGTACCTGCATTTGCACCAGCAATTAGGCATCCGTCATGGCGTGCTGGTTCAGCCGAGTGTGTATGGCAATGACAACCAGTTGCATCTTGATACATTACGGTATTTACGCCAGCAAGGTTACGACTACAAAGGCGTCGCGGTCGTGGATGCGGATGTGTCCGAGCAAACGCTGGATGAGCTACAAGAAGCCGGATTTTGTGGGGTGCGGATGAATTTGCTGTTTAAAGGTGGTATTGAGTGGCGAGATGTTGAACGTTTAGCGGCTCGCCTTGCAGAGCGACACTGGCACCTTCAATGCTTAATTGATGTTTCGCAGTTTGATGACTTATATCGCCGATTAAGGGCTTTACCCGTGCCCGTAGTGATTGATCATCTTGGACATATGCCAACAAACAAGCTGATTTCTCATCCTGGTTTTCAAACCTTATTGAAGCTTAAGGCCGAAGGGAAAGTGTGGACAAAATTGTCGGCGCCGTATCGTTTGTCGCTTCAATCTCCGCCTTATGATGACGTTTCTTCGTTTGCTCAAGCTTTGTTAGAAGCGAATGAAGAGCAATGCGTCTGGGGCTCGGATTGGCCTCATCCATGTTTTGCTGCTGAGATGCCAAATGATGGCCAGCTATTAGATACCTTGTGGCACTGGACGCAAGATACGACACTGTTTGGCAAGATTCTGGTCGATAACCCCAAGCGCCTCTACCACTTTTAACTCCGCATTCATGTTACGAACCTAAAAAGACAACCGTAAGGCACCGATTCAAATTATGCTTCCTGCACTTCCGCTACAGGTTTCCTCTGATCCTGTGGTTATCAAGTTCTTTAACACCCTTAAACAGCTTGGTTTCAAGGGGGATACTGATGCTCGCTATACCACTCGATTGAGTATGGCGACTGACAACAGCGTCTACCAGCAACTTCCGTTGTCGGTCGTCTTTCCTGCCAACCATCATGATGTGGTAATACTTGGCAAGGTCAGTGCACGTGATGAATTTAAGCACCTGACCTTTTCGCCCAGAGGAGGCGGAACGGGCACCAACGGACAATCATTGAACTCGGGGATTGTGGTTGACCTGTCTCGCTACATGAATCGAGTGTTAGAGATTAACGAGCAGGAAGGCTGGGTGAGAGTGGAAACAGGGATAGTCAAAGATCAACTCAACGACATCGTTCGCCCTTATGGTTATTTCTTCTCGCCAGATCTGTCGACCAGCAACCGCGCAACATTAGGTGGGATGATTAATACCGATGCATCAGGCCAAGGCTCTTTGCAGTATGGTAAAACCTCGGATCATGTGTTGGCGCTCAAAGCCGTATTGGCGGATGGTTCGGTGCTCGATACCGAAGCAATTCAACAAAACAAATGGTTAAACAGTGATGCAGTATCGCGAGCGTTAAAAATTACGGAGGAAGTTTGTCGAGACAAGCGTCAACAGACTCTGGATAAGTTTCCTCCTCTGAACCGATTTCTTACTGGTTATGACCTAAAAAATGCCATCAACGACAAGAGTGAAGAGTTTGACGTCACGAGAATATTATGTGGCTCTGAAGGTACGTTAGCTTTTATCACTGAAGCCAAGCTCAATCTTACGCGAATACCTACCACGCGACGGTTAGTGAACGTTAAATACGATAGCTTTGATTCTGCATTGCGAAATGCTCCCTTGATGGTCGAAGCAGAGGCGCTATCGGTAGAGACGGTTGATGCAAAGGTGCTTAATCTTGCAAGAGAAGACATTGTCTGGCACTCGGTAAAACATGCGATCTCAGATGTGCGGGGCAAAGAGATGCAAGGGATTAACTTTGTCGAGTTCGCAGGCAGTCACGACGATGATATTGAGGATAAAGTTGAACGCTTACTTTCAATTCTCGATAAAGAAATGGCTCACCGACGCAGTGGTATCATAGGTTATCAAGTCTGTCGTGAACCCCAAGACATCCAAGCCATTTATGGTATGCGCAAGAAAGCGGTTGGGCTGCTTGGCGCGACCAAAGGTCAGGCAAAGCCGATTGCATTCGCGGAAGATACCTGTGTACCGCCTGAAAATTTGGCGGACTTTATCGCGGAATTTCGTACGTTGCTAGACCGCAATAACCTGCATTATGGCATGTTTGGGCATGTGGATGCAGGCGTTCTTCACGTGCGTCCAGCGCTCGATATGTGTGACCCCGAACAAGAAGCGTTGATGCATCAACTGTCCGATGATGTGGTCGCATTGGTGGCAAAATACAATGGTTTAATGTGGGGAGAGCACGGTAAAGGATATCGCTCAGAATATGGACCAGCCTTCTTTGGTGATGAGCTCTTTACTGAATTAAGGCGTATTAAAGCGGCATTTGACCCCGACAATAAAATGAACCCGGGGAAGATTTGCACGCCACTGAATAGCGATGCTGAAATGGTAAAAGTCACAGCGACTAAGCGTGGCTACTATGATCGTCAGATCCCCGTAGAAGTCCGAGAGTCGCTTAAGCCCGTGCTGTCTTGCAATGGCAATGGGCTGTGTTTTAATTACGATGCTGATAGCCCAATGTGTCCATCATTTAAAGTAACAGCCGATCGTCGCCACTCTCCGAAAGGGAGGGCGGGGATAATGCGTGAATTTAAAGTAACAGCCGATCGTCGCCACTCTCCGAAAGGGAGGGCGGGGATAATGCGTGAATGGCTGCGTCGCCTTAATGACAGTGGCTTCGATTTGCTCGCTAACGAACAGCAACTTCTCAATCAAACGTTATCGGTTAAGCTTTTGGCTCAGAAGCTGAGTCAACTGATATCTCGCCCCGCATCTGATGACCTATCGCATGAAGTTTATGAGGTGATGAGCGGTTGTCTAGCGTGCAAAGCGTGTGTGAGTCAGTGCCCTGTTAAAGTTGATGTACCTGATTTTAGAGCGCGTTTTTACACGTCTATCACTCGCGTTATCGCAGACCTCTGCGCGACTATCTGGTGTCGAATATTGAGCAACTGCTGCCGATTATGGCAAAAGCCCCCAAGCTGGTTAATCGAATTGCATCTAGTAGGCCTGTTACGCAGGTATTAGAGACATCCATCGGTTTTGTTGATTCGCCAGTGCTATCGATCCCTACGTTGCAAAGTCGATGTCAGGCACTTGGCGTGAGCCCGTTCGACTTTGCGTATCTAGAATCGCTTTCCCCAGAAGTGAAGCAAAATTACGTCTTGATTGTTCAAGATCCATTTACCAGCTTTTATGAAGCCGAGTTGGTTGCGGACTTTATTCAGTTATTGCAGCGGTTAGGGAAACACCCTGTTGTTCTGCCTTTCAAACCCAATGGGAAAGCTCAACATGTAAAAGGTTTCCTTAAGGCATTTGCCAGAAATGCACAAAACACCTCGGATTTTCTCAAACAAGTTGCTGAGCTTGAAATTCCTATGATCGGTATCGATGCAGCCTTAGTGCTTTGTTATCGTGATGAATACCGTCAGGCTCTAAAAGAAAAGCGGGGCGAATTTACAGTTTATACGGCTCATGAGTGGCTGGTGGATACACTCAATGAATGGCCGCCAGTAATTGTATCAGACGAAGAGCCTTGGTATTTGATGGCGCATTGCACAGAAAAGACCAAAATACCGGAGACTGAGAAATCTTGGCAGTCTATTTTTCATTACTTTGGCTTAAAGCTGCATGTGATACCTACGGGATGTTGCGGTATGGCGGGGACATTCGGCCATGAAGTGGATAAGAAAAGTACGTCTGAAGCTATTTATCAGCTGAGTTGGAAACCGAATATAAAGAACCTGCCCACTGAGCGTGTGTTAGCAACGGGGTATTCCTGTCGCAGTCAAGTTAAGCGTTTTGAAGGAGAGGTAGTTCGACATCCGGTCCAAGTTTTAGCCAGTTTGTTTAATGCATAAGATGCTTAGGCAATTTAGTATACGAAAACGCTTGCCTTAAGACTTTGCCTGCCTTTAATGTATCCGACCGCAGAACTTCAATCTGCTTAACAACAACACAGGAGAGAATCGGGCTTTCACTTCCGCTCGACAGAAACTCCTTTCAAATTGATACAACAGCGCAGCAAACTTCCCTTGCTGCGATACTGTGTTCCATATTTTGTGAGTACTTATGTTTAACTCAGAACGCAAAGCGACGGTTATTCTGGTTGCGACAACGATGATCGCGGCACTTGGTTGGATCTTTTCTAAGGAAACAATACAGGGCTTACCACCTTTCGGCTTTATCGGAGCGCGATTTACTATTGCATCGCTCTGTCTGCTGCCGTTGTGCTATCGACCTTTGCTCAAAGCGAATTTGAAAGATGTGCTTTCTGCTGGTGGTGTCGGGCTCCTGTTAGGCAGTGCCGTTATGACATGGATTTACGCCATCTCCATCAGCGACACGCTCGGGGAAGGCGCATTTATCATGAGTCTCTCCATGCTATTTGTACCGATTGTTGCGTGGGTTATGTTTCGTCAACGACCACAACGAATTTTCTGGCTTTCTTTGCCTATCGCGGTATTAGGTCTCGCCTGTCTCTCTTTAGTTGGCGGTTGGAAGCAATCGGCCAGTCAATTTTGGTTTCTTGGGGCGGCACTGGTTCTTGCGCTTCACTTTAATGTGAACAGTAAATATTCTCAAAAATTGCCTGTGTTGCTGCTTACTTGCGTGCAGCTTTTTTCTGCTGGTTGTTTAGGTTTGTTGGTTTCTTTCTTTATGGAGTCTTTTCCGGCAGAGGTTGACTCCTCCATTTGGTGGTGGTTCGCGTTGAGCACTTTGCTAGCGACGAGCTTGCGTTACGTAATGCAAACCATGGGGCAAAAATTTGTTCAGGCAGGTAATGCTGCCTTGATCATGATATTAGAGCCAGTTTGGACCGTCATTCTAAGCGTGCTGTGGTATGGCGAAGTGCTAACGGCAAATAAGCTAGTAGGCTGTGTGCTTATCTTATTCTCTCTTATTATTTATCGTACTGGCGGTCGATTTCGTTTGTCTATCCCTAGGTAGCTTCAAGAAATGTGGGTAGGGAACAATTTAGGAGTGAAGCATGGCCAATACTGAGCATCAGGAGTCACTAGACTTTTTAGATATTTTAAGTGTCTGTTTATACCGTTTAGGAATTAGCGTATTTGCCTTTGGGCTTATCGCGATGACGATATCGGGTTTGCACCTCATTGAAGGTTCGGCATTTTATGATCGAAATGTGTTGCTGATCATCGCCATTGCAGGTGTATTAACTGCAGCCAATATCCATGTCTACAGTAAAACTGTGCGTACTGTCATCAGCTGGTCAACTTGGGTGGGACTGCTCTTCATGGTGAGCGATCCAGACTTATCCCGCGTGTGGCTTTCTCTCGGTTTTGTCTTTGTCACTTTTTCCGGTGTGGCGCTGAAAGAGTCCTTTTGTTTTAAAGTTCCAGGCTTGAAAGCGGTGCCAGTGCTACTTTCCATCGCAACCTTTGCGTTTTGTTTCGAAATACTGACGGTAGCGACTATTGCGACAGGGTTGTCTGGCTTAATTATGGGCTTCCTGTCTATATCAAAGTGGCGGATGCCACTTCATTTTGATATCGGTATCAAAGCAAACTACGAGGTTTAATAAACGTCTTACGTTAGAGATGTCATACGGTTACGCAAAGCTAGCGATACTTTTGACGTGGGCTCTCGATTAAGCTCTTCGCTGATCATCCAGCCAGCTTTTGCTAACAGCTCCAAGTCGATCCCCGTTTCGATCCCTAATCCTTGGCATAAATACAGTACATCCTCCGTCGCGACATTCCCCGAGGCACCATGAGCGTATGGACATCCACCCAGCCCAGAGACACTGCTGTCGATGGTATTGATGCCCATACTCAATGCTTGATGAATATTGGCGAGCGCTTGTCCCCATGTATCGTGGAAATGGACAGCAAGCAGGGGGAGAGGTGTAACCAACATGACGGCTTCTAGCATAGCTGCAATTCGATTTGGCGTGCCTGTGCCGATGGTATCGCCTAGGGATACTTCATAGCACCCTAAATCGATGAGCGATTTGGTCACGCTCGCCACCTGTCTAGGGTCTGTCGGACCGTCGTATGGGCAATCGGCAACGCAGGATAGATAGCCTCGAACAGGGATGCCGTGTTTGGTGGCTAATCGCATTACAGGCTCGAAGCGAGTTAAACTTTCTGCAATCGAGCAATTGATATTGTGTTGGCAGAATCCTTCTGATGATGAAGTGAAAATTGCGACCTGATTGGCACCAGCCTCCAAGGCTTGTTCGAAGCCTTTTAGGTTTGGTGTCAGGGCAGAATAAGTAACATGATTTCGCCTTGTTATTGCTTTCATGACCTCTGTTGAGTCCGCCATTTGTGGCACCCATTTGGGCGAAACAAAAGAGCCCGCCTCAATATGCGTTAGCCCAGTATCAGAGAGTAAGTTGATCAACCGGATTTTAGTCTGGGTCGCAACAGGAGATTCATTTTGCAACCCATCTCGTGGACCTACTTCGACAATATTTACTTTGGAAGGCTGCATTACTTGTCCTGTGATTTGGTTACCCAACTTGGGCTTCGTTTTTCAAGAAACGCTTGCAAGCCATCTTGGCCTTGTGGCGATACCCTAATGTCCGCAATGAGCTTGCTGGTATAGTGAATCAGTTGTTGATCGATGGGGTTTTGATGACATTGGTGACAGAGCGTTTTCGCTTTGCGCATCGCATCTGGGCTATTAAGTAGTAACGTCTTGATCACGCTATCGACCGCATTTTCAAGTTGTTTGGCTTCTTTCACTTCGTGCACAATACCAAACCGTTCGGCATCCTCGGCTGAAATGACTTCACCACTTAAGATATAGCGTCTAGCTTGTCGATTCCCCATCGCGCGCATGACGTAAGGCGCAATGGTTGCCGGAACTAAACCAAGCTTAACTTCACTTAAGCAAAAGTTAGCACATTGGCTCGCGATGGCGATATCACTGCAACAAATCAATCCCAGCGCGCCGCCGTAAGCGGAGCCTTGTACAACCGCGATGGTGGGTTGAGGGAACGAATCTAGTGTTTCCATGAGTCTTGCCAAGTTTTGGGCATCAACGAAATTATCTTGCCTCGTGCTGTCGGCCATCGACTGCATCCAATTCAGGTCGGCCCCGGATGAAAAGTGCTTGCCGTTACTTTTTAATACCAAGCATCGCACATCCGTTCGTAAAGCGAGATAATCTAGGCGGTGGATCAGCAAGTCGATCGTACAAGCGTCAAAAGCATTGTGCTTGGCTGTTCTGTTTAGAGTGATGGTTGCTACGCCATTGTCATCGACATGCCAAAGAACATCATCTTGCCTTTGGGCGTTGGGAATAATGCTTGGTTGTATTTCCTGCATACTAACTTCCTTAATTCATCTTTGGATATTTACATTCTGAAGACGCCAAACTCGCTATCAGGAATGGGAGCATTTAATGCTGCCGTTAGCGCCTGACTCAACACCTGACGCGTTTGTTTGGGGTCAATAATTCCATCATCCCATAGCCGAGCGCTCGCAAAATAGGGATGTCCTTGTGTTTCATACAAGTCTATGATCGATTCTCTAAAAGTGTGTTCTTCTTGCTCTGACCACGCTTCTCCCTGGCGTTCCTTCGCGTCTTTTCGAACTTGTGTTAAGACGCCTGCCGCTTGTTCTCCGCCCATCACAGAAATACGAGCGTTCGGCCACATCCACATCATGGTTGGATCATAAGCTCGGCCGCACATGCCATAATTGCCAGCGCCGTACGACCCACCGATGATTACGGTAAACTTTGGTACGTCAGCACAAGCGACGGCCATCACCAGCTTGGCGCCATGTTTTGCGATGCCTTCTTCTTCCACCTTTTTCCCAACCATAAATCCGGTAATGTTTTGGAGAAAGAGAAGCGGTGTTTTCCGTTTGGCGCAAAGTTCAATAAAGTGCGCGCCCTTTTGTGCCGATTCAGAAAACAAGATGCCGTTGTTTGCCACAATGCCGATCAAGTGTCCGTGAACGCGAGCAAAGCCACACACTAACGTTCTGCCGTACAAGGCTTTGAATTCGTCAAAATCAGAATCATCGACGATGCGGGCAATGATTTCTCGAACGTCGAATGATAGTCGTAAGTTGGCATTCACGATTCCGTAGATTTCTTCAGCATCGTAGCGGGGAGGTAGCACGGTGTTTTCCGGCTTAATCGGTTTCGCTCTATTGGCATTGGCAATGGCTTCTCGGGCAAGCATTAGGGCATGCTCATCATTTTCAGCGTAATAATCAGCAACACCAGATTTACGACAATGCACGTCTGCACCGCCGAGCTCTTCACCCGTCACGACTTCGCCAGTGGCCGCTTTCACCAGAGGCGGTCCCGCCAAAAATATGGTGCCTTGCTCTTTGACCATAATGGACACATCCGCCATGGCAGGAACATATGCGCCCCCAGCAGTGCAAAGCCCCATCACAACAGCAACCTGAGGGATGCCTTTTGCTGACATCCTCGCTTGGTTAAAGAAAATGCGACCAAAGTGTTCTTTGTCGGGGAAGACGTCGGACTGATGAGGGAGATTTGCGCCACCGGAGTCCACCAAGTACACGCAGGGGAGTTGGCAACGTTGGGCTATCTCTTGCGCTCTAAGGTGTTTTTTTACCGTGAGTGGGTAGTAGGTTCCGCCTTTTACCGAAGCATCGTTGGCGATGACCATACATTGAATCCCCGCTATGAAACCAATGCCGGCGATAACGCCAGCGCAGGGGATGGATTCGTCATACACTTGCCAGGCGGCAAACTGGCTGATTTCAAGAAAGTCAGTGTTGTCATCAAGCAAGCGCGCGATGCGTTCTCGGGCGGGGAGTTTTCCTTTTTGCCTCTGGTGCTGAATGGCTTTTTCACCGCCTCCCTGTTTGATGGTCTCGATGTGTTGATTCAGTTGAGTGACCAACGTTTCCATCGCAGCTTTATTGGAAAGAAATAACTCGTCAGTTGGCTTAGTTTTACTTTTGATAATGGCCATAATGACTTCCTTGTCGTATGTTCCCTTAGCGAGATTCTTCGAACAGTTCTCGGCCTATTAACATGCGGCGAATCTCTGAGGTACCCGCGCCGATTTCATAAAGCTTTGCATCACGTAGCAAACGACCAGCAGGGTATTCATTGATGTAGCCATTCCCACCGAGCAACTGTATTGCATCAAGTGCCATTTGTGTGGCGAGTTCTGCACTGTACAGAATCGCTCCTGCGGCATCTTTGCGTGTTGCGTTACCTCGATCACAAGCCGCTGCGACGGTATATACATACGCTTTTGCTGCACTCATTCGAGAGTACATATCGGCGATCTTGCCCTGAACTAACTGAAACTCGCCAATGGATTTTCCAAACTGCTCTCGTTCATGTACGTACGGGACCACAATGTCCATGCAAGCTTGCATTATCCCGAGTGGTCCGGCAGCGAGGACGACGCGCTCGTAATCCAGCCCACTCATTAACACCTCGACGCCTTGATTCAGCTCGCCAAGAATATTCTCTTTCGGCACTACGCAATTGTTAAACACGAGTTCGCAAGTGTTCGAGCCTCTCATACCTAGTTTGTCCAGCTTTTGAGCATGGCTGAAACCTTCGACGTTGCGTTCAACAATGAATGCGGTAATACCTCGTGAACCTGCATTGACATCCGTTTTAGCGTAAAGCACCACTATGTCAGCGTCGGGCCCGTTGGTGATCCACATTTTGTTGCCATTCAGTACAAAATGGTCGCCCTTGTTCTCCGCTTTCAGTTGCATGCTTATCACGTCTGAACCGGCATTGGGCTCGCTCATAGCTAGGGCGCCAACGTGCGTACCATCGATGAGTTTGGGAAGGTATTTCTTGCGTTGAGAAGGAGTGCCATTGCGAAAGATCTGATTGACGCACAGATTAGAATGAGCGCCGTAGCTTAAAGCGACGGAGGCAGAGGCACGGCTGATTTCTTCCATCGCCACAACGTGAGCAAGGTATCCCATGCCTGCACCACCAAGTTCTTCATCGACGGTGACACCGAGCAGCCCCATTTCTCCAAACAAAGGCCACAAATGCTTCGGAAACTGGTTATCGCGGTCTATATCTGCGGCGATGGGAGCAATATGTTCCGTAGCAAAGGCATTAACGTGGTCTCGGAGCATATCGATGGTATCACCAAGTCCGAAATTGAGTGGGGCGTAGGTGCTTTTCATAACGTCTCCCGATATCAGAGGTAAGGTGGAAAAGCCGATTGCAGTGTCGCTATTTGAGTATAGCGGTTATGTCTCTTTGCTTTTGAGTGTTTGAATACAGCGTTCTTTAGCGGCATTCAACTCTGCCATTACGACGCTGATGTCATTGAGTTGCTGTTGTAGGACGGCTTGTTTCTCTTCAATGATATTGAGCATTTTCAATAACTGTCCTTCGGTTTGTTGCATGTCATAGAGCTCGAAAAGTTCACGAATTTCTGCCAGTGAAAAACCGAGCCGTTTCCCTCTTAAAATCAGTTTGAGACGAATTTTATCTCTGCGTTGATAAACGCGCATGTTGCCTTTTCGCTCTGGTTCAATCAGACCTACATCCTCATAAAACCGGATACTGCGAGTGGTAATATCAAACTCCTTGGCGAGGTCACTGATCTTGTATTTTTCCATAACATACTTACCTCGAATAAAAATCCAGTTTCTGAAATCGAACCTTCAACGGAAAGGCCGAACGCAAATTTTGAAAGATAAACGCCTACTCGGTGTGTTTTTTCATCTCATTGTAAAGGCTAGTGCTATGCTTACGTAAACGTCAAGAAATCGCAGTATGAAAGTTTGTCAGTGAGAAAGGGCGACAAAGACTGGCGTAGCACTTGGTAAGCGATGTCATGCAAGGGCGTCATCAGTCAGTCTAGTGTTCACATATACCTCAAGGGAATGCGAATCATGGAAAAAGACATCTGGATTGTCAGCGCGAAGAGAACGCCGATCGGGCGCTTTCAAGGAAAGTTGCAAACTTACTCCGCTCCCCAATTAGGCGCACTGGCGATCAAGGCCGCAATGCACGAAGTGAATGTGACATCTGTAGATGAAGTTTTTATGGGATGTGTGCTCCCTGCGGGTTGTGGGCAAGCCCCTGCGAGACAAGCGGCAATTGGTGCGGATTTACCCATGAGTGTAGGGTGCACGACTATCAATAAAGTGTGTGGTTCCGGCATGAAGAGCGTCATGTTGGCGCACGATCTTATCAAAGCTGGAACGATTCGAACTGCCATTGCTGGTGGTATGGAGAGTATGACCAATGCGCCCTATTTGCTGAGGGAGGCGAGAAAGGGAATGCGCATGGGCCACCAGTCGACGTATGACCACATGTTTCTCGATGGATTGCAAGATGCGTACGAAGGACACTTAATGGGTGTTTATGCTCAGCACGTCGCAGACAGGCTTAAGTTCACCAGAGAGCAAATGGACGAATGGGCAGTGATGTCGGCAAAACGTGCGTTGGAAGCTCAAGAGCGAGGCTTATTTGCAGACGAGCTCTCACCGATTGAATTCAACACCAAGTCTGAACAAGGAACGTTGGATTACGATGAGCACCCGCGCTCGATTGATCTGGATAAAATCCCTCAACTCAAACCTGCATTCGATAAAAAAGGCACGGTGACCGCTGCTAATTCGAGTGCGATTTCCGATGGCGCTGCAGCGCTTGTTCTAATGGATGAAGAGACTGCGATCCACCAAGGTCTTGAGCCACTCGCCGTTATCAAGTCTCACGCTACACACGCCAGAAAACCTGCTGAATATACTTTGGCTCCCGTTTATGCGATTGAACAGTTGTTGTCCCAGTTGGATTGGTCAATTGACGAAGTGGATCTGTGGGAGATAAATGAAGCCTTTGCTGTCGTGACACAAATCGCGATAGCAGAACTTGGGCTTGATATGAGCAAAGTCAATATTAAAGGCGGAGCGTGTGCACTCGGGCATCCGATAGGCGCAAGTGGCGCACGAATTCTGGTGACATTGATTCATAGTTTGCGTCAGCTACAAGCTTTAGGTACCGACGGTGATCTAGACGCCAAAAAAGTGATGCGAGGCGTTGCGACACTTTGTATCGGTGGTGGAGAGGCAACGGCGATAGGCATTGAAATACCGCTTTAATTGAAATCAGAAAGGAGTAAATGATGACTCGTTTGGTTCCCTTGTTTATTGGTGGAGAGTTTCGTGAATCTCAAACTTCGGATTGGGTTGAGGTGACCAATCCTGCCACTAATGATGTCATTGCGTACGTTCCCTGCTCAACGGATCACGAGATGGAAGCCGCCATTGATAATGCGAAAGAGACATTCCAATCCTGGAAGGAAGTGGCAGTATCCGAGCGTGCTAGAGTCATGCTTCGTTATCAGCACCTTCTCAAAGAACATCATGATGAGCTTGCCACACTGCTTTCTCATGAAACGGGTAAGATTTTAGCGGATGCTAAAGGCGATGTGTGGCGAGGCATAGAGGTTGTTGAGCAGGCTGCAAACATTGCCAGCAATATGATGGGCGAAACCGTCGAAAACGTTGCCACGGATATTGATAGTTACTCAATGATTCAGCCCCTGGGTGTGTGTTGCGGCATTACGCCGTTTAACTTTCCTGCCATGATTCCGTTATGGATGTTCCCAATCGCCATCGCGGCGGGCAATACGTTTGTGCTTAAACCCTCCGAACAAGTGCCGTTGACCTCTATTCGTTTAGCCGAACTATTTGAGCAAGCTGGCGCGCCGAAAGGAGTGTTGCAAATCGTTCATGGTCGCAAAGACCAAGTCGATTTTCTGCTGGCTCATCCTGACATTCGAGCGGTGTCATTTGTTGGCTCGGTTCCTGTTGCCCGTTATATCTACACCACGGGTACGAAACACTTTAAACGCGTTCAAGCTTTTGCTGGTGCTAAAAATCACATGGTGATCATGCCTGATGCGAACAAAGAACAAGTGGTGAATAACCTAGTAGGGGCCTCCGTTGGGGCGGCGGGGCAACGTTGTATGGCGATTTCTGTCGCGGTATTTGTCGGCGATTCAAAACAATGGATTACAGACCTCAAACAGGCAATGGCGAAAGTACACCCAGGGCCTTGGGACGATGAGCAAGCTGCTTATGGCCCACTCATCAGTGAACAAGCTAAACAACGCGTATTGGACCTAATTGAAGATGGCAAACAACAAGGCGCAGTGTGTGAACTGGATGGCAGTCAGTGTGAAGTGGAAGGCTTTCCCGATGGAAACTGGATTGACCCAACCTTGTTTAGCGGTGTAACAGCGAATATGTCGATTTACACCCAAGAGATATTTGGCCCCGTTTTGGTTTGCATGGAAGTGGATACGTTACAAGAAGCCATTGAGTTAGTAAATCGCAACCCATACGGGAACGGCACTTCCATTTTTACGGCTAATGGCGCTGCTGCAAGAAAATATCAGCATGACATTCAAGTTGGTCAGGTCGGGATCAATGTGCCAATTCCAGTCCCTTTACCATTTTTCTCTTTTACAGGCTGGAGAGGCAGTTTCTATGGTGATTTACATGCGTATGGTAAACAAGCGGTACGTTTTTATACCGAGACTAAAACGGTGACGGCACGTTGGTTTGATGACGATATTCCAACGGGGCCTAATTTGACCATTCAACTGCGCTGAGTGAATAGAAGGAGCTTTTATGGACTTTGAACTTAATGAAGATCAACGTGCATTTGCCGATACCGCTCAGCAATTTGCCGATGAGTGTTTAGCACCGATGGCGGCGGAGTGGGATGAAAAACAGATCTTCCCCAAAGACGTATTGAGAGAGGCGGGAGAACTGGGGTTTCTCAGTCTCTACACTCCAGAAGCGCAAGGTGGCCTAGGGCTGAGTCGCTTAGATGCTTCAATTATCTTTGAACAACTGGCCATGGGATGTACGTCCACTACGGCGTTTATGACGATTCACAACATGGTCAGTTGGATGATAGCCAGTTTTGCTACCGATGAAGCCAAAACGCAGTTCTGCCCGAAGTTAGTTACGGGGGAATGGTTAGGCTCCTATTGCTTAACCGAGCCCAACGCAGGATCAGACGCCGCTGCACTGACCACTTCCGCTACAAAAAAGGGGGATAAGTATGTGCTCAACGGTGGCAAAACCTTTATCTCTGGCGCAGGAGAGACAGATGTTTTGGTTGTGATGGCGAGAACCGGAGAAGCGGGTGCCAAAGGCGTGTCTGCATTTGTTGTTCCTGCTCAAGCAGGTGGTATCAGCTATGGGCGCAAAGAACCCAAAATGGGTTGGAATAGCCAACCAACACGAGCGGTTACTTTTGAAAATGTCGTTGTTCCAGCTAGCCATTTACTGGGCGAAGAAGGGCACGGTTTTGTTTTTGCGATGAAAGGGCTTGATGGAGGGCGTATAAATATTGCGACCTGCTCCGTCGGTACGGCGCAACAGGCCCTTAATCAGGCGGCACGGTATATTCAAGAACGTAAGCAGTTCGGCAAGCCGCTTGCGCAGTTTCAAGCCTTACAATTCAAATTGGCAGACATGGCGACAGAGCTAGTGGCTGCGCGGCAGTTGGTGCGCTATGCCGCCAGTAAGCTCGACCGAAATGACCCGGATGCCACGGCTTATTGCGCGATGGCAAAACGGTTCGCAACCGATGTAGGCTTTCAGGTTTGCGACCAAGCGCTGCAGCTTTATGGCGGCTATGGTTACATCAAAGAGTATCCAATGGAGCGTCATTTCAGAGATGTGCGTGTGCATCAAATTCTGGAGGGAACGAACGAAATTATGCGCTTGATCATCGCGCGCCGTTTGCTCTCTGAGGAATCGGCCTTGCTGTAGCGAAGTATTGGATTTGCTCATTGAGAAAGGATTCAGATATGCCATTAACCCAAGAAGCCATTCAACATACGATCACTAATCACGTTGCGGTGGTGACGATGAACAACCCGCCAGCCAATACGTGGACAGCAGAGAGTCTCAAGGCACTGAAATCGCTGATACTCACACTTAACAATGATAAGCAGGTCTACGCACTGGTTTTAACCGGCAGTGGAGAAAAGTTTTTCTCTGCTGGTGCTGATCTCAAGCTATTTTCTGATGGTGACAAAGCGGTTGCGTTAGACATGGCGCGATGCTTTGGTGAAGCTTTTGAAACGCTCTCGGAATTCCGTGGTGTTTCCATTGCCGCCATTAATGGTTACGCCATGGGCGGAGGTTTAGAAGTGGCATTAGCTTGTGATATTCGAGTAGTTGAAGAGCAAGCGGTACTTGCTTTACCTGAAGCCAAAGTCGGACTTTTGCCCTGCGCTGGCGGTACCCAAAATCTCACAGCGTTAGTAGGGGAAGGCTGGGCAAAGCGCATCGTTTTATGTGGAGAACAAGTAAGCGCTGACAAAGCAAAAGAACTAGGCATGGCTGAGGAGTTGGTTCCCAAAGGCGAAGCGTTAAGTAAAGCGTTGGAGCTTGCTGAATCTGTTGCGAACCAGTCACCATCTTCTGTCGCCGCATGTAAGGCGCTCATTCAAAATATGCGCTCTGCGCCACTTAAGCACGGCTTAATGAAAGAGCGAGAGTTGTTTCTGAATCTTTTTGATACGGAAGATCAAGTTGAGGGTGTTCGCGCCTTTTTAGAAAAACGCCCACCGCAATGGAAAAACCGATAGGAGGCCACATGGCAGGGATGGTAACCATCAGTGAAATAGAGTGCTTAGATGGCGTGCACCGCATTGGTATCGCAACGTTAGACAACACCGCTTCATTGAATGCTTTGACGTATGACATGTTGGTCCAACTCAACGATCAGCTTATCAAGTGGCAAGATGATCCGCATGTGACTTGTGTGGTACTAACCGGCGCTGGAGAAAAAGCATTCTGCGCTGGTGGCGATGTTCGAGCTATGTATCACGTCATGCATAACGAGAGTAAAGAAAAAATCGTAGAGTTCTGTACGGACTATTTCTCGTTGGAGTATGAGTGTGACTATCTTATCCACACTTACAACAAACCTATTATCGGCTGGGGAGAAGGTATTGTCATGGGTGGTGGGATGGGGCTTTTTATGGGAACCAGCCATAAAGTTGTGACAACAACATCACGCCTTGCTATGCCAGAAATCAATATCGGACTGTATCCTGATGTGGGAGGTACGTGGTTTTTAAGCCAGATAGATCCGCAAGTGGGTTTATTCCTCGGATTGACAGGTTCAATGGTGAATTCAAGTGACGCTGTCACTATTGGTTTGGCCGATTGGTTACTGTTGGAAGAGCAGTATCCCACCTTACTGGATGAGCTAAAGCGGCTCCAGTGGGGCAAAGAAGATGCGAAAGAGTTGGTAACTGCGCTACTACAATTAATGGAAGAACAGGTTATTGATAGCAAACCAACCACGCAAATTTGTCCATACTTAGATCAGATAGAGGAAGCGTGCAAAGGCTTTGATCTTAATGCAATAGCACAGCGAATCATGGCTATCGAAGGGAACAGTCAGTGGATAGAAAACGCGAAACAAACGTTCGCCGCGGGCAGTCCGATCACCGCGCATATTTGCTTCAGACAAGTGAAAGAATACCACAGCTTACCACTTGCAGATTGCTTCCGCTTGGAGCTGAGTTTATCGGTTCGCAGCGCCTTATTAGGTGAGTTTAAAGAGGGCGTCCGTTCTCGGCTTATTGACCGGGATGGCGAACCTAACTGGATGTTTAACAGTGTCAGTGAAGTCGATGAAGATGTCATCGATACCTTGTTTACCTCACTTTGGCCGGATGACGAACATCCGCTTGCTGATTTGGGTGAACAAACACTAGGTCAATAAGGAGAATGATCATGAGTACCATCGCATTTATCGGTTTAGGAAGAATGGGGCATCCGATGGCGCAAAACTTATTAGCGTCTGGATTTAACGTGCAAGTATTTGATGTCGATAGCGAAGCGGCAAAGCAACTTGCACCTTTTGGTGCGGTGGTGGCGAGCTCTATTGAGGAAGTTGTGGATGGTGCAAGCACAGTCATCACGATGCTACCAGCAGGTTCTCACGTTCGTTCCGTGTATCTTGGTGACTTACACGGCGGTGTAGGTGTCCTCAATCTTGTCTCGCCAAGTACCTTGATGATTGATTGTTCAACCATTGATCCGGACTCTGCGCGATTAGTCGCCAATGAAGCGGCAAATAAACGCGTGTTGTTTGTCGACGCGCCCGTTTCGGGTGGCGTTGCCGGCGCTAAAGCGGCGACATTAACCTTTATTGTTGGTGGCTCGGATGAAGCATTTTCTAAAGCCAATGCCATTTTGCAGTACATGGGAAAAAATGTTTTCCATGCCGGTAAAGCGGGCGATGGTCAAATGGCGAAAATCTGTAACAACCTTATGCTCGGCATTTTAATGTCTGGTACGTGCGAGGCGCTAAATCTAGGTATCGATCATGGGCTCGACCCCAAAGTGTTATCAAACATCATGCTGCAAAGCTCTGGCCGAAATTGGGCATTGGAGCTTTACAATCCTTGCCCTGGCGTGATGGACAGTGCACCAGCCAGCAACGATTACCAACCGGGCTTTATGAGCAAACTCATGTTGAAAGATCTCGGTTTGGGGTTAGATGCGGCGTTGCAAACACACTCTTCGGTTCCGATGGGCTCACTGGCGCGTAATTTATATTCTTTCCACAACGCGAGCGGCCACGGCGAGCTCGACTTCTCAAGCTTGTTTGAGTTTTACAAGAGTAAGAAAGGCTAGACTGAGTTTTGCTACAAAGCCGTCTGAAATGGTGAAGTAAAACTCATCATTTCGGACCACCTAAACAGGCTTGAAATAGGGAACATTATTAGCGATGGAGTGCAGTAACTATGGATATTAAAAATAGTGTCATTGCCATTACAGGTGCAGGGCAAGGACTTGGACAAATGATGGCAATTACGCTTGCTCAAGCCGGTGCAGATTTAGCGTTATTGGATGTAAACGCTAGTGGCTTAATGGAAACACAAGAGCAGTGCCGAATGCTGAGTGCAAAAGCGTTGACTTATCAAGTGGATGTAACGAGCGAAATCGACGTTGAAAACACGTTTGACGCGGTTATCCAAGATTTTGGCCAACTCAATGGGCTAGTCAATAACGCTGGCGTGCTAAGAGATGGGTTACTTGTAAAATCAAAAGACGGCGTGATCAGTAAGATGTCTTTGGATCAATTCAACTTGGTCATGAACGTTAACGTGACAGGAACATTTTTGTGTGGTCGTGAAGCTGCCGTTAAGATGATTGAGAGCGGTTCACAAGGCGTTATCATCAATATTTCTAGTGTCGCGAGAGCAGGGAATATCGGTCAAACCAATTATTCTGCATCTAAAGCGGCGGTCGCAACCATGGCGACAACGTGGGCCCGTGAGTTAGCAAGATACGGTATCCGCGCGGCGGCGATTGCACCAGGTGTGGTACATACCGCGATGGCAGAGCAAATGAAACCAGAAGCCATAGAACGGCTAGAAAAGATGATCCCAATTGGAAGGATGGGTGAAACAAGTGAAATCGCACATGCAGTAAAATACATTCTTGAGAGTGATTACTTTACTGGCAGAGTTTTAGAAGTGGATGGAGGCATTCGTATGTAAAAGCTCTAGGGTTAGGTCCCACAGACCGGAATGACAAGCTTCTTTCCCTTTCAACATTTCCTATTTTTCCGAGAGCCAGTTCTGGGTAACGTAAGTGTTTATTACTCATATTTGGATTCGCCCTGCGAATGGTTTGCCAAAAGTAAATAATGAGAAGTAAATACCACTCAAATACTAAGTGAAATCATTAATTTGATATTTATCACAATTTTCCACTTTTAATTTCCCCTTCGTACTCAAGCTATCTATGTAAATGCAGTTGATAGTCAGTCTCATCAAAATGAATTTGCAACTGTCTGTTTCAAAAGACATTAACTTTGAAGCACGTGAAGTTCGTGTTGAGGTTAATGTCCTATTGAAAGAGTGTGAGTTTCATTAATGGAAGGTTAGTTTCCAGTTGTGGCTAATGAGCTTTAACTTTTTACTCCTCATAATGCGCCAAATGTAACATTGTGTTTCAAAGTGTAACAATAAACTCACACTAATAGTGTGGTTTTGATCTCCACTCAATTCCGTTTTGTTTCGCTCTGATCCCGACGTTACTCATGCTCAACACATAAACATTCTAATGACTATAACAACTGGTTCTTAGCTTGATACCAATCGTAGCAAGTAATTGTTCATTCTAGCTGGTTAAGATGCTTGATAACGGCGCTGAAAAATTTGTAAGTAGAATAACTACTTATCAAAATTTTTGCCTTTTTATCAAACATTTCCCCTGCGCTGTTTCTGAGCTCTTATTTACTGTGATTGGCATTTGTTTTGAAACCAGACAACCATCGAGAAAGTTAATGGAAGCCTCAAGATATAAACGCATCTTGTCGAGGGGAAGTTTGGCGTCCGTCATACTTATGCTCTCAGGATGTAATTCAGCTTTACTTGACCCCAAAGGTGCCATTGGTGTGCAAGAAAAAGAGCTAATTATTACTGCTCTTTTGCTGATGTTGATCGTTGTAATCCCTGTGATTCTAATGACGATTTACTTCGCTTACCGATACCGCGCCTCTAACACTGAAGAAGAGTACGCTCCCGAGTGGTCACACTCGACCAAAATCGAAGTGGTGGTATGGACAATTCCAATCATCATCATTGCGATTCTTGCGACGATCACATGGCGTTCGACTCATGAACTAGAGCCCTCCAAACCATTGGAAAGTGATGTTAAACCAATGACCATCGAAGTGGTGTCACTCGATTGGAAATGGTTGTTCATCTATCCAGAAGAAAACATTGCGACGGTGAACTATGTGGCGTTCCCGAAAGATGTGCCAGTACAGTTCAAACTGACTTCGGACAACATCATGAACGCGTTTTTCATCCCTCGCTTAGGTACACAGATCTACGCGATGCCAGGCATGGTAACCAAGCTTAACCTGATAGCGAACCATGAAGGTGACTACAAGGGTTTTGCATCGAACTACAGCGGCGAAGGCTTTTCGCAAATGAAGTTCACAGCTTCAGCAATGTCTGATCGTGCTGCGTTCCTAAATTGGGTGCAGAAAGTGAAGGCGAGCCCTGATCGTATTGAAGATTGGGAGCAATACAGCTCACTGGCAGCGCCAAGTATCGCAGAGCCAGTCACTTTGTTCTCTAGCGTTCCTCCGTTCTTGTTCACCGACGTTGTGACTCAGCATCCTGGTTCAATGAACTGTTTGCCTGAAAACCAAGGATAATCGTAATGTTTGGAAGATTAACTCTTGATTCAGTTCCATTCCACGAACCTATTATCGTCATCACCTTAGCGGTTGTGGCGCTGGTTGGTTTAGCCGTAGTTTACGCGGTAACTAAAGCCGGAAAGTGGCAATATTTGTGGAATGAATGGTTTACTTCAGTAGACCATAAAAAACTTGGCTTCATGTACATCGCAGTAGCGATGGTGATGCTTGTTCGTGGTTTTGCTGACGCAGTCATGATGCGTAGTCAGCAACTCCTTTCTTCTGCGGGTGAAGCAGGTTACTTGCCACCGCATCACTACGATCAAATTTTTACTGCCCATGGCGTGATCATGATCTTCTTCGTAGCGATGCCATTGGTTATTGGTCTGATGAACATCATCGTGCCATTACAGATTGGTGCGCGTGACGTAGCTTTCCCGTATCTGAATAACTTGAGCTTTTGGCTGTTTGTTGTTGGTGTCATTCTAACAAACATGTCTCTCGGCTTAGGTGAATTTGGTCGCACCGGCTGGCTAGCGTATCCGCCGCTTTCAGGTATTGAGGCCAGCCCAGGAGTCGGGGTCGACTATTGGATTTGGGCGCTGCAGATATCAGGTGTCGGTACGACGTTAACAGGCGTGAACTTCTTCGCGACCATTTTGCGTATGCGTACACCGTCTATGCCAATGATGAAGATGCCAGTTTTCACTTGGGCATCTCTATGTGCAAACATTTTGATCATCATTTCATTCCCAATCCTGACGGTGACTATCGCTCTGCTAACGCTGGATAGATACCTAGGCATGCACTTCTT
This sequence comes from Vibrio diabolicus, assembly GCF_011801455.1. Lineage (NCBI taxonomy): Bacteria > Pseudomonadati > Pseudomonadota > Gammaproteobacteria > Vibrionales > Vibrionaceae > Vibrio > Vibrio diabolicus. Next base: position 1,183,967 of record NZ_CP042452.1, on the reverse strand, counting down.
TACCAATGATCTTGGCGGCAATGTAATGATGTACGTCAACCTGATTTGGGCTTGGGGCCATCCAGAAGTGTACATTTTGATCTTGCCAATTTTTGGTGTGTTCTCAGAGGTCACCGCAACCTTCTCACGTAAAAAGTTGTTCGGTTACACATCGCTAGTTTGGGCTACCGTAGTTATCACGATTCTTGCGTTTGTCGTTTGGCTACACCATTTCTTTACGATGGGATCTGGCGCGAACGTAAATGCCTTCTTCGGTATTGCCACGATGATCATTTCTATCCCAACAGGGGTGAAGATCTTCAACTGGCTATTCACCATGTACAAAGGCCGCATTCGCTTTACGACGCCAATGATGTGGACGGTTGGCTTCCTGATCACCTTTACTGTTGGTGGTATGACAGGCGTACTAATGGCTGTTCCGGGCGCAGATTTCGTTCTGCATAACTCAGTATTCCTGATTGCTCACTTCCACAACGTTATCATCGGTGGTGTGGTGTTTGGATGTTTCGCTGCGATCACTTACTGGTTCCCGAAAGCGACAGGTTTCACCATGAATGAAACTTGGGGCAAACGTGCGTTCTATCTTTGGATTATTGGTTTCTTAATGGCGTTCCTACCGCTTTACGCGCTGGGCTTTATGGGGATGACTCGTCGTTTAAGCCAAGACATCAACCCTGAATACTTCCCACTGTTGTCGATTGCCGCAGCAGGTACGGTTGTGATTGCGCTGGGCGTATTGTCTCAGTTCATCCAAATTTACGTGAGTATCCGTGACCGCGAGCAAAACCGTGACCTAACTGGTGATCCGTGGGGTGGTCGTACTCTTGAGTGGGCAACATCGTCTCCACCGCCGTTCTACAACTTTGCACACCTACCAAAAGGTGATGTGCTGGATGCCTTCTGGTACCAGAAACAAAGTGGCGAGTTCGATCCAACTAAAGAAGTGGAATACGAACGTATTCATATGCCAAAAAACACGGCAACAGGCATCTACGTGTCGGCTTGGTCGCTCCTATTTGGCTTCGGCATGATTTGGTACATCTGGTGGCTAGCGGCAGCAAGTTTGGTCGGTATTATCGTGACGTGTATTCAGCACAGCTACAACGATGACGTGGATTACTACGTGGAAGTTGAAGAGATCAAAGCAATTGAGGCCGAGCGTCGAGCTCAGCTTGAAGAAGCGAAGAAAAACTCAGTGAAAGACAGCGAAAGTAAAGATGATCTGGAGGTGACGTATGCAAACTAATATCGCAGCACATCACGACCATGATCACCACCATGACACGAATGGCAACAAGCTATTTGGCTTTTGGGTTTACCTGATGAGTGACTGCGTACTGTTTGCGACCTTGTTCGCGACATACGCTGTTCTGTCGAGCAATTCAATTGCGGGCCCAACAGGTAAAGACATTTTCGAACTCCCATTCGTGTTTGTCGAAACCATGCTGCTGCTGTTTAGCAGTATCACATTTGGTTTCGGCATTATCGCGATGAAGCGCAACAACGTTGCTGGTCTCAAACGTTGGATGTTAGTAACGTTCGCGCTTGGTCTTGGCTTTATCTGTATGGAGGTCTATGAGTTCCATCACCTGATTGAAGAAGGCTATGGTCCACAAACAAGTGCATTCCTATCGGCATTCTTTACGTTGGTTGGTACGCACGGCCTGCACGTAACCTTTGGTCTGATTTGGTTAGCGGTAGCGTACCATCAACTGTCGACGAAAGGTCTGAACGACAATATGGCAATGCGCTTTAACTGCTTAAGCCTATTCTGGCACTTTCTAGATATCGTCTGGATTTGTGTCTTTACCATCGTTTACTTACTGGGGGTAATGTAATGGATCAACATGTAGAAACCAGTGCGTCAGATTACGTGAAAGGCTTCATTGCCTCACTGATTCTGACGGTAATTCCGTTCTACTTTGTTTGGACGAAATCATTACCAGATACAACAACCTATGCGATTCTATTTGGATGTGCATTAGTGCAGATATTTGTTCACTTCAAATACTTCTTGCACATGGAAACAAAAACATCCGACGGACGTTGGAACCTTGTATCACTGATGTTTACCGCCATTGTTGTACTTATCCTTATCGCTGGCTCGGTATGGATCATCTACAACATGAACGTCAACATGAAGTTGTAGGCCAAGGTATGCTGAAAAGTTATTTGTCTATCACCAAACCGGGCATTATTTTCGGCAACCTGATTTCTGTTGCGGCGGGGTTCTTCCTCGCCGCAAAAACAGAACCAGCCAGTCTAATGTTGTTCGTTACAACGTTAGTTGGTGTGGGGTTAGTCATCGCTTCAGGTTGTGTGGTGAATAATATTTTTGATCGTGATATCGACCAAAAGATGGCACGTACACAAAATCGTGAAACAGTGAAAGGCAACATCAATATCGATATTGCCTTTGTTTATGCACTTGCTTTATTGCTGGTAGGAACCGCACTGTTATTTATCCGAGTGAACCCACTATCCGCTGTCGTCGTTTTGCTTGGCTACGTGTATTACGTGTTCTTTTACACGATGTGGTACAAACGTAACTCGGTGTATGGAACTTTAGTGGGAAGTATTTCAGGCGCAGTTCCGCCATTGGTGGGTTACTTGGCGGTAACAAACTTTATTAGCTTGGAAGCGATTTTACTCTTTACTATGTTCTGTCTCTGGCAAATGCCGCACTCGTACGCGATTGCCATGTTCCGGATGCAAGACTACCGAGAAGCCGGGATTCCCGTATTACCAGTTAAAGAGGGCATTCATAAAGCGCATCGACACATGAAAGCGTATGTCGTGGCGTTTGGGGCCGTATCGTTGGGGTTATTTTTACTTGGTGAAGCCGGGTATGAATACTTAGCGGTTGCAGCGGTTGTTTGCTTTATGTGGACGAAAGTGACCTTTCGCAGTATTGACGACAGCAACTACATCGCTTGGTCAAAGTCGGTGTTTAAAGTCTCACTGCTAGTGGTGATGGGGATTAGTGGTGTGCTTGGTGTCGAGTTGATTCCTCTAGCTCTGTAACAACCAGACCTAAGCGTTTGCTACGCGCTAATATCTTTTGCTGCTGAATGCATGAATGACCTTACCTAGAAGTAAGGTCATTTAACTTTCTATTGTCCTTTATTTTCCCTGTTTTTCCTGTTTCTCCTCTAGCTTCACTATCACGTATTCATATCTAAAAGCAAAAACAACCAGTGTGTAAAACATAGTGGATCGCGCGTTTCCGCTGACGCGTAATAATGCCAAGAGATAGCGACTATTGAGCTAAAAAGTATAAACAGCGCAATAACTCTATTTGCCATATGAAAATTCAATATCGATAGTTTGTAATGTAAACATTTTGGGGGGGGAGTGCTAGTTCCCATGGCAGCATACAAACTAACAATGTGAATGTTTGAGTTGAATCACCAGCTAGCGAAATACAAAAGTTTTACGACTGAAAGTGGGTGAGGAAGCATCTTAACTCCAGTGAAATGAACACGATTAAGAATCATCCTTTTACATAATCTAAAAACTCACTAAACCTTAACCCAGATTAAAGTTTTGTCGTCTCCGAGGCATTAAGGTGCGCCTGTAGTTTGCAGGTCTCACGGATTCAGAGAAGGAACAGCCATACGTTGGGTATCGCTGTTCCTTTTTTGTTCTTGGTTACTTGGGAAAAGATAGAACCATAAAGACAACATTAAGAGGACTGGTTTTGAGCATTTTGTTTTCCGAAGCCCGCATTGGCAACATGACCCTAAAGAACCGTTTTGTGCGCAGCGCAACGTGGGAGAACATGGCGACCGAAGATGGCCACATGACGGATAAGCTTTACGATATTTACGAAGAGTTGGCGAAAGGTGAAGTGGGTCTAATTGTTACTGGTTATGCCAATATCGTGGAAGAAGAGAAACCCAACGCTGGGATGATGGGGATCTACAACGACTCTTTTATTGAAGAATACAAAAAGCTAACAGAGCTAGTACATCAACACGATTCTAAAATCGTAATGCAAATTGCTTACGGTGGAACCAAAACCACCTATAACGTCGGTGAGCGTGTCATCTTTGCTCCGAGTGACGTGCCTGAGCGTGGCACGAATACGCAAGGCAAAGTGATGACTAAGGACGAGATCGATTACATCGTAAAGGCATTCGCATTGGCGAGTAAACGTGCTCAAGACGCTGGTTTTGACGGCGTAGAGATTCATGCGGCACACACTTACTTAATTAACCAGTTTTTAAGCCCGTACTATAATCGTCGCGAAGACGAATACGGTGGTGGCTTAGAAAATCGCATGCGCTTTCTTTTAGAAATTTATTCTGAAACCAGAAAGCTGGTTGGAAGCGAATTTCCCATCCTCGTTAAACTGACGGCAACAGAGTTCTTTGACGGCGGTTTAACGTTCGATGAAACTCGCGTCGTTTGTAAGAAACTCGAAGAAGTGGGCGTTGATGCGATCATCGTGTCTGGCAATATTCACGGCAAAGCAAACGAGCTTGTTGGTGAAATGTTCGATGGTTACACACTAAAAGAAGAAGGCTATTTTCACGAATATGGGCACGTGATCAGTCAGGACGTTAACATACCGGTGATTACTGTCGGCGGATTGAGTGACATTGATGCGATTGAGAAAATTGCAGAAAACACAGATATCCAATTTTTCGCTGTGTCACGTCCTTTATTGGCTGAGCCTCAGTTAATAAAGCGCTGGAAAGAGGGTAATCGAGCGCCAGTGGATTGCGAGCGCTGCTCAAAATGCCGAACCAAACGTGGTAACTTTTGCGTGGTGTATAAGAACCGAAATCGTCGTAAATAACCCACCTAAAGTGGCGGTATGTCATTGATAAATAGCGTAATAGTCTTCTAAAGCACTAAGAAGGCTATTCAATTTAATTCAATATCACTGCCTCTAACGGCTATTCACTATTCGCAGTCCGAAATATTTTTATAATCCTATTTAATTGATAAATAAAGGTAATATAATTAATTATTAAAAATATTAATTATAAGACAAAGTTTCATATCTGAAACTAAATTGCATTCTAAACTTACAATGAACTTATTAATAATTAGGTGCGAGTGTCACGCAGGGTAAAGAATACAGAAGGTGCTTTGAGGTGCGGTATCATTGCGATAACTATCTGATTTTTATAACTGTGTTTCAGCTTTATCGAACCCAAGAGAGTAAGGGAATTTGTGACCCTACGGTATCGTTACTGTGGGGCCTTGTTTATTTTCTGAAAATAGCTACTCAAACGTCACGTTTAATTGTGAGGGACTTGTATTAGCTTGTCGTTGCATTGTGCTTTGCAAGCCTCATATAAAACGTGAGAGGCAACTAATATGAATAGTCTAGAAAATGCAACCATTGAACACTTCAAAAATCAATTTCAGGGTGATGTTGTTTTGCCCGGAGATCCTACGTACGACGAAGTTCGTCAAATCTGGAATGGCATGATAGATCGCAGTCCCGGTGTTATCGCTCGCTGCAAGTCTGCTGATGATGTCGTGATGGCGGTTAACTTTGCTCGGGATAACAATCAGCTACTTTCGGTCCGAGGTGGCGGGCATAATATTGCGGGCAATGCGGTTTGCGATCATGGTGTGATGATCGACTTGTCGCTTTTGAATCATGTTCAAGTGGATGAAAGCGAAAGAAGGGCTTTCGTTGAACCTGGCTGTACGTTGGCTGATGTCGATGAGGCCACACAAAAATATGGATTAGCAACGCCTGTCGGCATTAATTCAACCACGGGAATTTCGGGGTTAACGCTTGGTGGTGGTTTTGGTTGGTTGAGCCGAAAATATGGTATGACGATAGACAACTTGGTCTCTGCAAATGTAGTAACTGCAGATGGTCGTCAACTGCTCGCGAATGAGACAGAAAATGCCGACTTGTTCTGGGCGTTACGTGGGGGCGGCGGTAACTTTGGTATTGTTACGCGTTTTGAATTCCAGCTACATCCTGTCGGTCCAGAGGTGTTAAGTGGTCTCATTGTCTTTCCATTTGAGCAAGCGAAATCCATTATCACCCAGTTTGCGAAATTCACTGAGTCGGCCCCTGATGATCTAAGTGTCTGGATGGTGAGTCGGAAAGCGCCGCCACTCCCATTCTTACCTGAAAGCGTTCACGGAAAAGAAGTGGTTGTACTCGCGATATGTTATGCGGGTGACCCGGCTGAAGGTGAGAAGTTAATTGCACCGTTGAGAGAGTTTGGTGATGCACATGGTGAGCATGTTGGTGTACAGCCATTTGCGGCGTGGCAGCAAGCGTTTGATCCATTGCTTACTCCGGGCGCACGTAACTATTGGAAATCGCACAATTTTAACTCGCTAAGCGAAGGTGTGATTGATGCAGCGATAGAATACGCAGGTAAGTTACCATCGCCTCAGTGTGAGATTTTTATCGCCTCTCTTGGCTGCGTTGCCTCTAGACCTGAGCCCGAGTCTATGGCTTATTCTAGCCGTGATGCAAACTATGTATTAAATGTGCATGGAAGATGGGACTCCGCAGAAGATGACCAAGCTTGTATCGCTTGGGCGAGAGACTTTTTTGCCAAAACCAAACCGTATGCCAGTGGAGGTGCGTATATCAACTTCCTTACACAAGACGAAGCTGAACGTACAGAGTCTGCCTACGGTCCAACCTTTGCGCGTTTACAAGAAGTGAAGAAGAAGTTTGATCCAAATAATTTGTTCAGAATGAATCAGAATATCAAGCCAGAATAAGTGCAATAAGAGCGTCGTCATTTCATATGACCGGATCTGTCACTTAATATCAAATAACAGTGGCTCTAAAATCTAATGGAGCCACTGTTAGCTAAAACCTTCGAACTACGTCTCTTCATCTTGATAGTTTAGATAACGTACACACAAATCATGAAACGCTTTTGCTTGAGGCGAGATCGTGCGGTCGGTCAACGTAAAGATACCAATTTGCCTTTCAAGGGGTGGATCGATAAGCGGGATCCAAACCAAGCGTGTTTCATTGGTTGGGAAAGCAAGCTTCGGTAGGGTCGTGACACCAATCCCAAGTTCTAAGACAGAAAACAGCGAAGTGATATTCTCGACCGAATAGAGCGCTTGCTCACTCAGCGCTCTGGCTGGGGTTGGATCGAGAAGCGTACAGGTGCCGTTACGAATAAAAGGCTGTTCGAGCAAAGTTTGCCACTCGATTCCCTCTGTTTGATTGGCAATAGGGTTATCTTTTAAACACACCACGCCAATGGGGTCGGACAACAGCGGCGTAAAGTCAATGCCGCCCTCATCAAGGTGAGAGGGGTTACCGAGCGCCAAGTCGACTTCACCGGAGAGTAAGCGAGCCTCGACGCCCGCCGCGTTATCATCGATCAAGCTTACTTCTACATTTGGATACTGCTCGCAAAAGGCACCCAACACGCTCGGGATGAGTTTCGCTGCAACAGAAGGAACGCTCGCAATTCGCACTCTCCCTTGCTGTCCGGCCGCGGCAGCTTTGAGATCGTTGTCCAGCGCACTGTAGATATTGAGAAACTGAACCACCTTGGGCAAACAAATCTCACCAAAAGGCGTTAATTTGGTTTTGTTGCCGGGTTCAAACAGCGTTTGTCCTAGCATTCTCTCTAGCTCTTTTATCGACGTGGAGAGCGCAGCCTGAGATCGATTTGCACGATGTGAAGCGGCTCGAAACCCACCTTCCTCGACTACCATCACAAAATGCATTAATTGTTGAAGCTTAATACTCATCCCTAATGCCTCTTAATCCCTTTATTTACGTTATTCTCAATGAGGTGATAAGTTTTATTTATCAAATGTAAAAAATTTACCGTTAGATTTATCGCCTGTCAATGTGCATCATTTAACCATATTGAAACAAAGCTGTTACAAAGGTTGAAAGGCACGTGAATACTCCTACTAAAAAACACCCAGTTAAAACCAGTCTATTTGCTTCTAAAGCGCCGCTTGAATGGGCGATTGTTAACAACGGAACTCTGTATACGGCTCAAATTCCTATTGATGACACAGGCGCGGTTGTGGAAGGCGGCATCGAAGCACAAACACGTCAAACCTTTAACAATCTCATTCACACCCTGGAGTGTGCAGGGGAGTCTTTGGACTCTGTATTGCAGGTCCTGATTTACGTGACCGACAGAGAATACTTAAAAACCGTTAACCAAGTGTACGCGGAATATTTTGAAGCGCCGTACCCAAATCGCGCCGCCATGGTGGTTGCAGGGTTAGCACGAGAAGAAATGTTGGTGGAGTTTGTCGTCTACGCGTCGGCAAGCCAACCAGAATAAATCCAACAAGAATAATTGAGATCAGTGAGTGGGTGGCTTGCCATCACAAATCGGAAGAACAAGGAAAGAACCATGACTTTTATTAACAATGTTCAAGCAGAAAAATCCCTCTATATAGCAGGTGAATGGCAATCTGGCATGGACACCATCGCCAATATTAACCCTTCTGATATCAGCGAAAACATTGGCGATTTCGCACAAGCGAGTGTGTCGCAAGTAGAGCAAGCGATTCAAGCGGCTAAATCAGCGCAGCTAGAGTGGGAAAAAACACCAATCGAGCGCAAACAAGCAGTGCTGCAAGCGATTGGTGATGAGCTCATTGCACGATGTGACGAATTGGGCACCTTGCTTTCGCGTGAAGAAGGCAAGCCATTTGCTGAAGGTCGAGGTGAGATTTACCGTGCCGGCCAATTCTTCCAATACTTTGCTGCTGAGGTACTGCGTCAAATTGGCGATAACGCTGCTTCCGTCCGTCCAGGTGTCTCCGTTGAAGTTACTCGCGAAGCCGTCGGCGTTATCGCCATTATCTCTCCTTGGAACTTCCCAACAGCAACAGCGGCTTGGAAAATCGCGCCAGCACTTGCGTTTGGCAACAGTGTCGTCTGGAAGCCTGCCAACCTAACTCCAGCAAGTGCCGTTGCACTGACTGAGATTATCCATCGCCAAGGTTTACCTGCTGGCACGTTTAACCTCGTTTTGGGTAGCGGTTCGCAAGTTGGTAATACCCTTATCAATTCGAAAGATGTGAACGGCGTGAGCTTCACTGGTTCTGTGGACACAGGCCGTAAAGTCGCCGCGGCAACGGCACCAAACTTTGTGCGTTGTCAGCTAGAGATGGGCAGTAAAAACGCGCTCGTAGTGGCAGATGATGCAGATATTCAAATTGCGGTCGAAGCAACAATCGCAGGCTCATTCTCGGGTGCAGGTCAAAAATGTACCGCGTCTTCTCGTCTTGTGGTTATGGACGGAATTCACGACGCGTATGTTGAAGCGCTAATCAAACGCATGAGCGAATTAAAAGTGGGTCACGCACTGGAAGAGGGCGTATTCATGGGCCCTGTTGTTGATGGTAACCAGCTGAATGCGAACTTTGAGTGGATTGAAAACGCTCGCCAAGCGGGCGCAGAGCTGGCTTTTGGTGGCGAGCGTCTGAGCCTAGAGCATGACGGGTACTACATGTCACCAACCCTGTTCTTGAACACACAAAACAGCTGGGAAGTGAACCAAGAAGAAGTCTTTGCACCAATGGCAAGCGTGATTCGCGTTTCTGATCTGGATGAGGCGATTGCGGTCGCGAACGATACGCGCTTTGGCCTGACAGGCGGCATTATCACGCGAAGCCTGCGCAATAGCGCGATCTTCAAACAGCAAGTCCAAACGGGCTGCGTCATGGTGAACTTGCCAACTGCGGGTACAGATTATCACGTCCCATTTGGTGGCCGTAAAGAATCTAGCTTTGGTCCTCGTGAGCAAGGTCAGTACGCCAAAGAGTTCTACACCGTGGTGAAAACCGCTTATCAGCGCCCTTACTAAGAACAGCAGGGTAGCTGATGGTGTCAGCTACCCGCACTGAAAGGCTAAGAAATTGTTTAAGGAGTGGTTATGTACCAACAACGGATTGTGATTGACGGATTGCAGTACTGCAATTGGGATCGAGAGTACTTCCAAACACTCAAGGCGAGTGGCATTACCGCCGTTCATGCCACCATCGTCTACCACGAAACTGCGCGCGAAACCTTAACGCGTTTTGCTGAGTGGAACTTGCGCTTCGAGCAAAATGCGGACCTCATCATGCCTATTTATTCAATGGCAGATGTAGAAAAAGCCAAAGCAGAAGGCAAAGTCGGCATCTTTTTCGGCGCGCAAAATTGCTCACCAATCGATGATGAAATTGGCCTGATTGAAGTGATGCGCCGCCAAGGTCTGCTGATCATGCAACTGACCTACAACAACCAAAGCTTACTAGCGACAGGTTGTTACGAACAAACCGACTCTGGCGTAACTCGCTTTGGTAAGCAAGCGATTGAAGAGATGAACCGAGTCGGGATGATCATTGATATGTCCCACAGCGCAGAGCGTTCAACGTTGGAAGCTATTGATCTTTCTTCGCGTCCAATTTGTATCAGCCATGCTAACCCGACATTTGCGCATGACGCACTGCGTAACAAGTCCAACACCGTGATCAAAGCGCTGACGGAGCGCGGTGGTTTAATTGGATTCAGTTTATATCCATTCCATTTGCCAAATGGCAGCCAGTGCACGCTGGATGATTTCTGCCAGATGGTTGCGAAAACCGCAGACATGTTTGGCGTTGACCATTTAGGTATCGGTAGCGATTTGTGCCTAAATCAGCCGCAACAAGTGTTGGAGTGGATGCGCAACGGTCGTTGGTCAAAAGCGATGGATTACGGCGAAGGTTCGGCAAGTAACTCGGGATGGCCAGATGCGCTGCCATGGTTCTGCGGCAGTGCAGGGATGGAGAACATCTACAACGGATTAATGCGTCACGGATTCAGTGAATCTGAGGCAGGAAAAATATTGGGTGAAAACTGGTTTAACTTCCTCAAAGAAGGATTAGAGCCTATTTCATAGTACTCCCAAAATTAGGAACCGCCTGCCTACATAACAACAATACGGCAGGCGTAAAACTCACATTTGTAGCCAGTCTTTGGCAGCTGCAAAGAACCTCTGGAGCCAGAGTATGTCTGATTTAACCAATAGCATGAAAGCTTCCACGATGAGCGTGTCATCGGGCAAGTCAAAAGCAACACACAACACATCAACAACAGAAAACACGACGGACAAATTAGGACTGAATAACCCGGCCTTTTGGTATAGCGGTGGTTTTATCGCGTTGTTCGTTGCTATTGCACTTTATGACGGCGAGCTATTATCTTCGATCGTTAACGCCGGATTTGGCTGGGCTGTGCAGGTGTTTGGTCCTTACTGGCAGTTACTGCTGCTTCTCACTTTTCTTATTGGTCTTGGCTTGGCTGCAGGGCGAACAGGCAAGGTGATGTTGGGCGGGATTGCTAAACCAGAAATGGATTCTTTCCGCTGGATGGCGATTATTTTCTGTACCTTATTGGCTGGTGGTGGTGTTTTCTGGGCCGCGGCTGAGCCTATCGCGCATTACGTTAGCCCACCCCCGTTGTACGGCGCGCAAGATAACCCGCAGCAAGGTGCGGTGAATGCGTTGTCGCAATCCTTTATGCACTGGGGCTTTCTGGCTTGGGCGATTGTAGGTAGCTTAACTTCCATCGTGGTGATGCACCTGCATTACGACAAAGGCTTACCGCTAAAACCCCGTATTTTGCTTTATCCAGTGTTGGGCGAACGAGCGCTTAAAGGCCAGCTCGGTGCATTGATTGACGCGTGCTGCATCATTGCGGTAGCCGCGGGCACCATAGGGCCAATTGGGTTTCTAGGCTTGCAGGTTAGCTACGCGTTAAATGCGCTGTTTGATATTCCTGATGGCTTTACCACTCAGCTTATCATCATCTTGTTTGCGATTGCGCTTTACACCTTGTCTGCACTCAGTGGATTAAGCCGAGGCATGCAACTGCTTAGTCGTTACAACGTGATTTTGGCAATGGCATTGATGGTTTACATCCTGTTTTTTGGCCCTACGAATTTTATCTTTAACGGATACATTCAAGGTGTAGGGAGCATGCTGGATAACTTTATCCCAATGGCGACCTATCGCGGTGACGAAGGTTGGCTAAGCTGGTGGACTATATTTTTCTGGGGCTGGTTCCTTGGTTATGGTCCGATGATGGCAATCTTTATTGCGCGTATTTCTCGTGGTCGCACTATTCGCCAAGTTATTTCAACCATCAGTATTGTGGCTCCGCTCACCACCTGTTTTTGGTTCACGATTGTAGGCGGCTCTGGCCTAGCGTTTGAAATTGCTGAGCCGGGTAGTGTGAGTGCGGCGTTTGAAGGCTTTAACTTGCCAGGTGCTTTGCTTGCGGTGACTCAGCAACTACCAATGCCAATGCTGACTTCAATTCTATTTCTGATTTTAACCACGATCTTCATCGTCACGACGGGCGACTCAATGACCTACACAATCAGTGTCGTGATCAGTGGTGAAACGGAGCCGAATGCGATCATCCGTACCTTCTGGGGCGTAATGATGGGTGTGACAGCTCTGATCCTGATTTCGCTTGGCTCTGGTGGCATCTCTGCACTGCAATCTTTCATTGTGATTACCGCGGTTCCGGTTTCTCTGATTCTGTTGCCGTCACTTTGGAATGCACCGCAAATCGCAATCAAAATGGCGAAAGAGCAAGGGCTATAACAATTATCTAATTCAAACAACGTGGAGCTTGTGCGGGTGTTTTCCTCCTGCATCCGCACAAACCCTAGTATTCTTACAATAACAAATAGGTGGTGAGCAAAATGGATGCACATCGTTCTACTTATACGGAAGCAACTATGCGCGACGCAGCGATTGTCATGGCAGCCGAAAGGCTTGGCGCAATGCACCAAAACCGAATCAGCTTTGTTCGTAGTCTGATTCGTAATATGGCAAGCCAAAACTGGCAAGTAACCAAGCATGAGTGGCAACTTTGTCCGCGTGGTTATGGTCACGTTATTTACAACGTGGTTATGGTCACGTTATTTACAAGTTGACCACGCCAGAGCACGTTTATCATTTGGTGGTGTTCTGTGATGAAATTGCTGATGACGAGCGTAATGACCGCGTCATTGCTGAAAAGTGGGACGTCACATTCGCACTGGTTCAAGGCGATGTTGATGTTACTTTGTTGGAAAGATTGCGAGCAAATGTACCGCTGCAAGAAGCGGGACGTAATCCAAACAACGTACTTGTTCTGGCTCGCGCAAACAAAAGCGTGCGCGTGTTTGAGCACATTGTTAGCGCTCTTTCTCAAGGCAAGCAGCCCGAGCCAAAAGAGCTGGCGGAAGTGGGTTATATCCTGCGCACCACAGCTGTTTATGGTAACGGAAAGTTTGGTATCGCCGATTTCAAACTGTTAGAGAATAACCCAGATTTCAGCCAGTCTTTTAGTGCGCAAATGTGTGCCGTATATATGTTGCGTGAATTCAGCCTGGATTGGGTGCACTACCTAGCACTTCAGCAAGGAGGCGACAACGCGGTGGCTTTGCATCGTGGCTTGCAGCGCTACCTTGGTGTCGGCAATGCTACTGGCTTAGGCATGGCTCCATACTTGATTAATCACCCGTGCATCGTTGACCAATGGATGACCTCTCGCGAGCGTGCGGTAGCGCGAGTCTTTGCGATGCCGTGTGAAGCGTCATTCCATGCTCCTTTGCAAGGATTACTACAAAAAGCACAGCGCCATCTAGAGCAAGTCATCACCATCAATGAACATCAAGACAGGCTCAATCATCAAGCGATAGCAGACATCAAACAACTGCTATCGGAGCTAACAACATTAATGGCATCACATCCTAACTGGGCGAGTTTGGTCGAGCAAAAGAAAACAATGAGTGTGGAAGCCCAAGAAATCCTCACCTCTTGCTTGATCGAACTGTACCCATCTTTGGTGGATGAATTTGCTAGCCAAATGAATACGGATGAAACGTTATCGATTCCGGGCGGGAAAAAGATCCAAGATTTACTTGAGGTGTTGCAAAGCAAATACCGCTGGGCGATTGATGCGGATTACTCACTAGCCGAGAACAACTACTGGTTCTGGTATCGTTCACAAGACAAAGAAGAACCAAGGCTTGGTGTTCGTGGTGAGGAAGCAGGAGAAGAAAAAGAGCTGCCGCTTGATATCGGCAGACAAGTGAATCGCTTGTACCATGCCTTGCTTGGTTGTGATGAAGAAATGTCCGTAGCAGAGTTTCTGTTGCAAAATCCGACTTACCGTTCGATCACACGTCGCGTATGGACGTTAGGCAACCGAGCAATGGGTGATATTCAAATGAACGTGCTGCGTAAAGATGCGTTACCAATGCACTTATTGCGCTGTAAGTTGGCGATCTTTGGTGCGACTAAGTTTGATCCGCGCTCGGATCGTTGGGTTCGAGTTACTTTCTTCCAAGGTGCGCCGCTGTTAGATGAAATTCACGATCCTAAACTGGCGGACACATGGATTTTCCCGAGCATGCCGGAACGAGAAGAAATTGCGCAAAGTGACAATCAAAAAATCAACGGAGGATTTGCATTATGATCGTCTCTCACAACGAATTGGTGGCCGCGGTTAATAAGGCATTTCTTGGCATGCGCCGTCACTGTGGTGAGGCGGATGTCATTGCGAACATGGTGGCGGACTTGCAAATGGTTGGCTTGCACGGGGTGCGTCACTTTAATAACGCCAGCCTGTTTCTTGGGTTAGATTCGGACTGCGCCGTATCGGTGACCAACAGCACGCCATCGAGTATCGAGATGGATTTGCACAATGGCAGTGTGGCGTGCCACTTACCCGCCGTGTTGGATTTCGCACTTGAGAAAATGATCAACAGCAAGTCGATTAATATCACATTGAAACAGTGCCATAACCGTTGGCTAGGTTTTAGTGAGTTGTTGAAGCTCTCTGCAAAAGGCATCGCGTGCCGTGCACAATGGGTCAATGGCTCTAGTCCAAAACGAACGCTTTATGTGTTAAACCGTGGACGAATCGCGCCAGAAGTCTTTTTCTCGGATCAGTTTGATGGGCATGATACGAATTTGCATAGTATGGTTATCGAACTCTCTGTGAACGATTTCGATATCGAGAAAAGCGCACAGGGATACACCATTCACATTGAAGGCGATGAGTTAAGCAACACGCAACAAGCCTCTTGGCAAAATGGTATTTTTGTCGAAGACCAAGAGTGGGAAACATTGAAACAAACCGCAACCGCGTTGCTGGTGGAGAACAGTGAGCGTTCCATGCAGGGCGCTGGTGGTGTGGTTTAAGCTCTGAAGGGACAGTGATTCCAAGTTTCAAGTGATGAAGGCTGCGGTTTAGCGGCCTTTTTTGTGCGCGATGTTCGGTCACTTCTTAGGTTCTAAGGCTATGATTATCGTTAAATACCAAGTAGAGCGACATAGGGAAGAAAAATGGACCTGCAAGAGAACAAAAGAAATGCCATTGCGTTTTACGAAACCGCCTATCGAGGTAATCCAAAAAAGGCAGTTGAAGACTACGTTGGCGATGAGTACATTCAGCACAATCCATTAGTTGGAAATGGCCCCGAGGCTTTTATCGAGTATTTTGAGCGGATGCAAAACGAGTATCCCGATAAAGATATTACGTTTGTGCGAGCGATTGCTGAAGGGAACTTGGTGGCACTACACACTCACCAAACATGGCCTAATGATATTGAATACGTGACAATGGATTTCTTTCGTTTTGATCACAATGGGAAGATCGTCGAACACTGGGACGCTCTGCAAGAGATCCCTAAAGAAACATTGAATGGTCACACCATGTATTAACGAGTCGTTGATTAGTCTCCCATGCCGTTTATTCAAACGGTATGGGAGGTTAAATGATTTGTGGCACTCGAAGTATTAATCATCAAAGCGCTTTTTCGATTCTCACCGCGACGTCTTCAGATACCCAGCCTTTCCACAAGTCAGGGTAGGTATTAAAGAAGTAAAACATCGCTTCTTCACCGTCCGCGTAGTTATCTTCCATCCAGGCCAGCATTTCACTCATTTGCTCGTTGGTAAATCCGCGTTTCTGCAAGTACGCGAATGCTTGGGGTTCTTTGCTCGCAAACGCCTCAGTTGTTACTGTGCGAACTGGAGAAGGTGGGTACATTGTTACTTTTGGTGAAGCGCAATCAGGCTGAGTGGTACAGTTGCGATACTCTTCCAAATCTGTTCCGCTACCAAAATCCACTTTGACCATATCATACTTGCCCAATACGGGGGTCGGTGACCAGTAGTAACCAAACCAAGGCATTTTGCGATCATAGGCTTTGGCGATGGTGCCAGCTAATGCTGCGCCAGATCCTGGGTCAACCATCTCAAAGCCGTGCTCACTTAACCCTAATGCATTAAACAAGTGACCGGAGGTGATTTGGCATGTCCAACCAGCAGGGCAGCTATAAAAGGCGAACTTGTCATCATCCTCAGGGTGTTCAAACAGCTTGGCGTGTTTAATGACGCCTTCTATCGTCGCGAGCTCTGGATACTGTTTTACCAGATAGGCGGGAACCCAAAAGCCTTCTTCACCGCCATTGACAAGCGACTCACCAGCGATGCGCAAGCGTTTATCCGCAATCCCTTTATCAAGTGCTTCTTTAATACCGTTTGTCCATAACTCTGGCGCAACGTCAGGCTGCCCCTTTTCAATCATAGAGGTGCCCGTAGGAACGCTATCACCAGGGATCAATTCCGCATCGCACTGGTAGCCTTCATTTAAGACAAATTGGTCGATGTGCGCCATTAAGCTGGCCGAATTCCAATTCATATCCGCGATGGTTATTTTTCCACATTCATCCGCATTTGCATGAGTTGATAATGCTGAGAGCAGCAGAACAGAGAGCATTGAAAGTGTCGTCTTCATGTGACTGAATTTCCTTGTCGTTGTCATTTACTTCAGTATATACATCGGTTTATAAAGATTCAGTGAACAAGGTTTTTTCAGTGACGTTAAGCATAAAAACGGCGATTTATGAAGCGTTTAGTGAGAGTGGTTGAAAGGGAGTTAATACAGCAAGAACACCCCTTCGTAGCCGCCGATCTCAATGTGAGAAACATAGTCGCCGATGTTACCGTCTTGATCTACAGGTCGCATAGGCTCTGGAAGTGCGATAGTTATCTTCGGTGAGGAGAAGTAATCGATATTCTTGCCAAAGAAATCAGTCCGATACAGCACTCGGCCTTTGGTGAATTCTCGGGCTAACACCATCTCCGTAGGGCCATGCATCACTACCGTATCTTCTGAGCGATACGCAAAGTACGTATGGGTTGGTAACAATTCGATAGCGCCATTAGGCAAGTCAGGATGAGCCACTTTGCTCATAGAAGCATCTCCAATCACCGTGTAATCGGCGGAATAGGGCGTGCTGGTGGACATCATTACCGGAGTCGCCTGATACCCCTCTGGGGTTTGATTGGCTGGTGTACCTAAATCAACGGCAAGCAAGGTGCTAGGTTGATAAGCAATATTCTTTGGTACGCCTGCCTTCCAGAAGTTGTCACCTGTTGTGTTATTACTTCCATATAAGTAGCCATTGTTCCACTGATTAAAGTAACTGCGCTCAGGGTGATAGTTTAAGTAGAACACCGCTAGTGCAGAGTATTGGTCCTGTTTCCAATTGTCTTCTGTGTTACCAAAGTATTGAACGCGACCATAACGCGTTGTCGCTTGATAAATCACTTTCTGGCCAACTTTGGCGAGAGCAGAGTTATCCCAAAACTTAGCCAAGCCAGCATAGCCACTAAAGCCAGTGGAAGGGAAAAGGTAGTGCTCGCGCAAGTACAAGGAGCCAGCATCAACCAAGTGGTTTTGGCCGTTACGACCGAATAAGTTGGCCGTGCCTATGTTGAGGCCAATTAACGCATCCGCATCCAGCGTCGCCAATTTGTTTAAGAACGCCGAGAATTGCGCTTTGTATGCATCATCAGCGGCTTGGCTTCCCGCCAACAAACCAAGCTCATCCACCCCACCACCGGAATAAACGTAGAACTGATTTTCTCCGAGTAACTTATTCGTATCGTCGTTGTACGCACCGTTTAAACCTTGTTTCGCCCATTCAGCTTGATAATAGTGGCGCATTGTATTGGCAAAATCGGGATTGCCGAGATTAGTCAATGCCCAAGAAGAGGTTTGATTCCACATGCGACCAAATGGAATAACGCGTGACTCCCAACGAAATCGTGCTGTTGCATTCTTATTTGAGCGGTTCTTGAACTCTTGCCAAGAAAGATAATTATCTTGGTTTCGATCAGCTGATTCGTCAAAACCTCGAATTTGTCGCCAGCGCTGAATGGTTTGACCTTCAGGTGTCTCCGTTGGTGCTCCTAAGACATTGACGACAGGGAAGCTATCTTTGAGTTGAATGTTTTCGAGGCGTGGGCGGTTTTCTATGTTGTCGTCATGCCAAGTAATTTTCGCAACGTAAAGGCGGCCGCCGTCGCGTAAAAAAGTGGACCCAAAATACTGACCGCCACCATAGGTTTGTCCGCTACCATCGTGTGTCGTAGCGCGAACCCAATCCGAAGGAACAGACCAGTTTACCGTTTGGTTTTTAGTCATGTTCTCAGTCTTGTCTTTTTTAATTGCGAAGCTTTTCCATTCTGTTACCAGACCGAATGAATCGATGGCAGAAGGGTATTCAATTATGAAGTTGCCACCTTGAGCAAACTGGGAAAACGTAAGGGTTAAGCGGTCGAACTTCTCTGAGTGATAAACATAGAGGGCACCACCATTATTCGTCTGACCGAATACATCAGCATCCCATGGCGGTGGTTGATATAGCCAAAAACCGGCGTGGTCAGCACTAGCCGTATAACCAACAATCATCGGTTTTCGATTGAGTAGAGTATTCTCGCCATGGCTTGAGTCGACTTCAGCTAGGATAGTGTCTTCCGAAAAATGAAGAAAAAAGTCCTCATAATCGATGTTATTTATTTCTGCTTGGTTACGTATATCGTTTTCCAGCCAACCTGAGTTAAGTTCCAGCTTTTGGTTGTACATGTAACCAAGCGCTTTTACACGCTCGTTATCACTCTTATTTTCGTAAGCTCCAAACACGATATCGGCATTATCCAACTCCCATTCAAGTGCAGCCGCAGCAGAGATAGGCTTATCTTGAAGATCAATACCCTGTTCATGCAATCCAGGTAACACGATTGCTGTTCTACTCCAAACGCCGGGTATAGAAAGCAAGCTCAGAGAAGCGAGTGTAACGAGAGAAAAACAATGCGACTTCAACATGGAGTTATCCCATTAATACTTAGATGACTCAAATTAAGAGTCAGATACAAAGAGAAATTATAGTCCATTCGCGAAGTCGTAATCAGGCCCCTACCATAGAGGACTTTACAGGAAAACTAACAGGGGATGCTGTGCAAAAATGAGCGGGTGTACTTGGAATAGATCATCCTCATAGACTCAAAACTTCCTCTACACGTCAGCACAAAAATAACCACCATTTTAACCTTGTTTCGGTCGTCACCATGTTGTTGGGTTTTCTTCAACAAATTCAGTTAAAACTAACTCTTCAAACCAGTCAGATACTCTGTCTTGGTGGTTGCAGATCATACAAAAAATTAACAAGTTAAATTTTTATACATTTTTATTGCATAAAAAGTCCAGTTGAGTAATATAAATACCAAGTGACAATTAATGCGGTATGTCAGCATGACTATTCAGGTAAGCGGAATCAATAAATCCTACGGTGAGACACAAGTGCTTCACGATGTCAGCTTTAAGTGTGAAAGCGGGGAAACACTGGTGTTACTTGGTCCAAGTGGCGCAGGTAAGAGCTCTCTACTGCGTGTTCTTAACCTTCTTGAAGGGGCGGATAACGGCAAGCTAAACATCGCAAATGATGTTTTTGATTTCTCTACTGAAATCAAAGAGAAACAAGGTTTAGCACTTCGTCGTAAAGTAGGCATGGTGTTCCAGCAGTACAACTTATGGCCGCATATGACAGTAATGGAGAACCTGATTGAGGCTCCGGTAAAAGTATCTGGCATGGATAAAGAAGAAGCGAAGAACCAAGCAATGCAAATTCTCGCAACACTGCATTTGGCAGACAAAGCGGATGCATGGCCGATGCAGCTTTCTGGTGGTCAGCAACAACGTGTGGCGATTGCTCGTGCATTGATGATGAAACCGGAAGTCTTGCTTTTTGATGAACCGACCGCAGCGCTTGATCCGGAAATTACTAACCAAGTCGTTAAGATTATTAAAGATTTAAGCGAAACTGGCATCACCCAAGTCGTAGTAACGCATGAGGTCGATTTTGCTAAGAAAATCGCTAGCCACGTACTGTATCTAGAAAAAGGACACATCGTCGAGCACGGCACAAATGATTCGTTTTCTAACCCGCAAACCGCCCAGTTTGCTGACTACCTAAATCACTAAATTACGTTTTTAAAGTTCAGTCTATTTAACAGATAAGCTCGGCTGTCATTGCGAGTGTCAGCCCACTAAGTACACACGGAGTATTGCAATGAAAAAGATTCTACTGGCTTCACTAATCGGCCTTTCTTCTGCAACTATGGCAGCAAACGCAGCAGCACAAGAAGAGATCAAATTCGCGATGGAAGCGACGTACGCCCCATTCGAATACATGGATGAAAATAACCAAATCCAAGGTTTTGACGTGGATCTGGCGAACGCACTATGTAAAGAAATGGAAGCCAAATGTACCTTCCATAACCAATCTTTTGACAGCCTGATCCCTGCATTAAAATTCAAACGTTACGATGCGGCTATCTCTGCAATGGATATTACTGAGGCGCGTTTGGAGCAAGTGAATTTCACGAATGCATACTATGAAAACTCAGCAGCGTTTGTTTCTATCAAAGAAAAAGTTGCTGATCAAAAAGCACTAGAAGGTAAGCGCGTTGGTGTTCAAAACGGTTCAACACACCAAAGTTACCTGATTGAGCAAATGCCGGGCGTAACAGCGGTTCCTTACTCTAGCTACCAAGACGCATTCATCGATATGAAGAACGGTCGTATTGATTCTGTATTCGGCGATACAGCTGTCGTAGCCGAATGGTTCAAGAAAGAAGACAATCTAGCATACGTGGGCGAGCACGTAACCAACCCTAAATATTTCGGTAACGGTTTCGGTATCGCAGTAAACAAAGGTAACGATGAGCTAGTGAACAAGCTGAACACGGCACTGAAAACAGTGAAAGCGAACGGCGAATACGACGTAATCTACAACAAGTACTTCGGTAAGTAATATGGCACTAACGGGTTACTCTTTATCGCTTGTTCAAGCTAGTTGGATGACTGTCCAGCTAGCCTTCACAAGCCTTTTAGTCGGTTTGATTCTGGCAGTGGTATTCGCCAGTGGTGAAATGTCTCGCCGCGTTTTTGTTAAATGGCCAATGACGGCATTTGTGACGATTGTGCGTGGCTTGCCAGAAATCCTTGTCGTGTTGTTCATATATTTTGGTTCGACGCAGGTTCTGTTTTTAATCACCGGCGACTTTATTGAAGTTAGCCCGTTCTTGTCTGGCGTGGTGGCGTTGTCATTGATCTTCGCTTCTTATGCTTCTCAAACTCTACGTGGCGCGTTAAAAGCCGTTGGAAAAGGGCAGAGAGAAGCAGCAAGTGCTCTCGGCATCAGTCAGGCACATGCTTTTGTTCGCATTGTTTTGCCACAAGCAGTAAGACACGCGCTACCAGGTTTAACTAACCAATGGTTGGTTCTGTTGAAAGATACCGCGCTTGTATCACTGATTGGCGTAACGGATTTGTTGAAACAAGCGCAGCTAACGTCTGCAGCGACGCATGAAGCGTTTACATGGTACGCAACCGCTGCAGCGATTTACCTAGGCATTACTTTGATTACGCAACGTGCCGTAAAACTGATTGATAAGAAGTTCTCAATTCAAGGCATGAGTATGGGACAGGAGGCTACCGCATGAACGAACAACACGTTTGGCAAATGCTGGATGGCTTGGGCACTAGCCTTCAATTGACCGCCGCCTCCTTGATTGTCGGCTGCCTCTTAGCTTTGATGATGACGCTGACTCTGATCCTACGTACTCCGGGTTTGCATTGGGTAAGCCGTGGCATCATCACCTTGTTTACTGGTACGCCTTTGTTGGTACAGATCTTCTTGGTTTACTACGGTCCGGGTCAGTTTGATGCAGTGAGAGAAAGTGTTTTTTGGACATGGTTCAGCCAACCTTGGTTCTGTGCGATGTTAGCGTTAGCGCTTAATACCGCGGCGTACAGCACTCAGCTGTTTAAAGGGGCGTTTAACGCGATTCCTTCTGGTCAATGGCAAGCGTGTCGTGCTCTGGGGATGAACAAAACCGCAACGCTAAAAGTGCTGCTGCCATACGCCATTCGTCGTGCCGTTCCTGCTTACTCAAACGAAGTGATTTTGGTCTTCAAAGGGACGTCACTAGCAAGCACGATTACGATCATGGATCTGATGGGTTACGCGCAGCGCATTAACGCACAAACTTACGATACGTTGACGGTATTTGGTATTGCGGGTGCATTTTATTTAACCGTAAATGGTTTGCTCACTCTTATCTTCCGTCAGGTAGAGAAGAAAGCACTAGCCTTTGAAGCCATTTAATTATTAGTAGCTAATTTGTAAATGCCTCTGTTCAGCGTTGCCCTGAACAGAGGCATGTTTGTTTTAGTGTACTGCTACGCTGGAAAAATCATCAAGAATCACCAAACTTAAGTAAGGTAAACAATCACTGGTGATGATATGGAACGTCGACACTTCTTAGCTTTATGGTCGCTAATATTTGCGCCTTCGCTAAAATCCGCTAGCCCAATGAAGCCGACACCGCCTCAAACGGAAGGGCCATTCTATCCCGTGGTTCCAGTGCCACTTTGTCAAAATTTGATTTTGCAGTCGAAAGGTCTTATTGGTGAGCCCATTTTTCTTCAGGGTAAGGTAATGGATACAGCAGGAAACCCATTGTCTGAAATGAAAATAGAAATATGGCAATGTGATGGACAAGGCATCTATGATCACCCGAATCAACCTAACAATAATAAGTTTGATCCTCACTTTGCAGGCTTTGGTGCAGTTTTAACTGACGAAGATGGGAATTACCTTTTTCAAACGTTATTTCCGGTTCCATATAGCTCTCGACCTCCCCACATCCACGTAAAATTGTGGCGTGGAGAGAAAGAGCTGTTAACGACTCAGCTTTATTTGAAAGGGCGAACTGGTAACGAGTGGTGGGGTGGAAAAGCCCGTGATTATTTGCAGTTTGAGCCTGTCAACATTGATGGTCGTGTGGTCGGTGAGTTCAATTTTGTGCTCGCTTAGTGTGATTAAGCATTATTTTGAAAACTCACATCGTAGATTACAAAAGTAATTAGTAAACAGAAGCTTCAAACAGATTAGTCTTGTCCGGCCCTGACTCTTAGTTTGTAGAAATCACTGTACCCAGATTTACGGAGTTGAACACCGCTTACACCTTTCGCTCTGGTGATTTTTTCTTGCCCCCAGAACAATGGTAAGATTGTTGTATCATCTCTGAGCTCTGAGAGTATTCCCTCCAAACGTTTTTCAGGAGTGGGATCTGAGACTGCATCGTGTACGTGATTAACATGCTGTTCAAATTCATCAAAGTGAAGAGCAAATCGAATACCTGTACCTGTTAATAGCCACTCATAAATTCCATAGGTTAAAGGTGGCTCAATGACATCTTCGACAAAGAGCAAGTCGGCTTGTTCTTTTACAAGTTGAGGATTACTAGCGTCAGTTAGCTCCACAAATTCTACATGCAACCCAGTTTTACGGATTAAATCTACGATCCATTGGTTCGCTTTACTTAAATAATCAATCGTCCACTTTGGATGGGTTATGACCAACGTTCCCTCAAGCTGAGGAACATTCTCGTTGTGAGAGTTATCATCGAGAATGTGCATCGTTTCCAAGCCATTCGCTTTGGCAAATTCAAATCTACGACTCTCGATAAAAGAAAATAGGCGCTGCCAAGTTTGCTCGCTTAGTGAGCACTCGGCGCGACGATTACGTGCTAGAAAAGAAAATGCCTGAATCATATAACATTCGGTATCGTCAGTTTCCTGATTATAACTGATGTATTGATCCAGCTCAGTCCCTTGATGAGAGAGCGTGATTTGCTCCAATAATGCCTTTTTTGCGAAATAGTTATGATGTTTCTTCAGTACTATTTTGTCGGTATCCCAATGCCTAAGTACAAATGGGCCAGTACCTATTGTGATACTGCGACCTTTAAAGCTCTTCTGACGTCGAGTAGTGATAGACGCATTTGCGGTTGCTAAGCAGTAAATGAATAAGTTATTAGGCTGCTTTAAGTCAATACGTATAGCTTGTTTGGCATTATCGAAGCTGATACGAGTGACTTGCTGAAGTAATTTTTGGACGGGGCCATCTGTTGTAACGAGCTTATTTAAAGAGTGTACGACATCTTCTGCTTGTAATGTTAGCCCATCGTGACAGTAGATATCAGGGCGGAGCCAAATATATATACAACTGCCTTCATTTTTGTATTCACAAGCGAGGTGATTTTTTAATTGACCGTAGTGATCAACGGTAAATAGGGTGTCATACAAGCTGCGTATTACCTGCAGTTCTGAAAAGCGATAAGTCAGTGAAGGGGTTAGCTCATCTACCCAAGGATACTGGCTGACGATGAGTGTATTTGAATCTTTGTTTTCTTCTGAAACTTCTGCGAGTGCTTGGCTAAGTGCGCTTACAGCAGTGCTACGGTAATGCTCAAGTAACCTCGAGATGACGTCAAAGCTACCATTGTTGATTTCATTACGAATCGTAAAGTATAGGGCTTGATGTATTGTTACCGTCACTTTTAGTGTGCTGGCTTTCCCACGGCCACGACCTGGCTCCCAGTGGATCCAATTGTAGCTGTCAAGTATTCTCAGTATATTAGATATGTTGCGTCTAGAAGTTGAAAAAACCAGTTCTAAATCGTCGAGGTTTACCTGATACGTTTGAGAGTGTTTGTAATGTTTTAATAACTGGCTCAATCTACGAAGACATGTTTCTGTCATGTTTTATTATGTTTCCTCAATAGATGATTGATTTATTAAAGCTATATAATAAATTGATTTCATATTGTGGTGAAGAAAGGTGATTGCTTAAACCCCTCAGTGTTATTGATTGGCTTATCTTCTTCCCATTTAAAAGTATTGGTGGTTTTCATTTTGACTCTAATATATTACTACTAATATAGAGTAAAGGCTCACTTTTTAATTTTTGCCATAATATTAGTGAGTTATGATTAATGTTAGTGTTTGTTTTATTAGTTGTGTCTAATTAGTTAGGCGTAATGACATGAAAATACCCCCACTCATCTATGCAAATAAGCAGGGGTATAAGTTTATTTTACTTCTGGGAAGGTAGTGAATATCGTCCACTCATCTTTAACCATCCCTTGCTGGCCGACAACAGTGGCAGTAACGCGGCGGTTTAATGCGTGGCTGACACGATCCATACCCGGCTCTGCTAACTGTGTGTCGCCAAAAGCAATAATTGCGAGGCGGTCACCCGGGATTCCTTTTTTTATCAATAGATTGCGTACATTCTCTGCACGATGGCGAGATAGGTTTAAATTGTATTCTGCGCGTCCTACCTTACTTGCGTATCCTTGTATCTCTATAGAAGTAGTTGGATACTTTTTAAGAAATGCAGCCAACTCATCTATCTTGTTTTTAAAAATTTGGTTAATAAGAGCAGAGTCATTATCAAACAAAATCTTAAGTTGGTATTGCTCTTCTTTATGCAAATAGGTTTCACAACCATCATTGTCTACTTCTGCCCCTATTGGAGTACCTGCGCAAAGATCACGAGCGTTTATCACACCATCTTTATCCAAGTCGTTTAGGTCAGCAATCTGATTCGCCTTTGGTATAGGAATGTACGTCAGCTCATCTTTTGCGTATGCACTATGATGACTCATTATGACCAAAGCCAGAGTGATTAGAAGATTCTTTTTCATTGTATTTAGTACTCCACCGATTGAGTCCACGCTTCCGGTATGTCGACGCGCAATGCGTCTAAAAGCTGCCCGGTTGAAGTCAGGGTCCGATATTGTGCGTATTGCTGTGCAAATTGTGTTTCTAAGTAGTTTTTGCGTGATTCAAACAACTCGTTTTCAGTGTTCAGCAGATCAAGTAAGGTGCGCTTTCCAATACGATATTGTTTTTGGTATGCAATAACGGTGTTTGACATGGAATCAACGTGTTGTATTAAAAAAGACTTTTGTTGTTTAGTCAGTTCAAGAGCGCTCCACGAAAGGCGGAGCTCTTGCTCCACACTTCGGTATGCTCGCTCTCTGAGGTCTTTCGCTTTATTGAGTTGATAGGCCATACTGTCACTGTTTGCAGAGTCTCGGCCACCGTTGTAAAGGTTGTATCGGACACGAAGCATTGCTTGTGTTTCAGAGTTGAGACCATTTACTCCTCCTACATCATCGTTCCAGCTTTGTTTCGCTTCAAATGAGATGACTGGGAAATAGTTTGCATCCGCTTGTTTATATTGGAACCTGGCAGAATCGACATCTGCGAGTGCTATTTTTATGACAGGATGATTGTCAAAAGCCTGCGATTGGGCCTCGTCTAGAGAATTGGGGATAAAGTTTTGGTCTGCGTGCGGAAAAATAAGGTTAGTTGGTGCCTCACCAACTAAGCGAAAGAATGCTGTTTGAGCGTCTTTATGGTTATTTTGTGCAGCTAAAACATTACTTTGAGCTTTTGCTAAACGAGCTTTAACCTGGTTAAGGTCGGCAACTGAGCCAATTCCTGACTCTGTACGCTTTTTAATATCAGTATAAATTCGCTTATGTGTGTTTAGGTTGCTAGTGGAAAGCGCAGTCAGCTTTTGTGTTTTTACTACATCCAAATAAGCTTTGATGACTTCTAACGCAACATTTTGGGCATCTGCAAGTAACTGATAACGCACAGACTCTGCATCTGCAGAGGTACGATCAATGTCATATAGGGTTTTTGAACCATCCCAGATCAACTGGGTAAGAGTAATTGCCATATCTTTACGGGTCATCTCGGTATCACTCTTACCAGTAGAGTCGGAAGGGTGAATGCTCTCGTAACCGATACCCGCGTCAATATCGAGACTAGGTTTATATGCTCCACGTGATTTATCGATAATATAACGACTACTCATATACTCGTTAAACGCACTTTTGATATCAGGGTTCGTTGCAAATGTTGTCGCTATTGCTTGTTCTAAAGTTTGTGCGCTAGAAACCAGTGGTATTAGCAAACCAAAACACGCGATACTAATATTACTTAGCTTCACTAAAATCTCCCCAAATAATTTAACGCCAGTTATTTTTCAAAAATAAATATTAAAGATTACTAATATTACCCAAGGCAAACGTTTCCTTTTGCTTGCTTTTTTGGAATGTAAGCTGCTATTTCAATGAAAATTTAATGACAAGTTTAAAGAATATTAAAAATAGGTCGCATAACATATGTTTTTACGGTGCAAAATAAAACAAATTTAAAACATGAAAATTATTGATAGGATAATTGCGTGTTTTAGATGGGTTAATTGATGCTAGCTTACGCCCAATTGTGTATATCGCTTCTTGAAAATAAGTCTTATTACTTTCTTAGTTTTATGGACTTTGAGATTTTTGTATTTACTAAATGAGGTATAAGCTCTTGGTTGGACCATCAAAATTAACCGCACAAACCTATGTTGTAATCGGCCTAGATGGTCAAATTAAAGCTTTTGCGTCTAAAGAAAACTTGTTACCGGGAGAAGTGGTCGTTGAATTAGTAGAGGGGAAGATCCAACCTCAGCATGTATATATTGCTGACACAGAAGGTGAAGCTCAAACTGATTCTACCGACAAGCTTGCGAAAATATTAGAGGCCATCGAAAAAGGACAAGACCCGAGTGAACTAGGTGATGAATATGCTACTGAAGCTGGTGAAGTTACGGGTTCAAGTTTAACTGCCTCTGGTACTGTTGAACGAACGGGGGCAGAAGTACTAGCAAGTACTTTTTTTGAAACCGCCGGCGTGACGACAGAGCAAAGTACAACGCTATTTAATATTTCTCGATTCACAACCTCAGAGCTTGGTGAAACTGAAGCGTTGATTGATGGTGAAGATAGAGGTGCCGTTCAAGAAGACGTGACGCTTGGAACTTCTGGCAACCTCAGTGTTACTGATCCAAATACAGGTGAAGCGTTATTCCAATCACAGAGTGAGGTTCAAGATAGTTATTGGGGAGTCTTCTCAATTGATGCTTTCGGTAACTGGAATTATCAGCTGAATAATGAGCACGAAGAAGTGCAGGCTTTGGATCATGACAGTGACCCAGTCATCAGAAGTATTACCGTTTTATCTGTAGATGGCACTGAGCATGAAGTTGTGATCTCTATTACGGGCACCGAAGACGCGCCAGTCGTGACGGGCACGTTCACGGGCAAGGTGACCGAAGGCAATCTCGGTGATGTCGTGACCGCAACAGGCACCATCACCATCTCTGATGTTGATAACGGCGACGATCCGATTGTTACAAACACCACCGTTACGGGCACCTATGGTGAGCTGGTATTGGTGGATGGGCAGTGGACGTATACGCTGGACCAAAGCCAGGTTCAGCAGCTGGACGAGGGTGACCAGGTGCAAGACACCGTCACCCTGACGGCAACCGATGGCACCCAACGAAACATCGTGATTGATATTACGGGCACCGAAGACGCGCCTATTGTTGACGGTACGTTCACCGGCAAGGTGACTGAAGGTAATCTCGGTGATGTTGCAACCGCAACAGGCTCCATTGTTATTACTGATGTTGATAATGGCGACGATCCGATTTTCGCAAACACTACCGTTACGGGCACCTACGGTGAGCTAGCATTGGTGGATGGGAAGTGGACGTATACGTTGAACCAAAGTCTGGTTCAAGAGTTAGATGAGGGTGAGCAGGTGCAAGACACCATCACTCTCACTGCAACCGATGGTACCCAACAAAACATCGTGATTGATATTACGGGCACCGAAGACGCGCCTATTGTTGACGGTGCGTTCACCGGCAAGGTGACTGAAGGTAATCTCGGTGATGTTGCGACCGCAACCGGCACCATTACTATCTCTGATGTTGATAATGGCGACGATCCGATTTTTGCAAACACCACCGTTACGGGCACCTATGGTGAGCTGGTATTGGTGGATGGGCAATGGACGTATACGCTGGACCAAAGCCTGGTTCAGCAGTTGGACGAGGGTGAAAAAGTACAAGACACCATCACTCTCACGGCGACCGATGGGACCCAACAAAACATCGTGATTGATATTACGGGCACCGAAGACGCGCCAGTCGTGACGGGCACGTTCACCGGCAAGGTGACCGAAGGTAATCTCGGTGATGTCGCGACCGCAACCGGCACCATGACTATCTCTGATGTTGATAATGGCGATGAGCCAGTGTTCAGCAACACTACCGTTACGGGCACCTATGGTGAGTTAGCATTGGTGGATGGAAAGTGGACGTATACGCTGGACCAAAGCCAGGTTCAACAGCTGGACGAGGGTGAGCAGGTGCAAGACACCATCACCCTGACGGCAACCGATGGCACCCAACAAAACATCGTGATTGATATTACGGGCACCGAAGACGCACCAGTCGTGACGGGCACGTTCACCGGCAAGGTGACCGAAGGTAATCTCGGTGATGTCGCGACCGCAACCGGCACCATGACTATCTCTGATGTTGATAATGGCGATGAGCCAGTGTTCAGCAACACTACCGTTACGGGCACCTATGGTGAGTTAGCATTGGTGGATGGAAAGTGGACGTATACGCTGGACCAAAGCCAGGTTCAACAGCTGGACGAGGGTGAGCAGGTGCAAGACACCATCACCCTGACGGCAACCGATGGCACCCAACAAAGCATCGTGATTGATATTACGGGCACCGAAGACACGCCCGTCGTGACGGGTACGTTCACCGGCAAGGTGACCGAAGGCAACCTCGGTGATGTCGCGACCGCAACAGGCACCATTGCTATTACTGATGTTGATAATGGTGATGAGCCAGTGTTCAGCAACACTACCGTTACGGGCACCTATGGTGAGCTAGCATTGGTGGATGGAAAGTGGACGTATACGCTAGACCAAAGCCAGGCTCAACAGTTGGACGAGGGTGAAAAAGTACAAGACACCATCACTCTCACGGCGACCGATGGCACCCAACAATACATCGTGATTGATATTACGGGCACCGAAGACGCACCAGTCGTGACGGGCACGTTCACCGGCAAGGTGACCGAAGGTAATCTCGGTGATGTCGCGACCGCAACAGGCTCCATTGTTATTACTGATGTTGATAATGGCGACGATCCGATTTTCGCAAACACTACCGTTACGGGCACCTATGGTGAGCTAGCATTGGTGGATGGGAAGTGGACGTATACGCTGGACCAAAGCCAGGTTCAACAGCTGGACGAAGGTGATCAGGTGCAAGACACCATCACCCTGACGGCGACCGATGGCACCCAACAAAACATCGTGATTGATATTACGGGCACCGAAGACGCGCCTATTGTTGACGGTACGTTTACGGGGTCGTTGACTGAAGGCAATCTCGGTGATGTGGTGACCGCAACCGGCACCATTGCTATTACTGATGTTGATAATGGCGATGAGCCAGTGTTTAGCAACACTACAGCGACGGGCACTTACGGTGAACTGGTATTGTTGGATGGAAAGTGGACGTATACGTTGAACCAAAGCCAGGTTCAACAGCTGGACGAGGGTGACCAGGTGCAAGACACCATCACCCTGACGGCAACCGATGGCACCCAACAAAAGATCGTGATTGATATTACAGGCACTAATGATGTTCCTGAATTTGTTAGTGGGAGTAATGACAACTTTGGTCTGGATGCCCAAGGTAAAACCGACATCGATAGTTACCAGTTTAGCGTTGATGAAAACAGTCAATCGGGTGTAATTGGAAAAGTAAATGCATTCGATGTCGATCAGGACAGTCAGATAACGTATCACTTAAACGGTCATAGCGAACTGTTTGAAATCAACAGTCTTACCGGTGAGATCAGTGTCAAAAATGGTGCAAATCTGGACCATGAATCTATCGATAACTACCAGCTAGAAGTGGAAGCTCGTGACCAGTTTGGCGGTAAAGACACCGCTCAGGTCGAAGTGTTGGTTCGCGATATTAATGAAGCCCCTATTGCTGAAGATGATAAGGGCATTGAAAAAACAACCAAGACACTTGACCAGAGCAACTGGGATGACAGTGTTGATATCACAGTTGATTATTATGTGATTGATACTCGATCTGGAAACAAGGTTTCTGATGCATCGAAAGCTGATTATGTTGGTGACGGCGACCACAAATATGGCGTTAGTTCTGCGCTAGACAGCGGCTCAGACCGGGTTCAAGATGGTCAGATTCGATATGATGATGCAACTGGACAAAGTGAAGCAATGCGCTTCTCCTTCGCTAATGGTCAGGTTGCCGATCATGCTGAAGTTGAAGTGAAAAACCTATGGACAGACACTTCGAACGGTAGCTGGGAGCCTGGTATTGAGCGCGGTGTTTGGAAGGCTTACTACAAAGGTGACTTGGTTGCGACAGGTGTGTTTGAAGGTACCCGTGGTGGTAATCAAGTAGTCAACATCAATGCAGATGGGCGTTTCTTCGATAGTATTGAAATGTCTACTACCAGCTATAAAGATGGTGTCATTGATCCTAAAGGCTCAGAGTACTTTATTACTCAGGTATCAGCGGACCTGACGACCTTTGATGACGCTTACCAGACCAACGGCTCAGGCACTTTAGAGCTGGATGTTCTAGCGAATGACAGCGACCCGGATGGTGACGCTCTGACTATTATCGACTATCCATCAGAAAGTTTCCTCAGTCTGCAAGATGGTAAATTGGTCTTTGATGCGGCCAAGTATCTAGAGTCACTGCCAGCTGATCAACAAACCCTGAAAACGGGTGAAGTGAAAGATTATACCTTCGAATATACCATCCGTGATGACGACGGTCTGACTGATAAAGCAGAAGTTACCGTTAGTGTGATGGGCGAGCCTATGTCGCTTAATGATACGCACGCAGCATTGGATGAATCTCAAGTTGGCACGGATACTGGCGTACATGCTGAAGGCAACTTTATCGCAAACCTCGGTTCTGCAACGGAGGCTGAATATCACTTCAACGCCGATCAAAACCTAGGTGGTTTCACCAGCGATGGTAAAGAGGTCGTGTTTGAAGTGAGTGCAGATCAGAGCACTCTAACTGGTTATACTGGAACAGGTGCCGACCGCATCAAAGTTGTTCAAGCCAACATAGATAGCAAAACGGGTCATTTCACAGTTGATCAACATATGCCTCTTGATCATGCGGAGCAGGGGGCGGACATGCTGGATATCCGCGCTAGCGTCGAGGTGGATGCCGGAGGTCAGTCTGAGAGTGCCACCTTGCATCTGAATGTAACGGATTCATTACCGTCATCGTCTTCAGCTCACTACGAAATAAATGATGTTGATTCACAAAGTAATAGTGTTGTGATTGCACTTGATGCGTCAGAATCAATGCTCGACTGGGTAACAGATGCAGACGGACAATATGTTACTCGCTGGCAACTTGCTCAAGACTCCATTAAGTCAATGTTTGAGCAATACCAAGATTTGGGTCCAGTAAGTTTTAGAATTGCAACTTACAGCGGACAACCATCTGGCCAGATTTCTGAGTGGCTAGATTCTGCCGAGGCCATTGATGCCTTTATCTCTGGTATACATCCCTATGCATCGACGCCATATAACCAGGCCGTTGACCAAATAAATGAAATACTTAGTGACCCAGAAGATGACGCATTGCTTAGTAATACCGATACCCAGCTTTACTTTATCTCAGATGGTCGACCTTCCGATTTTACCTATTGGACAAATCAAACGAACGTGGGAGAAATTCAAACCCGTGAAAACTTGATTAAGTGGTCAACATCAGATGATTTTGAAAGTGAACAGCGTTATCAGGACATAGTGAATGGTCGGGTTCAGCCTACTTCTGAAGAAGAGGGCATCATTCTGCAAAATGCGATGGAAAATGGCATCAGCAGCAGCGGTCAGGATGTTGAAAATATCTGGTCTGTCGGTATCGGTAATGGTGCGTCTCTGGAACATCTGGAGTCGATCGCTACAGATAAAGGCAGTGCTATTGTCGTTGTAGATGATTCTCAAATTGTGGATTTGCTTAGCAAAACGGTCTCAGGCCAGTTGCAAGGTAACCTTCTGGATGACAATGGCGGTGATTCTCAGTGGGTAGATCACATCACTATCGATGGCGAGATATATTACTACAACAAAATAAACGGTGATGTCACTACCAGCGATGGCACGAAAATATCGGATCATTCTCTGGCGCAAATTGATACCAACCACGGCAAGCTGACCATTAACTTTGAAAATGGTCACTACGACTATCAAGCGAGCAATGTTGTAGGTCATCAACAAGAGAGGCTTGACGTTACGGTTATCGATGCTGACGGTGATACTACAAATAGCGAAGTTACCATTGATATCCGAGATCGCGCACCAGAATTCATCAGTGTCGGTGATGCAGATCAAACCCACGGCACCGATGCTAACGGTATGCCAACAGAAGATACAGCAAGCTTTGACGTCGCTGAGCAAGAAGTTGGGGTATTAGTCGGCCAGGTGGAAGCGTTTGATCCGGATGGCAGTGACACCATAAAGTATGAATTGAGTGGTGGTGATGCTGATCTATTCCGTGTTGACTCGAATAGCGGTGAGATTTGGCTGAAAGATGGTGTAAAACTGGATCACTCGACTCAGCAAACGTATCAGTTGGAAGTGTCTGCAAGCGATGGTGTTGATACCGATACAACTCAGGTTATCCTGAATGTCACTGAGAACCATGCCCCAACCTCATCTCCAGTTCAGGGCTTTGCTCAGATGGAAGACTTACCGATCAATAAAGTGACGGTAGTGTTCGACCACTCGAACAGCATGACCCGTACCTTTGACGGTGAGAATACCGTGGGTCGTGATGCAACCGCACCGAAAACTGAATCGAGAGCTTACAAAGCAGCAGCAGCGTTACATTCCATGGTTGAAAACATGATTGCCGATGGAGGAGAATCAAACACCTATATCCGTCTGGTACGTTTCGACGGTGATACATCCACACATAGCTGGCTGACCTTGAGTGAAGTTGAGTTGATGACACGCCCACCAGAGATGAATGGCCGTGATCCAAACGATTTAAGTTTCCAAAATGAAGTTTCAGAATATGTGCGCAACTGGTGTGACGTAGAATACGGTACCAATACGGATTACGATAAAGCTTTAGAGGCTGTAATGGAGCCTGGTGAGGCAAGTAATGCCGTTTACCCTTGGCAGGATGGTTGGGACTATTTCGGTCCAGAAAAACCGTCAGAGAGTAAGGACACCATATTCTTTATCTCAGATGGCGAACCCAACCCTAGCGAGGGCGCTGTTACTTCTCCTGATCTAGACGAGCGCTGGGAGGATTACAAACAGACTCATGACGCCAAGGTATATGGGATTGGTATTGCTCTCTCTGATAATGTCAAAGCCGCAGAGGCTCTAGATGAGCTTAGCGACAAAGTGGTGTTTATCGACTCAGGTGAAGACTTGGGGCAGTACCTAAACCAGTTCTCTCCCGATCCAATTGCCGGTGAGTTACTGGCGGGAAGCCAGGACGCTGATGGTGATAGCATGACCGTTTCTTTGGCAGAAGGCGATTTCACTCTGTTGGGCGCAGATCTGCACGGTGTAACCGTAAATCAGCCGTTAGTTTCTTCAACCAGTGACGTAGATGGTCAGCTTCATATCCAGACAGCGTTCGGCACTTTGGAAGTGTCATCCAATGGCAGTTATAGCTTTACTCAAAGCGATGAGCTTACTCTACAGGGAGACCAGCAGGCGGATTTGCATTTCTTGTTTAAAGTGTCTGATGGTAAAGGTGGCATAAGTGAAAACGTCTTTACACTTACATTGAACGATTCTGGCACCGATATTGTGCAAACTGAGCGCCATGCGTCGGTGGGAGATGAGTTTGCGAATAGCATCACTGGTGGCGAAAGCATTGATATTTTGCTAGGTCAAGCAGGTGAAGATACGTTGAATGGTGGCGCAGGCGATGACATTCTGGTTGGTGGGCTTGGAAACGATATCCTGATGGGAGGCCTAGGCAGTGACATCTTGACAGGTGGAGAGGGTATTGACACCTTCACCTTTACTCAAGAATCACTGGACATGACGTCATCAAGAGATGTGATTAAAGACTTTAGGCTGGATGAAGACAAGTTGGATTTGAGTGACATTCTTGAGTTTGTCGGTGACGACACAACGGATATGGATAACTTGTTGGAACACGTAAGCGCAGACTACGATAGTGCCCAAGATACTCTGAACTTGACGATTACTGGAGAAGACAGCAACACAATGTCCGTGGCATTAGAGAACTTTGATTTATCAGGGTTGGAGCTAGGGTCGTCAGCGACATCTCATGAAATCGTTGATCAGCTGTTCCATCACCAAGTTTTTAGCGTGGATTAATATTACCTGAAGATAAAGTTATTTTAGTAAACAGCACCTGATTGAATCATCAGGTGCTGTTTTTCTTTTCTGTTGTTAGCTACCGACTTTTTGCTTAACCATTTTAAAAATTAGCAGTAGTAAATGCACTGCTTCGCACTTTAAGTGGTTCTTTGGTTACATGTTTTGATAGCTTGGTCCGCCGCCACCTTCTGGCGCTTTCCATGTGATGTTTTGTGAAGGATCTTTGATATCACAGGTTTTGCAATGCACGCAGTTGGCGGCATTTATCTGAAACTTCAACTTACTCTCAACTTCCACCACTTCGTAAACCCCTGCGGGGCAGTAGCGTTGACTCGGCTCGTCATACATACCCAAATTCACATCAATTGGAATGTGAGGATAAGTCAGAACAAGGTGGCAAGGTTGGTCCTCTTCGTGCTGTGTTCCCGATAAAAATACCGACGAAGGCTTATCAAAACTGATTTCACCATCTGGTTTTGGGTATGCAATTGGGTGGCACTCTTGTTTAGGTTTTAACTGCTCATGATCGTACGAATAGTCCTTGATAGACCAAGGTAACGGCTTCTTAACCAGTGGTTGCCATAGGTTATGCTCAAAGGTCGAAAGTGCACCGCCCAGTATGCTGCCAAACTTGTGGATGTTCGCGCCAAAGTTACGCGTTTCGGCGAGTTCGTCATACAACCATGATGATTCAAACAACGACTGGTAGTCTGGCTCAGAAGCTCTAGTTTGTCGGGCCGTA
The DNA here is from genome assembly GCF_011801455.1 of Vibrio diabolicus. NCBI lineage: Bacteria > Pseudomonadati > Pseudomonadota > Gammaproteobacteria > Vibrionales > Vibrionaceae > Vibrio > Vibrio diabolicus. The sequence goes on along the minus strand of NZ_CP042452.1, from coordinate 1,147,740 downwards.
TGTACCGCTTCTGCTGCAATGATTCCGGATTTCATCGCAGTATGGCTGCCTTTGATCTTAGCGACGTTCAAAGTCCCCGCATCACAACCAATCAATAAACCGCCGGGGAATTGCTGTTTCGGCAGAGAAGAAAGTCCACCTTTTGCAATGGCTCTTGCACCATATGCGATACGTTGGGCACCTTTTAGGTGTTGCTTGATAGCTGGATGATGCTTAAAGCGTTGAAACTCGTCAAACGGGCTTAAGTAAGGGTTGCTGTAGTTTAAATCTACGATCAAACCGACCGCGATTTGGTTGTTCTCCATGTGATAGAGAAAACCGCCGCCAGTGGTATTTGTCTCGCTCAAAGGCCAGCCAGCGGAGTGGATAACACTGCCAGATACATCCTTGCTGTCAGAGGGTAATTCCCATATCTCTTTTAAGCCAAGCGCGTAGTGCTGAGGTTGCTTGCCTGCGTCTAGGTCGAACCTTTGAATAAGTTCTTTACCCAGATGTCCGCGACAACCTTCAGCAAAAAGGGTGTATTTTGCCTTTAGCTCGATACCTGGCTCAAAGTTAGGTTTGGCTTGGCCGTTCTTATCTAGTCCCATATCGCTCGTATTAATGCCTGTCACGGCGCCACTCTGATCATAATTGATGTTTGCAGCGGCAAAGCCAGGAAAAACTTCCACCCCAAGACTTTCTGCTTGGTTAGCGAGCCAACGGCAAAGGTTGGCAAGGCTAATTACATAATTATTTTCGCCATTTATCATTGGACGTGGCGTAAGGAAATGAGGGACGCGAATATGGTTTTGCTCAGTAGTAAGATAAAGGAAATGGTCTTGCTGAACTGAGGCTGATAGCGGGGCATCCATTTCTTTCCAATCGGGGAAAAGTTCATCCAAGGCATTGGTTTCAAAAACAGCGCCAGATAAAATATGTGCGCCCACTTCTGAGCCTTTTTCTACAACGCAAATTGAAAGTGCGTCACCTTCACTATCTTGGTTGAGTTGAGCTAGGCGACAAGCGGCACTTAAGCCCGCAGGTCCGGCTCCCACGATCACGACATCAAACTCCATGCATTCTCGTTCCATCTATCTGCTTCCTTTCTATTATCGTCATCTGCGTGACAGGTTTTTGGTTTCTATACAGAAAACTATAGCTCAGTTGACGTTAACGTGAAGTGAACTAAGCTCAAGTAATGGATCTGACGTGTTATACGAGGCATGACCATGGACGACCGACCATTTGCAACACTTGTCATTGCGGAACATGACAACCAGTCGTTGGCTGTAGGGACGCTGTGTGCAATTAAAGCGGCATTTGATATCAAGGATGATGCTAAATCGCTTCCTATTTCTGTATTGCTTATTGGTTATCAGTGCCAATCGGTTTTGGATGAGTTGAAGTGCGTTAAGGGCGTTGCAGAAATTATCTGGGTTGACGCGAAGGAATACGAGCATGGGTTAGCGGAAAATATCGCGTCTTTGATCTCACAAGTAGCCAAAAATTACTCACACATTCTTTCTCCTGCTAGTACATTTGGTAAGAATGTGATGCCTCGCGTGGCGGCGTTACTCGATGTAGGGCAACTTTCGGACGTGATGACAATCGAGTCTATCGATACGGTGATTCGTCCCATTTATGCCGGGAATGCATTGGCGAGAGTCACGTCGAACGACCCCTTTAAAGTGATGACCATACGAAGTACGGCTTTTGATGCCGTAGAGCTGTCAGACACGCCAGTTGTCCCTAAGGTTACTCAAGTCGATACGGTGATTATCAACAAACTTAGTGAGTTTATTTCGCAGCAAACGCCAGAAAGTGAGCGACCAGAATTGCCAGCGGCTAGAGTGGTGGTATCGGGTGGTCGTGCATTCGGGAGTAAAGAGAAGTTTGCTTTAGTCGAACAATTGGCTGACAAGCTAGGTGGAGCGGTAGGAGCGTCCCGAGCGGCGGTTGATGCGGGGTATGTGTCTAATGACCATCAAGTCGGGCAAACTGGTAAAATTGTTGCACCTGAATTATACATTGCCGTCGGAATTTCTGGTGCTATTCAACATTTAGCGGGAATGAAAGACTCAAAGGTGATTGTCGCAATTAACAGCGATCCCGATGCGCCTATTTTTGACATCGCTGACTATGGGTTGGTCGGCGATTTATTTGAGGTGATGCCGGAGTTGCTAGAGAAGCTGTAGATATAATCAGCTTCCTCAAACAAAAGGCTTCCGAACTGGAAGCCTTTATCATTTGGTTTTTACCAGTTACTTTTCGCTCGGGCGTTGCAGGTGCTCTGCAAGTACTTTCGTAAACCTTGCAGCTTCACCACCAGTACAAGCGCGATGATCAAACGTTACTGATAGCGGCATTGCTTTCACCGAAATTGCTTGACCATTTCTTATCACCACTCGGTCGAGTATTCGACCAGCACCAACAATAGCGACTTGCGGAGGTGTGACGACAGGTGTCGCGTAAATGCCGGCAATCGCTCCAAAGTTGGAAAGCGTAATCGTCGCGTGCTGTAATTGCTCTCGACCGATTTTTCTCTCTCTGATCCCTTCAACGGTTTGATCGAGCCAACGACGAACATCTTGTGGCTCGTATTCATCTGCGTGGCGCAATACGGGTACGTACAAGCCATGACGGCTATCTACAGCAATACCAAGATTAACCGTATTGTGCACGCAACGCGTCATGGTTTCTGCATCAAACCAAGCATTTAAAGCGGGCTCTTCCTGACACGCATGAACAATCGCTTGAACCAGGCGGATACTGATGTCTTCGTTCGGCAGCCAGTCTTCCAGCAACGCTTCTTCTGTAATGGTCACGGCAGCAACGTGCTCGTGTGACTCAGTCATCGACGACACCATGGTGCGTCGAGCGCCTTTCAATACTTCGGTGCCCGGACGCTGTTTTCCGGCTTCGTCGTAAATATCGGCATCAACGATAAGACCGTTTGGACCACTGCCTGACACGAGATTAAGATCTACCCCAAGTTTTTGTGCCAATAGACGAGCCGAGGGTAGAGCAGTAACTAGATTACTCTCAGTCGTGTTGTGATTGCCTCCAATCCAGAAGTCATCGACGTTAACGTGATGTGCTTGATGAGAAACATTGCCGACAACGGTCGCGGCGTCAGCAGTCTCTTTTTTCTCTACCGTAGCCCCGCGCTCTGCGCCAGTTTCGTCAATTTCGAGTAGCAATGCGCCAATATTGACGATATCACCTTCTTCCCCATGGCGGCTGACTACACGGCCCGAGTAGGGGGCGGGAACGTCGACCGTCGCTTTTGCTGTCTCGACAGTTAAGATCACTTGATCCAACTTAACCATGTCACCGACATTAACGTGCCATTTTACAATTTCTGATTCAGCGAGGCCTTCGCCGAGATCGGGTAAGTTAAACGTCTTCATTTCCAATCCTCCACGAGTTCGCGCGCTGCGGTCACAATGTCTTCTTCCTGAACCATGAAATAATCTTCGTTACGGTAATAAGGCATAATGGTATCCATTCCAGTTACTCGTTTAGGTGGGGCTTTTAGTAAGCACATGGCGTGTTCGGCTGTTCGAGCTAAAAGCTCAGAGCCCACACCACAAGTTTTACTCGCTTCATGAACAACGAGTAAACGTCCGGTTTTTTCTAGTGAGCTGAAAATCGTTGCGGTATCAATTGGCTTAATGCTCGCCAAATCAATCACCTCGACTTCAATTCCTTGACTAGATAAGGTCTGTGCGGCTTGAAGTGACTCTACGACGCATGCGCCCCAAGTAACAAGCGTGATATCTCGCCCCTTACGTAAGGTGAAGCAGGTGTCGAGTGGAAGTGCTTCGCCATTATCAACGACTTCAGATTTTACGGTTCGATAAATGCGTTTCGGTTCGAAGAACATGACAGGATCATTACTTCGAATCGCGGCGAGAAGCAGGCCGTATGCGCGTTGAGGTGAAGAAGGAATCACTACTTTAAAGCCAGCAGTGTGCGCAAATAGCGCCTCTACACTTTCTGAGTGGTGCTCTGGAGCGTGAATACCGCCACCAAATGGCGCACGAAAAACCGCAGGGCAAGTGAGGCGACCGCGAGTTCGGTTACGCATGCGTGCCGCGTGGCACATTAAGTGCTCCATTGCCGGAAAAACAAAACCTTGAAATTGAAATTCGGCGACAGGTCGTAATCCTTGCGTTGCCATACCGACCGCAACACCGCCGATTAACGCTTCAGCGAGGGGCGTATCGATCACTCGTTTGAGACCAAACTCTTGTTTGAGCCCTACGGTGGCACGGAATACGCCACCATTATCACCTACGTCCTCACCTAACACGACAACATTTTGGTCTTGTTGCATTTCGTGGTGCAGAGCGAGATTTACTGCTTCAACTAACGTTAGCTCAGCCATGTTTGCCTCCCTGCATTCGCATTGCTTTGTTGATGAGTTCATCTCTTTGAGCGTGAAGCTCTTGGGGAAGCGATTCATACAAATAATCGAACCCAGTTTCAGGTGCTTGTGACGGTAAGCTGAGGTAGCGTTCAACTGCCAGTTCCACTTGTTCCTTGCAGTATTCTAGCCATTGTTGCTCTTGTTCATCGCTCCAAGCACCTTGATTAAGGAGATACGTTTTAAGACGTGCTATAGGTTCGTATTGCCATGCGGTTTGAACGTCGTCCTCTTTACGATAACGAGTCGCATCATCGGCCGTAGTGTGGTCACTTAATCGGTAACTGACCGCTTCGATGAGTGTTGCGCCTTTCCCTTTTCTCGCTCTCTCAAGTGCGGTCTTGGTTGCATCATAAACGGCGACGACATCGTTACCATCTACCGTAATGCCCGGTATACCAGCGCCTTGCGCTTTTTCTGATAAGAAATCGGCAGCACATTGAAGGCTACGCGGCACTGAAATTGCCCACTGGTTGTTATTCACAACGAAAACAAGTGGAATATTCCAAGCACCCGCACAGTTTATTGACTCTAGAAAATCCCCTTTGGATGTACCGCCATCGCCACACATGACTAGCGCAGCTTCATGGTTACCTTGAATTTTCAATGCGGAAGCCACCCCGACAGCGTGCGTACATTGCGTCGCAATGGGGACGCAGAATGGAAGATCTCGGCTAGGAACTGGGCTGCCCTCAGGAGCAAAATCACTACCGCGCTCATCACCGCCCCAGTATTGAAGATTCTTCTCCATGCCAATACCACGACACCACATTGCAGGCATATCGCGATAATAAGGGACAAATACATCATCGGCTTTCAGCGCTCTGCCGACCGCAATGCCGATGGCTTCAGCACCTAGGTGCGAAGGGTAGGTCCCTAACTTGCCGGTGCGTTGCAACGCAACGGCTTTGTTGTCGTAAGTGCGAGTTAATACCATGTCTCGGTAAAACCCGACCAAAGTTTCAGTGTCAGCCCAGTTGGGTAGTTGGCCGACTAGGTCCCCATGATGGTCGATAAACCGATGCATGGGTAATGCCTGAACGTTCATCTCAAGCTCCTTTTGACGCTGCGTGTCTTTTGGACTGCAGCTGTTCATATCAAACCAGAGTTTGTATGGGTACTCAAACTCTGATATCAGCGCAAAGGCCATACCTAAGGTTGCTTGTGTTTTCTATAGCTGTAGGCATCTGTACGTCCTTTAAACTATTTTCCGATAACACCGCTGCGGCTATTTCATCGCAAGACACAGAGAAACATTTTTTCTGCATCTAACCCTCTAACTAAATCGTGGTATAGCCAGATACAATAAGTGTAAACAAATTGTTAAATTGTGCTTCATTTTGACTTTTGATCAGTAGTAAAGTTTTGCTTACACCCTGATTTTGTAGAGTAATATGCTGATTTTTAATTGTTGGCATTTTTAAACTCGAATTTAATTGCTATTGAATGAAACATATTTGCAACAAAATTTGGCTGTAAAATTTGACAAAGTGAGTCATTATTAATGAATCAACTCAAGTAGTTGTTATGTGTTGTATTGAGATTTTTTGTTGTGCCCGAAACTCCGGCCTTATGAGAATACATAACTTCTTCCCAACAGAGTGGAATCAGGGTAGGGTGACGACATTACAAATGTATACCCTCGGCGGTCCTTGAGCTTATCAACAGTAGATGGTGCTCAAGTCGAAGTGATTATGGAGAAATTATGTATCACGCTCATGTTTATTTTCCTTTAAGAGAACAAGATAAAGCGCAAGCCTTGAACGAGATCATCCGTCAAGAGCGTCAAGATGTGCTGCGTGTGTTTCCTTTGGTTGGAAGATTGGTTGGCCCACATAAAATGCCGATGTTTGAAATTCACCTAGAGTCATTGAGTGAAGAGTTTTTGGCTTGGCTCGATACGATTCGAGGCGATTTTTCTGTGCTTATCCATCCTGTGAGTGAAGAAGAGTTGCTCGATCATACGGAACGCGCGATTTGGCTGGGTAGAGAGATTGGTGTATTTGAAGAGAAGCTAGAGAAATAGTTGTTCCTCCCGCATGTATGACCGCTTTGAATGCTTCTCCCCTCATCGCGGTCACCGTAGCAAGTTAGCGTTTTCATGTTCGTTAATAAGTCGCGATCTCCTTTTCTCCATTCTGCAGGCCCTGTTTTTGTGTGCTAAACCTACAAGTAGGTTTTTGAGCTTAAGCATCAAGTGAGACCATGTTTCTGTTTAGCATATCGTTAAATAAGTTTTGGCAGCAATAAAATAATAAGTTCAGATAAATGAAATAGGTATAGCAGGGAAGTGCAGTTTACGACCCCAACGCCATTGGTAGTGGAGCCGATAATTTCTGAGGGGGAAGGGTATGTTTTCGTTACTCTTGGTCATACTTTCACTGTATATATTTTGGTTGTTGTTTCGCAACGGACCTGCATTCGCCGAACGCGTCGCTCATCAAAAACGTAATTGGGTTGGACCTACAGCCAACAAAGAAGAATGGCGAGGATATTGTACGGATGTATTTCAGCCGTTCAGTTCTCAAACGACTTTTTACGCCATCGCTTATTTTGCGAATTATATTGCAGCAGCAAATGCGATATCTTGGTCAACAGTATATGAAGGGGATTCCCCGATCATCATAAGCCGATTTGGTAGCTACTTTATTTTAAATACTCACGATTCACTAGTGGTTGCAGGGTTTATTGCGCTTGCTTTCTTTATCATCAATTGGCAGCTTGCCATGCACTGTTCTGGTATTCTTAGTCAGTATCTAGTGCGGATTCTTATTATCAATCGAACTCGCTTTGTTGCGATTAGCTTAGTGTTTTGCAGTTACTTTGCGTATCTCTTGACTGTTGGTATTTTCTGGTTGTTCCATGACGGTTATTCGATCTGGCACGGGTTAACGCTTACTCCTGTATTCTTATTATTAGCGTTATTGGTTGCGGTTGTTTTGCCATCTATGAAAAAAAGAGAGCAATAAACCTTAGATAGACTTGCCACGTTAAATTACACACGATTTTAGGATAGTAATTCCTATGCCATTAAGTTAGCATTGCCGGCTTTTTAACGGTCTACAGGTCCTTATTAGTGGGAGGAATTATGTTTATCGGCTTTGACTATGGCACTGCAAACTGTTCAGTGGCAAAAATGGAATCGGGTGAGCCAGTAATGCTTAACCTAGAAGGGAGCAGTCCATTTATTCCTTCCACCCTTGCTGCACCGACTCGTGAATCGGTATCCGAGCACTTATTTCGCCATCGAGATATTAAACCATTAGATCAAGTTGGTGAGCAGGTTTTACGCCGGGCAATCAATTTAAACCGAGAAGAAAGTATTGATCTCGTATCTGACGACATTGCATTTGGTCAGGCGGCGCTTAATCTCTATTTGGAAGACCCTCGTGATATCTATTACGTAAAGTCGCCGAAGTCTTTTCTTGGCGCTTCTGGCTTGCGTGACGTGCAATTGGCTTTCTTCGAAGATCTTGTCTGCGCGATGATGGACAATATTAAGTCGCAAGCCGAAAACGATGCGCAGCAAAGTATTACCGATGCTGTTATCGGCCGGCCAATTAACTTCCATGGGCGTGGCGGTGAAACGGCTAACATTCAGGCTGAACGCATTTTGTTGCGGGCAGCGAAACGTGCGGGCTTCCAAAATGTGGAGTTTCAGTTTGAGCCTGTCGCGGCGGGCCTAGAGTATGAAGCGACACTCAGCGAAGACAAAACCATTCTAGTGGTCGATATTGGCGGTGGTACAACGGACTGCTCGTTGATTCAAATGGGGCCGTCTTGGCGTGGCAAAGCGGATAGGACCGCAAGCTTGTTAGCTCATAGTGGCCAGCGCGTCGGCGGGAATGATCTTGATATCGCGTTAGCATTTAAGCAGCTCATGTTCCCGTTTGGCATGGAAAGCAAAATGGAGTCAGGTATTGTGATGCCGACCACCCAATTCTGGAACCCGATAGCAATCAACAATGTAGAAGCGCAGAGTGATTTCTATTCGCGAGAGAACCTATCCGCGTTGAAGTTGCTTCAAAAGCAGGCTCAAGAGCCAGAAAAGCTTGCTCGTTTGCTAGAGGTGTATCATGAGTCTTTAGGCTACAACATTGTTCGCCGTGCCGAAGAAGCGAAAGTGGCGCTTTCAGAACAAGCTTCTTACCGAACTGGCATCAACTTACTGTCAGAACTGATTGAAGTCGATGTGCAACGAGACGAAATGATCGAAGCGATTCAGTCGCCGAAGAATAAAATGACGGCGTTGGTGACAGAAGCGGTAGAGCAAGCTGGGGGGAAACCCGATGCTATCTTTATGACTGGTGGTTCGGCACGCTCGCCAATTTTGCGCGATGCGGTGCAAACCGTACTGCCAAATATTCCGGTCGTCAGTGGAAATTATTTTGGCTCGGTAACTGCTGGCCTAGCTCGTTGGGCTGAGGTCTGTTTCAAGTAGAAAGAAAACTAATTGCGCTATGGGCATTGTTACCAAATTTATGACTTCGCTTAGGCTTATCAAATGATGGTTGGAAGACTTCGCTGAGAGATTGAGTTTCATGCGAGTAGGGAACCTTGTTAGGGTTCTTAAATCTTTCAATGTCATTCTGAACAATGAGGGACGAGCGTGATTCAGAATCTATTGTCCGAGCATGCTGTTATGTATATGACTGCGTCTCGCTAAGTGCTACTAGCTGCCATTATTCTGAAGAATCGGGTTATGATCTATCGGAATAATGATTTTTACTAAGCTGAAATAAAAATGCCCGCTAAATCAGCGGGCATTTTTGTTTACGTCATTAATGGTGCATGTGTTTTTCCATGTGTCCTTGTTTTTCAACCGCCATTTCTACTTCCACTTTACCCGCGTTTTTGAATGTTAACGTCATAGGGAAGCGGTCACCTTCTTTGAGCGCTTGTGTTGGATTGAAAATCATTAAATGGAAGCTGCCTGGCTTAAACAACACTGAGTCATTGGCTGGAACGTGCACTTCGTCAATCTTAATCATTTTCATCACACCATCTTCTTTCTTATGCGTGTGAATTTCGACATGTCCTGCGATTGGGCTTTCTGCTGCGATCAATGCATCTTCACTGTCACCGTGGTTGGTTAATTGAAAAAAACCACCGATAACAGGTGCGTTTGGTGGCGCTTCGCGGCTCCATGGATGGTCGATATGAATTTTTCCTGCTTCATAATCGTGCGCTAAACTCAGTGGGCTAGCGATGACAGCAATAAGCGCGATAGCGGCGGTTTTTAATGATTTAAGCATGTGTTTTTCCTTTTGAATGAATAGCTTCTCTGAATGGACAACAAACAGAGTCATCGTTATTTTTTAATAAAGTTGTCAATGATTAGATGCCTGTTAGGCAGGAAAAACACTCGGCGGAGAATGCTTAGGCGCGATATGTTTGTAAACGAGCTTATCGCATTTTGAAAATCGGTAAAGCGTCAGAACTTTCTTGACTCGGCGTAGCCAATGGATGGTAGTCAGGTATAGCCCAATCGCAACCAAAAGAAAGAATTGAACCGCTTGAAGAAGCGGACACTCAAACTGAAAGCCTTCATGTAAATTAAGATCTTGAATGAGCGTAGAAGAAGGTTGAGCGTTAGCTTCAATCAGCGTATTGATATCCACCCATTTGAAACCATCTGCGGTACACAGTAAGACCTTTTCACTTTGAACTTTGTTAAGCCAGGTTGTGCTGTGAACTTGTGTTGGGTTAAGAGTCGCTGTGGACGCTAAATACAACTGAAACAACACCGCGATAATAACCGCAATAGCGTGCAAGCGGTGGTGTTTATGCTGTATTAGAGTGTTTTCCATACAATTGAGTGCTTATCTTCTTCGGCGCGGGATACTAACAAATTAACCAAACAATGTAATTATCAGTTTACTAAAAGGTGATGCAAGTGTGCATTATTTGTTTTATTGCCTATTTTTAACGCTTTAATAGCTTGGCTCTTTACGATTTAAAGCAACGTGTTACGGCAGATGGCATGTCTTGATTAGGCTGGAATTCATAACCTCCAATTCAGTTTGTCTGTCTTGCCTAGTCGCTTTTGAAGATATTGAATAAATCTCTCTTATATGTCACTGAAGCTTCGGTTAGTGGGTGTCGTGGTGGTGTTTTTACGTGCTAGATTTGGCTGATATCGATTCAAAGTGCACACCGAATCTTCACTTGTTTTCCATTAACGGAATTATGACAGTAATTTAATAAAGGATACGGTATTCTGCGCTCCTTTGTACATGCCAGAACGTCCGTCCTACTTAGTCGGAGGGGCGATTAATCTTAAGAAATTTCTCAAATGAAATACGAACAACAGATTGGATATCGATACCCTAAAGGTCGATTTGCCATGGTGAGTGTATACGCATTCACTGGTGCTGCGATTTTAGCATCGACTATTTTTTCTCTATTGCTGTTTTTGTCGATCGACGAAAACCCGATGATGCAAACCTTATTTGGTGGTTTAGCGATTATTTTTGAAGCGGGTAAGTTCTACGCTTGGTATGAATACGGTGAGCGCCGAGCCCATCGCAACTATACAGGGGCGGCAACCGCTCTCGTGTTTTATTTAGTCTTAGCTGCGATCTCCATTGGCGGTAGTATTGGTGGCATTAACAGTGCAACAAACAGCGCACAAAGCCATATTTCGGTAGAGCAGGCGAAAGTGGAAGCGTTTAATCGCCAAATTGCGGCAATCGATAAACAGATTGAGCTCAACAATATGGCAGCGCAGAAATACATCGAGATGGAGCGTATCGCGACTGGTGTAACTCGCATTCAGGAGCAAAACAAAACCTTACGCGAAGAGCAGCAACGCTTGGCTATGGAACGTGATAGTTTGCCACCGGTCACGCAAGGCTCAGTTATTGGTTTGATTGATAGCCTGGCCAACGCATTTGGTACCACCTCTCAGCAAGCTCAGCTTGGCTTGGTTGTATTTCTTTCGATTCTGTTGGATTTCTTTGCTGCATTTTTTGTCGGCCTGATTGGTGAAGAGCAACGGTTCAGACATTTCTATCGCCGAAATGAGGGCATGATACTGAAAACGGTTCGCGATATCGATCCAGAGCCAGCGGGGTATCTTCCTCATATCAAAGAGGAAGAAGAGCAAGAAATACCAGTAACGCCGGAGCCTGAAGAGCCAAAAGAACCGAAAACTTTGTTAGAGCAAGTGAGCGATGCACTTAAAACGCATCAAATTACGTGCACTAAAAAAGCCGTTGCAAAACAATTTAGGCTATCTGCGGAAGAGGTAGACAAGGTGTTTGAGGAATTGGCAGAGCTCGGTTTAGTGGGTAAAAAAGCCAACCACCATTATCATTGGATAGGTCAGACAGAGGCCGCATAATTGGTTATCAATTAGAGATCGAAAAGAGCGTCAATCGGCGCTCTTTTTTTACTGTAAGGTTTCGCTACTAAAGTGAGCCAAAAGAAGAGAGAGGATTTAAAATAGAAAAACAAAAAAGTGCCACCGAAGTGACACTTTTTCTTTAGCGTAGAAGGTATCAGTTGTCGTAAACGTCCAACTCCACTTCACGGGCAATATTTTGGTCGTTGATGATTACACCATCGACTTCGACACGAGCACCATTTAGGTTAAGTTCTTCGATGCCTTGGAAGCGTGTTTGTACATCAATCACAACGGTAGTGTTGTTTAGCAATTGATCTGCGTCGTTTTCGCAACGCTCGATGTCAAATGTTCTTGCTTCAGCATCGTAGTTTGATACGTATCCTTCACATTCAAATTCTTTACCTTGCCATTGGTTGTTATCGTCAAAGTCTGGTTGCTCAAACTCAATAACGGTAGCGATGCGTTTGCCATTTTTCATGACAGACGTTACTTCCACTTCTTGACCTTGTTTTAGGTTCGCTTTGCTGCCATCTTCAAATCGTGTTGCGTTATCGATGAAGAATGCACCTCGGTAGTTTAATGAAAACTCACTGTAATCATTTGCAACCCAAGTCACGATGCCTTCCACATCGCTGTCATTGCTTATGACGTCGTAGCCTTCAACTTCTACCTCATTTGCCATGAAGACGCCGTTTTGCATTTCACCTTCTACTTCCACCCATTGGCCGATGCTAAGTTGGCTAATGTTGTCGTAAGATACGGTTATATTTGTACCAAGCTCAAACGTGCCAGCATTTTCATCGATACTTGTAATGCGACCTTCCAGTTCGTAGTAGCTTCCAAGGGCTGGGTAATCGTTATCTACGTCGATCTCGACCACAGACAACACTCGATAACCTGCATCAGCAGTCGGCAAGGATGACACCATCACCCAGTCGTTGATCTCTATATCATCACTTAAACCGTCAAACTGCAGATCTACGCCGTTTACCGTAAATGTTTTCTTCACATAATCAATTGCTGTAACACGTCCGGTAATGGTTGGCTCAAGTGTTACTAAGAAGCCATCGTCAGACGCTTTACGAACATCTGTTCCTACTTGAACCATCATTTTGGGTTCTACATCGGCCAATTGCATTGATGTATCGCTATAAACCACCCCAGACACATGGTATGTATATCCATTGACGGTTAACGTGTTTTCTTCAGCGTTGACCGCTTCAACAGAGCCAATCGCTACACTTGGTTTCACTACTGGTTGAGTTGGTGTGCTATCGCTATTGCTGCCACCACCTGAACCACCACAACCAGACAATGCCAAACCTACTACAGAAATAAGAGCGAGTTTTTTCATTGTATTAACCTCAATTTACGAGCTAGTTTAGGAAATTGCCTGTATCTTATTGGGCATATCGTGAAGAGATCGTGAAGAAATGTGATTTTTATGAAAATTTTAATTGTAGATGACAACCACAATGTCTCGGAGACGATTGCGGACTATCTTGAGCTTGAAGGCATGATTATCGATTGTGCGTATCATGGTGAGGCCGCACTGAAGCTAATCGAGGATAATCATTACGATGTAATCATCATGGATATCATGATGCCTAAGCTCGATGGCATTAGTACGGTACAGAAACTTCGACAAGATCAGCTCTGTGGAACGCCAATCCTCTTCCTAACCGCAAAAGATACGTTAGATGACAAAATCGCGGCATTTAAAGCGGGAGGCGATGACTATTTAATGAAGCCATTTGCGATGGAAGAGCTTAGTTTGCGTGTTCATGCTTTGGCTAATCGCGGTCCAAGGCAAGATATTGGCACGCTCAAGTTTGCGGACATTTGTTTAGATGCACGCACAGGCAAAGTGACGAGAAAAGACAAAGAAATTAAGCTGAGCCGAATTCAAACCAAGATTTTAAAGTTACTTCTCCAACGTGCTCCAGCATCGGTTTCGCGCACAGAAGTGATCGATAGTGTGTGGGGAGACGAACCACCCGGAAGTGATGCACTTCGTAGCCATATTTATGGTTTAAGAACCGCGTTAGACAAAGGTTTTGAAGAATCACGATTAGAGACTATTCATGGACAAGGTTACCGACTTAAAGCATAACGAATATCCAAGTATTTATCGCAAGATCCGTTGGGGTTTTGGGGTGATGACGCTTGTGATGTTTACTCTTTTTTGGTCGCTGATTTATGTGGCAGAAAACAAACTTGAAGTGCTGAGTTTACATCACTGGCTTGATACTGAAGCTGCGCTTTATAGTGAGAATTTCGAGAAACAGGGCTGGGATGCGCCATTGCCAAACGTATTGGAGTTCAACTCATATTGGAGTGAAGCACCGACACCGGATTGGTTGCTCTCTTTTACTTCGCCCGGTTTTTACGAATATCTGCTTGGTGAAGAAGACAAACACTTTGTCGTATTGAAACACCCCTCAGGGAAGGGGCTTATGTACATTGTGTTTCAAGATGACTCCGATGATTACCTCGACGAATACGAAAGCTCGCTGCATCAGTTTACGCTACTGCTCGGTGGCTTATTTTCATTTGTTATGGTCGGGTATGGCATTTATATGGTGCGAATATTGTCTCGACCACTAGCGCAAATCGAAGACAAAATCAGCCAAATGTCACCGGATCAACCCGCTTTCCAAGTTGAAACAAAGTTCAGCGAGACACGCCAGATAGAGCAAACTTTGCTGGATAATAAAAACGATATCGCGGGCTATTTCAAACGAGAACAAGAATTTAGTCGTTTTGCATCGCATGAGTTGAGAACGCCAATCATGGTGATCAAAGGCTCAACAGACATTCTAACGCGTATTCCAGAACAACCTCGAGTCGCGCAAAAAGCCATCGCGAGAATGCAGTCAGCTTGTGAAGACATGCGCGTACTGACAGAAGCGTTTCTCTTGCTCGGTAAAGAGAAAATAGAGCCTCAGCATTACGGAGAGCATCAGCTTCTTACTTGTCTACAAAAACAACTGGAAGAGCTGGCTCCTTTATTTGCAAAGCAAGATTCGAATTATTCTTTGCACGAACAACATAGTGGTGTCGTGAATGCACCAGAGAGTTTTGTGACCATTGTTATCAACAATCTGATTAAAAACGCCTTTAGCTATAGTGTGGGAGATATTGAGATTGAGTTGGATGGTCATGCTCTTAAGATCCTGAATCGTCACGATGGTAACGAGACGTACAACGCCGGCTACGGTTGTGGGCTTGTTATCGTACAACGCATATGTGAACGGATGGGATGGGCGTTAATACTGGACGATGATGGTGTTCGATTTAGTGCGAAAGTGGAATTCCGTTCCTAGCTTTGTGCGTCTAACCCACAGTCAAACAAGAAAAAACTGGAATTTGAATTAGACTGAAGTTAGTGACGCGGAAACTTGAGGAACCGTTATGCTTTCTTATCAGGTCAGCAGAAGTATTGAAATTAATAAGAATCAAAGCGAGATTATTGGCTATCTCAAGGATTTTAATAACTGGCCTGATTGGTCACCTTGGATCATTCTTGAACCAAGCTGCGAGCTGACATTCAGCGATAATCAAGGTCACGTTGGAGCTGGTTACCAATGGAATGGTCAGCGTATTGGGACTGGTGCCATTGTATTGGAAAGCACTCAAGAACATCGGTTAGATATGGAGCTTCATTTCTTTCGCCCAATCAAGAGTCACGGAAAGGTAACTCTAATTGTGACGCCGTCACAAGATGGTTGTTTAGTCGAATGGCAAATGCAATCACGCGTTCCTTGGTATCTGTTCTTTTTGAAAAGTATGTTTAAGTCGATGATAGAGATGGATTATCAACGTGGGCTACGCATGCTCAAAAGCAAACTTGAAACCGGACAAGTGCTCTCAGACTTGGTTGAAATTGGTAATCGAACCCAGCCTCAGGTTCATTACATCGGAATAAAAGGCGAGGCCAGCATTCCAGAATTAGGTCCGGTAATAGAAGAACAAGTTCACAAGTTAAAGCAGATAGTTGATGACAAGGGCTTATCTGTGAACGGCGAGTTATTTTGTTATTACCAGTCGATGGATATGCAGAAAGGTATGTTTGAGTTTATCACTTGCTTACCACTTGATAACGCGGTAAGTGCGCCAGAGGGGGCGGTTACTGGTACCATACCTGAGAGTGAAACATTTGTCGTCGAGCACCGTGGGGAATATCAGTTTTTGGGAAATGCATGGGCTTTAGCGATGAACTTGGTTCGCCAGAGTGGTATGAAAGCCAAAACCAGTCCATTAGGGATTGAGCGCTACTTAGATAACCCGCAAGAAACCACGCAGGATAAACTAAGAACCGAAGTTATTTTATTTAAGAAATGACAGGCGTTGCCGGACACGCTCCCCTAAATATCATGCTAGTTCCGTAGTAATCTACAAAAGAAAAAGAGGGTCTCTATACCCATCTATAAAAATGCCTCAGCAATCGCTGAGGCATGGTTTTATCAGCCAACTTCTCTTGCTAGAGAATTATTGTGCACGGTACTTACCGCTGTTTAGTTCAATTTTAGACGCTTTTACCCGGCTGTCTGCGTTTAGATAGTCGCTAATGCTCAGTAGATCTTGATCTTGAGATGCTTTTAACACCGCAGATTCTCCCTCTGCGAAGACAACTTCCAGCTTTAGCTCTTTGGCGACCGCTTTCGCTTCGTTAGGGTTGTTTACCGTGATGTAAACCAGTCCAGTGGCCTTGGATACATTGCTAAATGCATTCTTAAACACTTCATCACCGGCTTGAAGCTTTACTTCTTCGGATAGGCTCCTAGCTGTACCCGTTTGCACCTTGCGATAATCTTGGCCATTAATCTCAACCGCTTCTGAAGGCACGAACAGTTCAGGTGCGGGTTGTTGAGAGAGTTGTTGCTCAGCGTATGCGCTAGCCGTCATCATAGAAAGAGCCAGCATAGAAAATGATATGTATTTCATGTAATTGACTCCTTAGTGTCCAAAGATGCGCATCGACCAGTTCTTAATAACACCTGGCTGAGCGTTGTTTGCCATCGGAACGTCATAGATGGTTGAAGAGTTAAAATATGCAACGTAAGAAAAGACTTCGTCGCCATTCGTATCGATTGCTCGTAATGTCCATTCGCCTTTTGCATCTTCGCCATAGAACTGGTTAGACAACATTAGTTGGTCTTTGTAGCCAGTAATCGTTGGGTCAAGAGATTGACCAACAAGACCATTACGTGGTGTTTGCAAAACGGAACGAGTCCCTGATGGCGAAACGAGCTCGATAGCTAAGTCGGGCAGGCGAGAGTGGTCTAATGTCAATTTCACTTGAACGGATTCTACCTTCAGATCATCGGCAATGGCGATACTTGATGAACCGCCAGCCAAACTCGCATCGGGTACACTTACTTCTTTAGTATTGTTAACCCAAGGCGTAATAACTTGAGGCGGTAAAACACGATTCGTCATGCGAGCACGTTGCATTGCTTCATCCAAATCGACAGCTCCGAAGCCATAAAAAGTATGGAAATCTACGCCTGCAGCGTTTTTCTGCCAAGGAGAAATGGCCTCGTAGATAACCTGTTCACCTTTGTGGTTAGTAAATTCAAGTCGTACGCCTGGATGCGTTTTATCCGTTACTTTTGCTGTTTCCGCTAGTAAAGCACGTACATCACGAGCAGAAAGTGCATGATTCGTGGACATGATTGCCGCGATGGCACCGGACGTGTTTGGCGCAGCAGACGAGGTTCCGTTCATTGTACTGGTATAGTTACAGTTCGGGTCTAGCTCCGTTCCGCCGTGTAAGCCATTGATACCAAGTCCGTCGCTGGTATTTTGCCCTTCTTCACAACCCATCAAATCGGTGGTGACCATGGCAGGGAAGTCTTGCCCATATTCACCTGCTGGTGCGGCAACCCATACGTTAGATCCCACCGATGAGTAACTCGCTCGCGTGCCATCCGCACGTAGTGCACTGGTGATTAAATTAAAATAGTTGGCGTTGTCATAAGACTGATTGGAGTTGTGCATCGGCAAGCCTTGGTTGTCTCCACCAGCAAAGAAGTTACTTGGTAATACGAAGAATCTTCCCGCATTGAAATAGCGATAACCATTGCCGGCCGACTTAACAAATACAGCACCGCGTCCCCATGAGTTACTCTCACTGACATTTTTTATCACGTCCATTTCAAGTTTAAGTTGAGGATCGCTTTCATCAAAAGTTATTGGGTTGATCGGGCTGAAACCATAGCTTTGGTTAAATACACGAACATCGCGTGTGGCTGGGTCCATGCCGTGAGAGATTAGCCAGCCTTCTAATGTCTGGTTGGCTAACCAGTTAAAACCAATAAGAGAAGAGTGAGAAGCAACACCGCGTCCACCTTCACCATTGTTGCCGACTGCGCTGATCAAACCGGCTACAGCAGTGCCGTGACCATTGGTATCAACCGGATAACTTAATGGGAAAGAAGAGTCTTCGACGAAGTTTCTGCTACCTGTAACTATATTACCTGCAAGATCTGGGTGATCGATCTGCACTCCAGAATCAATGACCGCGACTTTTACACCGATACCCGCAATACCCATTGCTTGAGTGAGCTTGGTGTTTAGGTCGTTCCCAGCAACAGCTGGGTTAGCTGCAAAAGCAGTTTGCCCTGTGTTGTCTAAGTGCCATTGTTCAGAATAGAGTGGATCAAACGCCGAGACGGCAGGTGCAATGCCTACTGCCAACATAGCAGCAAATAGGCGGTTAATGCGTATTTCCATTTTTGACCTCATGTCTTTGTTTGGAATTTTTTAGCTCCTGTTTCATATTCCTCTAACAGGAATAAACAAAGCTAACGACAAAGAATAAGGACGAAAACCATTTACAACTTGTTTACATCAAAAGTTCGACGAACAACATGAGTCAGTGTTAATTCACTGAAATTATAGGGTTTTTTAATGTCGAATAGCGCACGCATGAAAAGTGAAAAGCAGAAAATACGGTCGTACTGTCTGCTTTGAGAGGAAGGATTATTTAGTTGAAGCGGGTTGAATTGTCGCCATTGGTTTCTTCGGTTTGGCCTTTTCTTTGGGTAACACGTTATCAATCCACTTTTTGATGTATAGCTTATTGAACTCACTATCACACCACTTCTTGTTTAAACCACGTCGGTTAAACTCAGCGCCAATCGCAACTTTGGTTTGGTTGGTTGCACGGTTGTAGTAGAGGGTCTCGCACAACTGAGTGTTACTCATTTGTTGGGCATATACGTTAACACTGCTGCTGCGCATTCCCAGTTGAGAGGCTTGATGGTTACTACACGCAGTGAGAAGTGCAGGCGCAAAAATAGCGATGGTTAGGATTTTTTTCATTTTGCTCTTATGACGTCGGGTGAATAACGAAGCGATTTCTTCCTGCTTGCTTTGCGTCATACAAAGCTTGATCTGCGAAGAAAAACCATTGATCCCATTCTTGTTGAATAGTTTTTACGGACAGTCTGTCGACAGCCCCGAGAGAAATTGTCGCGTTTAATGACTTAGAGTCAACCACTAGTGGCGTGTTTTCCACGATATATCTCAATCGATCCAAGAATTTAGCGCAATCTTCAGTTCTGTTTACTTCAAATAATAAGACAAACTCCTCTCCACCCCAACGGATGAGTAGGTCCCCAGAGCGAGTCGATTCATTAAATAACCTGGCAATATGAATTAACATCTTGTCGCCAATATCATGCCCATATTCATCGTTAAACGTTTTAAAATGATCGATATCTAATACGGCTAAGGCAAACGTTCTATCTGGGCTTCTACGAGCCATTTTATCCAGCCAAATGGGAAGGTAGCGACGGTTGTGCAATTGAGTTAATGGATCGGTAGTATTTTCTTGAGTGAGTGCCTTATTAATACGCCTAACGCGCAGTACGTAACGAAAGCCAACGACACCAATCGCTGCGATAGCGATAAAGTAGAACATTTCTCTATAGCGTTGTGAGCGCAGCTCTGAGGCTTGCAACGCATTTTTCGTTTCTAGTAGCTTGAGTTCTTTCTGAGCTAACTTAGCTTCGAGGTCAAACTTAATGTTAATCATCTCTTCGCCGTGAATATGATGAGAAAATTCAGCTTCTAGCTCTCTTAATTGAGTTAAGTAACGAAAAGCCGCTTCAAAATTATTAAGGGTTTGATTCGCGTTTACTAGGACCGACAGCATATCAATGCGCTGTCGTATTTCTAGCTCATCGGTTGATTTAGTTTGCTCAAGTACGTTGATAGCTGTCGAAATAGCTTTATCGTATTGTTCATCTGCGAGGTATGCTTCTGCATATGCTTCATAACAAGGCATTTTCTTCGCCTCTACGTTTCCCGTGATAGGGAGAGCTACGCAACGTTGTGCAACCATCAACGCTTCATCAATTTTCCCTATCGAACTTAACATTTGTGAGAAGCTGGATAATGAATAGTGTTTGATGACGTCTGACCCCGTTTGCATTGAGAGTCGGATTGCTTCATTAAAATAGTATTCTGCCTTTTCGCTATCTCCACTGCTTAAGTGAACAATACTTAAGTTTGCGTAGATAACCCCAATGAAAAGGCTGTTGTCATATTGATATTTGCTGTTTAAATAGGTATCGAGTGCTTGCGTAAGGTAGCTACTGGCGCGAGCCCAATCGGATGCATCGATATAGACGGTACCGATGTTATTCAGCGTCATGGCAACTTGCATTTCAAATACGGTTCTCTCTAACAACTCATAGGCGGTTCGGTAATACTTGAGTCCGCTACGTAGTTGATTCCGTGAAACCTCTAAGTTCCCTAGCCAGCGATATGCTCTTCCTTCTAGCGCTAAGTAGCCGAGATCGCGGGCTTCAGCGATGATGTCATGGAGTACAAGTTCTGCATTCCAATTATCGTCTAGTTCAATCATGGTTACCGCTTTATTAAGCTGTGCTTCAGCGACTACCCATGGTAAATGATGCTCTGTCCCAAACTCAATTAAATCAGGCATATCTTTGGGCAGCGGAACGCCTTCGTAGCGCTTTAGGTAAAGGCGCGCAAAGTAATAAAGGGCAAGAGATTCCGCTGACGCATTCTGTGGCGCAACTAATTCATCTTCTTCAATTGAGCGCGGCTTACCCATTGAACGAAAATAGAGATTGAGCATGGAGCTGCTTTGAGGAGAAATGTGTTCTTCCAGGTAGCTCTGTTTTTCTGTGTTGGCAAGTACATGGGTTGGATGGAAGAAGAATCCAAGTACTGAGAACAGCGCGCAAGTTAGCGTTTTAATCGGAAAGTGCATGAGCTTATTAATAAAATGTGATCTCGTTTAACCCTAATACTAGGTAAGTCTATCACTTCTTATTGGCTAAGTGCGGATGGATTCCGAGTTACAAACGGCTTGTGAAGAAAGTTTTGCGAAAGGTGAGGCTAATATTATGATTTATAATGATAAATCTGTTCAAAAGTGGAAAGATTGATTTAACGACAAGATAAACAGTGCGACGAATCTAGTGTGTCGAACATTGTTAGTGGTGTAAATTTCATCATTTAGTCGGTGCGATTCGCATCTCGAAAGATGGCTGGTTCGCTAAAAAATTATCTTTCTGTCATAAATATTTAATGTTTGTATGGGTTGTTAAAAAACTCGATATTAGACATAGTGTTATTAAGCCAATAAAAAATGGCTTTTATAATAAACAGGAGATTAACTATGCATAATGAAATGATTCAACCTTCACACTTCGGTATTATTGGCCGCACTTGTATCGCTTCAGTACTTATGATTGCGGGCGTTTTTGCTCTTATCTAAGAGTCAATGGTAACGATGGTTACCCGCTTAAAAGTAAGAAAATTCAGGGAATCACCTTAATCTCGTATAAGGTATTCCCCTGAAAATCCAACCTAATAACTACTTTTTAGCTGAAGAAGCTAAAAACCAATGCACTTACCGCTACAATGCCCGCAGTTAAAACAAAGTAAGTTGAGCCATTCCCACGATATTGTTTCAATGCATCGATTTTGTATACCGCTAACATTGGCATAATAAATAAGATCATCGCGATAACAGGCCCTGACAACGCTTCCATCATACCAAGAATGCTTGGGTTCATGATTGCTGCTGCCCAGATTGAAAAGAAAAGTACTGCAACGCTGATACGATCAACTCGCTTTTCAGACAGTTTAGAGTGTTTAGTAATTAAACCATTTAAGCTTTCGCGTGCACCTAAAAAGTGCCCAAGAAAAGAGGAAGTGATAGCAACAAAAGCCACCAAAGGACCAAGCGTTGCGATAAATGGGTTGTCTGTTGCATTGGCTAAATAAGACAGCACCGACACGTTTTGTTCTTTAGCTTGAGCCAATTGCTCTGGTGACAGTGCTAATACACACGAAAAGACAAAAATAAGCACAAACGCAATTAACATGATGCTAGTGCGTCGAAGAATTACTTCGGATTTCGCATCCGCTTGATCGCCATAATGGCGACGTTGCACATTTGCAAAGCTTGAAATCGCAGCCGCGTGACTAAACGAGAAAATAACCACAGGAACCGCTAACCACATAGTGCTAGCAAAAGCAGACGCTTCAGGGGCGTCCATGACTGGCATGGTCCAGTTTGGTATCAAGTAAAATGAAAGAAAGGCAAGAATAGCCACTAATGGGTAAACCATAATGGCAAAAGCCCGTAGCATGACTTTTTCGCCCGCCATCATAATGGCAATTAATGCAAACACTAGTGCACCTGAAAGCAGAGGGCGAGGCAAAGAAGCCATATCAGCTTGGTTAACCATAAAACTGTCTACGGTATTGGTAATACCGACGCCGTAAATTAACAGGATCGGGAAGATCGAAAGAAAATACAGCAGTGAAATAGAGCGACCCGCTTTTGCGCCAAAGTGCTCTTCCACTACATCAGTAAAGTCTGCATTTTTGATCTTAGAAGACAGTACAAAGCGAGCTAAACCACGGTGGGCAAGATAAGTCATTGGGAAAGCAAGCACAGCCATTGCGACTAACGGCCAAAACCCGCCAATACCAAGGTTGATCGGCAGAAATAGAATGCCTGCACCAACGGCTGTTCCAAACAGACTAAGGACCCAATGTGTATCGTGTTTTGACCAAGATGTTGTTGTGTTTAATTCACTGGAATTTAACGCATTTCGAGATTCTTTCACTTAAAACTCGCTTTTATAAAAATAATAATGCGGAGAATGGTATAGGTTTTGGTGTTTGTTATCACATCGGAAGTGTGGTGAATCATGCTGAATATAAGGGGTGGTTGTAACTTATCAAACTATGAATTTTTTTAAAAACTAGAATTTTAATCTAAAATTTAAGTAATAAATTGGTGTTATATTTCAAATTTTTACTAATGGGTGGTTTTTGATTTTGTGGTTAAAACTTAATCATGGATGTATATGCTAAAGAAGCTTGCTCTTACTTAATGTCCCATGGTGCATATTGGAGAGTTAGCAAGTGTCAGGTCTATGAGTCCTGCATTTAGATGAGTTTTAGGTATATACTGCCGCCACAAATGTTAAAGGAGGAATTATTGAATGGACATTCTGTCTGCACATAAAGACGACTTATTGGCTGTGTATACGCTTGAAAATACTTTATTTGGAGAACATGCCTATCCTCAATTTTTCTTTCGGCAAGCTTTTGATTGTTGGGGGGAAAGCTTACTAGTGGCGAAAGAGGGGGAGCAAGTCGCAGGGTATATTTTGCTGACGACAAGCACAAATGCACAGCAATATTGGATCATGTCACTGGCTGTCGATACTCAACATCGTGGTAAGGGTATTGCGCGTTCTCTGATTGAAAGTGCCATCGCGCCGTTGAAGTTGGGCTCAAGTGTGAAGTTGACGGTCGATCCGAATAATCAGCCTGCATTGTCTTTGTACCTGTCCCTTGGCTTCAAAGTCTTAAAAGAAGAAGCGCATTATTTCGGTGACGAAGAGTCTAGATTGGTCATGGAATTAGTAAAGTAACCCTGCACGATAATGAACGAAACTTGCACTCAATCAGTGCGCGGTATTACTTTGCAATAGTTGTTTACATTCTAACGTTTTGTAAATTAAAGATTTTCAATCTTGGCACCTCGTTTGCTTTGAGATAAATGTTCATCGTTAACTCGATGCGCCGCTCTCTATAGTAGGCGAGAGCGGGATAGGGTATTACTTTTGAAAATGTACTAACAGCGTTAAAGGCATTGCTGCCTCTCTCGATTCGGGAGAGGCTTTTTTTTGCCTGTAATTTAGGATTAGTCGCGCAGGAGGCGTTATGTCACAAGGGTGTAGAAAGACAACTTGTCCGTATTGCGGAGTAGGCTGCGGAATTGAAATCAGCAATAACAAGATTATTGGAGATGCGCTTCATCCGGCCAATTCCGGTTCACTGTGTGTAAAGGGTGTCGCATTAACAGAAAGCTTAAAAATGCCTTCAAGGTTGCTCTACCCCAAGCTAAGGGAAAAAGAAGTGTCATGGCAGTCGGTCACAGACTTAATTGCACAAGAGATCCATCAAGCGAAAGCGGAGTTTGGACCAGATTCTGTCGCGATGTATGTTTCAGGGCAGTTGCTTACTGAAGATTACTACGTCGCGAACAAACTCATGAAAGGTTACGTGGGTAGCGCGAACATCGATACCAATTCCCGTTTGTGTATGTCTTCGGCGGTTGCGGCTCATGTACGAGCATTTGGCGAAGATGTGGTTCCTGTTAATTACGACGACATTGATAATACCGAGTTGTTAGTCATCTGCGGTGCGAATACTGCTTGGACGCATCCTGTTTTATTTCGACGTATTCAACAAGCGAGAGAGAACAACCCTAATCTCAAACTGGTGGTCATTGACCCTCGTGAAACGGTCACAGCACAACAAGCGGATTTGCATTTACCGATTAAAAACGATGGTGATGTGTCACTTTTTAATGGGCTGATCAAGTTTCTTATCGAGCAGCAATGTATTGATTCTGAATACATAAATTCCCATACCGACGGGTTTGATGCGCTTGCAGAAGAAGTTTCTGATTTGCGTTACGATGTCACTAATTTAACGTCTTCCATTGGTATTTCAGAAGAAAAACTCACGACATTCTTCCAATGGTTTGCACAAAGCCCAAGCGCAATCACGCTGTTTTGCCAAGGGGTTAACCAAGCCGAAAATGGTGTTGATAAAGGCAATGCCATTATTAATGCACATTTGGCGTCAGGTAAAATTGCCAAGTCAGGTTGTGGGCCGTTTTCTATTACAGGTCAGCCGAATGCGATGGGTGGGCGAGAAGTCGGTGGTTTGGCAAACCAACTAGCGGTTCATCGCGCTTTTGACGCAGATTCTATCAAGCAAGTGCAGGCGTTTTGGGATTCACCAGAAATTGCCACTCAGCCCGGTTTAAAAGCCGTTGAACTGTTTGAGGCGGTAGAACGTGGGGAGATTAAAGTTCTGTGGATCATGGCAACCAATCCCGTGGTTTCTTTGCCTGATAATCAGATGGTTAAGCGCGCGTTAGAGGCTTGTCCTTTTGTGATTGTGTCTGATATTACTGCGGAGTCGGACGTTGCTAAATATGCAGATGTTCTACTGCCAGCAGCTGGTTGGGGTGAAAAGCAAGGGATGGTGACTAACTCTGAACGTAGAATGTCTCGTCAACGTCAGTTTCAAGTACCACCTGGTGAAGCAAAACCAGATTGGTGGGCGATAAGCCAAGTCGGGCAAGCTTTGTGTGAACTAGAGAAGGCCCAGAATGGTTTTGCATTTACCTCAGAACATGCGGTATTCAGGGAATATGCGGCGATGACAGGTATGAATGCAGATTCGCCATTGAAGCTCGACCTGTCTCAACACGCGAACTTAACCGAGCAAGAATACGAAGAGTGGGTGCCGACACAATGGGGAGGAGAGCGCCCTTTTGCTGATGGAATCTATTCACACCCAGATGGTAAAGCGCGTTTTGTCGTGACCAGTGAATTGCCTCAACGCTTAGAGAGAGCAAAAGGCTGGTGGCTCAATACGGGTAGACAACGCGACCAATGGCATACCATGACGCGTACAGGGCATATCGCACACCTTGCCGCCTCTGAGTTAGAGCCAACCGTGTACATGAACACACTCTCCGCCACTCAAAATCGCTTAAAAGCCGGACAGCTCATCAAGCTGTTCCAGCCTACTTCAAACACTGGTATTTATGCCAAAGTTGCCATTGATGAAGGTTTGGGGTTTCAGGAGCTGTTTATGTCAATGCACTGGGCTGGTCGATATGGAGGTGAAAGCAGTGTTAACGTGATAGTAAACAGCGTAAAAGACCCTATTTCTGGGCAGCCTGCGTTTAAGTCGTCTTATGTTGAAGTGCAAGACGCGGCGGTAAAAACCTACGGTATGTTTATCGGTACACAGTTTGATTCTGGCAAGTTTCTCTACAGCGCATTTCAAGCAGAAAGTAATTTGGGCATCTGGCGCTTTGCACACGATAAACGACCAAAAAAGCAGAGTTTTTGTCGAACGGAAAAGAGTCGCAGGATTACGATAGATATTGCCCTAGGTTGGCTAGCGGTGGATTACGACCTTGTTGGAGACGTTCGTATCATTCGTTCTGTTTTGGTGGTGTCTAGTGAACCGATTCAAACCGACTACACCAACTTTACCGGCTTGATTGGTAAGCCGATGGAGCTATCGCAACTGCTTACCATCACTCAATCGCAAAGCAGTGCCAAACTGGTCTGTAGTTGTTTCCGTGTCACCGATAAACAAATACATGACGCGATGGAGAAACAAGACTGCACTTCACTGACCCAACTTCAAAACAAACTCAAATGCGGTACCAACTGTGGCTCATGCGTCTCTCAAATCAAACAAATGGTCGACAGCCATCAGCATCAAAAGGGCAAACCGCAAGCGAGCCAGCAAAGTCTGGCGATGCAAATAAAGTAAATCATAAAGAGGATAAGCACATGGAAGCGCCTTATCAAAAGTCTTGGTTTAAGAAAGGACAAGCGAGTCAGAATCAAGAACGCTCGTCTCGCTTTTCTAAGCATGACCAAGCAAGCAAACTGAACCAACTTTTAGAAAATCACTCCGCAGATCTAGATGCGAACCACAAAGGTTTTGTCTCGATTGTCGGAGCAGGACCGCACGATCCAGACTTGTTAACTGTGAAGGCAGTGAAAGCGATTATGTCGGCAGAGGTACTGTTGTACGACCGTCTGGTTAACAAAGATATTTTGGAGTTGACTTCGCCACAAGCCGATTGGATTTACGTGGGCAAACGATGCGGACAACCTAGTATTGGTCAGGAGGAAATCTGTGATTTGATGGTGTTGCTCGCTCAGCAAGGAAAGCGAGTTGTGCGCTTAAAAGGGGGAGATCCTTTTGTATTTGGTCGTGGAGGCGAAGAGGCGTTAGCGCTCGTCAAGCACTCTATCGCTTACGAAGTCATCCCCGGTATTACTGCTGCGATTGGATGTTCAGCAAACAGCTTGATTCCGCTGACTCATCGTGGCGTTGCTCGCAGCGTTACCTTTGTCACAGGGCAAGTGGTAACAGGCGCATTTGAAGCGTGGAGCCAACTGATGCAAAGCGGACAAACATTGGTGTTCTACATGGGATTAGAAAAATCGGCAGACATACAAATCGGTTTAGTCGGCGCTGGTTTGAACCAAGATTTCCCTGTTGCGGTCGTCACTCATGGTTGCAGCCCTCAGCAACAAGTTCATGTTACCCAACTCAATCAGCTCAATGAGTTATCGATTACACTTAAAGGCATCAGCCCAGCATTGATTGTGATGGGAGAAGTTGTCAAACTGCGCGAACAACTAATAGAAACCGTACAGTCAGTGACGGAATACGAGGGAATATGAGCAGCATTTTGGAGTGTATCAGAACAGTCGGTCGTGGCGAACGTGGTAGAAAACCACTGAACTTTGACCAAGCGTTTCGAGTTATGGATGAATACCTAAACGGAGAGTGCGATGATGATCAAATGGCAATGCTGCTGATGCTGATCCGCGTACAAAACGAGACTCAACAAGAAATCGCTGGCTTTGTGAAAGCATTCCAATCCCGCATGCCTGCTATTGGGGCAGACATCGACTGGCCATGTTACGCAGGCAAACGTGAAGCGGCAGGTCAGCCTTGGCACCTGTTGGCAGCGAAGATCCTTGCCGATAATGGTCATAAAGTGCTGATGCATGGTTATCACGACCGTCAATCTGGACGTTTACACGCCGAAGATTACCTCGACAAGTTTGCTATCGAGAAAGCGGAATCAGCAGAAGACGCAAAGCGTGTGTTAGAAACACAAAACATCGTTTATCTACCGCTGAGTGCGTTTGCTCCACAAGCAGAAACCATGATCGGTTGGAAGAATCGTTATGGGCTTAGAACGCCGATTAATACCGTGGTTCGTGCATTGAATCCGGGGCAGGCGACGGTTGGTATTCGTGGTAGCTTCCATCCTGGATTCCAACAACTTCATGCTGAAGTTGAATATGAAATCGGTCAAACCGCTCACGCCGTTGTGTCATTCAAAGGACAATCGGGTGAGTCAGAATACAACCCGAAAGTAAGTCAAACTGTTTGGCTAAGCCAAACAAGCGGCGTGACATCGCACTACTGGACGGAGCAAATGCTGTCTGAGGTGCCAATGCCTACGAACTGTCCGTTTGGGACGTCAGAAGATGACATGAATCAAATGGCGAATACGGTTTTGGCAACGATGACAGTTGTGCTCTTTGCTCAAGTGCACGATAGGGAACGGGCCTTTGAACGTGCGTTTGCTTATTGGGAAAACTATTGTTGTGGCAGTTAATCCTGTGACGAGCTAACCGCGAAACGTTGTTGGATCGGAATCCTTTATCTATTGTTTGTGTAAGCTTGTCAGTGATGTATTTATCACTTGAAGTGTCTCACAGCTGGTTGGGGCAAACATCAGTGAGGCCTGATGAGTTTACTTTTCGATAAGAAATGAGGACAAGGATAATGGTTCTAAAGCACTCAAATTCTAACAACAAGGCGTCACATCCCATTCCACAAGAAGCTTTCGATTGGTATGACGAATACGCACATGGCAAAATCTCTCGCCGAGAGTTTCTCAACCGTCTTGGTGGCCT
Source organism: Vibrio diabolicus (assembly GCF_011801455.1). Taxonomy (NCBI): domain Bacteria; kingdom Pseudomonadati; phylum Pseudomonadota; class Gammaproteobacteria; order Vibrionales; family Vibrionaceae; genus Vibrio; species Vibrio diabolicus. Next base: position 1,118,927 of record NZ_CP042452.1, on the reverse strand, counting down.
CGCTGTTTTAGGTTTTAGTATGACGGCCCTGGTTGATGCTCTGACTCCAAACTATGCACTCGCAGAGCAAGTTTCCTTTAATGATCCTGAGATCAAAGCAACCTATGAAACCTTTGCCTCGCCCAATGGACATGGGGAAGGTAGCGGCTATTTGGTTGTGCCACAAAAGAAGACCTTAAAATCGCCGACAGTGTTGGTGATTCATGAAAATCGAGGTCTAAACCCATACATCAAAGATGTCGCCAGGCGACTCGCGAAAGATGGCTTTATTGCTTTTGCTCCTGACGCGCTTTATCCACTCGGTGGCTATCCGGGGAACGACGATGAAGGTCGCGCCATGCAGAAAGAGATGGACAGAGCCAAGATCGAACAAGATTTTATTGCTGCTGCTAATTTCATTAAACACTACGAGGGTGGGAACGGTAAATTGGGCGCAGTTGGGTTCTGCTTCGGTGGATACATCGTCAATATGCTTGCAGCGGTAATGCCAGAAGAGCTGGATGCAGGTGTGCCTTTCTACGGAACACCAGCGGCGCAAGAGATTCAAAAGCAGGTCAAAGGGCCGTTGATGATTCACTTCGCAGGGCTCGATAAGCGCGTCAACGACACATGGCCTGCCTATGAGCAGCAATTAATCGCGAACGATGCGCAATATCAGGCGTTAATGTATGAAAACGTCAATCATGGCTTCCACAACGACTCAACGGCACGCTACGCACCAGAAGAAGCGGCGCTCGCGTGGGAACGCACACTAGGCTTCTTCAAAGAACATCTTACCTCTAGTTAAAATGCTTCAACTTTAATTGGCACAGTCCTTGTTATGTCTCTCTTAGTGAGTGAGATATAAACAAGGAATGTGCATGACTCGATCAACGTCAAAAACACCCATCATAGTGTGCTGTGATAGCCTTCAAGAGCAGGCTCGACTGTCCGGCTTGTTGAGCAAAGATTACGACAACATCGTTGGCTGCCAATTGGCACAGCTAGAAACTTTGATGCAGCGAGAACCATCGGCACGCGTTGTTGTTGGATGGCAGCAGCCGACGGCGGAACTGCGTTTAATTGTGGATTTCTGCCGCAGAAAATCGGCACCACTTCTTATCGTCTTAAAGCAGTTATCATCGAATGACATCAATCGGTTATCAGAAAAAATGGACTATGTTCTCATGCCGAACGATAGCGAGTTTGCACTTCAACCCTGGATTGAACATGCGACATTAGTGAGAGCGAAATTTGAAAGTATGCAATCGGAAATTGAATCGCTGACCCATAAGATTGAAGAGCGCAAGCTGGTGGAAAAAGCCAAAGGTCTGCTGATGAAGATGCACAGTGTTGATGAAGATCAGGCTTATAAAGCGCTTAGAAATTCAGCCATGCAATCGAGCCAAACGCTCTCACAAGTGGCGAAGAATCTGATTACGGCATTGCAGTTAATGGATTAACTTCTCTACTACTTTGGGGTTATGGCAGAAATTCTACCGTGGTGCGTGTTGCACTAACAGCAAGCAAAAACAGTTGCTTGGTTACGAGGGTAGGCTCTAATGTGCTGTATTTAAAGTAGAAAATAAGTTGGCACAGTACTTGGATTAGTTAAAACGGGTTTATTGTTGAATCGCTTATCTCAATTATCAACGGCGGTAATTGTAGACTTAGCAACGGCGCTACTGCTCTTCGGAGTAGTGGCGCTTTTTTTATGGGAGCAAACCAATGAAATGGAGTTCGATGCTGAAAGTGTCAGCAATTTCGTTATCGGTATTCACCGCGGTCAGCGTAAAGGCAGAGTTGGGTGAGCCAGAAATTGAAGACCTGAAGTTTGGTTTTATTAAGTTAACCGATATGGCACCGCTGGCGGTTGCTTATGAGAAAGGCTTTTTTGAAGACGAAGGCTTGTATGTAACTTTAGAGGCGCAAGCAAACTGGAAGGTGCTTTTAGACCGAGTTATCGATGGTGAGCTTGCTGGTGCGCACATGCTTGCTGGTCAGCCATTGGGCGCAACGATTGGTGTCGGCACAAAAGCGGAAGTGATTACCGCGTTCAGTATGGATTTGAACGGCAACGCAATCACGGTTTCCAAGGATACTTGGGAGCAGATGAAGCAATACATTCCAAAACAACCAGATGGCAAACCTGTTCACCCAATCAAAGCGGATGCCTTAAAACCAGTTGTGGACAGCTATCTGGATAAAGGTAAACCGTTCAACATGGGTATGGTGTTCCCTGTATCGACGCACAACTATGAGTTGCGATACTGGTTAGCGGCAGGTGGGATTCATCCAGGCTTTTATGCTCCAGAATCCGGTGACAACAGTGGCCAGTTGGATGCTGACGTTCTTTTGAGTGTTACACCGCCACCACAAATGCCAGCGACAATGGAAGCGGGCACGATCAAAGGGTACTGCGTAGGCGAACCATGGAACCAACAAGCCGTATTCAAAGGCATTGGTACGCCCGTCGTGACCGACTACGAAATCTGGAAGAACAACCCAGAGAAAGTATTTGGTGTTTCCAAAGCTTGGGCTGAGAAGTATCCAAACACGCACATTCGCGTAGTGAAAGCCTTGATTCGAGCTGCACATTGGTTGGATGAAAACGACAATGCCAACCGCCAAGAAGCAGTGAAGATGCTATCAAAAAGCGAGTATGTGGGAGCCGATGCCGAAGTTATCGCTAACTCAATGACCGGCACATTTGAATACGAGAAAGGTGATAAACGCGACGTGCCAGACTTCAACGTGTTCTTCCGTCATAACGCCACTTATCCGTATTACAGCGATGCGATTTGGTACCTGACCCAAATGCGTCGCTGGGGACAGATCTCAAGCGAGAAATCCGATGATTGGTACATGGATGTGGCAAAAGAGGTTTACCGTCCAGATATCTACCAACAAGCGGCTCAAGCGCTAATTGAAGATGGTGTGTTGAGCAAAAAAGACTTCCCAGATTTCAGTGCTGAAGATGGTTTCCGTGCGCCACAAACACACTTTATCGACAACATCGTTTATGACGGTCGCGAGCCAAATAAATATCTAGAGAAGTTCTCTATCGGGCTTAAAGGAAAAGACAAGGTTTAACCATAACGATAAACGCCACAGGCGAGGAGATTCGCTTGTGGCAACAAGGATGTAAATTTCTTAGGAGTGAGTATGTCTAGTAATGTCATTTCCCTATTTCCTGCTAAGCAGGTAGTGAACCGAAGTCGGTTGGTGCTTTTGCCCGTCATTGGCTTGCTGATCTTTTTGGCAATGTGGCACTTAGCAGCGAGAGAAGTGCAAACCTCATTAGGTACGCTACCGGGACCTGTGCAAACTTTTCAGCAGTTCAGCAACCTTGTCGATGACCATTGGCAAGAGCGAGAAAAGGAACAAGCGTTTATCGAGCGTCAGGAAAAGCGCAATGCTGCGAAGTTAGCCAAGAATCCGGACGCCGAAGTGAAGATTCGTCCTTACACAGGTAAGCCTACGTTCTTCGACCAAATTGTGACGAGCTTAGTGACTGTGACAGCGGGCTTTTTGCTGGCGACGGTTATCGCGATTCCACTTGGCATCGTGCTTGGTCTTAATCAAGGGCTGTATCAAGCCTTTAACCCAATCATTCAACTGCTCAAGCCCGTATCACCTTTAGCTTGGCTACCCATCGTTACCATGGTGGTGAGTGCCACTTATGTGAGTGATGACCCGATGTTTGCTAAGTCGTTCATTAACTCTCTGATCACAGTGGCGCTGTGTAGCTTATGGCCGACGCTGATTAACACTGCTGTGGGTGTAACAAGCGTTGATAAAGACTTAATCAACGTGAGCAAAGTGCTCCAACTTTCGTGGTGGCAGCACATACGCACCATCGTTTTACCTTCTGCCATTCCAATGATCTTCACAGGTTTACGTCTCTCTTTAGGTATCGCTTGGATGGTATTGATTGCGGCAGAGATGCTCGCGCAGAACCCAGGGTTAGGCAAGTTCGTTTGGGATGAGTTCCAGAACGGCAGTTCAGCATCATTGGGGCGCATCATGGTGGCAGTCATCACCATTGGTTTTATCGGTTTGATGCTCGATAGAGGCATGCTGCAACTTCAAAAGTGGCTGTCTTGGAATAAACAACAAGCGTTGAGATAAGGGAAACGATCATGGAAAAAGCATTATTAGATCTAACGCGTTTAGGGATGCGATTCCCAACGCCAGATAGCGAGTTCATCGCGCTTAAGAACGTCGATTTACAAATCAATAAAGGTGAGTTTGTATCGCTGATTGGTCACTCTGGTTGCGGTAAATCAACGGTATTGAACTTAGTCGCAGGGCTACACATGCCAACAGACGGTGGCGTGATCGTCGATGGACGAGAAGTAGCTGGACCGGGACCAGACCGCGCAGTGGTGTTCCAAAACCATTCATTATTGCCTTGGCTCACCGTGTATCAAAACGTTGAGCTCGCAGTAAAACAAATTGCCGGCAAAAAGGGCAAAGCGTGGATTCAGGAACAAGTGAATAACTACTTGGAGTTGATTCAAATGCAGCATGCCGCGCACAAAAAGCCGGATGAAATATCGGGTGGTATGAAACAGCGAGTCGGCATCGCCAGAGCACTGGCACTTCAACCAAAGGTTTTGCTGATGGATGAACCATTTGGCGCGTTGGATGCGTTAACACGTGCGCACTTACAGGATGCATTGATGAAGATCCAAGCCGAGCTAAACAACACCGTCATCATGATTACCCATGACGTGGATGAAGCGGTGTTGCTATCCGACAAAATCGTGATGATGACTAACGGACCGGCAGCAACCATTGGAGAAGTGTTAGAAGTGAATCTACCGCGCCCTCGTGAGCGTGTGGCACTGGCGGATGATGTGCAGTATCAGAAGTGTCGACAAGCGGTGCTGAAGTTCCTTTACGAGAAGCAATCCAAAGTCGAGATTCCTGCTTCGAAAGAAGACAAGCCCAAAACCGCAGCGCAAACGGCATAAGGAGGCAGCGATGAACAGTCCTTTAACGATTCCAGTAAAGAACGCATTGAGCCACATCGTTGTGGTAGGCAACGGTATGGTCGGGCAACACCTCGTCGAGCAATTAGTGCAGAAAAACGCGCATTTGGAGCACCGAATTACCGTTATTGGTGCGGAGCGTTTTATCGCGTATGACCGTGTACAACTCTCTTCTTTATTTGCGGGTAAGTCCCATGATGATTTGATGCTGAGTAACCAAGAATGGTACGACATGCATGGCATCCAACTCGTACTTGGCAGCCAAGTAACAGGCATCGACAGAGAGCAAAAGCGTATTCTGCTTGATGGTGAAGATGTGCTGGGTTACGACCAACTTGTGCTCGCGACCGGTTCCTACCCATTTGTGCCGCCAATTGAAGGTAAAGATCGCGACAACGTGTTTGTCTACCGTACGCTTGATGATCTTTCACAAATCAAAAAAGCATGTGAAGGCGCAAAAACAGGCGCAGTAATTGGCGGTGGCTTATTGGGTTTAGAGGCGGCAAATGCACTCAAACTATTGGGGCTAGAAACTCACGTTATTGAATTTGCTCCCCGCCTGATGCCCGTGCAGTTAGATGATGGTGCTGGCTTGGTGCTAAAAGAGAAGATTGAAGCGCTAGGGCTAACCGTGCATACCTCAACGGGGACGGAGCGAATCTGCGGTGGTGAAACGGCTAAGCATCGTATGGTGTTTAAAGACAAAGATCCTCTCGAAGTGGATGTGATTGTCTTTTCCGCAGGGATTCGCCCTCAAGATGAGTTGGCAAGACTGGCAGAGCTAGAAGTAGGCGAGCGAGGCGGCATTGTGATCAACAACCAATGCCAAACCAGCGATGAGAATATTTACGCGATTGGCGAATGTGCTCTTTGGGAGCAGAAGATCTTTGGTTTAGTCGCACCCGGTTACACCATGGCGAGAACCACTGCCGATGTCTTGACTGGGATGCCAAGCGAAGGTTTTAAAGGTGCAGACATGAGTACCAAACTCAAGCTGCTTGGGGTGGATGTGGCGTCTATCGGCGATGCACAAATGCAAACCGAAGGCGCACAAGAAATGGTCTTGCAAGATGCGGTCGCAGGCATCTACAAAAAGCTGGTAGTTGATGCGAGTGGTACCCAATTACTTGGTGCGATTCTCGTCGGTGACAACAGCGACTACGATGCGCTCCTACAGTGTTATTTGAACAAAACGGTCCTGCCAGACCACGCGGCGAACCTGCTGTTTGATACCGGAATGCTTGATGGAGAGATGCCAGACAGCGCCATTATCTGTTCTTGTCACAACGTCACAAAAGGTGACTTAGTTGCCGAGATACAAGCTGGCACCACCAACCTGACGGACCTTAAAGCAAACACCAAAGCCGGTACTGGCTGTGGTGGGTGTAGCAATATGGTGAAGTCGGTATTGGATACTCAATTGGCAGCCATGGGGGTAGAGGTTAACAACCACCTTTGTGAGCACTTTGAGTTAAGTCGCCAAGAGATGTTCCATATTTGCCAAGTGGAACAAATCAAAGACTTCGACACCTTAATTGCACTGCATGGTAAAGGGCATGGGTGTGATATCTGTAAGCCGACAGCAGCATCTGTATTTGCTTCTTTGTGGAATGAACACATCATGGAGCCACAGCATCAATCTCTGCAAGATTCTAACGATGCCTTTATGGCGAACCTGCAAAAAGATGGTTCTTACTCTATTGTACCTCGTGTTCCGGGCGGCGAAATCACACCAGACAAACTTATCGTACTAGGTGAAGTCGCTCAGCAGTACGATCTGTACACCAAGATCACTGGCGGTCAGCGCGTGGATTTATTTGGTGCGCAGTTAGAACAGCTTCCTGAAATCTGGCAAACCTTAATTGATGCTGGTTTTGAAACAGGGCACGCCTACGGCAAATCGGTGCGCACCGTGAAATCGTGCGTGGGTTCTACTTGGTGTCGTTATGGTGTTGATGACTCGGTCGGATTAGCCATTGAGTTAGAGAACCGCTACAAAGGATTGCGAGCGCCCCATAAGCTTAAGTTTGCCGTATCGGGCTGTACTCGCGAGTGTGCAGAAGCGCAAAGTAAAGACATTGGGGTGATCGCCACTGAAAACGGCTGGAATCTATACGTTTGCGGTAATGGCGGCATGAGACCAAGACACGCTGATTTGTTTGCATCTGACTTATCCAAATCTGAGTTGATCACCATGATCGACCGAGTATTGATGTTCTACGTCAGCACCGCTGATCGCTTGCAGCGTACGTCAGTGTGGATGGAGAACATGGAAGGGGGCTTAAATTACCTTAAACAAGTTATTCTGGATGACTCTCTGAACCTATGTGATTCTTTGGATGAACAAATGGCACGAGTCGTAGATACCTATCAATGTGAGTGGAAGAGCACTCTGGGTAATCCTCAGAAACTGCAACGCTTCCGTCCTTTCTTGAACAGTACGTCGGGCAGCAAAGTCTTACCGTACCAGCGTGTGCGCGGTCAGCGTATTCCAGTGAAACAGGAGGTGTAAATGGCAGCTGTAACCAAAGTGAAACTGTGTCAGCTTGATGACTTAATGCCGTTCATTGGTGCCACTGTGTTAATCGAAGGCGAGCATGTCGCGTTATTCTGCATTCCTGATAGCGGTGTTTACGCCGTTCAAGATTGGGACCCAATAGGCAAGGCTTACGTGATGAGTCGAGGGATTGTCGGCGATATTGATGGTGAGATGTGTGTTGCATCACCACTATATAAACAGCACTTCAGCTTAAAGAGTGGGCAGTGTTTGGAAGACGATGCGCACTGTCTAAAAACGTGGCAAGTAACGGTCGACGATAATCAGGTTTGTTATTTAGTCGAAGAATGATCCTCGAAATTAGCTTGCTCGATATGAATAAATTATTGGCGTAAGAGACAAGCGAATAAGGCTCCAGAGACAGCACAGTGTGGCTCTGGAGCTTTTGACTATTTGCAAGAATTCACTTGTAGCTCGGTATAGCCAGTCGAGTCGTCCATCGCTCTGGTAAACTCAAGTTCTGGATAAGAATGGATGATCAATTCTGCGGTGGTGTCTATAACCGTGCCTTCCATTAAATGCCCGCCCCAGACTCGTCCATCACGATCAGACACCGAGATATGAACGTGCTGATGTTCAGGCGTCAGTGTTCCCATCACAGAGACGATTTCAAATGGCTCTTGTTTGGTTAACGTACACTCTGCACCTGCCAAACGAAGATTGAGGTCAGAGACACAGCCAACGCATGAGGCAATCGAGCCTGCTTTGATACCGTGCTTCTCGACCAATTTCGCTAGGCTCAGCTTTAAGTCCATGCCTTTGGTAAGACGAACTGCTATCACTTCAATCGACATATTACTTCCTAATTAAAACCAGCAAGCAGGAAAGCGCCGTATCCAAGTCTGCATAACGTTTGGCTTTGCCAAGTACGCGCATACCTTGCATGTTGTTGAGAACAAAACGAGCGAGCTCTTCTGGCTTAAGCGTTTTGGGCACTAAGGTTTCTTTCTGCGCATTAGTCAGCGCATCCGCAATGATGTCGATAAGATGGTCAAATAAGAAATGCCCTTTGCGCAGTACGTCATCGTCTTCGCCAGCGTGCTCAATCAACGCATTTTGAATAAAACACCCACAGTTGCGTTTGCGTTGCAGCTCAGCAAAAGATTTAAGGAACGATTCCAACTCGGGTAAAGACGCGTCGTCTTTTTCCAAATCATTCAGTGACGGTAGCGAGACCTTTTTCAAGTAAGTATCGAGCGCTTCGTAGTAGAGCTGTTGCTTGTCACCGTAGGTGTTGTAAAGACTGAAGCGGTTGATGTTCAACTCGTCGGTGAGATCAGAAATGGATGTATTAGCGAAACCTTTGCGCCAAAAAACGTCCATAGCGACTAATAGTTTTTCTTCTCGATCGAAGTTGGCTTTTCTTGCCATATGCGTACCTACCTGAGCGGTTTTTCTCAAACCACTCCTAAACTTATTGATCAACTTTTGGGAAATGAAGTTCTTGACTGATCGTTTATAAACTGGCTACAGTATATCCTAACCAATCGGTTAGAAAAAGAAAAAGGATATAAAATGAAGCTCTACGAAACCGCGATAACTCCAAGTTGTAAGCGAGTTAGCATTTTTTTAAAGGAAATTGGTGGCGATGTTGAACGCATCGCTTTAAATGTGCGTGACGGCGAAAATCTAGCGGAAGATTTCAAGCAAAAAAGCGTCAATGGAAAAGTGCCATTGCTTGAGCTTGAAGATGGCACGACGATTTGTGAGAGCGTCGCAATTTGTCGTTATCTGGATGAAGCGTTTGAAAATAATTTAGCTCTGTTTGGGGCAAACCAACTTGAGCGCGCGCAAGTGGAAATGTGGCATCGCGTGGTGGAGTTTCAAGGTCTGTATGCTGCGTTTCAAGCATTTAGAAACATCACAGCTATCTATGAAGATAGAGAGCGTTGTGTTAAAGAGTGGGGCGAAGAGTCCAAGCAACGCGTGCAAGAGTTTTTACCGTTGTTAGATAAGCGACTTGGTGAAAGCGAGTTCATTGCCGCTGACCATTTTACTATCGTCGATATTACAGGCTTTATTTTGATTGGTTTTGCAATTAAAGGCCTAGAAATCGATGTGTTTACTACTGCACCAAACATTGCGCGTTGGTATGAGCAAGTTTCAGCTCGGCCTGCATTTCTAAGTTGATGTACCAGCAGCGAGTAGATCATTGCTCGCTGCTATTGCCTTTCGAATTCACAAGGATATTCAAATTCTTCAGCTTTTTTCTTATTTTGTCTCCTATCGCCTATAATTGGAAAAACAACCTCAATGGGCTTCAATGCGTTTTAGAGCCTAGCGCTCTTAGTCTGTAGACGTTCTTTTCATAGTGGGAAGTCTATTAATAGACAAGGAAAGGTCATGCGTATTCAAGTTAAAACTATCAATAATGTTCTTATTGCTCTTTTAATGGTTTCGGTCTTTGGTCTCGTCGCGCTGTACCTCAATAACACACAGCAGAATGAACAGATTGAAAAACTGCAAAGTCAGTTAATAGAGAAAGAGCATCAGATATTAATCTCCAATGAGGCGCTGTCTTACACTCGATATCAACACCAGTTATTAGCTGAAGATTATAGTCGTTTTAGAAATGAGCAATCAGTGACTAGTGTTCTACGTTAGCGTGCCCGACTACCGTCTTAAGGAGGCGAATGAAATCCATTCTTTTGGTCGATGACAGTAAAACAGTACTACTTTATATCAGCAGTGCATTAGAAAAGCAGGGATATGAAGTTATTGCTGTTGAAGACGGACAATCCGCACTTGAAGTGCTGACTTATCGCAAAGATATTCAGTTTGTACTTAGTGACTTAATGATGCCTGGCATTAATGGTATTGAGCTGTGTCGGCAATTAAAATCACAAGTTAGCGAACGTTACATTTTCTTTGTTTTATTGTCCTCTAGAAATGACCAAAGCTCGATCGTGAAAGGCATCGATGCTGGCGCAGATGACTTTGTGGATAAGAAGACGTCTGTAGAGGAACTTCAGGCCAGAATCCGCGCGGGGTTTCGTACTTTAGAACTGCATAACAAACTCGTTGAGAGAAATAAAGAGTTAGATGCAGCCTATCGAATGATCCATCAAGATTTACAGTCTGCTAGTCACCTGATGGAGCAACTACTCCCAGCGGAGTCGTCGATCCAGAACATGCAATTTAGTTACGCCTACAAACCGTGCTCCCAGATTGGTGGTGACATGTTGGGGTATTTTGAGCTTGATGAACAACATGTCGCATTTTATGTTTTCGATGTTTCAGGTCATGGTGTTTCGTCTGCTTTGATGGCTTTTTCTATCCAACAGACGTTATCTCAAAATCTGGGACCTGATTCGATAACCATGGAGCTAAGAGATGGCGACTACTGTATCAGTGAACCAGCAGCCGTTATTGATCGGCTAAACCGACGGTATCAGCAAACTAGAAACAGTCAGCTTTATTTCACTATGGTTTATGCCATTCTTAATACAGAATCAGGACAACTTCGCTATTGTACTGCTGGTCATCCTAAATTCCTTGTTTGGCGAGCGAGCACCGAAACTACAGAGCTGGCGGGTGAAGACAACTTTATGATTGGCGCTTTGCAGCCGATGGAGTACGTTGATAATCAAATTATTCTGAGTGAGGGGGATGTAGTATGGCTTTATTCGGATGGTTTGGTAGAAGCGAGGAGAGGCGAGGCGATGTATTCAGTACAAAGGTTGGCATCAAGTATAAAAGCTGTTTGTACTTCGCAATTAGAAGCAGAAGTGCAGGCTAGATGTGTCTTTGAACAAGTACAATCTTGGCAGAACAAAGATGAGTTTGATGATGATGCGAGTCTTTTACAAGTAAGGTGGCGTGGCTGATAGCCTAGGGATAAAGGAAAAGAATGTTCCAGAGCGAGTTTAAACGAACTTACGGCGGATCCCTTACTCGCTCTCGAAGTGCGAGCAAAGAGGTTGCTAAGTTTTTAATGGATAATCAAGTATCGTTAAGTACGGCTCAGTCGTTGGAGCTTTGTGTTGTTGAGCTTATGAACAATGCTTACATCCATTCTTACAGTGAAATTGAAGGCAAGCCGATAGACGTGGAGTGTAGGATTAGATGTGACCAAATGTCAGATTTCATTGAACTTAGGGTTTCTGACTACGGAGCGTCAATCAATGAAATGACATTCAACCAACATAAAAATAAACAGATTGAGGCTCCTAACTTAATGGATGATGATAGTTGGTCTGCTTCAGGTCGTGGACTGATGTTAGTCGCTCAATTATCTGACCAGTTCAAGTTAGAAAAAGAGATTGGAAAAAACACGTTTGTTTTAGTGAAGAAGAACGGAGAAAAACTAACAACCAAGCAAGATCTATTCACCCCACCTGGTCCCTAGCGTTAATCTGACGGTTACGTTGTATATTATTGTTATTTTGTATTTGTGGTTGGTGAAGGCGACAATAATGCTTCCAACTCTTCTGGTGTCAGGATATCACTGATGTTTAGCATATTGCTCTCATCATCTAACGCCATCTTTGTACGACTAAGCAAGTACCTCTTTTGAGTTGGCGTTAAGTCTTTGAGAGACTCAATCAGCTCCTTGAAATTGCTATTGTTCATTGCCATATTTCCCCCAGTTAAGCCTTAATTTGTTTTATTGCATATTCTTCAAGTAAGCAAAGATTTGTTGATTAATGGCAGCTAGCTCTTTAGTAACTATAGCTATATCTGAGCTATCTGGCTCGTTATCGTTTCTTGTTTCTGCTTCTATTTTTGTGAAAACAATGACAGCGGTTTCTTCACCAAAGCTCTCTAGAATGCCCTTTAGACTGTGAGCCAATAAGTAGAGTTCCGGCCAACATTTGTTTGCGTACAACTCATTGATACGCTGTATGTCATTGGCGTGGTCTTCTAAGTATGTGGAAAAAACGGTGACGATAAGATCTACGTCGTTCTCCATGTATTTATTGAGAACATCAAAATTAATCATGTTTACCTCTGACTAACCGCGAGGTAGAAAAATGTATCGGATAGGAATGTTGAAGTGGGGGGAGTTGAGCGCTGAACAGTGTGCTTATCACTTGAGCTAGACTCATAAAAACAAAGTTATTGTTCGGTACACTTTGCCTTATATACAAGTGTCTATGATCTAATCTTTTGTGCAAAGCATTTTGCACTCGTGTCGTGGCAACACAAGTTACGTGATAGTGGGTTCCAAATAAAATGCTGGGTTGGGAACAGTCTTGTCTACCTAGTTTAAAGCAATCATCAAACAAGTAAGCCAAGCGCTCGCCAACTTTGACTATTCCTTCAGTCAAGGTCAACTCTCCTAATCGAGTACAAATACAAGCTAGCAACCTAGTTGCATAATGGCAAGTAGCTTGACGCAAAAAAGGGGCCTTGCGCCCCTTTTGTACAATTAGCTTTGCTTGGAGTCCTGTTCTACCTGCCTCATTAACTCGTTCGCTTTCTTCATTGCGCGCCTTGCGCTTGTGGTCCTTCTCTTATTGAGCAGTATGTCGGAGAAGCGCAGGTATTTATCTGCAGTTTTGAATCTCAAATCGTTAATATCTTGAAAACCGATAGGAAAGTTCTTCGAAAACTGATCAACATCTTTCACTAAGTTATCGAGGTGAGTTGTTGTTCTTGCCTTTTCTAGGCGGTAATAGAAGTTTTCAAATTCCTCTTGGAACAAAATTCGAGCAGCCTCGTCCGGAAATGGTAGAGGATCGTTAGAGTCTAGCGCGGTCTCATACAGTTTCATCTCGAGGACTGCATCTTTCATCGCGTTGCTTATTTTTAAGTTGTTTTGATGCTCTTCAACGTTTGAGAAGAAAGTATTCCCAACCTTAATTAGCGCAACAAGTGCTGCAGCATCTTTATTTTTGAGTGCTTCAGTTAGGTGTTTACCAAAAACATCGCTAGATAATGAGCTTGGTGTAAATGGGTAATCCTGATGAATTTGATTTAACTCATCTTTCAGTTCATAGATGGACTTACTGTCTTCTTCTTTACTGTATCGAGACTTTTCCAGTTGGCTATTGATTTGTCTGGCTATCGAAAGCAATGTTGAGTGCTTGCTTGATTGAATATCTAACGCCAGAACTTCAATTTTATGTGAGTCAGGGTAGTAGGCTTTTGCTTTGTTTAGTACAGACTCGATTTCATCATAATTTGGATAGTTGTTAGCATCAGAATTCAGAACCTGATCAATCTCAGATTCAAACTCACTTAGAAGGTAGCTCTTGTGCTGTCGTAGTAAGCCAGCTTTAATCACCGGGTGTAAGTTTTTCTCACTATTAATCAGTGACAAGCTTTTTTCTGGCGGTGTATCAAGCAACCATTCCTGCCCATTAATCTGATCATTTTGCTTGTTAATCGCTATTTCTAAATCAGAGATGGTTTCTTGTTGTTGTTGATAGCCAAATACGATTCCGGTAACCAATAGTACGCTTGCAGCTACACCGCTAACGATAGGCCAATATCGCATGTTCAACTTTTGTTTTAACTGATCTGGGGTAAGGTCTTTGGGGATGATGCCAGTTGAAAACACGCGTGCAAAGATAGGCCACTTAGATGCTGGCATATTAGCAGGTTTCGAGACCTTCATTTTCTTTTTGAGAGCTTCATTAACAGGAGTTCTTGAATAAGGATGCTTGCAACTCAATAACTCGTAAGCAATACAAAATAGCGCAAACATATCGTCGCTTAAGTTTGGTTCTTTACCCGACAACAAGTTGAGCGATGCGTAGTTTGGAGTATAGCCAAGAGTCTCCACATTTTCGGATTTACGTTTAGCTGCGTATTGATCTTGCTTTAATTGATGAGTTTTAGATACACCAAAGTCGAGTAATTTAACATTACCTTCAGACGTTAAAATGACGTTAGCGGGCTTTAAATCGGCATGCACGACACCAAGTGAATGGGCGTAAGACAGCGCGTCAAGTACCTGATTTAGAATCGATAAAGTTGCGTTAAACTTCAGCCCATGTGGCCTAGATCGTTGTATTAAATTCTCTAATGTTTCCCCGTTAATATATTCCATCACTAAGAAATATATTTCGCCATCGACACCAAAATCAAAAACCCTAATAATATTAGGGTGGCTTAATCTTTGTGTTTGCTGAGCTTCACGTATCAACATGCGTGCAGTCTCTGGTTGAGATGCAAACTCTTTTTGTAAAATCTTTAATGCTACGTAAGGGGCTTCTGAACCTGAAGATTCTAATATCTTATCTTTTGCCAAATAAACATCACAAAGTCCGCCATGGCCAAGAACCGACTCGATTTCATATCGATTTTTGACAGTTTTGCCTATTAAATTTTCTTTAATAACATCTTTGTCATTATTTGATGTGTTATTTTTATTGTTTACTTTCTTATTAACTAACGGAGTGTTTTCTTTTTGAGACAGTTTTGTATTTGTTTCATTTTTATTTTGAACGGAGCCTTCATTGCTAGCAACTTTATTTGATTGAATTGCATTGTCTCGTTTTTGAGTCTTTACAATTTTAGTTTTGTCTCCGCTATCATTATTATTTATAGAATTGTTTTTATTGCTGTCTTCCATCACAAGAACTCCGTATAAATGATGGGGGAATATATACCTTTCTGCTCAATGAAAAGTCATTATGTTAGAATTTCGCGGCCAAACTAACATTCGTTTTTTTATTGATGAAAGTCTAAGTGTCAAAAATTTGAACTTGGTTGGATAATTAAAATTGTTGAACAATACGTGATTGCTTTGATAAAAAAATGATTCATTATTCCGTGCATGATTTTCAATGGCAGATTTAAGATTTTTATTAATCTTACTGTTAATAAGAAAGTGACTAATAATAAAATTAAAAATAATATTTAGCAGGTCTTTGGCGAGGTTTACATGAAGTTGGTTTTAACCATAACAAGTTTTCACAAATTTACTCCAGAGATAGAGAGTGAGTTTGTGTTTGAATCAAGTGATGAGCATGCCAAGGTTACATTTGGTCGGTCTGAACAATGTGATTGGACACTGCCAGACCCTGAAAGAGTAGTATCTGGAACTCACGGAGAGCTCATCAAGTTTGGTGATAAATACTTGATAAAAGACTTATCAACTAATGGCACGTTTGTTAATAACGCTGTGACACCTGTGGGCCAAGGAAATGAGATTGCACTAAGCGACGACGATACGGTTAGTTTAGGGGATTACCAAATTTCAGTAAGTATTCAAACGAGCACTGAGGCATTCAATAATCAGGAAAGTAACTTTCGTTCCAGTTCAGAACCTGAAGCATTCTCGAGTTCATCTGAAGCAGAGTTTGTAGACCTCGGCCTTAGTGCCAGTGAGCTTTTGAATGAGAGTGTTCCTTCTGACTTTCAATTAGATATTGGCTTAGTCGATGATTTTATTGATATCCCCAAACCAGAAAAACAGAGTGTAGATCCTACACCTGTACCGGAAACCCCACGACAGCTAGAACGTCAACCAACTCCCAAATTTGATAGTAAAGGGAGCGAGCTTGCGGCGTTCATTAAAGGAGCGGGTATTGATCCAACGATGATTCCCAGCGATAACAGAGAGCAATGGTTTGAACAACTGGGGGAATCATTTTCTTTGATGTTAGTTGGTTTAATGGAAACGCTGCACAATCGAGCGGTATTTAAACAAACAAATCGACTTAGTCATACTGCGTTTCGGAAGTCAGAAAATAATCCTCTGAAGTTCTCTGCGAATTTAGAGGATGCAATTCATAACTTATATAACCGTCAAACTGCAAGTTTCCTAAAGCCAAGTGCAGCCATTAAAGAAGCGTTTAGTGATATAGAAAGTCATGAACAAGCGTTAATGAAAGGTGTTGAGGGTACGGTTTCAAGTGTTATGTCGCTTGTTGAACCTACGTCGATATACTCAGAAGCTTTAGCTAAAGACACGGTTATTAATAAGGTTATTCCAGCAAGGAAATATGCTCAAAGTTGGAAGCGGTTTGAGGATATTCATGAAAAGCTATCCGATGACATTATCAATAAAGAATCTCCATTTTATTTAGAAGATTTCGCTAAACACTATGAGTTAGCATTAAAAAATAAAAGCTAGGAAATAGGGTGATGAAAAGAGTTTATCAGTACATTTTGTTATTAATTTCAATGGTTTTATTTGGATGCTCAGCAGCCAATTTAGTTGTTGACCCATATTCAGATTTAGAAATAACAGCAAATCACAATATTAACCCTGACTCCAATGGTAGGCCATCCCCTGTAGTCGTGTATGTTTTTGAATTAACATCAAATACCCTTTTTGAAAGTCAGGATTTTTTTTCAATTTATGAAGAAAGTGAAAAAGTATTAGGCCCTGATTTAGTGAATAAATATGAAATATCATTAACTCCAGGTCAGAAAGAAACATATCAGGCAAGTATGTCTCCAAAGACTGAATACTTAGGCATTGTCGCAGCGTTTCGAGATATTGAAAATTCAAATTGGCGACAAGTCATTGAAGTGGATAAGACCGGTTACAACACCTATCAAATTCTGTTAGAAGATCTGTCTTTGGTCGTAAAATAACGTTTAGTTGGCTAATTATAAATGACGCAATACTCCAAGACGGCTTGGTGCGAAGGGATGTTTTTACGTCCCCAGCACTTTCAACAACATGAACGCGCAACCTCTCAAGAATTCAAAGGCTTACATCAGTTTGGTGGGGCTTATAATTGGGGGGTTTGGAAATGTCGAGTAAAAGAACATGCATTAAAAGATGGTCTGATTGAATTAGATCACTTTGAGGCAGTTTTGCCAGATATGACTCTGGTTAATACCTTAACAGCCAGCGATTCGGTTGTGCCTTTATTTATTGATAAAGACGTAGAAAATACGTTAGTAAAAATCACTCTTCCCCTTTCAAATATCAAAGGTAAAAATGTTTCTGATGTAAGTGAGGCGATCGTTTCTCGTTATGTACTTAAAGACGTTGACGTTATAGATAATCTCACTGGGCAGGATGAAGAAACGATTCAAGTCGCAGCCCTAAACCTGGAACTGAAAGCCAGCAATGACAAATTAGCGGGTTATGTTGAGTTACCGATTTTGAAAATAAAAGAGGTAACGGCAGAAGGCGAAGTAATACTAGACGATTCGTATGTTCCACCGCTTATCAATTTACTTAGCGACAAAGTTATGTCGGCTTACTTGCGTAACGTTATTGCGATGACAAAGATGCGTGCCGACGTTATTGCGCAGCGATTGATTAAGGGCAAAGCCGCCTCTGCATCTGCTGTTGATTTCATCATGCTACAAATGTTGAACAGGTATGAGGCGATGTTAAAGCACTTTAGTGACCTAGACAGGCTACATCCATTGGAATTAGCTACGACCCTGAAAGGTTATATTGGTGAATTAGCTACGTTTTCTGACAAAACCAAGAGGATGCCAAGCTTACTTACATACGATCACTTAGATGTATCAAGTGTTTATAGCGAATTGAATCAAGTTCTGAGTCAATATCTGAGCGTTGTCCTTGATCAAACAGCAAGCAAACTTCCTTTGGAGCCACGACAATATGGAATTCAAGTGACGCCACTTCCAGATAAGCGTTTACTTGAATCATGCCAGTTTGTGCTTGCGGTCAAAGCTGATACGACAACAGATGAAATCAGACGTTTAGTCCCGGCGCAGCTCAAGTTTGGACCAGCGGAGCAGATTCGTGATCTGATCAACAATCAGATTAATGGCATAAACGTAGCGCCATTGAGTGTAGTACCGAGGCAGATCCCTTACCAAACGGGTTATGTCTACTTCGAAGTAGTCAAGAAAGGCCCGTTTTGGATGAGGCTGAAAGACAGTGGTGGTATTGCGCTGCATTTATCGGGGCATTTTCCGAATGCTGACCTTGAGCTGTGGAGTATTAGTCAATAGGTGTGCTCAGTATGGAACAAACGATCGTAAAACCAACACCGGGTGGAAGAGCGCCCGCACCGAAACCACAATCAGAAAAGTCAGCAGATAATACGGTAGTTATCTCAAAAAGTCCTGAATTGGTGAATAACGATTCAGTGGTTGCTTATGGGAACAACCCTTTATTGGCAGAAGCAAATGGTCTTTTATCTATTATTGGTCAAATTCGAGCGACAGCAACTCATTCTGACCCGTTGTTTCTAAAAGAGACGTTGGCACAAAAACTTAGAGATTATGAGAACCGACTACGCCACCACGACGTTGATTTGGACACTATTGATACGGCTCGTTACTGTTTGTGTTGCTCGTTAGATGAAGCGGTGCTCAATACTAATTGGGGGGGGCATTCATTTTGGAGCCATGACTCATTGCTTAGTTCTTTCTATGCCAGCAGCCAAGGTGGGGAGGCGTTCTTTAAGTACCTTGATAAGTGCATGGCGCAACCAGATACAAATTTAGATTTGCTTGAATTGATGTACGTGTGCTTATCGCTTGGGTTTCTCGGCCAATATCGTTTGGAAAAAAACGGACTGGAGTCTCACCGAAAACTGAGAAGGCAGATTATCGCTATTCTTAAGTCTTACGGAAGAGGGATACCTCAAGAGCTAAGCAATAGTATCGAACAACACATTTTGAATGGCTCTAAGGCTTCCGACAGAGCTCCTCTCTGGGTTGTGTGCTCCGTAACGGCTGCATTATTGGTTTGTATATTTATGTATTTTAGCTATGAGCTAAACAAGGCTTCCAACCGCACCTTTTCTCAATTAGTCAATTTGGTTCAACCGCAACAGCTTAACCAAGATACAACGTCAGAATCAAAATCAGCGCCAATTGCAGAAAGGATCTCTATGTATCTGGCAACTGAGATCGGGAAGGGGCTAATCAACGTCGAGCCGTTGCAAGACAGGGTAAGAATTTCGTTAAAGTCGCAAGATCTATTTGAATCAGGTAGTGCTGATGTTGTCGCGTATATCCAACCCGTAATTTCTAAACTCGCTAGAACGTTGGAGTCTACCCAAGGCAAGATCATTGTGACAGGTCATACCGATGATAGGCCAATTTTCACGAGTAAATATCCTTCGAACTGGCATCTATCATTAGCTCGAGCTACTGCTATGTCTGAACAACTTATCTCGAATAGCGCACTAGAAGGTCGAGTCATACCAGAAGGGCTGGGTGATGCAAGACCATTGGTTGAAAACAATAGTGACGAAAACCGAGCTATTAACCGTCGAATTGAAATCGACCTCCTTGTCGCGAATTAATAACAGGTAGATAGAGATGCGTATTAAAGAAATTGGCAGAATATTTACTCAAAGGTGGTTTCTCGGTCTTATCGGTGTCGCTGCTTGTTCAATTTTTATTTGGGTTGTTGGTCCACTTATCACGATAGCGGGATATGAGCCACTAAAGAGCGACTTCCAACGACTCGTCACGATTTTGGTGCTGGTGTTTGTGTGGGCTTTATTCAACGTGACTAAGCAGCACAAGCAAAAAGTTAAAGAAGACGAAAGTATTCAAACGTTACTTGAGGTTGATAGTCAGTCAGATAAAGAAGCGGCGAGTGAAATTGACTTAATGCGCGAGCGTATTGAGCAAGCTGTCAAAGTAGTAACGAAAACACATAAAGGAAAGCGAAGCTTATATGACTTGCCTTGGTATGTGTTGATCGGCCCTCCAGGGACAGGGAAGACAACAGTGTTAAAGCAGTCAGGGCTGGAGTTTCCGTTAGCGGATAGCCTTGGTTCTGACTCTATTGCTGGTGTCGGTGGAACTCGTCATTGTGATTGGTGGTTTGCAAATAAAGCAGTTCTGATTGATACGGCCGGTCGATACACGACACAAGACAGTCAAGAAAAAGTCGACTCTAAAGCATGGCACGGCTTCTTGGGGCTGTTGAAAAAATATAGAACGCAAAGGCCAATTAATGGTGCAATTGTCACAATTAGTTTAGCCAGTGTGATGTCGCAGACAAGAACCGAGCGAAGCCTTCATGCTCGAGCTATCAAGTCGCGCCTTCAAGAACTGAAGAATCAGTTAGGGATGCAATTTCCTATTTACGTACTACTGACCAAAATGGATTTAGTTGCGGGTTTCAATGAGTTCTTCTCTGATCTAAGCAAGGAAGATCGTGAGGAATTGTTCGGTTTCATGTTTCCGCGTGAAGTGGCTGATGAAAGAGGGGTTATTTCTTTATTCAATAAAGAATTTCATGGCATGCTGGAGCGCCTTGATGCGCGAATGCTGAGAATCCTTGAAACTGAAGATGATTTAGAGAAGCGAGCACTTATTTTTGAATTTCCTAAACAGCTAAGGGTATTACAAGCTAACCTTGATGAATTTTTAGCGGAAATATTTGCACAAAATAGTTTTGAAGAGCCAGCCTTGATTCGTGGTGTGTTTATGTTGAGCTCGGTCCAAGAAGGCTTACCAGTCGATAAGTTAATGAATGAATCGACCAATGGACTTGGACTAAATCGCCTCGCTCTAGCAAAAAGCCCAACAGGATCTCATAGTTATTTCGTGAAGAACTTGTTTGATAAGGTTATTTTCAAGGAACAACTGTTAGGAACGGTTAATCGTCACTATCAAAAGCAGTCAGGGTGGATGCGCCGAGGTGTGTACATTGGCTGTGCTTCTCTACTGCTAGGTGCGTCTGCACTTTGGCTTATGAGCTACAAGTGGAATTCTCAGTTGATTGTCGATACCAATGAGCAAGCCGGCCATATTGAAGCAATGATTGGTGCTGAGAGCCTAGATTTTGAGGCGGATATTATCTCAGCCGTAGAGACATTAGACCGATTGATGACGCTTCCTCTAGGAAAGCAAAGCAACTACGGCGATGCTGATTCCGTAAAAAGGTTTGGTCTCTATCAAGGAGATAAAGTCTCACAGGCGGCGAACAATGCATATTCTGATGCGTTGACCCAATATTACGCTCCCTTGCTTCTTGATAGCTTGGTGACGGAAATGGAAAGTAATCAACAGCATCGAGAGTATTTGTATGAAACGTTGAAAACTTATTTGATGTTATTTAATCCAGACAAATACCAACAAGATGAAGTGTTGGCTTGGTTTAACTTCTATTTTGAACGTCAATATCCGGGTGAACTAAATCTAGACTTAAGAAAAGGTCTGTTACAGCACACTCAAAATTTATTAGAGAATAATGGACAAGGCTTTTCTTATAATACTGCTGCCGTGACTAATGCTCGCGAGGTTTTGACACAAATGTCTCTACCAGAACGTGCTTATCAGCGAATGAAGATACAATTTTCGAAGAGTCATGTTCCTTCATTTCGTTTGACTGATGTTTTGGGGCCTAAAGGGCTTGAGCAGTTTGAACGAGCGAGTGGAAAGCCGTTATCACAAGGCATTTCGGGCTTTTATACGTACAATGGCTTTCATAGCATTTTTCAGATTCAGATCAACCGTACAGTAAAAAGCCTAATGGAAGAGAACTGGGTTTACGGTGACGATCTTAAGGCTCATGAAATTGATCAAGATAGCGCTATTCAAGGAGTCCAATCTCGATACTATCAAGATTATGTGAATGAATGGAAAACTCTGATCGAAGATATTCAACTTAAGCAGGCTCCGAGCCTAGAGCTTGCAACAGAACAAGCTAGAGTTCTATCTGGAGTTGAAAGACCAATCGAATCGTTGTTGAGGGCAATCCAAAAAGAAGTTGGTTTGTCGAAAGTATCATTGTCAGAAAATCAGAAGGCCGCTTCTGAAGTTGCTGGTAAGGTTGCCAAAGTTAAATTTTCGAATACGGCAGATAGACTAGACATGTACTTGCCTGAAGAAAATGGTTTCAATGTTGCACTGCCAGGTAAAGAAGTCGAATCTCATTTTTCGGAGATCTTACGTCTCGGCGAACAAGACTTTGATGATATTCAACAAGCTATGGTTAACTTGCGCTCGTACTTAAGCGATTTATCAAGCTCAGGTAATAATCAGAAAATTGCTTACAAAAGTATTTTAGATGGGACCGTTACACAAGATGTGGCTGCTTCCTTTGCTCGCGCTAAAGAACTTTTGCCTAGGCCATTTAATCAATGGCTAGGTGAACTTTCTCAAGAGTCAGTTAAGTTTGCGGAGAGAGGGTCGAAAGATCATCTAAATCAGCTTTGGGTTACGCAAGTGGTGCGCCCTTATCAGCGGACGATTGCGGGCAGATACCCATTCGAGCCAAATGCGAGCAGAGAAGTAAGGCTGAAGGACTTCAAACGTTTCTTTGGTTATGGAGGTACGCTTGACTCATTCTTCCAAGAGTATCTTGAACCGTTTGTCGATACGTCGAACAGTCGTTGGCGATTAGAAAAGGAAATTGGAGTTCGTCCAGAAACGCTGATGGTCTTTCAAAGAGCGAAGCGTATCAGGCAGTCTTTCTTTGAATCTGATAATTCATTGCGCGTAGAGTTCGGTATGAAACCAGTGTATCTGGATCAGCACATTACTCGGTTTGTTCTAGAGTTAGGTAAGCAAGATTTGGTTTATAAGCATGGACCAGCACGAGCTAAATCCTTGACCTGGCCTGCGGGTCAAGACCAGACTCGAATAGTGTTCACACCACCTGAATCTAAACGTGAGATTGCCCATACTTATGAAGGTGAGTGGGGCATATTCAAACTGCTAGATCAATCACTTAAAGCAAGACCAGAATCACGTAAAGACAACATAGTTATGATTGATTTAAAGGGAAATAAGGTGCAACTAGAGCTTATTCCGTCTAGTGCTATTAATCCGTTTTGGTCAAATGAAATGGAGAGGTTCAGATGTCCACGAACCTTGTAACATCAGCCTGGGGTTATATCGGTAAAATGCCTGCAAAAGGCGACTTTGTGAAAGATGGCTTATCACAAGACTTTTCAGAGCGCTGGCATGACTGGCTGCAGGCTGTTATTGCAGTCAGCAGAGAACAATTGGGTGAAAGTTGGAATGAGCACTTTTTAACCGCGCCTGTGTGGCACTTTGCTCTGGATGTTAGTTACTTAGAAGACTCGACATACATTGGTAGCATGATTCCTAGTGTAGATGCATGCGGTAGATACTTTTTCTTTACTATAGCTCGTGCCGTAAAAGGTGAAGCTGCGCAATATTGGGAGGACAAAGCTTGGACCGAGGACAGTGCATCTCTTGCCCTAGCAGTACTTGAGGACGACTTTGTATTTGATGTTTGGCATAAGAGCATGCAAGAAAAAAACGATTTAGTGGCGAATGTAAAAAGTGAAGTGCGGCCTCTTAAGTTTCTTTATCAAAGCCAAATATCTACGATTTTTCATGATCAAGGTGGAGCAGATCAAAGAGCACTTTTGAATTACCTCATTAAAGAAAAATTGAGTAAGCCATGCTTTTGGTGGACTGAAGGCTCTACTCTAGTTGAACCATGTATGTTTATGACCAGCGGTTTCCCTTCTATTGGTCAATTTTCTGCCATGCTTGATGGCGGTTGGAAAAAGTGGAATTGGTAGGATAGAAGAATGAATTGGAACTATTTTACCTTTGCTAAATCGCACGCAGGAAAAGTACGCCCTTATAACGAGGATGCTCTTTTAGATATGACAGAGCAGCATATTTGGGTTGTAGCCGATGGAATGGGTGGGCATAGTGCTGGCGACATAGCAAGCCAGATGCTAGTGGATAGAATCGCGCGCCATATGCAGGATGTCCCAAATACCAATATCGATGATATCCGGAGTGTGGTTCAAGCCGCGAATTTAGAAATTTATCAATACGCACAAAATCACTTAGACGGTAAAACGATGGGAACAACTCTCGTTTTGTTGTTTATCCAGGACGGGTATTACCACTGTCTTTGGGTCGGTGATAGCCGAATTTACCAGCTTAGAAATGGTCATTTTTCTCAAAAAACACGCGATCATAGTCAAGTTATGGATTTAGTCGATCAAGGGTTATTGGCATTTGAAGATGCTGAGTCACATCCTCTCGCAAATGTTATTACCAGAGCTGTTGGGGTAGATGAGAGTATCACTATTGATCAAGTTTCGGGGCAGTTGGCTGACGGAGATCAATTTCTTCTGTGTAGTGATGGGCTTTCTAAAGAATTAACGAGTGATGAAATTCACCGGACATTGTATGCGGACTCAGTAAATCAAGCAGGATTAGCGCTCATGCATTCGGCGTTAGTGAGAGGTGCAAGTGATAACGTTACTTGTGCGTTAGTCAAAGTTCGCCAAGCGCAGACAGAATTTGAAGCAGTAACGAGAGAAGACGCGACGATCCCCGTTTTTCTTAGAGGGAGGTCTTATGAATAGTGAGATGTTCGATTGGTATGAACAAGCGTTGGCTCCTATATCTCAAGAGAATCCCACAGGTGTTGATCCTAGAGAAGATGTCTCGCCACAGTCCGCTTATTACCGATTAAAAGATCAGCGTATGGCTGCGCGAAATGCAGAGCGCAATGCGCTTATAGAAGAAGAAAGCATTTATACCCACAGTAACTTATGGCGTGTATTTATTGAGGAAGTACCAGAGATACTTACGAATCAGTCTAAAGATTTGGAATTTGTTGCTTGGCTTATAGAAGCCCTAACTCGATTGCATGGTTTTCGTGGTATGGGCGTTGGGTACAAACTCGCAACCGAGTTCATCGAGAAGTTTTGGGATGCTCTCTATCCAATGCCTGATGAGGATGGCATTGAAACAAGAATATCGGCGATTACTGGCCTCAATGGTATCGATAGCGAAGGAACACTTATTTTCCCTATTGCTTGTATCCCGCTTACTGACGTAGGCGTTGAGCAAGCGTATGCCTACTGGGAATATCAGCAAGCTATTGAGTTGGAGCGTTTAGATGAAGATAAGCGCCGAAATCGAGTCGATCTTGGCGCTACAGAGCTATCTGATATTACAACTACAGTTAAATCTACCTCTGATGCCTTTTATCGTGAGCTAATCGCTGATCTGGAGTTCGCCACAGAGTCATTTAATGAATTCAGTCAGCGATTAGATGAAGCGGTAGGTGATGTTACTCCTAGCTCTTATATATCAAAAAGGCTTGAATCAATACACTCGGCATTAAAGCATCTCCTTGGAGAGCGTTTTAATCAACCACAAGCTGTGTTTGAAGAACTGGAGGAGGTGGATGAATCTTCTTCTTCGGAACAACAAGTGAGTTCACAAAGTTCTGATGCACTATTAGCGACAAACATGAAATCACGAGAGCAGGCGATTAGACAATTGCAGCAAGTGGCTGATTTCTTCAGAGAGAGTGAGCCTCACTCACCAGTTTCTTACTCCATCGAACAGATCATTCGTTGGTGTGGAATGCCTCTGCCGGAGTTACTGGCGGAACTTATCTCCGACGGAGATGCAAAGAAAAGCTACTTCCGTTTGGTTGGCATAGCAGAACAAAATGAAAATTAATAAAGGGAGAATGGTATGACGAGTATCCACTCGAAACTGTCACGAGTACGGAAGCCTCGTGTCCACATTACCTATGATGTTGAAACTGAAGGTACAACTCTTAAGAAAGAGCTACCTTTTGTTGTAGGTGTAATGGGTGACTTCGCTGGTCAAAACACTGAAGCGTTGAAGCCTTTGAAAGACCGCCGTTTTATTCAGATCGATCGAGACAACTTCGATGATGTGCTCAAAAAGATGAACCCATCGGTTAAGTTCAAAGTTGCGAACAAGCTTGCGAACGACGATTCACAGTTTGAGGTGGATTTGAACTTTAAATCAATGCAAGACTTTGAGCCCGCTGCGATCGTAAATCAAGTTGATCCGCTGCGCCAACTGATGGAAACGCGTAATAAACTGCGTGATTTGATGACAAAAGTTGACCGTTCTGAAGAGCTTGAAAACATCTTAGAGGATGTTTTGAACAACACAGACAATCTGGCAAAACTTGCGGGCGAGTTAGATCTTGGCAAGAAAGCGAAGTCAGACAGTACTGAAGGAGCGGAATAATGACGACTGAAGCTGAAAAGCAGTTAGATCCAACTGTTAATGAACAAACAACTTCATTTTTAGATCAAGCTATTGGTGCAACTAAGCAGACAGAAGCCTCTCGTGCTGAAGAGCTAATTAAAACGCTCACTGAAGAAGCGATGAAAGGGACGGTTACTTGGAACAAAAACCTAACGGTAACTTTTCGTGAAGCGATTAATTTACTTGATAAACAGATTTCTGATCAGTTGTCTGAAGTAATGCATCATCCTGAATTACAGAAACTTGAAGGTTCTTGGCGTGGTTTAAATTATCTAGTGATGAACTCAGAGACGAGCTCTACTCTGAAAATTCGCATGATGAGTATGACTAAGAAAGAGTTACATAAAGACTTGAGTAAAGCGGTTGAATTTGACCAAAGCCAGATCTTTAAGAAAGTTTACGAGTCTGAGTTTGGCAGTGCAGGTGGTGAACCTTATGGTGCATTAATTGGTGACTATGAGTTTACCAACCACCCAGAGGATATTGAGTCGCTGCGCCTAATGTCAAATGTAGCCGCTTCAGGCTTCTCCCCATTCTTGTCCGCGGCCTCACCAGCACTATTTGGTTTTGATGAGTGGACTGAACTGTCAAAACCACGCGATCTAGACAAGGTCTTTGAGTCGTTAGAATACGCTCAATGGCGTTCGTTCCGTGAGAGTGCTGATTCACGTTTTGTTAGCCTGACTATGCCGAAAGTTCTGGCTCGTTTGCCATACGGACAAGCCACTGCTCCAGTTGAGGAATTTGGATTTGAAGAGTTCGAAGTAGACCCAGTGTCAGGTATTGCTGTCAATGCTGAGCATAATGACTACTGTTGGATGAACTCTTCGTATGTTCTTGGTGTTAAGTTAACAGACGCCTTCTCAAAATATGGATTCTGTACAGCTATCCGTGGTGCAGAAGGTGGTGGTCGAGTGGATAATTTGCCAACACATTTCTTCATGAGTGATGATGGCGATCCTGATATGAAGTGTCCAACAGAGATTGGTATTACCGACCGACGTGAGGCAGAGCTGGGTAAACTTGGTTTCTTACCGCTTTGTCACTACAAAAACACCAACTATGCGGTTTTCTTTGGTGCGCAAACCTGTCAAAAACCGGCGAACCACGAATCTCCAGAAGCAACGGCTAATGCGGCGATTTCAGCACGTCTACCTTACATGATGGCGACATCTCGTTTTGCGCATTATTTGAAGGTAATGGCTCGAGATAAAATCGGTAGCTTTATGGAAGCAGAAGACGTTGAGTCTTGGTTGAACCGCTGGATTCTAGGCTATGTAAATGCTTCAGAGGGTGGTGGTCAAGAGATCCGAGCGAAATACCCTCTAGCAGATGCTCGTGTCCAGGTTAAGGAAATCCCTGGCGCACCAGGTTCTTACAATGCTGTAGCATGGCTTAAGCCTTGGCTGCAAATGGAAGAATTGACGACATCTTTGCGACTTGTTGCAAAGATCCCTCAGTCGGGTGGATAAGAAATGAATTGGCTGGTCGTAAGGCCAGCCATACCAAATCGTTATGTTCTAGATGGAAATAGCAGTGTCACTTAACTTTCGCGATCCCAGTAAGCTAAAGCATGAATTCAGCACAGGAGGCCATGCTGAGCTTGATAGCCCGTGGTTGACTCGATTCAATGAATCTTCTGATCTTGTAGAGGCAGCTCGAATTTGGCTAGAAGGTACGCGTTCAAGAGATTTGGACAGTTTTCGTCATAGTGTGATGAACACGATAAACCGAATTGATGAGCTATTAGAATCTCAATTAAACGAAATAATACATCATCCTGAGTTTCAACAACTCGAAAGAGGTTGGATCGGCGTGAGGTATTTATGCGAACAGGTCGACACTCGATCATCAGACTCCGTCAAAGTCAAGGTGTTGGCGGCAACATGGAATGAAGTCAGTAAAGATGCACTAAAAGCCATCGAGTTTGACCAATCAGCACTATTTAAGCTGCTCTATCAAAATGAATATGGCATGGCCGGGGGAGAACCCTTTGGCGTGGTAGTTGGCGATTATCAACTTCGTTGTGATGCGAGTAAAAATTATTTTGATAGAGATCTGTCTGTGCTCAGCAAGATCTCTCAGTCTGCAGCGGCAGCATTCAGCCCGTTCATTATGTCAGCATCGCCGGAGATGTTTGGTGTTGACAGTTTTTCACAGCTCTCTGCGATAAGAGATATTGCGGCCCAATTTGAACAGGCAGATTACGCAAAATGGCGCAGTCTGAGAGACAACGATGATACCAAATTTATTGGCCTGACTGCGCCGAATGTTTTATTCCGTCAGCCATATAAAAGTGATGGTTCGCGCAACGATCAGTTCGACTTTCAAGAGCATGTCTACGACTCTAATCGTGATTTGCTATGGGGGAGTAGCGCGTATTGTTTTGCGGCCGTATCAATTAGAGCGTTTCAGGAGCATGGGTGGTTTACGCACATGCGAGGCATTAAGCAAGGGGATTATAGCCAGGGTATTATCGTCGCTCCTACTAGGAACAAAATGCGCGTTAATGGCAAGAATGACCGTGAAAGATGCCCTTTAAACTTAAAGATCTCTGAGAGAAAAGAACAAGAGTTGTCTGAATGCGGTTTCATTTCTATTTCTCCTGTACCTGAAACCGATATGGTAGGGATGACCTCGAATGTATCTCTCTACAAGCCTAAGCAATATGCAGAAAAACACATTTCAACGAATGCAAAGCTCACGTCGATGTTGCAATACACGTTGTGTGTGTCGCGAGTCGCACATTATCTCAAGGTTATGGGGCGTGACAAGATTGGTGGATATCAAGATTCAGAAAGCCTAGAGCGAGACTTTCAACGATGGTTGCACCAGTACACTACCGCGTCGGATGAAGCATCTGATGAACTTAGGGCGAAGTACCCCTTAAATGAAGCGAAAATTACGGTTCGAGAGAAAAGAGAAACTCCAGGACACTATTACTCTGTTATCCATTTGCGACCGCACTTCCAGCTCGATCAAATGGTATCTAGCATTAAATTAATTACTGAATTATCACCAGAGCACTTGGTGTAAGGAAATAACAATGACCCAATGGAAAAATGCTTTGTCCCAAGGCCAATTGCAACAAGCTCTAGAGCTATTAATTGATGAAATTAAAGCGGCGCCTAAAGATGCAAGCTTGAGAAGCTCGTTCATTGAGCTGCTTTGCATTGATGGAGACTTCGAGCGTGCGGATGAGCAACTTATGCAATCGATCAAATTGTTTCCTGAGTATCTACCTGGTGCAAGTCAGTTGCGACATTTAGTGAAAGCGGCCCAGGCTAGAAAAGATTTTATCGACGGTGCGGCTAGTGCCAAGGTATTAGGTGACGAGGAATTCACTAAAAAGCTTGTTCGCTTTAACCTCGCTCTCAAAAATCAAGACTATGCAGAAGCGTCACACCTAGCGCATAGCATTGAAGAACAGCGTACTATTAAAGGCTTTAACATAAACGGTACAAACTATGAAGATGCTAGGGATATTGATGATCGTTTAGGTGGTTACATTGAACTGTTTTCCACCGCGGGTAACTATTTTCTTGTTCCAATTTCTAGCATTCAAGCGCTAGAAATAAAAGCGTCCACCTCTTTATTAGAAAGTATTTGGCGACCTGTAGAGTTTGATATTGACGGACTTGGCGAAGGAGAAGGCCATATGCCATTGACCTATGTTGACTCAGAAACTGACGCACAAAAGCTAGGTCGAGAAACAGATTGGAAACAGCTTGGTGAGCAAGAATCCTTCGTGGGTTTAGGCCAAAAATGTTGGCTAGTTGGTGATTCAGCCCTCCCAATCTGTGACTTGACTACATTGTTAGAGTCGAAACAAATAGCGTAACAATAACATGTCTTTAACCGTTTCTCTGCTCGACAAATTGATGGATAGTGATCCTTCAACTAGAGATGAAAAAGACTTCCCTACGAGCCAACAACAGATGTTGAACAGCTTGCTTAGAGATCTGGAGTCTATGTTAAATAGTCGTATCGGATGGAAAAACATTCCTGATGACCTTTTAGAGGTTCGCTATTCAATATTGAATTATGGTCTGCCAGATTTTTCCTCGATGCCTTATAGCAGCCAAGAGGGGCAGAATCAGCTTTGTGACATTGTTCATGATGCAATTAAAGAGTTCGAGCCTAGGTTAAGGAATCCTTATGTCCAGATTTCGGACGAGAAAAACGCTATTGATAGGGTGTTGAGGTTACAAATTAGCGCCACTTGCTTAATCGATAACAGCATTCATGAAGTGCGATTCAATTCTGAAGTAGAGCCGGTAAATTTAGGTATGAAACTGAGTAGAGCGAAATGAGTGAAGAGTTTCTCAAATACTATAATCGCGAGTTAGCTTATTTACGTCACAAAGGACAAGAGTTTGGGGAGCAGTATCCTAAGATCGCTGCGAGACTCCGTATCAGTGAGGAGCAGGTTGACGATCCACATGTAGAAAGATTGCTAGAAGGCTGTGCATTTCTAACGGCAAGGATTAGACAAAGTTTAGACAATAGTTATCCTCAGTTCACTGAATCTTTGATGGGGCAGTTATATCCGGATTTTCACGCACCAATTCCATCAATGTCCGTCATTAAGATGAACTGCTCTAGCTCCACTTCCTCTTTTTTTGACGTAGAAGAAGGTGAGCGAGTCGTTATCGGTGCTCCTGGATACCACGAATGCGAGTTTAGAACCTGTTATCCGGTCAGAATGTACCCTGTTGATGTGACCTCTGGCGCTTTCAAAAACGCACCGCTTAAATCGGTGGGCTCCCAATGGGAAAGCCATGCTCATTCAGCTCTGAAAATCCAGCTCACCGCCCAAGATGAAGAGACATCTCTGAGTGAAATGGGATTAGAACGGTTGCGCTTTTATTTAAACGGGCAATCTCAGTTGACGTTTAAACTTTACCAAATGCTATTTCAAAATCTAATTGGTTTATCTGTCGTTGCGGGTGGCAAAGAAGTCCGTTCTTTAACGAAAAGGCATCTTATTGAAGTGGGATTTTCAGAAGATGAGAAGGTTGTTCCATACAGTAAGAGAAGCTTTTCGGGAGCAAGATTACTTGTTGAGTATCTGCACTTTCCTGAGAAGTTCATGTTCTTTGATATCACTGAACTCGGATTATCAGAACTAGCTCTTGGAGAGCAAGTTGAGCTGTATTTTTACTTTGATACCAATGATGATTGGCTTCCTAAGCAAGTGGATGAAGAGAGCTTGATGGTTGGTTGTGTGCCAGTCGTAAACTTATTTAAAAGTGTTATGGAGCCAAAGCGTATTCTACCAACCGAGTACGATTACCACTTATCACCGCAATACCAGGAAGCCGAGAGTAACGAGGTTGTCTCTATTTCTGACGTAACATTGAGAAACTGGAACAAAACGTATCACAACCTGCCATGTTATCACGCTGGTGAGCACACGCATTATATGAACGCCAGTGAAATTTATTGGTTGATGAGACGTGAGGATAAAAACTGGGCTGGTGGATACGATGAGCCGGGTAGGGAAACGTACATTTCTTTTGTTGATAAAAGGCATCAATTGTTCAGTCCAGAGAGCCGAGAAAACTGGTTAATGTACGTTGAAGCTGAGTGCTGCAATCGTAATTTAGCGCAGAAGCTTCCATTTGGAGGCGGTCTTCCAAAAGTCTCTTTGCCGGAAGTAAATGACAACTTCGAGTCAGTTCGTTGTTTAGTTTCTATATCAGAAACCCTCCGGCCAGAAATGGATGAAAGTACACGATGGCAGCTAACTAAGCTTCTAACTTTAAACCACTTTACCGAAGAAGATGGATTAACAACTTTGAAGCAAACCCTGAATCTCTACGCATTTTCTGGGACAGCAGAAACGAAAGCGGTAATTGATGCTTTAGCGAAGCTAGAGTTCGAGCCGACTACAGGTAGAGTCAGTCAGAAAGGTAAAGTTGGTTTTGCGCACGGTATAAAAATCATTTTGACAGTTTCTGATCAAATTTTACCTAAAGAGCAAATCTTCCTCCTAGGTAGTGTGCTATCCGTTTACTTTGCACAATATGCTGAAATTAACATTTTTACGCAGCTAGAAATAAGACTTAAGTCAACGGGAAAGCCCTTCCACTTATGGCCTGCATTAACTGGCGATAAGGTGTTGCTATGAGCGCGGAGCAATTTTATCGAGATCTAAAGCAACATCCGTTGTTTGAAGCAATTCACCTTATCGAACACGAGATCTTGCAAGCCGAGGCACAAATAGGGACAGATGCTCTACCGAAGCATGAAAAACTAAACTTAAAGGTCAATCCATCGTTAGGTTTTGAAAATGCGCAGCTTTGCGATCTAAAACATATTGATAGCCACAAGCTAGCACTTGAAACCAATTTAATAGGCCTAACGGGTGAGCAGGGGGTGCTTCCTCAGCACTACAGCGAGTTAGCTTTACATCGTCAAAAAGAAGGCGATACGGCAATGGTGGACTTCTACGATATTTTTAACCATCGTTTACTGTCTCTTTACTATCGATGCTGGCAACTAAGTCAATTGACCGTTCAGTCTCGTGCTCATGCACAGGGATTACGTTCACCTTTAGAAGATTGTAAGTCGGCATTAACTGGCCAGGGTAGTTCGTTGTCCCTGCATTATGGTGGTGTTTTTGCTTCACCGACGAGAAGCAAAGCTGGACTAAAAAGTGTTCTTGAATGTTTATCTGGATGCCAAGTAAAGATTCATGAGTTTCAAGGGCAGTGGCTACATCTTGCAAAAGAAGAGCAAACACGTCTTTCATCTCGAACTATGCCTGAAGGGCAGTTTGCTCAACTTGGTTCCGGAGCATCCTTAGGCTCGAAAGCTTGGAATATAAACGCAGGAACAACGATCGAGTTTCTGCCAAAGCACAAAGATCTGGTTAGTAAATTACTGCCTAACCATCCAAATGTAGAAATTATTAAACGTGCGGCTTATGAATTTATTGGTAAGCATAAGCAATTGAAATGGCAGCTCACCACCAAACATAGTTTATTACCTCAAGTTTGTTTATCAAAAAAACATGGTCAGTTAGGTGTTGGTTCTGTACTTAAAAAACATAAACGCACAAAAGATCGAACCATAACAATTACTATTTAAAGGAAACATAATGGCTTCACTCTCACTTTCAGCGTTGGTCGAAAGATTGTCTCCTCAGGCTAAGGAAACACTTGAACAAGCAGCTGCGATGGCAAGCTCTCGAACCCATCACAGTATTGAAATGTCTCACTGGTTAATGACGATTATTCAACATCCTGCCGATATTTATTCAGAAGTTTTCGACGAATTTGATGTCGATAAAATCAAGGTTGAAACTGATCTTCAAAAGACACTTGAAAAATACAAAACGGGATGTCAATCGGTCCCAGGTCTTTCAGCTCACACAGTGACTGTGATGCAAAATGCTTTGCTATCGGCAACGATTGAGTTCAATCAGGAGCAGTTGGATTGCATTCATCTTTTATTTGCCTACTTGTCTGATGATACGTTAGTCAACATGGCTGGTTCGATTAGCCCTGAGTTAAACAAGATAGAACCATCTCGGTTATTGAACTTTAAAGAAAGTAATACGCGTCAATCAGGATCGAATGACCTAGGGAAATCAAACGCGAATTCTGCGCTGAATCAATTTACAACAGATCTTACTGAGCAGGCTAGGGAAGGTAAGATAGATCCGGTTATTGGTAGAGACAATGAAATCCGTTTAATGATCGACATCTTATTAAGACGTCGACAAAACAACCCGATTCTAACTGGTGAAGCTGGCGTTGGAAAAACAGCCGTTGTTGAAGGTTTGGCGCAAAAGATTATTGATGGCGATGTACCTCCTGCTCTACAAAATGTAGCGATTAAGTCTTTGGATCTGGCGTTATTGCAAGCTGGTGCTGGCATGAAAGGTGAGTTTGAAAACAGACTTAAAAACCTTGTGAAAGAAGTTAACGACGCACCACAACCCATTATTTTGTTTATCGATGAAGCACATGGTCTGATTGGTGGTGGGGGACAAGCAGGACAAGGTGATGCAGCGAATATTCTAAAGCCAGCGTTAGCGAGAGGTGAACTTAGAACGATCGCAGCAACAACTTGGGCAGAATATAAAAAGTATTTTGAAAAAGACGCGGCTCTTACCAGGCGCTTTCAAGTAGTGAAGGTCGACGAGCCAGCGCCGGAGCTAGCGATCGAGATGTTACGTGGT
Organism: Vibrio diabolicus; assembly: GCF_011801455.1. NCBI lineage: Bacteria > Pseudomonadati > Pseudomonadota > Gammaproteobacteria > Vibrionales > Vibrionaceae > Vibrio > Vibrio diabolicus. The sequence goes on along the minus strand of NZ_CP042452.1, from coordinate 1,084,363 downwards.
TTACTTGACGTAATGGCACAACACCATGACGTCCACATCACTAGCCAGGCCCTCAATGCTGCCGTTCAACTCTCAGCTCGATACATTAATGGCCGACAACTGCCAGATAAGGCTGTGTCTGTTTTAGACACAGCCTGCTCGCGAGTCGCGTTAAGTCAATCGTCTACACCGGGAGGTCTAGATGCGAAAAGGAATAAACTAAAAGCCAAGCAAGCTGAATATGAGCACCTAAGCCAAGAAAGTCAGCTAGGTGCACCTCTTGATATGCAGTTGCAAGATGTCAGAAAAGAGATTGATGTTCTATCTAGTGAAATAGTTGAACTAGAGACGCTGTGGGAGAAAGAAAAAGAGTGGGTAAGTGAAGCTAAGTCACTTAGAGCTCAAATAATCAAGGAGGGTTCTGAGACTGCTAGGGACAAGTTACAGGAGCTCGAAAGTAGCCTCTCCGCTAACTCGCAGCCATTAGTATTTTCGCATGTCAATGAAGCGCTTATTGCAGAAGTAATTTCAGATTGGACCGGGATACCACTGGGCAAACTCCAGGATGATGAAATCCAAGCAGTACTGAGTTTGAAAGAGAGTTTGTGTAAACGAGTTGTCGGACAGGAGCACGCTTTGGAAGCCATGTCTGAAGTGATAAAAACTGCCAGTGCACAGCTCACGGATGAGACACGACCAAATGGTGTATTTCTTCTCACGGGACCAAGTGGAGTGGGTAAAACTGAATCTGCTTTAGCTATTGCAGAGAAAGTGTACGGCAGTGAAGAGAATGTCACAACTATCAATATGTCCGAGTTTAAAGAAGAGCACAAAGTTTCCTTATTATTAGGCTCGCCTCCAGGTTATGTTGGGTATGGCGAAGGTGGTGTACTTACTGAAGCCGTCAGACGCAAACCTTATAGTGTGATTCTCTTGGATGAAATGGAAAAAGCACACCCTGGAGTTCAAGATATTTTTTATCAGGTATTCGATAAAGGCTCAATTAAAGATGGTGAAGGTCGCGATATAGATTTTAAAAACACTATTATTATTATGACCGCGAATACAGGGACCGAAACGACGATGTCGTTGTATTCTGATCCTGATTTATCTCCAGAACCTTCAGCACTAAAAGATGCTTTGCGTGACGATTTGTTGGTTGACTTTAAACCTGCATTTTTAGGACGTGTTAATGTATTACCTTATTTGCCTCTATCAAGAGAAGTATTGATAGAAATAACAAAATTAAAATTAGCCAAAGTTACGAATCGCATTCGTAAAAATTACGGCGCTGACCTATTTTTTGATGAAGAACTAATTAATGATATTGTAGACAATAGTAATGAGTCGGGGAGCGGTGCACGTGTGGTACAGACAACCATAGAAAACACATTACTTCCTAGGATTTCTCATGAAATATTGCATGCAATTCTTAATGATAAGACGTTTGATGAAATTATTGTTAAAGGTACAACTAGTGGACTTGATGTCTCAATAGTTTAACATCCTTTACACTCTCAATAATAATTGGGAGTTGGTTCATATTAACTATTATTTTTTATAAAAAATGCTTAAATTAAGTCTTATTTAAAGATATAACAGGGCGTATTTAAAATGAAGTTTTTGATACATTAATCACTAATTATCATCAAACGTCAGATAATTAAATTACTACGATATATGTCAATTAATAATGCTATAGGAGATTAGCATGCAGTCTAATACGTATCTTAAATACGCAGATATTAAGGGTGAGGCAACTGCCGAGCAATATAAAGATTTGATTACACTACTATCTGTAGATTGGAGTGTAGGTCGTGAGATCTCATCATACACTGGTACAGCGATGGACCGTGAAGCGAGCGCTACTCGTCTATATGATTTGACTATCACTAAACTTCAAGACCGTTCTTCTCCTGACTTATTTAAAGAAGCGACAATTGGTAAAGGTAAACCTGCGGTTTTCCATATTACTAAGCAGGGTGAGAAAGTTGAAGAAATCATGAAGATCGAACTGACTGATGCGATGATTTCTAACTACTCAGTTTCTATCCAGGATGATCGTCCAGTTGAAACCATCACTATTTCTTACACTGAAATGATGATGACAGTGACTCCTACTGACGATAAAAACAACACTTCTGCGCCATTGGTATACGGCTACAGCGGTGTTAAAGGTCAACAAATGTAATTTTTATGCGGGGGAATATTCCCCCGCATTTTTTGAAAGAAGTATTTAATGAAAAGAGCAACTCAAGATAACAATTTCATCCGAATTTCCTCTCCATTCGGAAAAGATGCCATCATACTAAACTCATTTGAGTATAGAGAAGAGATCTCAGAACTTTTTTCATTGCGTGCTAAAGCTTACTTTAATGATCAACGAAGTGAGTTAAACGAAATAATTGGTAAAGAAGTAACAATTACCCTTGAAAATAGTGAGGATGTTTCTTCAAAACCTCGTTATATACATGGTTATGTATCTGCTGCAAGATTAGAAGGGCAACGAGTTTCTAATACTCATAATGGTGAGAATTATAAAAATATAGAGTTATTAATAGAGCCTAAATTACGTTTCGCCGATTACAGAAAAAATTGCAGAATATTTCAGCATAAAGATATAAAAGAAATTATCTCCGAAGTACTCTCGGAGCATAGTGTCGCCTTTAGTTTTGAGTTAACTAAGTCGTACCCTAAATACACATACAAAGTGCAATATGAAGAGTCAGACCTTGAATTTGTCCGACGCTTATTGTCAGAAGAAGGGCTATCGTTCTGTTTCACACACACTAAGTCTGTCCACACGCTTAAGATTTTTGACGACATCAGTTTCTATAAGCCGGGTACAGAGTTTTTAGTCGATTTTGATACAGGTACAGCTAAGTCTAGCCATATTTCTTCTTGGCATGAAACCCAAGTTTTGACGACTAAAGCAAGCCAAAAGTCTGGCTATAACATGCTTAAGCCTTCGTCTAATCCTAAAAATACTGCCAAGGGTGAAAGTGATTTTTTTACCGTGCCTGAAAGCGAGTATTTTGAATACATGGGTGAAACGGAAAGTGATGACCAATACGCACTTAGAAACACGCACGCTATAGAAGCACTACAGCAAAACGCATATCTGTGCCGTGGCGAGGCAACGTGTCGAACGTTCAGTGTGGGAAAGTGCTTTAAGTTTAAAAAGCATGAAGATAAGTCTCGAGTCGGCAAAGAATACGTACTGTCCTCCGTTTTTTTATCTGCGGCTGTTTATAATCAGACTGGTCAAGGTGGCACTGCTGCGCAAGGTGTTAAAGTATCATTTAGTTGTGTTGACTCAAAAACAATCCTTCGCCCTTCAGTGAACTATCCGAAACCTCAGATGAAAGGTTTGCAAACCGCAGTGGTAACGGGAAACAAAGATGGCGAAATTTACATAGACAAACACGGTCGTATTAAAGTTCAGTTTCACTGGGATCGTGTTGGTAAATACGATGTAAACAGCTCATGTTGGATTCGTGTTGCGCAAAATATCGCGGGTAACGGATGGGGCTCGGTGTTTCATCCTAGAGTAGGACAAGAGGTCATCGTCGAGTTTGTCAATGGCGATCCTGACCAGCCAATTGTTACGGGGTCACTGTACAATGGTAGTCAACTCCCTCCCTACACGTTACCAGAGCAAAGCTCTCAAAGTGGTTATAAATCGCGTTCTGTACAAAAAGGCACATCTAATTTTAATGAGTTGCGCTTTGATGACAAACCCGGTGAAGAACACATCTATCTTCATGCCGAAAAACTTTTCCAAATGCTAGTTGAAGACTGTGTTGATATTGCCGTTGAAAACAGTAAAACCGAAAAAGTGACGAATGATGTCAATCAAGAGATTGGCAAGAATGCGACCTTGAAAGTAGGTAAAAACTTTTCTAATGAAACGGGTGAAGTGTTGTCTTTTAATGCAGGAAAGAGTATCGAGATCAAAGTCGGTGGCGCTTCGATTCAGATGTCTAGTTCCGGAGAAATCAACATCAAAGGCAATAAAATATCTATTAACGGCTCTGCTATCGCTCTTAAAGCAGGGCAAATTTCATTGAACTAAGGTGATTTAAAGTGGGTAAACCAGCCGCAATATTGGGCAGCTTTCATCTTTGTCCTAAAAAAACAGGAAAAATTCCTCATGTAGGTGGCCCGGTCGTAGTTGGCTCGCCAAACGTGACAATTGGCGGCATTCCAGCGGCTAGGCAGGGAGATAAGCTTATCTGTATAGGTCCTCCGGATAGCATCTCAGCAGGCTCTTCTAGCGTTACAATCAACGGTAAGCCAGCGGCAAGGGTCGGGGATTCAACGTCTCATGGTGGTAAAATTCTGTCTGGCATGCCTACGGTTTTAATCGGAGGCTAGATGCCACTCGCATTTCAAACTCATCTTCTTGCCATTAATGGCAGGCCATACACTGTTCGTGATATAGCTAACGAATGTTTTAGATTGCCCGCAGAAACACCAAGATCCTATCCTGATCAATCACTGTATGAGCAGATATTAAATCTTGTGCGCTCTAAGCGCGAGATACTGGAGCAAAGTGATATCAAAGGGAATATCTGTGTTCTTTTACCGTCTTCGGTAGATAAAAGCTTGCTTAAGGCATTGATAAACGAGTTTTCTCTTATCCTTGGTAACTCTGCTAATAGAGAAATTTATTTTTATCCTTATGGTCAAGCGGCGTTCTTGATGGCGCTAAATCGGATAAACCGTGAAGTTAACGAAACACAAGCAACTTGGATACTGGCTATAGAAATTGCTCGCGATGCAGAAGAGCATGCCAAATCTCAAAACTCGATCATTTTGACGAAGTGCTTTTTTCAACAGTCCGGCCTTGTTACTGATGATGTTCGAATTGATTTAGATACCAAACAACAAAGCATTGCTGTCGATAAAGTGTTCAAACAACTTGGAGTAGGGTGTGATCACTCACTTAGTGAGTTGCATTTATCCATTGATGGAGATGAGCCGCGATGGTTAAATGCTATGCAACTCTTGTCTCCCTGGGTGACTGATCAAACTCAGTATCAATTTATTGATGTTAAACTAGGAGGGCTGGGCGCATGCGGAGGTGTTTTAAAAGTGTTAATGATTGAGGAGCATCAAAGAAGTAGCCTCAACTCAGACTTCCACGTTTTGCAAGCTGATATCGAGCCAGATGGTTATACGGTGGGAGTTCTATACAATTGGCATAACGAGTAGTTCTTGAGCTAGTTTGTCCCTTCTAAACGTTGGTTTTTAATGGTTTAAATGTGACGGTTTTTTATTCGAGACCATCGCTTAATGTTGCTTAAAGGTGTTTATACAACGTTCTTCTCGCTTTCCGGTGAAATAGTGAACCATAGAACATAAACTACATGAAAAGCTGTTCGACTCAAGATATCCTAACCCAAATTAAATATATTGAGCTTTGGTTTGTGCCAGATTCAGCCAGTCGCGTAATACTCTGATGTTTACACGGCTGAAATTAGGATTCTTGCAGGAGCAAACCTAGCTTAAAGATTTGGCGGAAAGTGAATTCGAATGAAGTTTATCCACACCTCAGATTGGCATCTTGGTCGACAATTCCACAATGTATCACTACTCGAAGATCAACAAGCAGTACTCGAACAACTGATTAACTATATTGAACGCAATCCCGTCGATGCCGTTGTAGTGGCGGGAGATATTTATGACCGTTCGGTGCCACCAACGGTTGCAATAGAACTGCTAAATCGAGTCGTGAAGCGTATTTGTACTGAACTGAAAACACCGATGATATTGATATCTGGCAACCATGATGGTGCAGAACGATTAGGTTTTGGCTCAGAGCAAATGAAAAATGCAGGCCTTCATATTGTTAGTAACTTTGAAGATATGCTAACTCCCATCATCATAAAAACGGACTCTGCGGGTGAGGTAGCGTTTTATGGCATGCCTTATAACGACCCTGAACAGGTCAGATTTGCCTACAAAACCTCGGTATCAACTCATGATGAGGCACATCAACTGCTCGTAGAGCAAATAAGAGAGCATTTCATTTCAGAGCAAAGGCGTGTTCTCGTTAGCCACTGTTTTGTTGATGGTGCTATTGAGTCTGACTCTGAACGACCACTATCTATTGGTGGCTCTGATCGCGTAAGTCATGAGCATTTCTTAGATTTCGACTACGTCGCACTTGGTCATTTACATCAGCCTCAAAAGAAAGGCGCAGAGCATATCCGTTATTCTGGTTCACTTATGAAGTACAGTTTTGGTGAACAGAACCAGAAGAAAGGCTTCACGTTAGTCGAACTAGACAAGAAAGGATTTGTCTCTGCTAAACATATTGAGCTAATTGCCCCTCATGAAATGCGCATTGTTGAGGGAGAGCTAGATAAAGTCATAGAGCAGGGCAAGACTGACCCTAAAAATGAAGATTATTTGTTAGTTCGTTTGATGGATAAACATGCGATTTTAAATCCAATGGAAAAGCTTCGTTCGGTGTATCCAAACGTTTTACATCTTGAGAAACCGGGTATGTTAATTGGGGTAGAGCAGGAAATGGCGCAAGCAAAGTTGGCCCGAAGCGAAATTGATATGTTCCGAGACTTTTTTATTGAGGCACAAGATAGTCAATTATCCCAAGAGCAAGAACAAGCCGTTACTGACATTATTAAGCAATTATCACAGCAATAGGGACCAAAGATGAAACCAATTAAACTTACCATGCAAGCCTTTGGTCCGTTTGCAAAAACCGAAGTCATTGACTTTGAAAAGCTTGGCCGTAACCCTCTGTTTTTGATTAATGGTCCTACAGGCTCAGGTAAAACGTCGATCTTAGATGCCATTTGCTTTGCCCTTTACGGTGAAACTACCGGTAATGAGCGGCAAGGCATCCAGATGCGATGTGACTTATCGGCGCAAGACTTACCAACCGAAGTCGTTCTAGAATTTTCGTTACATGGCAAACAATACCGAGTTGTGCGATCTCCAGAGCAGGAAGCGCCCAAAGCGCGTGGTGAAGGGATGACGGTAAAAAAGCACACTGCGGCTCTTTATGAACTCGGCGAGACCGAAAAGCTCATCACTAGCAAGACGACTCAAGTTAAAACAGAAGTGAGCAATATTATTGGTTTGAATGAAACGCAATTTCGCCAAGTAATGGTATTGCCTCAAGGAAAATTCCGGGAGCTGTTGCTTGCTAGTTCTAAAGAGCGCGAAGAAATTTTTGGTCAGCTCTTTCAAACGGACATATATAAAAAAATTGAGTACGCGCTCAAGGATAAAGCGAGCGCAATCAGTAAAGCGAAAGATGAATTTGATAATCAAATTCGAGGCGCTTTACAAGTTGCAGGAGTGAGTTCAGAGCAGGAATTATTACACCAGCTTGAACAAGCAACTGAGCAGCTAGAGGTCGATAGAAAGAAAGAACAAGCTTCGTTAGATAAGCTAAATGTTGCTAAATCTGAATTGCAAAAAGCGGAAACTATTAATGGAGAGTTTTCGAAACGAGAGCAAGCAGAAAACGCACTCAAGCTGCATCTAGAACACTCAGACTCGATAAAAGTTCGTCAACAGCAATTAGAAAATGCTAAAAATGCCAATAAGATAGAATTACCCTACGTCTCATTACAAAATGCAAAAACTCAAACTCAAGAGCTCAGACAAAAAATCGTAGCTTTGAAAGAGAGCCTTGATAAAGCCAATGCTGTTACGAAAGAAAAAGAAAACTTGCAGCAAAGTGCAAAAGAAGCCGCGGCAAAAGTCCCACAGTTAACGCAACTGCAGTATCAACTTGAAAGCATGAAAGACAAGTTGGTTGAAAAAGCCAACTTGGAAAGAAAAATAACGGCAGGTCATCAACAAAAGCAACAATTTGAAGCAACGTTAAAACAGTACATAGAGCTGAAAGACAAGTTGGCGTTTCAGGCGCAACAGGGCCAGAAAGATCTAGAGCAAGCCCGAGTAGATGTTGCGCTTGTTGGAAGCATCGATGCGGAAATAAAACAAAAACAACGACTACTACAGGATCTACAAAAGCTGCATGGTCTTACTTTGGAGCTCTCTAAACTCACGGCGTTAACCGTAAGCAAGCAGCAGTCATTACAGGAAGCTAGTCAGCGCTATATGCAGTGTCAACACGCAGCTGATACCATAGAGCTCAAGTGGCACAATGCTCAAGCGGCAGTATTAGCGCAGCGACTAAAGGCAGGTGAAGCATGTCCGGTATGTGGCAGCCAAGCGCATCCTAACCCTGCAACGTTTGTTGAAGAAATCGTTACAAAAGAGCAAGTTCAGGCGGCTAGAGCGAAAGAAAGAGAAGCTCAAGCATCATTGAACCAGCTAAGTAATCAGCTAGAACAACATAACGTTGTCATTAGTCAGTATCAGAATCAATGTAACCAGTTGAAAGAAGAGCTTGGTGAGCATGCAGCATCTGAGATCTCGACGGTTCAAACTGAGTTGCAGGCGCTTAATGATCAACTTCTACGTCTACAATCTATTGATATTGAAAAGCTAGAAAAGAACGTTGAACAGCTTAATCAACGCTGCTTAGTGGGTGAAAATAAAATTCATGAGCTGCAGAATCAAATGGCGGCAAATGAATCAACCGTTCAAGCAAACCAAGAACAATTGACTCAATTACAAGCTTCCATTGATCCGAAATACAGTTCCGTTGATGCGCTTGAGCGTGACATTTCGCTCACAAAAGAGCAAATTCTGACCTTGAATACAGGTTTAGAAAAGGCGCAAAACGCTTTGCAGCAAGCGGTATTAGCGCAATCGAATGCTGAAAGTCAGTTAGTGACGAACAAGCAGTGGCTATCTGAGTCAGAACAAAAGCTTAGCCAAGCAGAATTAGCGTGGAATGAGGCATTACAGGCGAGTAAATTTGAGGATGAAAGCAGTTATCTAAATAGCAGAGTGACAGATGATGAGCTTCAAGCGTGGCAGAAAGAAATAGACAACTTCAAACAGGCACAAACCAAGCTTGAACAAACACTACATGATTTAAACCATGCATTGAAAGAGCTTGAAAGACCGGACTTGGATTCGCTTAACGACAGCTTAACCACTCTGCAGGCGCAGTATATTGAAGTAAGGAATCAGCTCGATACCACGCGCTCAACCTTTGAGCGAATTGAAAAAGTTCGTAAAGATATTGCTACGCTGCATGAGAAAAATAGCAAGTTAGAAGAAGAGTACAAAGTGTTTGGTACGTTATACGACGTTGCCAGCGGTAAAACAGGCAGCAGGGTTAGCCTGCATCGCTTTGTTCTTGGTGTACTGTTGGATGATGTATTGATTCAGGCCTCTCAACGTTTAAGCCTCATGAGTAAAGGGCGCTATATCCTTGCTCGAAAAACAGAGGGCTTCAAAGGCGCTGCGGGTCGCGGCTTAGATTTAATGGTTGAAGATGGCTACACAGGAAAAACACGTGATGTTGCGACACTTTCCGGTGGTGAATCGTTTATGGCAGCGCTCGCTTTGGCGCTTGGCTTGTCGGATGTTGTGCAATCCTATAGTGGTGGTATCCGTTTAGACACTTTATTCATTGATGAGGGGTTCGGTAGTTTAGACCCAGAATCTTTGGATCTCGCGATTCAAACGCTAGTGGATTTACAACAGACTGGACGCATGATCGGTGTTATTTCTCACGTTTCTGAGTTAAAAGAACAAATGGCGCAGAGGATTGATGTTGAACCATCAAGAGTCGGTTCGACAGTATCGGTCAAATCTCAATGTAGCTTCGCTGTCTAATTCAGTTGCTATCACAAAACCCAAAGCCCCTATCTAGGGGCTTTCTTACTTAATTGCTACTGTTCGCAAAAGTGGCCTTCTTTTGGCGACTGGGTAATCGCATACTCACCATCTAGGTTGCGATAAACAACTGTATTCCAAATAGAGCCATCATCCAATTCAAACTCAATGGCATAGTTGACGCCGCTAACGATTTGCGCGTGAACGTTCAGTATTTGTTTGAACGACGCTATTGTGTCCATTCTTTTCAAAACAAAAGCCATTGCCTTTTGTGCATCAGGGGTAGCATTAAACTCATTCCACCCACCTGGCATGTTTCCTTGTGTATTACATACATCTGCCGAGGTTGTTAATTGTGTCGCTTGGCTTGGGTTTTCCTGCTGGCAACCTGCAAGCAATACCAAAAGTGCACAAACTGACACTGTTTTTAATTTCATAACAATAACCTCTGTCTATATCGCGACGTATTATAGGAGGGGGATATGACAGCGTATGTCTATATTGTGCAAAGTTTCTATATGCATACGGTTAAATGCTGACAAAATATACAAGTATGACCAACTTGTAAGTAAAACATAGAACAATATTGTTAGGGAATTGTTGACATAACGAGGTTTTGGTGTTCAGCATGCTATTGATAATGAAGAACTGTGATGTGTAGCTACGTACCTTTGGGACAGTAGTGCGACTTAGTGATCGATTTGCTACCTTCTACAGTAAAATCAATCACTAAATCAAATTTAGGTGTTGTATGAAATCGCTAGAAACATTATTACTTTTATCACTTGTTACTTTATTTGGCTGTACCTCTAAACCTGATGGGGTGGAGCCAGTTAACAATTTTGATTTAGAGCCTTATCTAGGCAAGTGGTACGAAATCGCACGGCTCGATCATTCGTTTGAGCGTGGTCTATCCAACGTTACGGCCGATTATCGGCTTCGCGAGGATGGTGGGGTTAAGGTGACAAACCGCGGATATTCAGAAGAAGATCAACAGTGGTCCGAAGCTGAAGGTAAAGCTTATTTTGTTGAAGACGAAACGGTTGCGCACTTAAAAGTCTCCTTTTTTGGGCCAATCTATTCTTCTTACATTGTGTTTGAGCTAGGTGAAAACTATGACTATGCGTTTGTCTCTGGTTACAACCACGATTACTTGTGGCTATTGTCTAGAACACCCAACGTTGATGAGAAAATCCTGGAGCGTTTTAAGCAGGTTGCTAAAGAGAAAGGTTTCGCGTTAGATGAGCTAATTCTCGTTGATCAAGAGAGTGGACGACAGTTTTAAGTTCATCAATGTGACTTCTAAAATCAACAGAAGCGAAGTTTCTGTCTCGCGGTTTTGAGTTTTGCTTGGAATATTTTTGTTACCTTGTAACCTCATGTGGTCAAAAATATAGCCCCATCATTTGTGATTACTCGTGATGGGGCTTATATAAATTTGAGTGAGCGTCGAAAGGTAGATCTATCGACAAACGGTTATGGTTTACTTAATCAAACGAACGATCAGAGAGCCAGGCGCCCGAATAGATTCCACATTGTGGCTGAGCACTGTACCACTTGTAGGGGCGGTGTAGCGCTCAACTTCAGTGCCAAAGCTGTCGTATTGAATCGCAACCAGTTGGCCTTGCTCGACAAAATCCATCAAACCGACATGAGGTAGTACAAACCCGCCATGTGTCGCTTTCACACTGACGATCTCGTTTCCTTCCAAGCATGAAGTGATAGGCTCTATCTCACCTTCTACGACGTTATGCTGCTTCAACACATTTAAAATGCCTGATACGGTTCGACTAATGAGTTTTTGCTCTGTGTAGCGCCCCATACCCACTTCAACCGTAATGCTTGGGACACCATGGTTATTCCAAACGGTTTCAAGGACGCCAGCATCTCCGGGATCATTTAAAATCGCATCAGGATTAATGAGACGAGCCATTTCTAATGATTGCTCAATTCGGAAGTCTGCAAACACGTATAGTGGGTAGGCCGCACCACTGGTTTGAGTGTGAAGGTCAATGGCTAAATCAGCATTTGGCTTGAGCAGATCATTCCACAATGCATATAAGTAGCGTTGTGCCTCATTGCCGTTTTGGTCACCAGGGAAAAAGCGGTTTAAGTTTGCAGGAGACGCATCCGGGTCTGCGGAATAGAAATCGCGGCTGTGGTTTAGCATACCTGGCATGTTAATGGTTGGAACAATCGTGACAGTACCAGCGACTTCAGTGCCAATGAGTTCTCTAGCGGTCTTCTGCGCTGCTAACACACCATTATATTCATCACCATGAACCCCTGCGGTGATCATGATTTTCTTGCCAGGTTTTTCACCTTTGAATACTAAAACAGGAAGATGTTGCCACTGAGAGAGCGCGTTGGTTGCGATGCGGAACCAAAACTTATGCTCACCCGGACCTAGGTCTGCTACATTGAGAGATTGAATCACTTGATGACCTTGAATCATGTCATCGAGAAGTTGTGTTGCCATTAAAGTTACCACTCCAAAACCATAAGCCAATCTAAAACCTTAACGTCGCCATACGAAGAGTATTAATAAGGCGAGAACGTGTCTCGCCTTGTGCCAATTGATTTCGTTTTACGCAAACCCCATTATGTGAGCTGCGATAACGACGACACTCGACAGGGTAAAGAGTAATAGGATAAATCGCCAGCAGAATTTTGCCCAGTCACCCCAGTCGATGCGGCAGACACCAAGTGTTGCCATCAAGGATGCTGAAGTAGGGACGATAACGTTGGTAAAACCATCTCCAAGTTGGAATGACAAAACGGCAACTTGGCGTGTGACACCTGCAATATCCGCCAATGGCGCTAATAAAGGCATCGTCAGTGCCGCTTGTCCAGATCCGGAAGTAACGAAGAAGTTGAAGATAGATTGGAATACATACATTAACCATGCCGCAGCTACGTCAGGAAGCCCACTGATCACGCCGCCAGCACTGTTCAGAATAGAATTCAGTACACTCGCTTCATCGGTCGTACCGCCACCTAGGATAAGTAACACACCTTTCGCACAACCAACCAATAGAGCAGGAGCAAGCATAATAGCCGCCCCCTCTTTAAACGCATCGGCTGCGCAGTTGAGCGTCATACCGTTTAAGCGAAAAATCGTACCGATGATCGCGACAACAAAGCCCATAGTGAAAAATTGAGAAGCGATTTCTGGGATGTACCATGCGTTAGCGACTACGCCCCAAACAACCCATACTGTGGTCGCGATGACCGTAAGAATGACGAGTGTATCGCCGATATTCCAACGAGAATCTTGATTGCCAAGCTCTTGCTGACGGAAGTATTTGTCTGTGCGGTGACTGTAAGAAAGTTCTGGGTTTGACTTCACTCGAGCGGCGTAGAGCATTGTGAAAGCGATACCGATTAACGTAAAGCCAACCCATAACCCCATGCGCACAGTCATGCCGGATAAAACAGGTACACCCGCAATGCCTTGTGCAATAGCGACGGAGAAAGGGTTCATCCAAGAAGTAGCGAAGCCAATTTGAGTCGCAACATAGGTCACCATTACCGTAGTGATACCATCATAACCAAGGCGAACCATAAGCGGAGCGATAATAATCGCAAATGCTACGGCTTCTTCACCCATACCAAATACCGCACCGCCCAGAGAGAACAGCAAAAATAGCACTGGAATGAATAGCGCTTCGTTACCTTTGGTCTTATCGATAAGGCGCAAGATACCGTTGTCGATGGTGCCTGTTCGCATTACAACGCCGAAAGCACCACCGATAACCAACATGAACATAATCACGCCGATCGCGCTGCCCCATTTAGAGCCTGAAACTAGCCCTTCGAAAGGGAAGTTCATGAGACCAATGCCACCACCAGAAGCAAACAGGCCAACCTTGTTGTAAACCAATTCACCGTTTTCGTCGGTTGCATAAGAGAAAGAAGATGGATCGATAACCGTGCGAGTTTTTTCTGCACCATCGACCATATAAGTCACTTGCTGACTGTCAAAATGGCCAGCAGGAATTAAGTAGGTAAGAATCGCAGCGAGAATACCAACAATGAAGATCAAAATGAGGGTATCTGGCATCTGCCATGATTTGGGTGTAGCAACCGAGTCCGTTGGTTGCGCATGTGTGTGAGACATAACTTACTTCACGTTAAATTCAATGAAGCATGAAATATCAATAAACCAGAATAAAAAGTCAATATTAATGGAAATATTGAACTATAAATTCATCAAATATTTGAAGTGAAGTCATTGTGATTATTTTACAAGCAAAGTTTGGTTAAATGTTTTGGCTCGGGTCGAGGGCTCACAAGCTCTTGTTGTGAGCCGAGATAAATAAATCATTTGTCTTGCGTCTGTTCTGCATAAAATGCAGCGACATCACGAAGATCCTCATCATTTAACATTCTTAATTGTGCGCCCATCATTTCGGCAAGCGGCCCTTTACGTTCGCCTGCTTGGTAAGACTTCATCGCATCGTATAGATACTGGGCATTTTGACCTGCAAGATTTGGATAGGCATCATTACCTGCGACGCCTGTTGCACCATGACAATAGACGCAGCTAGGGGATTTGATTTTACCTTTATCAGCATCACCAAAAGGCGCGGCATGGCTAGCGGAAGAGAAAATAAGAGAGGTTAGAATTACAAATCTGAACATGAAGATTGTCTATTCGCTAAAAAGTCATATCGATACAATAAAGCTTCCCCTTAGGGGAAGCGCAATGATCAAAATCAAACTAAAGCAGAGATTTAATGCTTGATAAGAAATTGTCGATATCTTGCGCTGAAATGTCTTTATGAGTCACGAAACGAATGGGGTTTCCAGGTGTTATTGTAATATTTTGTTCCTTCAGTTTTGCAGCGATACTTACTATGTCCACTTGAGGATCAAGCTTCGCGAACACGATGTTCGTTTGAACAAAATCAGGGTTGACTGAAAAGCCAGGCAGTTCTGCTAAACCTTCTGCTAAATTTTTTGCGTTGACATGATCTTGTTTTAGCTGTTCCACTTGTTCGGTAAGGGCAAGTTTGCCAGCTGCGGCAAGAATACCCGCTTGACGCATACCACCGCCGACCATCTTTCTTAAGCGACGTGCTTTTGCGATGTACTCTTTGCTACCAAGCAGTAACGAACCAACAGGGGCAGCCAAACCTTTCGACAGACAAATCGTCATTGAATCAAAATACTGACCGATTTCTTTTACCGGAACATCTAAAGCAACCGCTGCATTGAATACTCTTGCGCCGTCGAGATGCATCTGCAAGTTATGTTTATTCACGAAGTCACGAGCTTCTGCTAAGTAAGACAGGGGCAGCACTTTGCCATTAATCGTGTTTTCTAAGCTGAGCAGCTTGGTACGAGCAAAGTGACAATCATCTGGCTTAATCGCCGCTGCCAGTTTATCAAATGGGAGTGTGCCATCTGGGTTATTTTCGACTGGTTGAGGTTGAATTGACCCAAGTACTGCTGCGCCGCCAGCTTCGTACTTGTAGTTATGTGCTTGCTGCCCACACAGATATTCATCTCCGCGTTCACAATGCGCCATTAGGCCGAGCAGATTGGCTTGCGTGCCTGAAGTGGTAAACAAAGCCGCTTCGAATCCTGCAAGCTTTGCGGCAAACTCCTCAAGCTCATTGACCGTAGGGTCATCACCATAAACATCATCCCCAACGGGGGCCTTAAACATGGCCTCTCGCATGGCTTGGGTAGGCTGTGTAACGGTATCTGATCGAAAATCCATGAATGTCTCCTTGGTCAAAGTCCTAAATATATCCGCAAAGGCGCGCTTTGCTTAAACAAGCGATCGTTTTGGCATCGGTAATTGTGCCATCAATAATCTTGTCTTCGAGTTGTTGGAGTGACAAGGTAACAACCTCAATCACTTCATCTTCATCACATTCGTAACGGTTGGTTTGGCTGAGCTTCTCAGCAACAAATAGGTACTGTATCTCATCACAAAATCCGGCAAGGGGAGTGACTTGGCCGAGAGAAGTGAATTTTTCTGCACTATAGCCCGTTTCTTCTTCTAGCTCTCTTTTCGCGCAGCAGAGAGGGTCTTCATTGCCTTCTCTTGTACCAGCAGGAAGCTCCAAAAGCCATTTATTAAGTGAAGGGCGAAATTGATGGACAAGGACTACCTCACCTTCCGTTGTAATAGGGAGAATCACCGCAGCGCCCGGATGATGGATTGTGGTGTGCGTAATTGCCTGTCCTGTAGGAAGCATAACCTCTTCTTCAATCAGAGAAATTTGCTTCCATTTATGAATTATTTTGCTCATGCAGTTATTAACCCTAGCTGTTACCGCATTTTGACGTTTTTCGACATTAACCACAAATGGTGGGAAACAAAAGCAAAAAATGTTGCAACACGACGAAAGCGTTTGCACTTTCAGTGAGCTGTATCTCATAAATGGAAACTTTGATTGCTGGCTAAAGAAGGGGGTAAGCATCTGCTATAAGGGGAATTCAACAAAATACATTTGTAACAAAGTTATAACAAGTGTATAAAAATGTTAACGCAATACCAGTTCAGCAGCCGGAGAACGTATGACACAAACCTTATTTGCCTCAAATGCCGAAAAAGCGCTTCTCTCAGAACGCATCAACAAGTTGGCTAAAGCGTTAACGGATGGCGTTTATGAACGCGAACATACCATCAAGCTCTGCCTCCTTGCGGCACTTGCTGGTGAAAGTGTTTTTCTTTTAGGCCCACCTGGCATTGCAAAAAGCTTAATTGCCAAGCGACTTATCCAAGCGTTCGATAATAGCAGTTACTTTGAATACCTGATGACTCGATTCTCAACACCTGAAGAAGTTTTTGGGCCACTGAGTATTCAAGAACTCAAAGATAACGGTCGTTATGTTCGCTTAACTAAAGGGTATTTGCCAACCGCACAAGTCGTATTTTTAGATGAAATCTGGAAGGCGGGCCCCGCCATTCTGAATACATTGCTGACAGTGGTCAATGAGAAAACGTTCAAAAATGGCAGCGATATTGAGCGTGTGCCAATGCGTTTGTTGGTATCGGCGTCCAATGAACTGCCAGATGAAGACAGTGGTTTGGATGCACTCTATGACCGCATGTTGGTGCGCGTGTTTGTGAATCGAATTCAGAATAAACAAAACTTTAAGTCGATGTTGACGGTAGGCACGTCACAAGAGGCACAAGTGCCAGAAGGGCTAGCAATAACAGATGAAGAATATCATCAATGGCAACAGCAGCTCGACAAGCTGACGTTAACCGATAATGCATTCGAGAAGCTTTTCCAGCTTAAAACGATGTTAGAAAGCAAAGTCGAAGCTCAGTTTGG
The DNA here is from genome assembly GCF_011801455.1 of Vibrio diabolicus. Lineage (NCBI taxonomy): Bacteria > Pseudomonadati > Pseudomonadota > Gammaproteobacteria > Vibrionales > Vibrionaceae > Vibrio > Vibrio diabolicus. The sequence goes on along the minus strand of NZ_CP042452.1, from coordinate 1,067,348 downwards.
CGATGTCGCTAATACCGACATGTATGTGTCTGACCGCCGCTGGAAGAAAGCCGTGAAATTGCTAAAAGCGAGCGCGTTTTTTAATGGACGCGATGAAATCAACCCACTTGATCTACTGTTGCTGCAAGATTGTTTATGGAACAGCCCTGAATCGCGAGACGTGGTACGCGAAGTGGTCCAAGAGTTCGCCCTAAAACATGCATTTGACCAACAAGACGCCGAACAGGAAATTGAATACTGTCGCGAGTCTTTGGTCGATGTTCAGCATGAGCTTGAAGATGCCTACCGCATGACGTTAACGTCTGAAGCGGCAACGGGTATTCTGCGCAAAGAAACCATGCGTTTTGATACCTCTAAAGCTAAGACCTACAAAGTTGGCGCAGCCGTTAACTTAGTTAAACTGGTTATTTTGCAAAGCAACATGTCGGTTTCAGAGTCAGAGAAAGGCGATAGCCGCTGGGTTTACGTGCCAAAAGATGAGCTAGACCGAGTCATCAAAGAAGGACACGGTGATGTGTATGGCTACGTCAATCAAAACACCAACATGTGTCGTTTACGATTTGATGTTGATGCCGCAAATAACCTAGTTATCCGTGATATCGCAAACCGAGGCATTCTGGTGAGCTTAGTGACTCAAGAGGGCTTGGATGTAGAGCTTTACCAAAAGTGGTTAACGCAGAGTGAAAAAGCCGTAAATCAACTCAGTGAAGCAGAGCACCATATGCGCAAGGTAAAAGCGAATTTCCATGATGCGCTTCCGCATAGCTTTGTTGATCCGGAACTACCACGCCTAATGGAGTCGAGTCTTCAGCAGGTCAGTCAGAGACTTGAGTCTATCCAAGCTGAAAGCGAGAAAGTTATCCAACGCTTTAAAAACTTACATCAGTTTTTCTCATAAGGAGACGACATGCTAGGTGCAGACGGACTTAACCTCGCGCTGATGGTAGCCGACTCTGGCATCATCGATAGCGCAGTTAATGATTTAATGGCGCGTTCACAAGTCATGATGATGGCGGAAAACCGAGGCGTTAAATCTTCAGTCAAAGGCCACTTATTAAAGTGGCGAGGCAGTGTTAAAAAACGGATTACCAAGGTATGTGAGACAGAGCGTTTCCAACAAGAGCTGTCTTTATATCAAGAGGTCATTCACTGGGATGAAGAGGCGTTTTTCGAAAACATCGAAGATGTGATTAAAAAGCTTGAGTGGCACTCCGCTTTTTATATGCAGGCTCGCCGAATGATGGAGAAGAACAAGGGGATGAATAATCCCATGTTCCCACATTACTTCTGTGATCAATGGTACCAAAGCCTAGCCGATGCGATTAAGCAAGCGCAAGTAAGCGAGCTTGAGGCCAATAAAGAGAAAGTGCTGAATGACCTGTATCAGCGTATGGAGACCATGCGTAATATGGATAAGGTCACGGAGTCGGGTGATGCTGAAAGTGTCGGGCGCTTATGGGATATGGCATCTGCCAAGTTGAGCAAAACTGACTTAACAGTGATGAAACGCCATGCGGAGTTTCTGAAGAAGCACCAAGGCTTGCAAGAAATAGCCGAGCAACTTGGTCGTATGGCGGGGCAAGTGAATGATCCCGAACTTAACCGCGCGCCTACCGAAGAGCTACAAATGATCGAAGAGAAGAGTGATGAAGCGACAGATGATATTGTCGGCATTCACGAAAGCGATGATTTAAATAAGCTACTTCCCAACGAAACGATGTTTTTGGCGTATCCTGAACTCGAGGTCGTGTTCTATAAACACTTAGTCGATAAACGACTTATGAACTACCGTACACAGGGCAAATCGCGCACGTTACGTAAAGTTAAAGCTCACCGACCTGACAACAAAGCGGTAGATATCGAAAAAGGACCGTTTATTGTGTGTGTGGACGCGTCCGGCTCAATGAGCGGGTTTCCTGAGCAATGCGCCAAAGCCATGGCTTATGCGCTGATGCAAATTGCATTAGCGGAGCAACGTGATTGCTATGTCATAATTTTTTCGACGGAACACATTACGTACGAGCTAACCAAACAAGATGGTCTGCGCGAGGCGGCGGACTTTTTAACTTATAGCTTCCATGGTGGTACAGACTTAGAGCCAACTTTGATCAAATCTATCGACTTGATGAGCGGTGATAAGTACAAAAATGCCGATATGGTGGTCATTTCCGACTTTATCGCGCCAAAACAACAAGACGAGTTGCTTGCCAAAGTGGATGCGCTTAAAGCGAAGAAAAACCGTTTTCACGCGATCAGCCTATCTAAATACGGAAACCCGGCATTGATGTCGATGTTTGATCACACGTGGTCTTATCATCCTAATGTTGTGGGCAGGTTGCTTAAACGGGTCGGTAATTACTAAGTGACATTGAAATTCTATTGAGTAAAACGTACAGAAAGCTAGATTTATATTGCTTCGTTTTAAGCCGATAAGATCGAACTTTGGTCTAATTGGCTTAAAAGAAATCAAACAAACAGAAAATGAAAGATTTTTGTTTGACTATCTTCTCTCAATCCGTAAAGTAGCCACCAACGCAACGGGGAAGAGCCCTGAAGCGAAGTAAAAAAGGCGCCTTGGCAGAGTGGCTATGCAGCGGATTGCAAATCCGTGGACCTCGGTTCGACTCCGGGAGGCGCCTCCATTATTCTTTGAGAGTGAATGGCTTTCGAGAATCAATGCGACACTAGCTCAGTTGGTAGAGCGCAACCTTGCCAAGGTTGAGGCCACGAGTTCGAACCTCGTGTGTCGCTCCAAATTATTCAGATATGGCAATTGCGGTATCTCGATGCCAAGTGCATCAACTTAAAACCAGCGAAAGCTGGTTTTTTTGTATCTGAATATTGATAAATTTACGCCATCCCAATTTCTTGAACTGTGGGTATAACACTTGTTTTTGTCACCAGTTATGCTGTTAAGTGTGACCCGATATTTCGCAGATTGACCAATATCAGTTTAAAATGTCGGTCTCCAAAGGATTTGACGAAGACGCATGAGAAATACCGACGATTACATCATTTTCTATCACCTGATCGAGCAAGGCTCATTCAGTGCTGCAGCAAGACACATGTCATTGACCAAATCGGTTGTCAGTAAACGCATCGCGAAGCTTGAGCAAGAGCTTGGTGTACAGCTTCTTTACCGAACAACGCGAACGTTAACGTTGACGGAGGCAGGGCGAGCGTTCTTTACTCATGCAAAAGCCGTTTATCAAGCGGTGGCAACGGCAGAAGAATCCATTGTGGGGTTAGGTAAGAATTTATCTGGAAACATTAAAGTTTCTGTACCCACTATCTCTGGTGAGTTAATTCTTCCTCAAGTGATCAGTGAGTTTAATCAGAAATACCCTGACATCAATATCGACATGGATCTTGATAATCGTTTTGTCGATATTGTGAATGAACGCTTTGATTTGGCCATTCGAACGGGAGTGTTGCCAGATTCTAGCCTGATCGCAAGAAAGCTGGTGGATGCCAATTGGATTGTTTGTGCGTCACCTCAATACCTTGCTAAACATGGCATTCCTAAGCAACCTCAAGCCTTGGATAAGCACAATTGTTTGGTTTATTCCTACCAAGAAACCGGGGCGCGTGAGTGGGCGTTTAAAGAGGGAGACGAGGTGTATCAAATTACAGTCGACGGTAACCTCTGTACCAACAACTCTTCGGTATTGAGAAACGTCGCACTGTTGGGGCAGGGAATCATCTATGTGCCACGTGTCTTAGTTTATGAAGACTTAAAGCAAGGCCGCCTGATTCAATTGTTCAAAGACGAAACCGCCAAATGTTTGGGTATTTATGCGGTGTATCCTTACACTCGTCAACAACCAGAAAAAATTAAGATCTTCATTGATCATCTATACACCAGCTTTCAAAGTCAAAATCATCGATTTTAAGACAATAACTCACACCAATCGTTATGTTGGTGTTGAGTTATTGTTTCCATCTTCATTTCTAATAATTCTTATAAATTTAGAAGCTTAAGCTTTCTCCTTGTTTTATCACTAATATTGATAACAAGATGCTGCGCACAACTGTTAACAAATGGTTTTGCTATTGTTTCTTTTAAGAAACGGTCTGTTTCTTGCGTTAAATTTTCCGAATGTGAAAGATAAGTGACAGAAAAATAAAAGAATTATTTTGTTTGTTGTCTATTGGTTAAGTGTTGCTCGCCTGCCTGACATAGACGCCGAGAAATGGACTGCTTATAGTGGCTCAAACGCCCATTACCGTCACTAAACGGTGATGTGAGCGAAGTACAATAACTAGAGATACGGATATGAAACAAAAGCAGCTGATTGACGAATTTAAAACTATCGTTGGGGAAGAAAATGTCCTAACCGACGAGGTTAAAACAAAATACTACCGCTCGGGTTTTCGCTCAGGTAGTGGCACTGCGCTTGCTATCGTGTTTCCTAATACTCTTGTAGAACAATGGAAGATCATTAAACAGTGCGTTGAAGCAAACTGCATTATTATTATGCAGGCTGCCAAAACAGGTTTAACAGAAGGCTCAGCTCCAAGTGGTAATGATTATGACCGTGATGTGGTTGTGATCAATATTACCAAAATCAAGAAGATTCACTTATTAGATGGCGGTAAGCAGGCGGTATGCTTGCCTGGTGCAAGTTTGCACTCATTGGAAAAAGAATTGAAGGCGGTGAACCGAGCGCCGCACTCTATCATCGGTTCTTCATCATTAGGTGCCACTGTGGTTGGTGGTATCGCCAATAACTCAGGCGGTGCGTTAGTCAAGCGTGGTCCTGCTTACACGGAGTTGGCGATTTATGCGCAGGTCGATAAGCAAGGCCAGTTACACCTGGTTAATCACCTTGGTATTGAAGGTTTAGGTGAAACGCCAGAAGAAATTCTGACAAACCTGCAAGAAGGAAACTTTGGCCCAGCGAAGATCATTCATGACGAGCGAATGGCATCAGACAAAGAATACGATGAACGTGTTCGAGACGTGACTTCTGACATTCCTTCTCGCTTTAATGCCGATGAACGTCGTTTATTTGAAGCCAGTGGCTGCGCTGGTAAATTGGGTGTTTTCGCCGTTCGAGTTGATAGCTACCCAGTACCCGAAAAAGAGCAGGTTTTTTACCTTGGCACCAATGATCCTGCGAAACTGACGAAGCTGCGAAAAGATTTCTTATCTACGTTTGAGAACTTGCCTGAGATGGGAGAATACTTGCATCGAGATATCTTCAACATGGCAGAGAAGTACGGCAAAGACGTCTTTTTATCCATCGACTTGCTAGGCACAGATAAGCTGCCAAAAATGTTTGCACTTAAAGCTAAAGTAGAAAATGTCTTAGAGCGCGTCCCGTTTGTTAGTAAATACCTGCCAGACACCATTTTGTACTACGCGAGTAAGTTGTTCCCACAACATTTACCAGAACGAATGCTGGATTTCCGCGACAAGTATGAGCATCACCTGGTATTAAAAATGAGTGATAGTGGTATTGCTGAGGCACAAAAATACCTCAAAGAAGTTTGGGCTGTTGAAGATGACTGTGATTTCTTCGAGTGTACGCCGGAAGAGGGTAAAAAAGCTTATTTACATCGCTTTGCAGCAGCAGGTGCAGCAATTCGTTACGAGACGATTCACCGAAAAGACGTAGAAGACATCGTTGCACTTGATATCGCTTTGCGACGTAATGATGAAGAGTGGCTAGAAACTTTACCGGAAGCGGTGAGTAAGAACCTTGTTCAAGCGCTCTATTATGGTCACTTTATGTGTTATGTATTCCATCAAGATTACATTTTCAAAAAAGGGACCGACACGAAGTTGATGAAAAAGCTGATGTTAGAACACCTCAATAGCCGTGGTGCTAAATACCCAGCAGAACATAATGTGGGTCACTTGTACGAAGCTGAAAATTCGCTGCAGAAGTTTTACCACGAGCTAGATCCAACCAACACCTTTAACCCTGGTATTGGCAAAATGGACAAATATAAGCGCAATTGTAACTGCTGTGCATAAGCATTGAATATTCATCAAGTCAACCTGGTGGAACACTATATGGCCGACCAGGTTGGCTTTTTACTCTTTGACGCTAAAAATCAACTCAATTTCATCATCAAGTCTTCTTCCTGTTGGGGTAAAACCAAGCTTTTGGTAAATATGGAGAGCATTCCCTTCCTCTTTATCCATTGTGGTCAGGGACACGCCTCGTAAACCGATAATGGAAGCGTATCGCTTACTAAAGCTAATCGCTTGATTTCCCAATCCCTTTCCTTGAAAACGATGGTCAATCATGACGCGCCACACGTACAAATGATCCTTTTGAAAGTGATCATCGAACTTGTCGAGTAGTCTTGGATCGATAAGAGAGATGAGCCCTGCTGGCTTGTCGTCTAAATAAATGCCGTAACTGACGCTATCGTCGTTGAAACTCGCCTCTGCAAGCCATTCTGCGTTATTAGCAATGAGGTGTTTTTGGGACACTTCCACGGAGAGGTCGATAATGTCATCGATGGTGTTACCGTTTATTTTTAAAAAGCTAACGTTATTCATGGTAATCTTCCTTGGATAGGTATTTATCTAAAACCATTTGCGCAACATAAAGATCTTGATAGGCAATTCCTGAGCTATCAAAAATAGTAATGTCGTTTTTGTTCCTTTCTTTTAATTGAAGCTTGTCACCGATCTGATAGATCTCTTTATCTGGCGCATGCTGGAACTCACCAATCGTTTTGGACTGAGATAAATAATCACAGTAGAGGGTGGTGTTCTCAAATAGCGATGGTGGAAGTTCCTGTTTTCCTATTTTATCTGCTCCCATTGCAGAAATATGAGTTCCAGGTTTTACCCATGAAGATTCAAACAAAGGAGCGGTGGACGCTGTAACGGTAACAATAATATCTGCGCTTTCACAGGCTTCTTGAGCGGATTTGATGTCTGTTGTTAACCCTTCTTTGCTTAGCTCTTGCGCTAGTTGGTTGGCGTTAGTCTGATTTCTACCAACAATCAGGACTTTAGATAGATTCCTAACTTTTGCAATGGCAAGCGCTTCGTATTTAGCTTGATGACCTGTGCCAAATAACGCAAGTACAGATGAATCTTGTCTCGCCAGTAGATCAACAGCGATGGCATCAGCTGCTGCAGTTCGGTAGGCATTGACCAAACTTGCTGACAAAATGGCTTTCATTTCCCCCGTATCCGGTGAAAGAAGAAAGATATGAGTGCCATGGTTTGGTCGCCCAAACTGGTTGTTGTTTGGCCAATAGCTTCCCATTTTCCAACCAAGTAATTGGTTTGTGCATGCTGATTTGAGTGAAAACATTGAGCCTTCGACCGGGCCTGATGCGTTAACGACCGGAAATATTGATGAGTGCTGATCTTGTACTGAAGAAAATGCAGCTTTGACCGCTTTGTATGCCAGTTCGTGAGAAATTAACGCTGCTGTCGTTTTTTCATCTAGATAAATCATGTTTACCACCCTGAAATACGTTGCCATTGCTCAATTTGACCCTCTACCAAGTCAAAGACATGGTATTTACTGTGCATCGCGCTTGTAGAGCATGCATGATTTGGGACGATGTGTACTCTAGAACCAATGGGAAAACATTCGAAGTCGATCTCGCTCCCAGAAGCCGCTTCGAGTATGCCGTGCTCTTGATTTACCTGCACGACTTTCAGTAGTTGATTCTCTTGGCCATTCGGTTGGAGAACCACGCCATAACATTGTTCGTCATGGCCTTTATCTAAAGAAAGAGCCATCCAACCAGCATCAACAAATATTTGCCCCCTCGATTTGTTGTGTCCAATAACACTACTTACTACTGAGATTGCGATATCGTTTAAGGTACACACTCCAAGTCGATGCATCACTAAGTCAAACAATGAATAGACGCCAGCTCTGACTTCTGTGATTCCACTTGTGTTTGTGTATGAACATGCCGTCGGGGTAGACCCCACGCTGACTATTTCGCAGTAAATCCCAACCGACTCGAGGCGTTTCGCTGCAAGTTGTGCAGTCGCTACTTCATTACTGGCGGATTGGTTTAATGCTTCTCGAGACTTACTGTGGTAAGACTCACCTGCGTGGAGCATCACCCCTTTAAAATCGGCCAAACCCTTATCTAAGCTCTTAGACATTGCGATTAGGGCTTCGGAATCTGCACTTACACCACCTCGGTGTCCGTCGCAATCAATCTCTATCAGGCAGCTAATGACACACCCACGTTCTTGACAGTAGGTGTTAACGAAATCGACTTGTTCCATGCTATCAAGTAAAACCACAATACTCATACCGCGTTTCAGTAGCAGTTCGACTCGCAATAGCTTTTCTTTTGATATGCCAACAGCATAGAGAATGTTTTTACAACCATAACTGGCAAGCTGTTCTGCTTCTTCAAGGGTGGATACAGTGATTGGGTCCTCTATAGAGTCAATTAAGTAAGGAAGCGCATCTAACGATTTTACTGTCTTAAAGTGGGGCCTTAGTGGTGTGCCTAGTTTCGACATATGGCTGCGCATTTGAGTAAGGTTGCTCAAAAATTTTTGTTTGTCCAAATAGAGAAATGGTGTGCCAATAGCATTGTATTGTTTTTCTAAATTAGGGTGTTCTGTATGCTTAATCATTTCTTTTACCTAAGCTTGCAAAGTGAAATTAACTATTGATGAAATGATTATGAAGTAGGAAGAAGTTGAATTATATTAACAAAAATCTACTTATACATTAGGTTGGAAGTTAATGTTAACGACAGAAGATATTCGATTTCTTGTGGTAGTTTCTAACCATAGAACATTGGCAGATGCGGCTCGTGCGCTCAATATAACGCCTCCATCAGTCACTCAGCGTATTCAACATATCGAAAAGAAGCTATCGCTTAAGTTACTTCAACGGCCTTCGCGCATAGTTAGCTTAACAGAAGAAGGGCGCGTTTTAGTCGATACAGGTAGTTCTATCCTTGAGGATTTGGATGAACTCACCGATAAACTCAATGAAAGCAGAGGGGATGTCAGTGGTCGTCTAAGAGTATTGGCGCCCCTTGGCTTTGGCAACGATGTGATAGCCCCTTTATTAGGTGAGTATAAAAAAGCTCATCCGCGCCTAGAAGTGGAGCTAGAGTTATCAGATAAGCCAAACTGGGCCAACCATCATAAATGGGACATTATCATCTACATTGGTCACCTGGCGGATTCCAGCCTTAAGATGGTGAGTTTAGCCCCAAACAAGCGCTTTGTTTGCGCTTCGCCGGAGTATTTATCACGTTATGGACAGCCTGAAACTCCGCAAGATCTTAAGAATCATCAATGTATTGCGTTGAGAGAAAATAATGAAGATGTCACGTTGTGGAGCTTTACTCATACAGTCTCAGGAGCCATAGAAAATGTTCGAATTCGTCCTTCACTTGCAAGTAATGAGGGCAGAGTGATTAAAGACTGGGCCTTAAGAGACTTAGGGATCATCATGCGATCTGAATGGGATATTCAGTCACAGGTTGATAGTGGTAAATTAGTGCGATTATTACCAGATTACGAGCTTCCAAATGCCGATATTGTTGCCCTCGTGAGTTCTGCTGCGCATGAGAGGTCAGCGCGAGTCACTGGCTTTTTATCTCTACTAAAAGAGCAATGCCAAAAAGCACCGTGGTTAAGTTGAGACTAAGTTGTTATGGTTAGTTTATAAGGCTCGGTTAAGCTCACAATCGAAGAATGTGAGCTTAAGTAATTATCTAGCTGAGGACGGTTAAATAGCGCGTACCGCGGCGGCTGCGATGATGCCAGCTGCAATTGCGGGCAGAGGCTTTTTCACGATGAACATGACGACAGCAGTAGAAAAAAGTGCTGCTCTAGCACCGTAATCACCTTCAACCGCTAGTGGGGCTAAAAGGGCAACTAATACGGAACCTGACATCGCAGTGATGAAACGTTGAACCCGTTCGCTAATTGGAATAAATGACATAACATACACTCCGCCCCAGCGGGTTATGAGCGTGACTAACGCCATAGCGATGATGATAAGCAGTGTGCCACCTACGCTCGTTTCGATGTTCATGCTTTTTTCTCCTTCCAACAAGCACCTAAGACTCCACCAGTAATGGCGCCAACCACTACGTGGCTATTCTCTGGTAAATACCAATACGCCAACATAGAAGAGGCTGCTGCTGTGGCCCAAATCGCAAAGATCCTTAAGTCTTTCGGCCCTGCCACCACCATAGACAGCAGGAAGCACCCCATAACCATATCGAGTCCGAGGCTCACCGGATCTTTGATTGCGTTACCAAAATAAATGCCGATCCAGGTGCCAACAATCCAAAACGACCACATCGCTAAGCCGCCACCAACAAGCAAACCAAAACCTGGTTCTTTTCTACCAAATGCATTGAGTGCCATTGCCCAGTTTGCGTCTGATGCTACCAGCATTACGCCGTAACGTTTTGTCGGTGGGAGTTGTCGTAACCATGGATAAAGCGTAGCGCCCATCAAGAGGTGACGAGCATTAATAGCAAATACAGTAATAAGCACTGGAATCAGAGGTACTTCTGCTCCCCACATTTCTAGCGTGGCAAATTGTGAAGCACCGGCGAAGACCAGTGTGCTCATCAACATAGTGGGAAATACATCTAGTCCAGTTTGTACGGCGGCAACACCGAATGCGAGGCCAAATATGACCACAAACATGGACAGAGGTAAAAGTTGGGTGAAACCGTTCCACACGTCGATCCGAGTAAATTCGTGCAACTCAGATGAGGAACGCTGAAGATGTTGAGTATTTTCTGTCATAGAGATACCTAGCCAGCAGGCAAAAAGGGCAGTGCCATATGAATGCGTTTGTTATTCTTTTGTAAACTTCATGTTTAACATCAATTGAAAGGGCTTTCAAACACTAAGTGCTATATAAAAAACAAGTATACCTGAACGATTTTAAGATGAAGGGTTTAGAGGGTTTGTCATTTGCTAGGGCTCAAGGAAAGTAACGCAACGCAAATAGCAAGCTCTGTTCAATTGAGAAGAGCACGGATTGTTACAGATTAGTATATGAGTAGGAAAGCGAGCACGAGGCTCGCTTTTTCGTTCTGTTACGAACAACTGAAAGGGTTTATTTTACGTAGACACGAGGGTTCGCAGCACCCCAAACCGTGTATAGTTCTGGGAAGATGACCTCTGCATGTTTTTCCATTTCTGCTGCCGAAATCGTTTTGCCTTGCTGAGAGCCAAACAGTACAACTTCAGAACCAGGCTCAACATCTTTGATACCTGTAATATCAACCATAGTGGTGTTCATTGAAGCAACACCTGCCACTTTTGCTCGTTGGCCATTGATCAGTACTTCTGCCGTATTGCCCATTTTTCGTGGGTAGCCATCAGAGTAACCAACAGGAATGTTCGCCATTAGGCTTTCTTTGCTCGTTTTGTAGCTGCTGTCGTAACCGACAGTGCTATTTTTTGGCAGATGGTGAACGGATGCCACGCGTGTTTTGAAAGACACGATAGAAGGGTACTCAGGGTTGGTTGGCAGATCACCGTATAAAACGCCACCAGGACGAACCATATCAAGCTGTGCTTCAGGGACATTAAGTGCAGTGTAAGAGTTGGCCACGTGCAGCAAAATATCTTCGCGTTTTAGGCCCGCTTCTTTAATCAGCCATGCAGAGCTGTCTTTGAACGAAGATAACTTTTGACGAACTTCGTCTGCATTGTAGTTAGGGAAATGAGTCATGATGCCAACAATATTAACGCCAGCTTGTTGAGCGATTTCTAGCGCTTCTTGCTTGCCCGCTTTTGTTGTCATATCAACGCCATTACGTCCCATACCACCGTCGTTAAGAGCAAGGTGAACTTTGATTTCTTTATCCGCTTTCTCTGCTAGCTTAGACAGTGCTTTGGCTTGCTCTGCAGTGCCAATCAGCTCTTCAATATTTAAGTCGATTGCGGCTTCGATCTCGCCAATATCCGCCGAGCGTACACGCATAAGTTGACCTTTAAAGCCACTGTCGCGAACGGTCTGTGCTTCGGCGTTACTTGCAACGGCAACGCAAGGGATTTGTTGTTCGATAATAGTTGGCATCAGGCCCGCGATGCCATTACCGTATGCGTCGGCTTTCATCACGGCGCAGATTTTCGTTTTGCCATCCATGTGCGACTTGAACTGCTCAATATTATCGCGGAATTGACCTAAGTTTATTTCCAGCCAAGCGTTAGCGCCTTGAACTTGCTCTGCTTTTACTACAGTGTTGCTAATTTGAAGGGGGGCAGCAGTAGCTTGCATCGCAGGAGCAACGGTTGCAGCAGCGATAGTCAGTGATAGTAAGGTTTTATTTAAGCGCATAAAGTCTCCGTACGCGTTTTTTGTATTGGTTATGTTATTGAGTACTTGGGGAAAGTACCTGACGAAGTAAAACGCTCCAAGTAGTGCTTTGGAGCGTTTTTGAAGATCATGATTCAATATACCTAAATATATCTCAGTGATTGCACTCAATTTGCGCAAATCGAGGTTGATTCAATATCAACTAAGGTATCCACTGAGTTTAACTCAGTTTAAAGCGGCTCATTACATCTTTAAGAGAAATTGACAGCTGGCTTAGCTCACGACAAGCCTGTGCGGTTTGCTCTGAGCCCTGTGATACTTCTTGAGATGCCAAGTGTATGTTTTCAATGCTGCGGTTAAGCTCTTCTGCAACAGAGTCTTGCTGGTTACAAGCCGTGGCGATTTGGGTGCCCATGTCTGAGATATCAGAAATCGAGTGTTCTATGTCGCTCATCAGCTGTTTTGATTGAATGCCTTGCTCTGCACATTCTGAGATACTGGTTCTAGAAAGTTCTGTTGCAGATTTCGCGTCTTTTGCAAGCGATTGTAGCTGCTCAATGATCGACGTAATTTCGCTGGTTGAATCTTGCGTACGGCCTGCAAGCGTTCGAACCTCGTCCGCAACCACGGCAAAACCGCGACCAGACTCACCAGCACGCGCAGCTTCAATGGCTGCATTAAGAGCAAGTAGGTTGGTTTGATCGGCAATGTCACGGATAACATCAACAATAACGTTAATTTTATTCGATTGCTGTTCAAGCTCTGCCACAGTATCGCCCGCAGCACCAATTACGTTTGAAACTTCATGAATCGCGCCAACCATGCCTTGCGTTTCACGAACACCGTGTTGTGTACGACGGTTTGCTTCGTTAGCTTGGTTCGCTGAATCTTCAGTATTACGTGCAACATCGGCTACTGCTGCTTTCATTTCTGTCATTGCCGTAGCAATGTGTGTAATTTGCAGTTGTTGATCTTTCATACCAGATGCAGAAATATCGGAGATTTGATTCATCTCTTCTACTGCACTGCTTAACTGTGTGACCGCAGCAATCACGTTGTCGATAACTTGGCGCAAGTCATCTTGCATCTTAGTGGTCGCATCTGCCAGCTCACCTAGCTCGTCATTGCCGATGGCTTTACGATCGATGTCGTTTGATAGGTCACCTGTTGCGATGGCATTTGCTTGCTCGACAACAAGTTTTAGTGGGCCACAAATAAGGCGTGTCAGCACGTACGTCATGCCTACCATGATAAGCAGAATAATCACGTTGCTTGCAATTGACGAGTTACTCAATCCATTTACAGAAGAAAGAATATGAGTTTTGTTACTGTCCATAGCATTTTTAAGTAGACGGATCAGTTCACCGAGCTCAGAGTCAACCGCTTCGAAAGCAGGTAAAGAGTTCGCCAAAATAGGGTGGGCTTTGCTTTTGTCGTTGGCTCGCATCGCTTCGTTGTACTGATCCATAGTAACCAAGTACTTTTTCCACTGACGCATAAGGCGCTGGTAAGTTTGTTGCTCTTCACCTGGCCAAATCGTTTCACCGTAAGAATCGAGCTCTTTGCTGATCTTTTCACGTTCGCGAATGTTGCTGGCAATTTTGTTTCTGATTTGGTCTGCGTCTTCATAAGTGTATGTCGCAAACTGAGCACGGCGCCAGCGAGACAAGTGATCTCGGATCGAATCTACTCTTTCCATAGCAGGAAGCGTATCATCGGTATAGTTTAAAAGCTCAGATTTAATGCTTTTGAGCTCTGTAGATAAAAACACGCCAAACGCAATGTTGACGATGGCAATGAGTAAAAACGATAGCGATATCTTTTTCGCTATAGAAAGATTCTTGATAGACATTAGTGATATACCTTGTTTTTCTTATGGTGTGTCGCCAAAGTAAACCACGTCCTTATATGTGATATATGTCCATTAAATTACTGCAACGAGTGTAAGCTATCATTATTTATTGATATTTTCGATAATGAATTGAGCTTTTTTTGAAAATAAAAAATGTCAATGATTTTATAAAGGTACGACCACATTCGATGAAAAGTTATCGGTAACAAAATATGATATTTCGTGTGAAACAGTGCCAAGAGTAGGGGCTCCAATTGTTACAGATGTTACAGAGCTGAAGAGAGTGGTGACTACGATCCGCGTTAGTCAGGCGTTTACAAGCTAAGCAGTTACGGGCATCAACATGTGTGTGACTTAGAGTTGATGAAAGCTAACGAGTGTTTCTTGGCCTAATTGAATGCCAATTGTACCGTCTGGATCGCTTTTTAAGCACTTAAATCAAAAAGATAAAATTTATTGTTGACCAGATAAATTAATCCGTTAAAGTACGCCTCGTTCTCACGGCAAAGGTCGCTGAGACAGATGGTGTCTAACCCATCGCATGATTGCGTTGCCCTGGTGGTGGAATTGGTAGACACAAGGGATTTAAAATCCCTCGGCGTTCGCGCTGTGCCGGTTCAAGTCCGGCCCGGGGCACCATCAAAATCTTTGGTAACAGAGATACAAAATCAGAAAGGCGCCTTGGCAGAGTGGCTATGCAGCGGATTGCAAATCCGTGGACCTCGGTTCGACTCCGGGAGGCGCCTCCACTATTTCGAAAGCCAGTCTTAAATGACTGGCTTTCTTCGTTTTAAATCCATCAATCTATACTCGTTCACGCTTCTCTAAATTCCTCCCATGTTTTGATCACCATTCAATATTTTCAATGCACTAGCCATTGATTTTATAAATGTTAAATAACTCAATAATTGTATAGGGTGATTGGTGCTAATTTCTCTTCGATTGTAATCCGAACTTTTTGTATCACAGGCAGCAACTTGGCTAGCGTGACCGTTGGCAATGCTTGGTGTGTATGAGCAGAAAGGAGGATTTTAGTCCTTAACGTGAGAGAAAAATAATGAAAACATTTAAATTAAAACGCACTATTTTACCTTTAACCTTGTTGCTAAGTTCATCTGCATTGGCTGCTGAGAATGGCACAATGATGCAGTATTTCCATTGGTATGTGCCTAACGATGGCACACTGTGGACTCAAGTGGAAAATAACGCTCCAACGCTAGCAGAAAACGGATTCACAGCGCTCTGGCTACCACCTGCATACAAAGGAGCGGGTGGCAGTAATGATGTCGGCTACGGCGTTTATGACATGTACGACTTGGGGGAGTTTGATCAAAAAGGATCAGTGCGCACCAAATACGGCACGAAAGATCAGTACCTTAGTGCTATCAATGCCGCTCACAATAACAATATCCAGGTTTATGGTGACGTGGTGTTTAACCACCGTGGTGGTGCGGATGGGAAATCTTGGGTTGATACTAAGCGGGTAGATTGGAACAACCGCAACATTGAACTTGGCGATAAATGGATTGAAGCGTGGGTGGAGTTTGATTTCCCTGGACGCAACGACAAGTACTCTAACTTCCATTGGACTTGGTACCATTTTGATGGCGTGGACTGGGACGATGCAGGTAAAGAAAAAGCCATTTTTAAATTCAAAGGTGAAGGTAAGGCATGGGATTGGGAAGTCAGTTCTGAAAAGGGGAATTACGACTACCTTATGTATGCTGACTTAGACATGGATCATCCTGAAGTTAAACAAGAACTGAAAGATTGGGGTGAGTGGTACATCAACATGACTGGTGTTGATGGCTTTAGAATGGATGCGGTGAAGCACATCAAATACCAATATCTTCAAGAATGGATTGATCACCTACGTTGGAAAACAGGGAAAGAGCTATTCACGGTCGGAGAGTACTGGAACTACGATGTGAATCAGCTGCATAACTTTATCACCAAAACTTCTGGCAGCATGTCTCTATTCGACGCACCGTTACATATGAACTTCTACAATGCGTCTAAATCGGGTGGTAGCTACGATATGCGTCAAATCATGGATGGTACGCTGATGAAGGACAATCCAGTCAAAGCGGTAACCTTAGTAGAAAACCATGATACTCAACCTTTGCAGGCGTTGGAGTCGACGGTTGATTGGTGGTTTAAGCCGCTCGCTTACGCGTTTATCTTATTGCGTGAAGAAGGTTATCCATCTGTGTTTTATGCAGATTACTACGGCGCGCAGTACAGTGATAAAGGGCATGACATCAATATGGTCAAAGTGCCTTACATCGAAGAGCTCGTAACACTGCGTAAAGACTATGCGTATGGTAAACAACATTCTTATCTCGACCATTGGGATGTAATTGGCTGGACTCGCGAGGGCGATGCAGAACATCCACATTCAATGGCAGTGATCATGAGCGATGGACCAGGTGGCTCGAAGTGGATGTATACGGGCAAGCCAAGTACACGCTATGTCGACAAGTTGGGCATCCGAACTGAAGACATTTGGACAGATGCGAACGGGTGGGCTGAGTTCCCTGTAAATGGTGGATCTGTCTCGGTTTGGGTTAGCGTTGAGTAAGTCATTCTTGTGATTTTGATACAGAACAGGCAAATTTTGATGAAACTTTGCAGTGAATCAATACGTTATTTGATATTCATATAACAAATGAGTAACTTATATTTGAGCATTATCTAGAGGAAGATGAAGAATGGAATCTATTGCTGATGTATTGGTTGTGGCTATTGTGTTCGGTGCCATATTTGGGGGCGGGATAATTAAGTTAATCTTGAATCATCGTAAAGAAGTAAGAGCTTTGGAGATATCTGAACGTAATACGATGAGCCAAGAAGAACAAGATAACCTTAACAAGCAAATTGGTGATTTGAAGCGACGCGTTGAAGTGTTAGAGCGCATAGTCACAGATAGCAAATATCAACTTGAAAAAGAAATTGCCTCTCTGTAATTCACCACAAAAACGTAAAGCCGGCTGAGTCCGGCTTTTTAGTGCCTGTACATCATAGTTTTAGGGTACTTAGCTCAGCGTTCGTCAAAGAAGTCTTTATCGCGGATGTACTTACTCATAAAGTGATAAGAGAATGGTCGCATCAACCAACTAAATAGAGAACGTCCAAGTCGAATGAACGTTGGCGTATTCTCGTATATTTTCCCATTATACAACCATAGCATTTTGCCTACATGCCAATAGAGAAAAGGCACTGGCGGCATGAATGTCACGATGTCGATATCGCAACAAATCCGGTAAGTTTTGTGCCCCAAACGATAGCGTTTTTTGAAGGTCCAATCTCCAACTGCGGGCTGACCGAAAGTCACAACGCGTTTAATGCTCTTTGGGTATTTTTTCTCTATATAATCGGCAAAAACACTGCCAATCGCGCCACCTGAAGAGTGACCAGTAATGGTGATTCTTTTTCCCTTAAGAATGAGCGGTACAACGATACCTTCGAGGCGCTCGATCACGGTCAACCCCAACCGATCTTCATTTCGGCTCGGTAAACTTTCTTGAAACAGAAGATGATAGAAACCCGCGTGAATGCGGTAATTCAGTCCCAACCTTCGACAGCTTCTCGTCCACATCGCGAAGTTTAACAACCAATCACTGATACTGTGTGAGCCTTTAATCACTACGACCACTTCACTCTGTTTTTTACTCCAGAGCACACGAATCATAATCTTACCGTGTTCATTTCTAATGACTCGTTGCCCATTAGGATCGAATCCGTATTGAGTTTGTCTGAAGACGCGAGGATAGGCGAGATTACAGAGTACGGCATAGCGCTCATATTGGTATCGTTTTAATGGTTTCACGTTATCTTTCTTTATGGAGCCTAACGACTGACTGTAATTAATGAATATTAAAAATACGTGAACCTAGGTTAGTGCTGGTAGAGACTTTGTGTGTTGGTATCGTGGATGAAAGCCTCAAATTGGTCTAAGTGCGTTAAGATGGTCTGGCGCGAAGTATCGTGATGTTCATTAAGCACGTTAAGCAGCTTTTTCAGGGTCTTACGATCTTGTTTATTGAGGTTTACTGCCTCTTTGATCTGTGTGAAAAATTCAATTTGACTTGAAGTGTCGTTAAAATCACCGAGCTTGTCTTGCAATAATTTTAATTGTTTCACGTTGTTTTTGTGCTGTGGGGAAGGGTAGAGTGCGGAAAACCCTTCTAGCAAATAACGCAGCGCTTTGCACTTTATCCTCATCGAGTGAATCACGCTGTCACGACTTTTGTCCGAGATCTTGCGCCGTGCTTTGTCGACCTTTTTAAATTGTTCGGAGACTTTTTGGCTTGCGAAGAGTAACGCAGGTACGTTGTTATCCACTCGTGCGTGCTTTGTACTTCGCAGCAGACTATTCCTGACCAAAGTGCAGTGCATAGTGTATTCTTGTGTCGCTAGCCAACGCGCAACTTTTGCCTGTTCGTAAGCACGTTCGGATTCTATAAAGCCAAAAAGCTGCTCAAGAGAGGGTTTGTGGTTTGGGAGCATTTCAATGTATTGGCTTTTGTCCAAGATAAATACGTCCAAATCACGCAGCTTATTTGTTTTCTTCATCATTATTTTTAAATGAGGTTTCAAAATACGCTGTTCAAAAGGAGGTATCAGTTCGCGAAGTAGCACGCATAGTGAGCGTATGCGCCTTAGTGTGACGCGATACTGGTGTGTATATTCAGGGTCCAAGTCATGGACGATCCCCTGTTCCAGAGAGCGTGCATAATCAAATTCAGTAAGTAAGAAGTAGGGCACTACGAAGTCGAGTTCGGAATCAGTATGTAGCGGTAATTGAAATGATGACTTTCGAAACATGATGAGCGCTTATTTGTCCCCTGCAGTACGAATTAAGTTTATACCCATACTGTCAATTTGTGCGACTTGTCGATTCCTCGTTGACATTAAGTGATGAAGCAAAGTAAACGAGAGCAAAACAAGCTGATGTTCTTGTGAGCAAAATGATCGCCCTTTGTTCGTTTGAGTTGGCTTTTTAACCATTTGAATAAAAAAGACTAATTTTTTGTTGACCAGATAAATTAATCCGTTAAAGTACGCCTCGTTCTCACGGCAAAGGCCGCTGAGACAGATGGTGTCTAACCCATCGCATGATTGCGTTGCCCTGGTGGTGGAATTGGTAGACACAAGGGATTTAAAATCCCTCGGCGTTCGCGCTGTGCCGGTTCAAGTCCGGCCCGGGGCACCATCAAAATCTTTGGTGACAGAGATACAAAATCAGAAAGGCGCCTTGGCAGAGTGGCTATGCAGCGGATTGCAAATCCGTGGACCTCGGTTCGACTCCGGGAGGCGCCTCCACTATTTCTAAAAACCGGCCTAGTGTCGGTTTTTTAGTATCTGGTATTGTCAAACTATTCTAATACACACTTTTTAATTGAATAATTAATTTTTGTACAAATACCAACCTCAATTATCAGTTAATCATTCTTTAACTAGTTTTCCCGAATTGCTATCTATAGCGTCATATTGTCACGTGATTTTAGTTCAATACTGAAAATAAAGTTGCACATATATCCTGCTTGTTTCTCTATATGTCTCTAGTTGATATTGCACTGTATCGCTCAGTCTGTCTTTTAATCGAGTATAAAACTAGGTGAGCAAAAAACTTTTCACTACTTTAATTTAACGTAAATTTAACAATTAAAGATGGATAATATTACTCAAGAGTTGTTGAGGTATATTATTCGAATGACTCGTTATTAAGTTAATGAATTTAAAGGTTATAATTTCATGCGATGAAATTGAGGTTGTTTTAGTTCAATTTCTACTTGTTTGATTTTTAATGATTTAAATTGGCTGTAGTGCAAGTGATTTATTAAAGTCATTGTTGAATACAAAGTTTGTTCATATAAAACAATCATAAGGTTATTTTAAGTAACTGACAAAAATGGACAAATTTATTATTACACAAACTTAACCTAAATTACTTATCGCTCTGGTTGAATTTTGACCGGTTGCTTTGCTATGATTCCGGCTCTTATATTTTTGGTGGTTATCCTTTTATAACCATGTTGATGTATATAGGAACATATTTGGCTTTATAGGCTAGGGCATTTTATTGCCTAAAATTTATATTATTTTACCCTACCATTTCTGCTTATATTGGCGGGAAGGTGAACTAGTTATTAATTTAAAATTAGGTGAAGCAGTGATAAAAAATATTAAAATAAATAGAACAATCCTAAATAAAGGGTTGTCATTTTTATTAGTAATATTCGCTTGTTTACAGAGCATCCATTACGCCAGTGCAGCAGGAAGTACGACGGGACAGCAAAATACATTGGTTATCCTGCTGAACTTCAAAGAAAACCCAAATGAGCAGCCATTAACTTTGTCAGAGGCAAATAATCTAATCTTTGGCACAGTAAATGACTTCTACCGTGAAAGCTCTTTTGAGCAAATGTGGCTATCTGGGAAAGTCGTGGGTTGGTTTAATTTGCCGTTGTCTAATCAGGTTTGTGATTTTACCGCTGTTCAAGATGCAGCGGATCAAGAAGCCATCGCAGCGGGAGTGAAGCTTGAAGAGTACGATCGTATTGTTTACTTGATGACAAAAACGGCATGTGGTGTCGCTGGATCGGCAACTATTGATGGCATGCCTTCACGCGCGCACATCAATGGTGATTTTTCTCCGATGAACATCGCTCATGAGCTTGGACATAACTTTGGTTTGCATCACTCTCGTGCTCTTGATTGTGGCGAGCATACGCTTTCAGACAACTGTACGTTGCGTGAGTACGGTGATACCTATGATGTAATGGGTGGTCCAGACATCGGCTATTTGAATACTTTCCAGCGCGAGCGACTAGGATGGCTAGAGGGAGAGCACGCTTCAAAGACACTGGAAGTTACTCAAAATGGTACTTACTCCATCGCGAATTACGAGACGACTAGTGATCAGCCAGTTACGATAAAAGTACCTCGTGGTACTGATCCTTCTACAGGTGCAAAAAAATGGTTTTACATTGAATACCGCCAGTCTATTGGGTTTGACGACTTTTTAGATGCTCGTTCTTACTCGTTCTATCGTGGGGACGTTACGGATGGCATCATCATTCGAAGCGCTGTAGAAGGCGATGGGCGCAGCAGTAATCTGCTTCACTTTAAAACTGATTCTGAATATCGTGCGGTTTTTGGCCGAAATGACTGGTTTGACCCATCTATGCCGGTCGGTGGTAGCTATACTGACCCAGACTCAGGTGTAACATTGAGTTTGGTGAGTGCAGCGAACGGCATCGCCGAAGTAAGCGTTGTCTTTGACGGCTCTGACAACGGTAATATCGGGACTTGTACTGTTAATGCTCCATCAGTAACTGCGAAAGCTGCAACAAACAACTCGGTTGCAGCCGGCGATGAGGTTCAATATCAGGTCACTATTACTAACAAAGATAGTGCAGATTGTTCTGCGAGCAGTTTTTCTGTAAACGCGTCAGTGCCAACTGGTTGGAAAGCAAGCAGCAATGCAATCACGCTAGCAGCAGGTGAAACCGGACAAGTAATGATATCAGTCGTATCTTCGGTGGACGCTAGTGATAAAGACTATGCTTTGAATATGATCGTGACGCACGGCGAGGACTCAAGTCTGCAAACCGCAGCATCCGTAAATTACTCTGTAACCACTGAAATCTCGCCATCACCAGAGCTCGTTGCTGTTGATGATCAGGTGACTATGTCTTCGAAACAGTCGGTGATTATCGATGTGATGGCAAACGATGTTGTTGGAGAGCAAAACTCTGCAAGCGTGGTTTCTTTTACTAGACCAAGTAAGGGGCGACTAGAGCTGTTATCAGATGGCACCCTGCGTTACACACCTGAGAAGAAATTCAAAAATAACGACAGCTTTACCTATACCATAGGTGATGGTCAAAGCAGCTCGACCGCTCAGGTCTCAGTGAAGTTAGAGTCCTCATCTGGTGGCGATTCTGGCAACTCTGGTAACAATGGGAAAGGTAAGAATAAATAGAACGATATAGTTCGAAAGAAAACGCCTGACGAGTTAACGTCAGGCGTTGTTTTATTAAGTTGTAAGTAGACCTTATTCAGGGCAGTTAACAGGCTCTGGACAAGTTGGACATAGCGTACATTCTGCAGACGCTGTTATCGCTTCTACGACAACATTACCGAAGATAGTTTCACCACTCGCATCCACAGTATCTGTAAACGCTCTGACTTCTTCACCCGGTAATGGAAGGCCTTCACCATCTCCTGGGATTGGCTCGTAGTTACCAGTAAAGTCGTAACACTCAGCAGGCGCAAGCATACCAACCTGGATTGGATTCGAGTCTTTGTTGTCGATTACGACAATGCCGTCAATGGTGACATTGGAGGTATTACATACACTACCACTGTAATTGACTTGAAGACCGTATTCATTAATACCAGTATCTTCAAATCGATTCACGACGACGACACTACAGTCTTTCTCTAGAGACAATGAACCAGGGATGTTTTGGCTTGGGCATTCCCAATCTGCGTTGTCAGAAACCGCAACACCACCACCAGTTTCAAGTGCTGCGCTTACTTCTGCGTAGTTAGTGATACCGTTTTGGTCAATAATAAACGAACCATTAAACTCTTGCGTTTGTCCAACGGCGAGCATCGCTAAATTGAACACATGGTCACCAGCAGCCATATCGTTGTCAACGGCTGTAGTGTCTGTTGCCACAACATCATACAATGCAAAGTCACCGGTGTTTTCTACAGTGAGTTTATAGTTGTATTTCAAAGTGTTACCATTGACAACATCACCAAATGTACAAGTTTTAGTGATTTTAATGTCTGGTACGCCTGGTGTGTAACAGAATGAAATATGACTTAAGCCATAGTATCTACCATTGTTACCCACAGGTGCATGTAGTAAGGCATCATCTTGATACAATAATCCATCTGTAAAGTAGTTATATAGGTTTCCGTCAGGACCACCTTTTACGAAGATAGCTTGCATAATCACAGGGCTATCACCTTGATCCCAACTGAAGGTTTTTGCCCCAGGTTGTTGATCAATAACCACTTCAAGCATGCCATCACCGAAAGTGCCGTCTGTAACTGGCTCAAGCTTGTATTCTATCAAACCATCGATCCCTGGAAGTAATTGTTGACAGGTGTTATTCCCTTCAACAAATATTGGTTGCACGCCTCGGCTTGAAGGGTCGCCAGCGGATGCGTAAACAATTTGAGAGCTCAGCACTAAGCTAACCGCTATGACCCAAGTAAACAGCTTAAACATGCTGCTGATATTGATCGCTGTAAGTATATTCTGGCTACATAAAGTGGAACAACGGTAACTCTTATTGCCCCACCAAGAGTTAAATATGGTTTTCATAAAACCTCCTTGTGTAAGTGGGCTCGCTACGTCCTTGAGCCCACATACGTGATAGTTTTCTCACAGAGTTAAACTGCGCCAGTTGACTAGCATAGAGTGTTCCATATTTAACCTTTTGTATTTGTTGATTATTTTTTATTTTTGTACAGAGGGGTGAACAGTTTGTTTATATTTTCATAAATGGTTGAGCTAAAACTTATTCGCTAAACGACTGAATATGTTTTAGTTAAATGAGTATTCAATTAGATGTGTAAAGGATGTAACACTATGCAAACAGGTGTTACACATCACCTTCACATTATTGGGAGTAGGTGAGTAAGCGTCTATTTCATATTCATAGTGGACAGTTTCAATACCGTCGCTTTTGCGCATCTGTCACAGGTGTAAACAATAAAGTGTCAATCTGTAACATTATCCTAGAACACGTATATATCTTTGTTATCGTAGGTTTTTTTGTCTCTTTTGTTTTCTTTCTCTTTCTTTAAAATTGAACACTCTGTTCATTCTCTTCGCTGTTGAAAATATTTAGTTTAATAAAATCATAACCTTAAGTAGTGGCATGCTCTATGCGTTATACGAGCTCGAAACGAAAGTTGTATCTCGCTTTCACTCTTTCTTAAAAGGCAATTAATGACATAGGGACCTTCGTCTAGCTTTAGAAGCGTTCTAAGGAGTAGGTTATGAATTCTTGTAAGTCAGGTATCTGGCATACGATGAAGAGCTTTCTTTATGCAATATTTACAAGTTTGCTAATAGGTAGCTCTGCATTTGCAACACCAACAGATGGCGTATTTGAGTTAGAAGCAAATGCTAATGCGATAGATGACTCTGGAGTAGGTGCTCCAGATGACTGGTCAACGCCGCCAAACAGTGGTGGAGCATTAGTATTTAGCTTTGAGAATGACACGGCAACACCGGATACAATATTTACTGGTGGTAATAAAGACATCAAAGACATACCGGAACTTGGTTGGAAGACTGGTACGGTACTTGATAAAGGGGACATTCTTCATGCGTATGCAGCGGCATACAACATTAATAATGACCTTGTACTCACCTTTGGTGCAGACCGTTTTGGTAACAGCGGTGATGCCTTCTTAGGTTTTTGGTTTTATCAAGACTCGGTCAGTACAAACCCAGACGGTACATTCACTGGTCAACATATTGCTGGCGACCTTTTGATTCAGGTGAATTATTTGCAAGGGGCAAATGAGGGGCCAGAAATTTTGGTTCTTGAATGGGACACAACTTGTGCGAAAGCTGATAACAATAATCCACAAGATGGTCAGTGTGCTGCGACAAACTTACGTTTGAAAGTTAAGACAAATGCACTGTGTTCACCAGGCGCGCAAGATGTGTGTGCTTCAACCAATACAACTGACTCACCTGCACCATGGGCGTATACGCCAAAAAGTGGTGTCGAAAATGTCTTCCCTCCAGAAACCTTCTTTGAAGGTGGTGTAAACCTTACTGAACTTCTACAAACAGACACCTGTTTTAGCTCATTTGCAGCCGAAACAAGAGCATCAAGCAGTATTACCGCTCAGTTGAAAGACTTCGTGGTTGGTGACTTTGAGTTGTGTAGTGTTGATATCACCAAAACATGTAATCAAGCGGTCGTGAATGATACAGAAGATGGTTACGTTTACTCATACAGCGGCGACGTGATTAATGATGGTGTTGGTACGCTATACGATGTTGTTGTAGAGGATTTAGAAGCAGGTACTACACATAGCTTAGGTGCCATTGCTTCAGGTGATAGTGCTTCATACAGCGGCAGTTTTGAAAGTACAAGCAATGGTCTAACTAATACGGTGAAAGTCACAGCAGCTGCGACTCCGGGTGGCCAAGCGACCATTACTGATACCGCAAGTGATCCATGTGAGTCATTGAGCTTGTCTCCAATGATTAGTGTAACGAAGTCATGTGAAAGCGGCTTCAAGCTTACTGAAAATGGTATCATTGCTGAAGTGAGCTTCTCGGGAATGGTATGTAACACAACGCCTGGACTTACTTTAGTGAATGTTTCTGTTGTGGATGACTCAGGTACGCCTGAGGATGCTTCTGATGACGTGACAGTAGTGGATAATATCGAACTCGCTTCGGATCAATGTCAGTCTTATACTGGTAGTTATATCCCAACGGCATTTAGCAATGCAGAAACACAATCTTTCCGTGATACTGTGACGGCGGTTGGTTTCTTGAAAATCGATAATACTCAAGCGACGAATACAGCTTCTGCAGACTGTGATATTTGTCCTGCACCAAGCAACTAATTGACGTCTTGTGAATAAAAAGCCTGGAGTATTCTCCAGGCTTTTTCATATTGAATTGCTTGATTTAGTTCGGTTTCCCTTTACCGTTTCCACCACCATTCCCACCAGAAGTCGATTGTAAGGTGATACTAATCGTCGCGGTTGAAGAAGATTGACCGTCACTGATCGTATAAGTAAATGAATCATTATTCTTAAACTTCTTCGAAGGTGTGTATTCAATGGAGCCATCACTCAGTACACGGGCGCTGCCTTTGTTTGGCTTAGCGACCGTAATCGCAAGAGAGGTCGATTGTTCAAACGAGTCATTATTTAACTGCTCGATGCGAACGACGGATTTATCACTGATCGTTACGCTATCATTCACCGCCTCAAGTGGTGACGTCGACTCAGACAACACTGTGTAAGATAGCTCGGTTTCGGCTGATTGTTCATTTTCAGCATCTATAACGTCAACGGTTATGCTGTAAGAGTTCGGCTGAGCATCGCTGTTTGACGTAACCATGACCGTCGTTTCTGCACTCATGCCGGAAGGAACCGTCAAGGCGCTTGCGTCATAATTCCATCCGTCAGGAACGCTTAAAGCCGTTGTATAGGTCGCGTCTGCACATTCTGTATTATTCTGGTTCGTCACTTTAAGATTATACGCTAACGTTTCTCCAGCATTTGCATCAGAACCTGATAGTGGGGTTAGAGAGAGTAGAGGCGATGTCGCAACGCATTGCCCGGATTCACCACCAAATATGACACTGACCTGTGCGTTTTGACCATTAGCACTTTCCAAAGTAATCGACACGCCTGTTTTTGGATCGGTGAACGTTCCACCAATTGGAAGAGCAGGGTCTTCCCAGTCATTACTCCCAAATAATTGTTTGAAAGTGGAGTCAGGCTTCATGTGTAGCAAGCGGCTACTTTTAAGATCACCGTCTGTCGCTAGGCGCACAACCACACCTTCTGTCACATCTTGGCGGTATACGATGTACGAACGGTCACGTAAAAAGCTGTCGTAGCCAAGAGCTTGTCGATATTCAACGTAAAACCATTGGCGCTGACCTGTAATTGGATCGGTACCTCTTGGGATTTTTAAAACTTTTGATGAAGTACTTTCAAAGTCTTCATAGGCATCAATAGAGTAAACACCATCACTAGAAATGATTTGAGCAGGGGAGGTCTGCCACCCTAAGTTTTCCAATTGGAAGGCGCTAAAGTAACCCATGTCGTAGTTACCCATTGTATCGTAGCTATCACCGTACTCTATGACACGGCAATCACCAGCTAACGTACCGTCTTTACAGTCGAGTGCGGAAGCGTGATGCAATCCAAAATTATGTCCTAATTCATGGGCGATAACTCGAGGCTCGAAAACCGCATTTATTGACGCTCTAGAGGGAGTTACTCCTTGGCTACCAGAGCCTTCTGATGCACATCCAGTTTTGGTTGTTAAGTAGATAAAACGGTCATAGTTTGATAGTTGATATCCCGCAGTTTCAGCCATTTTGTTGGCTTCCGCTGCTACAGCATCATCATCGCAAATTTGGTTTGATATCGGTAAGGTGAATGTTCCAGCAACATCACCAGATAGCCAAAGTTGCCCCTGGGACATTTGCGAATAGAAGTCGCTAACGGTATTAAAAACAACATGATGGGCGTCTTCTTTAGAGATCGGGATCTCTTGAGGGTTTTCTTGGAAATTGACGAGTACAACTAATGTTTTTTGTTCACCACTAGCCACTTGCTCAGCATAAGCCTCTGATGAAAAAGAATATGCTGACACGAGGGTTACAAAGCCAAGAGCTAGCAAGCGTAAATTTGACGCAACAAAGCCCAATTGAGGGAGGATGACCTTCTTCAATTTATATACCTACTTAATATTTTGATATTAAATGAAATTACAAATTCATAATGTTTTAAATAAAATAAATACCGAGCTCTACCCAAATAGAACCAGTAATTATCAAGTGTGCATTATGTTTTATAAAGTTTGTTTTATATTTGTGTGTGTTTATTACTTTTAAACACGAGGCGAGATATTAGCAGAAGGGGTGGTTAAAATTCAACCATGTATTTCGGTTTTTATAACTTCATGAATTATAATGTTTAACTACTTTTTACTGGTGGTTTTTATAAAAATAATAAGAAATAATATTGTATGCAACAAAAGTAGTTACAAAGACAGTAGTAATATTACACCGTGTAGTATGCAACACTCTTAATTGTTTGTTATTTCTTTTGTTTCCTATATAAATTACTTATTAAAAATAAGACGCTATCAATCCCATGGAGAAAATTGTCAAATTAAAGAAATATTAATTTCAAAAAACAAGAGACTTATTATATCTGGATATAGGCAACGCCATTTTTGCCATTTTTCTTTATCTCATACATTGCATGATCGGCTTTTTGATAAACTTCATTAAACTGTTGTTTTCCTTTATCAAATAGACAAACACCGATGCTCATTCCAATCGTTACTTTATTTAAGTCCTGATTTATCGCAGGAATGATGGAACTTAAGAGTCGATCACAAAGTTGAGATATTTCTTCTTGATTTGAATAAGAGCTTAAAACGACAAACTCATCTCCTCCTATGCGTCCGACTTGAGACTTGCTTGGCGCAAGCTCTGTTAAGCTATTGGCGATATTAATGAGGAGAGTATCACCAGTATGATGGCCTAGCTGGTCGTTAACTGCTTTAAAATTATCTATATCAACAAACACTAAGGCAGACTGCTGAGACGGCTTGGTTTGAGGTTGATGATTAAAGTTTTCCTCAATTGCTTTTCTATTTAACAGTCCGGTCAATGGATCACTCGAAGCTAACTTAGCCAGTTGCTGCTCATATCGCTTTTCTTTTGTAATATCGATATGAGTGCCCATCATGCGTAGTGGTTCGCCATCAGAACCATACTCGACGATGCGCCCTCGATCGTAGACCCAACTATCACTGCCGTCTTTATGAATCATGCGATGAACTACCTCATAAAGGTCGGTTTTGCCAGCTAGGTGATCTTCAAATGCACCCACCGCAAGATCATAATCTTCAGGGTGGAGATTGTTTTTCCACGTTTCAACCGTCGCGGTTAACTCATGGGGCTGATAACCTAGCATTTTGCCCCACTGCATATTGAATATCGTCAAAGTACCTGAAGGAATATGCTGCTCCCACAAACACAGTCCATTACTGTCGAGTGCAGCATTCAACTTTTCTTGTAGTCGCGCATTCTTCCGCTTCAGCTCTTCATTTTCTTTTTCTAAGCAGGCAATTCGAGTTAGATATTCTTCCATTTTGCGCATAATTTACGTCGTTTTCGGAGCGACAATATACGAAAAATACTTTGCAATTTCTATGATTGAGCTTGGAGATATAAGTATTGAATATGCGGTAAATAATAAAGAATCGGTGATGTTACTTAAGAGCAGCAAAGTAAATGCTTGGAAAAACAAAGAAGGAAATAGGGGATAAGCGAGGGGCTCTCCTGGTGCAAAGTCATAAATGAGGCCTTTGCACCGGGACTACTGAGGGTTAGCGGTTTAGTGCACCACAACGCTCAGGCTGGTAGGTGATATCGACAATTTCAATTGTCTTCACTTGATTATTTGGCATTGGCCATTCAAGTTTTTGACCAACAGACAAACCGATCAGTGCGCTGCCTACGGGCGCAAAAATGGAAATATCATCACTGCTTTTCAGCTCAGATGGATAAACCAGTGTCTTTGTCATGGTTCTATCTTCACCTGCAAATTTAAACTCTACAGTTGAGTTCATCGTGACCACATTATCTGGCATTTGTTCTGGCTCAAGAACCGTCGCACGGTCTAGCTCTGCTTCTAGCTCAACAAGCTCCGCCGCGATGTTTGGCATTTTATCCAACAAAGCCGTGATTCGGTTCATATCTAAGCTTGAAATGTAGATAGAATTGTTTTCTGACATTTTATGACTCCCAAATAAAAGGCCGCCTCACAAACATGGGACGGCACTCTATATGTCAATTACGGTATCAATCATATGGATTTTATTCCATATGAACTAAATCAGATTCTAGTCTTTATAGTGCGACTTAGCTAGTAAAAGATTTTTGTTGTGAGACTTGATTTTTCTAAAACTTTCAGTCACTTCAGTTGTTCATCTTTAATAGCCTTGAAACGGCTAGGTTAAAACGAATGCTTTGTTTTTAAACAAAGCTGGGTTTATCGTTAGCGTGGTTTAACTCGACAATCATTGCCATTCTGTAAAAGCCAAAACTGTATAGCCCTTTGTGAGCATGACTGCGGTTATCTCATTTTGTAAAAACTACCAACATCCGTTAATAAATTACCTTTTATTCTTCAATATCAAGATAAAAACGTTCATCTACCCCTTTAGGGTAGTTTGAAATTGTAATTGATTTACATCATGTATTAATTTTCTTTCACAATTAACAATGAGCTCAGTGATAAGAACCTAACCCTTAGGAATTATAATGAGCAAGTTGAAGCTAGTAGTCATCGGTAACGGTATGGTAGGGCACCGTTATATTGAAGACTTAGTCGAGAAAGCTGATATCTCTAATATGGAGATTACCGTTTTCTGTGAAGAACCTCGTGTCGCATACGACCGTGTGCACCTTTCCTCTTACTTTTCTCACCATACTGCAGATGAACTTTCTTTAGTAAAAGAAGGCTTCTACGAGAAACACGGTATTAATATGCTGATCGGCGAACGCGCGATTAACATCAACCGTGAAAACCGCATTGTTTACTCAAGCACTGGCCGTGAAGTTCAATACGACAAGCTGATTCTTGCTACAGGCTCATTCCCATTTGTCCCGCCTATCAAAGGTCATGAAAGCAAAGACTGTTTTGTTTACCGCACGATCGAAGATCTAAAAGCGATTGAAGCGTGTGCGAAAAACAGCAAATCAGGCGTGGTTATCGGTGGTGGTCTTCTAGGTCTTGAAGCGGCAGGCGCACTAAAAGCATTGGGTGTAGAAACACACGTTGTTGAGTTCGCACCAAAGCTGATGGCTGAGCAACTTGACCTTGCTGGTGGTAACCAACTTCGTCAAAAGATCGAGCGTATGGGCGTGAACGTTCACACCAGCAAAAACACGCTTGAGATTGCGGCAGAAGGCACAAACGCACGCAATGTTATGCGTTTTGCTGACGGCACTGAGCTAGAAACAGACTTCATCGTATTCTCTGCAGGTATTCGTCCACAAGACAAACTAGCTCGTCAAATGGAGCTAGAAGTTGGCCCTCGTGGTGGTGTTGCCATCAACGACCACTGCCAGACTTCTGATGAGAACATCTACGCGATTGGTGAATGTGCGTCTTGGAACGACATGTTCTACGGCCTTGTTGCTCCTGGCTACAAGATGGCGACGGTTGCCGTTGATCACCTACTAGGTAACACAGAAAGCAAATTCGAAGGCGCTGACATGTCTGCGAAGCTGAAACTTCTTGGTGTAAAAGTAGGTTCAATCGGTGACGCGAATGGTCGTACTGAAGGCTGTAAGAGCTACGTTTATCAAAACGAAGAGCAAGAAGTTTACAAACGTCTTATCGTTTCTGAAGACAACAAGAAACTGCTCGGTGCGGTATTGGTGGGTGATACATCTGACTACGGCGATCTGCTTCAATTGATGTTGAACGAAATCGACCTACCAGAGCATCCAGATGCCTTGATCCTTCCTGCACACGCAGGTGCTGAGAAACCAGCACTCGGTGCGGATGCACTACCAGAAAGCGCAGTGATCTGTTCATGTTTCGACGTAACCAAAGGCAAGATCGCTCAAGCGGTTGCTGATGGTCACCATACATTGGGCGACATCAAAGCAGTGACTGGCGCAGGTACAGGCTGTGGTGGTTGTATTCCTCTAGTGACCTCTGTTCTAAATGCAGAGCTTGCTAAATCTGGCATCGAAGTGAAGAACGACGTGTGTGAACACTTTGCATACTCACGCCAAGAGTTGTTCCACCTAATCCGCATTGAAGAGATCAAAACGTTTGATGAGCTTCTAGAGAAATATGGTAAAGGTTACGGTTGTGAAGTTTGTAAACCATTGGCTGGTTCTATCTTAGCTTCTTGCTGGGGTGAGCACATCCTTAAGCCACAACTGGTTAAGCTTCACGACACGAACGATAACTTCCTAGGTAACATCCAAAAAGACGGTACTTACTCTGTTATCCCACGTATGGCGGGTGGTGAAGTTACACCTCAAGCACTGGGTGCACTAGCGAACGTTGCTGCAGAATACAACCTATACACCAAAGTAACCGGTGCTCAACGTATTGGTCTGTTCGGTGCTCAAAAAGACGATCTTCCAGAGATCTGGCGCAAGCTTATCGACGCTGGTTTCGAAACAGGTCAAGCGTACGCAAAAGCACTTCGTATGGCGAAGACATGTGTTGGCTCAACTTGGTGTCGTTACGGTGTTCAAGATTCTGTTGGTCTAGGTTCTTACATCGAGAACCGTTACAAAGGCATTCGTACGCCTCATAAGATGAAGTTCGGTGTTTCTGGCTGTACTCGTGAGTGTGCGGAAGCACAAGGTAAAGACCTTGGTATTATCGCGACTGACGCAGGTTGGAATATGTACGTTTGTGGTAACGGCGGCATGAAACCTCGTCACGCAGACCTACTAGCCAGCGACCTAGATAAAGAAACGCTAATCAAGTACATCGATCGCTTCATGATGTTCTACATCCGCACAGCTGCGCCATTACAACGCACATCCGTTTGGATAGAAAACATGGAAGGTGGCGTTGACTACCTACGCGAAGTGATTGTTGAAGACAAACTTGGCATTAACGCTCAACTAGAAGCAGACGTAGCGAAGCTTGTAGATGAGTACGAATGTGAGTGGACTGCAACCATCAATGACGAATCACAACTGACTCGTTTCGCACACTTCATCAACTCTGACAAGCGCGATGACAATGTTGTGTTTGTTCAAGAGCGCGAACAGCACCGCCCAGCAACCTTCACGGAAAAACACCCTGAAGCGAAAGGCGACATCCTACACGTAGCGATCACTGAAGCATAAGGGAAGGTTGATTATGTCATTTGAAAAGATTTGCCAAATCAGCGACATCGTACCGGGCACGGGTGTTTGTGCACTGGTTGATGGTAAGCAAGTTGCGGTATTCCGCCCAACACAAGCAGAAGAAGTGCTGGCGATCAGCAACACAGACCCGTTCTTCCAATCAAACGTGCTTTCTCGCGGTTTGATTTGTGAGCACCAAGGCGAACTTTGGGTAGCAAGCCCACTTAAAAAGCAACGCTTTAACCTGGCAACAGGTGCGTGCATGGAAGACGAGCGTTTTAACGTGAAAGCGTACAAAACGCGCGTAACCAACGGTGAAGTAGAAATTTCTGCATAAGCTTGGTTTGCATTCCCTCCTCCTTAAGGGGAGGGAATGCACCGAGTACTTAGATTCAATAGACAAAGGCTTTCCAAGCGTCATCTTGGGGGAACAGGGAAGCGAGATGATGTCGACAGCAGTGGGTGTCAACTGGAAGCCTTTCTCTATTCAATCTTTAACTTTTTAACTTTTTAACTTTCAATTTTGAATAAGGACACATTCATGTCTACAGACTTTAAACCTGCTGAATTCGTGCAAACCATGATCAACGTGGGTGAAGCGAAAATTAATACCAGCACTCGAGATCTTCTGCTTCGCGGCACGATGGCAGGCGTTATTCTGTCTCTTGCAGTGGTGGTTGCTATTACCGCGATTGTACAAACAGGCATTGGCCTTGTGGGGGCGCTTGTTTTCCCTGTGGGCTTTGTGATTCTCAGTGTGATGGGTTACGACCTTGTCACAGGTGTTTTTGGCCTTGCGCCTTTGGCTAAGTTTGCTAACCGTCCGGGTATCACTTGGGCTCGTATTTTCCGTTGCTGGGGATTGGTAGGTTTGGGTAACCTGATTGGTTCTCTAATAGTGGCTTACCTAGTGGCTATCTCTCTAACCGGTAACTTCTCTCTAGAATTGAACGCGGTAGCGAAGAAGTTTGTCGCTGTATCGACTGCCCGTAGCCTTGGTTTCGAAAACATGGGCATGGACGGATGGATCACGTGTTTTGTTCGCGCTATCTTTTGTAACCTAATGGTGTGCCTAGGCGTGATCGGCAACATGACGGCACGTTCAGTATCTGGTCGTGTAGCGATGATGTGGTTCCCAATCTTCATCTTCTTCGCACTCGTATTTGAGCACACTGTGGTAAACATGTTCCTATTCCCACTAGGTATGATTTTAGGTGCGGACTTTGGTATCGCGACTTGGTTGAACTTCAACTTAATCCCAACCATTCTAGGTAACATCATCGGTGGTCTTGTCATGACTTGTCTACCACTGTACCTAACTCATGCGAAAACAGCGCCTTCTCTAAGTGTTGAAGAGGACGTTATTGCAGAACCTGCAATCGCAAAATAAACCGCTTTATTTGGCCCTACCTTTGGTGGGTAGGGCTATTCAACTCATTTAACTTTCGATAGATATTGTATTGATTTAGCTATAAAAAATAATAACTCCTTGGGGTAGTTTGAACCCTAAGCCAATTAAGTGAGTGTTACTCTTTATATCCCAATTTTCCGATAGGCGTTGATATGACTACTGCGAACTCATCTTTAAACAGCGGCTTTGTTTCTCTTGTTGGTGCTGGGCCTGGCGATCCGGATTTACTGACGGTCAAAGGTTTGAAAGCGATTCAAGCGGCTGAAGTTGTGGTGTATGACCGTTTGGTATCGAAAGATATTCTTGAGTTGGCGCATGCATCAGCAGAGATGATTTATGTTGGGAAAAAGCTCGATTTTCACTGTGTGCCTCAAGATCAAATCAACCAAATCTTGGTGCAGAAAGCGCAAGAAGGTAAACGCGTTGTGCGCCTAAAAGGTGGGGACTCATTTATCTTTGGCCGTGGTGGTGAAGAGCTAGAAGAACTAGCCGAATTTGGCATCAAATACGAAGTGGTTCCGGGTATTACGGCGGCGGCGGGCGCGACGGCTTATGCTGGTATTCCATTAACACACCGCGACCATGCACAAAGCGTTCAATTTATCACTGGTCATGTACAAAAAGATGGTCGTGAGATTGAATGGCATTCACTAGCGCAATCCAACAACACACTTGTGTTCTATATGGGGTTGAAGCAAAGCGGCCATATTATGGATAAGCTGATCACTCATGGGTTAGATCCTGAGATGTCATGCGCCATTATTGAAAACGGTACGCGCCCAGAGCAGCGCGTGTTCCAAGGAAAACTGAACGAACTTTCTGAAATGGCTGAGAAGGCGATCAGTCCAGCGTTGATCGTCGTTGGCAGCGTGACTCAGTTGCACAACAAACTAGACTGGTTTAGAAAATAAGTTCGTCTAATGGTTAGATTTTGCAGGGGCTGTGACGTCTCTGCATTTCTTGCTTACGCATTGGCATTTGATCAATCAAATTGTTGATAAATGGCCAATCTGTTTCTGCGCCCCATCGGTATTTCTCTTGACCATCTTTACCAAGTAAAATTGCGGTATGTGAGCCTTTTTCAATTTCATACAGCTTGGCAAGCATTTTCAAATCAAACTCTTCTTTGAGCCAAGCTGGAGACGTATAGCCTTGTTCTGTAATGACTAATGTGACCACATCTCTGTCTTCCAACTCGCACTCATTCATGAGTGTTTCTAGTAAGAATTGTTTAACGTATTCATCGTTTTCTGGAGCGAAGTAAAGCACACTCCGATGCGGCCAGTACTTTGAATGTGCTGGATAACCGAATGCTGTCGATGACAAGATACAAGAAAGTAGTATCACTAGTAACTTTCCGCCCATGACAGTTCCCCTAGAAACCCAAATACCGTTTATACGTTAAGTTTAGTGGAATTGGCTCATTGTGCTTTTACCAAAACTGACTTAGGGTAGGCAGCAAATAAATCAAGCGTAGAAACAGATGAATTCGGAAAGAAAACAAAAGATCGCCATTTTGGTTGATGTACAGAATGTGTATTACACCTGTCGCGAAGCGTATCGCAGTAATTTTGATTACAACCAGTTTTGGTATGTTGCGACGCAAGGGAAAGAGGTGGTGAGTGCTCGTGCTTATGCCATCGCGAGTAACGATCCAAAACAGCGTCAGTTTCATCACATTTTACGCGGTGTTGGGTTCGAGGTAATGCTTAAACCCTATATTCAGCGTCGTGACGGCAGCTCGAAAGGCGACTGGGATGTCGGTATTACTCTTGATGCGATTGAAATTGCCCCTGAAGTTGAGGAAGTGATTCTCGTTTCTGGAGATGGGGACTTTAGTCTTCTGGTGGAACGAATTCAGCAGCGCTTCAATAAAACGGTGACTGTTTATGGTGTGCCTAAGCTAACATCCCAAACTCTGATTGATTGTGCCGATAACTTTGTCGCGGTTGATGATGACTTC
Source organism: Vibrio diabolicus (assembly GCF_011801455.1). Taxonomy (NCBI): domain Bacteria; kingdom Pseudomonadati; phylum Pseudomonadota; class Gammaproteobacteria; order Vibrionales; family Vibrionaceae; genus Vibrio; species Vibrio diabolicus. The sequence goes on along the minus strand of NZ_CP042452.1, from coordinate 1,031,215 downwards.
TTATTGTAATCACTAACGTGACAAAGAAAAGGCGAGTCATTCAGGCTGTACGCTAACGTACAATGACTCGCCTCTAATTTATTGTTGATTTGGCTAATTATGAAGGAATGATCATTTGTCCTAACAAGTAGCCCAGACAGCAAGCACCAATCACACCAATCAAACCTACCGACATAAATGAGTGGTTGAAGTACCACTTACCAATCTTAGTGGTACCTGACGTATCGAAGTTCACTGTCGCGATATCTGAAGGGTAGTTCGGAATAAAGAAGTAACCGTATACCGCAGGCATTAGGCCGATAAGCAGTGCAGGATCCAGACCCAAGCCAAGACCAACAGGCAGCATCATACGAGCCGTTGCTGCTTGAGAGTTCACCACAACCGATACAATGAACAACGCAAGCGCGAACGTCCAAGGGTAGTTGGTTACCATCTCAACGATGCCAGATTTGAACTGAGGCATTGCGTATTGGAAGTAAGTATCTGACATCCAGGCGATACCGAAGATCGCAATGGCAGCCACCATACCTGATTTGAATACTACGCCGTTTGGTACGTCACGTGGGTCAGTTTTGGTTGCAAGCAAAATGATACCGCCGAAGCAGAGCATCATCATTTGAATCACAACGGCCATGCTGATTGGTTTCGCGCCATCCACGATGGTACGAATGTCCGGCCACATCGCGATAACGACGATAACCAAGATAGACGCGATGAACAGCAACACAGAGTTACGAGCACTTGTTGGTAGCACTTCATCAAGAGACGTTGCAGTGGTGTTGAGGATCTTTTCACGCCACACCGGATCTTTTAAACGCTCTTGGTATTCTTCATCGTCTTCCAGTTCTTTACCGCGTTTTAGGCTGTAAAGTGACATCAGCAACGTACCGAATAGCGTTGCAGGTACAGTAACGAGCAGAATAGAAAGCAGAGTGATCTCGTGCTGAATATCAGAGAGTTGTGCCAAGTAGTAAACGACTGCCGCTGAAATTGGAGAGGCCGTAATCGCGATTTGCGAAGCGACGGAAGCGGCTGCCATTGGACGTTCCGGACGAATGCCGTTTTTCAGTGCAACGTCGCCAATGATTGGCATGATGGAGTAAACCGCGTGACCTGTGCCGAGCAAGAAGGTCATAAAGTAAGTAACAAAAGGAGCGATGAGGGTGACGCGTTTTGGGTTTTTACGAAGCACACGTTCGGCAACTTGCAGCATGTATTTCAAACCACCAGCCGCTTCAAGAATGGATGCACATGTTACCACTGCCAAGATTATCAACATAACGGTGACAGGAGGGGAGGTTGGCGGCATCTTAAAGATGAAGACTTCAATCACCAAACCAATACCAGATACGACCCCAAGGCCTATACCACCATAACGTGAGCCGATATACAGCATCACGAGCAAAAATAGAAACTCAAGATACAACATGTGGATTTCCTTATTCAAAACAGGGGGCTATATAGCCAAATTACTTAATTACATTGTCCCGATATTCAGAAAGAAAATACTTCATGTTGTTCACACTCCTTTGGATAAGAAACAGCAATATTCAATTATTGGCAATAACTCACGCTAAACAGGGAAACTGTTAACACAGTTTTATCAGGGTGTTTTTATGCTGTGTATTTTTGCGATCATGTCAGCGCTAAATGCGAAGAGGTTTAAGAGTTTGTTGCTATTCATCGCATACGTAAGCAGACCTTACGGGCGCAAAGAGCTTGAAAATAGAGACAGAGACCACAGATGAGAATAGGCTTTTGTTATGTGAACACAAAAGATAATAGTTTGCATTGCGATTAGTGCTTGGGTATAAAGGTGTCAGAATGACTACACCAACAATAAACCATCATGTCTGAGCAATTTTTCCCGCAACTATTTCAAACTTCGAGTGAGATTACGCCTTACCTGCACGGTGATATTGGCGAAATAGGGCAAGAAGTTATTCATATCGAAAATGATATCAATCCGATCATTCAAGGCCTTTACCAACAGTTGTCTGAGGCTCATCCGGAAGCGGGAAAAGCGTATTGGTTGACGAGAACGTGGGATTTGTTGTGTTGGCAGCCTGTTTATGTTGCGTTCATTTCTATTTACGGTTTCCACACGTTGCCAAACATTCGTGAGATGGCGCAGCACCTCAAGCCTTGTTTTGTGTCTGGATATCGATTCGCTGACGAAACACATATACATGGTAAGCCAGAAGAATTAATAAAAGAGGCAGGACGTCAAATTCGAGAGTTGTTCGATTTCTACCAACAAGAAATGAGTCAATGGACGCGCATTCGCCCAGGTTTCACTCATCAATTGATGTCGGATGGGATCATGGCTTGTTTGATTCGTCTTCAACAGCGTTTTCCGCAAATGACCAACACGACATTGCGTGAGCATGCCATCTTGTGGTTACAGGCATTGGGTTTAGATGCCAACAGTAGTCATTCACTTTATGAGACGTCACTGGATCAGCCGCTAAAATTGGTCAGAAAAAGCTGTTGTTTAGTCTATAAGTGTGAAGGCAGAAAGCTTTGTGAAGATTGTCCTCGTTTAGAAAAAAATCGACAGCTTATGAGCAAGCGTAATTCTAATTAACATTTGGTTAACTTATGTAACAGTGCTCGATTTGAGAGTGAGAATAAGTATCATTGCATGCTCTTGTTGACAACAAAAAGATAAATACAATGATAAAAAGGACGTTTTCTCTTAATCTCATCGTACTTGCGATGAGCAGTGGATACGCAGTTAGCTCAATAGCTGCGGAAGAACTTCAACAAACATCAACACCAAGTGATGAACAAATGGTGGTCGTGGGCAGTGTGATGCCGAAATCGATCTCTGATATTCCAGGAACGGTTTGGTTTGTAGGGCAAGAGGAAATTGCTCAGCAATATCGCGCGGGCAAGACACTTGGTGACATTCTTTCTGCAACCATCCCTTCTCTAGACGTTGGTACGGGTGGTCGAACTAACTACGGCCAGAACCTGCGTGGCAGAGCGATGTTGGTGATGATTGATGGAGTCTCACTGCAGTCTTCTCGCCCAATTAGTCGTCAGCTTGATGCAATTGACCCATTCAACATCGAGCGAATTGAAGTACTATCTGGTGCAACCTCCATTTATGGGGCTGGCGCTACAGGTGGTGTTATCAACATTATCACCAAGAAAGCTTACTCCGATGACTTGTCGTTTGAATCCTACGTGAGTGGCACTACAGGTTTTAACAGCAGCGATGACTTTGATTACAAACTAGCGCAGTCTATTTCCGGTGGTAACGATCGAGTTGCCGCTAGAGGTTCGGTTGTGTACACCGAGACACAAGGTGCATTTGACGCAAATGGCGACATTGTCACGCCAGATATTTCCCAAGGTTCTCTGCAATACAACTCGACGCTTGATGTGATGGGATCGACAGAGATTCAAATCTCCGATGCCAGCAAGTTAAACCTTGTCGCACAATACTATGACAGCCAGCAAGATTCGCCATACGGCTTGTACATTGTTAACAATAAATTTGTTGATGTACGAGAGGGATTCGATTCCGATCGTGAACACGGTACAGAGCGAGTTCTCTTAAGTGCGAACTACGCTCACGACAGCGTATTCGGCCATCAACTGATTGGCGAGTTGTCTTACCGAAGTGAAGACCAAACGTTTACTCCTTATTACCAAGGTGCTTCTCAGCAAAAGACAGAGGTTTTTGCTGGACGTTTGGCACTGGCAAAAAACTGGGAATCATTCAACCTTGTTTATGGTGTTGATGCGTATTTAGACCGTTTTGAGAGCAATCAAGCTCTATTCGATCCAAGCATTGCAAACAACTCTGGAAACTTGATTAATAAAACGTACGCCGAAGTTGGTCGTTACCCAGGTGTAGATGTAACGTCTTACGCAATGTTTGTTCAAGGTGACTATCAAATTAATCAAGATTGGTCCGTTCAAGCAGGCTACCGCTATCAATACATGGACAACAAGATTGATGACTTTGTTGCCTATAGCGTACAAAAGAAGATTGCCTCGGGTAAGGGGGTGTCAGCGGATGCGGTACCAGGTGGTAGCACCGACTACTCTGTAAGTCTGTTTAATTTGGGCACCATTTATCAGCTTAATGATGAATCTCAACTTTGGGCAAATTTCTCCCAAGGTTTCGAACTTGCTGACCCTGCGAAGTACTATGGTCAAGGCAGCTATGACGCTGTGGATGCAAACGGGCACTATGCGTTGAACAACAGCATTAATGTATCTGACTCAAAAATGTCAGGTATTAAAACGGACAGCTATGAGATCGGTTACCGTCTTGATACCAACTCTCTTGCGCTTCAGGCGGCAGGCTACTACTCGCTTTCCGACAACTCCATCAAGTATGATAGAAAAACGTTGTTGATTACGAATGTTGACGACGAGCAGCGTGTTTACGGTGCAGAAGCAAACATCAATTACTGGGTGACCCGCGATATCCTGTTAGGGGCATCAGGACACTACGTAGTTTCTGAGCTGAAAACCGATGGTAAATGGGAAGATTTGAGCGCAGGTAAAGCCAGTACGTCTAAGGCTAATGCATGGGCTGCATACTACCAAGATTCGTACTCAATTCGTCTACAAAGTCAGACGATGTTTGATTACGAAGATGACGCCAACAATAAGTTGGAGGGCTACACCACGTTTGATCTTCTGGGTAATGTAACACTACCTGTTGGGCAGTTAGGCTTTGGTATTCAAAACCTATTTGACGAAGACTACACAACCGCTTGGGGTCAACGTGCGCAGATTCTTTATGCGGCACACTACGATGCAGCAGCTTACGACTACAAAGGAAGAGGTCGCACATTCACACTGAACTACAGTGTTGAATATTAAAGTCAATTCTCTCCGTACAATAAACAAAAAAAGCCGCATAAAGCGGCTTTTCTTTTAGGCTTGATCTGTCGGCACTGTGTCTACAACATTTTCCGTGCTTTCCGAGGCTTGGTTTTGCTCTTCAGCTTCCATTTTTGCACGTTCAGCTTTGGAGATATAACGCGGCTTATTGCTCTTATGTAGCTTAGCGTTGTGCTTCTTCTGCTTCGCTTTTAAGATCTGATTGATTTTCTTCTTGCGGTTCATGGTGGTGGTCCTTTAATTTAGCGGGGCAGGATAGTTATTTTTTTATCAAGTTACAACTAAATAAGCCATTACGTCGGTCGCAAGATTCAAGTACGTTTCTATGCCCAATCATCTCTCGCGTTTTAATGGAGTCAAAATGAAAACACTGATCACTGAACGTTTGATATTACGTCTTGTGAGTGTAGATGATGCACCATTCATATTAGAACTTTATAACCACCCAGACTTTTACCGTTTTGTCGGAGATAAACAAATTCGTACTGAATATGAAGCGGCGCGTTATATAAAAGAAAACATGCTACGCATGCAAAAAGTTAAAGGCGTGAGTTTACTCGTAGTAGAGAAAAAAGACGATGGACAACCGATCGGTATTTGTGGGCTAGTTAAACGTGACAAATTGCAACACTACGATCTTGGGTATGGTTTTTTACCTTCTGCTTATGGTTGCGGCTACGGAGTCGAGTCGGCAACCGCGGTGCTGGAATATGCTCGAGGGGAAATGAAACTCGATAAGTTGGCTGCCATCACCAACAATGACAATATTCGTAGTATAAGTTTGCTCAAAAAACTGGGCTTTGAGTTTGAACGAGTTGAGCAGCAATACGATAATGGTCGAACGTTAGAACTTTACACAATGACGTTGTGATTTTTGGAAGCTCATGAGCGATATTTTACTTGGCAAGCTCGCCACTGAATTTAAGACGGTAAAAGCCATGGTAGAGGTTTACTGTCACGATCACCATGGAACAAAAAGTGACTTGTGCTCAGAATGTCGTGAGCTGCTTGAATACGCAGAAGTTCGTCTTGACCGCTGTCCTTATGGAGAGAATAAACCTACGTGTAACAAGTGTCCGATTCACTGTTATAAACCGGACCCGAAAGAGCAAATGCGTTTGGTGATGCGTTACTCTGGCCCCAGAATGCTACTGAAACATCCCATCTTGGCGGTTCGTCATTTACTTCATGAAAAGCGCACGGTACCGGAAAAACCTGCAGCGAACGCGTCAAACCGTCACAAACGTTTATCTAAACAAAAACGCGAAGAATAAAAAACGAGGGCGACATGCCCTCGTTTTCGTTGAGTAGAAGTTGCGTGGTTAGAGGCCAGCGGCCATACGCTGCTTAGTTTTGCTCGCTGCAAGTAGCATGTATACGCCAGTCGCAACTAAAGCGGCAAACAAGTAGCCTAGTAAGCCATGTTCTTGGCCCATAAATTTATCAGCCACAACCGGGCCAGCAACAGAGCCAATGCTGTAGCTGAACAGCATGACTTGTGTAGCAGAGACAATAAAGCGCTCATCAAGTCCTTCACAACCTAAGTTGATCGCAATTGGGTACAAGGCAAAAGTAGCTGCACCTAAAAAGAATAAAGCAGCAGCTAATACCACGGCTGACGATGAAATAAAGGTCAAACCGATCGAAAAAATACCCAAAATACAGAAGAACGCCATTAGCACTGTGCGGCTCATGTATTTGTTCAATGTGGTCACCATTGGTTGAACCAACATGCCACCTAGGATCACTAATGCCATCAATGTACCAATGTCTTGATGGTTGATTTTACGGTTAGTGAGCTCAACAGGCATTAATCCGTAGATCGCGCCTAAGGTCAAACCTGATACAACACAACCAATAATTGCAGCATGGTTTAGCTTGGCAATTTGCTTAAATGACAAAGCGGTTGATTCATGGCTCTTTGGTTGTTCACACTCAATAAACATCAGCACCAACATCGCCATTAGGATCAGCGTTGTGATTGCAATGAACGGAACACCGCCACTTACGCCAAGTACACCAATGCCAAATTGGCCTAATGCAGAACCGCCATAAAGCGATAGCATGTACAAGCTCAAACGTTTTGCACGTGATGCTTCGTCGCCAGACATTAGCCAAGATTCAACAATGACAAAAACGCCCGCAACGGCAATACCTGCGATAAAACGAGCAGCAAGCCACACTAACCCATTAGCAAAAACGGGTAGCGTGACAATCGTTAGCGAGAATGCCGCTAAGCAGCCAATAAACGCTTTACGGTGACCCACTTGACGCACGACACGTTCAATAAACATCGCGCCGACCAATAAGCCGCCATAAAAAACACTCGCCAACCAACTCGCATAATCTGCTGAGATGTTGTATTCACCGAGCATGAGAGGGATCAAGCTCATTAAATAGCCCGAAGCCACCGCATAAAGAGACAGTGCGACGACTGGAACTGTAACTCGTGGTGATGCTGCAGGAACGACTGTGTTTTCCACTGTTTTGCGCCTATAAGTTAAATGAAATCTATGGGTTATTCGGCGCGAATATGAGGCTAATAGTTAGGCAAGTAAAATGATTAATTTAAGTCGTTTCGACAAATAATATTTGTTAAATAGATAGGTCGATAAGTTGCATAAAAACGCCAACCTACCAGTGAGGTTGGCGTGGAGAATTACTTATTAAGTGCTTGATTTAACCATTGATCAAACTGACTTTTCGGTAGCGCACCATTGATCATATCAACGCGTTGACCGTTCTTGAAAACCATGATGGTAGGAATGCTTCGAATGCCAAATTGTGCAGCGAGCGCTTGTTGTGCTTCTGTATCAATCTTTACAAAACGAGCCGTTCCTGCTTGTTCATGAGCGACATCCGAGAAAACAGGGGCAAAACCGACGCACGGATTACACCAAGGGGCCCAAAAGTCGACGACAACAGGCGTATCACTTTGTAATAGGGCAGAAAAGTTATCTTGCGTTCCTTCGATAGGCGCGCCATCAAAAAGTGCACTTTTACATTTACCGCAAGTTGCAGACTCTGCAACACGCTCATTAGGGACACGATTCAGACCGCCGCATGAAGGGCAGCGAGTTTTAAACGATGACATGACTTCTTCCTTTATTACGTATTGATGAAAACATGACTTACCAGTCAGCCTCATTATTTGTATACTTATTTTTTAACCTGCCGAAATAACGCAGAGCAGGTTTGTATTTGAGCCTAAGGTTCTAAGAAATTTTATTAAAATACAACAATAAATAGGTCTGCGATGACAAATTACTACGCTGAAATTACAGGTTGGGGGAAATGTGTTCCTCCTGCCGTGCTCTCTAACGATGATCTTAGCACTTTCCTTGATACTTCAGATGAGTGGATTCGTACCCGCACCGGTATCGAAAACCGCCGTATTAGCCATGTAAATACTTCAGACATGGCAACCGTTGCTGCCAAACACGCATTGGCGCGCGCGGGCGTTGACGCCAGCGACGTTGATTTAATCATTGTGGCGACTTGTTCTCCGGATTCACTTATTCCAAACATCGCATCTAAAATACAGCAGAACTTGGGCATTCGCTCTGCGGCGGCCTTTGATTTAAATGCCGCATGTACGGGATTTGTCTACGGCCTTGAAACGGGCACACGTTTGATTCAATCAGGTAACTATCGCAACGCGATCATTATTGGCGCGGAAAGATTGTCTTTCTACATCGATTGGGCCATGCGAGATACCGCTGTTCTATTTGGTGATGGCGCGGGCGCCGTTGTGTTATCAAGAACAGAAAAAGAAACGGGTCTACTGCAATCTCAAATTGGTTGTGACGCTAAAGGTCGCGATATTCTTTCCGTACCAAAGTTTGGTACTTGTATGGACCGTTTTGCGGAAGACAACGGTTACTGGGATTTCAACTTTGTAGGACAAGAAATTTTCAAACGTGCGGTAAAAGGCATGGGGCTAGCTGCGAAAACCGTGCTTAAAGCATCACAGTTAACTACCGATCAAATCGACGTTGTTATTCCTCATCAAGCGAATATTCGTATTATTCAAACCTTGTGTGACCTGTCTGGGATCCCACACGACAAAGCGTTTGTGAACATCCAAAACTACGGCAATACTTCTGCAGCGACGGTGCCAATTGCATTGTGTGAAGCGGTAGAGCAAGGCCGAGTTAACCCAGGTGATAACATGCTTCTTGCTGCATTTGGTGCAGGTTTGACATGGGGTGCGGCAGTATTGAAATGGGGTGACCGCGTAACGCCAATTGGTGAAAGTGATGCGGCTCTGCCTGAATGTGAGCAATCCGCGCTAGAATTGCTTGAGCGTGCCATTAAGCTGTGTAACGAGCGCCGTCGCGACGAGGCGTAACGGACACTCAGCGGAAATGATATTGAGAAGGGAGCGTAAATGCTCCCTTTTTCATGACATGTTAATTAAGAGCTTATTAAAGCAGCTTAAGACATAAAACCAAGGTTTGAATTAGCGAAGTTGCGGATATTCGGGAACACGTATTCCAGTGCCGCGTTATCACTCACGCCCATCCATTGCGCGAGGGTTGAGCCCACTTGATCCGCTGCAATTTGGGGTATGAGTCGACCTTGAGAATAGTCATCGTTTCCACCCAATACTAGTTCAGGCCATGTGCCGATAGGTCGCTGACCATTCACCGCGCCTCCAATCAATAGTTGATGACCACCCCAACCGTGATCGGTGCCGTTACCGTTGCTTGTCATCCGTCGACCAAAGTCAGACATTGTAAAAGAGGTGACTTGCTTGTTTAGCCCCAACCGCGCAATCGCACGATACATTGCTAAGAGGTTAGTTGCTAGATCTTCGAGTAGTACGGGGTGTCGAACTAATTGAGAATCGTGTAGGTCGTAGCCAGAGTGTTTAACGAAGAAGACTTGTCGTTGTTGCTTTAACACATCTTGGCTTGCGATCAATTTATAGACGGTTTGCATCTGCTTGCCGAGTGTTGATGAGGTGAACAGCGGCGCGTCATCAATATGATTGAGTTGCTCGCTTAGCACACGGCTCATCATCATCGACTCATCAACCATCAAATTAAAGTGACCACTAAACGGATTCTCTGTTTGATGAGAAAGCAGTTGGTCATAGATCCCCTTGTATAGCGGGTTATCAACCGCGGTAAGCTGAACCGCACGGTCTTTTTCAGCACGGTTTGGCGGTGTTCCATCGCGCGTAACCAAAGCGAGTTCCCGTGCACACTGTATAGTGGGGTTATTTCTGATTCAGAAGTTAATACGTCCAACATTCTGCCCGCCCAACCCAAGTTGCTAGATTCTTGCATACCACCAAGTAACCAAGCGTCAGTTTGTGAATTGTGGGAAAACAGTTGCTCGGGAAGTGACGCTTCACCTAGCTCAATCGCTTGTTTTGTAACGGGATGGTTGAGAATGCCGCTATTGAGCACGATATTGGCATCGCCTTGTTCGAAAATTGAAGACAGCGCCTTTAGTTTGGGGTGTAAGCCAAGTTCTACCAGATTATCCGAGCTATCGGCGGTACGCAAATTGATAGGGAGTATGTCGTCTTTAGCGACAGAAAGAGCACCTCTGACTTTGGCATATTGGTTATAGTGCGCGTCAGACAACGGCAGTACAGTGTTGAACGCATCGTTTCCACCTGCTAAATAAACACATATCAATGCTCGAAAGTCATTGGATGGCGCCGCGAGAGAATAACCCGGTAGACCAAGCGAAGCTAAAGCGCCCATCGATGCAGTGCTTTTTATAAAATGTCGTCGTGAAATATCCATAATCCACTCCTAATCCTGAATATAGAATTCATCGCCGGAAATGGCGGTAAAAATCACCAAAGCGAGCTTTGTTGTTGGCACATAGTCCTCACGATATTCATCTAACACGGTGAGCATGAGTTTTTTTAATTCCGCCGAGGCCGTTCCAGCGAAGAAGCGTTCGTTAACCAGCTCGACTAAGGCATCGTGATCATCCAAAAGAAGATAGAACTCGCCGAGATCGAGTGTGTAGGAATCACCGCCGCCTCTGCGAGAGCTGGTCAACATATAGTTGACCAAATCGGTATAAACGGACCAGTTCAGTAGCTCATACTCCGGAGAGCTAATACCAGACTCCGTAAACTCGTTAGATGGTTGGTAGTCAGGAGAGTAAAAATTAAATACGGAAGGAGAACGAAGAGGTCCTTGATTGGCGATATTCATCATCGTAGTAGCGTCTTCGTAACGTGTAGATTTGATTGTAAAACCCGCTGCTCGATGAAAATTAGTTAGGACCAGTATTGGCTCTTTCACTTTTATTGGCGGGGTATCTGTCATGCCTAGAGCCTCAGAATCGAGCAAGATGGCATGAATGACCGCGTTTAAATCTCCTTTTTCTCCTTCGCCATTGTTATTGAATACCGAAGCAACACGTGCGATGTACTCCGGACTTGGATTCGAAGTTACAAAACGTTGGATAAGTAGCTTAGAAACAAACGGCGCCATGTTTGGATGAGACATCAAAATATCGATCACTTTTGAAAGCTCTTCTTGCGCAGTTAAACCAGCAGGAATTGTGTTACCAAGCAATCGTTTCTCGCCACCATCGTGTCGGTGGTTGATGACTCGCATCGGTTCGACAAACGCTAAATCGGCATTTTTCCACCCAGTTAATGCTCGAGCGAGCTCTTGAATATCCGTTTGGGTATATGTGGGGATAGGCTTACCCGTTGTACGATCAAGCTTTTTACTGCCATCAATATTCAGTTCATACAAGCCTAGGGTGAACAGCTGCATCAACTCTCGAGCGAAGTTCTCATCAGGTAATGCACCCGTCGTGTTGTTCTCTTTTGCGCTACCGAGCATGGACAAATAGCTGCCCATAACAGGATGAATGGAAACGTCATATAATAAATCTCGGTAGTTGCCAAAAGCGTTAGCAATCAATACATCATAGTAGTCGACTAGACCAGTGGGCTTACTGGAAAGAACACCGCCATAGCGAGAGACCACTAAGATCTGGCTTAATGCATACGCCATGCGCTGTCTGAGTTGATCATCAGCAGTAATAACAATTTGATACCAAGCGTTTTCTCGATTGGATTGTGCGCCTTTGGAAAAAGGTGTCCGATAGAGCGGTTGATGATAGGTGGCAGGAAGGTAGATTTGTTGAGATATCCAACTTTCCATCCCGACTTCTTCTACCTCATCAATTAATGTTGGTGTTGGCCCAAAAGTGCTCTGATAGAGGAAACGCGCAACGGTTTGATCGGAGGGCGTTAGTTCCATTTCTGCTGGTACTGAAGGGACGTAACTTAGTAATAAGATAATCAACCCTAGTACCCAACAAGAGATTTCATTTTGTTTCTGACGTCTCATAGTTAACTCGCTTACCCGAGGGAACGACTTAAATCCATTTAACGGGAGTGATTAAGCTCATTTGAGCTAAATAATAAATTTAGAAAAATCAAGCAGCTGCAGGAATGAGTATAGTCTCTATAAGTGACTAACAAAAAACTCAATCTATGAATTTGGTACTTTAGTGCTAGATGTTTTTGATATTTATTTAGGTAACGTACTGATATTTAATATCGCGTGAGAATAGGGTCAAACAGTGATATAGCGAGGAATGTGTGGTGATACTGCAATAATGCGGTCAACGTGAGAGTGATGCAATTATTAAGTCTGCCATATAACTTAAACCAATTTATGAGCTAATAAATAAAGAAACTTTATTGGCACAAGAGAAAACCGCATGGGTGTTCTCTTGTACAAAGTAAAAGGATTATTTTCTAGCAAGTTTATGGTGAGCACGGGAGAAGTGATCGGCACAAAATGCGCCAACAATCGAGAGTTCGCCAGCCAGACAAAGCGCAGCTGCGACTTCGGCTAAGGCTTTCGCTTTGCCGTTGCCGTGCAAACCTAAAATATCCAAACATGCTTTTTGCGTAGGAAGGCCAGTGCCCCCGCCAACCGTTCCCACCATGATGTTTGGCAAGGTTACGCACGCGTACAAGTTGCCTTGAGCGTCCACATCCATACGAGTGATACCAATGGCAGACTCTGCAACACAAGCGGCATCTTGACCGCAAGCAATGTACAGCGCGGCAAGAGCGTTTGCGTAATGCGCGTTGACGCCAATTGTCCCGCTGAGTAAACCGCCCACCGTGGTCATTTTGCCAAATTGAACCATAGACTCCGGCGTTGTATGTAGATATTTTTCCACCAACTCTGCTGGAATGGTCACTTCGGCGGATACTTTCTTACCGCGTACCGAGCGCAGCGTGTGCGCGTTTGGTTTTTTGTCACCTGATAAGTTGCCATCCAAGAATGCTTGAGTTGGTTTGATTGGGCTGGTCGCCAAAATATGATGGAACACTTCGTTTGTTGCGATGGTCACCATGTTTTGTCCGGAAGCGTCACCGGTCACGTATTCAAAGACCAAATAAACGTGGTTTCCTTCGATATTTACATTGATGTCTTTGAGTTTGCCATGTGAGGTGGTGGATTCCGCAATTTGACGAAATACTTCAAACTGGGTAACAACCCAACTGACGAACTGGCCAGCGCTTGCAAGGTTATTAAAGGCGAACACTGGTGTTCGGCTCACCCCTTCACTCAGCAACAATGCGCTCGCGCCACCAGCGGCGGTAATAAGACTTGCGCCACGGTTGTAGGAAGCGACTAACGCGGCTTCTGTCGTTGCGAGCGGAACCAAAAAGTCATCGTTCGCATACAATCCATTGACGCGCAAAGGGCCTGCGATGCCGACCGGCACATTGACAGTACCAATGAAGTGCTCGATGTTGTTGGAGTAAGCGTCGCAATGTGACTGCGTGAAAGGATCAAGAAGATGATCTTTATTGGTCACGTGTTCCAATACTTGCCAACGGCGCGCCAAATGCTTATCCGATAGACCAGGGCTTAAGCAGAGACGTTTCTCTGGCTTGTGAAACTTCGGTTCTAATGCCGATTGAATCTTACTGCTGGTTTCGATATCGGAAAGGGCGGAGCTTTGAACAGGGTTATCTTGGTTTAACTTCGGCATACAAACGTTAACTGAAAAATCGAACCAGAGATTGTAGTGATTGAGGCTTTGATTACAACGTTGATTATACGTTTTGCAACAAATACCACTGTGTGAGCGCCTTTGTTATCCAAGTAATTTGATATTGGAGCGGAGGATTTACCAGAAATAAATTGGTTTTGACAATGAGTGCTGTAGTGACAGAAGAATCGGGGGGGTTAGAGAACTTAGATGGTTTAGGCCGCTGCGGATTTGAGTCGAAAAAATGTAAGCATGAGTGCCTTAAAAGCGGACTGGCTCAATCTATGAAAGGAATCAATTGTCTAACCCAGTCCCTTGGGTCAGACGCTAGTTTGAATCAGTTGTTCAAAAACTAGTTGAAGGCGCGAGCCACACGTCCCGCACTTTGAATGCGATAATGGCCAACGTAAGCAGGAACAAATACAGATTGTCCTTTCGCGGCGGTTAACGTCTCACCGTTATCACTGATGAGTGTCAGTTCGGCATCAATCGCCATCAAAATCTCTGCGCTGTTTGCCTCAACCACGTCGTGATTCGGTTGGTTAAGAATGCTGAAACTAAAGTCTGCGACTGGAACGGGGTAAAGGCTCTGGCAACCATTGGCATTGGGTTCTAAAACAAGGCTGTCAAAAGGCTTAGGCACAAAATCTGTGCATTTAACCAGTTCTTCAACATCCATATGTTTCGGCGTGAGTCCTGCACGCAAAACGTTATCTGAGTTCGCCATGATCTCTAATCCCGTACCTTTAATGTAAGCGTGTGGCGTTCTTGCGCTCAGGAACATCGCTTCGCCAGGCTGCAGCGTGATGACATTCAACAGTAATGGCGCAAACAAGCCGACATCGCCGGGATATTGAGTGGATAGATCCAAGATGAGCTGGAAAACGTTGCTGTCAGTGCCTTGCTCCGAGTCAGTGCCTTGTTCCGATTGACGTGAAGCGTGGGCAAGAAGCTGTTTCAGTGCTCGCTCTTTTGTTTCTCCCTCCATGGTCAGAATGTGCACAAAGAAATCTCGTAAACCTTGTGAGTTGATTTCGCGTTTGAATGTGTCAAGAGGCGCGCGTAGCTCATCGATATCGCAAAGGCTAAATGCCTCAATAATCTCGGCATACGAGCGAAAACCGTTCATGGCTTGGTAACTTGTCAGCGCGTACACCAACTCAGGTTTGTGGTTTGGATCTTTGTAGTTACGATGGCTCGCGTTTAGTGGGATGCCAGCACTTTGCTCTTTTTCGAAACCTACCTCGGCATCTTGTTTGCTCGGGTGAACTTGAATCGACAGCGCGTGTTCGGCCGCTAAGATCTTAAACAGAAAGGGCAGGTCGCCAAATTTCGCTGCGGTTTCTGCTGATAAGTAAGCGGGTTGGTTTTGTTTGATCAGTTCAGACAAAGGCAGCGTGTTTTGCTCAATCTGAACTTCAGAGCAGCCGTTTGGGTGAGTACCCATCCATACTTCTGCTTGAGGCTCATTCGTTTCGTTAGAAAAGCCAAACAAATCGTGAATAGAAGAGGTGCTTCCCCAAGCGTAGTTTTGGATTTTGTTGTTCATTTGAAAGAAGCTATGCGATGAAATAGTGTTCAAATTCATGAATTTTTCCCATAGTTAACCCTCCGAACTGAATCGGAAGAAAAATTGAGCAGAGATACGTTAAATAAGGATGGCGAGCTCGGTTAGGTCACTCGCCAATTTGCCCGAAGGGCGATAAGTCGATTTACAATCGAGGTTTTGGTTCGAGTGGTTTTCGTGATGGTTGCGCTTGCAAAAATGGCAACAACAAAAGGCCAATGACGGCTGCACAAACTGAAATGGTGATGAAGAAACCCGTCCAATGATATTCTTCAAGAATTAACGCCAGTGGATAGCCAGACAATGCTGCGCCCATGTAGGCGAACAAGCCCACGAATCCTGTTGCCGCGCCGGCAGAATCTTTGTGAGAGCACTCCGCCGCCGCCATACCGATCAGCATTTGTGGCCCAAAGACAAAGAAACCGATGGAGAACAATCCCGCCGCTTGGAATGCAAAGTTGGTCAGAGGCATCAGCCAAAGCGCAGAGACAGATAAGAAAATCCCAATCGCGAACAGCAAGTTCATTGGCCCACGGTTACCGCCAAAGAGTTTGTCTGAGCCCCAACCCGCAACCAATGAACCAACAAAACCGCCGATTTCAAACATCGACAGAGCAGCGTTGGCGTTAATCAGGCTATAGTGATGCTGCTCGGTTAAGTACAGGTTTCCCCAGTCATTGATTGCGGTTCGGACGATGTAAACCAACACATAACTGAACGCGAGCAGCCAGATGTATTTGTTGTTAAATACGTACGATTTCAGAATTTCGCGGTAGGTGAGGCCACGTCCGTAATTTTCTTGCGCAAGTTCTAGTGCGTCGTTGCGCCATTGTCCGACACTTGGTAAGCCCATTGTTGTGGGTTTGTCGCGTAACCGCCAACAAACGAATAGACCGAGCAATACCCCGATGATGCCGGGTAGAATAAAGCCTTCACGCCAGCTGTAGTGCAACGTTAAATAGCCCACCCAAATAGGGATCAGCGCGCCACCAACGTTGTGTGCGGTGTTCCAAATCGCCCATAAGAAGCCACGCTCGGAGCGTGAATACCAAGTGGTTAACAGCTTGGAGCATGAAGGCCAGCCCCAGCCTTGGAACCAGGCGTTTAAGATCCACAGAGTAATGAAAGCCGCGAGTGAGCTAGAAAAACCGAACGCGATATTGACCAGACCTGTCGCAATCAATCCTAATCCCATGAAATAACGAGGGTTAGAGCGATCTGAGATCGTACCGGAAATAAACTTCGAGCAGCCGTAGGTAATGTAGAAAAGCGTGCCTATAAGACCCAAATCGCCTTTATCTAAGCCAAGATCGGTAATCATAGCTGGTGCGGCGTAGTTAAAGGTCTTACGGGTAAAGTAGAAACCTGCGTAGCCGATGTACATCCCCAACATAATGTGCAAACGCCAATGGCGGTAACGCTGGTCGATTTGCTCGTTGCTTAGACTCGGTTGAGTAAATTTAGGTGAACGTAAAAATCCAAACATCTTGAGTTACACCTTAGGTAAAGTAATGCTGATTTGAGTGCCGATCACTTGATCGCTGGTGGAGTAGATAACCATTTTCCCACCCAATGCGTGCACACGCTCTTGCATGCCGCGAACGCCCATGCCTTTCATGCTGTCCTGAACTTTGAAACCGACACCATCATCGTGAACCCTCAGTGACACCGCCGTTTCTCCAATTGTCAGTTCAATATTGATCAACTGCGCTTCTGCGTACTTGGCTGCGTTATTTAATGACTCTTGGCATAAACGGAATAGGGTGACTTTGAGTGTGTCACTCAGGCTGGTGTAATCGCCCTGCCAGTTCAGTTGAACGTTGGTTCCGTGATTGGCGAACTCCATTTCTCGCGTTAGTTGCTCGACGGATTCTTTTAAGTCCAAATCATCCAGCATTTTTGGTCTTAGCTTGCTTAACAGTCGCTTAGTGGTGTCGTACACGTTGAGGGAAAGCCCTTCGATCATGTCGGCGCAACCCACGCTTGTTTCTGCGTTATTTACCCGCTTAATGATGTTGGCTTGTGTGCGGATCGCCGTGATGTTCTGGCCGATTTCGTCATGTAGCTCGCGCGCAATATCGCGTCTTACGGATTCTTCCGCTTTGATAAGCTGGCGAGACAAATTCTGATTGCGTGCAAGTTCGCCGCGCAGTTTGTGATTGAGGTCTTTTTGTTTCTGAACCCCTAAGCCGAGCATAATGCCAGTGATGGTTTGCGCTGAGAGAGATAATAACAAATCGGTTATTTCTAGATTCGATACGCCGCTACGAGCCGCAATCAGCGCAATGCTGTTGAGCATGGTGGCGAGCAGGGCACCTTGCCAGCCGTAACGCAGAGCAAGCACGATGATTGGAATCGCCATACAAAATGGCGCAAATCGTTTTAGCTCTTCAGGCAAACTGGTTTGCACCAAAATACTGCCGATCAAAAGCAGCGCATAAAGCACGATATGACGCACCTGAAATACAACGGTATTACTAAGTAGGAGAGAGCTAAGCGGAGACCAACGACTTTGGAACAAATAACTCCATAACAAGTAGCACATAGGCACCACGAGCAAGCCTCCAGAAATGCTAGCCAGCCATACCATGTAAACCGAAGGAACGTGAAAACCAACGGCCATCACATTAATAAACGCGCTAATGATAATGACTGCGCTCATCACGGCTAAATGGCGGTTTTGGTCTCCGTAGTAGTATTTTTTCGCAATCAGAGTGACCGGGATACTGGCAATGCTCGCAATCAGCACGGTAAGCCACTGCGGTTGACCCAGTAACATCGCAAGTGCGATGGAAAGCCCCCACTCTGAAAGATAAATCGTTGGCCAATAAGCGGTGCGAGTGTGTAGGGCGACACCTAATCGTAAAGCGAAAGGAAACAATAAGATCGCCAGCTCGGGATCATTGACAAAGTAATAGGCAATCACCCACAAGCAAAACCAAGCGCAAGCCATAACAAATAGTCCGCAAATGGTAGTAACAGCGTAAGCTCGCATTAAAAGGACTCTTGAGAAAATAGTTTGGCGAGCTCAACGTTGTTTTTCACGCCGAGTTTGTCGATGGCATTCGCACGATGCACATGCACAGTCTTGTGGCTCAAGCCAAGCTCTGCCGCGACAGACTTTACATCCAACCCGGTCGCAAGTAGCTGACATACCTCGTTTTCACGTTTTGTCAGTTGGCATAGAGAGGTGGTGTTGTCGCTAGGCGTTGCAAGTTTAAGTGCAATATCTGATGTGAGGTAACAGCCACCAGAAGCACTGGTTCTCACGGCTTGAATAAGTTCGTCTGGGCTACAGCGTTTACTAAGATAGCCTTTTGCACCTAGCTTTAGTGATTTTTCCACCATCGCAGGGGAGTCATGCACGCTAAGCATCACGCAGGCAATGCCAGTTGGTATTTCGCTAAGAAAGTTTAAGCCGCTTTCATCTGGCATGGAAATATCTAGGATGACGACGTGTGGGTGTACCGCAGGCAACCCTGTGCGTGCTTCTGAGACAGAGCCGAATTCACCAACAACGGTAATATCACTTTCTAAATTTAATAATTGTGCGAAACCCGAACGCACGATGACGTGATCATCAACTAGAGCAACATGAATCATTATTACAACCAAATAGAGCAGACGACTAACAACAATAAGCTCCAACAGGAGCCAATAGAAAAATCTTTAATGATACTGAATTGAACCATGCTTTTTAATGATCTTGCGCGCTTTACCGAAGTAAAGCGCGCAGAGAAGTTAGGCTTGGTTTTGTGCAAGTTGAAGCTTCTTCGCGTGTCGAATCTTCTTCTCTTCCGCGATAGCGACGAAAGCAAGCAAAACAATACAAATCATGGCGGAGGTATCTAGGGCTGCGAAGGTACCTTTCCAACCTGTTAAGCCGAAGATAGGTGTACCGTCTGCAATCATACCCAAGCCTAGTTTTGCAAAGCTATCGCCGATTAGGTAAGCGAAAGTACCTTTTACGCCGTCAGCCACACTGATTGCTTTTTTAGGGACAAAACCAACCGCGGCAACACCGATAAGAAGTTGCGGACCAAACACCAAGAAGCCCAATACAAATAGTGAGGCCAAGTACATGAACTCGCTAGTGGCGTGCTGGTAGAACTCAAGCGATACGATGATCAAGCTAAGAGATACACAAGCAACCAATGCGCGGCGACCGTTTGCTAGGTCAGAGAGGTAACCCCACATCAAAGTACCCACAAGCGCACCGACTTCGAACAGAGTAAAGCCAGAGATTGCCGTTTCTTTTGACAGACCAAGCTCTTGGTACGCGTATACCGTTGACCATTGGTCGATACCGATACGAACGATGTAAAGGAAGATGTTAGCAAAGCAAAGTAGCCAGATAACTTTGTTTTTAAGAACGTATTCAACAAAGATTTCTTTTTTGGTCATCTGGTTTTCTTCAGCGGCGGTGTCTTCTTCACTCACTGCTTCATCGAAAAGTTCTTCTACTTTACCTAGACCGTAAGCTTCTGGAGAGTCGCTACCAAAGCGCATACCGATAAAGCCAACGATGATCGCGATGATAGAAGGGAACACGAACATACCGATTACGTGGCCGTCGAATAGGTAGTTAGCACCGAAAAGAGCAACACCCGCTGCGCCTGCACCACCAACGTTGTGTGACATGTTCCACAAGCCTAAGTAAGAGCCGCGTTTGTTACGAGGTGTCCATTTTGTAATGGTTGAATAACTAGAAGGGCCACCAGTACTTTGGAAGAAACCACTCAGAGCGTAGAAAGCCACCATCAAGAACAGGCTTGCACTACCGCCGCCCATGCTGAAGCTGAAACCAAGCATTGCAAGACCAGAAAGGATCAGCATAAAAGGGAGGAATTGCTTGGTGTTCTTACCGTCAGCGTAGTAAGACACAACGGTTTTACCGATACCGTATGTGATGGAGAAGCCAAGGCCAATAAGACCTAGGTCTGTCATGCTCAAACCGTAAGTTGAGATCATGTCGTTTTGCGCGACATTGAAGTTCTTACGAATCAAGTACATGGTTAGGTAGCCGATGAATACGACCAAGTAAGATTGGATGAACGGTTTAAACCACATCTTTCTTCTAACTTCGACAGGAAGATCGAGGGTCGGCTTCCGCACCTGTTCGAGGAATTTTAACATGATGAACTCTCTTGTAATTGTTTTAGAAACACAACGGCGACCGTTGTGCACTCTTGTTACCTTTGACTGAGCGGAATTCTAGAGAGTGGTTTTGTGAGGCACATGAGATGGTTGCCTAGATCGGCTAGGAAGAATTCCTAGAAATGCCTAGGAAGGCGGAAAAGCGTGAAAAGAGTCACACAAAATCCTTACTAATTTATGGGTTTTTGACTGGGTTCTTATCGGATTGGAAAGCGTTCAAATGCAAGCGGATTAATATGCGTAAGCTTAGTGGTGACAAGGGGTGAGCACGTTTGGTTGGAGAGAATAGTGGCTTGTCGCTAAGTATCAATTAGGAATGAGAAGCAAACAACAGAAACCCGGAGGTCTCTGTTAGAAATATTAGGAATTCGGCTAGGTTGACGTGTTAAGGCGCAGGGCTGTATAGACGCGGCGAGCCGTGTTTTGGCAAGTGAATTAGGTTCAAATGGTTTCTTCTTGCCCATTCGACGGTTAACGCTGTAGGTGCAGATAAGCAAACCAGAGTGGGGATACGCGCTCGAACGGCTTTGTGGATCAACTCTAAGCTGCAACGGCTTGTCATGATAGCGAAGCCACTTTGAGGCTCGATGTGATTGTTGGCCAATGCACCAATCAACTTATCTAGCGCGTTGTGACGGCCGATGTCCTCTCGGCACAACTTGATGTTGCCTTGTAAATCTGCAAATAAAGCGGCGTGTAACGCGCCAGATTCACGTGCGGCTTCTTGATGCAGTGCGACTTTGTCTCGCAGTCCTTCGAATACATCGGAGCGCGGAGGAAGAGACGGTGTCAGCGGTGCTAAATCAGGCAAAGCTTGTTCCAGAGCCTCGACACCACAAATGCCGCATCCGGTTGTGCCGGCAAGATTTCGGCGCTGTGTTTTTAACGCCCAGAAAGCGCGGTTGCTGATTTCCACTTCCGCATAGTGAGATTCGTGATCGCCACCAATTTCAATGTCTTTGATCTCTTTGAAGTCGTGGACGATGCCTGTGCTTAAGCTAAACCCTTTCACGAAGTCTTCCAGATGGCCTGGCGTCACCATCATGACCGCTTGGCTAATGCCGTTGTAGCTGATAGCTAAAGCGGACTCGCTCGCCAACGACATTTGTTGCACTGGGCGGCCATCAATCAATTCTCGGTAATTGAACGCACTTGGTTGAGGTGGTGCTTGATTGAAATCGGACAGTTCAAAATAAGATTGAGTAGTACATCTCATGAAATCACCTCATAAGCCGTTGTGTATGCCAAACATTGACGTGTGGATTCTTGTTATCGATTGAATATGTTTTTTGCTTCTGCGAAGCACTGATCGGTGAGCGCGGAGAAGGGTTCTTGTTTTCGCTTTAACAAACCTAGTGGGGCGTGAACGGCGGCTTCTTCGATAGGGATAATGCGAAGCGTATCGTTCAGCTCTTCTAATCCACAATTCAGCGGCATAATGGCGCAACAAAGGCCACTGGTTACTGCTTGGATCAAGTGAAAGGTGGAGTTACTTTCAATGACGGTTTGCGGAACTAGCCCTTTACTCACAAAGCTAAGATCAATCGAGTGGCGATAGTGCATGCCCTTCGAAAGTAGCCCTAGCGGAATGTTATTGAGAGACTCCCACAACACTTCAGATTCGGCAAAATCAAAATGACGCTCATCGAATAAAACGCCAAGTTTGGTCGAATCTAGCTCGATAACATCGAAGTACGCGGTGTTGACTTGATCGACATAACACATCCCCAAATCAAGTTGATTGCGATTGAGTTGGTCTATGATCTGTTCGGTCGTCATGGAGAGTATTTGAAAGCGTAACTCAGGGAACTGTTGAGCTAATGGTTTGAGCAATTGCATCGGGTTTTGGCTGGCGAGTGGCACCATTCCAAGCCGAAGTGAACCGACCAACTGACCACGGCAGTTGGCGGCTTCGGCTTGCAATCCATCATGAGCGGCTAAGACGGTTTTTGCCCAAGCTAAAATGCGTTCTCCGGCTTCAGTAAATCCTTCAAATCGTTGACTTCTCTGGATTAGTTCGAGGTCGAGTTCTTCCTCTAAGCTTCGGATTCTCATGGACAAGGTAGGCTGCGTAATGTGGCACAATGCGGCGGCTTGACCAAAGTGTTTGGTCTGTTCAAGTGCGATGAGATATTTCAGTTGTTTGATATCCATAATGGATTGTTCACCTTGCGTTGTGAGTCACATATACGGGGAAACCCCCTAAAAAAGGGGCACAGCACTACCGTACTTTTTAAGCGCTGGAGCGTTTTAACTGGGGAATGGAAAACCAAAACCAAGTCAAGAATAAAACCACACTCAAAATTGATCTGAATCAAGGCTATTCCTGATATTAATTAGGGTCAAATTTAAAGTATCTATAGTGTGATAGATACTATCTATTATCAAGAATGCCGATTTTATTGAGTTCGTTAAGCGAACTAGGTGGAATCGAATGGGAAAACGATTAACCTCATAAACTGTATTGATTAAAAATGTGATGACCGTCAGTGGAAAAATTCGTCATAGATTTTGTTTATCACTCGGTCAGGATTATCAATTGGACGCATATTGAATAACGACTTAATCTTTGATTTAGATCAAGGCGCAACAATGCAAATTGAATCTAACAGTCTTAGAAACAGTAGGCGGGTATCCGATATCAAGAATCTGGATAAGTAAACGCTCGGACAAGCGAGAGCATGTTGAGTGGTTACTTATTTGGATTAAAAAATACATGGATTAGAAACTAAGCCCTTCAATACTTCCGCATTATCTCAATAAATAACGCGCTTGTTTTCACGGGCACCCTGCTTGCTGGTATATCTGCGAGGAGTAAAGTCGTGAGCCAAAAAGAACAAATAAAAGCATACAAAGGTCCAGCTGGTGGTTGGGGGGCATTGAAAGCCGTAACCAGAAGTTGGTGGGGCAGTGAAAATGCAGTGAAGAACATTCGCACTATGCTCAAAACCAACCAAAATGGCGGTTTCGACTGCCCGGGATGTGCATGGGGTGAGTCGCCAGATAGTGGTAAAGTCAATTTCTGTGAGAATGGCGCGAAAGCAGTAAACTGGGAAGCGACCAATCGTCTGGTTGATCCTGAGTTTTTTGCCAATCACAGCGTTTCATCTCTCTCAACTCAAACCGATTACTGGTTGGAATACCAAGGCCGTATCACGCACCCAATGCGATACGATGCCGAGTCCGACCACTATGTACCTGTCTCTTGGGATGAGGCTTTTTCTCTTGTGGCTAAACATCTCAACCAATTGGATTCACCACACCAAGCTGAGTTTTATACCTCTGGCCGTGCAAGCAACGAAGCGGCGTTTTTATATCAGCTATTTGTCCGCGCATTCGGTACCAACAACTTCCCAGATTGTTCCAACATGTGTCACGAAGCCAGTGCAATAGGGATGAAAGACACCATTGGCGTTGGTAAAGGCACAGTGATCTTTGATGATTTTGAAGAAGCAGATGCGATTTTCGTGATTGGTCAAAACCCGGGCACGAACCACCCACGAATGCTTGAACCTTTGCGCGAAGCGGTAAAACGTGGTGCACAGGTTATCTGTCTAAACCCGCTGAAAGAGCGCGGATTAGAGCGTTTCCAAAACCCACAAATGCCGATTGAGATGTTGAGTAACGGCTCAGAGCCTACCAACACCGCGTACCTGCGTCCTGCTTTAGGTGGAGACATGGCAGTGTTTCGTGGCATCGCGAAGTTCTTGCTGCAATGGGAACGCGAGGCATTGCAAAACGGTGGCAAAGCGGTATTTGACCGTGAGTTCATCAAGCAACACACGATAGGTATTGATGAGTATTTGGCTGAAGTGGACGCAACCTCTTGGGAACACATCGCGGAACAATCGGGTCTTGATTTAAGTGAAATCGAAATGGTGGCGAGCATGTATCGACGTGCAGAACGTGTGATCATGTGTTGGGCGATGGGGTTGACTCAGCATCGTCACTCTGTGCCAACCATTAAAGAAGTCGCAAACGTGCAAATGTTACGAGGTAACGTTGGTAAGCCGGGCGCGGGTCTTTCACCAGTGCGTGGTCATAGTAACGTTCAGGGCGACCGTACGATGGGCATTGATGAAAAACCTTCAGATCTGTTGTTGGATCGCATTGAAAGTCGATTTAACTTTGCCGTCCCACGTGGTGAAGGCCACAACACTGTGCAAGCCATTAAAGCGATGGAAGAAGGGCAAGCGAAAGTATTTATCGGTTTGGGCGGTAACTTTGCACAAGCAACGCCAGATACAGAACGTACGCACAACGCGATGCGAAACTGTAATTTAACCGTACACATTTCGACGAAGTTAAATCGTTCTCACCTTGTCACAGGTAAAGATGCGCTTATTCTTCCATGCTTAGGTCGTACTGAGATTGATCAGCAAGCGACTGGCCCACAAGGCGTGACGGTTGAAGATACCTTCAGCATGGTGCATATCTCATTTGGTCAGCTAAAACCGCGTTCGGAGCATTTGCGTTCAGAACCAGCGATTATTGCCGGTATTGCCAATGCTACACTTGGGGCAAAACCAATTGATTGGCTGTGGGCAATTGAAGATTACGACCGTATTCGCGATTTGATTGCCGATACCATTCCGGGCTTTACCGACTTTAACCATAAGCTTAAACACCCGGGTGGATTCCACTTGGTAAACCCAGCAGCCGAGCGTCGATGGAATACACCAAGCGGCAAAGCACAGTTCAGCTCTAGCGAGTTGCCGAAGCAGTTGATCAGCGAAGCGATACTCGAAAAAGGCCAAAAGCCAGATTTGATTTTGCAAACCATGCGCTCACACGACCAATACAATACGACACTTTACGGCTTGAATGACCGTTATCGTGGAGTATTTGGCATGCGCGAAGTGCTGTTTATCAATGAAGCGGATATTCGTAAACTCGGATTTGAACCGGGCGATAAAGTGGACATGGTGTCATTGTGGGAAGATGGCGTTGAGCGCCGTGTGAGCGGATTTACGCTTGTTGCCTATGACGTACCAGCAGGTCAGGCGGCGGCTTACTATCCAGAAACGAACCCATTGGTTCCTTTAGATAGTTATGGGGATAGAACGTTTACGCCAACCTCTAAGTTTATTGCGATCAAATTGGAAAAATCGACATCCGATAAGATCGCTTTGGTGGAAGCAGAATAGTTCCCAAACCAGCACAACGACATTCCCGATAAGCAGACGGCTGATATCAATTATCAGCCGTTTTTAATTGCTCACTTTGCATTTAGATCATTTCGTCGAAGGCGTGTAGGGGGCTGAATTAAAATAGTTATTTTCGTTAATAACGGGGTTATTGGATAGCACTCTAAAAGGCAGCAATTAAGGCGCATTGGTCCAGCTTGTGTATAATATTAATGAAATTAGGCTATTAGACGTATAACCTGATGGATGTCTGTATTTGATCCGAAATCTAAGCTGATGAAACTAACAAGAAGATAGATGACCTTGAAAAGTATAATTAAATTAACGTTAAGCCACTTAGTGGCTGTTGCGATTGGTATTGCGATAGGTATCTATACTTTACCGATTCTTATTGCACCGCCTGCGCCGACCGATGAGCAAGTTTCTGAGCGCATGCAAGGTGCAGAATACAGTGCAGTTGTCACGAGGGACCTCAAAGATAGCGACGCTTTTCATTGGGGAGAAGGTGAAATTCATTTGAGTTCCCAAGCTATTACGCTGGTAGGAAAACTCGCTCCCGGGCCTGACTATAAACTCTATTTATCTCCTAAATTTGTCGAGACTGAACAAGCGTTTAATGACCTTAAATCTGAGATGAGCTTGGTTGGTGATGTCAAAACGTTCAATAACTTCGTTGTTGAGATTCCTCAAGGGATTTCCATTTCTGAATACAATACGGTTGTTGTTTGGTGTGAAACATTCGGTGAGTTCATTACTTCGGCAAAATACCAATAAATCCCATCAGGAGAAAAAGTGGTTTCTTCTTAGTTAATAAAGGTTTACTGCTCAAATAGCTGGTGCAATACATTACGTGGTACAAATGCACTAAGTGCTGCTAATGGTTCTACAGTGGTTGATAGAACTTAAGGATATTTTGTGGAAGTTAAAATTTTTCAGGTCGACTCGTTTACATCAGATGTGTTCAAAGGCAATCCTGCAGGTGTGTGTATCACAGAATCAAGCCTTGATGAGGAAATGATGTTGGCCATAGCGGCAGAGATGTCACTATCTGAAACCGCGTTTCTGTCATTAAACACAATGCAACTTCGTTGGTTTACACCTGAAACGGAAGTCGCTTTGTGTGGACATGGCACATTGGCCACGGCGCACGTGCTGAGAGAGCAAGGGTTATATAATACTGGTGATACCATTGAGTTTGCTACGCTATCCGGCGTTTTAACTGCACAACTTGATCATGACGACATTCATTTGGTGTTTCCTGCTCCTATTTTAGATATGCGAGCAAGTATTAACACAGATTTGCTTCACGGCTTAGGGCTCGATGTGGCTGATGTAATTGCTTATGGTCAGTTTGATAATAAGCAGTTGATCGTCATCAATGATGAGTCTTTGATAGAGCAACTCGAACCTGATTTTAGTGCGTTACTTAAACAAAAAGGTCGTGGAGTTGTTATCACTGCTCAATCAAGCACTGACGCTGATTTTGTCTCTCGCTATTTTGCCCCTTGGGTGGGTGTTGATGAGGATCCAGTGACAGGTTCTGCTCATTGCGCTTTATGTGTTTACTGGGCTAAAGAGCTCGGTAAAGCGCAATTAAAAGGCTTTCAAGCATCCAAGAGAAGTGGAGTTGTTTATACAGAATTATTGAATCCGGAATGCGTTAAGCTTTCTGGAAGTGCGGTAACAATGTTGCGAGGAGATATGAGAATTGCGTAGTCGTCCTTTTTGGTTCTCGTTTTTCTGATTGCAGGTTTATCCAGTTCTCACTAGTGACAAAGCTAGAAGGCTGTCTATTCACGTGGTTGATTTTGTTTGTAAAAACACCCCTGCCATGGTGGTGTATAACGATTGGAGAGTTATATGAAAACTATCGGTCTTCTAGGCGGCATGAGTTGGGAGTCGACGCTTAGTTATTACAAATTGATCAACGAAGGAGTCAAAGAGGCGTTAGGCGGCCTAAATTCCGCAAAAATTTGTATGTATAGCGTGAATTTTTCAGAGATAGAGAAACTTCAACACCAAGGTAAATGGGAAGAAACGGCAAGTATTCTATCTGATGCTGCATCTTCAATAGAAAAAGGGGGCGCTGATTTTATTCTTATTTGTACGAACACAATGCACAAAGTTGCTCCTCAAATTGAAGCCAGCATTAATATCCCCATACTACATATCGCAGATGCGACTGCTGAGTTACTTCGTGAGAAAGGGGTTCAAAAGGTCGGACTCCTTGGTACTCAATTCACAATGGAGCAAGACTTTTACAAAGGACGGCTTTCCGACCTCTATGGGCTGGATGTCATAACTCCTGCTCAAGATGATCGCTCTATAGTGCATAACATTATTTATAAAGAGTTATGCCAAGGTGAAATCAAAGAGGAATCGAGAACGATATACCTGCAAATTATTGAAAAACTAAAAGAGCAGGGAGCTGAAGCTGTGATTCTCGGGTGCACTGAAATTGCCTTACTTGTAAACCAAAGTCACACAGATGTTACGCTACTTGATACCACTTCTATCCATGCTCAAGCAGCAGTCCGTTTGGCGATAGAAGGTTAATGAGTTAGATTTGAGTCCATGTAAATAAACAAAAGAGAAAACCAATTCCTCGGTTTTCTCTGTTTTTATTATCCCGTTATAAGCGCGAGAATTTGAGTGTTCTGTATCCACCAATCAAGTTACGAGCTTTGTAACCATTGTTGACCAGTTGACGGTATGCCACGTTACCGCGCAAGCCTACTTGACAGTAAATCACAATCTCTTTGTCTTTTGGTAGTTCACCCATACGATGGCGTAACTGGTCAACCGGAATGTTGATTGCCCCTTCAAGATAACCAACAGACTCCAATTCACCCGGGTTACGGACGTCGAGGAGAATTTGATCTTCAGTCAGGTTGTCGATTTCATCGTAATGAATCGCCGCTGCGTCACCTTTGATGATGTTATTTGCCACAAACGCCGCTTGGTTGATCACATCTTTTGCACTGCCGTAAGGTGGCGCGTAAGTCAGTTCAAGATGCTGCAGTTGTTCAACCGTCATGCCAGCACGTTGTGCAACAGCCATAACGTCAATACGTTTGTCGATACCGTCTTTACCAACTGCTTGAGCACCTAAAATCTTGCCTGATTTTGGATCGAACAACATTTTGAACGACACCACTTCTGCACCAGGGTAGTAGCTCGCGTGGCTTGCGGTATGCACGTACACTTTGTCGTATTCGATACCAGCGCGTTTTAGTTGCTTCTCGTTTTTACCGGTTGAAGCCACAGCAAGGTCGAAGATCTTACAAATCGCTGTCCCTTGTGTGCCTTGGTAGGTTTCTTTGCGGCCAAGCATGTTGTCTGCTGCCATACGACCTTGACGGTTTGCCGGGCCTGCAAGTGGCACTATAGTTTGCTCGCCTGTCACGAAGTCTTTCTCTTCTATCGCGTCGCCGACAGCGTAGATAGATGGGTCGCTGGTTTGCATGTATTCGTTCGTGTAAATACCGCCTAGCGCGCCAATTTGAAGACCGGCTTCTTGCGCCAGTTTTGTCTCAGGACGTACACCGATTGCCATGATCAGAATATCGGTAGTGAGTTTTTCACCGTTGTTCAGTGTTAACTCCAATTCACCTTCTAGGTGTTGGTGTTTCTCACTCTCACCAGAGTCGAAACTTGCAACGTGCTCGTTAGGTAGGAATTTCACAGATTCAAGCGCGACGCCAAGTTTGAGGTCGACACCTTTGTCACGAATTTCTGCATGAGCAAAGCCTGCCATTTCACGGTCTACTGGCGTCATGACTTGGTCTGCCATTTCGATCAGAGAGGTTTTAATGCCAAGTTGGTGGAAGGCTTCCATCATTTCTAAACCGATGAAACCGCCGCCAACAACCGTCGCATGCTCTGGCTTGTTCATTTGGATCGTTTCGATGATGCGATCCATATCTGGAATGTTACGTAGCGAGTGGGTGAGCGGGTTATCGAGACCTGGAATTGGCGGAACAATAGGGCCGGCACCTGGGCTAAGCAGTAGGAAGTCGTATGATTCTACGTATTCAGACTCATCCAACAGGTTTTTGATCGTAACGGTTTTGTCCTGTCGGTTAATAGAAACTACTTCATTCATCACGCGAACATCAACGTTAAAACGTGCTAAAAAGCTTTCTGGCGTTTGTAGTAGTAACTTACTGCGTTCTTGGATATCGCCGCCGATGTGATAAGGCAAGCCACAGTTGGCAAATGAAACGAATGGGCCACGTTCAAACATGATGATTTCGGCATCTTCGCTCAGACGACGAGCACGCGCCGCCGCAGATGCACCACCTGCAACACCACCGACGATTAAGATCTTAGTCATTTTTAACTCCAAGTTTTAGGGCGAACTGACCTTTCACGAATAGCCAGTGTGAAAGGTCACTACGCTCTAGATTATCTAAAACCAAATTTCTTTAAAAAATAAGCAGCAGGGCAGATTCCCGTGTAAGCACTTTGAATAAGATTAACGCCGATAAACACGGTGAACCAAATGAAGTTACTGTGAACGAACACGGTTAGTATGACCGAGATCAATACCATCGTGCCTGCAAAAATTCGTACTGCATTTTCTAACGTCATAACTCTTCTCCTTCGTACTCTCAAACTGAGAACGCCATCCTTTGATATTCATCACTATAATTATCTAAATTAGAAATGTCTAATGTTAATTTATCTAAATTCACCATTGCTAATTTAGTGTTGACTAAATATATTGCTTTAGTAATATCTAATTTAGTTTTTAATATAGAGGTGAGTCATGAGCTATACAGATATGGATGTAGCAGCAATGAAAGGCAATGCCAATGAAGCTGCTGATCTCCTAAAAGTAATGGCACATCCGGAAAGGCTAATGGTGTTGTGCCAACTGACCCAAGGTGAGGTTGGTGTTGGGGAGCTGCAAAAGAACTCGTTCCTTAGCCAATCCGCCTTTTCACAGCACTTGACGGTGCTTCGCAAACACAAATTGATCAAGGCTCGTAAGGCATCACAGCAAGTGTTTTATTCGTTGTCAGAACCGAGAGTTGAGTCATTAATCAAGGCGCTTCATAGCGTTTTCTGTAACTAATTCGTAGCTAAGATTTTAGAGGTAAATAATGTTAAACGTTATTCCATGGGAATCGTTGTTTGGTGGCATTTTGTTAGGGTTCTCCGCCACTATATTGTTGTTGGTTAACGGGAAAATTGCCGGAATCAGTGGAATTATGAATGGCATTATGTCACCGAAAAAAGGCGATTATTCGTGGCGATTGCTTTTTGCGGTTGGAATGATAGCTGGTGGCTTGATTAGCGTTCTGATGTTGGGCGTTGCGGTTCCTAGTACCGCGAACCTTTCTTTAGGGATGGTGATTGCCGCTGGTTTATTGGTAGGAATCGGAACCAGACTGGGTAACGGATGTACTAGTGGGCACGGCATTTGTGGCATGGGCCGTTTGTCTAAGCGCTCTATTGTGGCGACCTGTGTATTTATGGCTGTCGCTGGCCTAACGGTATTCGTTCGACTTCACCTAGTTTAAGAGAGATTCCATGAACAAGACTATTTTTCGTTTTTCTGCTCTTTTGAGCGGTGTGTTATTCGGTATGGGCATGGCGGTGTCTGGTATGATCGACCCAGCTAAAGTCATTGGATTTTTAGATATTTCTGGCAGTTGGGATCCAAGTTTGGCTTTTGTGATGGGCGGCGCACTCGCGGTATTCATGCCAAGCTATTTTTTAATCATCAAGCCGAGAAAACAATCAGTTAGCGGTGAAGCGTTTTGCACACCAACCAATAAGAACATCGACGGACGTTTGTTATCTGGTGCGGCCATCTTTGGTTTAGGTTGGGGTTTGGCAGGTATTTGCCCTGGCCCTGCGGTTGCGAGTCTGGCATTAGGCAACGTGAGCATTGTGGTGTTCTTCCTTGCGATGTTAGTTGGATCTCTGTTCGCGAAGGCGATCATTACTTACCGTAACGCGAAGAAGATGAAAACCGCGAACGCGTAAACAATCAATCTGATATGGAGGGGAAAGGATGCCCGACAAACTAAAGCGAAGTTTTGTTCAGTCCGTGATGAACAGCTTTTTCCCTCCGATCATGATTTTACTCGCGCTTATGGTCGGTGCCGCGGCTTTGTGGCTGACCCCGAAAGAGGAAGACCCGCAAATCGTTGTGCCGATGGCGGATGTATTGGTTTCGGCTCCCGGACTAAGCGCTTCTCAAGTCGAAAATCAAATCACTGAACCATTAGAAAAGCTTGTTAGCCAAATTGACGGTGTGGAATACGTTTATTCTTCGTCAATGGAAGGTGCTGCGCAAGTCATCGTTCGTTTCTATGTCGGCGAAAACCGCGAAGATGCTCTGGTTAAGCTTTACAACAAACTCTACTCCAACCAAGACAAAGTTCCTCCTTCTGTCACTAACTGGCTTGTAAAGCCTGTTGAAATCGATGATGTACCCATTGTTGTTGCCGCAATTTATTCCACCGATCCAGACATTCTCGATCGCCATCAGTTGAGACGTATTGCAGACCAAGCCACGTTAGGCATTAAATCATTGGATGCCACCAACAAGGTGGAAGTGATTGGCGGTGAGCCGAGAAAAATCCAGATAGAGCTTGATTCCGTTGCGATGGCAAACTTCAAAGTAACCATCGATGACCTCGAACAGGCCATTCAGCTCAGTAATAGCAAAACCCAAGGCAAGAACGTTCGCGTAAACGGGCAAAATTACACATTGGAGTCGGGACGGTTTCTGACTAACGCCGAAGAGGTTGGCGATCTTGTTATCGCGGTGCTCAATGGCAAACCCGTTTATTTGAAAGATGTCGCGCGTATTTACGACGGTGAAGGTGAGGCAACATCCGATACTTGGTATCGCGATAAAAACCACGATGAAGCATACCCATCGGTGTTCATTTCTGTCGCTAAACAAAAAGGCTCGAACGCGGTTAACGTCGCTCAGTCTGTTCGGGATAAACTGGCGGCGCTTCAATCCGAGCAGTTTCCTCCACAAGTTCAAGTTGCAGTCATTCGTGACTATGGCGAAACGGCGAATGCGAAAGTAAACAACTTGGTATCAAGCCTTGGCATCTCTATTCTAACGGTCGTGGTGTTTGTCGGTTTGTTTTTGAACTGGCGAAGCGCATTGGTGGTTGGTATCGCGATTCCGATTAGCTATGGTGCCGCGCTCGGGATGGACTTGGCATTTGGCTATTCCATCAACCGAGTCACGCTCTTTGCATTGATTTTGGCGCTAGGTTTGATCGTGGACGATCCGATCGCGAGTATCGACAACATTGAACGCTACCTCAAACGCAAAAATCTAACACGAACCAACGCGATTGTTCTCGCCATGGCAGAAATTCGTAGCGCCTTGTTAATGTCGACGGTCGCAATCGTGATCGTGTTTACGCCGATGTTTTTTATCACTGGGATGATGGGGCCTTACATGGCGCCACTGGCGTTCAACGTTCCGATCAGCGTTATCTTTAGTACCGTTGTCGCGTTTATGATCACGCCTTGGCTTGCCAAGAAGCTACTCAAAGGTGCTGAGAAAAACGGCCACTATGACATCCAATCGTCGCCGATGTATCGTTTGTATCGTGGTGTGTTGATTCCGCTACTTGAAAGCCGCAAGAAAGCATGGCTTTTCCTTGGTTTGGTTGCCTTGTTGTTCGTCTTGGCAGCATTGTTGCCAGCACTTCGCTTAGTTCCACTCAAGTTGCTGCCTTATGACAATAAAAATGAGTTCCAATTGGTATTAAACATGCCAGAGTCTTCAAGCTTTGTGGATACCTCCAACGCGCTGTCGAACTTTACGGACTATTTAATGACGGTGCCGGAAGTGACAAGTGTGTCGGGCTTTGCAGGTACCGCTTCCCCAATGGATTTCAACGGCATGGTGCGCCACTACTTTATGCGTAGCGAACCATACCAAGGCGAGCTTCGAGTCGTTCTTGCAGAGAAGAATCGCCGCGCAATGCAATCACACGAACTGGTGACACGACTCAGGGCGGATTTAGAGCAGATTGCAGATAAGTTTGACGCTGACGTGCAGCTAGTCGAAGTGCCACCAGGCCCGCCTGTTATCGCCACCATTACGGCAGAAGTTTACGGTGATGAAGCGACATCTTATGAAGATCTGATGATCCAAGCAGAGAAAGTCGCGGATAGGCTTCGCAAAGAACAGTTGGTTTCTGAGGTGGATACCAGCATCCAAGGTGATTTAGAAACGTGGCAATTCATCGTTGATCAAGAAAAAGCGGCGCTGTCCGGTGTTTCTGTTGCTGATATCAATAACACGCTTATTACCGCCGCGAACGCCAAAGTGCTCGGTTATATCGCCGATCCAAGAGAAGTGGATCCACTACCTATCGAAGTGCAGCTCCGACGCGAAGACAGAGATAACCTGAATCAACTAGAGCAGCTTTATGTGCGAGGCCGTCCGGGGATTGCAAAAGTAGAATCCAATGGGGCTGTTGTGGATGCTCCTCAGCCTATCGTGCAGTTGTCTGAAGTCGGTCATTTTGTGAAACGCGCAGCGGACAAACCGATTTTCCATAAAAACCTCAAGCCTGTTGTGTATGTTTACGCCGAGGTCGTTGGGCGTGTTCCGGGTGAAGTGATTGCCGATGTGATGGCTGACCAAGATACAACTCACGCGGAAGATGTGCATCGTCACTGGCAAGATCGCACGTACTTGAGCAATGGCGCTGGTGTCACTTGGAGCGTGCCAGGCAACATCGAAGTGGTTTGGAGTGGTGAGGGGGAATGGAAAATCACAGTGGACGTATTCCGCGATTTAGGCATTGCTTATGGCGCTGCGCTGCTTGGCGTATTTGTAGTGATGTTGATTCAAACTGGTTTACCTGCGGTATCGGGCATCATCATGCTGGCGATACCTCTGACCGTGATTGGGATTATGCCGGGGTTCTGGATTTTGAATGTGTTAAGCAGTGACATCGGTAATTACCCCAACCCAGCTCTGTTCACGGCGACCGCGATGATCGGCATGATTGCGCTGGCAGGGATTGTGGTGCGTAACTCACTCGTTTTGATTGAATTTGTTCAGCAATCGCTGGCTGAAGGTCGTAGTTTACATGATGCGTTGATTGAATCTGGTGTTGTTCGTATGCGGCCAATATTACTGACCGCGGGTACAACGTTACTGGGTAATGTCGTGATTACGTTAGACCCAATTTTTAACGGTTTGGCTTGGGCAATCATATTCGGAATTACCGCCTCGACCATCTTTACGTTGCTTGTGGTTCCGGTGGTTTACAACCTTGCATACCAAAACACTAAAGGACATGGATTACCTCAGATGGAGGAAGAGCAATGAAATTAGATACCAAATGGTTAGGCGTGATTCTGTTTGCCATACTCGCGCTTCTTTTTCTCTATATGGCTGGATTTTTTACAGAAAAGTTGCCGACCGAACATGACGCGAAAACCAATCAGATTGATGTAAATAACGCAGAGACACATCAACTGATGTTAACCAGCGAACCGGTTGTTCGAGAATTTCCGGGCGTCGTCGTTGCAGAGCAGCACGCCGATATCGCGGCACGGTTAACGGCATCGGTGATGGAGGTATTGGTGAAGGTTGGCGATAGAGTGAAGCAAGGAGACGTGTTGGCGCGGCTAGAAAGCGATGATCTCGACGCGCGAGTTCGTCAAAGTGAGCAGGCTTTATCCTCTGCACAAGCGCAGCTCAATGCGGCGAGAAAGGAGTTTTCTCGTGTCAGAGCGCTTTTAAACAAAAAGCTGATCCCTCAATCGCAATTTGACCAAGCGGAAAGTGCGTTGCAAACCGCACAAGCCAACTTTAATAAAGCGCAGGCGGCGGTCTCTGAGGCGGAAACGACCTTTGGCTACAGCATTATTACTGCGCCGTTTGATGGCTTGATCACGCAAAAGCCCATCAACAAAGGTGATACCGCGACGCCGGGGGCTTTGCTTTTATCAATGTACAATCCAAACTCGTTGGAAATAGAGGTGAACTTCGCTGAGTCTGTCATGCCTTATGTGACTTACGATAAAGAAGTGGACGTTGTTTTCCCGTCTTACAACCTCAATGCGCAAGCGGCTGTAAAAGAAGTGACGCCGTCGGCAGATGCCAACTCGCGCAGTTATACCGTAAAGCTTCAATTTGAGCCGCCAACGGCTATCTATCCAGGTACATACGCCAAAGTCGCGTTGACCTTGACCGACGATGTTGTACTTCGCGTGCCAAAAGAGGCAGTTTACCAAGTTGGCCAATTGGACTACGTAAAAGTGGTGCAAGACAGCGGTGAGGTAGAAACTCGGCTTATTCAGCTTGGAGAGTTGGGGAGAGTGCGAACGGGGTTGAAGCAGGGTGACGTCGTACTGCTGAATCCAAGAGCGCTTTGATAGAACGGTTTCTTTTGTTAACTAGTTAAACGTCTATCTAACAAACAACATAAAACAGCCCAGCATGATGCTGGGCTGTTTTGTTCGTTCAGTTAAGCGTTAACGTTGCGTTTACAGGACAATGGTCACTCAGTTTGTAATCTAAAACATCTTGTGAGCTAAACAGCGTTTGATGCGCGTTTTTCGCTTTTATTTGCGGGCTAACAATAATGTGATCAATCAAAGAGCGGAATTGGTGTGTTTTTCTTGGGTTCTTATTTGAGCGAACCTTGCAATCCGCTTTGGTATCTCGCGTTACCAATTGTGCATCGTTACCAAGCGTCATGATCGCCCACAGCCAATCACGTTGATACGACAAGTTGTGATTGAAATCGCCCATTACGGCGTACTGCTGCTTTTTCTTTTCTCTCTCGCTCATCCATTTCGCAAGTGCTTCTCCTTGTTGGCTCAGTGTTTGGCAATTGCGGTTGTTTTTGTATGCTCCGCTGCATCCTGCTTTTAGATGCACAGAGAGCAGGTGAAGCTCGTCCTTTTGGTTTGGGTTAACGACGATGTAGCTGGCAAAGCGCAACTTGCTATTACCACGCGTGATTGAGAAGTCTGCTGGGTCAGACACTTCAATGTCTTTACGCACAGCAAAACCGGTGTACTGGTTGGTATCAGAAAACTGAAGGTGCTTATTGTTTGATTGAGCTCGATCAGAGAGGTAAATCGCGTAGCCATTTCCTACGGCTTTTTGAACGGCGGCTTTGGAGTCGACCTCTTGAAAGGCGATGATGTCGGCTTGAGTTTTATCCACATATTGGTTGAGTTTGACGAAATCGTCACTGGTTCTCGAAATCTTACCTCCATTTATAGACAGCCATTCTATATTCCAACTGGTTAAGTTGATGGAGTTTTGAGCAAGTGACGTTGAACTAAAAATTAATAAGGCAGTAACAAATAGTGATCGCATATTGGCTTGTTTCACTCCTGGATTTTAGCGTATTCCTTTCCAACCTTTATTCTATAAGACATCCCAAAAAAGCAAGTAGATTTAGTTCCAATTTTGCAATTTTCACGGTTTTCTTCGCAACTGAGATCAGTACCAATAAGATCGATTTGTTCTTGTCCGCTAGCCGATCTTTATTGATCAAAATCAATGTTTTCAAGTGGTGCTTTTCGTTAAATACGCCACAATATATTGTGTTAGCAGAATAAAAAATAACCCCATATAGTGTGTTTGTGGATAACTCTGTGAGTATGCTGGGGTAAGGAGAAGAAAGTGAAACCAATCGTAATCAAGCGTGACGGCTCAAGAGCTCCGTTCAACAGGGATCGTATCCAAGCAGCAGTTGAAGCAGCAGCGGAAAACAAAGATAAAGATGTCGCCATTTATGCTCTTAATGTCGCTCTTGCTGTCGAGTTACAGCTAAAAGATCACGATGAAGTTCACATCCATGAGATTCAAGACTTAGTCGAGAATGAGCTCATGCAAGGCCCTTACAAAGCCCTAGCACGTTCTTACATTGAATACCGCCATGACCGCGACATCGCTCGTGAAAAGCAAAGTGCACTAACTCGTGAAATCGAGGGTTTGATTGAAGAAAGTAACCTTGATTTGATCAACGAAAACGCGAACAAAGACGGCAAAGTTATCCCAACTCAGCGTGACTTGTTGGCTGGGATTGTGGCGAAGCACTACGCGAAAACGCACATCCTGCCTCGTGATGTGGTTCAAGCACACGAAGTGGGTGACATTCACTACCACGATCTGGATTACGCCCCATTCTTCCCGATGTTTAACTGTATGCTTATCGATTTGAAAGGCATGCTAACGCACGGCTTCAAAATGGGTAATGCAGAAATCGATACGCCTAAATCGATTTCAACTGCGACTGCCGTAACGGCGCAAATTATTGCTCAAGTGGCTAGCCATATTTATGGCGGTACAACTATCAACCGTATTGACGAAGTGTTAGAACCTTACGTCATCACGAGCTATGAAAAGCATTTAGAAATCGCGAAAGAGTGGAACATTGCTGAGCCAGAAGAGTTTGCTAAAGCGCGCACAGAGAAAGAGTGTTACGACGCATTCCAATCTCTGGAATACGAAGTAAACACATTGCACACGGCGAACGGGCAAACCCCATTCGTAACGTTTGGTTTTGGTCTTGGTACAAGCTGGGCGTCTCGTCTTATTCAGCAATCGATTTTGAAAAACCGTATCGCTGGTCTTGGCAAAAACCGTAAAACCGCCGTATTCCCTAAATTGGTGTTCGGTATTAAAGACGGTCTAAACCACAAATCAGAAGATCCAAACTACGACATCAAGCAACTTGCGCTTGAGTGCGCGTCTAAGCGTATGTACCCAGACATTCTTAACTACGACAAAGTAGTGGAAGTAACTGGTTCATTCAAAACACCGATGGGTTGTCGTAGCTTCCTAGGTACTTACGAAGAGAATGGTGAACTTATCCATGAAGGTCGTAACAACCTTGGTGTAGTTAGCTTGAACTTGCCACGTATCGCGCTTCGCGCAAAAGGCAGCGAAGCGAAGTTCTATGAACTGCTTGATGATCGTCTACGTCTTGCTCGTAAAGCACTAGAAACACGTATTTCTCGTCTAGAGAACGTAAAAGCGCGCGTTGCACCAATTCTATATATGGAAGGTGCATGTGGTGTGCGCTTGAAAGCGGACGATTCGATTGCAGAAATCTTCAAAAACGGCCGTGCATCAATTTCTCTAGGTTACATTGGCGTGCATGAAACTATCAACGCGTTGTTTGGTACTGAAGCGCACGTTTACGATGATGCCGTATTGCGTGAAAAAGCGGTCGCGATCATCAAACATCTAAAAGATGCGGTGAATCAATGGGCTGACGAAACTGGCTATGGCTTTAGCTTGTACGCAACACCAAGTGAAAACCTATGTAGTCGTTTCTGCCGCATCGACACCAAAGAGTTTGGTTTGATTGAAGGCGTAACAGACAAAGGTTACTACACCAACAGCTTCCACTTGGATGTTGAGAAGAAGGTTAACCCTTACGACAAGATCGACTTCGAGATGCCTTACCCAGAAATCTCAAGCGGTGGCTTCATCTGTTACGGTGAATTCCCGAACATGCAACGTAACGTAGAAGCGCTAGAAAACGTGTGGGACTACAGTTACACCCGCGTTCCTTACTACGGAACCAACACTCCGATTGATGAGTGTTACGAATGTGGTTACACCGGCGAGTTTGAATGTACAAGCAAAGGCTTTACTTGCCCAAGTTGTGGCAACCACGATTCAACCAAAGTATCGGTGACACGTCGCGTATGTGGCTACTTGGGCAGCCCAGATGCACGTCCGTTTAACTTCGGCAAACAAGAAGAAGTTAAACGTCGAGTGAAACACCTATAAGGTTAATTACCACTCGATTCAACACTTTGAAAATCAACCTGCTTTAGGTTGATTTTCTTTTTCGCGATAACAAAGAGACGCATTATGAACTACCACCAATATTATCCAATTGACGTTGTTAACGGACCGGGTACGCGCTGCACATTGTTTGTGTCGGGCTGTGTACATCAGTGTCGTGGCTGTTATAACCAGTCGACGCAACGCTTGGATTCGGGAGTGTTGTTCACGCAAGAAGCGGAAGACAAGATCATCAATGACTTGAATGACACGCGCATTAAGCGTCGCGGTTTGTCGTTGTCGGGCGGAGATCCGCTTCATCCTGCTAATGTACCTCATATTTTAAAGATCGTGAAAAGGGTGAGAGAAGAGTGTCCCGGTAAAGACATCTGGGTTTGGACAGGCTACACACTGGCTGAACTGGATGACGCGCAAAGAGAAGTGGTGCAATACATCGATGTTTTGATTGATGGTAAGTTTGAACAAGACAAGAAAGATCTCAATCTCGAATGGCGTGGCAGTTCAAACCAAATCATTCATCGCTTTACGGATATTTAATCAAGTATTCTCCAAACATAAAAAGGGCTCACACGTGCATAACGTGTGAGCCCTTTTGGTGTGAGTTCGTTAGTGTATTTCCAGTTACGCTGTCACCGCTTGGTCATCCTCGACTATATTATTTATCCAACGTTTAGATTGGATACGATAAGTCGTAAGTACGCCTTTCACAAATTCTTCAGCTAGCAGAGACATCAAGACAAAATGCAAAGGCAACCCGAGTACCATACCAGTGTAATAGGTAAGGGGAATACCAATAGCCCACTGACCAAACGTATCAATGAAA
The DNA here is from genome assembly GCF_011801455.1 of Vibrio diabolicus. Classification (NCBI taxonomy): domain Bacteria; kingdom Pseudomonadati; phylum Pseudomonadota; class Gammaproteobacteria; order Vibrionales; family Vibrionaceae; genus Vibrio; species Vibrio diabolicus. The sequence goes on along the minus strand of NZ_CP042452.1, from coordinate 990,854 downwards.
ATACTGTAGCGAATATCTGCGCCGCTCTTTAGTACGCCGCCAATCCCTACCATGTTAAAAACTCTCAAAATCATACCCAGCGCCATGACTAAGCATACGTTGAGTGCCATTTCTGCATCGGTTAATGGGCTCAGTACCAATAGATGATGAATCAGAGGCGAGCTCAACCACACTAGGAAAAACAATAAGGTGGCTAAGATTGCGCTGGTTAACACATACCACCACGCCGTTTTCTCGACCCGATCATAATGTTTTGCGCCAATATCATTCCCAAGAAGAACGGATGCAGCGACCGCAAATCCCATAAAGGTTGAAATCAGTACGCCTTCAATCGGGGATAAGAATGAGATGATCGCAAGTTCTGAAACGCCCAATTGACCATAGATGATGCTGTAAACGATCAGCCCACCAGTCCAGAGCGCATCGTGGACCAACATGGGTAGAGAAACCTTAAAGTATTTTTGACGATACTGCTTTAAACGGCCTTTCGCCCAATCGAACTTGGTCGGAATAAGGTATGCGTAGCGTTTACAGAAAAAGTAAATCAACACTGCCGTTTGGAAAAATCGAGAAACAAAGCTGCCAACGGCTGCACCAAATACGCCCCATTGAGGGAAGCCGAATAAACCGAAAATCAAAACATAATTAAGCACGACGTTCACGACAATCGCGGAGACACTGACGTTGGTTGCCAGTTTGGTTTGGCCTACGGCGCGCAATACCGCTTCTATTGGCACCACTATCGCGGTTGCAATGAGGCTAAAGCCCGTAATCACAAGATAATCACGCGCATAAGCGACGTATTCAGGAGCGTCTGACATGAAAGAGACGATCTCTTTATCAAAAATCGCGTAGAGAATAATAAACGGCAGCGTCACTAAAATGGAAATACACCAAGATTGCGCCAATGTTCTGCGGATTCCTGCCAGGTTCCCTGAACCGTAATATTGAGAAGCCAGCACTGTTACTGCACCGCAAAGACCGAAAATGACTGCAAGGTTAAAGAAAAAAATGCGATTTCCGACTCCAACGGCTGCAGTGGCGGATTCGCCGAGTTGGCTCACCATGAAAATATCCACGACGCCGAGTAACGCAAAAAGCATGGATTGAAGTGAAACAGGAAGGCCAATCGAAATCAGCTTTTGCCAAAATGCTTTATCGATGTATTCGCGTGTTAAGAGCATCGCATTTCTCCTTAAAGATTAATGCGAGTAGTTTATCCCTATGATTTGGCGGTGTATTTTTCAAAGGCATCCAAAACCTTTGTAAAACTCTCCACTAGTGTATATGTGAGCCAATAAATCATGGAAGATAAACAAGAACGCTACGCGATTTCAGAAAAAACCTATCAAGAGTTTATTGATCACAGTCGAGTACTGGCATTGGAGGAGAGAGGCATTGTGCAGTGCGGAATTGCAACCTGTCGTGACTTCTTCTCTGTTTATCGTAAAAACCAAAAAAAACACATGCTGCTTTACACCGTGCGCGGTAAAGGTTGGTTAGAAAGTGGGGCGTGTCGATATGATTTGGAGCCTGGCTCGTTGATCACGGTGCCTGCAGGTGTTGAAAACGGTTTTGGTATGGAAGAGGAACCCTGGCAGATCGCATGGCTTTTTCTTACTCCTGATAGAGCATGGCCAATGATAGAGAGTAATATTAGTTACCAGCTCACATCTGCACCTGAGGTGATGTATGCGTGTATCCAAACGTTGTTACGCAGTATTAATCTTCCTATTGATTATGGTGGTGCGGTTGGTGCACATAGCGTGGCTCAGTTAGAGCTGATGTTAAACATGCCGCCCTCAGAGTCGATATCACGCAGCCAATTGAGGCTTCGGCGCGTATTCGATCTTGTCCAGCGTCAGCTCCATAAGGATTGGAGTGTCGAGCAAGTGGCAGCTTTATATCCATGTTCGGAGCCACATTTGCACCGTCTGACTCAAAAGCAGTTTGGTCGAAGCCCGATGGCACATTTAACACGTATGCGCATGGAATACGCTGCTAGGTTACTTCGTTCAACAGAATGGCCGATTCAACATATTGGAGAGATAGTCGGATATCCAACTAGTGCCAACTTTAGTACACGTTTTAAAGCGTGGTCGAGCATGACGCCAAGAGAATTTAGGAAAAGCTGAAGAGTGGATTGGTATATTGAGGAGTGAATCGTTCTTTTTATAACCGATAGAGCGCACAAAACTTATCGTAACCCAGAATTTTGTTCTCTAATTGATGAAATAAGTGAAAAATCATTTCGCCATTTTTTGCGATGGTGTTAACGTGAGGTTCGGTACTTGAATTTCAAAGGGTTATGACTTTCATGTTTTCTAATCTCCCAACTCCCGTATTAGATCCTATTTTATCTCTATCCGTTGCATACCGTAACGATGACCGTCCAAACAAGGTTGACCTTGGTATTGGCGTCTATAAGAACAGCGCAGGCGAAACGCCGATCATGAAAGCCATTCAAATGGCGCAGGATGTCGTTGTTGAAACTCAAAAAACCAAATCGTACGTTGGTCTTGCGGGTTGCGAAGAATTTAATAAAAGCATGATCGATTTGCTACTGACGGGAACGTCAGCAATGGATCGTGTTGCTGCCATTCAAACGCCAGGTGCAAGTGGTGCGCTGCGTATGTTAGGTGACCTGATGAAGGTCGCACAGCCAGATACGACGGTTTGGATTTCAAACCCTAGCTACGTAAACCATAAACCAGTGATGGAAGCGGCAGGTCTTAAAGTTAAGTTCTACCATTACTTTTCTCCAGAAACGAAACAAGTAGACACTGCAAAAATGATGGATGACCTTGCGAAAGCAGGACCTTCCGATGTTGTATTGCTGCATGGTTGTTGTCACAACCCAACAGGCGCAGATATCGATTTTTCTGCTTGGCAAGCCATTACGGAATTGTCACAGAAGAACGGTTTCACCCCATTTGTTGATATTGCCTACCAAGGCTTTGGTGATGGCTTAGAGGAAGACGCAAAAGGGCTTCGCTTCATGGCAGATAACGTTGAAGAGATGTTAATAACGACGTCATGTTCGAAGAACTTTGGCCTATATCGCGAGCGCACAGGTGCGGCGATTGTCGTTGGTAAGAACATGCAAGACGTGGCCAACGCAAAAGGCAAGCTACTTACGTTAGCGCGTTCTACTTACACGATGCCACCCGATCATGGAGCGGCTTTGGTTAAGACGATTCTTCAAGATGACAACCTGACTTCCGTTTGGAAGCAAGAGTTGAGTGAAATGCAACATCGTTTGGTTAGTCTTCGTCAAAGTTTGTGTAACGAATTGAGAAACAACCATAATACCGATCAATTTGACTTCATTGAGGGTCACAAAGGCATGTTTACTGTGCTAGGCTTTAGTGAAAACCAAATGGCGCAACTGCGTGAAGATTATGGCATTTATGGTGTTGGCGATGGTCGAATTAACATCGCTGGACTTACCGAAACTCATATTCCATACGTAGCGGACGCAATTAAGAAAGTATCTCAAGCTTAATTGGAGTGTGGATGAAAAACTGGAAACTGATTCTGCCGCTTATGATGAGCGGCAGTTTAATTGCTTGTACGTCAACTCAAACGACGCAGGAACCTGCTGAGCCTGAGTCGCCGAAGGTCGAAGAACCTGTCAAAGTAGAGCCAGAAGTGAAACCAGAGGTTGATCCAACGCCTGAGGTTGAGCCTAAGCCTGAAGTAAAACCTGAGAAAAAGCCCGAGCCAAAACCGACAAAACCAGCCAAAGTGACAAAGACACCAGACGGCATGTTGATTCTTGGTTCTGAAGAGTGGGTTTACGTTCCTGAAATTGATCAAACCTTCAAAGCTAGGGTTGATACAGGGGCGACAACATCATCAATTAGCGCGACAGACATTGTTCCGTTTGAGCGTGATGGTAAAGATTGGGTTCAGTTTAAGATCGACTTGGGCGATAAAGAAACTAAAGAGTTTAAAGTACCTGTAGAGCGCTGGGCTAAAATCAAGCAGTCATCGTCAGAAGAGGTGGATAAACGAGCGGTAGTAAAAGCGTATATTACCGTCGGTGACCACAAAGAAAAGACAGAGTTTACGTTAGCTGAACGTGGGCATATGAAGTTTCCAATTTTACTTGGTCGAAGCTTTTTTAGAGATATCGCCGTTGTGGATGTATCGAAAAAGTATGTCCAAGATAAACCTAAAAAATCCGGCAAAAATTAATGCCTTATTACTAGTTCCGGCTAACAATCGGTACTTAACAAAAATGGCCTCCGAAACCGGAGGCCATTTTTATTGAATCACACACTTGTTAATGCAGTTGCTTAGTTACTTAATTAAAATGCAAAACGAGCAGACATCACAATTTGTTGGCCATAGACACCATTATTTTTGAAATCCGCGCCAAGTGATAGTTGCTGAGTAGAGTGGAATCTTGCGCCAAAATTATAAACGGTATTGGAATCGTCGTTATCCATTATTTGACCGATACGGGCATGTAGCTCAACATTTTGCATGAACCAAATACGAGTACCAATATTCACTTCAGTGCGCCACTCGTCACCCACTTTATCACTGCCGTTTTCTTTAATGTTGTGTACCAACATTTGGCCATAAATATCTGCAAATTGGCCTGCTGGGCCGTTAAAGCCAATACCACCAGCAATGTCCCAGTCTCCGCTAAACTCACTGTCTGCGCGAGCAATGAAGTGGGTGTTTTCTGTAAAGTAGGTATTGAACTCGCCACCAAATGTACCAGGGCTAGTGCCCATGCGAAATTCCATCGTGTTGTAGTTGAAATTATTTGCATGTGCGGAAAGTGGCAAAACAGCGCACAAACCAAAGGCTGCAACCTTTAGAGCTTTACCTAGCATGGTGTCTCCGGGCAAGATGATTAAAATGAACAAAAAAATGGTCTGCAAAAAGCAGACCAAGATTGATAAAGCTATCATTTTAAGTGCTTGCCGTCACCATTTAGCTGTAGTGCTCACCACATCATGCTGATATCCAAAGCAATCGGGGTTGTTTTACATGATCACCAGTTGCTCGACTTCAATTTCTGGCTTATTTCCGCCTTCAAATTCACCAAACAGACGGACTTTAGTCGTGTGATCAATCGGAGTGTTTAGCTGAATATCGTCATCGAATTCCACCATCACTTCACCGGAACCGTCGCTAAAGACAAACTTATCCGCACGAACTTGACGTAATAAGTTACCTTCAACGACTACATCTTTTTCAGTAAACATATTGGAGTCGTTTAGCAAGGCGTCCAATTTTTCCACAGTGACAGGACCATTAAACTGCAAGTTTGATTGGTTTTTAGCGTGATCTTTCGCGAATGCGATAGAAGGAGCAATAACTAAGGCGGCGATTGTTGCGATAATTGTATTCTTTTTCATGTTACATCCTCATCGGTTTGTTTTGATGGGTTCATTAAAACAGAGCTTGTTTGAACCAATGATGATTTCAACATTCATATTCTATTCATTTGCTTGAGTAAGTGGGGACGATGACGTTATGATTGTTCATCTTCCTCTATTCCTTACAAATGTTCATGAAATCAGCGATCCCATCTTTAATGGTTCAAGGCACCACTTCGGATGCCGGAAAAAGTGTCCTTGTGGCAGGTTTATGCCGTGTATTAGCGAGAAAAGGGATAAACGTTGCCCCATTTAAGCCACAAAACATGGCACTAAATAGTGCGGTAACCAAAGATGGCGGTGAAATAGGTCGAGCTCAGGCAGTTCAGGCACAGGCGTGTAATATTGAGCCAACCGTGCATATGAATCCGGTTTTGATTAAACCTAACAGTGATACAGGTGCTCAGATCATTTTGCAGGGCAAGGCGCTTTCAAATATGGATGCGGCTGGCTTTCATGATTACAAGAAAGTTGCGATGGATACGGTGTTAGATTCCTTCTCTCGTCTGACTCAAGAATTTGATTCGATCATGATCGAGGGTGCAGGGAGTCCTGCTGAAATCAATTTACGAGAAGGCGATATTGCGAACATGGGTTTTGCGGAGGCCGCTGATGTTCCGGTGATCATTGTTGCTGATATTGATCGTGGTGGTGTGTTTGCACATTTGTACGGAACACTCGCGTTACTTTCTGAATCTGAACAAGCGCGAGTAAAAGGATTTGTTATCAACCGTTTTCGAGGTGATATTCGTTTATTGCAATCGGGCCTCGACTGGCTAGAAGAAAAAACAGGCAAACCTGTACTCGGTGTGCTTCCTTTTCTTCATGGTTTGAATTTAGAAGCAGAAGACGCGATCACCGCGCAGCAAGAGTTGCACTCTGAGGTAAAACTGAATGTCGTTGTGCCTGTTTTAACCCGGATTAGTAATCATACTGATTTTGATGTGTTGCGATTGAATCCCGACATCAATCTACGTTATGTAGGCAAAGGCGAGAAAATAGATAAAGCCGACCTTGTTATTTTGCCTGGGACCAAATCAGTTAGAGACGACTTAGAGTATCTAAGAAGCCAAGGGTGGGATAAAGATATCTTACGTCATATTCGTCTTGGTGGAAAAGTGATTGGTATCTGCGGTGGCTACCAGATGCTTGGAAACTTGATTGATGATCCAAATGGCGTCGAAGGCCAGCCGGGTCAAAGCGAAGGGCTTGGCTTACTAGACATCACCACGACGCTAACTAACAGCAAACAGCTTACAAATACACAAGCACAGCTTTCTCTTAATGGCAAAACAGCCAATGTAAAGGGGTATGAAATCCACGTAGGACAAAGTGAAGTGCAGGGCATTCAACCTCTTACATTGAGTACTGGTGAAGCAGAGGGGGCTATCAGCAAGTGTGGCCAAATCATGGGAACCTACCTTCACGGGTTCTTTGATGAGGCAGATGTCTTAAGCCTGGTGTCAGAGTGGGTAAACGGCACTCAAATCAAACAACAAGACTTTGAAGAGTTAAAGGAGCAAGGAATTAATCGTATTGCAGATGCGATAGAACAACATATGAACATTGATTTTTTGTTTAAATAGCACATTAACTGATTGAACTTTCTACCCAAATAACCAGTTCTTTCGCTTGCCTTGTATTGGAGTTTCTCTATGAAAGCATGGAAAACGCATGCTTGCCTCGCGGCAATATTAAGCATTTCATTTTCAGCTAACGCAGCTACGAACCTCAAAGTGTATGCGGCGTCTTCGATGACGAATGCGATCGACGAAATCGCCCAAAACTTTGAAGAAAAGTATGACGTTTCTATCACTCCCGTTTATGGTGGTTCTTCTTCTATCGCTCGACAAATTATCAACGGCGCACCAGCGGATATATTCATTTCTGCGAATACTAAATGGATGGATTATTTGGTCGATAAAGACGTTATTTCTCGTGACAATGTCACAAGCTTGGTGCGCAATAGCTTAGTGTTGATTGCGCCTCAGTCTTCAGAATTAACCTCATTTAACTTCTCTGATGCAACAGCATGGGAAAAGGCATTGCATGGAAATCGCCTTGCGTTAGGCAATCCGACGTCAGTGCCTGCTGGTATGTACGCGAAAGAATCACTGACTACACTGGGTGTATGGAAAGAGGTTCAAACTCAAATCGCACCAGCAAAGAATGTGCGCCTAGCGTTGGCGTTGGTTGAACGTGGGGAAGCACCTTTAGGCGTGGTCTACAAAACCGATGCGCAGTTAACCGACAAAGTCAAAATTGTTGGTGAATTCGCGAGTGATACGCATGCGGCTATTGTTTATCCGGCTGCGGTTGTGAATGATTCTACTGAGTCTGAGCAGTTCTTCCAGTACCTAAAATCGGACGAAGCCGCACGCGTTTTTGCTCAATATGGCTTTCAGCAATAAACCGGCTTTCAATCATAGGGACGAAGCGTGACAGAACTGGAATACCAAGCCTTAATGTTAAGCCTCAAAGTGGGCGCGTACGCAGTACTTTGGCTCATTCCTCTCGGCGTTTTTCTTGCTTGGCTACTTTCTCGAAAAACGTTCTTCGGTAAATCGATTCTAGATAGCTTAATTCATTTACCACTGGTATTGCCGCCGGTGGTTATCGGCTATTTGTTGTTGATTTCTCTTGGGCGGCAAGGGTTTCTTGGCAAGTGGCTCTATGAACATGTAGGGCTAGTCTTTAGCTTTAATTGGAAAGGAGCAGTAGTCGCTTGTATTGTGGTGGCCTTGCCTTTGATGGTTCGGTCTGTGCGGTTAAGTTTAGAGAACGTTGACCCTAAACTGGAACATGCCGCGTCAACGTTAGGCGCTTCTCCTTTAAAAGTTTTTCTCACCATTACGTTACCACTGACCATTCCCGGAATTATTACTGGGACGATGCTGTCCTTTGCTCGTAGTCTTGGTGAATTCGGGGCGACGATCAGTTTCGTCTCTAACATTCCGGGAGAAACCCAAACGATTCCACTGGCAATGTACAACTTTATTGAAACGCCAGGCGCGGAAATGCAGGCGGCTCGCCTATGTATCATTTCTATCGCGCTAGCTTTGTCTACATTAATGATCTCTGAATGGCTAAATCGCAAAGCGGCAAGTCGGTTGGGTGCAAAGTAATGACGATTAAAGTTCAATTTAAACAAATGCTTGGTGATACTGATTTCGATATCAAACTTGAGTTACCTTGTAACGGAATTAGCGCTTTGTTTGGGCGATCTGGTGCGGGAAAAACCACGTTAATTAATATTATCAGCGGATTAGTTGCACCAAAACAGGGACATGTTGCGATTGGTGATCACGTTTTGTTTGATAGTGAAAAGGGGATCAACTTACCAACACACAAGCGCGGTATTGGTTACGTGTTTCAGGATTCACGTTTATTTCCTCACTATTCGGTTCAAGGCAATTTGTTGTATGGCGTTAAAGAAAAAGATGACGAGTACTTTGATGCAGTCACCGAACTCTTGTCTATCAAACCGTTACTAAAGCGCTTCCCGATCTCACTGTCTGGTGGTGAAAAGCAACGTGTTGCGATTGCGCGCGCATTACTATCAAAACCCAACTTGCTTTTGATGGATGAACCACTTGCGTCGCTTGATATGCCGAGAAAACGTGAGGTGATGCCATTTCTGGAGGAATTGTCGGATAAGGTTAATATTCCGATTATCTATGTCACGCATAGCCTGCAGGAGATCTTAAGACTCGCTCAACACCTCGCTATTATCGATCAAGGTAAAATTACGAGTTCAGGTAAGCTTGAAGAAGTGTGGGCTTCTCATGCGATGCGTCCATGGCAGTCTTTCTCGGATCAAAGCAGCTTATTTGAAGGCCGAATTGCTGAACATCATGAGCGTTATGCGCTGACTTGTGTCAGCCTTGCACCTAATGCATCACTATGGGTGCAAAAGATTGATGGTGAGCCAGAGACGCCAATTCGCTTACAAGTGCGTGCCAACGACGTTTCTATTACGCTAGAGCAACCTAAGGCGACTTCTATTAGAAATATCCTGCCTGCGACGGTCGATTCAATCGAGGTGTTTAACGCGGCTGATGATAAACAGAGTATTAATGTATCGCTAAAGCTAGATGAGGGATGTTATTTGTGGGCAACGATAACACCTTGGGCGCTTGATGATCTCGACTTAAAGGCAGGTGATAGTGTATTCGCACAAATTAAAGGTGTCAGTGTCACGCAAAAAGACGTGGCATTAGCGCCGCATTAATCATTTAAAGCTACGCACGCTTAATGATCAAAAAAGGCCGCAAACGCGGCCTTTATTTTGTCGGAAAAACGTTATTTTGCGAACACTTCTTTGAATTCGCGTTTAAGAAGTGGGTCGCGACGTGCTTTCTTAAGTTGCTTAACCATGTCTTTCACGCAGTTGTGAAGCACATTATCAAGTAATTGAGCGCGGTATTCTTCTTTATCTTCATCTGTCATGTTTTCTGGCAGATTAAGAGTAGGGAATTCTTCCATCACGTTGATACCAGCAAATGCTTGGCCAACAGAAACTAGAGCATGAAATTGCTCGAAGTTATCTAGAATGTTCTGAGCACTTGCAGGCATTTCGTCCCAAGACTCACGCACTGCTTCTTCAGACACTTCATGGATAGAGGTAACCATTTCGAACATTTGCTCTGGAACTTCGTCAAACTCGATAACTTTACGTAGTTCAGGAGAAATGGTTGCTAGATCGATTTTTTTGCTTTCGCTGTTAGTTGCTTCTGACATGGTGTGTCTCTCATTACAAAAAGGCGGGAATATTAATACCAAATGCATCAAATAGCTATACCCATGTGTCCGCAAGATGACCAGAACACGTGAGTTTGTTGAACTAACGTTCGTTGGTCATGTTTTGGTAGGGCAATTTTCAGTGTAATCGTTATAGACAATTGATTCCGTGATATTTAAACAAAAATATAGCACTTAATTATGAGTCGAATGCAACAACTCTTTGAGTATGGTATATGTTTAATAAAGACAAAATAAGAAATGGAACGCGTTATGCAACCGACAGGGACATCAATGCGAATCCTCCTGGTTGACGATGTTCAGCTAGATAGGATGCAGTTGGCTATTCGTCTTAAGCAACTTGGACATATTGTAAAAGCGGTGGGTAGTGGGCTAGAAGCACTAAACACCTACGAGAGTTTTGATCCTGAACTGGTATTACTCGATATATCGATGCCAGATATGAACGGTTTTGAAGTCTCTCTTCATATCAGAGAAACCTTTCCCGACTGGATCCCAATAATTTTCCTGAGCAGTCACGAAGAGCCAGAAATGATTGCAAAAGCCATAGAGGCCGGCGGTGATGATTATTTAATTAAACCCGTAGATAAACTCGTACTGAACTCTAAGCTTATCGCAATGCAGCGTATTGCCCATATGAGACGAGAGCTTAAACAAGCGACAGCTCAGTTGGAGAAAGTGAATCAACTTTTGACTCAGCAAGCGAATGAAGATGGCTTAACCAAACTCTATAACCGTCGTTATATCGATCATAAGTTAGAATCGATGGTTGCATGGCATGGCCGTCACAACATGCCAATGGCTTTGATTTTATTGGACGTCGATTTTTTCAAACCCTTTAATGATAATTACGGTCATATAGAAGGAGATCGTTGCTTGCAAGCCATTGCGAACCAACTTAAAGCAACATTTTGTCGCTCTGGCGAATACGTAGGGCGTTATGGCGGAGAAGAGTTTGTGGTGTTACTGGGTTGCACAGACGCCCAAACCGCAGAGAGAGAAGCAGAACGTATACAAGAGGCCATGTATTTTCTGGATTACCCACATGAGTATTCTAGTGTGTCCAGTAGAGTGACAGTGTCACAGGGTGTTTTTGTTTTTCAACCAACGGGAAAAGAGCAGCAGTCTGATTTGTATGCGACGGTGGATAGAGCGTTGTATACCTCAAAGTCTTTAGGAAGAAATACACATACGGTGGTAAATACAAGTTGAAACAAGCTGTTATCAATAGTTACGCCTTAGCTACACTGTCACTTTTCTCATTATGTTCTAAGGCTAATTCGATTCAAGATCAGATACAAAAAGAGTATGAAAGGAACTTTGCTATTGGGATCGTTCTGTCAGATAGCGATGTCTTTACGGTAGGATTTCATGATTTCGATCCGAACGAATACTTCAACATAGATAACGAAGACATTGGTACTCAAGATTCGGTTGATCTCAGAAAGAAGATCGCTGTGTCAACGCTACCATTTAGTTTTGATTTGTTTGAACAAGAGGGAATACAAACTCACTACCTATTAAATGGCCGAGTTTATGCCTTAAGTACAGAGCAAGATGTGTATGTAGACCAAAAAGGACAGATTCCAGATAAAAGTAAAGAGTTAGTCATGGGCGGATATATTGAGTTTGCTGGAGAAAAACACCTCACAGACAAACTAACGCTTAGTGGCGCAATCGGCTCACACTTAATGTACTATCAAAACGATTATAGTTATCGTAGTAATGCACTGAATGACCTAAAACCATTTCTAGAAGGTGTATACCTAAACACCAGTGCTTGGGCCGTTGTTGGAGAAGTCAACACAAAGCTCAAATACCTAGAGCATGAATCGTGGGGGAAATGGTACCTCTGGTCGGCTCCTCACTATTTTTATGGCACTGGCTGGGGTAAAGCAAATAATGGTGATATTGGCAATCCGGAAGGCTGGTATTGGGTCAATGGAATAAAGGTGTTTTATGATTTTACCCACATCGGAGATACTGTGCAGTCAGTGTATTCGAGCTTCAATCGAGTTGATATTGGTGGTGATACAAGAAAACCCATGAATACTGTACACTACTACGAAGCCAGTGTTGGATGGTTAATGACACCACCATTTGACTCCGATTGGATAGATAATATCGGGATCGGATTGACGATCAATTATGGCAGTGCGTTAAAAGGAGGAAGCTTAGTCTTGTTCTTTAATCAAGATTAGTCAGCTAACTTTCGCTCAGGGGTATTAATGAAGCCTCACGCAATTGCGTCCAGCTTTTTTCGCTTTGTAAAGCGCTTCGTCCGCTAACTTAATCACGTCCTGAGGTGCTTGCCCGTTTTTGCTGTCGGCCGCTCCGAAACTTGCGGTAACAAAGACCGACTTTCTCCTCGAACTGTCGTTACCACGCTTTTTTTGACCTTGTTTATGGTTATCTGGGCGGGATTCTTCATCACGTAAAATCATCTCATACTCTGCAATGGATTTACGTGCTTCTTCTAAAAACTCTTTACACTCATCTGCGTACTTGCCTTTAAAGACGATGGTAAATTCTTCTCCGCCAAATCGATATACTTTTGCGCCACCGGGAGTTTTAGTTAGACGCGAAGCGACCATTTTTAATACGTCATCACCCGTATCGTGACCGTAGGTATCGTTAAACTTTTTAAAGTGGTCAACATCAAGCATTGCGATCGTGAACTTTTTGCCCATGTGTTTTAAGTCAAGGTCGAGTGCGCGTCTACTCGGGATCCGCGTTAAGCTATCTGTGAAAGCCAATTGATGGCTGGCAGAGGCAGCATAAATAATGATAAGCAACCCCGTTAGCGTAAACATGGTGCTAGATATGTATTGCACATCAAAGAAAATGAACGTCGCGGACGCCAGCACCATTGCAGAGTAGGTCATCGCATGGATGATTTCATTCTTCTTTAAAACAAGAATACCGAGGAAGCAGACAATACCCACACAATATAGAACTAGAATAAAAGGCAGTTTAGAAACCGTAGGTACGATAAATAAAATGCCGCTTGTCCATTGTTCAAACCCACCTTCAACGTAATACGCTAACGTAAGGTAAGACCAAAGAACGAACATCGTTAACATCAAGAGGTAAGTAAACATGGCTCTTGAGTCGAAACCGTCTTTACTAAACAAAAATACCGCAAGAAAAGAAACAGGAAGTAGCGTGGCTAAAATGGTCAGCTCAAGTAAGGCTGTACCACTTTGAAGTGGAACTTGTAGCCTGTGCTGTATCACGAAATAGGCCAGTAACGTCGCTAAGCACACCATTGACTCCCGACCTTGCTTAAATGAATAGCAAAGGAGCAGTGCACAGCCTAACAGTATGTACGGCAAATTTGCGGCAATACCCCAGTTTGACTGAGTCATCTGAATGATGTTGTTCATGCTCGAACTCACTAATCCCAGCAACATAAATGGGAAAAGGAATCGAAAGCCTGATGAAGTCATTGATGATGAGGACATCTATTACAAATTGCCTGAAAATAGTTGATTATATAATTGGTTAGGTTAAGCGTTTCATCAATATAGATATTAATCTGCTATCGATTTTCATGCTTCGAGAACTAGCAAGAATACGTCTATTTGCTCATTTTCCCAAGTATTTTGGGAGACATTACGACAAAAAGAGAGAGATTGATTAAATTAAGAGCAATCAATAAGTTGTTATAAACAAGTCGTTGCTATACTTGTTTTCATAGAACAAGGGAGATTTGCCAATGCAGATAAGTTCAGATGTGCATAACTACATGGAAACACTTGTTGGACAAGTGCTCAGTTTGCCTCAGTTTGTAGAGCAGTATAACAACGAGCAGCTCGCAGATATTGCGTGCCTTGCACTTATTCAGCTTAAACCTGTCTATATTCGTCATGATATTGATTTTCTATCTTCGCTTCCGGAACAAAAGCTCACCCAATTTAAGCAAAGTGCAGATATCGCGGTGAAAAACGCGGCAGAAATGGTGAAAGAAGACCGGCGTAAAAACCGAGATTATGATGTACCTGTAATTTTTACCCATACCAGTTATGATGAAGACAAAGAATTGGACTGGTATGAAAAACCAATCCTCAATGTCAATATTAAGTGATACAAGCTTAATCTATCGATGAGCTTACCCAAGGAGGAACCGTGGGATTTTTTTCGCGTTTGTTTGGTGGTAGTGAAAAGACTGCTGAAGTAAAAACTGTGGAACCAGTTGAGTACAAAGGTTTCCTTATTTACCAAGAGAGCCTTTCAGAGGGTGGGCAATACCGCATTGCAGGTCGAATAGAAAAGCAATACGACGATGAAGTGAAAACGCATCGATTTATTCGTTCAGATTTGCTCGGCTCGGAACAAGATGCCAATGAACTTATGTTGAAGAAATCTCAAATGTTTATCGATCAAATGGGCGATAAAATCTTCGACTAACAATTCACCGCAACTTGATTCCAATCATCTTAAAAAGAGCCATTAGTGTATATGCTGATGGCTCTTTCTTTTTTTAGAGCTTAAATGTTTGTTAAGTCAGCATTTAATTATGATCTGGTTAGACCTCAGTCTAGTAAGGCATGGCGTTGTTATTTTTCGTGCTCAGAGCGACAATCATTCATTACTTAGCGTTATATGTAATGAAATTTAGTATTTAAATTACAAAACACTTGAAGTAATGAGACGCGTTCGATACAAACAGAATAATAACAGGGCTGTTAGTCAAGGTGTTATTGTGCAAATGGGTGGCCCCAAACACCATCTTTCGTTTGCAATTGTCTTGCGTGGTAAACAGATAGAAATAAAAAAGAGTTAGAGTAGAGCGACGCTCTGTTTTGGGACTAATTTATTGATATGTATACAAGGAGTATGCGTTTTGCAAATCGGTGTACCTAAAGAGATACTTGCGGGTGAATCGCGAGTAGCTGCATCGCCGAAGTCGGTTGAGCAGTTAATAAAGTTGGGATTCGATATCGCGATTGAATCCCAAGCGGGGGTGCTTGCGAGTTTCGATGATGCTGCTTATGAAGCTGCTGGTGCGAAAATCGTTTCTAGTGAAGAAGTTTGGGCATCTGGTCTTATTCTAAAAGTTAATGCGCCAATCGTAGATGAAGAACAAGGCATTGACGAAATCGCACTACTACAAGATGGTGCAACACTTGTTAGCTTTATTTGGCCTACTCAAAACGCAGAGTTGATGGAACAACTTTCAAGTAAGAACATTAACGTTCTTGCCATGGATTCTGTTCCTCGTATCTCTCGTGCACAAGCCTTAGACGCGCTCTCTTCGATGGCTAACATCGCTGGGTATCGTGCGGTTGTTGAAGCAGCTCATGAGTTTGGTCGTTTCTTTACAGGTCAAATCACGGCTGCCGGTAAAGTACCACCAGCGAAAGTATTGGTCGCTGGTGCGGGTGTGGCTGGTTTGGCTGCAATCGGTGCTGCGGGTAGCCTAGGGGCTATTGTTCGTGCATTTGACGTTCGCCCAGAAGTAAAAGAACAAGTTGAGTCCATGGGAGCAGAGTTCCTGACCGTGGATTTCCAAGAAGACTCTGGTTCTGGTGACGGCTACGCAAAAGAAATGTCCGATGACTTCAACAAAAAAGCGGCAGAGTTATACGCAGAGCAAGCTAAAGATGTTGATATCATTATTACGACCGCGCTCATCCCTGGTAAACCTGCGCCGAAGTTGATCACCAAAGAAATGGTCGACAGCATGAAAGCGGGCAGTGTCATTGTTGACTTGGCAGCCGCTAATGGCGGTAACTGTGAATACACAGTGAAAGACCAAGTTATCATGACAGATAATGGCGTAAAAATTGTTGGTTACACTGACATGGTCGGCCGTTTGCCAACGCAATCTTCTCAACTTTACGCGACAAACCTTGTTAACCTTCTAAAACTGCTGTGTAAAGAAAAAGACGGTAACATCAATATTGATTTCGAAGATGTTGTTATCCGTGGTGTCACCGTGGTTAAAGAAGGTGAAATTACATGGCCTGCGCCACCAATCCAGGTTTCAGCGCAGCCGCAAGTGAAACAAGAGCAACCTGCGAAACCAGAGCCTAAAGTAGAAGAACCTACCTCTCCAACGAAGAAAATTATTGGTGTAGCCGCGGCAGTAGGTGCTTTTGCTTGGATTGCATCGGTTGCGCCGGCAGCGTTCCTTTCTCACTTTACTGTATTTGTTTTAGCTTGTGTTGTCGGCTACTACGTGGTTTGGAATGTTACCCATGCACTTCATACTCCGCTTATGTCGGTAACGAATGCTATCTCCGGCATTATTGTGGTTGGTGCATTACTGCAAATTGGGCAAGGTAATGGGGTCGTTTCATTCCTATCCTTTATTGCTGTATTGATCGCCAGCATCAATATCTTCGGTGGTTTCACCGTCACCAAGCGTATGCTTGAAATGTTCCGCAAAGATAAATAGGAGTTACAATGTCTGCAGGATTAGTACAAGCAGCTTACATTGTTGCTGCATTATTTTTCATCATGAGTTTGGCGGGGCTTTCAAAGCAAGAGTCCGCTCGTAATGGTAACTACTATGGTATCGCAGGTATGACGATCGCGCTGATCGCGACGATCTTCAGCCCTGATGCTCAAGGCTTTGGGTGGATCATTATTGCGATGGCGATAGGTGGGGCGATCGGTATTTTCTATGCGAAGAAAGTAGAAATGACCGAAATGCCAGAACTGGTTGCGATACTGCACAGCTTTGTAGGTTTAGCTGCGGTTTTAGTTGGTTACAACAGTTACCTTGATGCGCCAGAAGCAGCAACTCATGCTGAACATGTTATCCACCTTGTAGAAGTATTTTTGGGTGTCTTCATTGGTGCCGTAACATTCACGGGTTCAATTGTTGCATTTGGTAAGTTACGTGGTGTGATTTCTTCTTCGCCGCTTAACCTTCCCCACAAGCACAAAATGAACCTTGCAGCGGTTGTGATTTCTACGCTTCTTATGATCTACTTCGTAAAAGCAGATGGCAGCATGTTCGCTCTGATTGTGATGACACTGATTGCGTTCGCGTTCGGTTACCACTTAGTTGCTTCAATTGGTGGTGCTGATATGCCAGTTGTCGTTTCAATGCTGAACTCATATTCAGGTTGGGCAGCAGCAGCAGCAGGTTTCATGCTCGCAAATGATCTATTAATCGTAACAGGTGCGTTGGTTGGTTCTTCAGGTGCGATTCTTTCTTACATCATGTGTAAAGCCATGAACCGTTCGTTTATCAGTGTTATTGCTGGTGGCTTTGGTCAAGAGATTGTAATTTCAGGTGACGAAGAGCAGGGCGAACATCGCGAAACAACGGCAGAAGAAGTCGCTGAAATGCTGAAGAACTCAAAATCAGTAATCATCACTCCAGGATACGGTATGGCTGTAGCGCAAGCGCAGTATCCAGTGCATGAAATTACTGACGTACTTCGTTCAAAAGGTATTGAGGTTCGCTTTGGTATTCACCCAGTAGCAGGTCGTCTTCCGGGACATATGAACGTGTTACTTGCTGAAGCGAAAGTACCGTATGATATCGTTCTTGAAATGGATGAAATCAATGATGACTTCGCTGAAACCGATACCGTACTGGTTATCGGCGCTAACGATACGGTAAACCCAGCAGCTCTTGAAGATCCGAACAGCCCGATTGCTGGTATGCCTGTACTGGAGGTTTGGAACGCGAAAAATGTAGTGGTATTCAAGCGTTCAATGAATACTGGTTACGCAGGTGTACAGAACCCACTGTTCTTCAAAGAAAATACATCAATGCTATTTGGTGATGCGAAGGAAAGTGTTGAGTCTATTTTTAAAGCACTCTAACCATTCTTGATTTAAAACTATACAGGGTCAGCAATCGCTGGCCCTTTTTTGTTCCGTTTCAATGTTATAGTAATGCAAATCCTTCTGTTAGCAGATGTCAATTGCTTGTAGATTGATGTATAGTTTTGGCTAATGTAACAAGTGACGGTAACAGTTTGATTAAAAAGTTTTTGCTCGGTTTTGCAACTGTATTGCCGCTTTTTTCGGCACCTGCATTTTCCGATTCACTACCAGAAAGAATAGATACGTTTACAGAGCTATTTAATTATGAAGTAGCTCTTAAATCGTATGATATTCGTATTCTGCAATCAAATTATCCTACCAAGTTACTTGCGCCAGATTCGCTTCTGCCGCAAACGTCTGACTATCCGTTAAAAGATATACAACAGCTTTACAGCTTAGCGAATACTTGTCGTGGTAAATTGCCACTAAGTCCTTTAATTACTGAGCCGTTAGTATTTACAAGAGCTATCTGTAAAGGGACGCAATTGACACCACGTTGGTTCTCGCGTAGTGGCCTCATTCACCCTGGTGGTGGGACTTATGCTGCACGCTATGTGGATAAGTATCCAGAACTCAAACCCAAGCTTGCTCAATACATGCATATTAAAGAGCGTGACAATGAGGAAGGGGATGAGTTGTTAGAAAGCTTGAAAAACATGGACGACGACGCCATTAATGCTTTGATTGCAGGCGCGAGCATGTTTATCGAAGGTAACGAACTTTGGTTACGACGTGGTGACCGTTACTTTGTTTTCGAGAAAGATATCTGGGAAGAAAACGTCGCTAATGCGGGTTTGTCGTACGCTCTAGCGTCTCAAAGCAAAAGTTGCTTTGTTAAACGAGGCAATATTTGTTGGGATGTAGAAGATCACTCACAAGTTTTGCGGATCAGTATGATCATACTGGTAATCGCAAATATTCTTCTAGTGATTGGTTGGGCTGTATACCGCTGGAATAGTAAGCGAGAAGAGCTCCGTAGTAGAATGCTTGTGTTGCAAATTTTAACGCATGAGCTCAGAACACCGATTGCATCTCTATCACTGACGGTTGAGGGCTTTCGCCGAGAGTTCGAGCATCTACCTGAAAGCGTGTATGACGAGTTTCGCAGATTGTGTGAAGATACACGTCGTTTGCGTCAATTGGCAGAAGCGAGTAAAGATTATTTGCAATCTGATAACCAAATGCTTGCAACAGACTGGGTTCCGTCTGTCGCAGACTGGTTAGAATTTAAGATCGAAGAAGAATTTGATAGTGCCGTGCTTTTCAACATCAATGAAGATGTGGCTGCTAAAGTTAATGTGTACTGGTTAGGAACTTGTATCGATAACTTGCTTCGTAATGCACTTAAGTACGGTATTGCACCAGTTGAATTGGATGTTTCAACTAGTGAAGAAAAAATAGTATTCCAAGTCCGAGATGCTGGTGGCCTAACGGCTAAAGATTGGGCAAATTTGAAGAAACCGTTCGTCAGTAAGAGCGGGTTAGGACTTGGGTTAACAATCGTTGAATCTATGGTAGGCCGCATGGGCGGAAAAATGTCCCTGATGGGACCACCTACAACCTTTATATTGGAGATACCTTGTGAAACAGACACTGCTTCTCGTTGAGGACGATAAAAACTTGGCTGATGGCCTGTTAGTAAGCCTGGAACAAGCAGGATATGAGTGTTTACATGTGGAACGTATTGCAGACGTAGAACCACAATGGAAAAAAGCTGACTTGGTTATTCTCGATCGCCAACTCCCAGATGGTGACTCTGTACAATGTCTCCCAGAATGGAAACAGATTAAAGACGTACCAGTTATCTTGCTAACGGCACTTGTTACCGTAAAAGATAAAGTTGCAGGCCTTGATTCCGGCGCGAACGACTACTTAACGAAGCCTTTTGCTGAAGCGGAACTCTTTGCGAGAATCCGTGCACAGCTACGAGCACCGGATTCAGCAGAGCAAAGCAGCGCTGATAAAGTGATCACAAAAGACTTAGAAATTGATCGTTCAACTCGTGAAGTTACCTATAAAGATGAGCTAATTACGTTAACTCGTACAGAGTTTGATCTACTGCTATTTTTAGCGTCGAACTTAGGTCGCGTGTTTACTCGTGATGAGCTACTTGACCACGTTTGGGGTTACAATCACTTCCCAACGACACGTACTGTGGATACGCACGTATTGCAGCTTCGTCAAAAACTGCCAGGACTGGAAATTGAAACACTTCGCGGTGTTGGCTACAAGATGAAAGCATAAGTCATAATGAAAACACTACTCCCCGTAGTTCTCTCATTAGCGTTAGTGAAACCAGTCCATGCAATGGACTGGTTTCAAACTAACACGCCTTTAACGCAGGCACATCAACACTTACTTGAAGATGATCTTGCCGGTATGTTCAACTCTCTTGTTGAACTGTGGCAAACGGAACCAAGTAAAGATTTGACTCCTCATCTCAATGACCTTCTTGGTCAGTCACTATCTAAAAACTGTGGCAAGTCTCTCACTGGTGTAACGCTGCCTGAATGGATAAGTGGCGTGAACGTTATTCGTCAGACCATCCAAAGCCCTGGGCGAGATACATTTAGGTTAGTGATCAAGCTAAGAGCTACAACTGACATCGAAAATATTTCATTTAATCGATGGGTGGATGATTCTATATCCGCAGACAGTTCATTCAGTTATGAAGAACAGCCGAGCGGTACGGAATTAGCCAATGAGCGTAGTTATTCGAAACGCTATAACCTCACGGGTAAGCTTGAAGCAGGCTTGTATCACTTAACTATTGTTTCTAAAGATAAACAAGAGTATCGAACTTGGGTAATATTAGGAGATTCCAATTCTTCGCAATATGTTCGTTGGACATCTAAAGAGAATTGGAAAGTAGAAAAGAGCGCACTTCGTAATCCCCATTGTCCATTACCGCAACTTGAAGTTGGTTTATATGACTACATTGATGGTCAATACGAGCAAATGTGGAAAAAGACTTACGAGTCTAACTATCCCAATTCACTAGAGCTTGCGGGTGTCCCAAATGATAGATACGTGCTAGCAGTGAGTATCAACAGTCGTCGTTGGCAGGGCGATATAATTGTTGAGCAAGCTCAAACTATTAGCCGAACCTATGATCTTTCCCAAGAAGAATAGTTAAAGAAATACCATTTGTGCCGATAAAGGTTCAGGAAGAACCAAAATCACAAGTGTAGTATGAAAACCAAATATAAAATTCTAGCCACCTCTGTTGCCACCACACTTTTCGCAAACGTTGCTTCGGCTGCCACTTATGCGATAGAAGCTCGTAGCGATGCGATGGGTGGCGTTGGTACGGTATCAGCAACTTATCTGACTGCTCCTTTTTTCAACCCCGCACTTACTGCAATTTATCGCCGAAACGATGATGCAGGAATGATCGTGCCAAGTTTTGGTGGTAACTACGATGATCAATATGATCTTGTCGATGAAATCGAACGCATCAGCAAATTGACTGATGTCGATGAAATCAAAAAATCGATGAATGCCATAGATGGAAAAAAAACTGACTTTGATCTTGGTGGCGTTGTCGCTATAGGTATTCCTAATAAATTTTTATCTGCAACTGCATACGGTAAGTTATACACTGAATCATTCGTGCAACCAAAAGTAGATACGTCAGGTATTAATCCGTTAGACGATAGCTACGTACAAGGTGTTTCTATTGGTGTTGCTGAAGCAGGTGTATCACTTGCTAAATACACCAACTTTATGAATCAACACCTTTCATTTGGTGTTACGCCTAAACTTCAGCGTATTTATACGTACTCTTACGCCACGAGTTTTCAGAATTTCGATACCAAAGACTTACGTGAACATGAAACAGCGGAAACGATGTTTAACTTGGATGCGGGCGCGCTTTGGTTCTTTGGCCCATATCGTGTCGGTATTTCAGCAAAAAACTTGATCGGAAGAGACGTTAAAACAAAATCGTTCATGTATGGCAGTGATACGATTAAATCATACGAATACAGCATGCGTCCCGTATATACGGTCGGGGCAGGGATTGTTGCCGATTACTTTACTATGAGTGTCGACTACGATCTTAATGAGGAAAAACGTTTTTCATCCTTCGATGATAATACGCAAATGATTCGAGCTGGTATTGAATTTGATATCTTGCGTCAAATGGCGTTGCGAGCGGGTTATATGAAAAACTTAGCTCGAAGTAGCGACGAAGGTACCATTACTGCGGGTATTGGACTGTCTCCACTTAAGTTGATCGAATTAGATATTGCTGCTCAGTACACGAACGAGAACGCAATGGGGGCATCAATTAATTTCCTTGCGACCTATTAATTGAATCGTTATAGTCTGCTCCTCAAAATGAGGAGCTTTTTTATGTTTGACGATTTACCCCCTCTATCTCACCAAGAGCAACAACAAGCTGTAGAGAAAATTCAAGAATTGATGGCGAAGGGCACAAGTACAGCAGAAGCCATCAAAATTGTTGCCGAACAGATTCGATCTGAGTACGCAGAAAAACAACAGCAACAAAACTAATTAATTCATATCAGGGCTTTGGCCCTGTTTTTTTGGTCCTCATATTTATCCTCAAATATTTTCATACCTTAACGTAGTTACGTCGTAACGTTATTTCTATACCTTTCAATTTATTCAACTTCCTCTATTCTGTACTAAGCAGTTAGTAAAATTTTACTTGTTTAAGTTAACCTTGATGCGTTCTGGCTTGAACGAATATGGGGTGAAATGCTATTTTTTAAATTAAAATTAATAAAATCAGTGACTTGTGTTGGTTTTTTTGTCTTGTGTTTCTATTTCGATCATCTTTTTGTGTAATTAAATTACAAGATGATGATTGGGTATGTTTTCAAGTAGAGGATTATGCTGTGAAGATAAAAAAGACACGTTGTAACAGAAAAATAAAATCTGAATATAGTTATATAGTTGACGTTATATAGACAGTAAGTGCTCGCAGACGTATGTCGGTTTTAGGTTGAACATAGGAGTGTTGGACTCTGTTTTAACTCTAAATCTTGTCTTTAATTCAGTGTTGTCTATGAAATAACTCTTAATCTTGATCGATGGATTACACGAAAAAATTACTTATTGCCAAGTGGTTTTACTAAACTAGGCGACGTTGTAATTAGGAATATAAAACAAGCTGCAATAGAAATTGACAGGGTTTAGAAGCGTAGTGACGGCGTAACGTGGGTTTGTTTGCTTTAGTTACATAGTTATGTACATCTTAAGGAGGAGAACAAAATGGGCCACATATCAATAACTGGTAGTTGACTTCACGAGCCTTCAATGGCTATTAGATAGCTGATCGCTCGGCTGTTTCCACATTCTTATATCAAACTCCCATATTTTCATGAAATATGAGTTTAGACATTGCATTCGCTCTTAGTGAACTAGACTTACTATAAGCACATGAAAACTAACTAGGAGAGAAAGAATGAGTTACAAGCACGTTTTAGTCGCTGTTGATTTATCTCAATCTAGCCAAGTCGTTATCGAAAAAGCAATAACTCAAGCAAAGAACTCGAACGCCAAACTTTCATTCGTTTATGTGGATGTTGATCGTGTGATCATGGAGCCGAAAGAAGAACAAAAGTTGCAAAAGGAGCTACAAGAACTCGCTGATAAATGCCTATATCCAGTACACGAGACGATGGCAGTTATCGGTGACCTTCATATCAAATTGTCGGGAATCGTAAAAAAAGAGGGAATAGACCTAGTAGTCTGCGGTCATCATCATAATTTATTGAGCCGTTTCTTTTCATCGGTACCAAGGGTAGCGAATGAGGTTGAAGCAGATTTATTGATTGTTTACTTGGATGAGTGACAGTAACGCAGGTTTGTGCCACATCTTTTGTAATCCCGTTTTTCGCATATTAAAAAGCCGAACGTTTGCGTTCGGCTTTGCGTATGATTGACAACAAAATAACTAACCAGGAATGGCAGATGCCTCTTGGGATAAAATAGATGCAGACTCTGCGTTTGACTGCAAATCAAAATGCACGTTAACTTGCACACCTTCTCGCTCAAAAGTGACATCATCAAAATCGGTCATAGCAATTTTGAATCCATTTCTAGCAAAAAAGCCAGTCACCATAGTTCGCTGCTTAATTTCTAGTGCAGACGCGAGTAGCTTATCCATGGCATTCTCCTTGGTTATTGTGGGGATATGGGTAGAAGATACACGCAGAACGGTATGAAATCAATTTAATATAAAGCTGCTTTCGATTAAATTTTTAATGTAAGTCAATCTATCGTTTAACCCACGTGATTTATTCCACGCAAAGCCTTGATAATGAAACGGTATAGCATCTCATGTTGTGATAACAAGCATAAAGTTGGGGATTTTCATAAATGCCTAACGAGGCTCTTTGAAACAATACGTTACAAAGCTTCTCGCTAGACCTCATGAGTTATCAAAGGAAAATTATAAACCTGAAAAGCCATCCTAAAGTGATTCATTTTTCAATATTTTTGATAACTCAGACCTAATAAAAGTAGATATTTCAGCTAGCTTTCTTGGTAAAGGGTTTTGATAAGGGTAGGCGATATACATGGAGCGTTCTATATCAAAATTTTGTGAAATTTGGATATTTTTGTCTATATGGTTACCTTTTACAAGGTAATTTGGAATGACGCCAACCCCAACCCCCTCAGAGACAAAGTTTATTAAAATAGAGGTGTTATCAACTTCGATAACGTCAGTGTACTGCTTTTTAATTGATTCCTTATTCGAGTGATTCTTGTAGATTAATAGCGTGTTGTTATTGGCATTGTTAACTGTAGATATTAAAACATCGTTATAATTACCGATTTTATGTGCAATCAGAGTGTCATCAATAATATTATTAAGCCTAATCGCTAAATCTACGTTGCTTTCTAATAAATTCTCAACATCGTTACTTGATGATATTTCAAAGTTAACTGCTGGATATCGCTCTTGTAAGCCTTTAAGAACAGAGCCAAAAATAGAAGAGGCTATAGAGTTGGGCATTGTAATTTTAAACTTTCCATTAATGCATTCACTCAACGAGCTAGCTCTGTAATTTAACTCCTGCAAGCTCTCTAACGTTTTGATGGCAAGCTCTCTAATGCTTTCACCATGATCAGTTAAAACGAGTTTTCTTGTTGTCCTGTGGACGAGTGTTACACCAAGTTGTTTTTCTAATGCCGCTAACTGCCTGCTGACTTGAGCTTTCGACTTTCCAAGTTCTTTTGATGCCTCTGTAAGAGAGAGGTGTTTACAAATGGCTGCAAAGCAGACCAGCTCATTGTTCATCAATTCCATGATTGTTACCTTTTTGCAACTCTGAGTCACGTTGTCTTTTAACGGGAGGGAAAGTATAACTTGCATCAACGGAGGGGGACAATGATATTTAAAAGCCGTCATGAAATAATGGCAGACTACTACCTTAATAAAACCATATTGGATATTAAGTTAAACAAATATCCTGAAGAAATTAACTCAATCGACTTAAATAACGAAACGGAAAATTTAAAAATAAAAGTTCTCTCTCGTGAACTTACTAAGTTAGATTCAGGTGATTTAATTGTCGATTGCGCATCATTGATAATGACTCATTCAAAATCGGCAAAATCAATAATAAAGATCGAACTTGAAAATAATTCTTTAAATTATAAAGTTAAAAATGTGAGAATATTTAAATATGAAGACTGCAATACAAAATTCGAAAAGATCTGTTTATCAGAAAGGTACATTGTATAGAATAATAAATGATATTAGTGCTTTGTATACAAATTCATTAGTAAAATTATTTGGTGAAGAGTTGAGAATCCATCATTGCAAACATAAAATTAATGTAAGAACCACTAGTGAGTTGAGTGAACATATGAAGAAAGATCTAGGTATAGATTGAAAAGTAGAGAGTTTACGTTCCTATAAAGCTAATGTAATAATTACACTTTTGGGGATGAACAATATGTGGCCATAAGTGAGAACATTGAATTTTCTCGTCCTTTCGATAACTTAAAACATAAGTTATCGAAAGGATATAATGAGATTTGAAGACAAAGGCTTTAAGCAATCGTTAGGTTGCTTATCTGATATAACTTAAACACTAGCTCATGCCCAGCAGAGTTAGTATCAGAACTTCAAGAACGCCAGCAAAAGATCTTGTTAACTCAGAAAATTGCAGAGAAATAATGGAATATCCAATCCAACTGTTCGTCTACTTGAATGAGCAAGATGCAGAACAAACGCGTATAGTGTCGAACGTAATCAAAGATACAGTGCAGGAACTTAATCTGCTAAACGGTTTTAAAGTTGATGACTGGTTCTTATCAAGTGGCCGCTGCGGTGAAATCGAAGTTCATGGCCCATACAATACAGCCGATGAAGCTTGCAAGGCCGCAAAAGCCAAATTCGGTGTAACTAAGCTGACATCGCCACTGCTAATCTTCTAACTCTAAAGTGCGTATTATGGGCGCTTATGTTGAATACGATTGCATATGCGTATCCTATAAAATGTCTCTCTTTTGAGGGACAATTCAATGAAGTATCACGAAATGACTAAAAACTATATTTTTCGTGAATTTGAATGTGGTTTAACCGTCGAAGAAGCTGCCAAACTTTGTTTGAAAACTGTGAGAACGGTCAAAGAATGGGACAAGGGGAAATCCATTCCTCCAGAGTGTAAACGCTTGATGAGGATGAATAAGGGTAGGGAATTGAGCTCTTGTGAAGATTGGGAAAACTTCGTAATGAGGCATGATCGATTAGAGCTGCCAACAGGACAGTTGGTTACTGCACAGCAAGTATTGATTGGGGTTGCTTTACTTGAGTTAGGTGCATCGAATGATATAAAGGTTGCTCACCAAATATTGAAGTATGCAAGAGTACTAAAGAAAATAGTGTGATTGAAGGCTCCAACAGGAGCCTTATTTTTCTATTCAACCTCTAATGACTCTGGCCAGACAAAATATGGACCGAAACGTTTGCTGTATTTAAACTCACCACCTGAGAATTTACCTTCATCGGTTAATGAGTGCTTTCCGTCATCTAACGTTAAGTATCCTTTATTAACACACAAGCTAAGAAACTCATCTGTTTTAAGTTTGTGCTTTTTAGCTAACTTAGAGGAGCTGAGTTTAATTATTTCATTCTCTGTAACAGGCTTTTCAGTAGATTCCGTATCTAAATTAGCAGCTTGAACTTTCTCTAACGAGATTCTAACTTCATCACTAATACGAATAATGCGTTGCGCTTCCTCGTAGGAATCTTTGTAGACATTGGGGTCTTCATCACGGTCAATGAAGATACCCATTTCGTTATTGTTTACTTGGCTAAACTCGTAAAGGTTTAAACTTGTAATGATACAAGCACTTTCATTCATGTAGCACTTTGCATGGAGGTTTTTGCAAAAACTGGTACGCACAAAGGAGAGACCTTTAAGCCAGTTAATCTCATCAGGTTGTAGCTCGCTTTTGCCATAGACAATTCGAATGTCTATCTTTAATCGGTCTTTGTCTTCCAAAAGCTCTCGAATACGATCATTAAGCTTAAGAAAAGGGCTGATGAGGATCAGCCTTTCAGAAGCGTTCTTGATTAATTCTTCGAGGTAGTAGTTCGTTGCGCTTGTATTTAAAAACTTAGCCATTTCATATCCTTGACATATAAAACCTAGCGAATATAGATTACGTCTAAGAAAATACTGGATCAAGTAGCAGAGATTAAAAACGCGTGGTCAAATACTACGCGTTACGAATCACGCTTAAATTACTTGTCAGTTTAGCCTACGCACCGCTCTACTTTTACGGACTTTCCTCATTCGCAAGAGGCTAAACGAGTTAAGACTAAAATTTCCACTTCCTAAGCTATTAGCAGACACAATTAGGTTATTATTCTCTTGTTCTTTTGTCGTCATTTTTAGAGAACAATGAAATTGATCTGTATCTGCAGAAATCAATGTGAAGATAAATGAATACGTTTGATTGTGAGAAAAAATTGAAGCATTAGTTTTACAAATGATTTCTTCAATTTCTCCAGGTTTTAAAAGTTTTTGTATATCTACTCTTTCACTTTCAGCGTTGATATAAGTGTTATCGCCTTTGTTTATATAGAGCTTATCGACATATAAATTTTTATTACCTGAGCATGAAATGAAAAACTTACTCTCACAGAATCTATCATCATTTTCAATTTTCCAACTAAACGAAACTAAGCGGCAGTTAAATTCAAATGAGCTCCAAATATGGGTTTTAAAGATACTGAATAGTGACAATATAAATGCGGACAATGATATCAACACAGCCCAAACCTTTGCATCCATGTAAACCTCTTTTCTTTAACTAATGCTAATGTCTATGGTAACTAACGCCCAATTAAGGTGTAAGCAACGCTACCATGAAACACAACCATAAACACAAAAACCAACGATGGAATGAAAAATGCCAAGCGTTGAGAATCACTCTTAAATGCTTTGTTATGTAAATATTCCGAAATAACCTAAGCATCCAAATACAACACCGAAAATGGGTAACCAATATTGGAGTGAACCCGCTAGATTGATTGGCTTGAGGTAAGCTAACCTCAGCTCATACGCATTTTCACCGACTATTTCTAACTCAAATGCGCCTGATGGTACAATTTGAGTTTTAATTCGATTCGCACACACGTGAACAAAAATAGCCGCTACCACAGGAACAGAGGCTAACGCAGCGATTTCATTACTATTTACATTTAATATATACAAGAAAGTGAGAGGGACTACTGTAGATAAAAAGGTTACGACCCAAATAAGCACTAGCCCTCTTCGTATGTTTGTTTCAACTCTCACATTACTACCATTTTATCCGATTTACATAACGCCGCGTTAAGTGGTGAACAACGCGACCACCAAACCCTAAACCATTGTGCTGTAAACACTAAAGCAGATTAAAACCAAAAGTGCCAAGCGTTGTGAATCCGTCTTAAACGCTTTGTTATGGCGCTACTTTGCCGATAGAAGCTTAGCCTTTCTCAATACTGACGCAAATCGTTGTAATGTAGTACTAATACCGAAACAGATTGACCAGTCTCCGTCTTTTGGAGAATAGTAATTCATTCCCTCACCAGAACGAGGATCACGTAGCAAAAGCCCTCTGTTAATGAAGTCCTCTGAATAAGCAAACAGTTCGTCTACGTCTACGCCGAGGTTTAGTTCTTCAAAATTCTGATTATTAATGACATACACTGGATAAACAGTTTCAATTTCCAGCTTTTTCAATGAGGCCAACTTGATGAACAAGTTCACCTTTAAATCGTCTATACCACTGATACAAGAGATAAACCTAGCGCTTTCGCTTTTAGTAAAACTGAACTGTCGATCATTAATAAAGGTCAAGGCTAGTGCTCTTAACCCAATCTCACTAGAAGTAGACGTAATTGCAGACGCGTAATCAGCTAAAACTTTCTTAGCACTATTACTGTTTATAAATTCGTTAAATTCTTCCCGTGTCTCGATAGTTAAGTACTCAACCTCGGAATCAACAACACTTAGAAACTGTTTTACCCTATGCTCTGCATATAAATTATGTGCTTCTTTCAAAAGATTGAAAGTCGATGTCACAAGAACGTTTGTACTATTAGGCATTTGTAAATCCAAATTTTACTCCTGCGCCATAACGCTTGTTATACGGCTATTCGCCTACTATCATCCGTACATTGTGTAGTTTCCTTGTGACATTCTCAATAGATAACTTCATAGTTTCAATAATATGAATCAATGGCATAAGTGTTCTATTACTTATTCTAACCTAATCACGATCTCATCGAAGCGTTGAAGCTTGGTGGAATTTACCCCCGTAATACAGATTCGGGGGTTTGACCTCCCGCCGCACGTCGCGCAATCGTCCTAGCCCGTCCTCACTTGCTCCGCGCGTCCGTCGGAGAGAACCCAGAAAAGAAGAATAAGCATTGCTCGACACTCGCAAAGCTTTGGCGTTGTGAGTATGCAGCGTTCCAGTAGGTTAACGCGCCTTTGGTGTGGATAGTCTCTGCAAGGCTGGTCTAGCAGGAAGGAGGGCGGCAGCATCCAAGTGGCTTTGGGCTGCTAACCGCGCCGATTAAGTGATGAGGCTAGGTTTTGCTAAGGTGGGCGGCTTGGTGCCTCGTCGTCGCTCCGCAACTCCTTATCCCTGCGGGGCTGGCACCGTGCCTTTAATTGAAGTAGTCGACCAGTTTGCCTAGGAGGTATCTCGCAAGGTCATACACGAGCACAACAATGACTGCATTCACTATCGAGAGATGATCAAACAGCTCGACTATTTCAACGAGCTGTCCATGTGTTACGTATTCATTCATTAGGTTTCGTCTCCACTAAACAAACCGCCAACGGGTTTGAGTTCAATATCTTGCTCTTGCCGTTGTGCATATTGCTCATACGGCGAACACGTGACATAGAAGTTGGATGCGCCGCGAGACAGCTGGACGAGGCAATCGTCCAGATATTCCATCTTGACGCCCAACTTGTTTAGGAATCCGTCATCGAGGTAAGTCACACCGCGCGGTGTGACAACCTCAAAATGCACGTTGACGTGTATCGAGGTGGCTTTATGCCAACGCTCCACCGCAGAGACATAGATACTCTCTGAGTTCGCCAGTGGGAACCAAGCCGGAACGGTGCCTACGTCATGATAAGACTCATTCCCGCAACCAGCACCCGTACAGCTAGAACCACTAGAACCCATGACAGAACCAGGCGAACCACTTTGACCAGGACGTGCTTGACCTTGCGAAGTCGAAACGCCACTTTGCTGCGAAGTTTGATGAAGCTGCGTTCCTTCCGCAGTTGTCGTCTCAGAATCAGAAACCATACCAATAAGCGCATAAACTAAGTACCCAAATGAAAGCACGACCAGTGCCATAGCTGCTAAGAATTTCGGGTTAAGAAAGATGTTCTTTCCAAGCCCCGACTTGGTGATTTGCCCCGTGACAGTCGAGGCGTAGAGGAGGTGGACGTCAAGCGGCACCTTGAGGTTATAAACCACATCGTCTTTGCTTGGTTTGGTGACCGTTCGAGTTGGGTCATGTTCCAAGATGCGCGGTTTGCGGTTGGAAAAGAAGATCCCATCTTTACCCTTATGTTGCTTGGCCAACTCCGCGACACCTTTTAACTCTTTCGGGATTTGAGCAAAGTCAGGCGTGAGCAACACAATGTCCCAGTTGTAGTGCCGGTGCTCCATAAAGGCGTTGTTAAAGTTCTCTGGATAGATGATGCGTCCTTGCTCATCAAAGCGTGTGCGTTGGCAATCGTCTATCTCGCCATTGTCCAAACTGGACGTATCAATCGTTAGCCAACGAGAGTGAAACAGCTCAGAGAATCCCTCCGGTAAGTGAGGCTCAAAGTCAGTGAAAGGGCGCTTGTGTATGTTCGCCATTTTAAAACCTGCATTGACCGAGAAGATTTGCTGACACTCATCAATGAGGATGAACGCCCCAATGGGCGCCCAACAGAAAAAGTATTTCCAAAGCTCGAAGCCTTCAGGATTGCGAGAGCTAATGCGAATGAGCCGAGCCGTATCAGGAAACTTCTCACCAAGGCGTTGTTCAATCACTTCAAGTGGCTGCATGCCATGAATGTTCGTAATGCAAATTCGACCTTCACGCAGTGCAGGCAGTAAGTCAAACCACACGGCGCAAGCCGATTTGTAAGAGCCACCGTGACCGTATCGAAATGAAGTAGCCATTCAATCACCAGTTAAAGAAACGCATAACTAAAGACGTAGCGAACGCATCAAAGATGACACGTAATCCAGAGGTGACGCCGTATTCGGTCAAGATATAACGGACGTCAGAGGGAAGTGCATTAAAGCGGTCTTCGACAAGCGTATAGACGCCATACTCTTCGAGCAGCAGCTGCGCAATCTTGAGTGCGATTTGTATCGAGGCAATCTTGATATCGAGCCAAACTGAGATAAGCCACATCGCGCCGTATTCAAACGCGTTCTTTATCCATTCAATCGCCACATCAAAGAAGTCGAGAAAGGTTTGCCCAATGTTGGCAATAAACTCTAATGCTGAGTAGATGTATTCCATGTTATTTACTCCGATTACCAAACAGAACCCAAAGGGCGATTAAGGCACAAATGAACAGCACGACAGGGCGCACGTAGCCCGATACCGCATCAAAACGCTGTAGTCCTGATTCAACGGTTGCGCCTTTGATATTGAAAGACTTGTCGCTTAATGTGCCGTTGTTGAAGTTGGTGCCGATAGTGATTAAGCCTTTAATGTCGTCCACATAGCCTTGGATGGATTCGGCTTTTTCATCTATCGTGGTTTGCAGGTTGGCAAAGTCTTCTGCCGTGAAGATTTCGCCAGTGATAGCGGTGCCCGTAGGTGTGCCAAACTCTGAGCCAGTCAATAGACCCTCAATCGCATTTAAGCTGCTATCGAGTTCGCCCATGGAATCACCAAGCCCTTTTAAATCGTCACGAATGCCAATAGTGGCGTTGGTATTGTTGTTCACCGCCGTAGTGATATCGCCGTTGGCCTGTTGGATGAGTGCCTTGGTGTTGTTATAAATCTTGTTGTCATTGATTTGCTGCTCTTGAATGGCTTGGGTGTTATCGACCAAAGAGCCTTTCACATCAATAACCGCGTTGGTGATGTCAGCGTGTGACTGGTTGATATCGACGTTAAGATCATGAATGCCTTTGTTCACATCCATGTTAAGCCCTTTAATGGCAGAAAGGACTGCCGTGTCTGTCGATTCATCCGTGTCAGGGTCTTCTACGTCCGGTTTATCATCAACGACACCGGGATTAACCGTGTTGGTTGAATCATCGGGTAGGACACTTGGGTCTTCAATCTCGCCTGTTGGGTCATCAGGGTCATGAGTTGGGTCTTCCGGTTCATCGGGTGGAATGATGGGTTCATCTGGCCCATTCACGCCCCAGAAAAGTGTGCCACCTTCACACTGACGACCAGTGTAAGCAAAGCGCAGAGAGCATTGAGAGTCGGGCGTGTACTGTCCATCAGGAACGCCAGTACAAATAATGGTGGATTCGTTTTTGGTCATTTCGCATCGAGTGGCACCGTAGTCACCGTAACACGCGCCCGTCACCAGTTCGCCGTAGACCGCAGGGTGCCAATGCAATTTCACCGTATCGCCAATGGACTGTTTGAACTGGCAAGCGTCCATACAGGTGCCATCGGGATTCGTCCCATAGTCACATTTAGGCTCGCAGGCTATCGTTGAGCTATTAAATCGCTCGCCAGATGGACATCTCGCTTTCTCATATATAACGTAGGTCTCGTAGTAGCCTTTATTGTTATAACAATTTGAAGCATATCGGTTGTAACCTAAATCAGTATCGTAAAGCACAACAGAACAATCACGCACACCACCGTAAAGGTTTTCACCGTAATTCTCATACAAGCACGCATGGACAGAAGAGGGATTATTCCAAGCTCTTTTCTCATAGCATCCCATCATTCCCGAACTTGCATACATTTCTAAAGCACTAGAGTGACAGGCTAAAAATAAGAGAGAGAAAAAAATAAGGTAACGAAAAGTGAGACTAATATTCATCGCAACAAACCAATAAAAAAGGGAGCCGAAGCCCCCTTTATCTATTGATTAGTGAGTATTGATGCCACTCACAAAGCCGTGGAGGAATGCCCCCGCAAAGGCAACACCTAGAACGATAGCGAGAACATCTCCAAGTAAATTACCCGATAAAGGAGGCATAGAGGTGAGCCGTTAGCGACGTAAGAAGCCAACAACCATGGTCACACCAAAGCCCAGTGCAGCCATACCAATCAGACCCGCCACAACCAGTGATACGTTAGCTTGACCACCGGATACCGCAGAGTTGATTGCGCCCGTGATATCGACTTCAGCGAACGC
Organism: Vibrio diabolicus; assembly: GCF_011801455.1. NCBI lineage: Bacteria > Pseudomonadati > Pseudomonadota > Gammaproteobacteria > Vibrionales > Vibrionaceae > Vibrio > Vibrio diabolicus. The sequence continues at coordinate 957,055 of NZ_CP042452.1, read as the reverse complement.
CGGAGAGACAGACGCGGCCATCAGTGCAGCGCCAGCTGCGGTCTTTTTGTTTACGACTGCGTGTTTTACGTTAGTTACAACAAGTTCTAGTTTTTTCATAAGATTTACCTTTTACTCATAAGGCGAACAACACGACCCACCCAGTGACCAACGACCATGTTGATCAAGAGCACGCCACTGACATACAGGAACAAGTCACCGTTGAATAGGACTGGTTCCTTATATTCTTGGTAGTCCACCGCCGAAATCAGCACGTATTCTTGGCAATCCGCAACAGGCGTTTTCGTTGCTTTCAAATTGCCATACTGGTTAACGACGGTGACGCATACAGACATTTTTTAGCCTTGAACGGGTTTCATTGAAGCCTCGAAGTGCTTCTTAATTTCTTGGTCGACTGGAATAAGCTCAGTCACGATAGCGCCCGCCAATGGGTCTTCTGGATTAATCTCCAAGCGCAATTGGTATTCACGGCGAGGAACGAGAGCACCAGTGCGCTCAAGAAGCAGGGCATATTCATGGTCAATCATCAAAGGTTGATCCCATTGGGGATTCACATCACCGGATTCACCGATAGTGCGGCGTTTGAATTTCTCCGAGTTGATTTCACGTAGAGGTCGTGACACGTTCAGTTGAGCACTGTCACCACGTGCTGAGTTCCAAGTGATATCCATGCCAAGTACAAAAACGGATTTAGCCATTTGTTAAGTCTCCAATATGTGAGTCACCAACTTGCCGTAGGTATCGGGGAAGGTGAATTTAGTTCCATCACGGACAAGGGAACCGACCACGGTTTCAATGTCACCCTCATGGAATTCGATTAAAGAGTTCAGAATTTTCCCGTACTGGCGGCGCATCCAGTGCGCAGAGGCCAACAGGTCTAACGCCGCGCGTTTAGTCGGGACGGGTTTGGTATTGAATTTCTTTGCAGTAGAAATTGACGCAGCAAAATCATTGAGCGCGGCATACGCGCCAGCTGGATTCAGCAACACATCAACATTCCATTTTTTAAGCTCGACTTCGGAGCGGTACCAGACAAGGCCAGTGTTCGCGAGTTTCTGCTCAAGTGCCTTGTTGTAGATACGCCAGTAAATGCGCGAGGTACGCGAACCAATGGAGTATTGTTCTTTGGTGTAAATCGGTTTCCCATCTTTGCCGATGCTGGCAATGGTCATATCTTCATGAAGCACAGGACCACGACCACGTTCAGCGGTTCTGAAACAGTCGTCACGCCACGCCTTGTAAGCGTACTCGCAATCAAAAATTCCGTCGTAATCGTCATAGGCCAAGTCAACACGCGCCAGAGTTTGCACACCAAGCACATTGGTCAGCCAGTCATGCAGCGACCACGCAGGACGACGGGCAAATACATGCTTGCATCCCGTTCCGTTGATTTGGAAATGCACCGTGTCATTGTTACCGCCGATACCAACGAAGCCGCAGAAGTCCTCACCATCTGGCGAAGTCAGTTTCATGGATTCGGTGTAGAACTGAAAACCCAAACCGCGAGGCGCAGACAACGACAAACCAAGCACTTGATTGGTGAAGGTGCGCAAGCAGTCTTCCAAATAGTTGCGGTAACAGATATCAAACGCTTTGTTGTACGCTTCAATTTCTTCAGATGTCTTAGCGACAGTCGGATTAAACACAGGTGGAGCAGGGAACTTAGGTGCTCGACAGTGACGCTGTAACAGTCCTGATTTGGCAAAGCCTTTGTATTCCTCATGCTTGTGCAATCGACGAACGGCGTCATGACAATGGCGTAAGTCTTTCACAGCAAACGTAAAACACAGGTAATCAATATGAACGCTTTGCTCATCGAACTTTTTGAGGATGTTAGTTGCAGTAGTCATCGAACACCCCCAAATTAATACGTTGTTCAACGGTCGTGTTGGTGATGGACACCAACTCATAAGAAGCGAACTGAGACGAAGCCCAAGACTCAAGGTGAGACATGGATTTAAGCAAATCCCATTCGTCGCAACCTTTGACCAACACAGACACCGTGTAGTCAGGCAGCAAGTCGTAATAGATGATTTGAGCTTCGTTCATGATTACTGAGCCTCTAAAGCCGTCGCTTTTGAAGGTGTCATGCCTAAGAAACGACATAGAACTTCATGCTCGTCAGATTCAAAGCGAAACTCGTAATCGCCAACCGAGAGATAACCAAAGGACTCTTGGTTGTTTTCGAATGTGCTAATGCAGTAGCCAAAGTGATTAAAAGGAACGACGACTTCTTCAAAGATGTCAGTTGTAGTGATGTAACAAAGTTTGAAAGCTGGAACGTGAGACACTGCGAAGTGACGGAGCGTTAACGTTTTAACATTGACGTTTTGAACTTCAGTTTCTAATACGATCATTACAACCACCTGACTAGTTGAGAGAGTGACCGCCAAAGCCAAGCGCGAAAGCGTCAAGGGCAAACGCCCAAAGCTAAGGCGGTCTGATACAGTAAATTCTGTAGTGATTAAATACAGATATTTCTGTACCGTCAACACAGCAAAATCTGTACTAAAAGACTAAAATCAGTCCAATAGCGTGATTAGAGGAAAAGCAGAAATGTACACAAACAAGCTCATTGATGCTTATAAAGAGCAAATGAACTACATTCAATACAAGCAGATTGCTCATGACCTAGGTGTAAGCCCTCAAATGCTCACAGAAGTAAGAAAAGGTCGAAGTTATCTCAATGAAAATCAGATACTTATGCTTGCTGAAACTATTGGTGAAGACAAAGAAAAGGCACTGATTGGCTTGGCGATGGATAAAGCAAAAACGCACGAAGCGCAGACACTATGGCAGAACATAGGAAAAAAGTTTAACGGACTTGGATTATCAAGCATTTCAATGGCTTGTGCTGGATTGGCCTTAGTGATTGCAAGTCCACAGGAACCCCTACATCAGTGCGTATTATGTATATTATGTTAAATTAGATGTGCTCGTACGCCAAATGTCGCCAATGAGCACTCCTATTCCCCTGTGGATTTGAAATTTAAGGTCTCCATCATAACCATTAAACATAATGACTATTTACCATAAAATAGCTAATATCGATCTATCAATCTGCGATTGCTTGTTCTTCAATTAGCGTATTACTTACTAAAATAAAAAATGGCGTCTATTTTTAGACACCATTCTGAGTTTTCCTGAATGCAAATTAGCCACCGGCTAATTTGACTGTCATGCCTTTCTTTTCAAGATGCGTTTTGATCTTGTCTCTAGCATCACCTTGAATTTCGATATTGCCATCTTTTACCGAGCCACCACAGCCGCAGACTTTTTTGAGTTCTGCAGCTAATAATTTTAAAGGTGCATCATCCAAGTCTAAACCTGTAACGATGCATACACCTTTACCTTTACGTCCTTTCGTTTGGCGCTGAATTCGTACAATACCGTCGCCTTTGGGGCGAGATGTTTTCTCTTCTTCCGGCTTAATTCGACCGGTTTCTGTTGAATATACCAGAGTCATTCTATTGTTTCTTTTGTTGTTGAGCTTGCATCGCTTTTTGCTTTGCAACTAAATAAGCTTCGATATGACGTTGAATAGCAGTTTTACTACCCTTAATCAGTTTACCATTAAACATACAGTACCAAGAGTTGGGCTGACCTGTATCATTTTGAATAGTATAACCGTTAAAGACTTCTGATTTTGCACCACCAACTTGCTGCGCTCTTTGTCCAAGCGCAGCAAACTCTTTGGGATCAATAATTGATGCTGTATCGCACCACCAATCAATGCTTTTCTTTACCGCCGTCAAACTACCTTGTAAGACGTGGTTTTTGATTTTAACCTTCCAAATACTGCCATCTGGTCCGCCTGACTGCAGGTTAAAACCTCTATAGTTTGAAATCGCCATACCACTGAGTCATCTGTTTAATGCGTTGATATAATCATAATTGCTACTGAGCAATATTCAAATACGGCTTGAATAAACCTTGCTCTAGAAAACAATTTCTATCATAAAACGCGCCTCGATAACGTTAATCACTTGGCACTGTTTATACAATCTTCCAAGAACTCATGGAATTTGTGCCCGTTATTTTGAAGCATTTTAGGGAACATCGAGATCGGAGTCATACCTGGGAATGTGTTTACTTCGTTTAAGTAAATCTCATCATCTTCCGTTAAGAAAAAGTCGATACGAGACAAATGGCGAAGATTCATTTGCTTAAATACCCTCTCAGATGCGTGCTGAATTGCATCTAATTGCGCTTGGGTTAGATTCTTCGCTTCAACTTCGGTGAGCGAGTGACTTGAACTGCTGTACTTTTCATCGTACGAGTAAAAAGCACCGTCAGGTGCAATAACCTCGCCTGGCTTCGTTATGTGCAGCTGGCCATTCATCTCATATGCAGCAACTTCAAGCTCTCGTGGTTTTACTGATTTTTCAACCAACACTTGGTCAGAAAACCCAAACGCATCATTTACTGCATTGGAAAGTTTATCTTTTTCTGTGACGCTGTAACATCCAACAGATGACCCTTGACGAGCGGCTTTGACAAAGACTTTTCCCCATTTTTCAAATGCTTTATGAGCTTGAGTATGAGCTTCTTCATCGTTGCGCGTTAAGAATAAGTATGGCGTATTGGGAATGCCGATAGCGTCGTACCAAAGCTTAGATGTGATTTTATTGAAGCTATTGCTACTTGCTTCTGGCCCGCAACCCAGGTAAGGAATGCCTGCGATTTCAAACAGAGATTGAATATCACCTGTCTCGCCTGGAAAACCATGTATACAAGGCACAATGAAATCGATGGTTTGATTGGATTCACTTGAGCACAACTGCTTGGTATTGAGATCCAAGTAAACCAACTCACCTTGGTTGGTCATCCAACCTTCGTTTTTAATTTCTACGCGTGTAACGTGAACGTCTTCAATAAGATTTAATTGTTGTTCGACAAAGTTTGCAGACAATAATGAAATCTCGTGCTCAGAAGAGCCGCCGCCGCATAGTAGAAGAATATTTTTAATCATGAATCAATCTTTCCGTGACCTACAAAAGATACTATTTATTATGATAAACCTTTGAAGTGTGACGTACAGTAATTTTAGTGTGAGGAATTTTGTTCGAGTAGGATTTGAACAAATAAATAAGGGAGCTATTCGCTCCCTTATTTGATGTGTTAGTTTAATTTGTTAAGCGTCGGATAAGCTGAGTTTTTAATGGCGTCAATGCTTTTAACAAATGGTCTTAACTGCTGAAATTGAGCAGGCAAAGTCGAAATCGCTTGCTTGGCTTCCGCGCTTGTTGCGTAGTCTCCGTATAAAACTGAGAACCACTTAGTACCGTTGACGACTTTGTAGTTTTCCCAAATTGGCTGACCGTTCTGTGGCAGCTTATTTGCAAACTGATCGACTTTCGCTTGGCTACCCACAGCCGCGACTTGAATGGTATAGCCGAATCGTTGAATACCTGCTTGCTTTTTACTCGGTGGTACGATCTTAACTGGCTTCGCCTGCTCTTTTGGCGTTAGCTTGACTACTTTTTTCTCTTCAGGCTTTGCCGTCATTTTCACAACAGTTGGTTGTACGTCTTTTTCTACTACAGCGTTTTCAGACGCCATAATTGGCTTAGAGATACGATCTGATTTGTAGTCCTCTCGATAACTTTCAGAAGTTACGTCTGTGATGTAAGTTTCAGATGCACAAGCAGAAAGCAGGACTGACAAGCCGATGATTGCGATTTTTTTCATGAAGTAACAAATGCTCTGGATAAATATTACGATAAATCATGCCGATAGCAGGGCCGTTTATCAAGCATCAAATACAATAATCTGTGATTTTGATGTGATGAATAACACAAACTCCATAAGCATCGCCCACATTTTATGCAATGTCTGGTCTGAAGGCGTTTTATCAATAAATTATTCGTTTATGATTGATATGAAACCGATAGGCAAACGTTACTTGCAAACGGCTAGGAGTCAGCATGAATAAACTACATAAACTCTTTAAACCCAACTCTGTGGCCGTTATTGGTGCATCTCAAAAAGCATTGCGAGCAGGGCATGTCGTTATGCGTAACCTTCTACAAAGTGGATTTGGTGGCGCGATTATGCCAGTAACGCCGCGATACAAAGCGGTATCCGGAGTTATAGCCTACCCGGATGTGGCTTCCCTACCCTATACGCCAGATATTGCGATTTTATGTACGAACGTTTCACGCAACGAGCAACTGCTTAAAGAGTTAGATGAGAGAGGCACGCCGTTTGCGATTGTTATCTCTGATGACGCTCAGCCTTTAAATATTTCATCATTGAATATTCGAGTTTTAGGACCGAACAGCTTAGGTATTATCTTGCCTTGGCACAAATTTAACTGCACGTTTTCTCCTGTTGCGGCTAAGCCCGGAAAAATTGCGTTCATCTCACAATCTGCGGCGGTTTGTACCACAGTGTTAGACTGGGCAAATGATAAGAATATTGGCTTTTCTTCGTTCATTTCGATTGGACGCGGACAGGATATCGATTTTGCAGATTTGCTTGATTACTTAAGTATGGATGGGAATACGGAAGCTATTCTGCTTTATGTGGATAACATCCAGGATGCTCGACGATTTATGTCTGCTGCGCGAGCTGCTTCACGTAACCGCCGTATATTGGTATTAAAAGCGGGTCGCTCTAAAGAGATGAATACTTTCGAACAGCAAGATGGTGATACGCTTGATGTAATTTACGATTCTGCCATCCGTCGAACTGGTATGTTACGAGTCAGCAATACGCATGAGCTCTTTGCTGCGGTAGAAACACTCACGCATTCTGTGCCACTTCGTGGGGAGCGTTTAGCGATCATCACCAATGGCGGCGGCCCTGCAGTTATGTCCGTTGATACTTTGATTGAACGTGGTGGCCAGCTCGCAACACTTGATGACGCTGCCATTGAACAATTACAAACAGTACTCCCGTCCAACTGGCGCACTCGAAATCCGATTGATCTGTCTGGTGACGCAACAAAAAAACGCTACATTGATACCATTAACGCACTGATGAATAACGACTGTGCAGATGCGATCTTGATAATGCATAGTCCTTCTGCGGTTTCCGACCCTCTTGAAACTGCTCAAGCTGTTATTGAGGCGATCAAGGCTCACCCTCGGCATAAGCATTTTAATATCTTGACCAACTGGTCAGGTGAACAAACGTCGAGAGAGGCACGACTGGCATTTACTCAAGCTGGCATTCCAACCTATCGAACGCCGGAAAGTGCGGTCGTTGCATACATGCACTTGGTTGAGTATCGACGAAACCAGAAGCAATTAATGGAAACGCCAACGACGGCTGAGCCATTGCACTCTGGAAGTGTGAGTTCTGCAAAAGAATGGGTAAATGAACGACTACTGGATAAAAATACAGTCACCTTGGATACGCATCAAACCAGCCCATTATTTAAGCTGTTCGGGTTTAATGTTCTGCCAACATGGATTGCATCTGACGAAATTGAAGCCGTGCATATGGCAGAAAATATCGGATACCCTGTTGCGGTTAAGTTGCGATCTCCAGACATTCCTCATAAATCGGATGTACACGGTGTCGCCCTGAATTTAAGAAACAGTCGAGAAGTTTCCAACGCAGCGCTATCCATTCTAGATACCGTAAAGCTCAGTTACCCTTCTGCCAATGTACACGGTCTGTTGGTACAAGGTATGGCAAAGCTCGGCAGCGCTGAAGAGCTACGGATTAGTATTGCAGTAGATAAGGTCTTTGGACCTGTGATCTTGCTTGGTCAAGGCGGCTCGGAGTGGAATATCGCCCAAGATGCCGTCGCTGCACTTCCTCCTTTGAACATGACGCTTGCACGCTACCTTGTCGTTGTTGCTTTAAAGTCTGGAAAGATTCGCCTGCAGAAACACAAAGATGCGCTCGATATTAGTGAGTTGTCGAAATTCTTAGTTCGTATCTCCCAAATGGCGGTTGAGTTGCCAGAAATACAAAGACTGGATATACATCCAGTATTAGTGTCGGGAAGCGATTTAACTATCCTCGATGCGGACATCACACTGTGTAAATACGAGGGAGATGCGCAAAAACGTCTGGCGATTCGCCCTTTCCCGGCAGAGTTTGTCGAAACTGTAACGCTTCGAGATGGCCAACCTATCCTGCTTCGCCCTATCCTGCCTGAAGATGAGCCGCTGCATGCTCAATTCATTAATAGCGTATCGAAAGAAGATCTCTATAAGCGTTTCTTTTCTGAGGTTGGTGAGTTCAACCATGAGGCTTTGGCAAACTTCACTCAAATCGACTATGACCGCGAAATGGCGTTTGTTGCGGTAGCGTTTAATACCGACGGACCGTCTATCATAGGCGTAGCCCGCGCATTGATTACCCCAGATAATAGTGATGCTGAGTTTGCTATTTTGGTTCGTTCAGATTTGAAAGGAAAAGGCTTAGGTAAAGTGCTGATGCAGAAAATTATCAGCTATTGCAAGATTAAAGGCACAAAGCAAATGTCTGGAATGACCATGCCTACAAACAGAGGGATGTTGATGTTAGCTCAAAATCTGGGATTTGAAGTCGATGTTCAGTTTGCCGATGGTACGGCAGATATGGTGCTCCCTTTAAATTGAAAAATAAAGCATTAGCGATAACTTTACTTCTTAGATTCGATAAGCAATGGGAACCTAAGAAGTAAAAGTTACGTTGTTACTTTAGTTTCCAATTCTTTTTCAAGTATTGAATACACCAGGATTTCGCCTCACCCATGGTATTTCGGCGCCATGCTAAGATAATATCCATCGGCTGCTCTTCTGTACCTTCGATTCGCTTCAATACGCCACTATCAATCAAAGGTTGTGCAATTTGGCTTGGTAACGTACCAATGCCTAAACCTGCAGTGAGCGCATCTACTTTTGCCGTAAAGTTGGTGACGGTCAAGCGAGGCTGTTTTTGAATGATATTAATTGAGAGCGCAGGTTGTTCACGTGCAGTGTCTGCAATGGCAATGATTCGGTACTTTTCTCGCGCCGCCTCATCAAACTTACCACTACGCTTGTGAACATAGTGATCAGCAGCCGCTACCCAAAACATGCTCATCTTACCAATTTTTTCTGATTTGACTTCTTGAGGAAGTGTATCCAGTGATGGGCAAATCAGTAAATCCGCTCTACCTGTATTCAGCGATTCCCAGCTACCAGCCAAGATCTCTTCTTGCAGTCTGACTCGTGTTGAGCTGACTTCAGCCAATGCATCAACCATAGGGAAGAAATTGGATATAGGAATAATGCCATCAAAGGCAATGGTAATATCCAGTTCCCAACCATTCGCCAATAACGTTGCATCATTCACTAACTTTTCACTGGCTTGTAAAATGGCTCGTCCTCTTTCAAGGATGAGCTTTCCTGCTTCAGTAAAATGGGCTTTGTGACCAGAGCGATCGAAGATAATGATGTCTAAGTCTTGCTCGAGTTTCTGGATCTGATAACTCAGTGATGACGGGGCTCTATCTAACTCATTCGCAGCAGCTGCAAAACTCCCTCTTCGGTCAATGGCATCCAGAATATGGAGCGCTTCTAACGTAATTGGACTCTGCACATGGCCTCTCTTAATGTGACTTTTGTCACATTGATTGTATTTGGATGATCTTACCAAGAACTAACGTTAAACAATATAACACACTGATAACTAAAGACTAGAAATGCTCATAACCTAAGAGTTCTACTCAAGATAAAACTACAAATGACAATGGTAATGATAGTAATTATTATTTAGATCCATTAATATCCCGTTTGTTGTTACCTATTATGGATCTAAGGTATTGAAGCCAATGTATAAAAAAACAATTTTGTCAGCCTCTATTCTGATTGCACTATCCCAAGGTGCCTACGCTGAAGATCATTCAACCTTCAATGAAGTGGTCGTGACTGCGACTCGTACTAATAGCCAAATCGAAGACACTGCTGCTTCTGTTGCGGTCGTTACTGATAAGAACATCGAAGAAAGCATGGTCACTGGCTTAGATGACCTCTTTGAGTACACGCCAGGAGTCACGGTTAAGACAAACTCTCGCCAAGGTGTCCAGAGTATCAATATCCGTGGTATCGAAGGCAATCGAATTAAAGTTCTTGTGGACGGCGTATCTCAAGGTAACCAGTTCGAATCAGGGAATACGTTCATTAACTCTGCTCGCGTTAACGTGGATACCGACCTAATAAAAGCGGTTGAAATTGTAAAAGGTGCAGCATCGTCTCTACATGGTTCTGACGCAATTGGTGGCATTGTTGCATTTGAAACTAAAGATCCGGCTGATTTCCTTAAGGGTCGTAACTTTGGTGGCCATGCGAAGTTCAACTACTCTTCCGAAGACAATACATTCAGTGAATCTGTGGCATTAGCGCACAAAATTGGTGATTTGGAATCTTTACTTGCTTATACGCGTCGTGACGGCAATGAACTGGATAACTTTGGAGATCTAGCAGATGCAGATACAGAAGCGAACAACTTACTGGTTAAACTTCAGTACCAACTCAATGATGCACATCGTATTGAGTTCAATGGGAATTATATTCGCAACAAAGGCAACGGAAAGCAGTCTTACAACGGTTATACTAATGCAACAAGTGAGGATGTAACAGAACAATATCAAGTTGGTATAAAACATATCTGGGAGATGCAAACGGCCGTAGCGGACTCCCTTACCTGGCAACTAGATTGGCTTAGCAAAGAAGAAAACGGCATTACTGATCGTGTTAAAGGTCAGAATAACCAACGTAAAGACTACATATACGAGGATGAAGGTTACCAGTTTGATTCTCAGTTCGACAAATATCTCATGCTTGGTAGTACAGAGCATTACTTTGTGTACGGTGCATCCTTTAGTGATAAAGACATTAAGAACGTCAACAAAGAGTACAACAGTGCAAGCGCAAACAAAGAAATTTTCTATATCCCTTCTGCGAGCGAGCGTCGTTACGGGCTCTTTTTACAAGACGAAATTACGGTAGGTAACTTTACGATTACCCCAGGCGTACGGTGGGATGCATTTGAAACCGATCCAGGTGACACAAGCAGCAACCCAAGTGGTAACGCGGCTAGCGACTACAAAAAGTTTTCTGATTCTGCATTTACAGGCCGCTTAGGTTCTGTTTATAAGCTTAATGAACAACATCGTTTATTCGCGCAAATCAGCCAAGGTTTCCGTGCTCCAGATTTCCAAGAGTTGTACTACTCCTTCGGCAACCCAATGCATGGCTACATTTTTAAGCCAAATCCTGATTTAAAAGCAGAAGACAGCATTTCGTACGAATTTGGTTGGCGACATAATAATGACATTTCTAGCAGTGAAGTGTCAGTTTTCTACAGCGATTACGACAACTTCATCGAGAGTAAAACCGTCTCTGGCACTTGGACACCAGTGACTGACCCTGCGATTCTGCAGTACGTAAATATTGGCAAAGCGACAATTAAAGGTATTGAGTTTTCAAACCAACTTTCGTGGAACAAGTTCATGCCAATCGAAGGCTTTAGCTCTCGTGTAGCAGCGGCATATACGGAAGGTGAAGATGGAAACAATAATCCACTAAACAGTGTTAACCCTTGGAACCTTGTTGCTGGTTTAAATTACGATTCAGAACAAAACTGGGGAACCAAGTTAACCATTAACTACACCGCTTCTAAAGATAAAAGCGACATAAATGACGATAAAGTATTGCCTATCTCCGCAGCTACGGTCGTAGATGTCACCGCGTACTACAAACCTATTAAAGACCTTACGTTGCGAGCAGGTCTGTTCAACGTGACAGATGAAGAGTACTACAATTGGAATGATGTGCGTGACCTTCAGACAGAAAACAAAGATCTGACTCAAGCTGGGCGGAACTGGTCAATTACAGCTAAATACGAGTTCTAAAGCCTCCGAAAACACAAAAGCCAGCTTAATGCTGGCTTTTTTTATGGCTTTCATTTCAAAAATGTAAAGAAAAGTATGAAAAATGAAAGTTTACTGTTTTGCCATCTCTTTTTTCACCATTACTGCTGCTGCAATGATAAAAGTGATGATCAGACCGAGTTCCATGAACTACCCCAATAGCTATGAGAAAATTTATAACCCAAATTAAGAGTCGGACATAGTTTAACAGCTCTATATAGACTTGCTACCTTTTAACCAGTAATTTACGATTTTTTCCGATTTGGATCAAAAAAGACGCAATTATGCGTCTTTTTGTTATTATTGTGTAAATCAAAATTAGACGTCTGGGTAACCTTGAGGGTTGTTAGATTGCCAACGCCATGTATCACCAGTCATTTCTTCTAGAGTGCGAGACGCTTTCCAACCTAACTCATTCATTGCTTTTGATGGATCAGCCCAACACTCCGCAATATCGCCTGGACGACGTTCAACAAGTTGGTATGGAACATCTTTACCACTTGCGGCTTCAAATGCTTTCACCATTTCAAGCACACTGTAGCCATTGCCAGTGCCAAGGTTATAGACATGAAGGCCAGCTTTGTTGCCTACTTTTTCCAAAGCAGCGACGTGACCATCGGATAAGTCCATCACATGAATGTAGTCACGCACGCCGGTGCCATCTTTCGTTGGGTAGTCGCTACCGAATACAGAGAGGAACTCTCGGCGGCCCACTGCAACTTGAGAAACAAACGGCATTAGGTTATTTGGAATACCTTGAGGATCTTCACCTAACTCACCAGTTGGATGTGAACCTACAGGGTTAAAGTAACGAAGAAGTGTGATGCTCCAATCTGGATTCGCTTTTTGGAAGTCCGTTAAACATTCTTCCACCATTAATTTACTGCGTCCATAAGGGTTAGTTGCGCTAGTTGGAAAGTCTTCTGTGATTGGAACAGATGCAGGATCGCCATAGACAGTTGCTGAGGAGCTAAATACCAACGATTTAACTCCAGCTTCGCGCATTGCATCAACCAATACCAAAGTGCCATTCACATTGTTGTCATAATACTCTAGGGGTTTTGCTACGGACTCACCGACGGCCTTTAAACCTGCAAAATGGATAACCGCTTCGATATCGTGCGATTTTAGAACCTCTACCATTGTCGATTTATCTCTGATATCGGCTTGAATGAAGGTTGGCTTTACGCCACATACCTTTTCAATGCGATCTAAGACCGTAGACTTACTGTTGTACAGGTTATCTAGAATCACTGGCGTCATACCAGCTTCGATCATTTGAATACATGTATGGCTACCAATATAGCCCATACCACCCGTAACAAGTACTTTCATTTTATCATTCCTTCTGACGCGAATGGGTTTAGTTTAAAGCTTTGACGTTACGATTTAAACTGTCTCCTGCAATTCGCATCCCATTAATATTGCTTGGCCTTTTCCGGCTTTTTTAGCTTGATACATTGCAGTATCTGCACTTTTTAACACTCGAGTGGCATCTCGCTCATTAACACCGACCAATTTTACGCCGATGCTAACGCCAACCTTGAGCGAGTTACCTTTGTACTCGATTGGTGTGCATACGCTTTCGAGCAGTTGTTCTGCAATTCGGGTGACGACTTTTTGGTTGGCAGGATTAACCAACATGACAAATTCATCACCCGAAAGTCTTGCGATTAAATCACTATGTCGAGTCGCAGATGTTAGACGCTCGGCTACTTTTTTCAGAACTTCATCACCTGCGTCATGGCCATAGGTATCATTAACCTCTTTAAAACCATCGAGATCGAGGTAAAGCACCGCAAATTCGTCACGTAAGTATCCCGACCGTTGTACTAATTCTTCCAACTCTAAATGGAACTTGGAGCGATTCGCTAACCCCGTTAGTGCATCGTGATGAGCTAAGTACTCAAGTCGTTCCATCTCTTTTGCACCAGAAAGATCGGTAAGAACAATGACTAGGTCGTAGAACCCATTGTCTTCACACTTAACGATACGATTAACCCTTGCAAACATCGGCACAAACTGGCCAAGATGGTTCTGTTCAATAACTTCCCCTTGCCATACCCCGTAGTTTTCTATCGATTCAATGATGCTAGGCATCATTTCCTGCAACTTGCGCCACTTAAGTGTTTGGATAAATGACCTCCCAATAAGCTGATCCATCTCTAGTCCAACTAACTTAGTGACCGCAGGGTTAGCCATTGTGATAACACCTCGATGATTAAGAACGATGAGGCCATCTTGGCTGCTCTCAAAAACACGCCCCGCAACACGCTGCCTGCTCATGGCCTCTTCAATTTCGGTGATATCTTGAATCGAAAACAATAAGTGTCCATGTGTGGACAAACGACGACTGGTTAAACTCAACTGCTGTTCTTTGTCTGCATTTTTGAGGTGAATGTCATCGCATTCTAGCCCCCTACTTAGGATTTGGCTCAGCTCATTCGGTGTTTTCGTTTTAATTAGATCACGGATATTGGCATGCTCAAGTTCCTCTGACTTTTTTTGAAATATCTGCCGAGTCGCAGTATTACAGTAAATAACACGCCCGAAGTTGTCGGTAATAACTAATGCGTGTTGAACAGATTCAATGACTTCTTCTGAAAACGCCCGCTTTTGTTCTAACATTTCTAATGAGTGTTGCCGCTGTTTCTCGCGTGTTGTTAACTTGTTCATCATTTGATTGAAGGAATGTGCGAGTTCTCCAATTTCATCCTTGGAGTAATAGCGAACTTGAGTATCCGTATTTTGTCCGTGTGTCACGCTCTCTATCGTATGTCTCAGCTCTATAACAGGTTTGAGAACAAGCCTATCGATACTTATGTAAAAGATAGTGCCACCAGCGAACAGCAACAGAAGAAGTACAGCACCATCTCGAAGTAAAGATTGTTGGGCTTCTATGATTGGACGATGGGAAAGCGTAACCCTCATACTGCCAATGACACGACCATCGTGAATAATTGGCTCTAGAACATAAAGAAATTTGGCTGATAAGGCATAACCTAGCGCGTGTAACTTGCTTCTTTCAGTTTGATTAGGGACGGGAGCTGATACCCCACTTCCTTCAAGAACAACGAAAGGCTGATCATCTTGGTCGTAAAGTTTAACCCGCGTAACATTCGGCTGGTTTAAAAAGTTGATGAGAGTAGTTTGAGCTTTTTGCTTGTTCTTTGTCGTTAGCGCATCTTTAATTGAGAAAGAAACATTGTTAATCAACTTTCTCGTTTGTTCGACCAACTCATGCTTAGACGATTGGTATGCAGTATACGAGGTATAACCTTTTGAGATAACAAAGATAGCCGTTATAAAGACCAAAATTGGCCAAATAAGCTTTGCTCGTAATGACATATGTATTCCTGTCGCAGACAACCACTAAAAATGACAGAAGCGTTGTTATGCAATCTATTACCCATTAAGGGCGACAAGATTAACACGATGCCAATGCAAAATAACCTTAAATTCTCAATAATTGGATGGAAAAGGAACGAAATACCTTAAAATTCGGATCAACTCAAATAACGGCAACATCTTTATGGACTAAAGTGATCTTTTTCGTCAGCCATCAGATCATAAACCTCGCTTTCATGATAGAAGAATGAAGTGAGTCACTGAACCTAGATGCATTTTCCTGCATCGTGAACCCATTGCTTGTGTAGAAATAAAACGTATGACATTGAATAAACAGCAACTTACATTGAACTGTGACATGGGTGAGAGCTTTGGCTCTTGGATTATGGGGGCAGACGAAGATGTTATGCCTCATGTTGATATGGCAAACATCGCGTGCGGTTTTCATGCTTCCGATCCTAATGTCATGCACGACACTATCACTCTCGCCAACGACAACGATGTTGATATTGGAGCACACCCGGGCTACGCCGACCTCCAAGGCTTCGGCAGGCGCAGTATAAACATGACGGGTGATGAAATTACTAACATGGTTATATACCAAGTAGGCGCTTTACAGGCACTTTGTCGGGCTCAATACACAGATATCAGCTATATAAAGCCTCATGGCGCGTTATACAACGACATGATGAAAAGTGATGCGATACTTAGAGCAGTCGTAAAGGCGGCAGCTTTGTTCAAAGTACCGTTAATGATTTTAGCGTCACAGGAAAACGAAAAATACTTAGAAATCGCAGATGATTATGACGTTCCCTTGCTGTTTGAAGCATTTGCAGACCGTTTGTATCAAGATGACGGATTACTTACACCTAGGACACAGCCTAATGCCGTGTTAAAGAATGAGCATGCGATACTTGAGCAAGTCCGTACGTTAGCAGACTCTGGGCGTGTCAAAACCGCTTCTGGCGGCTACATTTTACTGGAAGCCGATACGATTTGTGTTCATGGTGACAATGAAGAGTCGATCGCGCTGATCCAAAAGATCCGTCAAAGCCTATACGCGGGAGGAAATTAATGCATAAAGAGAAATTTAGTATCTCTTTGATCTCTGAGTGCAGTATTTTCATTAAGTTTGACGAGAATATCTCTGAAAATGCGGTCGGAGAACTTGCTCGAAACATCAAAGACACTCTAGCGTCAATCATTATGAACGTAGTCCCCTCCTATCAGACCATCCTGATTGATTACTTGCCTTTTCGAATCAATGAAAAAGATTTAGTGCATAAACTGCATCAAATGATCCGTCAGTTTGATACTCAATCGCTCAGCCTTGTTCAACCTAACCACATCACTATTCCCGTATACTACTCCGAAGAAACCGCGCTAGATTTGCCCCGCTTTCAAGATCGTGGACTATCATTAGACGCGCTCATTTCTTTACATACTCAGGCCGAGTATGCGGTTTCAGCGATTGGTTTTGCTCCAGGTTTTGCATTCCTCTCCGATGTCGATACTCAATTACATATGCCAAGGTTAGCTACACCAAGAACGCGAGTACCAGCCGGAAGCGTGGGAATCGCAGACTCTAAAACGGCCGTCTATCCATCAGATAGTCCTGGCGGATGGAACATTATCGGTAGAAGCCCGCTTCCCCTTTTCTCTGATACGCCACCTTTTATACCGTTTGAAGTAGGTGACAAGGTCACGTTTAATGCCATTTCCAAACAAAAGTTTATCGAGTTAGGAGGTGTTCTATGAGTTACGCTGGATTGCTGGTGGAAAAGTCAGGGCCACTTTCTTTGATTCAAGACTTTGGCCGTTTTGGCTTAGCGCATATTGGCGTGACTCAAGGTGGCCCCGTAGATGATTACGCCTACAGTTGGGCAAACCATTTACTTGGTAACGTAGTCAATTGTGCTGCGATTGAAATTACTTTGGGTAACGCTTGCTTTGTCGCACTACATAACTGCCATCTTGCAATATGTGGTGGTGATTTGAATGCAAAAGTAGATGGTGAGCCTATCTCAAATTGGTCTGACTTTACATTGAAGAAGGGGCAGAAGCTGCAGTTCGGAGTCGCAAAAAATGGACTTCGATCCTATCTTGCGGTTAAAGGTGGGTTCGATATTGCTCAGCACTTAGGAAGTGCCTCTACCGTCACGAGAGAATCTCTTGGTGGTTATGACTCAAATGGTGGCGCTTTAAAAGCAGGCGATATTCTTCCCTTTTTTCCTCATAACTTACCGAAACACAAACCAAGGCTGATGACGTTTCGCTTTAAGCCGGATTACAACTTACCTATCAAGCTGAGAGTGATTGAAGGCTATCAAAATGAGGACTTTGATGAAGACGCTCGCCAAGCCTTTTATAGCAACGCATTCACCATATCCCCTGATTCAAATCGTATGGGCTATCGTCTTGAGGGAAACAAAATCAAACCGCCCTACGAAGGCGTACTGTCGGAAGGAATTGCGCTAGGATCGATTCAAGTTCCTAACGATGGTAATCCCATTGTGTTGCTCAACGATCATCAAACCATCGGTGGCTATCCTAAGTTTGGCTGTGTAGCACGTATTGACCTGCCAAGGCTGGCACAGGCGAAACCCGGGCAAAAAGTGAATTTTGTGAAAGGAGATAGACAAGGCTTGCAAGAAGTATGGTGCCAATGGGCTCAGTTTTTTGGATATTAATACAACCTCTGAGCCCATACGTAACTATTATGCCGGCATCCCATAACGCTCTGCTAACGCTTGCGGATAGTCTCGCTCTTGCGTGAGTTTAATCGCGTACTGCTCAATTTCTTGCTCAGACCAATGCACAGCGACTGGATGTTGTGATTCCACGTTTTGGTTAGGTTCGATATCAAACCAGAACTGAAGCATTTTTTGCGCTGCGAGTAGTGTTGATGACGCTTTTACCACTTCTATTCGTGCGTAATGGTTGTCTTCAAAGGTCACATCGGCTGCCCTGAGTACCGGATCCGTTCCAGGAATTTGCTGGGCACCAAACAGGGCTTTTCCCCCTTTGATAGCAGAATGATAGTCGGGAATGAACTGCGCCATGTGTTTAATAGCATTATTGGTTCGTTCTTCTAAGACTTCTTCTCGCCAACCGTTACGTATCTTTGAGAGTAAAGGTACTGGCAGTTCAGGCTGAGCAGAAGACGGCGTACTCTCAACTAAGCCATCTTCAAATAGCGTAATTCCTTTCGTCATGCCGTGAAGCTGAAAATAACCATTACCATAGGGGGTCAGTTGAGCCATTCCTTTATCAGTTCCACGCGGTCCATGGAAAATAACTTCTGGCCACAGTTGTTGACAGTCTGCCCACTTGGTTACGTAAGCGGCTTTAAACTCAACTAACCTATCACGCTTGGCACCGATGGTATTGTCAATGGATCCTGTTTCAAAACCACATGCATTGACCAAGTAGTCACATGTCATAAGATAATCAATGCCATCTCGTTCGTAACCAAGTTGCCAGTGATTACCCATCCAGTCCGCTTGTTTGAGCGTTGCTTGTGTGCATACTGAGGCGTTTGGCAGAGCGTTCAACGTTAAGTTGGCAATTGCGGCAAGGCGAAAAACACTCCAGCCATATTCCTGAACCGCCACAACTGGGTACTTTAGCGCTTCTAGATCAGCATGTTGAGCAAAAGGAATACACCACTCATCAAAGGTTGCAGGGTGACTTGGTTGAGTGCGTTGTGCGAGTGCTTCTAGATCCTCTTTTGAATACAATTTGTAGTATTCACTTGGTTCACCAAGCACTTTGTTGCTTTGATCTTTATCAACGAGCGTTTTATACGCATTTTTCACCACCTCTAGTCGAGGAATAAGTGCGGATGGGTCTCCACCATCAGAATAAGGAACTGCAATGATCGTCGGGCGAATATTCAGTGAAAGCGGATATAGGCGAACGGTATCAATGGATTGTGCTAACAAATCTAAACATTGTTGCTCAGAAATCTCTCGATATAAGTTGCCACCTGCATGTAAATGGCAAATGGGCGGACCATTTACCAGTGATACGCCCTTCTCTATTACGGAAACTTTAAAACCCAGCTCCGCAAAATGAATTGCTGCTGTTGCACCTGCGACACCGCCACCAACAACAGCGATGTGCTTATCTTTGTAATTTGGAAACTCAGACTTCATTGCTTCACTAAAAATTTTATAAGGAAAATTCTTTACTAACGGTGGATTCTACTCGTGTTTGGGCTTGATTAAAATCACAAAAAGTTCATGGGTTTGCGAAATATCCAACTGCGCCTTTATGGTGCGTTAAAGTAGAAAAAAATTGCAAAAAAAGTACTTGACGACATGGTTAGGAAGACACTTTTTTATACCTATGTGAATAACAATTTCACTGTAAGACCCATGGCGCAAAGCCTGCAGAAACACCCCACTTTTTACCCCATTTAGTTATCCCAAAAGTTATCCACTGTTTTTGTGGATAACTAAAATAAAAGTGTCATGGAGTGTTCCACATTTAATAACATTTGCAGTGATTAAGTGTTTACTGGCGTTAACAATCTTTTCAACAAACTCATTACGACAAGTGCCAACGTAACAAATGTTGCCAGTGGTAAAGCTATCCACAATTCGGGGTGAATTTGTGCGTTCAGATCGAAGCCATATGTCATTACCGCGGCCACACAAACTTCCGCAGCGAATACCGCAACACCGCTAGCTATCAACGCCATAATGCCGTATTCGGCCCACAGAGTCGTATTGATCCGTTTTTTACTTGAGCCTAATGTGCGATACAAACGAATCTCCTGCTGACGTTGGGATAAGCTTAATCTCAATAGCGTGAAGATAAGTAGCAATCCCGCAACCACGCCTAAAAGAGCAAGAATAGTGATTGCCGATACGATTTGTTGAATCAAATCCTGGATTTTTTCGCCCATGGTACGAATGTCTAAAACAGATACCGTTGGGTGAGATCGAGACATAGACGTTAATAGTGCTTCGTTCCCTTCATCAATTCTATAACTGATGAGGTAAGAACCCGGTAGATTAGCCATAACGTCGGATGAGAAAATAAAGTAAAAGTTAGGCTTCATATCACGCCATTCAACATAACGAATGGTATCTACTACCGCATCGTAGTTCTGGCTATTAATAACAAAGCGCAGTTTGTCACCAAGTTCGATGTCCAAGTCATTTGCTACATCGGCTTCTACGGAGACACTCCCCTTATTTGTCCATTCACCCGCAAGCACATCATTATACTCTGGCAGGCTGTCTCCCCACGTAAGGTTCAATTCACGACGTATTGCGTCAGAGCCTTCTCCTTCGTATTCAATCTCTTTGACGTTTTGACCATTAATCTCTGTCAATCGACCACGAATAATTGGATAAGCTTGTGACCGTGTAACCCCATTTTTATCTAAGGTTTCTAGGTAGCTATCGAGTTCGTAATCACCAATATTTAATGCGAAGACATTTGGCGCGTCTGCAGGCAAGGTTCTCTCCCAATCCGCGAGAATATCGCTGCGCACAAGCCAGATAATAGATAGCAGCATCAAAGACAACGCCAAAGCACCAAACTGCAGGCCACTGGTTACTGGCGTGCGGTTGATACGACTCAACGCAAGCTTCATGGCAGGTTGTGTTGAAATACGCGCAAACAATTTTGTGAGTGCGACGCTCACTGCAGCAAGCACAACAAAAAGTACTGCAATACCAATAAGAACAATCCAAACTAAGGTATTATCAGCATAAAGCAAAAGTAATGGAACAACGGGGACTAGAACGAGCAACATTCGCTTCCAAGAACGTTGTGCTTTGCCCTGCTGTAGCACTTCTAAGGCTGGAGTTTTAATCAAGCCTAACAATGGTATGCCAAGGGCAGGAACGGTGATCAGGACCGCTGAGATAAACGACACTAGATATGGGGTGACACCGTAACTAGGTAGAGGCTCGGGTAATAAGTCTTTGAGTGGAATGCGCAATAAGTACTCCAGCCCACTCCCCAACAATAACCCAACGACACTGGCGCTAATGAGCAGGATTGTGACTTGAATAAACAGCCATTTTTCAATCCATCGTCGACTTGCGCCAAGGCTTTTTAGCATCGCAATGGTTTGTGTTCGACTATTCACATAGTTTTGGCAAGTAAGAACCAATGTTGTCGCTGCCATAATGATGACAATCGCAACCGTTAGAGACAAATACTGCGTCGTTCGTTCAAAGACCTCATTGCTACGACTGGCAGTATCTTGCGTGCGCCAGCGATCACTAGGAGAAAGAACAGTATCTTCTTGCAGGCCTTTTAGCGTTTTATCATCGGCTTGTAGAAACAGACGGTATTGAACTCGACTCCCGACTTGAATTGCTCCTGTTTTCTCAACGTCTTTTTGATGGATGTATGCAGAAGGCATTTGCTGAAATGGGTTAAAGCTTAACCCAGGTTCCATCAGCACTGCACCTGAAACCGTAAAATCGGCATCGCCTATAGTGACGCTGTCACCCGACTTGACGTCTAGTTGAGCCATAATCCGCTCATCAAGCCAGAGTTGGTTCTCTTTAACGCGACCGGATGGGTTGTTGTCTAGTACCAGTTCTCCCATTAAAGGGTAATTGTCGTCCACTGCCCTTACGGAAATCAACTGCATACCATTGTCGCTAAATGCCATCGTGGCAAATCGTGTCATCGTCGAACGTTCTAGGTTTTCAGTCGAGGATAACAACGTGTCAGGTATAGGATTAGCAGACACAAACACCGCATCCGCTGTCAATGCATCCTTCCCCTGCTTGACGATCACCTGCTCCATTCGCTCCGCTAATGCAGAAAGCGCAAAGATGCTCGCAATCACAAGAATAAGAGCAACGCTAATAGGCCAAAGGTTCCCCTGTCTTATTTCGCCGAAACTCCAACGTATTAGGCTTTTGTTTGACGAGTGTTTTATTGCACTGCTTCGTTCTGTCGATGTTGCTTCGCTTGATGATACTGCAGACATTACACCTCCTCCTTAAGCTCACCCGCCTCCATACGATAAATACGGTCACATCGACTTGCTAGGTGACCATCGTGTGTAACTAATATCAGCGTTGTTCCATGCTGCTCATTAAGATCGAATAAAAGCTCAATTACTTTGTCTGCGGTTTGATGGTCAAGATTGCCGGTAGGCTCGTCTGCGAACAACAGTTCAGGCTGTGTCATAAAGGCACGTGCTAGCGCGACACGTTGTTGTTCACCACCAGATAATTGACTTGGAAGATGATCGACACGTTTTTCCAATCCAACAGCGGTTAATAATTCGGCGGCTCTTGCTTCATCTTCGGCTTCACCACGTAAAAGACAAGGAAGCGTGACATTGCGTAATGCACTCAAGCTCGGGATTAATAAGAAACTTTGGAAAACAAAACCTAGAGAGTCAGCTCGAATTTTTGCGCGAGCTTCATCGTCAAGTTTTGATAACTCATGACCTAACAAGGTAATTTCACCTGATGTTGGTGTATCAAGGCCAGCTAACAACGTCATCAACGTTGACTTACCCGCACCGGAAGTACCGACGATGGCGATTTTTTCTCCTTTCCTGATGTCAACATTTACATCTTTGAGGATTGTTAATTGCTCTTGATTAGTAGAGACTTGTTTAGAAACCAAATTGGCTTGAACAATAGGTGCATTAAGTACAGGTGTTTGCATGATTCGTATACTTTCCTTAGTTCTATTTTTTTGTTTTTCCGCTACTGCACATGCGAGCGAAAAGCTACTTGTCTTAGGTGATAGCCTGAGCGCGGGCTATCAGATGCCGATCGAAAAGAGTTGGCCTAGCTTACTCCCTGATGCCTTGTCAGAACATGGTCAAGATGTAACAGTTATTAATGCCAGCATTTCTGGCGATACCACAGGCAACGGCTTAGCTCGATTACCACAGCTGCTAACCCAGCACAGCCCTGATATGGTGCTCATTGAGTTAGGTGCCAACGATGGCCTAAGAGGTTTCCCTCCTAAACTTATTACGTCGAATCTCTCAAAAATGATTACCATGATAAAAGATTCAGGTGCGGACGTTGTCATGATGCAAATTCGAGTGCCACCTAATTATGGTAAGCGCTATAGCGATATGTTTTACGATATCTACCCTAAGCTTGCACAACATCAACAAGTTACCTTGATGCCATTCTTCTTGGAGCATGTGGTTATCAAACCCGAGTGGATGATGGATGATGGCCTTCACCCAAAGCCTGATGCACAGCCTTGGATTGCTGACTTTGTTGCTCAAGAATTAATTAAACATCTCTAATTTTAATGGTCTAGCTCAATAAGTTTTACTTAACTTTACGTTAATCTATTTTCAATTCCACTCATCGAGGATAGATAACAACATGCGAATAGACCCTTTAATTCAAGGTGTTGTTGCTCGCTCTGCTCACCCATACGGGTGTCATGCATCCATTAAAGAGCAAATTGAATACGTAAAACACGCCCCGCAGATCAAAAGCGGTCCAAAACGGGTTTTGATTATTGGTGCTTCCTCTGGTTTCGGGTTAGCGGCTCGTATTGCCCTCACCTTCGGAGGTGCTAAAGCTGATACCATTGGTGTCTCCTTTGAGCGCGGGCCTTCAGACAAAGGCGTTGGGAGTGCGGGTTGGTATAACAACATCTTTTTTAAACAAGAAGCAAATCACGCGGGGCGTACCGCTATCAATATTGTTGGTGACGCATTCTCTGACTCTGTCCGTAATCAAGTGATTGAAGCCATTGAAACGTACTTTGAAGGTGAAGTTGATTTAGTCATCTATAGCTTAGCGACGGGTGTTCGACCTAAACCAGAGTCTGATGAGTTTTGGCGCAGCGTCATTAAGCCTATTGGTGAGCCTGTCACTGGCGCTTCAATTATGCTGGAAAACGATCAGTGGGTAGAAACCACTTTAACTCCAGCAACAGAGGAAGAGGCCGAAGCCACTATCAAAGTGATGGGCGGTGAAGACTGGGAAAGCTGGATTGATACACTGATTAATAATGACTCGATTGCACAAGGCTGCAAAACCATCGCGTTTTCTTACATGGGACCAGACGTTACGCACCCTATCTATCTCGATGGTACGTTAGGTCGAGCGAAAATAGATTTACACCAAACAAGTCACTCGTTAAATCTAAAACTTGCCAACTTTGACGGCGGTGCTTACGCAACAGTGTGTAAGGCGTTGGTGACGAAAGCCAGTGTGTTCATTCCTGCGCTAAGTCCCTACCTTTTAGCTCTTTATCGAGTGATGAAGGAAAAAGGTACTCACGAACGTTGTATTGAACAAATGCAGCGACTGTTTACCACTAAATTGTACGATCAAGATAAAGTGCCTGTTGACGGCGAACGCTTAATCCGAATAGACGACTTAGAGCTTGACCCGCAAGTACAACAAGAAGTCCATGCTCTTTTAGAGCAAATGAACGCCAATAACTTTAAAGAGATTGGTGATTACCAAGGCTTTAAAGATGAGTTTATGAAGCTAAATGGCTTTAACTTTGAAGACGTCGACTATTCGCAAGACATTTCTATTGAGTCGCTAAAATCGCTTAAACCGTAATGCTTGTTATCTGTTTCAAGTATGAGATATGTGATAACTATTCCTAGTCCTGAACACTTTTCAGGACTTTTTTTTGTTTCAAGCCCCAGCCACCCTATACTTAATTAAAAACCGAGAACAAGATAGAGCAGTCTACATTTTAAATTCACAGGAAGTGAAACCACGTAAAGGATGACCTATATGGGGAGATTGCAAACATTAGATTATGAAATCCCTGAGTCTATGCAAAAAAGTTGGCAGGAAATCGTCAACTTACTGGCTCAAATAACACATGTACCCACCACATTAATCATGCGTATCCATCCAGATCGTATTGAAGTCAACACATCCAGTGAAACTCAAGGTAACCCCTATCGTACCGGCGATGCTGAACTACTCGGGAACGGTTTGTATTGTGAGCATGTCATTGAGCATAAGAGCGAACTCATGGTTCCTAATGCGCTCGAGGATGAAGAATGGTGCAACAACCCTGACATCAAACTAGGCATGATATCTTATTGTGGTTTACCGTTATTCTGGCCAAACGGAGAGACGTTTGGAACCATCTGCATGCTTGATTCCAAGAAGAATGAATACAGCGACACTTACCGCCAATTGCTCGGAACTTTCAAAGACTCAATCGAAGCGCAGCTCTCCGTCGTGTATCAGCAACACAAGCTCCAGCGTCTTAATAATGAACTCAAAAATCGAGTTGAGAACCGTACTACGGACTTAGCGCAGTTGAGTTACTCCCTAACAAAAGAGATTGATCGTCGTAAGGCCGCAGAAAAACAAGTGAGCTACCAAAAAACACACGATCAGGGAACCGGATTCTTAAACCGCGCAGCACTTGAAAGTGTTGTCGGAGAAACGCTCGGAACGTTGGATCATAGCCAGCAATCACTGCTTGTGATAAACATTGGCTTTAGTAATGCTCGCAGTATCCAAACCCGTTATGGCTTTGAGGCCTTTGACGAGATATTAAAAGAATTTCGGTATCGCCTTGGTAAACGAGAATCGAGTTATTTCGTTACCGGAAGGCCGAGCTCGAATGACCTTGTATTACTCATTTGGGGCAACGATATTGATATGAAATTGCGGAAGCTACTGGATGATATCACCAATATTGGCTTGGGAAGCTTTTATATAAAAGACACAGAGGTTCACCTCAACTCTTACATTGGTGTTGTTCAAGCCCACCAAACCAGCAATGCCAAACAACTTCTTCAAAATGCATGCTATGCCATGCTGTTGTGTAAAGAGTCTGGCGAAGCGTATAGTTATTTTTGTGAAAGTCATTCGAATGAGCTAAACAACCACAATCAATTGGAAAGCTACTTATTGCAAGCGGTAAGAAATGACGACCTGATGCTGTACTTTCAGCCCAAAGTTCACCCCCATACTCACAAATGGATTGGCGCAGAAGCATTGTTGCGCTGGAGACACCCAATACTGGGCGACGTCTCCAACGAAGCATTAATACATATGGCCGAACAAAACGGGCTTATTTTTGAAGTGGGCTCTTTTGTTCTTCGTACCGCGATAGACAAAGCGAAGCAGTGGTCGGAGTTAATTGATAATTTCAAAATTGCCGTTAACGTCTCTCCAATTCAATTACAAAACGTGAACTTTGCGGAGCAAGTGCAACACCTACTCGAATCCTTCCATTTACCAGCACATTTTCTCGAACTCGAGGTGACCGAGAGCGCTTTAATTGCCGATGAAATAGTAGCACGCACAACGCTAAACAAATTGCACGAATTAGGCGTGACATTGTCACTTGATGACTTCGGTACAGGGTACGCCTCTTTCAGCTATTTGAAGAAATACCCATTTGATGCCATCAAGATTGATAAGAGCTTTGTCCAGCAAATGGAAAAGTCGGACGATGATCGTGCGATCATTTGCTCTATCATACACATAGCTAAAAAACTGGACCTCCAAGTGGTTATTGAGGGCATTGAATCCCCCCAACAAGAGCAGTTTCTTATTGGTGAGGGTTGTGATATTGGGCAAGGCTTTCTCTATGGTAAACCTATGCCTTGTAATGAATTTGAGCAAAGTTTGTTTAATCAGCGTCTTTCAGGCGGACAATACGCCTACTCTTCCTAAGCATTCTCTTTACTAAGGTGGCGGTGGTTTCTATAATCGCCGCCCGCTTCTATTAAAAGGCCAATATCTTCATGGATCAGTTGACTGCCACGCTTAAGAAAATTGAAAAGCAGAACTACCGCGCTTATCAGCAAATCAAAGGTCAATACGACTTCACTGATTTCACTTTGTTCATCGATCACGTACAAGGAGACCCGTATGCTTCAGCGTCACGTTTTCGTGCAACTCGCGCCTGGTCCTTGACTGGTCTGGAATGGTTAAAAGACGAGTCCCCTGCTTTTCAACGAGCAGCACGTGATTTTATTGCGCGCAGTTTTGAGCAGTTTGCTAAACAAGAAAACTCAGTATCCATTTCATTGAATGGCCAAACTGTATTGGATAGCACCGCAGTATTGTTTACCGAGGAAGGTATTGAACTGCGTTTTCGAGTTAACTTGCCTGCTGAAGGTCGTTCAGTGTTGGGGAAAAAAGCCAACAACATACTGACTTTCCATTTGCCTAAGTTTATCCGTCGAGCAACCTTAGAGCGTGAACTCGACAAAGCAGCATTGATTGAGCATTGCCAAGTTGTTGAAGACCAAGATGCCCTGCGTGCACAGTTGGAAGCCAATAACCTAGTTGCGTTTGTCGCAAATGGCAGCATTCTCCCTCGAATTGCCGGTAACTGTGATCTCCCAATGAAAGAGGCGGTTGAATTCAAAGCCCCTGAATCGCTGCAAGTGACTTTACATGCACCAAACAAAGGCCATGTCACGGGATTAGGGATTCCAAAGGGCATTACGCTAATCGTTGGTGGCGGTTTCCACGGTAAATCTACCTTACTGAATGCGATTGAGCGTTCGATTTACGACCATATTCCAGGAGATGGTCGTGAATACATCGTAGCTGATGAAAAGGCAATGAAGATCCGCGCCGAAGATGGTCGATGCGTGCATCATTTGAACCTGTCGAATTACATCAACCATTTGCCAATGGGTAAAGATACAGCGGACTTTTCGACTCAAGATGCATCAGGCTCAACATCACAAGCCGCTTGGCTTCAAGAGTCTATTGAAGCGGGTGCGAGCACGTTATTGATTGATGAAGACACCTCTGCGACGAACTTCATGATTCGAGATGAGCGTATGCAGGCATTGGTGGCAAAAGGTGATGAACCAATTACCCCTCTTGTCGATCGCATTGGTCAATTGCGAGATGATCTCGATATCTCTACCATTATCGTTATGGGTGGTTCAGGCGACTACTTAGACGTTGCCGACACAGTCATTCAGATGCACGACTACCAAGCGGTTGATGTGACAGAAAAAGCGAAAGAAGTGATCGCTCAGCACCCTACTCAACGTCATAACGAATCGGAAGAACGCTTACAAACCTTCCCGCCTCGCGCCCTGAATCGCGTTGCTTTGATGAATATTCTCACTGACGGTAAATTCCGTGTGAATGCGAAAGGCAAAGAGTCACTTCGATTTGGCAAAGAGTTTACTGACCTTAGCGCTTTGGAACAGATTGAGTCCGCTGATGAAGTCAACACGATTGGCTGGTTATGGTTCCAAATCGCTCAGCTTCCAGGCTGGTGTAATCATCCAGCGAAGGAAATTGAAGAAATGCTGTCTGGTGAGTGGCATGCATCGCTCCCTAAGCAAGGGGACTTAGCCAAACCACGCACACTAGACGTAATGGCTGCGCTTAACCGCATGAGAAAATCTCAGTTTAAGCCATCATGCTAGTTTTGATACGCTGATTGAGACAATCCAATGAAAAAAGGCAGCTAATAGTTAGCTGCCTTCCTTTATCTTTATTCATACCGAATCATTCGTTTCTCAGTACATTCCACGCTTCACAAAGAATTCTAAACCTTTCTGCATCACCATTTTCTCGATCAGGATGCCAACGAAGCGCGAGTTTTCGCCACTGCTTTCTAATTTCTGCGGGTGTTGCATCAGGGTTAAGCTCAAACAGTGAGAGTGCTTTTGTTTTATCCACGCTGACTGTAGACGAACCACCAATGAATTTTTGATAAGTGGTCCAAAATTCATTCAACAATCGACGCACTTCATCTTCGTCCGCTTCGTAGTTGCGCCAATCCAGATAATATTCACGCAAAGGGTCGTTAATATCAACGATATGCCTCGAAGCTTCTAACGAAGACATCAGCTGGATATTCATCGCTTCAACTTGCAGCCAGGCATCTGGGTAAAGCGTTTCTTGCAGTTGGTATAGCGCGTTCATGATTAAGAAATTTCGTTTGAATAAATCCTTATCAGGAGAATCATCCAATTTCGAAATGTAGCCCTGTTCACTCAACTTGCTTGCTAAGGTGTGAACTTTCCAATCGGAAGGCTGCTTTCTAAGAATTTCTAGCATTGGCCAAAGCAACGGGTTTTCTATTGCGTGAGTCTCAATACTACTGACCGTGCGTTGTCCTTCCATTCATCCTCTCTGTTTTTAATATTGAAGCATCACACTAATCTCAGAGAAAGCTGCTCATCTGTACTGGTAAAAATGCTTGCTGACGCGTGTTTCAGGCCCAATTTCTGTGGCACCGAATTAAGCGTGGGTATCATTTTGTACCATAAACAACAAAAGGCCGATAGTCATCAACCATCGGCCTTTGTAAGGAGATCACGTAAAGGTTAAATAACCCCTAGTTCACGTAAACGTTCCATAAGGTAGCTATGTGCGGTGTAGCGCTCTGACAAAACCACTTCTGGCTTTGGATGCAAGAACAACGGCAATGAAATACGCGACTTTTCTTGACGGCCACCCGTTGGGTTGATTACACGGTGAGTCGTTGAAGGAAAGTAACCGCCCGACGCTTCTTGAAGCATATCACCAATGTTGATGATTAAGTTTCCGAAGTCACATGGTACATCTATCCAATCACCCTCTTTGCTCTTTACTTGCAGTCCAGGCTCATTAGCGGCTGGCAGAACCGTTAGTAGGTTAATGTCTTCATGCGCAGCAGCACGAATAGCGCCAGGCTCTTCTTCGCCTGTCATCGGTGGGTAGTGAAGAACGCGTAGTAATGTTTTGTCGCTGTTATTGATCATTTCTGACAACGCGATAGAGAACTTCTCTTGAACGTCCTTAGGTGCGTACGCTTCAACCCAGCCTAATAGCTCCTGAGCAAATGCATTCGCCCGCTCATAGTACTCTAAGATTTCAGCTTTAAGTTGCTCTGGGATCTGGCCCCAAGGGTAAACATGAAAGTACTCTTTGATGTCTTTCACTTTGTGCCCTTTCGCTACTTCAGACACAGAAGGTGGGAAGTAGCCATCTTGGGTGTCTACGTTAAAGTGAAAATCATTCTTTTGATCTGAACAGAAAAACTCATGCCAGTTTTTGTAAATTGACTCTACAAGCTCTTGTGGAATCGGGTGGTTTTTCAACACACCGAACCCTGTTTCGCGCAGAGAGGTAACGAACTGTTGAGCAGCATCGTCAGCAAGATAATCGACAGTTTCCAGTTTCATGGCTTTACTTCTTTTTTATTAGACTGAATCACGGATTCTATGGATGGGCATGTTGTAAATCAAACTTTAATGAAAAGTGCACGCGCAAACGTTTTAATGTTGAGCAGTTTGGCAATAAATCAACATTTTCAGTGATCAAAAACACCATCAAAATAACAATTGCACACCGTTCAATTAAGTGTAATCATTACCCAAGTCTATGGAGTCCCACTGTAAGATAAATTGAAGGATCAAGTAACTCTATGAAAAGCACCTCGACACTCTTAGGATTGACGATTTTTTATGCCATCGTGTTTTTATTTTCTGCGTTAGAACCTAACTCACGTGCCGTTTGGTTTGCAGAGATTATCCCAGCAATTGGTATTCTTGTTGCTATTTGGGTAATCTCGATTCGCTATCAATTCAGTAATACGGCTTACCTTTTAATGTTCATCTGGCTCTGTTTGCACACTATCGGAGCGAAATATACGTTTTCCGAAGTACCATTTGACTGGTTTAACGACATGATTGGTTCAGATAGAAACAACTTTGATCGCGTTGCGCACTTTTCGATTGGCCTTTATGCGTATCCGATAGCTGAATACTTGATACACAAGAATAAGTTCAACAAAACGTTCTCTTGCTGGTTTGCTTTGTTTGCGATCATGTCGCTTGCAGCAGGCTATGAGATTATCGAATGGTGGTATGCAGAATTGGCTGGCGGCGATGAAGGAATCGCCTTTCTGGGCTCGCAAGGTGACATATGGGACGCCCAGAAAGATATGTTGTGCGACACCGTTGGTGCAGCGTTGTCGCTGTTTTTAATGTCGGCTCAGCGTCGATTCTCTCAGCCACTCTAAATAAGGGTTAAACCCATCAACAATTGGAACCTGTACGATCTGTGCTACTTCATATTCGTGCAGGTTTTCTATTTTCTCTTCCACCAATTCATAGAGCTCTCGACGAGTTTTAATCACCAGCAACCATTCGTTGTCAGTACAAATCTCCCCTTTCCACACATAGTGACTTTCAATAGGCATCGTTTGAATACACGCGGCTAATTGGGCATCTAGCAAACCTTTAATGATCTGATCTCGATTTTTTTCGTTGCTGGTTGTGCTTAACACCATGCAGTAGTCATGTTTTATACTCATTTTCTAGCCCTTCATTATTTCATTGTCACTTTGCCGCCAATCATTTTGTAAGCGGGCGTTCCTCTCACTAGGGTATCTCTTGCAAACTCTTGCCCGCAACTGGGACAGATGCATGGGGTTTGTGTGAAATCGTCAACAATGCGCTCTTTGAAGCATTTGACCAGTGCGCCTTTTCCGCCTTTACGGTACTTGAATAGTTGAGTTTTACACTTTGAGCAATAGATATCGACAGTTTTCGTCGGCTGTTTCTTATTCGGTTTCGCCATGATTATTTTCTATATCAGGTTTTACCCATACGTTATTAAAGTCAAACCAACCTAAGGCATTACACTTTGCATTTTGTAAGGCACCGCTGTGGTCTTTATTGACACCCAACCAGCAGTGAAACATCGGAATCACCTGACAACTTTTTACCAACTGACGTCCTAGCTCACGTGCAGGGAAGTCTGGATAAACACCAGCACGCCACTGATCAACGAGCTTCGCCCATTCGCTAAAATCGTAACCAGAACTGAATTTCTCAATATCACTGTAATCCAGAAGCCAGCCAGCCAACGCGTCATTTCGATTCGTTGCAATGCCCATGGCTTTCACCCAAATATCCACTTCCTCCGGTGCGGGCGGTTGAGAATCATAACGAATAAACTCGACCTCTATACCGTGCGGTTTTAAGAGTGTCTTGATGGCCTTGGCAACTACTGGAAACATCGGATGCTTTTTCTGATACGCCACGTAAATCACCTTATCAGCCTGCGGCACGGTTCCCGCCTCTGCTGGCCTAAGGTCAATCCAACCTGGCTTAAGGCCAAAGGCTTGCAATACTCCCAGTTCCATCACTTTATCCTGAGGAACATGAGCATAAATTTGGTGACTGTTGAGAGTTTGTGATAGGAATTCTGCCCAGCGAGGGTCTTTTGCAATCCCGGTGTTTTTGTTTAGTAATAGGAATGTACAGCCAGGATCAAGCTCGACCTCATCAGATGAACCTTGTTTATCCATCTTTGGCTTAGACAAGCTTGGATAGACCATTGAAGAGTACGCTTCATCAATTACCCACACCTCAACTTGGTCCAGTAAGGGACGAAAGCCAAAGTAGCCATCAAAAGCAGTCAAAATGAGACGCTTATCATCATTCATTTTAACTTGGAACGGCCCTGTCCCTATCGGTTGTCTATCGAAGTTTTCTGAACGCAAAGCGCTTGGTAGCAAAATTTTTGCTTGCGACTCACTCAGCGCCAAAGGCAGGTAGCGATCAGGACGAACAAGTTCAATATCGACGGTCCATTCCTGTGGTGAAGATACCTTTTTTATATGAGAAAACAGGTTCAAGCTACTTAGTGCAAGCACACTTTCAAGTACACAACTGGTTGATAACGGTTCACCATTATGAAAACGCACCCCACGACGAAGATAAAAACGCCAGTGCGTATCAGAAATGGCTTCCCATGTGTGGGCTAAATCTGGCTGAAGTTGTTCATTTTCATCAAGGCGAGTTAGCCCGCTAAAAATTTGTCTGGCGATGTGCTGTTCAGAACGTCGCATCGGTTTCTGTGGGTTTAACATCGCCAATGGTCGATAATAAGGCAAACGTACCACCTGTTCGCCCTGTCGATGCTGAAGCCCTAAATAACCCTGAATAACCTGCGTTAATCGAGCCGCGTCGTTATCAAGCGCATCTAGAGCCTGGCCAATTTTCCCTTCGTCGAGATAACGTCTGGCGAGGTTTTCACTGACATCGCTACGGTTACGTTTGAAAACGAGTTTTGAGAGTTTTCCTCGACCCGCCGCTGGATGCCATTCAATCCAGCCCTCCTCTTCTAATTTATTGAGAACAATACGAGCATTACGACGTGTACAAAACAGCGCTTCGGTGATGTCTTCAAGCTGAACGTCCGTATCGTGACCGGAAAATTTTTCAAACAGTGTTTCGAACTGAACACGTAAACGAGGGCTACTCATAAAGAGGAAATTCTTATCTTATTGTTGATAAGCTAAGTTTCCTCATTTTTATCAAAAAGTGCAAACGTCACGCAGTAAATTATTGAATATCGATGCCAATTTCTCGTGCAAGATCGGCCAGTTGTTCCTCATTATCCAGCTTGATAGACCATTTACACTCTGCACCATGAGATAAAACAACGTTCGCTCCTCTACCCAGTAACTGGATAGAATCGGTTTGCGCTTGTAAGGTTACCATTGCACTGCCGGAGAGCTTAATCACGATTTCACGCTGGGTAGCAATGATTTTTCCTAATGAAAACTCAATCACCATCTTGCTTTATACCGACTTCGTTTTATGTTGCTTCACTGCGATAGTTAAGCGACTGGTACACACTAATCGGCCTCGTTCATCAGTTATGTCGATTTGCCACACTTGTGTTGAAACGCCAAGGTGTACGGGTTTTGCCGTACCAATCACATGACCACTTCGCATTGCACGTACATGGTTCGCGTTGATATCCAAACCGACACAGTAACTCCCCTCATCAACAGAGAAATTCGCAGCTAAAGAGCCTAATGTTTCTGCGAGTACAACAGAAGCGCCACCATGAAGCATTCCTAAAGGTTGATGAGTAAAACTACATACAGGCATGGTTGCTGTAAGGGAGTCATCCGTGAAATCTGTGTATTCAATTTGTAGATGCTCGATCAGGGTATTTTTTGATGTAGCATTCAGAATCTCTATGCTAACGGGCTTTTTCCATATACTCATTGTTTTACTCTTAATTTCACAAATTGGTTTGTCGGATTGTAACGATTTATTAGAGAGCTAGCATAGACTTTACTTAGGTCTAACTTCAAGGTGTAACATCTTGGCCTCCTTGCCAGTTGATGAATAATTTGATCCATGCATCGTGTTACTATTTGGGTATATACTATTGCTTCAAAACAAAAATAATTTAGATGGAGCCTATTATGAAGGTATGGATGAAAGCCTCTGCTCTTTTAACTATCGCGGGCTTAACGGCATGTAGCGCATCACCGACTGGCCGTAACCAGATCCTGATGTTTTCAGATCAAGAAATGTCATCGCTTGGCGCCAAATCTTTCGAACAAATGAAGAAAGATATCCCAATCAGCAAAGATCGCAAAACGAATGCCTACGTACAATGCGTTGCCAAACACATCACTGACACCATTCCTGCACAAGCTGGATTTAAAGATTGGGAGGTGGTTGTTTTTGATAGTGAACAAGTCAATGCGTTTGCTCTACCTGGTGGGAAGATCGGCGTTTACACCGGGCTTTTAGGTGTCGCGAAAAACCAAGATCAGTTGGCAACAGTCATTGGTCACGAAGTGGCTCACGTCCTTGCTGACCACAGTAATGAACGCCTTTCACAAAGCCAGTTAGCAAATGCGGGATTGTCTCTGGCAAACGTTGCTATAGGAGCTTCCGAGTACAAACAGTATCAGCAAATGACGATGGCGGCACTTGGTGTCGGTGTCCAATACGGTGTTATTTTGCCATACGGTCGTACACAGGAATCCGAGGCTGATATTGTCGGGCTTGAGTTTATGGCAAAAGCAGGCTTCGACCCACGTCAAAGTGTCGATTTATGGAAAAATATGAGTGCTGCATCCGGTGGCTCTCAACCTCCTGAATTCTTCTCAACTCACCCATCGCACAGTACGCGTATTAAAGATTTACAAGCAACCATAAATAAGTTGCCTGCGTATAAGGCGAAAGCGCCAAAATGTGGCTAAACTTCTGCTACCAGTGTCTATTTTTCGCAAAAAAGCTCCCTAGGGAGCTTTTTTAATGGGTATAAGGAATAGTTTAAGTACCCAGTATCTGTAGTGGCAAGCTCAACAGGCTATCTCCAAGGGTAGCAAAATACCAAATGATAGCGACAAAACCACCGACAGAAACCAAGTACCAAGCAAGTGAGAAGAGTTGTCCGTAACGGGTTAACGGCAATAAATGACTATGATGTCGACCTCTCCATTCCATGACCACTTCTAGCATCCCCATTAACAATAAAAACCCTAGCAATGTCAGCCCGAAAGAATAGCTGATAAAAATACCCAACAAGGCAGCAGCTATACTGCCGACTAATCCAACCCAAGTGTTCATTGAGAAGGTAATGCTTTTGAGTACATGACCACCATCTAGTGGCAGAATAGGCAACAGATTAAACAGGTTTAGTAACGCGTTAAACACTGCTAGGCCAGCGAAGAGCACCTCTCCAGTCATCCAATAAAGCAAAGTAAACGCGATGCTAAGAACTAAACCAAAAAATGGTCCCATAATCGAGATAACCACATCTTGCCAGCGTGTGTTGATCTTTTCATCACTCAGCGCTAAACCGCCAAGAAATGGAATCAAATAGATGCCCTTGGTCTTCATTCCAAAGTACTTCATCGCCCTAATATGGCCATACTCATGGAAAACTAAACAGGCGATCAAAGCTAACGCGAACTCGATAGAAAATAACCAAGAATATGCAGCAAGACTTGCAGATGCTAGCGCCACTTTGATTACTTTCGCACTCTTGAGTGCTTTCATTCCAAGCGATACTAGCCCTATCACACTTAAACGCTTTTCCGTTGGCGGTTCAACTTCTGGTACTTGGCGTTCGATGTCTTTTTCATTTCGGCAACCTTCGCTAATAAGCTCATCGTTAATTGTGGCCTTGTAACTCAATTCAAACGGTTGCCATGTTAATGAACACTCCAAATCGCATACCAGGACTTCCTCCCCTGCAGAGAGTCTAAACTGGTGAAGACAAGTGTCTGCAACATTATCACTGGCATCTATTTGGGACACCAAGGTGTTATCCCAATATAACTGCTGCCAACCAGCCATCGATCCTTCGAGCCTTAACGAACGACCTAAAAATTCAACATTCAGTAATTCCAACACGATTCCTATTGCGTCTATTGAATAACAACAAAGCGAGGCGCGAATTATGCCTGCTAAGTACAGAAACGGCAAAGCCCGCTATCTCTTGGTTTGAATGCCATTTAACCATAAAGCCCGTAAAACAATTCTGGTCGTACCATTCTCTTAAAAAATATAACGATAATACATGCCCTTACGAATCACCGTTTGACCTATGCATCATATTTAAAACGCAAAATACGCTCAAACTTTGACAAGTTATTAAACATACAATTAACATTACATTTACATCACGGTTGTGTTTCACGTATTAACAACTGGTGTAAGTATCACACAACAATTACAAGGACTTCGGTCCAACACTATGACACCCTAGGAGGGTCAAGGATGAACAAGAAGCACTGCTCTCTGCTTACAATTTCAATATTGTTTGCGTGTAATGCCCATTCAGCGGGCTTCCAGGTAGCTGAGCATTCAGCATCTGGTCTTGGTCGAGCATTTTCAGGTGAAGGAGCGGTCGCAGACAATGCCAGCGTTCTTGCACGAAACCCAGCAGCGATGACGCTTTTCAAAGAAGCTCAATTCTCGGGCGCGTTATCTATCATCGATCCTGAAGTCGATGTGTATGACACGGTTAACAAAGAACATGCGAAAGATGTTGCCCCTTTACAAGTCGTGCCAGCGGGTTATTACATCAGCCCTATCAACGATAACTGGGCTTGGGGGATCGGTATGTTCACAACATACGGTGTTGCTACTGATTATCCAGATGATATTTCTGCGGGTGACATGGCGGGTGACACTTCCCTACTTTCAGTAAACATTAATCCTAATGTCGCTTACCGTATTAACGAGTCTTTCAGTGTCGGTGGCGGTATCAACCTAGTGTACGCGGAAGCGGAGCTGACTCGTCACAAAGGCGCACTCGCCCGTATTTTAGGTGGTAATAAGTCCGATAACCTTGTCGGCATGGAAGGCGAAACTTTTGCTTGGGGTTGGAATATTGGCGCTTTGTACGAGCTAAATGAAAACAACCGTTTTGGCTTTGGTTACCGTTCTAAAGTTGATCTAGATTTTGACGACGGTGAGTTTAGTAGTTACGACTCAGGCCGAGCTCCATCACCAAAAGTGGATGGCCGTTTAAAAATCTCTCTCCCTTCAATTATCGAATTATCGGCTTTCCATCAACTGAATGAACAATGGGCAGTACATTACGGCTGGCAACAGACCGATTGGAGCACATTTAAAGAACTGAAAGCGACGAGTCCTCAATGTAATGATGGAACTGCTGGTCAATGTTTCTACAAACCAGAGAAATACGAAGACAACAATCGTTATTCTATTGGTGCCACTTACACCCTCAATGCGGATTGGACATTCCGTGCGGGCTTTGCATACGACGAACAAGCAGGTGAAGCCACATTGAGCATCCCTGACAGTGACCGTTTTTGGTACAGCGCGGGCCTAACTTACGCAATGAATGAGAATTTAACTTTCGATGCAGGCTTTGCACTTGTTAAGAGTAAATCAGGCTCTTTCACCGAGACAAATGCTCAGGATGAAGAGATCAAGTTCGACTCTGAAGGTACTGCTTACATCAGCGCGGTACAGATGAACTACACCTTCAAATAATGGGATTACGGAGTAAACCAATGAAACACACGTTTAAATTATCAATGCTTTGTTCTGCAATCCTTCTTGCTGGTTGTGGTGATAATACATCAAGCTCTGGTACTTCCGACAAAGTTCAATTTGAAGATGAAGTCCAAGCACTGCTCGACCGTGAAACATCTATCAGCTTTACGCTTCAAGGGGCGAATGCGGATGTACCTGCGCCCTCTTACTTATTAATGGACACAACAGATGGCACGCTTGGTCTGCCAACTGACGGTGATGATGCCTTAACCAACCCTAGAGCCTCGATGAATACGATGGATGGATGGTCAACGTCTATGCCAATCGTTCTGAACTTTAAAGGCGATGGTTTTGCAACGGGTATGCTGCCGTCTGGTATTAAAGTCATCAAGATTAATCAACGTTTGACCGAGTGGGATGGTAAGTCTAACCCAATCGAAGAAGTTCTCGTTCAGAACCAAGACTACGTTGTTCAAGCAAAAGGCAACTCTCTATATATCCAGTTCATGGATGCGCTTGATGAGTCAAGCGAGTACATTTTTGCAGTAACACAAGATGTTACGGACGTGAATGGTGAGCCAATCGGTACATCAGCCAGTTACGCGACAGGTAAATCGAAAGAAATCGTTTATGAAACTGGTGCTCTTGCTTCTATTCAAGCGGTGACACAAGCGGTGGAAGGCATTTTTGGTCTAGCTCAAGTTAACCCTGACGACATCGTTTACTCCTCCTGGTTCAGCACTCAGTCTGTAGGTGACACTTTGGCGGCGGTTAAAGGTGTAACCGCAACCGGTTTCTCAACGGGTGCAAATACACTAAACGCCGTTTACAAAAACGATGCGAACGAAGGTTCAGTAGATTTATCAACAGCCTACACAATGACACTTGGTGCAACCCAAGACTTTAGCACTGCGCTAGACTCTGACGATGACTTTAGTAAGTACGTTAGTGACCTAGACGCGGCAAAAACGGCAATTAAAGGCCTTTATTCGAAGTCAGGTGCCGATGTAAATGTGACTCAAGGTGTGGTCAGACTGCCTCATTATCTAGAAAAAGGGGCAAACTGGAACATGCAGCCAATGGTATCTGCGATGCCAAGCCTAGCGAAGCTAAGTACAGCACTGGCGGATCCGAACGAGCAAGCGAACATGGTCCAGCAGCTATCAACCGGCGTTTTCGCAAATAACCCTGTTGACGTGACAAAGCTTGCAACCGATCCTACAGAGCAGCTAAAACTGGTGGGTGCTAAACTCACATTAAGCGATGGTACCCAACTCGACAGTGAACGTATTGTGACTCGCTACTCCCCAGTTCCAGTCGTTAAATCGGTAGAAGATGTCGAAGTACTTGTCTTCACACCTAAATCTGGTGTCGCGACCGACGTTGTGATTTATCAACACGGCATCACTTCTGCAAAAGAGGATTCATATGCCTTCGCGTTTAATATGGTGAAAGCAGGTGTGGCTGTTATTGCTATCGACTTACCTATTCACGGCACACGTAGCTTAGATGAGCAACGTTCAGCTAATTCTAATATCTTGGCGTATCTAAATCTTTCTAACTTGGCAATCGCTCGTGATAACCTACGCCAAAGTGTACTGGATGTATTGGGTTTACGCGCGAGCTTAGTGGTATCGGCGCAAGGTGGTCTGTTGGCAGAAGGGCCTCTGCAAGGCTTTAACCCAATGACGGGTTCTAAAGTCAAAATGTTAGGTCATTCACTTGGCGGTATTGTGGCTACATCTGCCGTGGCAGCAGCAAATAACACGCTAGGTAGCCCCAACGCAGATGCACTTTACACATTTAGCTCTGCTTCTGTACAGAACTCTGGTGGCCAAATCGGCAATTTGTTACTAGGTTCAGAAGCCTATGGCGCTCAGATCAGGCATAACTTAGCATATGCTGCGTCTGCAGACTACGCGAGTTATGCAGATGCGTCATGTACACAATTGGAAGATAAAACGTGTTACGAAGCTTTTGAGGCCGCAGCAACAGAAACTCAGTTAGCAACACTAGAAGCTGGCTTCTCCCAGTTTATCTACGCGGCACAAACCACGCTAGATACCGTAGACCCGTTCACAAACGCGTCAGATTTAGTTGCTTCTGGTTCACTAACAACACCATTCCTGATGACCGAGGTTGATGGCGATGGCAATGTACCAAACAGCGTTCCAAATGCACCGTTTGCCGGGACTGAGCCTCTAGCAGCTAAACTAGGTTTAACGACCGTAAACAGTGCTAATACAGCCGTGTCTCCAATGGCAAGCTTTGTGCAATATAACGCTACTGCATCGCACATTACGTTTGTTTCTCCAAATGGCACACTTTCTGATATTGACCATCACGTTGAGATGCAAATGGAAAACACAGACTTCTTAATGGATGACACTTTAACGGGTGTGACTAATACTTCCGTTCTGAAGTAATCGTATCACCTCTCTTACCAAAGCCCAGTTTCGACTGGGCTTTTTCGTTCTCTATCATAAAAAACCGTCCCGTATATCCTTTGCTATAGTTAAATCGGTGTCGTACCTAACTTACTTGTTTGAAAGGAAAACTCTATGCGCATATTCACTATAATGGCCACTGCTTTACTTCTTGCTGCATGCGGAAGTAGCCAATATCTTATGTCGACAAATGAAGGGAAAATTATTACTTCTTACGGAAAACCAGACCTTAACGAAGAAACGGGTATGTACGAGTATGAAGACGTGGATGGGAAAGAAATGAGCATTTCAAAAGATCAAATTGTGCAGATTATTGAACGCTAGCAACATGCCCTCTATGTATTTAGAGGGCTCTCCCCATACTTCTGAGCGCAGTTAATACTCCCAACGAACCTCTAACTTCCTCAAGAAATGAAGCAACCAATTCATCATTCAAAACAATCAATGCATTTTCTTATATACAGGTATTATTTGTTTATCGAATATTTTACATCTTTACCCTAATCAGGTTGGAATATTGTAAAATCTCGGC
Organism: Vibrio diabolicus; assembly: GCF_011801455.1. Taxonomy (NCBI): domain Bacteria; kingdom Pseudomonadati; phylum Pseudomonadota; class Gammaproteobacteria; order Vibrionales; family Vibrionaceae; genus Vibrio; species Vibrio diabolicus. The sequence continues at coordinate 916,154 of NZ_CP042452.1, read as the reverse complement.
TTTAATTCGCTAACACCCTTTTATTTCTCAGGATAAAGTGGATAATACCGCCACAAAATAACATTACTAAGGTGAGTCCTTATGTCTATTGAAGCTACTCTGCTTGCGCGCTGCGAGTCAAAATGTGAACTGTGTTCTTCTGAATCTCAACTAACAGCATACGCTGTCCCACCTCACGGTAACGTGACCGTTGATACTGCTATCATGGTTTGTGATAAGTGTCTGGGTGAGATCGATGAGCCAAAAGACATTAACCATTGGCGTTGTCTAAACGAAAGCATGTGGAGCCAGGTTCCTGCAGTACAAGTGACAGCATGGCGCCAACTCACTCGCCTAAACTCTGAAAGCTGGGCTCAAGATGCTCTTGACATGATGTACATGGAAGAAGAGCAAATGAACTGGGCGATGAAGGGTATGTCTGATGATGACAAAACGCTGGATTGCAACGGCACTGAACTTAAGAAAGGTGACGATGTAACGGTAATCAAAGACCTACCAGTTAAAGGCACTAACCAAGTAATCAAACAAGGCACAGTGATCCGTGGTATCAGCCTTGGTGATGATCCGAAACTAGTTTCGGGCAAGGCAAATGGCGGTCAGTCAATGTACGTGATCGCAGAATACTGCCGTAAGAAGTAATATCGCATTACTCTACAAGTCAAAACGGGGCACTATTAGTGCCCCGTTTTCATTTCTAATGAACACCAATTTGGAATAAGCTCCTCTACTCCGGTATTGACTCCGTATAGAGTTCTAGCTCCGTTATTCGCGTTTGAGCAGCTAAAAAAATACCGGCTTATAGGCCGGTATTTTCATTCATTATTTCAAGATTAACGGTACATACCGATATCTTTTTGAATGTGAGCTGACAAATCTTCCGCATAGTAACTGCGTGGTGCAGTATTATCTACGAATAGAATGTCTAGTAAGTGAGCAATCAGTCCTTTGAAGTTAACCGCGTAGGTTTTCTTATCCATAGAGGTTGGTAAAGCTACATTTGTCATTTGCATTGCTTGTGCCATGATTGCCTCTCTTTAAAGCAGTAGTCTGTTTTGTTGGTTGTATATTAGTCAGTTTCTTATTGTTTAAGAAATGACAAATTTTACCCATTCGAATTAGATTATCTAATAAAACAATCCCATTACAAATATCAAAAATACAAATGAATAATAACAGCATAAATAGTCAGAAACTGTTTAATTATGTTGAATAACTTAACGTTACCTGCATAAGCTTACCTCAAATTACAACATATTTTTAACATTAAGTTTCGTTGTTTATTTTATTTTTAGCGCTTTACTTATATTTTTTGATTAGTAATTTTAACGCTAGAGCGACGGTTCGACTTATTTTTGAGGAGCGATGCCACAACCGCTGATGTCATCACAACGATTAAGAATGTGAGTGACCACGTTGTCGGAATCTCATACTCTGTTCCCACCAATAACATCTTTACACCGATAAACATCATGATCACCGATAATGCTGGTTTTAAGTACACAAACTTGTCTAACATCGCTTGCAGAACAAAGTACAAAGATCGCAAACCCAACAGTGCAAACACGTTCGCGGCTAAGACTAAAAATGGGTCTCGTGTTACCGCGAATATGGCAGGTATAGAATCCAGTGCAAACATTACATCCATCACTGCAATTACACCGACTACGATCAGCATTGGTGTTGCCACCCACTTACCAGCTTGCTTTAAGATTAAGTGATTTCCTTGGTAATCATCCGTAACTGGCAATATTTTGCGAATAAACTGCTCAGGATATGGGTTAACCTCTTCTGCTTCACCTTTGTCGCGAGCAAGCTTAATACCTGTCCAAATAAGGAATGCGGCAAAGAGGTACAATACCCAGTGGTACTGCGCAAGTAACTGAGCACCAACCGCAATCATGATAGCCCGTAGAACTAACGCACCAATCACGCCCCAAAGCAGCGCTCGCGGACGCAAATGCTCCGGCACACTGTATTGTGCAAAGATGATGGCAAACACAAACAAGTTATCCACGCTTAGCGACTTCTCTAGTAAGTAGCCTGTTAAGAATGAAACCGTTGCTTTATCGTTCGTATAAGTGCTGTGCGGTGCGTAAAAGTCCCAGAATAAATAGATAGAACCTGCAAAAACAAAGGCAAGTAAGAACCAAAAAACACTCCAAAGGATGGCTTTTTTCATCGTTATTACTCCACCACGCGTTTGATAGATATCAAGCGCAACAAGAACAAGCGTAAAAAGACCAAAAGCGCCATACATCGCTAATGACTCTTGAAGTGGTGCCGATTGGCTCAATTGGGTGGTACTTTCGATAAGAGACATGCTTCCTCCCATGGCGGAAGGGCATGAGTTTGGTGACCTTCCGCAGACAATAACAACAAGCAGTCACATAGTAATCATGTGCTGCCAGTCAATGAATGCGTTGGTCTCGTTGAAGTGTCGGCGTGGATGAATCACGCAACACCTTTACTTACCGGATAAGCTGATGCTTAACGAGATGACGATAAGTAAACTTGCGCTAACTACTCCCCAAACGCCGCAATAATAACGCCGAATGTAACGCTTTCCAACAAAAAAACTTTGTCCAATCGAAATAAAATTCTTATTAAAAATCAGAAAGAAATATAAAAACAAAGGAATTGGTTCAACCGCGTGAACTTTTGTTATTAGATGTAAAGATCAGCAAGTGACTCAAGGTGATACATTTAAGAGTCAGAGCGATGTCTCTGAGAACATAGACACAAAAAAGGAGCATAACTGCTCCTTTCCTAACTTCCGTGTTATTAGCAATTCAAAAACCGCTCAAAGGTACAAAGTAAACTAACGTTGACCAAATTGCGACCCAAGCAACCACCACTGCCGTATCTGTCCAATCTTTATTCCACATACTGCCACCCTCATCATCGCATGTAGCAATTGAAAGACAGCAAAATCGATACCAATATCTACTACCTGTGTTGCTGTGTATAAAGTTTGTGACTTTGATTCAAGCAGTTTGGCTCATCGGTCAGAAGTTCAATAAAACAGTCTGCCATGGATAAGTTGGTTACACGCCCCTCGCCTTTCATCTCCAGTAGCGCATCGTAACCTTCTTTCCCTTTCATGGTATAAGCGGAGGAAGTGCCTCGATACCAGGTGTCGTCTTGAACGTCGACCCATTGTTGACCATCAAAAATTGCTAATGACTGAATTCTTTCACCTTTAGGGGCATCAGCTCGGTACTCAAAGTTTAAATTGTAAGTGTATGGATAACTGCCAGAGCCAGTACCTTCCACATCATTGTTGAGTGCATTGTTTATGGCGCCTTCAAGTGCTCGGCGAATAGCACTGCCTTTTACGTCGTAAAAGCCGATCGGAACGGCAAAAGGCAACAATCGTCCGGCAATATCTGCCACTGTGATGTTGCCAGGATTCAATGATGTTCGCACGCCACCCGCATTATGAATCGCAAATTGAACCTCATGCCCGCGTTTATTTAGGCTGTACAAAAATGAACGAGCAACAGAAGAAGCCAGCTCGCTCTCACCAAACTCATCTGGGATTCGCACATGACGCTTTTTGGTGTCAATACTGGCAATGACTTGTGACTGTAACTGCCTTACCCGAGGGATGTATTTATCACTTAGGATTGCTTGAGTCTCCGGGTGTTTCTTACAGACCACCACATTAGGTTGACCATGGATAAAGTCACACGCGGTTTCGAATACGCCTTGGTCAAGCTGTTGATTTAGTGTCGAGTCCCAAAAAATACGTCGGCCAAGTAACAGTTCATTTTGACCACTCAGCATGGTTGCTTTGCCGTTTTCATCAAATTCAATGACGCAGTGCCCCATGGTCAAAGCATGAAAGCCCGCTTGCACAACGTAGGTATCTTTTACTTTGACACCATAAGGGTCATCTTGCCCTAAACCTATTGATGAGAAATCGCCTTGCAGTCGGTGGCTATGTCCACCAACAATAATACCAATCCCCTCAACTTGTTCAGCCAACTCTAAATCGCCTTCATAACCTAAGTGGCTCAGAAGAATGATATTTTTAATACCAGAGTAGTGAATTTGTTTTACGGTCGCCTTAGCGGTTTCAATTGCAGACTTAAATGGCGTATCTGCATCTGGGTTCGCGATATCGCTCATTTTATCAATGGATAATCCGAAAATCGCAACCTGCTCACCATGAAACTCTTTGACGATGTATTGTGCGCTTTGGGTCTCCGTTTGATAGCTATACACATTGTTGCTATCACTGACTCGGTGAGGCTTTTGAAGCGATTCATTTGATAGATCCCAGTTACCAGCAAGCAATGGAAACTGAGTGCGTTGACAGAATAAGGCAACAGGTTCATTACCCATATCCAATTCATGGTTGCCTAACGCCATCGCATCAATCTTTAACGCATTCAACAAATCGGCGTTGGCTTTACCTTTAAATAATGAGAAATAAAGTGTGCCTTGGAAACAGTCTCCAGCATGGAGAAATAACATCCCATGCCCTTGACGTTGCGCGTCGTCTCGTAGCTGCTCTACTCGGGTTGCGATGCGAGAAAACCCGCCAGCACTCACGTATGGCTCTAGCGTGAGTTCTTTGTTGATCTTAAGCTTTAACTGTAATGACGTTGGCTCAAAGTAGGAATGTGTGTCATTGATGTGTGCCAGTTTGATTCTCACTGGCTTATGATTGTTATTCATCTTCATCTTCTCTCTTTTCATTCCTTATAATAATAAGAAGTGAATCATGACAGAATCATGAATTTTATGAAACTGTGATTTTTTGATTTCATGTTTAAGTGATCACGATGCTATCTACACTACTTTTGAAAGCAAGCGTCGCTTGTTGCGGTCTCTATTCAGTAAGGGGCTCTCGTAATTTTGTGAACTGAGCTTAACTCCAATATTTCGAATTAATATATGCTTAGGAGTAGCAAAATAACTCTCTATAATTCAAATAATTGCAAGGAGGATTGAGATGAGACTAGAACGCATCGAAATCTCCGGGTTTAGAGGCATCAAACGCCTTTCACTCTCTTTTGACGAACTCACTACGCTCATCGGTGAGAACACGTGGGGCAAATCATCATTGCTCGATGCCCTTTCTATCGCGCTACCTGCTAATGGCTCATTATATCAATTCGAACTAAAAGATTTTCACGTTGATTACTCAATTTCTCATCCACAAACCCAACACTTGCAGATCATTGTTTGCTTTAAAGCACAAGACAAGAACGAAGTAAAAGCTGGGCGTTATCGACGGATAAAACCTGCATGGTGCACAAACGAGGATGGTGAGCAGGTCATTTACTATCGAATTAGTGCGTCTCGCGACGAGTATGATATTAAAACTGAATACGCGTTTTTGGATCATAACGGCAAGCCGAAGAAACTGCACCACTCTGAGAAACTCGCTGTAGAGTTGATGACTCTTCACCCTGTTATCCGCCTACGAGACTCCCGACGCTTCCCAGATTTAAACCACGTCAACGGCGACAGCAAAAATGCTCGGATTGAAAAACGAATCAACAACACCTGCCGACGGCTATTGGCGATGCCTGGGCACGTAAACAAGGGTGAGATTCGCAGTAGTCTCGATTCAATGCAAACACTTGTCGAACACTATTTTGCGTTCCGCAGCGTCAGCAAAGGTAACCCACGAAAACCTCGTGATGGTCTTTTTTATACGAGCCCTTCCTCTGATAAAGGATTAAGTCAATTCCTTAAGGAAACAAATGACAAACAAAGCCGCTTGCTTTTAATGGGGCTTCTCAATGCTTACCTTCAAGCAAAAGGCCCTACCGATTTAAGACGCTGCGCAAGACCGATACTGATCATCGAAGACCCGGAAGGCCGACTACATCCGACTCATCTCGCTAGAGCGTGGTCATTATTGCAGTTGTTGCCAATGCAAAAGATTTTAACTACCAACAGCGGTACGTTACTTGGCTCGGTTCCACTTTATTCAATCCGACGTTTGATTCGCTTGTCAGACCGAACCATTGCCAAGAGCTTAAACTCTGCCAAGTTTGGTAGAGATGAGTTACGCCGAATTGGTTTCCACATTCGTTTTCATCGCTCAGGGGCGTTGTTTGCGCGGTGTTGGTTGCTCGTAGAAGGCGAAACTGAAGTTTGGTTATTTCATGAATTGGCTCGTCAATGCGGATATGATTTAGCTGCGGAAGGAGTTCAAATCGTTGAATTTGCACAGTCAGGACTAAAGTCACTGATCAAAGTGGCAAAAGAGTTCGGTATCGACTGGCATGTTGTTACCGATGGTGACCCGGCAGGTAAAAAGTACGCGCATGCCGTGAGAGCGCAACTCGATCATGATCAGGAAAGGCATAGACTTACAGAGTTACCTGATCGAGATATCGAACATTTTCTATATAATCATGGGTTTGAACTTTTCTTTAAGGACATCATCAAAGTTCCTCATGATCACCCTATCCCAGCTAAAAAAGTCGTCAACCGTGTTTTGAAAAAGCATGCAAAACCGGACTTAGCTTTGGCCATTGTATCTCACTGTGAAGAGAGAGGTATGGAATGCATTCCTGTACTTCTGCGTTGGACACTTAAGCGCGTTGTCACCATGGCAAACGGCAATACATGAGTTAGAGTATTTCACACTCACACCTTGCCTTGTAATACAAAAAAAGCACACCAAATTGGTGTGCTTGTATCAAACATCATTAATTTTGATTAAAGGTATTGAGAGGGATAAAACTCAATACACAGTGGATACAAATAAGATCGGGGGTTCACTACTGTGCTTGCTCAGCAAGCGTAGAAGAAGTAGTGCTTGATTTCGTATGCAACCAAAGTCCAGTCGCTTTCATTAGATAACCAAACACACCACCTAGCAGCAAAGATGGAATGACAAGTTGCCAGTTTCCATCAGCGGCAAATGTTGCGCAGGAACCAATAAAAGTGCCTGGAATGTACGCGAGCCAAGCCTGTTTCGCTTGAATACACATGAAAAATGCCACAATAGCGGTAATCACATAACCGATAATTTCCAAACCAACGTAAGTTGAACCGTGGATAATTACCATTGCCCAGAATACACCCGTCATATTAGTGATTAAGCTGATACCAAGTCCTTTCAATCCACTAGTTGGCGCAGCAAAGTAGCTCGTGCAACCTAAAAAACCAGCCCAAGAAAGCAAACCTAAAGAAATGGCGATCCAACCCCATACGCCAGATAAAATTCCAGTAGTGATAGAGATAGCTAAAAGTGTCGTCATGGTAGTCGTACCTGCTTGGCTATTATCGTACCCATATGGCTCAATAACTGCCTTCATACATTGAAATCAAGGACACATGTTAGATACATCAGTCTTGTTTATCGGTGATAATGATCACAATAAGGTTATAACAATTTCATGACTTGCACTAAAAGTTTGACGCAACCGATAAATCAACAGATTTAGGGAGTGAGTATTTCTAGTGCTAGGTAAAAAGGATGTGTGTTGGATAGCTCCAATAGGTCACTCCAGCAAGCTTTAACGAGACTGGGAAGCTAATATCGGCGTGCAGAATCATGGGTCACCAAGTGAGTGCATAAAAGCTCCTGAATCACACTTGTTCTTCGAAGTTCAGTATACTGTACATAGAAATATGCCACTCACCATTAAGCGAGTGGCATTGCTGTGCTTCTAGAGTTTATTGCGTGTATTGAGTAGTAACTTACAATACCGAAGGCTTACCTTTCATCATTCGCAGACCTTCTCGTTTAATGCAGTCGACTAGTGGGTTTTCTGCCATATCAGCTCGCCATATAAATGACAGTGTCCTTTCCATTTTTAGCTCGGGCACATTTAACGCAACAAGATGACCCGCTTCTATATATCGCTCTACATCTAAATACGGTAAACAAGTAAGGTACTGGCCGTTAGCAACTAAGCTGCGTAACACCGGAACGTGCTCGTACTCTCGCCACACATCCAAATCTTCAATTAGATGATGAATAGAGCTATCAAATGTTTTTCGTGTGCCAGAGCCATGCTCTCTCAACACCCACTTCGCTTGTTCTAACTGAGCGAGGCTTACAGATTGATTGCGAGCAAAAGGATGATGAGAAGCAGCGACAACAGTAAGATGGTCTCGGCACCAGACTTCTTGGTGCAAACGGTTATCGTCACAACGCCCCTCGATGATCCCTAAATCATATTTATAATCTAATACGCCATCAATAACCCCTTTTGTACTCTGCACACCAAGGGAAATACGCATTTCTGGAAAGTCATTATCAATGATACTGATAAGGTCTGGAACCAGATGCTCTGCCGGAGTTTGACTCGCGCCCATGCGAATCTCACCGCTTAACAAATGTTGCTCATAAAAGCCCATTTCAATCTGCAGTGCGTCTTGTAATAAGCGTTTTGCTTTTGGTCGTAACCACATACCCCAATGGGTTAACGCCATTTGCTTGCCTTGCCTCTCAAATAAAGGCCTGCCAAGCATTTTTTCTAATTGCGCAAGCGACATACTTGTCGCTGATTGTGTCAAAGCCAGTTTCTCTGCGGCCTGGCTTACACTGCCGGTATCTGCAACTGCGTCAAAAACCGCTAATTGCTTAAGTGAGTAGCGCAAAGTGTCCTCCATTATTGGTGAGTATTTTTCATACCCTCACAATCGTTAAAAACATGCCCCAATAAGCAATAGAGTTCATTTTACCTAGCCGCATAAAGTTATCAATTAATTTGATGAGGTTTCTAAATATTATCAATTTTACCTACCAAACCCTTCTCCTTATTCTGACTGTGCGGTTCGGGAACACCGCAAGCCTCAATGACTTTGAGACTGAAGTCATTGAGGCTTCTAAATAAAAACAACAATTTCATTTTTGAGTTAATAACCAAGGAATTTTTATGCGATTACAAATTAAGGAGTCAATATGGCGGTGACCAGCTCTCAAAATCACCAGTACTTTTCTCCAAAAGAAATGATGGCTGAAGCGGAAAAATTTGCGTTAAGTAAAGCAAACAAAACCAGCAGTATGACACTGAGTCTTGCCATCATGGCGGGTGCGTTCATTGGATTGGCGTTCTTGTTTTACATCACGGTGACTACTGGCAGCGCTGGCGCTGGTTGGGGCTTAAGCCGTCTTGCTGGCGGATTAGCATTTAGTATGGGCTTGATCCTCATCGTGATCTGCGGTGGTGAACTATTTACCAGCTCAGTTCTTTCCAGTATCTCATGGGCCAATAAGCAAATCTCGTTCGGAAAAATGCTTTCTATTTGGGGCAAGGTTTACGTTGGCAACTTCATTGGTGCGATGTTCCTACTTGCGCTAGTTACTGCAGCTGGTCTTTATCAAATGGATAGCGGTCAATGGGGGTTAAATGCGCTTAACATCGCGCAGCACAAGCTTCATCACACTCTCATTCAGGCGTTTGCGCTCGGTATCCTTTGTAACCTATTGGTCTGCCTCGCGATTTGGTTAACGTTTAGCTCTGCAAATGCAATGACAAAAGCAGCAATGACAATCATGCCTGTGGCCATGTTTGTCAGTAGTGGCTTTGAACACTGTGTCGCGAACATGTTTATGGTTCCACTTGGCATTGTTATCGCGAACTTTGCACCTGAGTCTTTTTGGGCCTCCGTCGGTGTGCCCGCTTCACAGTACGCAGACTTAAATATTAGCCACTTTATTACCGCTAACTTAATTCCTGTCACGCTTGGCAACATCGTCGGCGGAGCGGTTTTAGTTGGTCTTGCAAACTGGTGTATTTTTCGCCGACCAGAACTAAAAGCAGCGAATATCTCTTCTATCACAACGACTACAACACTCTCGTCAGTTAAGGATTTCACCATGAAAAACGCATCTTTTGTTAAAGATATTATGAACCCAAAACCAGTTACCATCAGTGCAGAAACACCGATAGCAATCGCACTGGATGTGCTACTTGATAACAACGTAACTAGCGCACCTGTTGTAGACGTACAAAATCGATTGGTTGGTTTCTTCTCTGCTCACGATGTGATGGTAGAACTATGGTGTGAGGACTACATTCCGGTGAAAGACCAAAAAGTCGTCGACATCATGAGCCGCGATGTGGTCGCAATTGATGCTGGTGATCGTCTCGTTGATGTTGTCGAATTCCTATGTATCGATAAAGAGCAGTTGTACCCAACGAGCAGCATGGGCATCGCCACTCGCATGACGTCTCTATCTTTAGAGGAACGAGCAAAAAGCATCAAAGTGAGCAAGCCTCAAGTACTTCCTGTACTTGAAAATGGCCAGATGGTCGGTGTTGTTACTCGTACTGAAGTATTAACAGCACTACGCCCGATTTTTGGTGAGCGTTTAAACCTAGTAGAAAAAAACGAGTTAGAAACAGCGTAATTCATTAAACGCTTGCAACGTCTGTTGGCTTTCAATCGCTGTCACTGACTGGCTTGCCAATGTTGTCAATTGTGATTGAGGTAATAAAAAAGCGCTCTTTCGTTGAAGAGCGCTTTTACTGTATCTAAAAGAAGTTCGTTACTTCTTAACGCCTTCGATATGAAGTTCCATATCAACATAGCTTGAAGCACCCATTACTGGGATATCAAAGTCAGCAAGCTCAAGGCGAGTGTTACCAACGAAGCCAGCGCGCTCACCACCCCATGGGTCACTACCTGCGCCAACAAATTCAGCTTCGATAGTAATAGGCTTAGTAACACCGTGTAGCGTTAGATCACCAGTTACATCTAGCTTGCCATTACCTTTATCAACCACTTTTGTGCTTTTAAAGGTCGCTTCGCTGTATTTGCCAGCATCAATGAAGTCACCACTACGAATGTGCTTGTCACGTTCAGCGTGGTTGGAGTCTAAGCTAGTTGTATCAACAACAACATTCACTTTTGAATCAGCAATGTTGTTCTCATCAAAAGAAAAGTCACCAGAAAATGTATTGAAACGACCTTTGATGAAGCTGTAACCCAAGTGGCTAACTTTAAAGTTAATTGAAGCGTGAGCACCTTTGGTATCGATGACATAATCTGCAGCTTGCGCACCAAATGGTAGTGCCATAGCGATAGCTAATCCTGTAGCGAAGAGTGACTTTTTCATTTTGAAGCTCCTAACATTTTTCTTAATGTGTTGTCTTTATCGATAAAGTGGTGTTTAAGCGCAGCAATAGCGTGCAAACCTGCTATCAGGATGACGGCCCAAGCTGCGTAGAAGTGAATTTCACCCGCTATGTCTGATTGTCCTGGGAATAACTCTCCCGCTCCTGGCACGGTAAACCAATTAAACACTTCGATACCGCGTCCATCAGACGTTGAAATGAGGTAACCTGAAACAAAGATGGTGACCAATAGTAGGTACATAACACCATGCGCCGCTTTAGCAGCAAGCACTTCGTAAGGTTTGCCTTCTACCTTTGGTGACGACGTAACATGTTTCCATACAATGCGTGCCAAAGTTAAAATAGCGAGTAAAATACCGACAGAGCGATGGTAATGTGGCGCAGTTCGATACCATTCGCTGTAATAGCTAAGGTCGACCATCCACAAACCCACTGCAAATAGACCAATAATGCACAGCGCAGATAACCAGTGCATCACGCGTGCAGTAAGGTTGTAATTCTTTACCAGTGTATCCATCTCAAGTTCCTAGATATATTCCTAAGTTAATGTTGAGCAAGAAACACTACATTAACCTATTTACGTCATATGAAACAGATTATTTACCATCATTTACATCCAGCCAATGGCACCGTATCTATCAAGTTGTTCGAATTTTTTGAAGGAACTTTAAATCGTTTATAAAACTGAAACTTACAGCTTAACTTCTTGTTCTATCTCATACAGCTCTTCGGACACTTCTAACATTCTACGTTCAACCAGTGATTTTGCATCTTCCACCCCCTTGTTGTAATAGATTGGCCCTAGTTTTTCTGTAATGAAATCAATAAGAAATTCACTATCGAACTGGCCAATCTCAACATCTAGTTCGTCCTGCATATAATCTTGAATGGCGGTTGCCAGCGTTTCTTTTTGCGCACGTTCTAACTTTATCATCTTTGCCCTTTTTCAGAATTTTGTTCTATGTGTGCTTCTATCGTCTTGCTCTCTTAAAGAGTAGGCGCGATCATTTGTGAGAAATTTGGTGTTTAGATCAAGAAGTTGCCGAAGTAAATTAGTCTATTCTCAAAAGACTATGCTAACCTTTTGCAGTTCGTTTTGTTAATTATTAAGGGATATTCTTTGCTACTCGACCTAGTGATTCAAAGTGTTAATGATTTTCAAGACGACTGTCTTAAGCTGTGTGAAAAGCATTACCCTGCGGTACATAACCAAGGCATGAGTGAGCATCATCTTGGTCTCGCGTTTTCAAGACGAATGGAACACACTTTCCGTCACTTCGGATACAACAGTGTGGTAAAACCAATTGAAGTTTTAAATACGCCGGATCTGCCTCATCACTATCGTATTTCATCTGAAATAGGCACGGTTTGGGTCCTGAGTCACCATATGGTCAGTGCGGGAAAATCTTGTCGAGAAAACTTACTCTCATCAATTACGGAATGGCAAAGCGAATATGGTTATGCACTGCAACCGAATGATCTACTCTTTTTAGTTTGTGATCATTGGATCAGTCGCAGCAAAACGAGCCGAGAGTTGCTTCATTGGTGGATGGGTGAACTGCCCGATCAGATCAACGAATACACGGAGCAAGGCATCACGCTGTACACCAGCGAATCGCAGCTCACGCAATCGTTAGACACTCGATTTGGCATTAGCCCTTGTTACATTAAGTTTGGTCATCCTTTGCGTCGCTCGAACAAACAACAGTTGGTCAGAAAATACTTACAACTGTATGCAGTACTACAATGGTAACATCAAATTGCAATAGGAAGATTGTCAGTCATTTCATCAATTTGTTTGATATCACTCGACAAATCTAATCATCTCTTACCATCGTTCTTGCTTGAGTTCATGAGCCCACTTAGATTCACTGCCAATGAAATAAAAAATTAGCACGATAGCGCTGATGTAGAAGCATTGATTTAGGTTGTTGTAACAATGATGAGCACCTCGCAACTCCTTAGTTGCATCCGCAAACAAGCCGACGGGCAATATATTGCGAAATACGCAAAGCTCACTCTTCGAAGTGTCTTTCAACCTATATATAAAAAAGATATTTCTATCGTTGGCCTTGAGGCACTAGTAAGAATTACCAATGCTAATGGCACCATGATCAGGCCAGATCAGTTTTTCCAATCAAAAACCATTGCCGCTCAAGACCTACTCAATGTCGAACGCTTAAGTCGCCTAATTCATATCAAAAACTTTGCCCAATCTCACTTTCACAATAAACAACTGTTTCTTAATGTATTACCAGAAGCAGCAAAAATACTAGCCAGAGACATCACGTACAATAGGCTGCTAAAACAAACCATTTATCAATCTCATTTAGTAAATGAACAAATCGTCATGGAGTTGCTTGAGTTGAACGTAGAAGACGAGTCCTCGTTGTCGCAAGCAGCTCGTGAATTAAGCCAAGGCGGGTTTAAATTGGCGATCGACGATTATGGCGTCAATGCCTCAACAATTGAACGAGTGAAAGGCGTTCGTCCAGACATAATAAAGATGGATCGCTCGTTAATGCTGAGATACGAAAATGGTGACTGGAAAGCTCTAGTCGATGCATTATCACTAGCAAGAACGTTGCGCTCTAAAACCGTTATCGAAGGAATTGAAACCGAGCATCAACTTAACTTAATGAAAAAACTCGGTTTCGATATGTATCAAGGATACCTACTCGCTATCCCGCAAACGTTAGACGTTTATGAAGAGGCAAAAACAGCCTGACTATGTAAGAACAAAAGTTTGTGCGGTTTAGCGAGAGTTACGTGATTTACCACGGTTCTTATGAATCGCTAATTTTGCTTTTAGCTTACGCTTCTCTGATGAACGGCTTCGACGGCGCCCACTACCATTTTTCTCAGGCTCGACTTCTTCTATAAGACTTGGCTCGAAGCCTGCCAACCATTCTTGCGGTAGGCGTTGATCAAGCAAATTCTCGATAGCATGCAATAAATATTCTTCATCTCGACTCATTAGAGACACAGCTAACCCCGACTTTCCTGCACGGCCAGTACGGCCTATACGGTGGACATAATCTTCGGCTTTAAATGGCATATCAAAGTTCACCACTTGCTCTAACTCTTGAATATCCAGTCCTCGTGCTGCTACATCTGTCGCAATCAACGCACGCACCTTACCTTGCTTGAACTCATCCAACGCTCTTTGACGCGCACCCTGTGACTTATCCCCGTTAATTGAAACCGCTTTTATGCCATCTAACTTAAGCTCTTTTGCTAGCTCATCGCTACCTTGCTTAGTTTTTGTAAATACAAGCACTTGCTGCCAATTGCGCGAGCCAATCAAGTACGCCAATAATTCACGTTTACGCTTTTTGTCTACCGGATAAACCATCTGTTTTACTGTTTCAGCCGTCGTGTTTGCTGGTGACACTTCAACTTCAACCGGCGATTCCATGAGTTTGTACGCAATAGTCTTGATTCGCTTTTCAAATGTCGCAGAGAACAACAGGATCTGTTTTTCGGCGGGTAAACGTCGGAAGATGCGTTGCAAGTCAGGCCAGAATCCCATATCTAACATACGGTCGGCTTCGTCTAGAACGAGCATACTGGTTTTGGAGATGTTTACGTTGCCATTAAACAGATGATCCAAAAGGCGGCCTGGTGTTGCAATCAAAATATCAGCGCCCTCTTCTAACTTCCTCTTTTGTACGCCAATGCTTGTACCACCATAAACACACACAATGCGAAGTTCGGTTTGTGCAGAGTACTGATTCAAATTATCAAATACCTGCTGCGCAAGCTCGCGTGTTGGAACCAAAACCAATGCTTGAGGCGTACCGTTGAGTTTCTTTTGCTGAACGGTTTGTATAATAGGTAAACCAAACGCAGCTGTTTTCCCCGTACCAGTTTGTGCAGCAGCAAGTAAGTTCTTTCCTTCAAGGACATGTGGAATAGACTTTTCTTGCACTGGTGTTGGCGTCACGATATTTAGATTGCTTAGCGTCTCGATTAGCTTTTGTTCAATGCCTAAGTCAGCAAAATTAACAGACATGTGTAACCTCATTATTTTTGGAGCGCAGAGTTTACCAGAGCCCCAATTGCCATACTACTTTTCTATCTCATTGGGCTGAATCAATAAGATGTTGCTGAAAATCATACGACTGGCGTAAAACGTCTCGATAGAGTGTCGAGAACTTCTCTTCCAATTCTGTGTAATCACTCTCAATCACTTTAAATGTTGTAGTAAGGTCAGCCATTCTCGGGCTTCTTTGCGACATTCGATGTAATGCAAATTCGATATTATCCAGGTCTTGGTATGACTGAAGCCATCGACCGTGCCACATCCGGCTGTGGAGCACCAAAAAACGCGGCGGCAAATGTTCATTAACGTCACGGTTTACTCGCTCGTATGCCGAATCAACAAAGTGTTCGAGAGATACGGCATAAAAGTCGTTCCAGTGTTTTGCGAGACAATGGTCCCAGAACATATCGAGAGCGATAGGGGCAAAGCGCCGCGCAGTACCTTTGAAGTGAGGTTTGCATTCGTTAACAATAGGATGGTGATCAGTAATGCGGTCAACAAATCTATGTAATTTGATGCCGTTAGAGATATCACGTTCATACAGCTTGCTTGGATCTCCTTTTACGAAGTCTCCAAGCAAGTTTCCCAATAAATGGCTGTTACAGTGGTCTGCGATATGCAGGTGGGCTAGAAAGTTCATCCGACGCCAGTTTTGGCCTTTAAGGCTTGGTGTGACATGAACTTAGTATAACGTCAATTACGACGAGATGAGAGTGTTCCGCTATTCGGCTTCGTTGTCTGAGCCAACGTATTCCGACAAGATAATGCCAATTTCAAGCGCATCTAGCAGCTCTAGGCTCTCATCGTTTTGGTATTGGTCGCTCATTGTGACCTCCTTTATTTTAAGCTCTCTTGCTTGTACTTGCTGACGGCTTGGCCTTGCCATATCCACGTCAACAACTCCTTTTTATAGTCTTTATATGACACATTCATGACAGCGAGAAGTAAAGATTTAAAAACCTATGAGCAGAATCAAAAGTAAACGTTTGCAACCAGATTTCATATCTACTTAGCACTTCAGAGAAATAGCTCTTTTATCAATATTTATGTCAATTTAAAGATATAACATACCGTTATAGGCGTCCTTAGATCTCATTTCTTAAACTAAATTTAGTTTTCGTTACATATTTTGCTGATTAACTTCGCATATTTTGTTTCGATATAGCAATAGATTTGGTCAATATCTTTTATCTCTAATGGAGCTTTAAATGAGAGAAGTTGAGTTTAGAACGATAGACAGGCTGTTTATCAAGATGTCTATCAACGACAAAATGTGGGTTATATTCCTGCTGTTTTTAGTAGCCCTCACTTCTGTGGCTGGAAGCCGCTACTTCAATGAAATACAACAATTTAAACAACAAGCGATTTCTGCTAGCGAAGCGAAACTTTCTGGTATTGTTGACGCTCAACCAGGTCATGTTCCACAAATTGACGGCGTATCGAAATCAAGTCGCGTAAGCGAGAGCTCTTTTGTTGATGGCTCTGTCACCGCTTATGCAAAGCTGCATTCTGGCGAAGTGATCAAGTTGACTCAAAACGTATCCGCGCAATACGAATCTGCAAAGTCGTCAGCCTTAACCTCTCTGTTACTCAGCTTTTTATGGGTTGTTCCTTTTGCCCTTTTCTCTTACTGGGTTGCGACCTTTATAGGAGGCGCCCTGTGGGTTTTATATACGACAACCGAAAAAATTGGTGAAGGTGATTTAACCTCTCGCCTTGGTTTTCATCCTGGCCGAGACGAGTTTGGCACCATTGGTTGCGCGTTAGATAAATCGATGGACACCTTAAGTGAACTAGTTAACAGTGTGAAAAATAATGCGGCTACATTGAGTGAGACATCTTCTGCATTCGAAAAAGATATGCAGTTGAGCGAAACGCAGATATCTCATCAATATCAAACACTCGATTCCGTCGCGACAGCAATGGAAGAAATGACAGCCTCTGCAAAAGAAGTATCCAGTATTTCCCAACAAGCGACGATGCAATCCGATCAGGATGCTCAAAAGATCGAGCTAAGCAGAAATCGCGTGCAAAATGTGATTGGAGAAATTGAGACGTTATCCAGCTATATTGAACAGGCTTCCACGTCAGTAAACAACTTAAATGAGAACACGACACAGATCAATGACGTTATTACAACGATCAATGCCATTTCAGAACAAACCAACCTATTGGCTCTGAATGCGGCAATTGAAGCAGCACGCGCTGGTGAACAAGGTCGTGGATTTGCTGTGGTTGCTGATGAAGTGCGTACATTGGCAAGCCGAACTCAACAGGCAACAGTAGAAATTCAAGCCATGATTGAGAAACTACAAGCCGAAAGCCAGAACATTGCTTCAATCACTGATCGAACTGTTCAACAAGCGCAAACCAGTAGCCAGCTTATTGATGAAATTGGTCATGATGTGACGTCCATTGCTGAATCCGCACGCTCATTGATGGACATGAGTATCCAAATTTCCACCTCAGCAGAAGAACAAAGCGCAGTCGCCAACGATATTGCATCTGAGCTTTCAGAAATTCGCAGCCAGTCGAGTACAATCAGAGAAGTTGCAGAGCAATCTACCGTAGGGGTAGCTAATCTCACTCAGGCGTCAGTGTCTCTTGGTGAGGTATTACAACGCTACCGCACAGCATAACTTTGCAGCATTTATGATCAACAAGGGCTCCTGAGGAGCCCTTTCTTTAAACCGTTTTCAGCCGTTATCGTCGATATTTTCTACTACACACAAGTGGATATTTGAAGTGAATCTCAAGTTCTCGCTGTACCTGATGAAATAATGTTCATAAACAAAGCGTTCCGCTATGCTTAATCCTGCCAATTCCAATTTGCTGCTGGAAAACAATATGAATAATTACAAAGATACAAAAGACATCGAAAACCTAAGTTGCCCTCTCTGCCAGGGGGATGAATATCTCATTTCATCGGATGGAGAGAAATTCACATGCGCTGCTTGCGGATTTCATACAAAAAGCTTCTCATCTATCCAATGCCTACATCAAACCCCTTACCTACAGTCCAAACTTAAACATATCCATAGCTTAAGTACGGTGTGCCATTAAGAGATTAAACAGAGCAGCTAAATAGCTGCTCTTTTAATTCATCTAAATGTTGAATGCGAATTACGCGTTCATCATCAACACGATTGATTGCCTCACCATTAAATAGCTGTACGGTTTTAATGCCAGCGTTTAATCCCGCTTCTACGCCTTTAGGTGTGTCATCAATATAAAGACAGTCGCTCGGTAAAAAGCCCATGCTCATTGCACTGTACATAATTAAGTCAGGTTCAGGCTTCCAACTATTCGCATCGAATGCAGAGAACACTTTCCCTTGGAAAGCATCGAGCAATCCTGTTAACTCCAATGCGTATTCTATTTTATCTTTCGGCCCATTGGACGCGACACAATATTCGATATTATGCGAATCTAAAAACTGAATTAATCGCTTTGCGCCATCCATCGGCTGTAAGTGGCGAACAAAAAGAGACTGGACTTCTTCACGGTATTGCGGCTCTAAGACATCAATAGGGACTTTGATATCTTTCAGCTCTTTAGTATCTAAAAGGATGTCAGCGAGCTTTCCTCCTTTAAAATGAGAAACGCACTCTTCCATCGTTAATTCTGCGCCATGCAGGTTAAATACATTGACGAGAGCTTGGCAACACAATCGTTCACTATCGACCAACGTACCATCACAATCAAATATCACGCACTTAATATTGGTAATTGCCATAGCCATCTCCAGACATCTTAAAGGCTAATGCCCTAGCTGATTTTAAAAATGTTGGCTTAATCTTATTTAAGTTTGGGATTGTTGAAACGACGAGCTTGGCATTTCATGGAAATAGAGGGGAGCAATTACATTTTTTCTAAGCAAGATCACCTATCGTCATCTTGCTTTGCTTTTTATGCATTTGAGTGCGCAAATTAGCTTTCAATAATCACCGAATCTAAAAGCTTGTGTTCGATACTTAGTCTTTTAGCAAGATCCGCCACAAACGAACTCTTGTATTTTGATTCAGAAACCGCGACATCAGAGATAAGCGTGTTTCCTTCAAGGTGGCTAATAATAGCGGCACCAATTGGAGCTCCAGATTTAAAACCAACATATAATTCAAAATCTGGCGTTAGAATTATCTGAGTGAGATATTCCACAATCATATCTTTATCGTACTGTTGATCCCAACGCTGAGACTGCAGGACAGAAAACATGATAGTAAGTCGGTGAAAATCGACCAGAAAAATATCGTCAGAGCTAAATTCAGAATTACTTTCAAGTAGCGTGTCTTTGTCGACCACTTGATAGGTTGCTTGTTCTAGTGCTTTGAAATAGACATCACGCCCTTTCAGACTCTCTGGTGTTGGAAATTCAACTTCAACCAGATCATACAGCCATGTATTTTTACGCTCGATACTGGCTAACTGTTGTTCATTCATTTTGATACCTTAGTTGCAAAACGAAATGTGCAAAGTGTTTCATTCTCACATAGAGTGAAGCTTAGACAGAGCGACAAGCGATATAAAGTCATATTGGGAGAAAGTATGGTCACTCTAACTCATCATTTCGTTTAGAGCAGTACATTAGCATGAAGCCCACAACAAACCTAGCGTACGTAGACCTTTCCTTGGCTAAATTTTGTTTTAGTTGCAAACCTCTGATAGATTTCATCAATATCTTTCCTAGTTAAGGACAAAAATAATGAAAAAGATGCTGTTAAGTGCATTGCTTGCTACTACGCTGGTTGGTTGTTCAGATAACGATGTTGCTGATGTAGGACTCGGTTGGTTTACTTTGAAAGACATCAAAGTCGGTGAATTAAAAGACGAGGTAGTCACGGGGGTTACGTGTCACATCGCTTCTATCGAAGCCGATTTTAGCTTGGCGGATCCAAGTGATAGCTCAATATCATGTCGTCAGACTGGCGAAATCACACCGGAAATGATTGCAAAAATAGATAAAAGCAAGTCTGGCGAAATTGTATTTAAGAAGTCAAAAAGTATTTTCTTCAAAACAATGAAGGTTCGCCGAATTTATGATGCAGACAACCAAACCTTACTCTACCTGTCTTACACAACAAAAGAGACAGACGGTAGCTTTAAGCACAGCCTATCGACAGTTCCACTTTGGGGTACCAAGGCTTACGTTGAGCCAACTGAAGTGAAAAAGTAACGCGGCTAAATTTGGATAGCTCCAAGCTCGTTGTTAAAGAGAATAACCGCTCAACAATCTGAAAAGAGACCAATTGTAGTAATATAAGCATCAGCAATTTAGGCTATCTTGGTCGCAATTTCTCCAGCTCGCTGATTTTTTCAGCGGGCAAACTTCTTTGTAATAAAACGCCACGATTTTCATTTTTTTGTGATACAATCCCGCCTCTTTTTTTTCTCACTCAAGAACAAGCATGAAGTTTCCTGGTCAGCGTAAATCTAAACACTACTTCCCAACTCACGCTCGAGATCCATTAGTAAACCAAATCCGACAAGCGCCTAAGCTATATCGCCCAACTATTGTTGGTGTCGGTCAAACCATCGTAGATATCGAAGCGCGTGTAGATGATGCGTTTTTAGAAAAATACAACCTAAGTAAAGGACATTCACTCGTTCTTGAAGAAAGCAAAGCAGATGCACTTTACGAAGAACTGGTTGAGCAAGGCCTGATCACACACCAATACCCAGGTGACACGATTGGCAACACGCTCCACAATTACTCAGTATTGGCGGATAGCAAATCCGTTTTGCTCGGCGTGATGTCCAAGAACATTCAAGTTGGTTCTTTTGCTTACCGTTACCTTTGCCGCACGTCTTCACGCATGAACCTCAACCACCTACAAACGGTAGATGGTCCTATTGGTCGTTGTTATACCCTGATTTCTCAAGATGGCGAACGCACATTTGCTATCAATGAAGGTCACATGAACCAACTACTTCCGGAAAGCATTCCTGAAGAGATCTTTGAGAAAGCATCAGCTCTGGTTGTTTCTTCTTACCTAATGCGCGGTAAAGAAGAGGATCCAATGCCGAAAGCGGTACAAAAAGCGATCGACTTTGCCAAGAAGCACGATGTCCCTGTTGTACTGACTTTAGGCACAAAGTACGTTATCGAAGGTAACGCGCAATGGTGGCAAGAGTACATTCGCGAGAACATATCTGTTGTTGCAATGAATGAAGAAGAAGGCGCCGCATTAACAGGCGAGACAGAACCGCTTGCGGCTGCTGATAAAGCACTTGAGTGGGTCGATCTTGTTCTATGTACTGCTGGGCCAAATGGCCTATACATGGCAGGTTACACTGACGAAAAAGTAAAACGAGAAACCACACACGACATTCTTGAAGGCTCAATTGAAGCCTTTAACCAATACGAATTTAGTCGTGCGATGCGTAAAGGAGATTGTGAGAAGCCAATGAAGGTATACTCTTACATTGGTCCTTACCTAGGTGGTCCACTAGAGATTAAGAACACCAACGGCGCAGGTGATGCGGCGCTTTCTGCTTTACTGCATGATATGGCTGCAAACTCTTTCCATCAAAAAGAAGTGCCTAACTCAGAAAAGCACGAAGTACGCTGTTTGACTTACTCATCACTTTCTCAGATCTGTAAATATGCAAACCGAGTAAGCTATGAAGTGTTGACGCAACACTCTCCTCGCCTATCGCGAGCACTTCCTGAACGAGAAGATAGCTTAGAAGAAACTTACTGGGATCGTTAAGATCACAGCTTTAAAGCTAAAAATACATCAAGGTCACCATTTGGTGGCCTTTTTGTTTTGATCTGGCGCAGTAAATAGTAGATTTTGTTAGTATGTAGCACAGTATAGAGCAGTAAACTCTTTACATACCGAATCGAAACCGTACTATCACCGAGCAAACGTTTGCCTAACAATAATACTTGCTCCAACTCAGATTGTTTTTCAACACTACCTGCGAGTCACTTTAGGGATTATCCATGCAGTCAGATATTGAAATTTGTCGAAACACACCACTTTCTTCTATTGATGTTATTGCGGAAAAAGTAGGGTTACTACCCGAAGAATATGACACTCACGGGAAGCACAAAGCCAAAGTCCATCCAAAATGTTTGGAGCGGCTAAAAGAGAATGATAACGGTAAGCTTGTGCTTGTTACTGCGATCACTCCTACCCCACTTGGCGAAGGAAAAACCGTTACAACAGTCGGACTGGCGCAAGGTTTAGCTAAGCTTGAACAATCCGTTATCGCATGTATTAGACAACCTTCTATGGGACCTGTATTCGGTATTAAAGGCGGTGCTGCTGGCGGTGGTTATTCCCAAGTTGCTCCAATGGAAGAACTGAACTTACACCTTACTGGTGACATCCATGCGGTGACGGCGGCGCATAATCTAGCTTCAGCCGCGCTTGATGCTCGCTTGTATCATGAACAACGCGAAGGCTATGATGCCTTTGAAGCACGTACTGGATTAAAGGCACTTAAAATCGATACGGCAAGCATTACTTGGAAACGAGTAATGGACCATAATGATCGTGCACTACGTAAAGTCAAAATTGGGCTAAATGAGCCAGGAAAAGTCATCAATGGATACGAACGCGACGAAGGGTTCGATATTTCTGCCGCGTCTGAGTTAATGGCTATCATTGCACTGGCTAAAGATTTGAAAGATTTACGTCAGCGTATTGGGAAAATTGTCGTAGCGTACGATTTGAACGGAAACCCGGTAACCACTGAGGATCTGCAAGTTGCAGGAGCAATGGCAGTGACATTAAAAGAGGCCATAGCACCGACACTGATGCAAACTCTGGAAGGTGTTCCTACGTTGATTCACGCAGGCCCGTTTGCAAACATCGCCCATGGAAATTCATCTATTATTGCCGACGATATCGCGCTAAAGCTATCAAGTTACACAGTAACAGAGGCGGGGTTTGGTTCGGACATGGGATTTGAGAAAGCGTGTAACATTAAAGCTGCCGCCGCCAGCAAGGCGCCAGATTGTGTAGTGATAGTAGCGACATTACGCGGCCTCAAAGCAAATTCTGGACACTACGATTTACGACCAGGTATGGCCATTCCAGATTCCATTTTTAATCCAGACCAAGCAGCATTGGAAGCGGGATTTGAAAACTTAAAATGGCACATTAATAACGTCCATAAATATGGCATTCCAGCTGTTGTCGCTATTAACCAGTTTCCGCAAGATTGTGAGAAAGAGCTTAAAATACTTAAAGAGCTGGTTCAGAAGTTTAATCCGGAAGTTAAAGTCGCTATCAGCACCGCTTTTGCGCAAGGCGGGCAAGGCACAACTCAGTTAGCTCAACATGTTATTGACGCTTGTGCCCAGCCTACAGAGTTTCGTCCTTTATACAATAAAGAACAATCGTTACACGAAAAACTTATGGCTGTGTGTGAAGCTGGCTATGGTGCCGCCAATATAGAAATGAGTTCCCTTGCTACTGAACAGCTCAACCATTTTGAAAATCTAGGTTTTAACAACTTAGCGGTTTGCATAGCGAAAACTCCACTATCGATAACAACAGATTCCGCTGTCAAAGGCGCGCCGACAGGTTTTACAGTCCCTATCCGCGAGTTACGTCTGTGTGCCGGCGCTGGGTTTGTGTATGCGTTATCCGGTACGGTGATGACGATGCCAGGTTTGCCTGATAAACCTGCATTTATGAATTTAGACCTTGATGATGAAGGAAATATCGTCGGTCTCTCTTAGTGTAACGTCAACGTATAGTTGACTATAAAGGAAGGACGTTTAAAGAGTGAGTGGTTTACTTCTATATCCACTCACTTTGAACAGACGAAGAGGCGTGCTTGATTATCTTTATCTTACTGTTTTATCGTCACTTTACATTGTAAATCCATACTTATTTTCTCCCCTTCCCTATAATCTTGCGCCAATTTGATGCACGGCCTACTTAGCACTTCACTAATGTGGTGCAATTACCTTGCGATGAACTTTTAACCCCTTTGATTTTTAAAAAGATATTCTATGGCTCGAATCTTGTACTAAAGTTTGCAGTAGTAAACACATCAGCACATGCACTTTCAAAACCTCTGCGCTGTACACCACTTCCTCCTGGTTAGCACCGTTTTGATGCATGCAAAAAAGGGAAAGGGAATAATATGGAAGACGCACTCGCCGTAATTTTAGCTGGAGGGATGGGGTCTAGACTCAGCCCACTCACCGATGATAGAACCAAGCCAGCAGTACCTTTTGGCGGAAAGTATAGAATTATAGATTTCACACTAACCAACTGTTTACACTCGGGTTTACGTAAAATCCTTGTTTTGACCCAATACAAATCTCATTCACTTCAAAAACACTTGCGAGATGGTTGGTCGATATTCAATCCAGAGCTTGGCGAGTACATTACTGCTGTTCCACCTCAAATGCGCAAAGGTGGTGCATGGTATGAAGGAACCGCTGATGCGATTTATCACAACATGTGGTTACTATCGCGCAATGACGCGAAGTATGTGGTTGTGTTATCCGGCGATCATATCTATCGAATGGACTACGCCGCAATGCTTGAAGAGCATAAAGAGAAAGGTGCTAAGCTCACCGTTGCCTGTATGGATGTTCCCGTAGAGGATGCTTCAGCATTCGGGGTAATGGGCACCGCAGAAAACGGGCTAGTTACTTCATTTATAGAAAAACCAGAATGCCCACCTACCCTTCCAGGAAGCAAAACTAGAAGCCTCGTTTCCATGGGGATCTATATCTTTGATATGGATGTTTTAAAAGAAGCACTCGAAGACGACTCAAAACTCGATTCATCAAGTCATGACTTCGGAAAAGACATCATACCTAAGCTGATTGATACGGAATCCGTTTATGCTTATCAATTTTGTGGCAGTAAAGGTCGAGTTGATAAGGATTGCTACTGGCGCGACGTGGGTACCATTGATTCCTTCTATGAAGCGAATATGGATCTGCTAGAGCCAGTACCACCAATGAACCTATATCAATCCAATTGGGCGATTCGTACTTACGAGCCGCAGTTTCCACCAGCTCGTACCGTTTCTTCTGCTACGGGCAATGAAGGTATTTTTATTAACTCCATCATTGCTACCGGTGTCATCAATTCTGGAGGCTCAGTACAGCATTCCATCATTTCCTCTAACGTACGTATTCAAGACAGTGCAACGGTTGTCGATTCCATCATTTTTGATGACGTAGAGGTCGGTGAAGGAAGTCAGTTGGTCAACTGCATAGTTGATAAACATGTTCGTATTCCGCCACATACTCAAATTGGCATCAACAAACTAGAAGATGCGAAGCGATTTAAAATCTCAGACAAAGGTATTGTCGTCATACCCGAAAGTTATCAATTCGATTAAACGACAAACCATCGCAACAAAAAAGCGCACGATGATGATCGTGCGCTTTTGTTTAAGAGCCTATTAACGTTAGGCTATAACAAATAATACATAATAATTAGATGTTACATACCGTTGACCAGCTACCATCTGTGCCCGGCTCAGCCGCTGTCCACCAGTTCGCTTGGTAAACCACACCGTTGTGGATGATCTTATCACCTTGGTTAGCGTGGCTTGGGTTACCAGCCCAATCCGTTTGTGGTAGAGCTGGGTATGTCACTAAACCTGTCGTATCACACGTACCTGGTTCAGTAGTACCACCATCACCCGAGCCTGAATTTAGGTCGCCAATTGGTAGTTCTGGCTGTTCAAACTTGAACGCAAACTCTTTACCGCCAGAAATCACTGAGTAGTTAGCCGGACCAGAGATTGGTAGGTAGTAAACCATATCAAGCTCGTAAGTACCGCCCGCTGGTAAATCTTTCCAAGCAGGTAGAGAGAACGATACGCGGTGCATTACGCCATCTAAGCCACCGATGTTGTTTGCACGAGTATGTCCAGAAGCAATGACTTTCAAACCGCCACCAGATTGATCTTTCGCATTATCAGGAGCTGATACTGGGATATCAAACTGGAATTCAGTACCACCAGGGATCGCTTGACCAGTGTTGTTCGTAAACGTGATCTTCGGATTAATTGGGTAGTTTTGGTCGCCAACCTTAAAGCCGCCAACGCTGACTGTAATGTCTACCGCTTCTGTTGGTGTTGGACCCGTCGCAACTTTATTGCCGTAAGGTGTTGCAGACTTAAACTTGTCGTAGATAGCTTTGGTCATAGTGTTACCCATGTGGTACTCACCATTACCAGCTGCACAAGCTTGTTCAGTTGCATCTACTGCCGTACGATTACCATTTGCATCCAGTACGTAACAGTTGTAGTCACCTGCCAGTTCCCAGAACATAATACCGCCGATTTCTTTATCGATAACGTAATCAGCTTTCACTTCGATAGAAGCTTTATCTTCCGTAGATAGGAACACGCTCTTCTCTGCGTTCCACAACCAAGGCGCTACAGCAACGCTATCGTAATGACGTGTATATGTACCAACAAACTTATCCGAAGGATCGTTAACTGGATCAAGACCGTAAGCGGCTGCGTATGAGCCCCAGATACCATTTTCTAGGTTCTTCGCATGCCACATTGGGTTAGAGCCAGCGCCCATTTCGTTGCCTTTAGGGTCGGTATCGTGCCACATGTTGTCGATACCAATAGCGCCGTGACCACAGTTGTTCTTCTCACCTTCACCGGTACCTGGTTGACACTCAGTTTGGTTTGGCAGTGCTGCTCGGCCCCACAGACCATTTTCACCACCAGTAACACCTTGCCAACCACGGGTGTAGTAAGGAACACCAATGTTGATACGACCTGCAGGCATAGAACCACGGAAGTAATGGTAAGCCCAGTCTGTGTTCAAGTAACCGATACCACCGTATGCAGCAGTGCCGTATACGTTCCACTGCGCTAGCTCCGAGTCTTTACCTGTATCGAATAATGCCGCGTTGTGACCAACGTGATCATTCCAAGCCCCATGCAAGTCGTAAGACATGATGTTTACGTAGTCTAGGTACTTAGTTACATCGAAGGTTTCCATCCCACGTAGTAAGTAACCTGAAGATGGGGCTGCGATAGTCAGCATATAATGAATGCCATCTTGCGCGGATGCCGCATCAAGTTTCTCACGCAATACTTTCATCAGCTCTTGGTAAGACGCCCATAGATACTGACGACGTGGTTCCATGAAGTCTTTGTCGTAAGGGTTACCAGCACCAGCCATTGATGTCGGGTATTCATAGTCGATATCCAGACCATCGAACTTGTACTGACGCATCATTTCAACGGCTGAAGTTGCGAACTTCTCGATGCCTGCATGGTTAATAGAACCGTCCGCATTCGTCGTCATGGTGTAGAAGCCACCATCAGCTACACGATTGCCGTTCGTATCGAAGTGACCGCCCGTTTCAGCCCAACCACCGATAGAGATTAACGTTTTAACATCATGTTTTTGCTTGTAAGTCGCTAGCGCACCAAAGTGACCTTTAAAGCCAAGAGCAGGATCTACCTCAACGCCAGGCCAAGTTTTACCCGTAGCAGGGTTGTTAGGGTCATTAACGTCACCAACGTTTACTTTACCATCAGAACCAATGCTCACAAACGCGTAGTTAATGTGAGTAAGTTGCTCCCAAGGAATATCTTTAACAAGGTAAGTCGATTGAGGGTCCTCACCTGCGCGCCAACTAGTAAAGTAACCAATCACACGACGTGGGTGATCGGCGCCCATTTTCTCGCGACCTTCTTCGTCATAAATAGAACAGTAAGGAACGTCTACACCCGTTGTTTGATACAAGCCATCAGGGCGACAGTTAGATGTCACCGCACCACCGTTTACCGTTAACGTCGCAAGTGCAGAATCTGCAGTTGCTCCGGCATCATCGGTTGCTCTCGCATAAACACTTAGCGAACCAGCTTGTGAAGGCGTTACATCAAGCGTGTATGGTGCAGTTGTTGCGGTGCCAGCAAGGACGCCCGCCACATAGAAATCAACTTTAGCAACGGTGCCATCCGCATCTGCGGCATTCGCAGTCAGTGTGACGGAGCCACCCAAGTCAATAGAAGTCGCAGAAAGCACAACATCCACTGTCGGCGCTTCGTTACCAGGTTGTGCTGGTGCCACAGTTAACGTCACAGCACTTGCTGTGCTCACTGCACCTGCATCATCATACGCCTTAGTAGAGAATTCGTGCTGGCCTTCAGTCGCTGTCCATGACGCAGCATAAGGCGCAGACGTTGCCTGACCAACTAATACGCCATCAACAAAGAATTCTACTTTGCTAACAGTACCATCGGTATCAGCTGCATCTGCAGCTAGGTTAACAACATCCCCCGCAGTCACAGAAGCCGACGCAGAAGGCGATGTCAGAGTAACAGTCGGGACTTCATTCTGAGGTGGATCAACCGGCCCAATGCCATCACATGCGCCAAGTGTTTCCCACTCGCCCCACTCACCAGATTGCGCTGGGTTACTGTTTTGCGTCCAGTAACGTGCTTTGTAAGCATTACCTTCATGTTGAACTTGGTCACCACCGTTATAAACTTTTGATGATTGCCAAGTTTCTAGAGGGGCACAGTCAACCGCTGCGTAGCTATTGAAGGCCATAAGACAAGAAGCGGTGAGAGTGCTTAGTGTGAACACGCTTTTCACTGCGTTGCCGTTTTTAAGGTGCATAATCGCTCTTCCTTAAGTTATTGTTAAAACAATACTAAATGCGCTAAACAAAGCGCACTTATACTTTTATTTCGACGTAAAATAACTTAAGTACAAGTTGGTGATTTCACACTATCTATTTACGAGTTTTCCACACCGCCTCGCAACAATCCACTAAATGCTTGCAACAACGTACCTATTATTTGGCACCAGTAACTAATTTTATAAATCAAATAAATATGTCACTCGCAAATTAATAAAAAAGGCAAAAAAAGTCGTTATTTTGAAATAAAGATCACTAAGCCTTTGTTGACCTTGGCGTTTCATTAAAATGTCGCTTGTAATCACGACTAAACTGTGATGGGCTTGTGTACCCAACCAGTCTCGCGGCATCGTTGACTCGTCTCCCCTCCAGCTGGATCAACTCGCGCGCTTTATTAAGTCGAACTTTCTTAATGTATTGCAACGGAGATTCAAGCGTGACATTGCGAAAAGCTTGATGGAAAGCAGACACACTCATATTGGCTTCTTCTGCCAATGTTTGTACGCTCAACTGTTCATGGTACGCTTGATGAACACGATTCAGTGCTTTGGCCACTCTAGCGTAAAAGCCTTCTTGGTGTGCTAAGTCAAATAAAACATACCCTTCTTTGCTTACCAAAGTGCGATAAACAATTTCCTCAAGAAGTAGATCACCGAGCATGACAACATCCAGCTCATTACACAGCGCGCTCATTAGTCGCTTGCATGCATCCAACATACCTTCGCTCATGCGTACCGATTTAAGGCCGCAACGGGTAGCGTCCAGACACTTATTGCTGAATTTCTCAGCCTCAAGTTTTTTAACGAGCTTATGAAGAAGCGTTGGCGAAATATCTATCGAGATGCCAAGTAAAGGCTCATTGTTTGTCGCAAACGCTTCGCACTCCAGGGGCATGGGAACTCCTACGACAAGGTAATCATCGGGCCCATATTGGACAGGTGTATCACCGATATGAATGTTCTTATGTCCTTGACCTAAAACAATAATGCCAGACTGATAGACAAACGGTTGGCGATGATTTCCTTTGCTACTGCGATAAAACCATACGCCATCTATTGCGGTTTTCTTCATACCTTCTAAGTCATGCAGTCCCTGCTTTTCAACATATTGCTGCATGATATCTGCGAGAGTGTGCATTAGAGCGCTCCATCTATGACCAACGAGTTTGGTCTCTATTATTATTGTGAGCACTATACTTCCTCTCGACTTTAACTTTCTAGCACAAAAGCATCAATTTTGTAGAAATAGGCAAGATATTTGCAGAAATCGACCTGTTAACGAACGTTAATCAGGACTAATATGCACGTATTCAATCTCCTTTACTGGAAGCAAGAGGGCTAATAATGAACTTTTCTTATGTAAACCCAACCAAGATTTTCTTTGGTCAAAAACAAATCGCTGCAATCAAAGAAGCTATCCCATCCGACCAAAAAGTTTTAGTGGTATACGGCGGTGGCTCAATTAAAAAAAATGGCGTGTACGACCAAGTCTCAGAAGCACTAGAGGGACATGAATGGCTAGAGTTTTCTGGTGTTGAACCCAACCCAACCAAAGAAACGCTCGATAAAGCGGTCGCAATGGTTAAAGAACATGGTGTTGACTTTATTCTTGCTGTAGGTGGTGGTTCAGTCATTGATGGCTCTAAATACGTAGCAGCAGCATCTAAGTATGATGGTGATGGCTGGGATATCATGATTGGTAAACACCAAGTCACTGAAGCGACGCCTCTAGCTGCAATTTTGACACTGCCAGCAACAGGCTCAGAGTCAAACATGGGCGCAGTTATCACTAAAAAAGAAACTCAAGACAAACTTCCGTTCATGTCTCCAGCAGTACAGCCTAAATTTGCTGTGTTAGACCCGAATGTAATGAAAACATTGCCAGAACGCCAGCTTATCAACGGCATTGTTGACGCATGGGTGCACGTATGTGAGCAATACTTGACGCTTCCTACTGGCGCAATGGTTCAAGATGGCTATGCAGAAACACTGCTGAAAACCTTAAAAACACTCGGAGAACAGTTTGCCGAGCGAGACGACGATATGTGGCGCGCAAACTTAATGTGGTCTGCTAACCAAGCATTGAACGGGTTAATTGGTAGTGGCGTTCCACAAGACTGGGCGACACATATGATCGGCCATGAATTAACGGCTCTATGGGGCGTCGATCATGCACGTTCTCTTGCAATCGTCCAACCATCGCTACTTCGCAACCAAATGCAATTTAAACGTCCTAAGCTAGAGCAAATGGGTCGCAACGTATTTGGACTTGAAGCTGGAGACGATCTTGCTGAACGTACCATCGAAGCGATCGAAGCGTTTTATCATCAACTTGATGTCGCAACTAAGCTAGAAAACTATGGTGAAAGTCGTGAACAAGCGATCGATGCAATCATCGAACAACTCAACAAACACGGAATGACCGTTCTCGGTGAAAACCAGGCGATTACTCTTGAACGTAGTCGTGAAATTTTAGAACTCGCTGTTGCCTAACAGCAAAAACAGTTCACTGCCCTTTCTAGGGTTTAACGGTATTGTGACTTAACGGTCACAATACCGTTTTTTTATGCTATTTTGTAAGCTTCATCACGTTCAAATTCGGGAACTCCTCAAAATAACGATTAATCCCTACAAACTCATTGATCGTGTAGGTCAGTAAAGAGACAACTGTCTAGCTTTACACAAACAAAAATAAAATTGAATTCAAAGGTCTAACTTACTCATTTAATGGACCTTTTATTTGTTGTAGTTATTCACTACATTAGCTTGTCTGTTCGAGAATCCATTTTATGTGGCTAGTTGTTGTCGTATTAGCATTCATACATATCATCAGTATCCGTAAAGGTCCTAAGTGGGTCTTCTACGTATCCAAACCATTACCAGTGCTCTGTATGTTAGGGATTTTAATCCAGTCTCCTGCCTATCATATGCCATACACGCATTGGATTTTGGTTGGCTTATCGCTCTCGTTGCTTGGTGATCTACTATTAATGCTCCCTAGAGATAAGTTTATTACCGGATTAGTGCTCTTCTGCTCTGCCCATCTTTCCTATAGCTACGGTTTTACCATCATGTCCGCTTGGCATTTTACTCCTTGGCTCCCTATTGCTTTATTTGGACTCGGTGTATGTTTCTATTGGTTGTTTCGACCGGACCTTGGTCAAGAAAAGCTCCCGGTTGCCAGCTACATATTGGTATTGATGACCATGTGTTGGGCTGCTATCGAGTATTATTTGAGTGGAAAAACACAATCGTCCTCATTTGCAGTGCTCGGAAGCTTTATCTTCATCGTTTCTGGTACCGTTTTAGCTTTTGAACGCTTCGGGGGACGATCCGTATTTTCCCGACAAGTCGTCATGGTGACCTACTATTCCGCACAAACATTGATGGTAATGTCCGTTGTTGCCATCGTTGTTCGTTATCCGTATCTCAGTTGAACTGACTTATTAGTAATAGCTTTTGTGCCTAATTCTTAAAACATTACTTTATCAAACACTAAAGTGAGCAGGTTCTTAATCTTAGAACCTGAATATAAGCTTGTTCTTAATGAAATAATGCGCACAACTTGCTATTGTAGAAGGATATTTTTCCTTTATAGCGTGCCCCTTTGAAAGAGAACACTCCCGTAGTTGAATTTAGCAACGTAAACAAGTGGTATGGCGATTACCACGCTCTAAAAGATATCAACTTCTCCGTGCATTCTGGCGAGATCATCGTGGTGTGTGGCCCTTCTGGTTCAGGAAAATCAACGCTCATTCGTTGCATCAACCATCTTGAATCGATTCAAGAAGGTCAACTTCATGTGTTTGACCAGCCTTCTCATGCAAAATTTCTCAAGCCCGGTAAAATCGGCATGGTGTTCCAGCACTTCCACCTTTTTCCTCATTTGACTGTACTGGAAAACCTTACCTTAGCGCCGATTCGCACACTCAAATTGTCAAAACAAGAAGCTGAAAAACGCGCACGACATTACCTCAAGCGCGTCAATATTGAAGAACAAGCGAGCAAATACCCCATCCAGCTTTCCGGCGGTCAGCAGCAGCGCGTCGCGATTGCCCGTTCCTTATGTATGGAACCGGACTTACTCCTTTTTGACGAACCGACTTCGGCGCTTGATCCGGAAATGATCAACGAAGTGTTGGATGTCATGGTTGAACTGGCACAAAGCGGAATGACGATGATTTGCGTCACGCACGAAATGGGATTTGCCAAAAAAGTAGCGAACCGCGTGGTATTTATGGATGAAGGCCAAATTTTGGAAATGAACTCACCGACCGCCTTATTTGAAACACCACAGCATCCACGAACCCAAGCATTTTTGAACCAAATTTTAAGTTACTGATGATAGTTCGCGTAATCAAACCTGTGCTTCAAGCTTTACTGCAAATGATGCTCCTCTTCATCGCGATTGTGTGGGTGTTGGACTCTGGTGCCGATGCTATGGGCTATCAATGGCAATGGGAACGCGTACCTGATTACATCGCTTTTTATGAAGATGGCGAATGGTGGCCAGCAGAACTTATCGATGGGCTATTGGTCACGCTTAACATCTCGACTATTAGTCTATTCTTCACCTTAGTGTTGGGGTTGGTCACCGCGTTACTAAGGCTTAGCGATTCGAAAGTCGGCAATGTTATTGGCACCACTTATGTCGAGGTAATACGTAACACGCCGTTGTTGGTGCAAATCTATTTACTCTACTTCGTGTTTGGCCCCGTGATTGGTTTGGACCGATTCAACACCGCCGTTTTGGCATTGTCCCTTTTCCAAGGTGCCTACACTGCGGAAATATTCCGCGCAGGTTTAAACAGTATTCCTAAAGGGCAATTCGAAGCTGCACAAACACTCGGGTTATCACCGTTTTACACTTACAAAGACGTGATTTTGCCTCAGGTTTTACAGCGCACATTACCGCCTTTGACCAATGAAGTGGTTTCTTTGATCAAAAACTCTTCCATTGTAAGCGTGATGGCGATTTTTGATTTAACAACACAGGCACGCAACATCGTCTCTGAGACAGCGATGCCGTTTGAAATTTGGTTTACCGTGGCAGCAATTTATCTTGCTCTCACTCTATCACTTTCTGGCTTGTCTGCATGGCTAGAACACAAACTCGGAGCCAGTTGGCGCAAATTATAAGGAGATAACATGAAGTTATTCAAAGCGACCATTACTGCATTATTAGGGCTAGCCATCGCTATGCCTACTCTCGCGAAAGAAGACGTTGCCACTCCCAATGTAGATCAAATCAAAGAACGAGGCACTTTGCGCGTTGGTATGTCAACATTTGTACCTTGGGCAATGCGCAACAAGAAAGGTGAGTTAATCGGTTTTGAAATCGATGTGGCCAAACGCTTAGCACAAGATTCAGGTTTGAAAGTGGAATTTGTACCGACCGCGTGGGATGGCATTATTCCCGCACTACTGGCGAAAAAGTTCGACGTGATCATCGGTGGCATGTCGGTCACGCCCGAGCGTTCCAAAAGCGTGTTGTTTACTGAACCCTATTCACACTCCGGTGTTCAAGTAGCAGCAAATAAAAAACTGGCTTCTGGTTTTAGCGAGTTTTCGGACTTTGACTCACGACGCGTAAAAATAGCGGCCCGTCGCGGCGCATTCACCGTTCAAGTCGCCAGAGAAACCTTCCCGAAAGCGAAGATTCTGCAATTTGATGATGACGCTCAAGCGTTCCAAGAGGTGCTGAATGGTAACGCCCACGCGGTCATTGCTTCTAGCCCAAAACCAGAACATGAGACAGTGAAACACAGCGACAAGCTATTCCTTCCATTCTCTGAGCGATTATCAAAAGGTAACGAAGCCTTTGCAGTTCGCTTGGGGGAAGAAGATAAAAAAGCCTTTTTCAATAAATGGATTGAAGCAAGAACCCAAGATGGATGGTTAAAACAACGTTATGAATACTGGTTCTCGACATTAGATTGGCAAGATCAAGTCGCGCAAGGTCAGTAATCTGAGTGGCTCGTGGTCTTCGCGAGCCTATACTTTCCAATCATCCATTTTACTTTTTAATCATCTATCGGAGTCAAATTTTTGGGCGAACAAACCACCACTCGCACAGTACCCACTAATTCCAACACAGGTTCCTTTCTATCGCGGTTAA
This sequence comes from Vibrio diabolicus, assembly GCF_011801455.1. Lineage (NCBI taxonomy): Bacteria > Pseudomonadati > Pseudomonadota > Gammaproteobacteria > Vibrionales > Vibrionaceae > Vibrio > Vibrio diabolicus. The sequence goes on along the minus strand of NZ_CP042452.1, from coordinate 881,325 downwards.
ACACGCTAGATTGGGTACTGCTTATTATCTGTGGTATTGGTGGCGTTTGGCTGTACCATCGTTCCACCGTTGGTGTGCATTATTTGTGGCAATGGAAAGAGGCGTTTGAACTACTTTTTACGCCAAGAGCCGATGGTGGTTTGCCCTACTTCTTCCAAGGTTTGATTTCGACGTTAAGGCTCAGTATTTGGGGCATCAGCTTCGCGTTAGTGCTTGGCACTTTGTTAGGCCTAGCACGCTTCTCTCGCTCCGTTTGGCTGCGCACACCTGCAAACACATTTATCCAGTTGGTAAGAAACATCCCACCGTTGGTTTTTGTTTTTATTTTCTACTTTTTCATTTCTAACCAGTTGATCCCGTTACTCGGTTTGGAAGATATTCTACGAAACTATAACGGCGAACCAAATGCGCTACAGAGCTCTCTTTTTGGGCCTTATAACCTTTGGGAAAATCTTGCCTCTGGCGTGTTATGCGTCGGCCTACTCTCTTCCGCCTACGTGGCAGAAGTGGTGCGCGGTGGTTTACAAAGCATCGACCAAGGTCAGTGGGAAGCGGCGGATTCATTGGGCTTGTCTCGATGGGTGAAGTACCGATTCGTTATCGCGCCGCAAGTGCTCAAAGCCATCACCCCAGCACTTGCAGGTCAAACCATCTCTCTAGTGAAAGACACCTCTATCGTTTCACTGATCTCGATACAAGAAATGACGTTTGTTGGGACCGAGATGGCAAATTCATCAGGCTATATCTTTGAAATTTGGCTCATTGTCGGCCTTGCTTACTTTTTTATTTGTTTCGGGTTGTCACTTATTTTTCGCTACATTGAAGCAAAATCGGAATCCATTTCAAATTAACTCAACCGTATATGTAATTAGACACATTTGAACCTTCAAATCAGAATTGCATCCTGTTACATTGAAAAGATGCTAAATTTTCGGCGTTTTTCATGGAGTTAAAGAATCAATCGGACTACGAGCGATACATTAAGCAAGATAATCTTGGTGAATATTACGTAGTTCTCAATCAATTCACTTTTCACAGTGTTTATCAGCCGATTTTTGATAAGCACCAGCGTATTATTGGAATGGAAGCTCTACTGCGAATTCGTGGCATTGATGGTTCGTTAATTCGTCCTGATGTATTTCTGGCCAACAATGGCCTCGATCCCTACTTTCGATTGTGTGTTGAGTTTTTATCCAGAGCAATGCACATTCGAAATTTTGCACGCTGTTTCGCAGGAACGCCTATCAAACTGTTTCTCAATGTCATGCCTCAAACCCTACTCACCCTAACCAAAGACATGGGCTTTAAAGACAACGGCCTGCTTTACAAGCGCCTTTCCGAACTTGGTATGAGCCCATCAGACGTGGTGTTTGAAGTAGTCGAAGAATCATGCGGTGATACTGATTTACTGATCAAAGCCGTACAGTTAATGAAAGCGAATGGTTTTATCTTTGCTATCGATGATTTTGGCGCTCAACATTCTGATATCGCACGTGTTCAGCAGCTCTGCCCTGACATCATAAAAATCGATCGCTCCTATCTACTTGATTACTGCGCCGGAGAAACCTTTTCCATACATAGCGCCGTTGAGCTCGCGGCTCATATGGGAGCAAAAGTGATCATAGAAGGGGTAGAAGAAGACGTGCAGCTGCAAGCGATGTATCAACTTGATTTGGATTATTACCAAGGCTTTTACTTAGGTAAGCCTTGCGCCATTCATCACTGGACCGATAGCCTAAACATTGAGACGACACTGCATTGACACTGCCCCCTTACGATACAGTAAAACCAAAAAAGCGCCGATATATACTCGGCGCTTTTGGGTTTTGCTTGGCGATGACCTGCCTAGCTAGGTATTAATTTGCTTAGAAAAAGTCAATAGAGTTACGTCCGCTCTTCGGATCACGAGTCGCTCGCGGCTTTTCAGCTTTCTTACCTTTCTTCGCCGATTGCGAAAGCGCGTTTTGTTGTGCTTTACGCTCTTTATGCGCTGCTTTTCGGCCTGTTGACTTAGGTCCAGAGCCTTTAGCTGGCTTGCTTTGGCGAGATTTCTCTTTACGTGCAGATTGCGCTTCTTTCTTCGCTTTCTTTTCCGCTTTTTGCTCTGCCGTTTCAGGTTCGGTTACTGGCGCATCGCAAACCACAACATAATATTCTTGGTTAAACTCAAAAAAGTCACCATCATACATCTTGCGGCGCTTACGTGTTTCTAGCTCACCATTCACCGCGACGTAACCTTCTTCGATGATATGCTTTGCTTCGCCGCCACCGCTGACCAAGTTCGCGATTTTAAAAAGCTTGTACAGTTCGATCGGATGCGCATCAACGTCGATGCCAATCGCTTCGATCTCAATCTCTTCGCCTTCTAAATACTCTTCGTGGTCGTAATCTTGGGTCATGTTACTTACTCTTACTATTTGATGCCCTGAAGTTTAAACGCAATGCTTAAAAATAGAAACCTCTGCCGATGCTCAATCACTGATTAGCCTTGGCATTTGAGCACCTCTTAACCCATTTAACTTGCTGCTCGTTAGCTTGTATGTCGAGGCTTGGTTCAAACGAAGCTGCAATTACGCAGTCTGAAGGTATATACTCTTCAAGTTATTGTTGAAAAGAGCGAATACTTTGTCTCAACCAAGCAGAATTACCTTTGTCACGGCTAACTTGTTTAATTTTGTCGCACCTCCTGATGCCTACTATGATTTCGAAAACATCTACTCGTTAGAGCAATGGCAAGACAAACTTGCTTGGACGCAACGTCAAGTTGAAAAACTGGAAGGTGACGTGATTGGCGTACAAGAAGTATTCAGTATCGAGAAGACCCAGGCATTCTTTTCAACCATCGGCTACCCCTACTTTGCGACCGTTGACACCCCACATGTAGAGGATGAGTACATTTACTCAAGCCCTGTTGTGGCAATCGCATCTCGGTTTCCAATCGAAAAAGTACAAGCTGTAGAATTTGACTTAGCAACGCTTGAGCCTTTTGGAGTAAGTGTTGCTCCAGAGTTCAGTCGTAAACCTATCTATGCCCAAGTCATACATCCTGTACTCGGTCATATCGCCGTTTACGTGACGCACCTAAAATCTCAACGCCCAGCCGACTCAGAACAACCAGAAACGTCTAGCACGATTATGGGGCGCTGGTTATCCACCCAGCAAAGAGGTTGGGAAGCTGCGATGTTAAGAGACGCGATGCAAAAAAGGTATAGAAAGGAGCCAATGCCAACGGTGTTAATGGGCGATATGAATCAACCTATCACTCCAACCAGTGTTAATAGCGCATTGGTAGCCAATACTGGTGACAGCGTCACTGAGTTGCAACTCAAAGATGGATGGTCATTACAAAGTGACGCTCTGAAGGATGAACGCCCCGCTACGCATTATCATTTTTCCACTGGGAATGTGCTCGACTATATCTTGCTCTCTCAAGAGTTTGACACCTTATCAGATATATCGGTTGCCGAGGTTGTTGATTATCAGGTGTCTAACCAACATCTGATCAACCCGATTTATGACAGAGATAAAAACGCCAGCGACCACGCATTTGTGGCGCTGACGGCTGAAGTAAAGCTTTGAGTAACCTGTTTAGTGACGTTTAACAATTTTACGTGGAATCAACTCAACACCCGGTTTATAACGTTTGGCGGAAGCGTTGAGCGCTAACTCCATTGCGCTGTCCGCGATCAACTCAAATTGTTGAGGTAAAGAGTTGATTTTCACTGGCAAGAAGTCCAGCAGTCGATTATCACCAAACGTCGCTAGGCGAACTTTGCTCATGAGTTCTGGCTTTTCGAGCATCACATCCAACACACCTTCTAACAGTGTGTATGACGTTGTGACAATGGCATCTGGCAGCTCGTTCTCTCCTAGCCATCTCTCTAAGACTTTCTTGCCTTCTTCTCGGGAGAAGTGTTGTCCATAACCCACTGTTGCCGTTTTGCCACCTTGTTGAGAAGCGGATAGAAAACCGAGCTCACGCTCTTTTGAAACTTGAAGGTCTTGCAATGCGCCGATTAAGCCAATGGACTTTATATCCTCGGACAGTACTGACTGAGTGAGTTCAAGTGCGGCGTCAAAATCTTCGCTGATGACACAACAAAAGTGCTCATCATCCATTGGGCGGTCTAGCGCGATAACTGGCGTACCAGAATTTTGCAACTTAAGATAATACTCGTTTGCAGTGGGCATACCACTTGCCACAAACAACGCATCAATGCGACGACTGACTAACGCTTCCGCCACCTTTTGCTCTGTATCAGGATCATCATCAGAGCAGCCAATTAAAATTTGGTACCCTGCTTTACGCGAGTTTTGTTCAATCAGTTTTGCAAGACGCGCATAACTGGTGTTTTCTAAGTCTGGGATGATAAGCCCAAATGAGCGTGAATTACCTGCTCGCAAAGAGGACGCCGCATGATCTGGCTTATAATTGTATTCTTCTACAACGGCCATCACTTTCTTCTGAGTCTTCTCGCTAATGCGGTATTTCTGCGCTTTTCCGTTAATCACATAGCTTGCAGTTGTCTTAGAAACGCCTGCTAATTTGGCTATTTCATCCAGTGTCATATTCTAAACCTTATTCTGTGCGCGCGATCATATTAATACATCAACGATCTTTCGATAAGTTGAATTATAAGCTGAACCGATTCAGTATAAAAGCTGAAAGGATTCAGCAAAACTTAAAAATTGACGTTAATCACCTGAATACACAACAAACCAATTTGTAGGCTAGGCTATAGGACAGCACCAAAGACTCATTTGTTAACGTCAGTTTTTAAAATAGTTTTTCTGAGTCTTTTAAAAAATTTACCAATAAGCTGAATCGATTTAGCTTGAAAAATAGAATGGTTTGAGGAGTGATAAGCGCTCAGCAGAAGCAGCGTTCAACTTCTCACACAGAATACATTTTTAAATTGATACCTTAAGGCTGGAGAAGCACCATGCTTAAGCTAAATAAGAACGACATTACCCTCTCGCAATCAGCGACAGATAAGTTTGCAGCAATCAAGAATATTGCGCAAAGCCTGACAGACAAAGGCCTTGTTGAACAAGGTTATGTGGAAGGCATGCTAAACCGTGAAAACCAAAACTCTACGTTTTTGGGGAACGGTATTGCCATCCCGCACGGCACGACTGACACTCGCTCAATGGTGAAAACAACGGGTGTTGCTGTGCACCACTTTCCACAAGGTGTCGACTGGGGTGATGGTAACACGGTATTCGTCGCTATCGGCATTGCAGCTAAATCTGATGAGCACCTTGGCATTCTTAAACAGCTAACGAAAGTGCTAGGCGCTGACGGCGTAGAAGAACGCCTACGTAATGCAAAAAATGAAGACGAGATTATTGCCCTGCTCCACGGTGATGTTCAGCTTGAAGCAGACTTTGACGCTTCTTTAATTCAACTTATGTTCCCTGCGAGCGATATGCTACAAATGAGTGCTGTTGCTGGTGGTCTTTTGAAAAACACGGGCTGTGCTGATAACGAGTTCGTCGCAGATCTCGTTACCAAAACACCAACTCACTTAGGTAATGGCCTTTGGTTAATTGGCAGTGACAAACATGTAACTCGCACAGGCGTGTCATTTGTCTCGACGGCAAACGACTGCGAATATGAAGGTCAAAAAGTGCGTGCACTTGTCGCGTTTGCGGCATGTAACAATGCTCACCAGCCTATCCTAAAAACGCTTTCTAATATCGTGTTTAACAATGAGCACGGCAAGCTTTTAGATGCATCAGTAGAACAGATTCTTGCTTTGTTTAAAGGTGAAGAAGTCACAGCCGCATCCTCAGAAGAAGGCAATACCGCTGTATTTAAAATCAAAAACTCTCATGGTTTACATGCTCGTCCGGGTGCAATGTTAGTGGCGGAAGCGAAAAAATTTGAATCCACTATTCGCGTTGCCAACCTAGACGGTGATGGCAAAACAGTAAACGCGAAGAGCCTAATGAAAGTCATTGCGCTTGGCGTTAAGCACGGTCACCAACTTCAATTTACTGCGGAAGGCCCTGATGCACCGCAAGCCTTGGAGTCTATCGGGAATGCTATCGCTTCTGGCCTTGGTGAAGGTTAAGGAGCCGATATGACGAACAAAACAAGTAAAGTTGTCACTATTACGCTCAACCCGGCATTAGATTTAACAGGTTCAGTAAATGAGCTAAACGTTGGTTCCGTGAGCCTAGTGCAGCAAAGCAATCTCCATGCTGCAGGTAAAGGTGTCAACGTAGCAAAAGTGTTGAGCGATTTAGGCGCAGATGTCACGGTTACCGGCTTTCTTGGTAAAGATAACCCTGAGCTATTCCATCAGCTTTTCAATGACATCGGCGTTAAGAATGAGTTTGTAGAAGTACAAGGTGCCACTCGTATCAACGTCAAGCTCGTTGAGGCTAGTGGCAACGTTAGTGACATTAACTTCCCTGGTGTTCAAGTAACGGCTGACGAAATTGCTCGCTTTGAGGAGACGCTATTCCGTCTCGCAGAGACTCACGATTACTTTGTGCTTGCGGGTAGCTTACCTGGAGGCGTAACCGCCGAACAATGTGCTGCGTGGATAAAAGCACTGCATCAACAAGGCAAAAAGGTGTTGTTCGACAGCAGTAAAGCCGCATTGAAATCAGGTATTGAGGCTCACCCATGGTTGATTAAGCCTAACGATGAAGAACTTGGTGATTTTGTTGGCGAACACCTAGAAACGCCAGAACAATGCCAAGCCGCCGCGCAAACACTCAGTGACAAAGGCATCGAGAACATCGTGGTTTCCATGGGCGCTGACGGTGTGATGTGGCTAAACCAAGGCGAATGGCTTCGTGCACAACCCCCTCGAATGAATGTGGTAAGCACCGTTGGCGCTGGCGATACGCTAGTTGCTGGCTTGTGTTGGGGTCACATGCAACTGATGTCGAAAAACGATTTATTGCGCTTCGCTACAGCACTTTCTGCCTTGGCAGTTAGTCAAGTCGGCGTAGGGCTAACCAGTCAGGAAGAACTGGAGAACATCAAGCAGCAAACTGAAGTTAGCGAGCTTTACCCTATTACAAACTTAGAACAAAACTAAGGAACAGAAGGTTATCGTATGAATATTGCCATTATTACTGCCTGTCCGAGCGGTGTTGCAAATAGCATCCTTGCGGCAGGGTTACTAGAACAAGCAGCCGCAAAATTAACCTGGAATGCAAAAATCGAATGTCAATCAAGTGTGGTTGAACCTACACTGCTGACGGAAGCTGACGTTGAACAAGCAGAAGTCATTATCATTGCGGCAAATACTAGCGTGGATACTTCTCGTTTCGTAGGGAAAAAGGTTTACCAAGCGGAAATCAGCGAAGTAGCAAAAGACGCAACTGCGTTTCTTCAGCAAGCGGTTGAAAACGCCACTTTACTTGAAAAAGCAACCACACTTGCAGCCCCTATCACTCCTGAAGCAACATCAGCAGCGAAGAAAATTGTCGCAATCACCGCTTGTCCTACTGGCGTTGCGCATACCTTTATGGCAGCAGAAGCGCTAGAAGAAGAAGGCAAACGCCGTGGCCATCAAATCAAGGTGGAAACTCGTGGTTCAGTTGGTGCGAAAAACCAACTGACAGATCAAGACATCGCAGACGCTGATCTAGTGATCATTGCTGCCGATATCGAAGTGCCACTTGATCGCTTCAACGGCAAAAAGATGTACCGCACGAAAACAGGCCCAGCTCTGAAGAAAACAGCCGAAGAGATGGACAAAGCATTCGAGCAAGCCACGATTTACCAACATTCAGGTTCTGCAAATTCTGCTTCGGCAGCAGACGAGAAGAAAGGCGCTTACAAACACTTGATGACAGGGGTATCGCACATGCTGCCTGTGGTTGTCGCTGGTGGTTTGATCATAGCCCTATCGTTCGTGTTTGGTATTGAAGCATTTAAAGAAGAAGGCACGCTAGCAGCAGCCTTGATGAACATTGGTGGTGGCTCTGCATTCGCATTGATGATTCCTGTGCTTGCGGGTTACATCGCGTTCTCGATTGCTGACCGTCCGGGTCTGGCTCCTGGTCTTGTTGGCGGTATGCTAGCAAGTTCAACGGGTGCTGGTTTCCTAGGAGGTATCGCAGCTGGCTTCATTGCCGGTTACGCGGCGAAGCTCCTTGCGGACAAAGTAAAACTCCCACAATCGATGGAAGCGCTTAAACCAATTCTGATCATTCCATTTGTAGCAACACTGTTCACTGGCCTTGTGATGATCTACATCGTAGGTGGCCCAGTTTCAGGTATCATGAACGGCCTGACTGACTTCCTAAACAACATGGGATCTGACAGTGCAGTTCTGCTAGGTATTATCCTTGGTGCGATGATGTGTTTCGACCTAGGTGGCCCAGTCAACAAAGCCGCTTACGCATTTGGCGTCGGTCTATTGGCTTCGCAAACTTACGCGCCAATGGCAGCAATCATGGCTGCTGGTATGGTTCCTGCGCTAGGTATGGGTTTAGCGACCTTCATTGCGAAGAACAAATTTGAACAAAATGAACGTGAGGCTGGTAAAGCATCATTTGTATTGGGCCTGTGTTTCATCTCTGAAGGCGCAATTCCATTTGCCGCCAAAGATCCAATGCGTGTGATTCCATCTTGTATGGCAGGTGGCGCGCTTACTGGTGCCCTATCCATGCTGTTCGGTGCAAAATTAATGGCACCACACGGCGGTCTGTTCGTACTGTTAATCCCTAACGCCATTTCACCAGTGTTAATGTACTTAGTGGCTATCGCAGCTGGTACAGCAGTAACTGGCTTTACTTACGCTTTCTTAAAAAGCAAAGCAGAAGCCAAACAAGAAGTCGCGGCATAAACAGAATTACTCCGCTTAACAATGCCACCCTCGAATTTGGCATTCAGCACCTCCCTTTAATTCCGGTTAAGGGAGGTGTTTTTTATTCCGTAGCCGGAACGGCAACAATGTCTACTTCCCCACTGTTCATATCCACCGTCGCTTTATAAGTACTATGCGGATCACCGTAATGTTTAAAGGTGAAGTGGTATACATTGGCCGGCGTCCACAAAGTTTTCGAATCAGCGGGCATAATGTCATAGCCATCTTGCTGATAAAGCTCTGTCGCCATTACATTCGCAATTGCCGCCTGCTGGTTTGAGTCACGATCCACCTTTGGCTCCAAAGAAGGGTTACTCGGGTAAGAGTCACCGTTGTAACTCATGAGTCGATATGAGCCATTACTCCAAACGATGAAATCTTGCCAGCCATTGCTGTAACTATCTGCAAGTACAATAGGCGTGCGAGTGACAGACATTCGATTGATAACGTTCCCCTCATTATCAAACATATAAGCTGCACAACCACCGCTGCCACAGAAATAACGGTCTTGTAGCAATACAATGTGTTCTGCATTGCCATCGCTGTTTAAGTCGGCGCTACCCGATATATAACGTAGATTGTCTTGTTTGAGTGAAAGCCCCTCAGGCGCTAAAACCTTGTTATCAATCCAGTTGGAGATGACTTCAGTGCTAACGCTGTTGATTTTAGGAACGGCTTGCTTAGCCTCTTCTGTAGTCATACTGTCTGTCGTAGTACAGCCGACCAAGGTGAAAGAACCGACGAAGAAGAGTCCGTGTAATACGCGCTTGTTCATGTTATCTCGCTCTTTGATGTATCGTTCCATCAGTATACGCATGATTTGCATTGCATTCGTAAGAAAATCATTAGAATCAAGTAAATGAATGGGTTGGTGTACATTGGTAAGATCAAAAAAGCCCTGAAGAAAACCTTCAGGGCTAGGCAGGAAGCTGGCAAATAGCCAGGAGTCCCTATGCAGTGGTCGGTTTTACCCTAAACAGAATCGCAAACATTACTGGCACTACAATCAGTGTCAGTACTGTAGCAAAACCAAGACCTGCCATAATCGTTATTGCCATCGATCCAAAGAAGGCATCGAAGACGAGTGGAATCATCCCCAAGATGGTCGTCAGAGCAGCCATACTTACCGGACGAACACGACTGATCGCACTATCGACAATCGCGAGGTAAGGCTCTTTCCCTGACTCCAACTCAAGGTTAATTTGATCAAGCAACACAATACCGTTTTTCAAAATCATGCCACTTAGGCTCAGCAAACCAAGGAATGCTGTAAAGCTGAACGGCATATTAGTGGTAAGCAAACCAAAGGCAACACCAATGATCGCCAACGGCACGGTGAACCAAATGACCAACGGCTTTTTAATTGAGTTAAACAGCAAAATAGTAATGATGAACATCAACAAGTAACCCATCGGCAACGAACCAAACAGACCTTCTTGCGCATCTTTCGATGATTCATACTCACCACCCCATGTGATTTCGTAACCTTCTGGAATATGCAGTGCCATCACTTTAGGCTGCACACGCGCAAACAAGCTTGCCGCCGTGTCGTCGCTCAACACATCGTGGTCAGCGAGCACAGTTAACGTGCGCTTGCGGTCACGACGCTGAATTAGCGGCTCGCTCCAATCCAATTTAACGCCATCAATCACTTGGTCGACCGGAATATACGTTTGCAGTGATGGGCTCCAAATGGTCACGTTTTGTAGTGATTCAAAGTCCACGCGTTCTTCTTCAGGAAGGCGCGTCATAATTGGCAACGTGTGTGTACCATCACGTAAGTAACCCAACGTGCTACCACCAAACGCCATTTGCAGTGTGCTTGAAAGATCTTCTTTCGAAATGCCCAAGCGACGAGCTTTAGACTCATTGAAAACAGGCACAAGCTCCTTAGTACGCTCTCGCCAATCGTGACGAATGTTTCGGGCACCAGGGTCGGTATGAAGGATGTCTTCAACTTGCACCGCTAAATCACGTAAAACTTGCGGATCGGGACCAGTAATACGCGCTTCGATCTTAGACGCTGGTGAAGGGCCAAATTCCATCAATTTAAATTGAAATGTCGGTGCATCAAACGTCTTCGCAAGGTTAGCGTCTAACTTGTGCAACAAACCGAACATGCTCTCACGATCAGTGGCGCGAACTTGGAACTGGGCGTACGCTTCGTAGCTTTTCTCTGGCTGGTAAGTCAGAGCGAAACGCTGCAAACCCTGCCCAATTGAAGCAGAAACAAAGTCAATATCATCTTGCTGACGAATGTAGCTTTCTACCTCTTCAGCTTTTTTGATCGTTTCGCGGATGTCCGTACCTTCTGGCATCCACATATCAACGTAAAACATCGGCGTGTTCGATGGTGGGAAGAACTGCTGTTTTACATTACCAAATGCCACGACAGCACCCACTAATAGCGCGACCATGCCAGCAACCGTGAGCCAACGGAATCGCAGTGCGAATTTCAGCGATGCGCCAAATACAACAAACAGCCAACCTTTATAGGGATCTTCTTCGTTGGTATCTTGGCCCTTGTCCTCTTCTTTCAACAATAGATCTGCGAGGAATGGCGTCAGCGTAATAGCGGTAATCCAGCTCAAAAATAGTGAGAAACACAGCACCCAGAATAGAGAGCCCATGAACTCACCCGTTGCATCTTGCGACAAACCGATAGGTGCAAAAGCCGTAATCGCAATGATGGTTGCGCCAAGCAAAGGCCACTGTGTTTGCTTTACAATATCGACGGCCGCTTGAACTTTAGTGCGCCCTTTTTTTAGGCCAACCAAGATGCCTTCCACGACCACAATCGCGTTATCAACCAGCATACCCAGAGCAATAATTAACGCGCCAAGAGAAATACGGTGCAGCTCGATATTGTTGTAATTCATCAAGATGAAGGTACCGAACACCGTCAATAACAGCACGACGCCAATGATGACACCACTGCGTAAGCCCATCGTAAAAAGCAGAACGATGATAACGATCGCCACAGCCTCTGCTAGGCTAATCACAAACGCTTTAACGGACTCATCCACTTCATTGGCTTGGTTGTAAAAGTAGTTCATATCGATGCCAGCAGGCTTGATCGACTCAAGGCTCGCAAGCTCCACATCCAAACGTTCGCCAACCTCAACCACGTTCACACCTGACGCAAACGAGATACCGATATTAATTGCTTTTTGACCGTTAAAGAGTACGACGTTGCTTGGCTTCTCTTGGATACCACGAGAAATCGTTGCTACGTCTTTTAGACGAATTAGGTTCCCAGTGTCACGACCATGAATGATCAAGTTTTCTAGCGCTTCTACGGTGTTTAAGGTACCACTTGGACGAATGACAAGGCTTTCGCCATTGACCATCACTTCCCCTGCTGAAACCACATTGTTTTGTTGGTTCAACAAGCTCGCAACCACATTCATGTCTAAGTTCAGCGCGGCAAGGCGATCAAGTGAGATCTCAACGAATAGCATTTCTTGCTGATCGCCCGTGATATCCACCTTTCCTACGCCATCAACCAGCTCGATTTCACGAGTCAGGTAATCAGCATAGCGTTTTAGCTCGACATAATCGTAGTCATCGCCAGTGAGCATCAGCATCACGCCATAAACGTCACCGAAATCATCAATGATCTGCAAAGATTGTACGCCCTGAGGCAAAGTTGGTCGCAAGTCATTAATTTTACGGCGCATTTCATCCCAAATTTGCGGCAGTTCATCAGGACCATAGTCCATTTCCATACTGACCGTGATTTGAGACATACCATCAGAAGACGTAGAGGTAATTTTGTCTATATAAGGGAGTTTTCGAATCTCTTTTTCTAAAGGGTACGTCAGCTCTTCTTCAACCTCTTTCGACGTCGCGCCAGGGTATGTTGAAATGATCATGGCATCTTTAATCGTAAATGCCGGGTCTTCTAGTCGCCCAAGCTCCAAAAACGACGTTAGACCACCAACAGCAAGGATAATAATGAACAACCAGCTGATGACTTTATTTTTTATTGAGTACTCAGCAATGTTCATTATTGTTTATTCTCCACAACATCCACATGTTTACCTTCACGTAATTTACGTAGGTTTGAATTAATCAGAACGTCGCCTTGCTTAACTCCTGACGACACAATGGCTCCGTTGCCATTCACTTGGGAAATCATCACAGGCACCCGAGTGACAACGTCACCCTCTTTTTTCCATACAAAGAACTCATTCTCTTCGCTGCCCGCTTGAAGCGCCGTTACTGGAATACTGTAACCATCGATGGAGGTAATCCCCGCCTTAACCATATCGACCAGAACACTGACGCTGGTTCCCGGTAGAATCTCTGCTTTTGGCTGTGGCATCGTCAAATACATTTCGTAAGTTTGAGTTTCGGAGTTAGGCTCACTTGTGTGCTCTAAATAGTCCAAAGCAAATGTGTCACTAATGCCGGAGAAGGTTGCTCTAGGCTTGTAACTCATGTTGTCTGAATTTGGGTCCACCATAGCGAGAACATTGTCGGAAAGCTCAATACGCACGTACACCAAATCGTTTTGATATAGGTTCAACACCGGCTCCCCAACTGCCACACGTTCAAAACGCTCTTTAAAAACGCCCGACACTTTACCGGCAAACGGGGCGAATAAACGGGTGTAGTTCAATTGATTGGTGGCGTTATAGAAATTAGCCTCTGCCAACTCTTTATTAGCTGTTAGCTCATCAAGCTCGGCTTTTGAGATCATCTGACGAGCGTGTAGGTCTTCGCCGCGTTTGAGCTGACGAATCGCCAGTGTATATTGCGCTTCTGCGTCATTTACGGCTTGCTTTTCTTTGCTGTCATCCAGCTTTGCAATCATTTGGCCTTGCTTAACAACGTCGCCCGCTTTCACCAACACGTGTTGAATTTCTCCCGCGCGGCGGAATGCCATAGGCGTTTGCTCTGCTGGTACAACTATTCCTTTAAAAGCTCGATATTGGCTTTGTACCGGCGCATCCACAGAGATAGTCGACACAAAAAGCGGCTGCTCGACGACAGCTTGGTTTTCATTTTTGCAACCCGTTAAAACTGCAAGCGCAATTGCAGAGATCGTAAGTAGAGATCGTTTCATTAAATGCCTCCCTCACGAACCCAAGCTTTCACGACTTGTCCTTCGACCAGTCGTTCAACGCCAGCAACAACAACGTAATCATTGTTATCAAGCCCTGCTTTCACACCTCCAGAGGCATCAAAAGACACAGTGACTTTATTAACTTGCTGTGTGTTTCTGTCCATTACCCACACTTCGCCTTGCGTCTCTTTTTTGTTTACCCAAGCAGATTGAGGCAACGTCATCGCGTCCGATAGATGTTGTTTAGCTATGTGCACCTGCCCTGTCATACCTGTTAGCAAATTGCGATCTTCTGGTCGAGTGATGGTTACGATCGCCTCATAACTGTTGGTATCGATATTTGGCTGAGTCGAAATTTCTTTAAATTTTCCAGGGATACGTTTTCCTGGCTCGCTATCCATCGTCACCCACATATCGGAGTTTTGCAGTGACTCAAGTGATACGGATTCCGCATAACTGACTGGCAGTGTGAACGACACATCTAAGGTCGTGTTATCGATAAGATTCAGGATCTCTTGCTTCTCTGCGACCACTTGAAACGGGTTGACATAGGTGTATGACACGATGCCATCAAAAGGTGCGTGAATCTTGGTATAACTCAAATCTGTTTTGGCTTGTTCGTAGTTTGCCAATGCCGCTTTATATTGAGTTTCTTTCTGGTCGTACTCATCTGTACTAATCAGCTTTTTTCCATAAAGGTTTTTCGCGCGCTCCCATTGCGTTTTTGCTAACGCGAACTGGGCTTGAGAGGCGTCTAACGCAAGCTGAAGATCTTTAGGGTCTAACGTTGCAAGCACTTCACCTTTTTTTACCTCTTGGCCCATGCGAACAAGTAATTCATCGACCTCACCACCAACCTGAAAAGAAAGCTGTGCGCGATGTGTCGCATCAATACGCGCTAAAAAGGCATGCGAGTCTTCAACTTCTAGATCTTTCACCGCCAGTAATTTTACAGGTTTGATTAAAGGTTCAGACGGCTCGGAAATGGCTTTGTTACACCCAGTTAGCATGCCAGAGAGACTTAATGTCACCACAGCACCAACTAAAGTGCGCTTTAAATATTGTTTTCGCACCCGCTTTCTCCGTAGGCTTTATATATTACACAGTCGTGCAGTATATGCAGAATTTGAAATTGATCAACATATTTTCCAGGTGGAAAGCAAATTAATTAGTCAAAGCGTCCGGTTTCTGGTAAAAGTAAGCGCGTTGATTAATATTCGGGAAAATTCGAACTATGAATGAAAGAAAGCAGGGGCGTAGAAGTGCTGAAGCCGCAGAACAAACTAAGTGTCTGATCCTTAAGGTGGCAGCAGATATGTTTTGTGAACTTGGTTACGAGCGTGTCTCACTGCGCAATATCAGTGAAAAGGCTGGTGTTTCACATAGTTTGATCCGTCACCACTTCGGCAGCAAAGAGAAGATTTGGCAAGCGGTTAGCGACGCGATGGATGAATTCATGCAGTGCTATATGGCTGAATTAATCAATGAGATGCCTGAGAACACACCTTCGAATAGAAAAATTTATCTGTTCATGGTTCGCATGCTGGCATTTGCGCTCGTTAATCCTCACCCAGTACAGATGATTGCTGATGCTATTCGCCAAGGCGATGATGGTGCCCTGCTGCAGTATTTCTTAAAGTCAAAAGATGAGTTTGCTGCGATATTTACCGGAATTTTTGAGCAGTACAACAGTGAAAACCCTAACGCCCAATTTGATCAGTGGGAATCAAAGTGGCAGATGTTGATTTTTGCACATGGTGCAATCAGTCTTACTCCGATGATGCAAGAGACATGGCCTGACATCGCTGATAATCGCGAAAAAATGCTGATCAAACATTGGGAGCTGTTCAATACGATCATGGCGTCTCAGTTTGGGATTGCAAAAGAAGACATGATTCATCCGGAAAAACTTGAAGATATCGTTATCGACATGTGTTGTACAATCGACAAAGCGGTCGGATAAGGCTGCAGAAACTACGATAACTTCCAAGCGTATATATAAAGCCGATATACATAAAAATGCCGAGCTAGAAAGCTCGGCATTTTTGCTTGTTTCTTGCCTCGCGAATACGCGAAGAATGACAATAATGAGTAACCTAACCGCGGTAGTAACGTTGCGGTACAAACGGCATTTTCTCAACCGTCATTGGTAGCATTTTTCCGCGTACTTCAGCGAACAATTCGGTACCAATCGCAGCAAGATCAGCACGCACATAACCCATTGAGACAGGCTTACCTGCATTTGGACCCGCAGTGCCGCTGGTGACAACGCCAATTTTAACGCCATCAGCATCAAACAATTCCGCGCCTTCACGGACTGGTGCTTTAGTTTGGCCAACCAAACCGACACGCTTGCGCGCCACATCTTTGGTCTCGATCTGCTTAAGAATAATATCCGCACCTGGGAAACCACCTTCACGTTCACCGCCGATACGACGAACCTTTTGGATGCCCCATAACAAGCTCGCTTCTACAGGCGTAGTTGTTGTATCTAAGTCATGACCGTATAGGCAAAGACCACACTCAAGACGAAGTGAATCACGAGCACCAAGGCCAATCCATTCAACTTCCTCTTCTGCGGTCAGTTTACGTGCTAGTTCTTCTGCCTTGTCAGCAGGAACCGAGATCTCGTAACCATCTTCGCCAGTGTAGCCACTACGAGAAACAATGCATTCGGCGCCTAAAATATCGACTTTACGAATATCCATGAACAGCATGTCAGAAACTTCTGGGGCAAAACGCGCCAATACAGCTGCCGCTTTAGGGCCTTGGATCGCAAGCAGAGCACGGTCTTCAATAATTTCTAACTCAACACCAGATGGCAAATGCGATTGTAGGTGTGCAATGTCTTGTTCTTTGCATGCCGCGTTCACAACCACAAAAAGATGATCGCCTAGGTTCGCTACCATCAAGTCATCCATGATGCCGCCCTCTTCATTAGTGAAGAACGCATAACGCTGTTTACCAGACTCAAGATCCACAATATCTACTGGCACTAATGTTTCTAGGAACGCAGCTGCACCGTCACCAATTAGGCGAAGTTGTCCCATATGAGAAACATCAAACAGACCTGCCGCATCACGAGTGTGTAAGTGTTCCTTTTTTACGCCTAGAGGATACTGAACAGGCATATCGTAACCCGCGAACGGGACCATTTTGGCACCAACTTCAACGTGAAGTGCGTGTAGTGGTGTTTTCAGTAGTTCTTGAGTCATTTTCGTCTCCATTTAGATAGACCCGAGAATGCTATCGGCATTCGATGTGTTTCCAATAATAAACACGGCTCATTCTATTTTGCACGAACAAGACGTAGATCGACTTGCAAAAGTGTGACTCTTAACATTTTAATCACAACAAATCGTACAAAAAAAGCGCTTTAATGAGTGTGTTCTCATCAAAAAAGCGCCTTTTCATTATAACGACCACCGACAGCAATCGTTTGCTTTCACTATAGGAAATTTACAATTATTTATCACTATTTGGCTGTCACCCACAAAATGTGCGCATCTTCCTCGCTAACACTGGTCAACATATGTCCCATGTTCGCATCGTAATAGACGCTGTCGCCCTCGCTTAGAACCACAGGTTCGTAGAACTCAGAATAGAACATGACCTCACCAGATAAGATAAGCAGAAATTCTTCGCCATCATGACGAACCCAGTCTTTGTATTCATCAAAACTGCGAGCACGAATTTGGCTCTTAAACGGCATCATTTTCTTATTGGAAAGTTGAGTAGCGAGCAGTTCATGTTCATAGGTTTGCGTTGGGTGTGGTTTGCCTTCATTCTTCTTGGTAACATCCCTACGCCCTGTCGCAACCTTTTTTCTTGGTGGCTCAAAGAGTTGCGGCATATCAATTTGTAAGCCAAGCGCCAATTTTTGCATTGCTTGAAATGTCGGAGAAATCTGCTCATTTTCTATTTTACTCAGTGTAGAACGAGCAAGCCCTGTTCGCTGACTGGCTTCTTCTAGTGTAATACCAAGTTTTGAGCGGATATCCTTGATACGCTGACCCAGCTTTAATGGCTCGATATTTTGATCATTTTGCTCTTTCGCTAACGTCATCGATGGGTATTCATCGTAAATACTTTCTGCCATAAATCCCTCTATAGATATCCTTATTTTTGTCCTACTAGCATTGTGCATGAAGCACATAGTGGATAAAAGTCCACCAAGTGAATTAAACCGTGCTCTTGTTAACAAATTTTGAAATCTTGTTTCCTATAGGAAATTTTTGGTTGATTGTTCCCGCCGCAGGCGCTATGTTACCAACTTGTTAGATGTAGAGATGCATATTTCCGTAAGAGATTGGTAAAGGAAACACGCAATCCGACGGAGTTTTTGCCCACATTTAGGGCCGGATGTTCACTCTGTTCTGCTATGCAGTTCAGCTGTTTTGAGGACAAATGAACCACAACCGCAAATCATAATTCATCTATTGCGGGTTCATTTTAAGATTTGGAAGGTCAACTACCATGAATAAGAGTTACCCTAACCACAGCTTGGAAAACTTTTTCTCTACCAACCTCTCTGCGACAGATGATGCTGTCTTTGCTGGAATTCAGGCGGAATCCGCTCGCCAAAACGAACAAATCGAACTTATCGCTTCTGAGAACATTGTTTCTAAAGCGGTAATGCAAGCTCAAGGCACATGCCTAACAAACAAATACGCTGAAGGTTATCCAGGTCGTCGTTACTACGGTGGTTGTGAGCACGTAGATACAGTGGAAGCCATTGCCATCGAACGCGCGAAAAAACTTTTTAATTGCGAATACGCAAACGTTCAACCTCACTCAGGCGCTCAAGCAAATGGTGCGGTGAAACTGGCTCTTCTTCAACCAGGTGACACCATTCTTGGCATGTCTTTGGACGCTGGTGGCCACCTAACACACGGTGCACGCCCAGCACTTTCTGGTAAATGGTTTAACGCAGTTCAATACGGCGTTGATCGCGAAACACTAGAAATCAACTACGACCACGTTCGTGCACTTGCAGTAGAGCACAAACCAAAGATGATCATCGCGGGTGGCAGTGCTATTCCACGCGTTATCGATTTTGCTAAGTTCCGTGAAATCGCTGACGAAGTTGGCGCAATTCTTATGGTCGATATGGCGCACATTGCTGGCCTTATCGCAACAGGTGCACACCCTAGCCCATTGCCACATGCGCATGTTGTGACAACCACAACACACAAAACATTGCGTGGCCCTCGCGGCGGTATGATCCTGACTAACCACGAAGACATCATTAAGAAAATCAACTCGGCCGTATTCCCTGGCCTACAAGGCGGCCCACTGATGCACGTTATCGCAGCAAAAGCGGTTGCATTTGGAGAAGCGCTTGGCCCTGAATTTAAAACTTATATTGATTCGGTGATCAATAACGCAAAAGTCCTAGCGGAAGTATTGCAAACTCGCGGTTGCGACATCGTAACTGGTGGCACAGACACGCACCTAATGCTGGTTGACCTTCGCCCTAAGGGCTTGAAAGGCAACAAAGCAGAAGAAGCTCTAGAACGTGCTGGGATCACATGTAACAAAAATGGCATCCCATTCGATACAGAGAAGCCTATGATTACATCGGGCATCCGTTTAGGAACGCCTGCGGGTACAAGCCGCGGCTTTGGCGCTGAAGAATTCAAACTCATCGGTAATTGGATTGGTGACGTACTGGATGGTTTGGTGAACAACCCAGAAGGTGACGCAGACGTTGAAAAACGCGTTCGCAAAGAAGTAAAAGAACTTTGCAGTCGCTTCCCTCTTTACCAATAAACGATTTTTTTAAAAATCACAATAATTCCTGACAAGTTATTTGGAGATTAAGCAATGGACAAAACACTGAAGTTTACAGATAGCCACGAGTGGGTACGTGACAACGGTGACGGCACAGTAACACTTGGTATTTCTGAGCATGCGCAAGAAATGTTGGGTGACGTAGTATTCGTTGACCTACCAGACGTAGAAGATGAAGTAGAAGCAGGTGAAAGCTTCTCTTTGGTTGAGTCTGTAAAAGCAGCGTCAGATATCTACTCTCCTGTTACCGGTGAAATCGTAGAAATCAACGAAGAACTAGAAGACAGCCCAGAGCTAATCAACGAAGAACCGTACGAAGGTGGTTGGATTGTGAAAGTGAAGCTTTCAAACCCATCTGAGTTGGATGACTTAAAAGACGCGGAAGAATACCTAAACTCTATCGAAGAAGAGTAATTAGGATGTGACGAAAGCTGTTCCCTAGCCTGTTTAGAGAGCAGCTTTTTTTCTAGGTTCGGACGTATAATTAAATGTGTCACTAACGACCATTTCCGTTACCCGAGCCAAGGAGTAGGTAAAGGACAATGACTGAATTACTTCAAAGCCTCAGCACACAAAATGAGTTCGTTGGACGCCACAACGGACCAAGCAAATCAGACCAACAAAAAATGTTGGATGCCATCAACGCGGTAAGCCTTGACGCCCTCATCGAAGAAACTGTGCCTGCACAAATTCGCCTAGAGCAACCAATGACGTTGGCAGAAGCGAAAAGCGAAGCAGACATGCTAGTGACGATGAAGCAGTTTGCTAAACAAAACCAAATTAAACGTACATTCATTGGCCAGGGCTACTACAACACGTTTACTCCAAACGTCATTCTACGTAACGTGCTAGAAAACCCTGGCTGGTATACTGCTTACACACCTTACCAACCTGAAATTTCTCAAGGTCGCTTGGAAGCCCTTTTAAACTTCCAACAAATGATCATCGACCTAACTGGTATGGAAATCGCGAACGCCTCATTGCTAGACGAAGCAACAGCGGCAGCAGAAGCAATGACTCTGTGTAAGCGCGCAGGTAAGAGCAAGAGTAACGTATTCTTTGTGGCTGACGATGTTCACCCACAAACGCTAGAAGTAGTAAAAACTCGTGCAAAATTCATCGGCTTTGAAGTTCTGGTTGGTTCGCTAGAATCCCTACCAGAGCAAGACGTGTTCGGCGCTTTAGTTCAATACCCAAGCACAACAGGTGAAGTTCGTGACCTAACGGACATCATCGCAAAAGCGCAAGCAAACAAAACGCTTGTCACTGTTGCGACTGACCTGCTTGCTTCTACCCTATTGAAGCCTGCTGGTGAAATGGGCGCAGACGTAGCAATCGGTTCTGCACAACGTTTTGGCGTTCCTATGGGTTACGGCGGTCCACACGCAGCATTCATGGCAACGCGTGACAAACACAAGCGTACCATGCCAGGTCGTGTTATCGGTGTTTCTATCGATACCAACGGTAACCAAGCACTGCGCATGGCAATGCAAACTCGTGAGCAGCATATCCGCCGAGAAAAAGCGACATCGAACATCTGTACCGCTCAAGCCTTGCTAGCGAACATGGCGTCTTTCTACGCGGTTTACCACGGCGCAGAAGGTCTACGCACTATTGCTCGCCGTACACACCATATGACTGCGATTATCGCCGCTGGCCTAACCAAAGGCGGCTTTGAACTTGCTCATAACAGCTTCTTCGATACCATCACGATCAACACAGGTTCAAAAACAGAAGAGCTTTACGCAAAAGCACTTTCAGCAGACATTAACCTACGTCTACTACCTGGCAAGCTAGGTATTAGCTGTGACGAAACAACCACGGTCGCTGATGTAGAAGCACTATTTGCAGTCTTTGGTGTAAAAGAAGACGTAGCAGCACTATCGACGGAAATCGCAGGCAACGAGTTTGCGGCAATTCCAGAAGCGCTACGCCGCACAACAGAATACCTGACTCACCCTGTATTCAATACGCATCACAGCGAAACGCAAATGATGCGTTACCTGAAACAGCTAGAGAACAAAGACTTCTCGCTAACGCACGGCATGATCCCACTAGGCAGCTGTACGATGAAGCTAAATGCCGCGGCAGAGATGATTCCAATCACTTGGCCTGAGTTTGGTTCGATCCACCCGTTCGCACCAGCAGAACAAGCAGCTGGTTACGCAGCACTCGCAAAAGACCTTAAAGAAAAGCTATGTGAAATCACTGGCTATGACGCATTCTCACTACAACCAAACTCTGGTGCATCTGGTGAGTATGCAGGTCTTATCGCGATTCAACGCTACCACGAAAGCCGTGGCGAAGGTCACCGCAACGTATGTTTGATCCCAAGCTCTGCGCACGGTACTAACCCTGCGACAGCATCTATGGTGTCAATGAAAGTTGTCGTGGTTAAGTGTGATGAAGAAGGCAACATCGACATCGACGACCTAGCAGCGAAAATCGAGAAGCACAAAGACAACCTATCAAGCATTATGATCACTTACCCTTCTACGCACGGCGTTTACGAAGAGAAAGTGAAAGAAGTGTGTGAAATGGTTCATGCCGCTGGCGGTCAGGTTTACCTAGACGGCGCTAATATGAACGCACAGGTTGGTCTAACATCACCAGGCTTCATCGGTTCAGACGTTTCTCACCTAAACCTACACAAAACCTTCTGTATCCCACATGGTGGTGGCGGTCCGGGTATGGGTCCTATCGGAGTGAAATCTCACCTAGCGCCTTTCCTACCAGGCCATATTGAAGACGGCGTAGAAGGCGAAGATTTTGCAGTATCAGCAGCAGATATGGGTAGCGCTTCTATCCTACCTATCTCTTGGGCTTACATCGCAATGATGGGCGAAGCAGGCCTAACAGATGCAACAAAAGTAGCAATTCTGAACGCAAACTACGTGATGGAAACACTTCGCCAACACTACCCTGTTCTTTATCGTGGCAAAAATGGTCGTGTAGCGCACGAATGTATTATCGACATTCGTCCACTGAAAGAAGAAACAGGCATCAGCGAAGAAGACATTGCGAAGCGTCTAATGGACTACGGTTTCCACGCACCAACTATGTCGTTCCCTGTAGCGGGCACGCTAATGGTTGAGCCAACGGAATCGGAAGATCTAGAAGAGCTAGACCGCTTCTGTGATGCGATGATCGCTATCCGCGAAGAAATGGAAAAAGTGAAAAACGGTGAATGGCCACTAGAGAACAACCCTCTCGTTAATGCGCCACACACGCAAGTTGACCTTTCTGCTGAAGAGTGGGACCGTCCTTACTCTCGCGAGCTTGGCTGCTTCCCTTCTAAAGCGACCAAATCTTGGAAGTACTGGCCAACAGTAAACCGCGTAGATAACGTATACGGCGACCGTAACCTAATCTGCTCGTGCCCAAGAATCGATAACTACGAAGATTAATTTTTGGTAGCATCTAAATAGACAAAGGCGAACCGTTTGGTTCGCCTTTTTGTTTTTGGTGTGCCGCCCTGACATTTGTTGGTACATCAAGAAGGAATGATAACTAGTTATTGTTTGCACAAAAGTGATTTAGAAATATTGTAACTTCTGAGAACCTTAGAATTAGCACTAATATCTCAGAACCTTAAAAGCTTGTTGGAAACTCCTCATGAACACTATGTTATGCAGGTGCTGTGTAGTTTCTCAGTTCAGTTGCAGTAAGTCCCATTTATTACCATAGAGATCTTGGAACACCACCACTGTCCCGTATTCTTCCACACGAGGCTCTTCATTAAATACAACACCATTTTTCTTCATCAACTCGTAGTCACGCCAAAAATCATTAGTTTGCAGAAACAGGAAAACACGACCACCTGTTTGATTTCCTACTGCATGCGTTTGCTCCGGGGTACTCGCTTGAGCTAAAAGTAGGTTTGTACCATTGGAGTTTGGAGGAGAAACTTGAACCCAGCGTTTACCACCTCCTAGGTTGGTATCTTCAACCAGAGTGAATTGAAGTTTTTGAGTATAAAATTCGATAGCATCGTCGTAATTTTCAACGACTAGAGCAATGTTTCCGATTTGCTGCTGAACAGTTTTGGACATGATGATTTCCGCTGTGTCAAAACGCTAATTGTACGCTATTTTGAGACTTTTCTAGAAAGCACGTAACGCCTTGCAAAAGTGTAAGGCACACAATACGAATGTTTACGCATAGCATCAAATAGACATCGTTTTTCGCTTTCTTCGTTCACTCCTTTATCTAACTTTATTGAGTGCATGTCGAAAATCTTCAATCTTTTGCTAAGAGCGTTTTTTATTATGTGAAAAACAGAGGAGAATGACCATGAAAAAACGACTCAACTATATTGAAGTAGCGCCAAAGGCAATAGAAATCCTATACGCTCAGGAAGCTTACTTCCATCAACAATTTAGCCAATCAGAAACCATGAACATGATCATATGGGAACTGGTTAAGTTACGCATATCGCAAATCAATCAATGTGCATTTTGTATCGACATGCATAGTAAAGATGCGCTTAAGTTAGGTGAAAAGCCGGAACGCATATGGGGGCTTAGTGCATGGAAAGATATGCCATTCTACAGCGATGCAGAACACGTTGCACTAGGCTGGGCTGAATTACTAACTGCTGGCCGACCAGTAGATGATGATACCTATCAGCTGACCTTGAATACCTTCGGAGAAGAAGCTATGGTCAGCCTAACAATTGCGATCAACGCGATCAACAGTTGGAACCGAATAGTTAAGGCATTTAAGCCAAAGGTTGGAGTCTATAAACCTAGATAATTCTATCTGACAGTTTTTACATATAAGTCACTGCTTATTCCTCAACTTAATATGATGAAAAGTACATGTGTATCACTTTCTCATTTAAGTTGAGGTTAAATAGGATGATTCATTTGAACTTAGAATTTGATATTTTAAAACCTCAAAGGGCTTTAGCTGGCTATGTTCAAGCCATTTGGTCAGCATCCGTCAAACCTGATACGACGCAAACCGTACGTAAACAATTACTCAGTGATGCTGGTACAGGTGTGGTATTCATTTTACAGAATGAAGTACAAATGGATGGTGAGTGGCAAACGCCAGGGGTTGTCCTACTACCTGTAAGCATTCTGGCACATCAAGTCTGCCTACCGCCAGGCGCGGTGATGACTGGCGTACGCTTTCATCCTGCTGTTGGTTATCAACTATTTGGTAAACGCCTAGAACAGCTATTGCGGATTCAAGATGACCACCCTTTGGCTTCTTCTGCGCTAGCAACATTTGAGTCTCTGCAAACAGCGCGTTCGCCGTCTGCAAGGATTTCTACTTTGTATCGCTGGGTTCAAGCACTGATTGAGGAATATGAACCACAATACGTCCGCCACATCATTGACCAGCCTACAGGGACGCTCAGTCAGCGCCAGAGAGAGCGCAATTTTCAGAAATGGTTGGGGATTACTCCTAAACATTACCAACGTATTAAACGAGTGAAGCACACTTTAGAACTACTCCGAGCGCAACCCGATCTTACTTTATCGGAGTTGGCGCTGGAGCAAGGTTTTTCTGATCAAGCACACATGACTAGAGAATGTAAGCAGATTGCGCGCATGACACCGAAGCAGTTTCTCCGAAAGAGAAATCTCTAAACCTTTTTAGCTTTGTACATCAAACCCAGTTGATTCAGAATCAACCAAGCACTTGTTATGATGTTCGATCATATATCACCTACTTTTTAGATCGCTCATTCCAGCTTGATGTAAATTTGTTAGCTCGCTTTTGATGCCGCGTGCTGTTCTACCATAAACGCGGTCACTTCTTCGTTTAAGCAAGATTTGCTGATGTATTGGCGTTGTTTACCAAGGTGAAGGATAAATCCCAAATCAGTTTGTTCCAGTTGGTCGATATCATTCCAAGCGAGGCTGCGGTCAACTTTACCACTTTTGTAGCGCACGCCATCTGCATTCACTTCAAAAGCCACTTTACTGCCGCGACTTGAGCTGATGGTTTGACGCCACAGCCACCAAGTTCTTTTGAAGTAAACGCTACACGCTTCAATCACACTCAATACGATAAAGAACCAACCGACATAACCGTTAGGTAGCAGTTCAAACTCTAATAAGACCACACCAAAGATAAGAAACAGTATCCCTTTTAAGTACGCTTGTGGGAACTTCGTTGGCTGGCTAGTTTGATCATAACACTCAGCAAAGAAAGGTTTGTCGAGTATGTATTCTGTAGTGAATTCGAAATCTTTAGACATGTATGGTTACTTCAAGGCTTCTGTAAATGAGTAATCTTGGTTGCACTCTCGCAACGCCTGCATTGTAGCGCTTATCGGGATTTATCTTTAGTCCTTTTGATTCTGTTTTGTAAATCAATGATACCGCCACGCAAAAAGACCTCGGTGCACTCGCCAAGATCAAACAAGGCGAACCATTTGGCTCGCCTTGTTAATTAATGACCTATATGACTTATAAGGTTTTCTACTTTAGAGGGTCGTTGTCTGGCAATGCACTGTGTATCCAGACTGCCAGTCGGTGTTTGATGCTTGCGCCGTCTAGCTTGCTTTCCGGTAGTGGCGTGATCTGTTTGGCATCGACCAAGAATAGGTAAATCGCTTTTACTCTCAGAGGTTGTGGTGACTGTGGAAGGTCAAAACCTTGTAGTTTCGCCATCTTCCCACCAATCTCTAGTGCCTTCTTGACCAGTTTGTCTTCATTGTGAAGCTTGGAGCTTTTTGACATTGATAAATCCTCTTCTTCGCTTCGGCTAAGAATACATGAAGTGTCACGTATGGCGTGTTAGTAAGCTCGCATATTGATAAGTTTATGCCTTACTACCGAGTGGTCGATTAAAAAACGACCTTTTTCGAGGCGTATTTTCTGTGTATGCCTCCGAGCTGCAACTCCGAGTGGGCTTGAGGGCCAGCCTCCGAATGATTTATTTAGAACAGAGATCATGTTCACCGTAAACGAGCCATTTCGGTAAATATGCGGTTTCTGGAATCGTCCAGCCATACTTATCGTATGCTAATGCAGCAAGACCAGTCAGTTTCAGAGAAACATTTCCTTTTGGCAAATAGCGAACATCTTCATTCATGTAGAACTGGTAATGCGCCTCTAACGCATCTCTCAGTGCTTCTTGATAATGTGACTCATCGCCATCGATAATGGCAACAAACACATTCACAAAAGGAATAAACAAAGAATGTACATAGGGCACCCTGGTTGATTCTAAATATTGCGGGGAGGATTTCTCCATCACAGTTTGCAATAACGCAGGTAGCGCTGATGAATTACTAAATACACCTTTAACGAACTCGACCAGTGCAACATTAAACGGTGTCTTTATAGACACTAATGATTCATCCATGATGGTCATCAGCTCTACACAGCGCCAATCTCTCGCTGCCATCGCTAAACAGATTTCATCCAACCAAGCATCCATCGTTCCCCCTGCAACAGAACGGTCACCTACTTCCGAAAAATGTCGGTGCCCAACGGAGAATTCAACAACTTGGTCTGAATGATTGGCCAGTAAGTATACGTTATTCAGTAACTCAAGCGCTCTTTTTATATAAGCTGGCGAGGCCTGATGTTGTCCATATTTTGAAGCAGTAAAAAATGCCTGAAGCGAATCCCAAGCATCGCCTTTCATTCTTTTAAGAGGTTGCTGATAAAAAGATTGTTTTTCATCAAGCATTCTTTCCCAGAAGCTGTAGAAATCTTCATCTTCTTCACGAAAAATACGCAATTTTCTTTCTTCAGGTATCTCTAAATAGTGATTTTTCATTTGTTCCATCGTTCCCTAGCCTCGCATTATAAGTTGTTCTAATTTTTTGCCGTGATGATATTCATCTTCAAAATCAAGCCGCGAATGATGCCGAAGTTGATTTATAAAATCAATTTATAATCAGTATTTTATATCGAAAGTTAATGCTTAATTGAAATGAATCGAAAAGCCGAAAAACATTTGAAATATAAGGCTACCGCACAAGCCGCGATGGGTAAGCCAGAACGTACCTGTCCATAAACAGTGAACGACGAACACTGACTTTGTGGAGTAAAGATAGACAGATATTCACCATTGTGTTCGCCTTTCTTTTTCTGTCGCTTTCAATAATACTCTTGCGCAATATTACTCAGCTGGAAAATTTTATGCCTCAAGCAAACTCTGTGGTCGTACTCGACTTTGAAACCACAGGTCTCTCTCCTACTTTAGGTGATCGCGCAATAGAAATTGGTGCAGTAAAGTTAGTCAATGGCGAGGTTGTCGATAGTTTTCAGCAACTCATGAATCCCGGTTTCAGAGTGAGTTCTTTCATTGAGAACTACACCGGCATTACCAACAATATGTTGCGATCGGCACCAAGCTGCGAAGAGGTAATGGCGTCATTTAGTGAGTTCATTGCTGGCGAGAACCTTATCGCTCATAACGCTTCATTCGATAAACGATTTTTAGATGCAGAGCTTGAACGAATCAACTGTAGTTATTCGGGGGAGTTTGCTTGCTCCTTACTGGTAGCAAGACGGCTCATTCAAGATGCCCCATCACACAAGCTAGGTGAACTTGTTCGCTATAAAAATATCGACAACGACGGTGTTTTCCACCGTGCACTATCCGATGCGCAAATGACAGCCAAGCTTTGGCTCTTAATGGTCGAAGGGATAGAAAACTCAGGTATCGTTAAGCCAAGTTTTCAGTTGATGCAAACGGTTAGTAAAACAGCAAAAGGAAAAGTCGACCAGCTACTCGCCAAAAGCCGTGCTTAACCCCCTCCTAGCTAAAAGCTGATTCTCGTCTCTTACACGTTTAAGTGATTTTCGATGCAATATTGGCTATCCCAGTGAACTTCCTAATCTGAATGCGGCAGTTCGCTGGTCTCACCAACCAAACTGGCTTACTATGCCAGGTACCTAAAACGCTTTGTGAGTCACTCATGAGCCGAAAAAATAACAAAAATCTCAGCATTCTTCTTAAACTCAACACCTTTATTGCACCTTATAAATGGCGGGTTGCGGCGGCTTTGGTTGCCCTTGTCGCGACGGCAAGTTTGACGTTATCCGTTGGCTATGGAGTACGTATTCTTATCGACCAAGGCTTTGCTCAGCAATCATTGCAAGAGCTTACCAATGCGATTCAGTTTATTGTCGGTGTCACATTGTGTATTGCCATTGGGACCTTCTTTCGCTTTTACCTTGTCTCTTCGGTGGGTGAGCGCGTCAGTGCGGATATTCGCCTTTCAGTGTTTAACCATGTGATTACGCTGCATCCGAGCTATTTTGAGACCAACAGTAGCGGCGATATTATGTCGCGCCTGACTACCGATACCACGTTGCTGCAAAGCATTATTGGTTCATCGTTCTCGATGGCGATGCGTAGCGCTTTGATGTGCTTTGGGGCCATCATAATGTTGTTTGCCACCAACGTTAAGCTCACGCTGATTGTGCTTGCTTCTGTGCCTTTGGTTTTGGTTCCGATTTTGTTTTATGGACGACGCGTGCGTGCGCTCTCTCGCCAAAGTCAAGACTCAATGGCCGATGTCGGCAGCTACGCAGGTGAAGCGATAGAACATATTAAAACCGTGCAAAGTTTTAGCTCAGAGCCGTACGAACGAGCGGCTTTCGCTGTCGAGGTGGAAAAAGCGTATGAAGTGGGCAGACAGAGAGTAAAACAACGCGCAATCCTGATATCAGGCGTTATTGTGATTGTGTTCAGCGCAATTGCAGGCATGCTTTGGGTTGGCGGCAGCGATGTGATTCACGGAAAGATGTCTGCGGGAGACCTAGCAGCGTTTGTGTTTTACGCCATTATGGTTGCCTCATCGACTGCAACCATTTCCGAAGTCATGGGTGAACTGCAAAGAGCCGCAGGTGCTACCGAGCGACTGATTGAGATTCTTCAAGTAGACAGCGATATTAAAGCGCCAAGCAACCATTTGCCTGTCCGTCCGGATATGCCTGCTGAGGTTAACTTTAATTCGGTGAGTTTCAACTACCCTTCTCGCCCAAATCAACCAGCTATCAAAGAATTAAATCTAACCGCAGAACAAGGCAAAGTATTGGCGTTGGTTGGCCCTTCTGGTGCAGGTAAAACAACACTATTCGAATTGCTGCAACGCTTTTATGACCCACAACAGGGGCAAGTGTTGTTTGGTGGCGAAGATATTCGACAGTTCGACCCAAAAGAGCTTCGACGCCAAATGGCACTCGTACCACAACAGCCAGCGCTGTTTAGCCATGATGTGTTCCACAATATTCGCTACGGCAATCCAGAAGCCACGGATGAACAAGTCATCGAAGCCGCCAAAAAAGCTCATGCCCATGAGTTTATTGAGAAGCTTCCCGAAGGCTATCACAGCTTTTTAGGCGAGCGCGGCGTTAGACTATCAGGTGGTCAAAAGCAGCGCATTGCGATTGCCCGCGCGATTCTAAAAGACCCAAAAATCTTACTACTAGACGAAGCTACCAGCGCCCTTGATAGTGAAAGTGAACATCACGTTCAGCAAGCACTTGAAGCACTGATGAAAGGACGCACAACACTTATCATTGCTCATCGCCTTTCGACTATCCAACATGCGGATAAAATAGCGGTGCTGGACAATGGTGAGTTAGTCGATGTTGGTAACCACCAATCATTAATGCAAAGCTGTGAGTTGTATCAGCGACTCGTGGCGTTACAATTTAAGCACTTAGAGTAACGCCTAGTTAAGCCCTCAAGAATAAGCAAAAACGGACCAAGTGATTTAATGCCAATAGCTTAACGATGTTTTTGTGTCATTCCAGCGAGCCTTGGCGAGACTAGGAATCTAATAGCAACGTGCTGAGGAGTGGTTAAAGAGACAATTTTGACCATAAAGAGCTAGGATAGAAGATCCTATATCACGCACCTTCGCCGCTGTACAAGATAACGAAATACAAAAAGATGCCACTCGTAGTTAAACGAGCGGCATTAAACCAAGTGGTTCTCGTTTTAATACAGGAACTCCGGTAAGAATCCAGTAACCAGCGTACTCTCCCTTCAACTAGAAACACTCATCCCCAAGTACCATATAAAATCCAATCAACTTCATTTGTAACAAGTTAGGTTTCAAAAATAGGAAATTACCACTGTAAAAATTCACCGCGTTTTGTCTTGCTGCCTATGGTTACAATGTTCGTGAAATCAATGCCTTTAAACCAAGTTACAAGTAAGTGGCACCGAGATGAACAGTGAAGCGAAACAACTTTTTTATCATTTATGTCAGCAATACGATGCGCTTTCTCAAGAATTAGAGTCTCGCGCGTTTCCTGAGTTTTCCGAGACCATCACTCATCCGCTTGGACACTGCTTTGTCCGTTGCCCTGTTGGCAGTCAGCGCTTTTCCATTGTTGCAGTCAACTTTGCGCCCTCCGTTCGCGGGCAAGGTGTGCTTACTGCATTTATCGACTACATTAAAAGCCATCCATATCATTACCAAGGCGTTGAGGTCGCTATCATTGAAAACAAAAGCTTAGCAAAACGACTGTTGTCTCTTGGCTGGAAGTACAAGTCTCTGTTTGGCAAAGTTTTCTTCGCCAGCAAGCCTACCCTAGTGAAGGACTTTCAGTCAGCGTGATGGTTATTACGACACCGCATCGGTACCCAAAGTAAAAACCATCACTCAAAATCCGTAAGCATATTGAGAAAAGTTTGGCGGTCTTCCGTTGTACTACCTTGATGAGCAGTGTATTCGACGTGTTCATCCGCGCTGGCTTTTGGGGATAGATTGATGCCCCACAGCGCGTTAATTTGGTTTGGAACGATGGAGTAACGCACGTCAACAATTCGCATTTCGTTATTCGGGTCTTGCGCTACAAAACCATTTGAAAACCAACGGAAACGTTCGATGTCTTTCGCTTGCTGCGATTGCGGATCGAGCCATGGAAATTGAGTCTTCACATTGAGCTTTGGTGTGGATTCGCCTGGGTAGATTTTTATTGAACGCCCCACTCTTACCGCATCCACATAGTAGTTATCTTCCGTTTCATAAATCACTTTCCAGACCAAAAGATTCCCGAAGGTTGGTTTTGCTTTTAGCTGCAAAGCGCTGTGCTGTCTCTCTTGGACGATTTTCCACCCGGCCGCTTCTGCTCTATCTCGTTGAATAACCCCAAGAGTCAGATAAGCCAGAGACCATAGAAATGCGACACGCGCGTAATTTCGATTTCGCTTCAGTGCGGCAAAGAAAAGCAGGATCAAAATCGGAAGTGAGAAAGCGGGATCGATAACAGAGATCGTATTCCAGGCATAGCGTGTGTTGCTTATCGGCCAAAAAAGCTGAGTCCCATAGCTGGTGCAAGCATCTAACAGCGCATGGGTGCTATAACCAAGGGCACAATAAAACCAACTCTGCCGGAAGCTTAGTCCTCGCTTTTTTGCTAACAACGGATACAACACTAAAGCACAGAGAAAGCTGCCAAAAGGGATAAACAACAATGAATGGGTAAAGTGTCGGTGATATTCCAAAAACAGCAATGGGTCAGTTGATGAACGGATAAGTACATCCAAATCCGGTGCCATCCCTGAAACCACGCCTAACACGCCAGCAGCCACAATGTGCCGCTTGTTACTTGCAGACTGTGGCAAAGCAGCGCCAAGTAAACCTTGCGTTAACGGGTCCATTATTTACGCCCGCAACGAAAATGTAGCCGAGATAGAAGGCATATACGCTTCAAAATAGGCTCAAATTTAAAAACCAGAACGTTCTCCGACATAAATTATCCGTATTTAAGTGGATTGGAAGACACACCTTAATGACGCATTAAAGTGTTCGAAAACAAACACTTTGATTTTAGTGTAAGAAGGAATCGCCCTATTCTCTAGTGAGAAGCGAACCTAAAGCGAGGCTTGTGGTGTACGTCAAAAGTACAAAACTGCGGATTTTACAGATGCAAAAATAAAACAAGGCGAACCGGATGGCTCGCCTTGTTTACTGAAGGATTAACGACAAAAACCTTAGTCTTGAGGGTTTTCTTTCGCGTTGATTTCAGCGTAAGTGTGCAGAAGTTCCGTCAATGTTTTTACCCAATCAAAAACATCCGAAGGTGTATTTTCGAGTAGCTTTTCCACTAGTGCACAGTGTGTTTCTAACGTGATCGCCTCTTCCAAATGGAATGAAATCGCATAGAAATGCCAAAGAACCAGTCGCGTCATTCGCTCGCTATTTTGCTTCGCATTGTCTGAGTCATCAAACGCTTGTTGAATTTCACTCAGTGCGATTGCTGTCATGCGTAACATGGCATCAAGACGTGCAGACAACATACGGTCTTCGCTATCCACTTCTTCTTGATCGAAAGTAAATAGCTCATTCATCACGTCTTCAGGCACCATTTTACTGATCATGCGAGCACTAAACTCTTCCAGTTCATGACGAGGCATGGTTACAAGACAATCGAAGGTGTAATCACGAAGCATAAAATCACTCTAGGTTGGAAATCAATTTCAGCCACGCATTCTAAATACTGAAATCTCAATTGCCAGCGTTTATTTCTATTGAGCTACCGAAAAACTACAGAACACCGTTGATCGCGATACCAACACCAATACGCTGCTGATTATGATCATAGTCAATCAAGCTCTTACCATACCCCGTCGAGTACTGTGCGTATCCCTGAAGTTTGCCCCAGATCGGAAATGACACCCCTAATTCGGCAACGCCTTTATGCGTTTGGAAGTTCTGGCGGCCCAAGAAGGTAAACTCATAACCATTCCATTTGTACGCACTCGATAGCTCAAAGTGCCCCATGTAATCTTCGATATCCGGGTTATCATCACCTTTAGGATCATTCGGAGATGTTTTTTCATCCTCAGGTATACGCCACCACGGTTGAAGAGAAACCGCAAAATTGTCTTTCGCAAAGGTTAAGTTGGCGTAAACACGATTCCAACTGCGCGATAACTCTTGTCTCTGCCCATTCGACTCATGTTCAATACCAAAACCTAACCAAGTCGAGCCATCAAGTGGCTTCCAGTCTGTCGGGGTATAATAAAAAAGCTCAGGACGATAATTGGTTTCACGAAATGGACGCGATGCTGCTCCTGTATACACCTGCCAAAATGACTTTAGCGTCATACCAAAGAACAAACCATCCCCATCAAACAACAAATCGTCGTAGTTCATTGGCACTTTAAAACTAATTTGGAACTCCGCTTCTTCCTTACGCAGCTCATCTCCGTACTTAGTGTCCGCATAAGCACGCTTATTTACGCGATCACTGTAAGTGAACGGCAAGATGTAGTTAACACGATGCGCCACCAAACTAAATGGTTCAAAGGCGTTTTCTCGTTCTGATTCCAAACGTTTGTCGACCAAGCTTTCCTGAAGCTCCTCAGGTTCTTCAATTTCTGGATCAGCGGGCACTGTACTTGTTACTGCATCGAGCTCACACTGCGCGCGAATGCTCTTTATGGTTTCCTCACCTTTGCTTTGCTTAATTTTGTCTAGCAAACATAAATCATAAGCACTGGCTGTTTCTCCCATCGCAACTGGCGCTGCCAATAAGCTCAGTATTGATATCCCTGCCACTTTTGAAGCCATCTGAAACCCTTAATATTCTTTATGTCAAACCAGATAATTTTAATTTTTCTTGGTAAACCGCTTGCCATTCTGGCGTTAAGGTAATGTTAAATGTTCGCCGACTTTACGTCTTGGATAAATACGACAGACCTCAAACATATCGGCCCACTATGAGCAACGCGCCAAAAAAGTCCAAGAGTTGAGCATCATAAATAAAAACAAAAAAGACTCGTTTGCATGATGCTCATATTCCCTATGCAAAATACTGGCTCGCCACTTTGATTGCAAACCCGGCTATGAATAAACCCAAGCCGTAAGCCAAATGCGCCAATGTGCTAAGAAAACGGGCTTTCCAAGGTGTTGGGGTTTTACTGGCAGCAAAACCAAATCCTAGACAAGGTTGAATGACAAAAAATGGGAACACCAACGTGACCACACCAGTGGCTAAGCCGGGCACTAGACTAGGCTCTACCAACCAATGATGCCCAAAAGCAGCAATGTGAGCCAAAGCGAAAACAACACCAATGGCATAGTGCAAAAACCAACCGAGTGCTTTTTCTCCCGACATCGCGTCTGTTGCCATAATTGGCGCATGCATAAGCTTTCCTTTGGGCATATATAAAACCCAGCGCGCAACCAATGCATAGTTTAGTGAGGGAATACCAAACACTCTCCTTTGTAGCCAAGCCCATAAATCCATTATCAAAGTCGCACCAATCCCTATTAGCGCCGCTTGTAATCCTATTAAAAACAGCATTTTTCGCTCCTCAAGTTTTTGATTTGTTAAGGTCTTAGTTGCATGCTACAACTTGAAGTCAATGAGGAATAATATGGATATTGCAGAAGTGGTTAAAAAATCAGGATTGCCGACCTCAACGCTCAGATACTACGAACAGTTAGGGTTAATTCGCTCGATAGGAAGGAATGGATTGAGACGTCAATATACACCAGAGGTACTCAATAAACTCAACTTAATTAGTTTAGGGCGTATCGCTGGAATATCACTTAACGAAATGGCGGAAATGTTGAATCACTCAGAAGCATACATTGATCGTGACTTACTGGCGAAAAAGGCGCTTGAAATTGATGAGCAAATAAAACGTTTGAAAGCGGTTCGAGACAGCCTAAACCATGTTGCTTCCTGTCCTCATGAGTCACATATGGACTGTTCTTCATTTCAGAAGCTTATGAAGGTCGTAAAGCGTTATGTCCCTAAAAAACCGAGATAAAGCACTCTACTTATTCTTGATTTAAAAGGAAGTAACTCGCGGTTGTGAGTTACTCCCTTTCATATTACTTAGCTTGCGATTTTACGTACTTCTTCACTTTTTTCATCGCCATTTTTTGCTTTAACGGTGAAAGGTAATCAATGAACAAGTTACCAGATAGGTGATCAATTTCGTGCTGCATCACAATCGCCAAGAACTCATCGCTCTCGATTGTAATCGGGTTGCCATCACGGTCCAATGCAGACACAACAACTGATGTGTAACGCTCTACATCGGCGTAGTATTCGGGAACAGATAGGCACCCTTCTTGACCAAGTGCTTTGTTTTCTCCGCTCACCACTTCTGGGTTAACTAAGATTAAAGGATCATTACGTTCGTCAGAGATATCGATGACAACAACCGCTTCTTTTCTGCCCACTTGGGTTGAAGCTAAACCGATGCCATTGCCCGTTGCGTAAAGTGTTTCTAGCATATCGTCGATCAACGTTTGTACTGTCGATACATCAGTGACTTTTTCTGCTTTTACTTTAAGCCTTGGGTCTGGAATGGAGAGAATTTCGAGGACTGCCATACTTACCTTTCGTTATCTGTAAATCGTAATTTCCGGCGAATTATACACACGTTTCGGCAGACATAAACATGTTGAGTTTTCGTGGAAAGACCGTTTCGTCTAAAACATTCGATTTTGCTAGAGACCAAAGAGGCACAAAGAAAGAGAAAACAATAACGCCAGCGCGATATGGCTGGCGTCTTTTTTACGTATCTATCTTTAAGCGTTCGTTATATGTGAGTTACGCACTCTTTTGCGCTTTTAGCAAAACCTTAATCGCCATTTTTTCACCACTCTTGAAAATAAAGTACCCGAGACAAACGGTTATTAACGTTAATACAACGATAATAATACTGAACCAGCCTAGTTCCGCTATCACTTCAAATATAGAGATGCCCAAAAACATTAAGATGAGAGAAAACACCACTAAGCTCGATAAATTCCAAAGCAGCACTGAATACCATCTCGTTGTCGAAGGCATTATATTCCCTGTTTTATAGCCAAAATAATATCCTACACTCATCGCTGGTATTAACGTCCCAAGAAAGCCGACACCGTTCATTTCCATGCCAGAAATGTACTCAATAATAAATAGCAGTATGGCCAAACAAACTGATGCCAGACACAAAAGCGACGTTACAAAGAGCACCGAGGGAGCGTTGTTTTCTGTTGAGTAATTATTTTTCGATTCCACTTTCATTTCCTTCCATTTATTTCAATAAAATCAGACTTTAGATCATGCTGCCGCTTGGACAACCTAGAGAAACAACGCCGCCATAACTAGTTGTGGGTGTAGCTACCATGACTAAATCAACAGGAAGAAACACAACGTCCGTTGCTAACGACAAAGGAATGTCAATCAATGAAAGTGGATATAACGCGATGGAAGTAATATCAGATCTTAAATAGCAAGGTTGTCGTGCGACTGATAACGCTGTGCCTGAAAACGGCTTTCCGTATCCGCCACCAGCATGCGCATCTATAGATGAACACCCCACCATTAAAGATGCTGACACCACAAGAAATACAACTTGTAGCTTTTTAAATATATTTATTTTCATTTAACCTAGATTCCAACTAACTATTATTTTTTAAAACTAAACCCTCTCTCTCAAATTGTATATTCAATGAATTTACTCATATGGGCCTAGTGCAACCATGTTAATACGTTCTATGTATTAGAAACAATTCATTTATTTCCAATAGCACCCGTGAGTTCATGCGACGTGACTAGAATCGCACTTAATTTTTTATGCAAGCACCAAGTTAAGCTCAACCTATTCGCTTTCCCGTTGGAGTCGCGTACCTTTCATCTGATGTAAAAAAGCCGCCAGAACCATTTGGCTCTGGCGGCTTTTGTTTTTATCGAAAACTCGATTACTGCTGTAGCTTCGCTTTGGCTTCTACTACTTTGGAGAAGTCTAGGCCCAGCTCTTCCACTGCTTCTTTAATCAATACAGGGTTTTGCATTACCTGCGCCATTAACGCTTGAAGCTGATCTTGTGGCAGACCTAGTTGGCTGATAGTTGCCATTGCAGCCAGAGGGTTTTGAGTTAACGCCTGAAATAGCTCGTTGATTTGCTCGTCGCTAATATTGTTTTCTTTCAACATCGCAAGAATCGGGTTCATCAAATTACCTTTAAATACTATGTAAAACAGACCCGCAGTTTACCATTGGGTTTTGTTAGTTTGCACGCAGACTTTAACCACCACACCACCATCGACCAAGTTATGGTCGAATATTGGTGAACGTTGCGGTAGTGACTCCATCACTTTGCGATGAAAGCGCTTTTATATCCGCGTTAAAGTAATATGGATTAAGTGGCATTTTACTCTCGGCTGGTCGCGCGTAGTAAAGCTTGGCGGGCTGTTTTGCCATTTGTTGCGCGTACAAATATCCGACCAACGCATGTTCAAACTGGTGGTAACCATTTCCCCAATGGAACGCTTTGGTTGATTTAGGATTCAGACCAACACCTCCGTACTGATGATCCACCCACACGTCCATAAAGGTGGGTAATGTATATTGCAACGTTTCTTTCATCGAATCATCGACAAGAGAAACCGTCATCGCCGCTTGATCGAGTTCTGCCCATTCCCAAGACGAGCTATAGTGTTTGTGCGGTCTTGATTGCCAAGCAGGAATGCTCTCTTGCGTCCATTTAGTCTGCCATTCTGGCGAGAAGAACGCTTTGACTTGCTCAAAGTTTTGCTGGTATTGCGCCTGTTTAAGCGTGTGTTTCATTCCTTTGAAACCAAACTCTGTCCAATTGGATTTCCCCAACAACTGACCAGTGAGATACGTCATCCAATACGCTTTGATGGTGTGTCCAAAATCATTGTGTTTCGCATCTGACATCATTACCGCTTTGTGGTGTATCGCGCCATAAAAACGCTGCTCTTTGACGGAATGGTAGTTATCTAGCATCACTTGCGTCAGCCACTCCAGATCTTGTTTCCACTTGGCTTGCGCTGGTTCTGGTAAAAGTGGCGCCGTTAACAACAGGTAGCCATTGATTTGGTCAAGTTGAGCGACTAACTCTTGCTGCTTCTCACTTTCTCCATCACCATCTTTCAAAACCCACGCCAGACCGCGATCATCGCTTCGTCGGTATTGTTTAAATATAAACGCTTGCTGGTCGATAAGTGCTTGTTCAACCTTTGGATCTTGCGTCAAGTAGTAGTACATCGCTAAACCCACCAAGGCGTAAGCTTGGTCTTGAGAAGTTCGCTGTTGCCACTCCATCCCCGGTTTTCCACTACGCGTAAAGCTCACAAAGCCGCCGTTTTTCTCATCTTGTAGATGATCAATCAGGTAATAAGCCCCTTTCTTTGCCAGCTCTAATGCTTGTTTGTCACCCGTAAGATGAAAAAGCACGCCATAAGCGTAAGTTTGGCGCGATTTCATGCGTGTGTATTCGCGATCGAAGTGCGGGATAATCCACCCTTTGTTTAATTCTTCACACGGCTTTTGTGGGTCGAGAATGACACCGTTATCACAACGAAATGTCGGAAAATTCCCCGCAGGTTGCCCATGCGCACTTTCCATCATCCAATATGGGGCTAGGCCATTCGTCACATGGTTTAACCAATCATCCCCCGAAGGCAGCTCCACATCAGCAAAGCTGTTCATGCTCGTCGTTGCGAGCAATAAGGTAAGATATTTAAAAGACATAATGCTCAATTAAGTTATTGAATTTTATCCAGTATAAATAACTCCCTTTACGCATATTGTCGTCGTTGTCACAATCGCCTTACGCATTTGTTTGCATTGTTCATCTGTCTGCCTTATTCGATGACTGAGTCGAGAATAAACGCCACTCTGTCTTCGACTGACATTTTGGGCACTTCGAACAATTGATAACCGAACTTGTGGTATGCATCGACCATCTGTTTATGCGTGGCGACCGCTTCAGAAAAATCTTGCTTTCGCTCTTCATCGTTGCTGAATATCGACGACCACGGTGGAAAAATGAACACTTGAGAATGATAACGAAGCGTCTGGCAATGCGTGATGAGCTCATGCGAGATTGGCAATTGTTCCAACTTGCTGTAGCCATATACGTCCACAATACTGCGATCAAAAAACACGTCCCCCTGGCGGACATTGAAAGCTCGGTAATTGCTCACTTCTGCCTTCATCATTTCGTCTCGAAAGGCTTGTTTGTCATTCCAAGGTAATGCTGAACCGTGATTCGTAACCTGCCTTTGTATTACGTGACGACCTGTTTCTGGCGAGCAGATAAAGCCTTGTGTTTTTAGTTGTTCGATTACCGAGGTTTTTCCTGCACCGGGACCACCAGTGAATACGATGAGTTTATTCAAAATTGTTTCCTTATTTTTTTTGTTTGAGTGAAGTAATGCGGGTACAGCCAAGATAATTGGCATGATCTGGCGTTTGAAATTGGCATTTGGCACGCCAGCGTTAAGCGAGATCGGCAGTGGAATGTTTTGGGATAGAAATGAGCAGTGAAAAAAATATTGATGAAATGAAAGCTTAAACGGCGTGTTCAGCGTTTATGAAAAACGGAGGAATTTTGAGCGAACCAAGCTTGCCCAAAAAATTGGGTTGGAAAATGGAGAGATTGGTTCAGCGGGTTAGCGCGTCAATTGGCTTTCTATATCAAGAAAATGGCACCTAAGCCTAAGAATGCAAAGAAACCGACGACATCAGTAACGGTCGTCAATACTACCGAGCCAGCCACGGCGGGGTCAATGTTAAACTTCTTCAACGTGAATGGTATCAGCGTACCCGATGCCGCAGCCGCCAGACTATTGAGAAAAATTGCGCAGCAGATAATAAGCGCCAATGGCCAAGAGTCAAACACCATGTAGACGACACCCGCGATGACTAATCCCATGATCAAGCCATTAATGGTGGCGATTTTTAATTCCTTATTCACCAATAGCTTCAAGTTACTTTGGTGCAAATGGTTGAGTGCGATACCCCGAATGGCCACCGCTAAGGTTTGGCTACCTGCGATGCCGCCCATACTCGCCACAACGGGCATTAAGATCGCAAGCGCAACGACTTGCTCGACCACATTATCAAAAATACCAATGATGGCAGAGGCAACAAAGGCAGTCAGCAAATTAATCACCAACCAAAGTGCTCTTAGCCTTGTCGCCACAGTTAATGGTGTGAACAAATCTTCTTCGCTTCGTACGTTTTCTGCCACTACAGCTTGTAGGCTGAGTTCACGCAAGGTAATCGCGATGGTCGCCATCGACAAAACGCCCATAATTTTGCCACCAGCCATGATAGGAAACCAATGCGCGCCACCATCAATCGAGACCTGTTTACTGACGCTTTGAATCGTTTGGATATCTTCCAGAATTGGCGTGACTGCGGTCAAGTCTGTGAGTTTGGTATGGTTCTCATGCAGCAACAGGGTTTGAGGTTCTATCGTCCCAATAACGCCTCCGACATCGCGCACAATGATCAATCGCACCGGGCTTTGTCCACGTTTTAACAACTCGTTTTTGATGCCTCCTACGCTGTTTTTAGGATTCGCGACCAAAAAATACGGCTCGGCATATCGTCCTACTTTGTTGTCTTCATACGACAATGCTTGTTGAATGTGCGCGACCGACTCTTCACTTTGGTCGATAAGGTACTCATCCACAAATTCGGTCGGTAGAAAGTCTGCAAAGATGATCAGTTCCGAATCCGTGATGTACGCTAAGCGTTCATGTTGCAGCTCTTTGTTGAGTGATTGATGAATGTGCTTGGCGGTGTCGTATCGCAGCAAATTTAATACCGTCCAGTACTTCTCTGGCGGCACCGCTTCTATCACGCGTTTACGATAAGCAATGTTGACCGACTCCAAAATGTTCGCGATTTGCGCTTCCTGATAGTCTTTCAAAAAACTGAGGTCTTCGGTCGACTCTATCGCTTTAATGATCTCGGCAAGCAAATGAGGCACTTTGCGATTAATTTGTAATTGGCTGGAATCTATCATCATTGTCACCGATTTCCTTGGACATCACGTTAGTGTCAACACGATATCTATTATCTAAAGGCATGAGATCCTGATGTTAAAATTCTAGGCAATGGCGCGCACAATTGCGGAATTTATATTTTGCTCGCAGAAACAGAACGTCTTTGTATAAGGGGATGGTATAAACTTTTAGTGTGCATTAGGCGCATTTGCCTCGTTTGATAATGGAGTAATCAATGGCACCAGTATTTTTTCTGACTCAGCAAGCTGCCTTACCAAGTCGTAAGGTGCTTCGTAAAGTGATTCAGTTTACGACAGCGCTGGCTCAACCCATCGTGGTATTGGTGGAAGACCACCGCCGGAGTGAAGATCACGCGTTCGCGCATTTCCTTAGTTTCAACTCTGACCATATAGAAAAGAGACAAGCTGAGTTTGAAGCTTGGACATCAAAATTTAAAGACTTCGTTATCGAACTTTGTGAAGAAGAGGAAGTTGAAACGCCAACACTCTCTTACGAGCATTTCAAAGGGAGTCATTGGATTGCTCAAGTCGCGAAACGGCTTGTCGACCACACAGATTTACTGCTCGTGGGGCATTTTAACAAGCACGAAATTCAAACCTTACTCACCGAGCTAGCAAAAAACGATTGTGATTTATTACTATTAAGTGAGCGTTCATGGCCTTCTCACGCCAACATGCTTTGCGCGATAGATCCGCTTCATCGCGGAGATGCAAAATCAGTCGTAGATAGAGCCATCGTATCGCGAGGCTCAAAGCTAGAAAAAACCTTGAGCGGAAAAATGACGTTAGTTTACTGCCGCTACGTTGCGCCTTATCTATCTCGCTATCGTGCAGAGATTTTGAGCAATCAAAAAGCAGGCATTACGGACTTTATTACTGCGCAAAAGTTAACACGAGTACCACTACTGCTGCCAGAAGGAAACCCTGAAACGGCGTTACCAAAAGCAGTTAAGCAATCACAAGCGGCAATTCTGATTATGGGCGCATGTAAACGAAGCATGTCATCCCAATTTTGGTCTGGCAGCACTGTAGACACGTTACTTGATCAACCGCCTTGTGACCTGCTGCTCGTCAATAGCACGAAGGATTGATCAGGCTTCCCCATCCCGCCGCATCTTCAATAATATCACGCGCAGTTATTGGCTCTTCATGGTCTCTAACTGCGCGGCTTCATGTTCCGCGTTCAAGGCTTGTTTCTGCTGCTGTTTAACCTCATCCCAACTGCGTCCCGATTCAATCGCAGATACACGCTGCTCGTATTTAGTGCAGGCTCTTTCGAGTACTTTCTCAGGATCTATGCCCTTTTCTCTTTCCAACACTTTTAATACGTTAAGATAGTTCCACAACACATCGCCTAACTCGTCTTCCAAATGACAAAGGCGGTCCTCACGAATCTCTTCACGGACTTCATCGACTTCTTTGCTAATGGCCTCCAGATAAGTCTCTACGCCTTTAAACCAAGTGTTGGTTTGGTCATATTGAGATTTTCTCGTCGCAATTGCGTACAACTCATCAAATTTCTTCATTATCTCTCCGTAGAACGAGTTTTTATTTACGCCTCTTTAGGGCGAATAAACTTCCCTTTTGCCGTCACTCTAACTTCATTATTGACCAGTAATTGAGCCACCAGTTGATATATACCGCGGCGTTCACCTTCACAGTGTGCAGTAATCGTGACGTGCTCATCTAACTCAATAGGTGCATGGTAGCGCACATCCAACTGCGCGGTAAGGGCTTGAATGTCTTTAAATAACAAACAGTGTGTCATTGCACCATCGAGCAGCGAACTCGCAATGCCACCATGCAACAGGTCGGTGTAACCTTGATGACGCGGTAAAACGTGAAACTCTCCGACAACAGAACCATCGGCTAGGCACTGGTAGTTCACAGCCAAAGAGTTCGGATTCGCATCGATTGAAGA
The DNA here is from genome assembly GCF_011801455.1 of Vibrio diabolicus. Lineage (NCBI taxonomy): Bacteria > Pseudomonadati > Pseudomonadota > Gammaproteobacteria > Vibrionales > Vibrionaceae > Vibrio > Vibrio diabolicus. Next base: position 837,971 of record NZ_CP042452.1, on the reverse strand, counting down.
ACAAACCGCACATTGATAATGAGATTCGTGAGTGGAATGAAAGTGACTGTTTGCGGACATGTTAAGTACTCAGCTTGTAAAAAGAGTAATTAGCATATGCCAATTATTAAAAAGAAACGGCGAGTAATCTTTGTTTGCACGTTGTAGGGCCAACAACCTCATTATCCATAACGTTAAATAATCATTTTCATAATTAACGATAATTTCCAGTTTATTTAGAGTGGCGATAAGGTTTGCATCGTGATTACGCAACGTTATGAAAGGCGACTTATGAAGTTTCTCCACACGATGATCCGTGTTGTTGACCTAGACAAATCTATCGAATTTTATACAAAAGTTCTGGGTATGAGCGTTTTGGATCGTTTTGAAAACCAAGAATACCGTTACTCACTGGTGTTTGTTGGTAGCCCTGATCAACCAGATGGCGCGACCATCGAGCTAACTTATAACTGGGATACCGGCAGTTACGACTTAGGTAACGCATTCGGACACATGGCGCTTGGGTGTGAAGACATTTACGCAGCTTGCGAACAAATCAAAGCGCTTGGTGGCAACGTCACTCGCGAACCCGGTCCAATGAAAGGAGGAGAAACGCACATCGCCTTCATTAAAGATCCCGACGGCTACCCAATCGAACTGATTCAAACTAAACAATAACGAGGTTTCCTATGACAGACGCATTATTTCAACCGATTCAACTTGGCTCTCTCTCATTAAAAAACCGCATCGTTATGCCTCCGATGACGCGCTCTCGAGCCTCTCAACCGGGTAATGTTGCCAACGACATGATGGCCACCTACTACGCTCAACGCGCCGAAGCGGGATTAATCGTTGCAGAAGGCACGCAAATTTCACCAATGGGTCAAGGCTACGCGTGGACACCGGGCATTTATAGCCCAGAGCAAATTGCTGGCTGGAAAAAAGTAACTGATGCAGTGCACGAGAAACGCGGCGTTATCTTCGCGCAATTATGGCATGTTGGTCGTGTGACTCATCCTGACAACATCGGCGGCGAGCAACCTATTTCTTCTTCTGCGCTTAAAGCGGAAAACGTGAAAGTATTTATCGACAATGGCACTGACGAACCTGGCTTTGTCGACGTGGTTGAGCCGCGTGAAATGACCAAACAAGACATCAAGAATGTTATTGAAGAATACCGCCAAGCCGCATTAAACGCGATAAAAGCTGGGTTTGATGGTGTCGAACTTCACGCAGCAAATGGCTACTTGGTTAACCAGTTTATCGATTCTGAAGCGAACAACCGCACCGATGAATACGGCGGCTCAATTGAAAACCGTCTGCGTTTTCTTGGTGAAGTGGTCGAAGCGATGACGCAAGCCATTGGCGCAGATCGTGTTGGTGTTCGCCTTGCACCATTCACTTCGTTAAACGGCACCGTTGATAGCACACCTGTCGACACCTACACCGCTGCTGCTGCGCTGCTTGATAAACTCAATGTTGTTTACATTCACATTGCAGAAGTGGATTGGGACGACGCGCCAGACACTCCACTCGCCTTTAAAACCGCAGTTCGTGAGGCGTATAAAGGCACACTGATCTATGCCGGTCGTTACAACGCAGAAAAGGCGCAATACGCGATTGAAAGTGGCTTAGCCGACATGATCGGTTTTGGTCGTCCGTTTGTTGCAAACCCAGACTTACCAAGCCGCATCAAGCATGGCTACCCACTGGCAGAACATGACTCTGCCACATTGTTCGGCGGCGGTGAAAAAGGCTTAGTGGACTACCCTGCGTATCATGCGGGTTAATTCATCTGCGTAAAGCTGATTCGCAACTCACGACAAACCAATAGCTAACCCAAAAGAACCTTGCTCTTCCCCCTGTGACGCCAAGATGCAGGGTTCTTTTTTAGGCAAGCCACCAAGGGTTAACGTCTTTGACAAGATGTACAACCTCGGCACGCAGAGCGCGTCGTTTTACTTAGTAAACTGCGTTGTACTTTACAGTAGGCGTTTTTGAGTGCGCGGCGGCCTGAAAACCAATCATCCGGTTTAGTGAGGATTAAGTAGCCGTTAAACCTCTTAACCAACTCGGTTCGATTGTTTTCGATAAATCGGCTATCAAACTCGATTTCGAAGTAATCCAACGCTTCTTCGATACAAGTAAAGCTGGCAATTTTTTCCTGAATCGTATTCTCTGTCATCGTTTCTTTAGCGTTATCGTTTTCAATGAAGTTTATGTGTCTCGCGCTTTACGTTCTTTGATTTAGCGCTTCTAACATCACTCTTTCTGGAATTTCCATATTGAAATTCAATTTGGGAATTCGTTATTTCCCCAACCTTTTTATTTTAATAATCACCTTAAGACACTGATTTAAATAAACATTATTTTTGGTTCATATTTTGCTCTACTTCGTTAAACGGAATGTTGGAGGGACACGATATGACTTACAGAGCGGAAGTAGACGGATTAAGGGCGATTGCTGTCACGTTGGTGATTTTGTTTCATGCAGGAGTTGAGCAGTTCGCTGGTGGCTTTATTGGCGTCGACGTATTTTTTGTTATCAGCGGCTATTTGATCACCACCATCGTGATTAACGATTTGGAAAACCAGAAGTTCAGCCTCGGTGATTTTTATGAGCGACGCATTCGCCGCATACTTCCCCTGCTACTGGTGGTGATTGCCGTCAGCTACTTGATGTCTTGGTGGCTGTTTTTGCCACAAGCACACAAAGACGTTGGTCAGTTCGTAGTCTCTTCTATTCTTTCTTCATCCAACATTCTTCTGTATTTAAAAGGCCACAATTACTTCGGTTTAGAAGATCAAGCCAATCCGCTGTTTCACACTTGGAGCTTGGGCGTTGAAGAACAATACTACATTGTCATTCCTTTGCTACTCATGCTACTCGCTCGTGGCAAAAACGCGTTTTTCCTGACTTTTTTTGTCGCGGTATTTGCGCTGAGTTTGATGACTATTGTCTATGCGAGCAACGATCCTGATTTCGCCTTCTACATGATCTTCTCTCGTGCTTGGGAGCTGGCAACCGGTTCATTACTCGCATTAGTGATGAGAAAAGTCCAAGTTCAATCTAATGATACTCTAGCAACCATTGGCATCGTTTTGATATTGGCTTCCGCGCTTTTGTTTGAAAAATCGCAAGATGGCGCGGGTATCACTTTGCTGGTGCCGGTCATCGGTAGCGCGTTGGTGATTTTGTTTGCCTCTAAAGACAATGTCTGCGGTAAATTGCTGAGCCTAAAATGGGTCGTGTTCGTCGGCTTAATCAGCTACAGCTTGTACTTGTGGCATATTCCGCTATTTGTGTTTTACCGCTACATGCTGGATGCAACTCAAGACGTCAATATCCCGATTTACATTGCCGCTCTTTTTATACTGTCTTACTTCACTTGGCGCTTTGTTGAAAAGCCGTTCCGCAGCCGAAAAGCCATGAGCATGCGCACTGTGTCTGCGGTTATTGCGGTTTTGACGTTACCCTTGCTGACGTTCGGCGTTATTGGTCATCAAAACGGTGGTTTTCCAGAAAGAAGTGCATTTTTCGAGGCCATGCGCGTGAACAACGGTTACGGTTTAGATTGCAACGGCAACACCGACGTTAACGATGTGTGCTCGTCTGCGCCGCAGCCCACCATCGCTGTGTTAGGCAATAGTCACAGCATGGTTTACGTGAAGCGTCTGTCCGAAGTAACACCAACTGGCGTGGTGCAACTTACTCAAGATTCCTGTGCGGTCGGTTATATCGACATCATCAAAGATGCTGGCTCAATTTCTTGCCGACAGTTCTTCAAACAGGCAGTCGATACCATTTTGCGTACCCCTTCTATTCGTCGCGTCGTTATCTCTTCCAACTTCAATAAAGAGCTTTCACAAGCCGATTATGAGACATCATTAACTAGATTGTTGAATGAACTGGAAGGGAAAGAAGTGGTCGTTTTCGGACCAACGCCTTCTGCACCTTTTGCGGTAGGAGAATGCCTTTGGAAAGCGCGTTTGTTTGGCGAGACAAAAGAGTCCGCATGCGATTTTTCTCCCAAGCGACATCACCCTCAAAACGTGGCGAAGTTAGTGAACTACTTTGAGCAATTTGAGCACATTGAGTTTGTCGACTTGACCGATGCCATTTGCAGAAATGGAGTATGTCGAATGAAAGTTGGTGCGAACAACGCGATGTATACGGATGACAGCCATTTATCTTACAAAGGTGCGGAGTTGGTGCTTGGGCATTACCACAATAGTGCAAATGAAGCGCAACAGTTCACTTACGACCGACAATAACCAAGAGAGTAAGCTTTTATGCTTCAGCGCTTATCTCAGGTAAGCGCTGAATATTTTAAAGCGAGAGAAAGCCAGCGCGTTTATTTGAAAATGCGTGGGTCAAACGCGAAATCGAGCTTTTCGGCTTTCTTAATGATCTCTTTCATTTTGGGATGATTTGGATTCACCACGTAGTTTTTATCACGAGGTGAAATCGTTGAAGGCACTTGCAGTGCGGCAAACTCGGGATGAGGGTCATTGAGAAACTGGTCACCAATGTACTGTGTAGACTCGCTCGCCGGTATTGCTCGCCACGTCACAGGGAGATCTTCTTCATCTAAGGTGGCGATGAGATATTCGGGCATTTCAATACGATATAAATCGTACAGTTTGGTGATAGCTGGATCGTTATTTACGTGAACAAACACTTCCAACGAGCAAAGGGATTCCGATTCAGAGAAGTAGAGGGCTTCGGTTCCTTTTGAGTTCCATCGCCCTCCAAACAACTTTGCGCCAACGGGGCTGAATGGCGTGTCAGCAAATTTCTTTTGTGTGAGACGATAGAGCTTCATATTACGAGAACACCCCGTGCTCTAAACGGCCGATCAAATCTTTGACGATTTCAAAATCCACCGTGGTCGAGACCATGTCTAGCGGCCTTTTTCCACCTAAGCCGTACACATTCTCTCTCATCCATTTTAACGCGCGCTCTTCGTCGTCAAACAACTCTGTCGCGAGTTTCAATAACATCGCTAATCGATAGATTGCATCACTCTCTTGAGTATTAAAACGCTCATCATTTTTAAGACGACGCTTAATTGTACTAACAGGAATCAGTGTCACATGTTGGAATTCACTTTGAGAAAGCTTTACTCGATCAACAATGTTCCGGTATACCTTGGGCTCAAAGCCTTTGTGAACCGCATCAATACGACCCGTTTCAGCATCTTCAATACCTAGCATAAGCCAGAAATTGGCTTTATGAGATTGTTTCGGCTTAAAGCTTTTTAATGCTGCAGTTGCCATATCAAGCTCCTATGGTTCATATGGTCTAGTCATTATGGTTCAAATGAGCTCAATTATCAATCAAAGTAACAATCAAAGTAAAAAGACAGGTAAAGAAAAAGGCGAGCTTTGCGCCCGCCTCTCTTACTTATTCATCAACTTTGTTTACGCATCTACCGATTTGCATCGTTTGACTTATTACAAGTCAAAACGGTCGGCGTTCATGACTTTCGTCCATGCAGCGATGAAGTCGTGGATGAATTTTTCCTGATTATCATCTTGCGCATACACTTCCGCGTACGAACGTAGAATCGAGTTTGAGCCAAAGACAAGATCCACTCGAGTTGCCGTCCATTTCACTTGGTCTGTTTTACGATCACGTATTTCGTACTGATTAGCACTTACCGGTTGCCACGTATATGACATGTCAGTAAGGTTCACGAAGAAATCATTCGACAAAGTGCCTACTCGGTCAGTAAATACGCCCTCTTTTCCACCACCGTAGTTACTGCCTAGAACGCGCATACCACCGATGAGTACCGTCATTTCTGGTGCTGTCAAACCCATAAGCTGCGCTCGGTCGAGCAACAACTCTTCCGGCTTAACCGCGTAGTCTTTCTTCAACCAATTTCGGAAACCGTCAGCAACAGGCTCAAGAACTTCGAACGATTCAACATCCGTCATCTCTTGGGTGGCATCACCTCGGCCTGGCGCGAATGGTACGGAAACATCATGACCTGCGGCACGCGCAGCCAGTTCAATACCTACGTTACCAGCAAGCACGATAGCGTCAGCAACACTACAGCCCTCTTCTGCTGCTATTTTTTCTAGCACAGCAAGAACACGACTTAGACGCTCTGGCTCGTTTCCTTGCCAATCTTTTTGCGGAGCCAAACGAATTCTCGCACCATTTGCGCCACCTCGGCGGTCAGAGCCACGGTAAGTACGCGCACTATCCCACGCCGTACTTACTAGCTCACTAATGGATAGGCCACTTGCTTCGATTTTTGTTTTCACTAAATCGACATCGTAGTCTGTCTTACCTGCAGGCGTTGGATCTTGCCAAATAAGATCTTCGCTTGGCACATCAGGTCCGAAATAACATGATTTTGGTCCTAGATCGCGGTGTGTCAACTTAAACCAGGCACGAGCAAAAACGTCATCAAAGTACGCTGGGTCATTTTGGAACTTTTCTGCAATCTTGCGATATTCAGGGTCCATTTTGAGCGCCATATCGGCGTCAGTCATGATTGGATTGTAGCGCTTAGAACCGTCTTCAACATCGACAGGCTTGTCTTCTTCTTCAATGTCGATTGGCTCCCACTGCCACGCACCTGCTGGGCTCTTCTTCAGTTCCCAATCGTACTTAAATAGTAGGTGGAAGTATCCGTAGTCCCATTGTGTAGGGTGTGTCGTCCAAGCACCTTCAATGCCGCTCGTTACCGTGTCACGGCCAATGCCACGCGTTTTGTGGTTAATCCAGCCAAGACCTTGTTCATGCACGTCTGCGGCTTCGGGCTCTGGACCAAGGTTTGCGGCATCACCATTACCATGACACTTACCGACCGTGTGACCACCAGCTGTGAGCGCGACGGTTTCTTCATCGTTCATTGCCATTCGCGCAAAGGTCACTCGCATGTCATGTGCTGTTTTGAGAGGATCTGGGTTACCGTCTACCCCTTCAGGGTTCACATAGATAAGACCCATCATTACCGCAGCAAGCGGGTTTTCTAAATCTCGCTCACCAGAGTAGCGGCTGTTATCAGCGTCACTTGTGGCTAACCATTCTTGCTCAGAGCCCCAGTAAGTGTCTTTTTCTGGGTGCCAAATGTCCTCTCGTCCAAACGCAAAGCCAAAGGTCTTAAAACCCATGGATTCGTACGCCATGTTACCGGCAAGGACAATCAGGTCTGCCCAACTTAATTTGTTGCCATATTTTTTCTTGATGGGCCATAAAAGGCGGCGAGCCTTATCGAGGTTGGCGTTATCTGGCCAAGAGTTGAGAGGAGCAAAGCGTTGGTTGCCTGTAGCAGCACCGCCACGGCCATCCGCGATACGATAACTACCCGCTGCATGCCATGCCATTCGGATCATTAAACCACCGTAGTGTCCCCAGTCGGCAGGCCACCAGTCTTGGCTATCAGTCATTAAATCTTTTAAATCTTTTTTAAGTGCTTCGACATCTAGCTTTTCCAGTTCTTCTTTGTAATTAAAGTCCTGGCCAAATGGGTTGGTTTTGGAGTCGTGTTGATGCAGGATGTCTAAGTTCAAGGCATTCGGCCACCAATCCATCACCGACTTATCTGTAGATGTTTGCCCACCATGCATAACTGGACATTTACCTACCGAACCGCCGTTTGTGTTGCTCATATAATGCTCCTTCGTATCGTGGTTGTGGCAACCACTCTTTGTTATTCAATAAATCGAATATCCACCTCAAACAGCGTAGTTCATACACTGAATTTTTAGTTAACGCCAAGTCAAAATTTCCATATCTCGGCTAATAAATAATTGTTATCAAACATGTACCTATATGCAGAAAATATGGATAGAGATCAGTTTAACTCCATACCTGAATACTTGATCCCAGACAGCCTCGCCATGTTGTGATCCCAGGTCGCTAAATCATGGCGACTAAATTCATTCAGAGCGTGGTGACCACATGCCCTTGCCATAACTTGCATGAGCTCGACCGAGGATTCGAAGAAATTTTTCAGTTGCTGAGATGATTTTTCGATATCGAGACGCTGCCTCAAATCGGCATTTTGCGTTGCGATCCCCGCAGGGCAATTATTGGTGTTACAAATCCGGGCCGCGACGCAACCGATCGATTGCATCGCACTGTTTGCTATCGCCACTCCGTCTGCCCCAAGTGCCAACGCTTTGACAAAATCCATAGGAACTCGCAACCCACCAGTGATGATTAATGTGACGCGGTCACTTGCGCCTTTTTCATCTAAGTACTTACGCGCACGAGCTAACGCAGGAATGGTTGGCACGCTAATATGATCACGGAACATAGTTGGCGCCGCGCCCGTGCCACCACCGCGACCATCTAAGATTATGTAATCGGCACCCGCATCGAGCGCAAATTGTATGTCTTGCTCAATATGGTTTGCACTGAGTTTAAAGCCAATTGGAATGCCGCCCGTGATGCCACGGACTCTGTCGGCAAACTTTCTGAAATCGTGAGTAGTATGAAGATCTTTAAATGTTGGCGGTGAGATTGCTGGTTGGCCTTCGGGGATACCTCTCACCTGAGAGATCTTACCTACATTTTTATTTGCTGGAAGATGACCACCCGTGCCTGTTTTGGCGCCCTGCCCACCTTTAAAATGAAAAGCCTGAACATTAAGAAGCTTGGATTCATCGTAGCCAAACTGAGCACTGGCAAGCTCATAGAAATACCGCGAATTTGCAGCTTGTTCTTCAGGTAACATCCCCCCTTCACCGGAACAAATACCAGTCCCTGCCAACTCAGCACCTTTTGCTAGCGCAATTTTCGCCTCTTCCGAAAGTGCGCCAAAACTCATGTCCGATACCAATAAAGGGATAGCAAGTTTGAGCGGCTTACGTGCGTTTGGCCCCACAATCAACTCAGTTGATACGGGAACGTCTTCCAACAACGGTTGTGTCGCCATTTGCGCCACCATGATTTGTATAGCGTCCCAATGTGGTAGCAAATGCCTAGGAACCCCCATTGCAGCCATCGGACCATGATGACCGAGTTTAGAGAGCCCTTCTCTCGCTAACTGGTGGATAAACTCTAGGGTTGGTTCTTCTTGAGTAGCGGACGCAGTCGGTTTGTCACTTTTCTCTCGTTTTTTCTCAGGGCCTTCTTTGCCGACTTGCTCAGAAGAAAAACGCTTATGTGTTCCATCACAAAATGGGGCATTAGAGGTATGCTTGCACTGGCAGAGATACGCCTCTTCATCTTTTTCCGCAGTAAAGCTCATTGGCTTTAAGCCTGTTCCCGAATGCGACCCATCGCAATAAGGTTGATTTTTAGAACGTCCACATCGGCAAAAGTAATATTCTTGCCCTTCGGTTAGATTCACTTTAATCGGCTTATTATCGGCGATGATTGGCTTGCTCATGTTGCCCCCTGTTTATTATTGTTAACCACGCTTTCTCGCTGGCTTGCAATAAGCGTAGAACAGGAGCGGAAAGAGCGTCAGCGAAACCAGAGTAAAATACGCGATTGTCGCTTGCCTCACCTATACTCTTTATGGGTCTCATACACGTGGAGGCTATATGACGATTGCAACCCGATTAGATGAATATTTGACTGAGCACAACATTCACTTTCAAACCGTGAATCACAGCCACAGTCATAGCTCGCTACAAAGTGGTGTTGCCGCAGGTGTGCCTTTAATGAATATCGCAAAAGGCGTCATTCTTGAGGATCATGAAGGGCATCATATGATGGCGGTCTTACCTGCCAACAACAAAATCAGTTTGTCGAGATTAAACGATGAATTTAACGCTACTTTCCACTTGGTGAAAGAACGTATGGTTTACCGACTCTTCACTGATTGTGAGCACGGCGCGATTCCACCGATTGGTAGTCCTTACCACATGTCGACCGTTTGTGATGAAAGATTAGCAAACTTGGAACATGTCTATCTTGAAGCCGGCGATCATGAAACTCTGATTAAGCTAGATAGAAAGGCATTTAAAGAGCTAATGAACGACTGCAAATACTTAAGATTCAGCAGTGAAGTTCTGCATTAAACTTCCAAAAACCTGTCGACATTTCGTGAAAAAGGCTCTTTCAAAAAGAGCCTTTCTTTCTCTATTGGCAGCGCATGGTGGAAACTTCTCGGCTTTTGGTAATCCGCAATTTATAGCGCATAGAAACCAAAAAAGCCGCCCGTTTGGGCGGTTTTTATCAATCCAACCACTATCGAACAAATATCTTTTGAATCGCTTTTATCGCCATAGCTCTGCGACGCATTAATGCCCCCGTCCTTGGTAGCCATTTCGGCGTGTGGAGTACGGTTTTCGCGTGGCTAAAGGTTCTGAATCCTTCCACTCCATGATAATGACCAATGCCTGATTCACCAACGCCACCGAAAGGCGCATCTTCAGCGCCAACGTGTAATACCGTGTCGTTAATGCCGACGCCGCCACTGTGTGTGTTGCGTACAATATGTCTGATGGTCGATTTGTTGTCCGACATAACATACAGCGCAAGTGGTCGCTGGTGCTGATTAATGTAGTCAATCGCTTCATCTACCGCTTTGTAAGGCTTGATGGGTAGAAATGGCCCAAATATTTCCTCTTGCATGATGCGCATATCTCTCGACACGTCAGTGATCAAATGAGGATACAAAAGCCTTTCCTGTTGAGGTGACGCTTCAACAGTATGGATGCTTGCGCCCTGAGCTTTGGCATCCTCAAGTAGCGCAGTCAAACGATCATACTGTCGTTGATTGATAATATGGGTCAGCTTTTGATTCTTGTTGGATTTCAAATAGAGTTTTTCAAAACGTTTTAAGAACAGCGTGATGAACTCTTCGACGCGTTCTTGTGGTACAAACGCGTAATCAGGCGCCACACAAATCTGGCCAGCATTGATGCATTTACCAAACAAAATCGCATCAACGGTTTTCTTCATGTCTGCATCTTCTGCAATGATCACCGGAGATTTCCCGCCCAGCTCTAACGTCACTGGAGTCAGGTTATCTGCCGCTGCTTTTGCCACAGCGCGACCAACATTTGTCGAGCCAGTAAACAAAAGATGATCGAATGGCAGTTGACTGAAGGATTGTGCAACGTCCGCTTCTCCTTCAAAGACTTCGACATATTCAGACAACTCGCGACAAATATTGACGATGACTTTATTGGTTTTGGGCGTAAATTCGCTGAGCTTCATCATCACACGGTTACCTGCGGCCAAAGCAGTAACTAAAGGCGCAAGGCTCAAAATGACAGGAAAATTCCACGGCGAAATGATCCCGACCACGCCGAGTGGCTGATACTGAACAGTCACTTTCGACGGAGCAAGCAACAGACCGGATTCACGCTTACTTGGTTTGCACCACTTTTTTAGCTGCTTGATGGTGTAATTGATGTGCGAGACCGTCGGCAAAACGTCGGTCATGGCGGTATCAAATTCGGAACGATAACCAAAATCGTCACTCAGCGCTTCCACCAATGCTTGTTTATTCGCAATCAGAGCTTGTTTTAGCAAGACAAGGCGCTGCTTACGCTCATCCAAACTAGGATAAGGTTCGGCGGCATACGCCGCTTTTAAGCGATCAAGGCTTTGTTGTAACAGGTTGTCCACTTCAACCTCTGCGATTGCGTTCATGATGCTTCTCCTAACCTAGTTTCAACCAATGACGCTCCAAATTAACACGAGCGCAACAATGTTACTATTGTAGCGCTCGCGAAATTAGAGTTCGAACTCTGATTAAAATATCAGTGGGTTTGGAGCTAAGTCAGACGCAACTCATAAATGCCGAGCCGTTGAGAGCGGTCAAGCGTCTCGAACTCGTGATCAACGTATTCTTTTAATGTAGCACCAGCACGCTCAGCAATATTGATGCTGGCAATGTTGTCTTCCATACAGTGGAATTGGATGAATTGCGCGTGCCCTTTCTGCTTCAAAAAAGGAATCAACACCGCGAGTACTTGGTCGATCACTCGGTGTCCTCGCCCATTGTTGGCAAGCCAATAGCCAATCTCAGTGACGCGTGTGTGCGAATCCACACCTTTAATGCCAATAACACCCGTAAACTGCCCATCAAAATAAATAGCGCACCAGTGGGCATCTAACGCTTTGCTGTTCACGCGCTGAGAGATGTAGTTCACCGCTTCTCTGCGGTTGGTCACAAAGTCCGTCCAAGGCAAATAGCCAGAGAGGCTGTTTCGATACGTGTTCACCACTTCCAGTAAAACGGTCGCGTGTTTGGTGGTAAGAGGCTCAATTGAGACCCTGTCTGAAACAGAAAAACTGGCCTGCATGCTATTTCCTTGATACGCCTTTTGGCACATGACCTCATCCATCCACATTATCCCTTTTTCAGTAAACACTACTCACAAATCCTACCGCCTCATTGCGTTGAGAACAAACTTCCATATTCGTTATTTCAAACGTGCTTAAAAGGATGGTTATCTCGTCTAGTCTGTTTGTTCAATCAACGTAAATGGCGTCAACGACTCCACATCCACGTAATGCCTCCACACATGTTCGTAAAGGTGGTGTTGATTTGCAAACGGCGCTAGTCGTTTTGCTTCTTCAAGCGTACACCAACAATACTCTGTGTGTTCTTCGTTAAGTACAACCGATTGGTTAGGTGGACAAAACATTACGAAGCATGGAATAACCATGATGCGGTTATTTTTTGCTTCGTAGAACTGTTCTAGAAAGTCTGCAGTATGTAACTCAACATCGTCAATTTGCGTCTCCTCTTTCAGTTCTCTGAGAATAGTTTGCCATCCGGTTTCACCGGCCTCTACACCACCAGCAACATGGCACCAATAACCACCTCTAACACGTTTGAGCAACAGCATTTTATCGACGCCATCAATTTTAGAAATGACAACGCCAGAAGTATGCGTCGCTTGTACTGGGATCATGTATGCTCCTTAAATATCTAGATATTTCCTAGATGCGCTCCATGCGCGAATCAAAGATAGGGTTGCTTGAGACTCCATAGTCTACTGCTTATTCTCACTCTCGGCAGATGTGTTTGAATATCACGGATCATTTTGTGAGCTGAGTATGCTAAAGTGCGATCTGTCGCAACAAATGAGCAGTAAAATGTCTAATTCATTCAACACTCTGGTTCCCATTGGTGTGCGCTTTATGGTGCTCTCCGCATTCGGTTTCGCGCTAATGTCTGCCACAGTAAAGCATGTCAGTCTTCATGGTATTCCTGTATTTGAGATTGTTGCAGCGAGGGCACTCGTCTCACTTGTTATTAGCTATTTAGATGTTAAGCGAAAACGAATTTCTGTATGGGGCAATAATAAGCCATTACTGTTTGCGCGTGGCGCAGTGGGCACCATGGCATTGATGTGCGTATATTATTCGGTGACTACCTTACCTTTGGCAGAAGCGACCATCTTCCAATACATTCACCCAGTATTTACTGCGCTCCTAGCCGTCTTTTTCTTGAAGGAACGCATTCAACCATCGACGTTCCTTTGCATTGCCTTGTGCTTACTCGGCATCTATATAATGGTAAGTCCAGAAACAGGACAAGAAGCAGAGCGCACTTTACCTATGTTTAGCGTAATGATTGCAATCTTGGGCGCATTTGGTAGCTCAATTGCTTATGTCATTGTTAGAAAACTTAGCCAAACTGAAGATAGTTCAGTGATCATTTTCTATTTCCCTCTGGTTGCTCTGCCCGCTTCACTCTTACTGATTGGCGATGATTTTGTTATGCCCGACCTGTATCTGACTTTCATGTTGGTTTTGATTGGTGTATTCACCCAAGTTGGGCAATTGGGATTAACCAAAGCAATGCAAACTCAGCAAGCGGGCAAAGCGTCTGCTTACTCGTATATTCAGATCGTATTTTCTGTGTTGTTAGGCATCATTTTCTTCGGCGAAATCCCGCTCATCTGGACGTACATCGGTGGTGCACTAATTGTAGCGGGCGCACTCATTAACGTATTTGGCCACCATTTGCGATTGCCATTCGTTAAGCGCAGCGCTTAACCCTTCAGCCCCAAAGCGAGATAACACTAAAACGTAAAAAGCCAGAGTCGACTCTGGCTTTCTTTTTTATGTTTAACCTGACGTTAAGCGGATAATTTTAATCCAGCGATACCAGCTACAATAAGCAATAAACTCAGCAATTTTATTAGCGTCGCGGGCTCGTTAAATATGTAGATACTGACGATTGCCGTTCCAATCGCTCCTATACCTACCCAAACGCCGTAAGCGATACCGAGTGGTAGCGTCCTTAATGCAATTCCAAGTAACCAAAAGCTCAACACCATAAACGTAACGGTAAAGCCAGATGCCGCCAATTTGGTAAAACCTTGTGAGTATTTTAGTCCGACAGCCCATGCCACTTCGCATAAGCCAGCAATGAAGAGAATTCCCCAAGCCATGTCATATTTCCCAACGAGATGGGGTCGTCCCCGAGAAAAGATAGAGCGGTGAGGTCGTCCTCACTTCTTTGCAACTCGCTATTATATACAGAAAATTGAACGTAAAAAAATAAGGCCCTGATATTTCAGGGCCTCTTTACATAAAAATCGCTAGGGCTTAGCGATGATGAATACGGTACCATCCGTCAACGTAAAGCTAACCTCACTGGTTTTCTTTCCGATACCGGATAAACTGCACTCGTTATCGTTATCACACGGCGTATTTGAAATAACATTCCACACGCCATTCATCAAGCCAGAACCAGTAATAATCGCCGTCCATGTTTTACCATTGTTGATTGATTGTGTAGTAACTTCATCAGATGGTGGTGGCGCTTCTTGTCCTACATAACTTGCTTCCACATTCAAATTACTGTAACTGCTGTAAGCGTACACGCCAATGTGCCACGTTCCTTCATTCGGAGAAGTAATACTACATGCTTCATTACTGTTGCTACTGTATGAGCGACAATCGTAGCTGGTTAAACTTGGTTCACTTCCCAGCTTAACGTAAAGATCCGCATCGCCGTTTGCTCCCGATGTGGTAACAATAAAGTCTGAACTGTTGGTAGGCACATCAATCGTAAAACAATGCCACTCACCAGTAGATGAAGAGTCTATGTTGCTGGAAACACCATTGTTTAGGGCGATAGCCTCACACGTGCTAGATGGTGGCTCGACGACTCCGCCATCAACTGAAACACCGACCTGAGCAAAAGCGTCGGCTACATCATTCGCCGCCACGTTTAAGCTTTGGGCGGCCGCCAATACACCCGCAGCTGCAGAGTCAAACGTTTCGCTTGGCGTCCAGTAGTTCTGGTTAGCGTACGCAAAAACCTCGAACGCCTGTCGCGTTCCCCAATTGTACTCAACCGCCAATAGATAAAACGCTTTGTTAAACACACCACTTGAATAATGCACATCCATGCCACTCACATACTGAGACGCGTGATCAATTGAACGACCATCAAGGGGCGGATTATCCATGTAACGCAACGCCGCATTGGCAGCCTTTCTAATATCGTACCCAACTTTCCAGTCGTTAGAACCACGTGAATAGAATTCAGCCGCCTCACCTGCCATATCTGAGAAAGCCTCATTGATTCCGCCAGATTGCTCTGAATAAATCAGATCAGAGTTTTGTTCTGTAAATCCATGGCTAACCTCGTGCGCTGAGACATCTAAACTCACTAAAGGATAGAAATAACTCGCACCGTCGCCAAAAGTCATGCTTGAGCCATTCCAAAAGGCGTTTTCATAGCGTTTGCGGTAATGCACTCGCATTTGAAGCTGAAACGTTAAGGGAGCAGTATTCAGCCAATCTTTGTACATGTCGTATACCACTTTGCCAAAGTAATGCGCATCATTTAACGGGCTGTACGCTCCATTAATTTCTTTAACACTATTGGTTGGACAAACGAACGTATGTGTATTGCCAGACGTCCTACCATTCAAGTTAATGGTTTTGACCACGCCTGGAATATCCATCAAACACGTATCACCAGATTGCTGGACTAATAGAGACTCAAAATCCACACCATAGTGATAACGACCAATTTTTTGGTTTCCTCCCGGACCATTCGCTTCTACGTGCGCTAACCCCTCATATTGCAGCAAAATGTTTCCTGTTTTAGCATCAACAAGAAAGGTGGGACGCGTAGGCTTACCACCATGCTCATTATCAGCAAAAAACTGGACAATATAAGCTAAGTGCGCCACGTCACTTTTATCGACATAAATACGTAAACCTTGGCGCTGATTCTCTATTTGGTATCCGTTTTCTCGGTACGGCTTTTGCGTTGAAGACATTGCTTGAGAAAGCGACAATTTAGGCACCATATCATTGATGTCTCGGGCAATATCCTTTACGAGAGTGCCGTTGATATGCTTGATTTTGCCCTGTTTATCACGATGTACGACAATTTGCTTGCCCCAAATCGGGACGCCTTTAAACATCTGCTGATAACGACTATGCGTACCGCCGTTTTTACCTTGGTTGGTTTTCAGCTCTTGTAAACGATTTCCATTTTGTAAACCTAACACACGATCTATATTTTGTGTGGCTGCAAGGTTGCGTTTTTCTAAAGCAACAACAAGACCATGGTTTTGCTCTAGCCGTTCGGACTGAGCGGCGGATAAAGATGTTGAAAAAAGAAGTGGTGAAGCAAGCATTGCCGTGACAAATAGCCTGCTCTGATAGTTTGATACTGAACCCATCGGTTAGCCCCCTATTTTGCATCAATAGCAAAGCCAAACTGACCAGTTCTTATTTGTTTGTTTCTCACCCAAAAGTGAAGTCAAACTTATCGTAATCATCCCGCTCATTGATTTTAGCACACACAATCATACAGCTTATGTTTTAGTGCCATTTCATCTATTAAAAACGACACCGTTTTTTAACAATTTGCATATAACCTTTTGGTGTTGAAAGTGTTGCGTTTATTGCACAAATCACACAAAAACTAATTGAACATGTAAATATGAAAACGTTTGTGTGATTGATATCGCTTAAAACAATTACTGATGACTTTAATATTCAGCCGAATCAATTATAAGGTATGACGTACCCATGAAAACAATCAAAACCTCTATCGCTCTCCTTGTTGGCGCCGCTCTATTATCTGGATGTAATGACGACACTGAATACGTCAATGTTCAGCCTAAAGAAGTAAAAATAGCGACTTACAACCTCTCTTTTGACCGTGCAACTTTTGAAGCTTTAGTGAGTGAAATGCAAATTGAACCAGCGCAGCAAACTGTATTGGTTACTGCCTATTTAGACGGTTCTATCGCCGCTGAAGACAAAACCACTGCGGAAAAAGTCATTCAAATTCGGAACGTTGCTGCGATTATTCAGAAGAATCGCCCTGACGTTCTTATGATGGCGGAATACAACAACGACGGAACAGGCGAAAATAAAGCTGCCCTTGAAGGCTTCCAGAAGAACTACCTGTCTGTCGCGCAAAGCATCAATGGTGCAGGCGGTGAAGCGAACCTTGAACCTATCGAATATCCTTACGCGGAGTCTTACTCTACCAACACAGGTTTGCTAAGCGAGTTTGACCTCGACAACAATGGAACAGCAGGTCAAATGCCGGGCGATGCATGGGGCTTTGGCATGTACCACGGTCAATACGCCTTTGCCCTAATGTCTAAATACAAGATTGATACGGCAAATACGCGCACGTTCCAAGCGTTTAAATGGAAAGATATGGAAGGTGCGAAGATTCCAACCATTACTATCTGTGACGGCTCACAAAAAATTCCAGATGGCATGAAGTGTGGTGATGAGTGGTACTCTGCAGAAGAATGGGATCAAGTACGCCTATCTTCTAAAAACCACGTAGATGCACCAATTATCATTCCGACTCGCAATGGCGAGGAAGTTGTGCATCTACTGATGTCGCACCCTACTCCACCAGTATTCGACCCAGGTAAAAACAAAGCGCAAAACGCAGCCGAAGTAGAGTTCTGGCATCACTATATTCAAGGTAAAGACTATTTCTACGACGATGCTGGTAAGAAAGGCGGCTTAGCGAGCGGGGCTAAATTCGTAATGATGGGCGATCAAAACCTTGATCCAGTAGCCGGTGACGGTATTAGCTCTGTAATGCAAGAACTGCATAATGATCCATTGGTTAACCAAACCGTGATGAATGGCGAGCTTTATCCGACAAGCTTTGGGGCAGCCGAACACGCTGTTGACCGCAGCTCCACTCACCCATATCCGAATCGCATCACTTCGACGTTTGGCTTAGGTGTAGATTATGCCTTGCCTTCTGCAAACCTAAATGTGGTGGACTCTGGTGTATACTGGTCAGCTTCTTATGAAGAAGGTCGTAAGCTATTTAACGATGCGCGTATTGGTAAGTATGGTGATGGCAAAGATGTGTCTTCCGACCATCGCATGATCTGGATTAAAGCACAGTTCTAAACTGTGCCATTTAAATAAAAAAAAGCCAACCACAAGGATTCGTGATTGGCTGTATATATTTGTGAACAAAGTAGTTCACTAACAACGTCAGTTGGCTAGGTGACCCTCGGCTTAGAAAGGGTCACTCATACTAAAGCATGAGACGTGCCAACTTTGCAGCGCACAAAACAGGTTGTTATTTAACCACTTTCATTAAAACTTCACCAATAGCCACTGTTTGCTCGCGCAATGAATTGCAATTTGCAAATTATAATTGGCATTTCGCAATAGACTCTACCATTAACTTTTGTTCTATGGCTTCCTAGCCAAATCACGTGCGAGGATTAATGCGAGTCCGAATACTTGCAAGAAGAGCCCAATATTCTTGTACCAAGCGATCTTTTCATCTTGCTTTGCCATTACCTCATTGAGCTCTACATTCTCAATGTAATAGTCATCAATGCGATCTCTATACGAAGCTTGTGCTTGGTTTATCTTTGACATTAGCTGAGGGAGTTTATCTATTTGTATTTCATCCGATTCGTGATGAGTCCAAGAGGATAAGTGCCCTTCCAATATCTGTTCTATCTCCGAAGGTATCGCTGCGCTCTGACCTATGTGCAAGTGAAGCAGCAACGCCTCTCTTTTTCTTTCTAGAGTTTCAACGCTATTCCACGCGAGTTGGATGGAATACAAGTTTTCCGCCTTTTGCTCTGCGAGTTGCGAATACTGTTTGCCAAGCCTATCAAGGACCAAGCTAGTAAGAACGATAGCGCCAATATTCAGTACTAACCCAATCAGAACGAGTACCCATGACGGCGGGATATAGCTACGAAGACTTACCATAACTTATCGTACGGAAGATAAATCATATTCAGCACAACCAGAGAAAGTATCACTAGGAATGTCACCTGCATGCCCCTAACACGCCTTTTTAAGTCCTCTTTCAATATACCTCGAGCATGGATAATCCGACCGATCACGAAAATAATGCCTGTGAGATGTATCCAGGTTGGGTAAGTGCTATTGAATTCTAATAGTGCCATTAGAATCAGAGTAATGGGGATATATTCTGTCGCGTTACTCTGTGCACTACGAGCGATTTGGAGAGCCTCTACTCCTCCGTCAGCATAAGCAACCTGATTTAAGCGACGCTGCTTAATCACTTGAACGGCCAACCAAATAATCAGTATTGCAAGAATGCTAGCGTATAGAGCTGTGATCATATGTCGTCCTTTTTGATCCGGTTTTCATTATATAGCGTGTTACTTGGCTATAAATATAGCGGTATCCTAATGATAATGCGTCAGTTAACCTCAAATTATGCTTTGACTCGAATATAGAAAACGAGTAAGAGAATACTTTATGGAACTAAAAACGCCCTCGAATAGAGGGCGTCAGAGTGAAATCGTGAATATTCAAGAATGGTGCACTATAAAGGATGATTGGCCAGCTTTTTACGCTTATGCCCTTTGACAATACTTTCAAAGATTGTAAATAACAGCCCCACCCAAATAAAGGCAAAGGTCACTGCTTTAACTTCATCAAACAGTTCACCGAAAAACATCACAGCCAAAACAAATTGCAAGCTTGGTTCAATGTATTGCATTAAACCAACTGTCGATAAGTTTGTTATACGTATCGCGATAGAATAAAAAATCAGTGGTAAAAGCGTGATCGGTGCGCTGCCAAAGTACAAAAGCAATGTTGTGATATCTACGCCTGAAGCCAGCTCACCCACTGTCCATTGTTTGTAAAACAAATACGCTACGGCAACTGGAGTCAATAGTAGAGCTTCAACAAATAAGGTGGTGCTCCAGTCATATTTTATCTTCTTTTTGTACAACCCATACAAAGCAAAGAACAACCCCATCGTTAGTGCGATAACAGGCAACTGGCCATAATGAATCACTTGATACATCACACCAATTGTTGCTAGCACAATTGCGATGAGTTTGCCTTTTGATAGCTTATCTCCAAGAATAAACACGCCTAGTGCCACAGACACTAACGGTCCAATAAAAAAGCCTAAGCTTGCATCGATGACTCGATGGTGAGTCAAAGCCCAAGTGAACGCACTCCATGAAATACACATCAAGCTGCTCGCGACAAACGTGTACCACAAAGATTTTTTGTCACACCAGATTTCTTTCCAACTCGGTCCTCGACGGGTTATACCAAGCACAATTAAGAAACCGACAGGAACTGAGCCGATGATTCGCCATGCCAGCAACTCATCCATTGAAGCATTCGGTAAATAACGATAATAAATGGGTAGCAGCCCCCAAATTACAAAGGAGAATGCTGCCATAAAAGTGCCATAACGAGTGTTATTCATAAAACTATCGCTCATCTAAACGAATAAGTCAGCGCAAACAAATCGCGCTATGCATGATAAAAGGAACGCGATATCCCTGTGAATTTAAGATGCTGAGGGCATTATTGGTTCAACGCTTGTACTACTGCTGTAAACCCACTCACAAAACACAACATAAGTGCTCCAAATCGAATTTTTTCTTTTGGTAACGATTGGGTGGTTTTCATCGCGAGCCAATACCCAAGTGCTGCCGCAGGTAATAGCGGAATAGTAATCACCAAATGGTGTAATGTGAAGAAACCAGCGGGAATTTGAACAACGAGCGAAATGATGGAACTGAAAACAAAAAATGCCGATAGGTTACCACGTAACTGATTCGCTTCTTGATGTTGCAACAACAACGCCATCGGTGGGCCTCCAATCGCCGAACTGGTACCAAACAATCCAGAAAAGAATCCTGCTAATGTCATACGCGCAGGTGTGGGTTCAACCCGAAACGGTAAAACACTCACCACAACCGCGAATAACACCAAAAAACCAATCCAAAGTGTAAGGGCTTGAGTCGAGACAAAAAACAGTAGCAAGCCGCCAGCGACCGATCCGGGCACACGCCCAATCAATGCCATTTTTAAACCGCCGATTTCAACACTACTGCGGTGCTTCATCGCATTCATCAACGAAATAAATAACGCGACTAAACAGATTGGTGCAGGCACATACTCCGGCGCCCAAAGAATCAGTAAAGGTGCGGCAACAATTGCCAAGCCAAAGCCTATTGCGGTTTGTACATAAGAGCCAAGAAATATTAGCCCTATCGCAAGCAAGTTTATCGAATCGAATTCCATCTAGATTATTCTTATATTTGAAAGCCAAACACGAAAGCAAAGCACATTCGCACGATGAATGCGTCGAGTGTGTTGTGATATGAATCTCGCGTAGCATTCATCAAAGTGAACAAAAAGACAATCCATTTGTGCGGTTTGCCGTCACTTCTTTTCGTCTTTCATTCAGCCGATGTACGCGTATGCTTATATCTAGGCGAATTCATGCTCGACTGTTCATGCAGCATTTCTTCCACGGAATTAATGACTGCTCAAAAACGGCCGCATTAGATCTTTGAATCCTCCTCCCGCTCTATATAGGCGTAACCGATTCTCACTACGTCGGTATAGCACTTTATGACTCATCGCTTTATACTATTGATCATTTTGTCATTACCGTACTTATTTACACAACAACAAGTGTACGGTCAGTGTTACTTTTTCTACCTTTAACTTGCTGTGAAAATAATATGAGAAAACAAACTGGATTTACTCTAATAGAGTTAGTCGTAGTTATTGTCGTGCTTGGCATTCTTGCTGTCACTGCCGCACCACGCTTTTTAAACCTTCAAAGTGATGCGCGTGAAGCGCGTTTAGAAGGCATGAAGGGCGCGATTGCATCAGCGCTCGGTGTCGGTTATGGGAAAATGGCGATTGCAGGGTTGGAGAGCAAAGCATATGTTGCAAATTTTGATAATAAATTCACCAAAGTAGAGCTGCCTTTCGAAGGCTGTACTATTGGCGCCAACAAGCGATGCGTCTTCTTATACGGATACCCTGATGCAGATGAGACTGCTTTGGGGTTGCTTGTTCATGAACTTGAACATCAGTACGGTACAACAGATTGGAAAATTGAGGCTTTTGAAGATAAAAGGCTCGTAGCGATAATGGCAAGAGATGACAAGAGTGCGTCAAAAGAGAAGTGCAGTATCATTTATGGTCCACCACTTAGAGAAAACCAAGACTATACTCTAGTAATTAATCATTGTTCTTAAAACAACAGGGCTGCCCATCGGCAGCCTTATTTTTAATCTTATCGGGTTTGTTTACGCAAAGTTAAACACGTATTTATCCATCATATTCACCATACGGCCAATCTCTGGCTTGGTAATCGTATCATTTGCGCCAAGAGACAGTGCTTTGGCCCGGTTATCCTCACTCATCAATGATGAGAACATAATGATCGGCATTTCATGAAACGCTTCAGTATCGCGTAGTCTCTTCACTAAGTGCATACCATCCATTCGAGGCATTTCTACGTCTGTAACCACCGCATCTAACAGCTCTTTAACTGGCAAGTTTTCTTCTTTCGCGACCTCGATTAAGCTCATTAATTTCTCATGAGCCTCACCACCGTCTTTACAAGTGATCACATTGTAACCTGAAGAAGCTAATGTATCTTGAATCAAAGAGCGAATAAATGCTGAGTCATCCACCACCATGATCGTTTTAGCATTACGCTTACCCACCATTCTCTGGTTTAGATCTACCGACTTATCCCCTTTCACATCGTATTTTTCCATACTCAGCTCTGGGTTAATATCCGCGATGATTTTTTCAAAGTCGAGAATCATGATCAGGTTGCCTTCTTTGCGAACAACTGCCACTACACAATCTTGTTCGCCCGCTTCCAAAAACTGACTTGGTGATTCCACATCATTCCAAGAAATACGATGAATACGTGAAATACTATCAATCAGAAAGCCATTGGTCATTTTGTTGAAATCAGTAACGATAACAAACTTACGCTCTAGGTCCTGACGTGTTGGTACACCTAACCAACCAGCTAAATCAACTAAAGGCGTCAATACATCTCTGGACGAAAACACCCCGATCATGTGAGGTTGTGCGTTTGGATAATCGGTTGTCTCTGGTACGCGAATCACTTCTCGTACTTTCGCAACGTTGATGCCGTAATAACAAGTTTTTGTGCTGCCATCCGGCAATGTTTTTTCTAAATGAAACTCGATGATTTCAAGCTCATTGGTACCACTTTCTGTCAAAATGGTGCTGGTTACGTTACTCATAAAGCCAATTATCCAACCAAAATACGCATCAGAAAAAGTTTGATGCAAACGCCATGAGAAGCCATTCTCAGGCTAAAAATCCAAGAATCCTTTTTAGTCGTTACAACAAAGTTTGTAAACCACCAAAAGGACGGCCAACGCACATTTCCATATCAAACTGTGAAAAAATGTCTCATTTTTGAACAGGATAACATGAGTTAACTTAGTGCGAACTTACCTTCCCACTTTTAGCGGCCATTTCGATGAAAAGTTTAGGGTTAATATTGATGTTTTTCGTTGGCCTATCACTATACCCACACATATGAAATCCCTCGTGTATTGGCGTATTCGACAGTATCTTATTCAATTGTGCTCAGTGAATTTCAATTATAGAAAATGTCATTTTCCTTTCCATCAGAAAGGTTTTTCCTACAATCCCTCTTAATACAATCATATTGCGTTGGGCGGTATGACAGTTCGGATAGTAGTGAGGCTCCATTTGAATAGTGTTCTTATCATTGATGACCAACCACTTTACAGCGAAGCACTGACTTCTCTTGTTGAGAGCGTAATCAACACAGCCGAAGTCATTCAGTCGAAAGACAGCGCAGAAGTAATGGACTTAGTTCGAAATACAAAAATTGATTTTATTATTCTAGACGTTGTCCTTGGTGATCGAGATGGTATGCGTTTGGCGAAGAATATTTTAGCAACGGGCTATCAAGGTAAATTACTTTTCATTTCTTCACGCGACTATTCCAGCCTTTCTAAAGCGGCTTACGAGATGGGAGCTCATGGTTTCTTGAATAAAAACGAGACAAAAGAAGCGATTGCTGACGCGATTGTGAGTGTCTCACGTGGGTACTCTATGTTTAAGTCTACTCACGCTCCTTCTACTGGTGATGTCACGCTATCCAATCGCGAAGCCATGGTGTTCCACTACTTAGCTCAGGGCTATTCAAATAAACGTATTTCAGAACAACTATCGCTCAGCGCTAAAACCATCAGCACTTACAAAACTCGTATTTTGAAAAAATACCATGCAGATTCATTGATTGAATTACTGCATACGATCCCAAGCGCTGAAAACATTCAATGCGATCGTTAGTTCTTCATATATTTTGCAATGGCATCGGTTAATATCTGATGCATTGCGTCGTGACGATGGCTTTGCTTCATCTGAAGTACAACCTTTGGCCAGCCGTTGGGGTAATAAGATTCAGGAATACGAATAAAACGGTATCCTTCGATTGGCGCCTGATACTCCAGAAAAACCGTCGCCGCCTTTTTTTGTTTGAGCAGCTTTAGCACACTGCTCACGTTATCTAGCGCTGCAATTCGATTGATCACCATACCGTGATTCTCCATTGCTCGTTTTGCAAGCTGCTCTTTCTCTTTCCAACCGATAATTTCAAGCATAATAAATGGCAGTTTGGCAGCCTCTTCAAGAGTGGTGATCCCAAGCTCTTCCGGAACAACAACCACAGCTGGCGCGTAGCCAATAAATTTCTGATGGATAGATTTTGGCAATTCATCATTGAAGTAATGAAGCTGGGCATCCACTTTGCCTAAAAGGATTTCGTCCACCGTATATTCCGTGATGGTTGCGACAGTAATATGAGCTTTAGGAAACAGCGTCATTAAATCCATCGCCAACAAGTGTCCAAATGAGTACTGAGCCGTTTGGGGTAAACAGACCGTTATATCCTTACTGTATTTTTCTGGTTTGAATTCTGATCGAACTAAGCATGTTTCTAAGTTATCTAATGCATCTGCAATTTTGGGTAACTGACGCATCAGAAAGTTGGTGGGTTCTAAATGATGTGGGTGACGAATGAATAGTTCATCACCAAGTTGGATGCGTAAGCGAGCAAGATATTTACTGATCGACGCCTCACTCTTGCCCAAGGCTTTCGCTACGGGTTTAAGCTGACGATGCTTTTCTAACAGAACCAGTATTTTTAATAGGTTTAGATCAAGGTCTTTGTTCACGATACAGTACCAGTTGGGTCTTATGATAATCAGCAATCAAAGGAGCATTATGCATTGCTCGACTAATATAAAAGACCAAGGGTACTGCTTGGTCAAATTTATCAAACAGTTATGTCATGGTTATGTATTGTTGTCCTCAAACACGCTGTTTTTTCATTTCATATAACTCTTCATCTGCTCTCACGATCACCTCTTGCAGCGTTTCATCCTCTTCGCGCACAGCAACACCAGTACTAACGCTGATCTCTATATCTAATGTATTTAAACGATTGTGTTTAACAACGCCACGGAGCTTTTTCGCTAACATGGAAGCTTTGCTCATGCTGCATCCGGGCAAAATTACAATAAACTCATCACCACCAGTCCTGACTAAGTAGTCACTGTTCCGAAAAACCTTTCTCATTGAGTCTGCAATAATAACAATGACTTCATCGCCAACATGGTGTCCGTAACGATCATTAATCTTCTTGATACGATTTCCGTCAATCGCAATAATAGAGTATGGTTCAACCTCCATTCGATGTTTAAACCGCTCTTCTTTAAATACTCGCCGATTTAATAATCCGGTCAAGTCATCTTGCGTTACATCACTCAGAGCATTTTCTAATTGAATTTTGCTCTGTTTAGATTCATTGGCTTTTCGATAATAGGCGAACGCTACGACAGAATAGATGACAAGAATAAAGCTGTAGTCCACCACTATTTTACTAAACGGATATTGGTAAATAACAAGATTATTATTGTCGGCAACATAGGATTGAGTGTAAGCAAAATGAGCTAAGGGGTAGCTCGGAAAGTAAATAATTATCTGCTTATTTCCGTTACTAACCTCTACGTCAACGGCTTTGCCTTCATTATAAAGCGATGATAAATACAGTTGTTCCGAAAATTCGCCGACAAGCTTCCCTCTATAGTAGACGGGACTCATGATACTTAATGCCATCTCATCTGAATACGTGGTTTTGAAGGGCTTAGAGATAAGAACTCGGTCGGAGAGCTGCTCTTTCCACGCAGCAAGAATACAAGCGTAATTCACTCTGCACCATTCTATATCAAACGTCTCTTTAGATCCCTCTAGAGCTGGGATTGGTCGTTCTAAGATTAGTTTGTCACTAGTGTAAGAACGAAAGTACAATATGGCGTCTTCTCTATCGTAGACATTGGACAAATGAGCTTCTGCTTGGTGTAGTGCTTTACGAGCAACAGTTTCCACATAATCTAGGTTTTTATACGGCTTTAAAGCATAAATTGCATCTTGAAAACTGAAGTCAGTCAGTACTTCTATTTGTTCGATACTGAAGTTTTCATACTGCGCCAATTGAGCTTCGGTCAACAAGCCTAGCAGAATGACCTTCTGCTTTGTTTTTGCTAAATTGTTAGCGTACGTATTAAATTGCTTCTCCTCATAAGAGATGAGTACAGCACCAATCATGGTCACCGATACAATAAATAACAACATCGCAACCGCAAAAGAAGAAACAAAACTTCTTACATTCATAACACTTTATGTTCCCACTACTTTTGCAAGTTCAATAACATCATTCACATTAAACTTGTCTAGAAATCGACGTTTCTTGGTACTCACGGTTTTATCACTGATAGCCACACAGATAAGCATTTGATCATCAAAGATCAAACAGTTCAATTTTTTCATATCTTTACTTCAAAATAGTGATTACCTCTAACGGCATGGGCTTATCAATGTAAAAGCCTTGGCAGATGTCTATTCCACATTCGCGCATGGTTTTATAGGTTACTTCGTCTTCGACACCTTCGGCGACAATACGAATATTTAGGTTTTTCGCTAAAGCACAAATGGCGATGACAATGCTTTTCTTTTTCAGGTCTTCACTCGCTCCGTAGACAAAAGCGCGGTCAAGTTTGATCTCGTTAAAAGGTAACTTTGCCAACTTTTCAAATGTAGATGAGCCCGTACCAAAATCATCAATTGATACCGTGACACCTTTCATTCTGAGCTTGATGAGGTTTTTGTAGATAGATGTGCTAGCTTGGAAAGCTTCCCGCTCTGTAATCTCAATGGTGATTTGTGACGGGTCGACACCACTTTCCGAGCATTGTTGAATAAAACGATGCGAGAAGTCAGGGTCGTTCAAGTTTTCGTGGTCGACATTAATCGAAACCTTTTGGGTTAATCCCCTATTGTTGATGTCATAGATTGTATTAATCAGCACTGATTGAAAAAGTTCAGAAGACAAATGGCATCGTTTTACGATCGGAAGAAAGTGGTTTGGTAACAACACGCCATAAATAGGATGCACCCAACGCGCTAACGCTTCATAACCTAAAAGCTCACCATTGTGTGCGTCTACCAAAGGTTGGTAATAATTCTTCACTCGCCCTTCACCCAAAGCAAATAAAAACTCTTGGTCTTGCAGTACGATAGGTTGAGCAAACGCTGTTTTTCGCGTTCTTTCATCTTTTATTTGGTTGAAGAGTTTAACCACTTGCATTTCGTCGTACGGCTTAGGCAGTTCTCCTAATATCTCAAAACTAAACCCTTCGCACATTTCTCGTACTGCCGAGATGATGCTCTGCTCCAACAAACTGACTAGCACGACTTGCCCGTGATACTGAATTTGGTCGAATACTTCCAAGATGTCGATACCGCCTTTTCCCGGCATCTGGAGATCGCAAAAGATCACATCAAAATATTGCTCTTGTGCACATTGACTAGCAGTGTCCACACAATTGAATGTACTGACTGAAGCGCCACTATGACCCAATATTTGGGTAAGTATCTTGGTTTGTAGAGGATGACCATCAATCACCATCACATTAAGCTGTGTATTCATTTATCTCTATCCAATAGTCTATATTTTCGATCTCCTGCTCGATTGGTTAAATTAATCCTGCCACTCGCTGATCAAAATCGACCAGCATTACTCAGCCTCAATGTAAAACTCAGTCTGCTTGTCTGTTCTCAATAACTGTCACTATCAATGAGTTAAAAAAGAAACTACTGGCAAAAATGTGGCAACGGACAACGCTGTAATACGACTTATCGTACTGAGCATAAAGCCTTACTCGGACTGGGCAGTCAGACTAATTTGTGTCGGCTAAATGTCAAATTTCGACTAATAGCGAAATGAAATATAAATTACTGATATAAAGATAAAAAATTAAAATAAGTCAGAAAAAACCGACAAAACAATCCACCTTTGACTACACAATATTTGCGCTTAATATCTCACCAAAGTGAATACTTGTTGTAAGTCCGTTGGAGAGCATACTCAACAAATGTTTACTTGCTCGTCTTTAAACCGTGGCTTTTTGTCTCCATCTTGAATGCTTCGCCGTCATTCCGTGATAAACTAGCTCATTAACACGAAAAAAACGCTCAACTTTGCGGTACAGAGCCACAAAAGTAAGTACGGTTTTAACACACTCTGTCTAAAACTATGCTGCTCGAAGCTCAAATTACTACTCGTACGCCCGTTGGAGCAGTAAGAAAATTAAGGTATTAAATTCAAATGGTTAATAACTCAATCCAGTGGTTTCCTGGCCACATGCACAAAGCACGTAAAGAGATCGAAGAAGCAATCCCACAAGTGGATGTGATCATCGAAGTACTGGATGCTCGTATTCCTTTCAGTAGTGAAAACCCTTTGATTTCTCAAATCCGTGGTGACAAGCCGGTCGTTAAAGTCTTGAACAAGCGTGATTTGGCCGATCCTGAGTTAACTCAATTATGGATTGAGCACTTGGAGCAAGAGCAACACGTAAAAGCAATGGCAATCACGACGTCAGAACCGCAAGAAGTGCATCGAATCATGGAGCTTTGCCGTAAACTTGCCCCACACCGTGAAGAGATCGGTAAAAACATTCGTACCATGATCATGGGGATCCCAAACGTTGGGAAATCGACAATCATCAATACTCTAGCTGGTCGAACGATCGCGGTGACTGGTAACCAGCCCGCGGTAACACGTCGTCAGCAGCGTATCAACCTGCAAAATGGCATCGTTTTATCCGATACACCAGGGATTCTGTGGCCAAAAGTGGAAAACCCACACAGTGGCTTCCGTTTAGCTGCTACTGGCGCTGTAAAAGATACTGCGATGGAATACGACGAGGTTGCGTTTTACACCATTGAGTATCTAGCAGCCCACTATGCAGACAAGCTGAAAGAGCGTTACCAAATCGAAGAGCTTCCTGAATCAGATATCGAGATCATGGAAGAGATTGGTCGCCGCCGTGGTGCACTACGCGCAGGTGGACGTGTGGACTTGCACAAAGTATCAGAGATTTTGTTGCACGAACTTCGCCAAGGCATACTAGGCCAAATTACACTAGAGCGCCCAGAAATGATCACTCAAGAGCTGATTGAAGTCGAGATTGAAACCGCTCGTAAAGAAGAAGAAAAAGCGAAGCGTAAAGAAGAACGCCGCAAGCGCTATCTACGTAATAAGCGATAAACTGATATTATCTTTTCCCAATTATATTTTAAGGCGCGATTTTCGCGCCTTTTTTGTTATCTAATGCGCCCATTTTTTCACTTTTCAAACTTTATATTCCTCATACAAAATCCAGATATGAAGCACGAAAAAAACACCGCAAAATCGCCGTATAAACTTTAAGCACAAACTAGTTTAGACCCCGGGCCCCTATAGAGTTACAGCCAGCATCCAACCCTCAAATGTCGAGTTTGCAAGGGTCTGCAAACTTATGCAACCTGGTTAGTGACACTCTCCCCAAAATCCGCAATATGAATAAGTGTCAGCGCTGGCGTTTTTCCATATGAAGAAGAGATTTATTATGAGTGAAACTATACAAAGCAAACCACTTCCTTCCTTTATTGAGGAACGCCTAGATTTTCATATTCAAGATCTAATTGAACCGAACGAGAACAAGAAACACCTTGTTCTTGGTAAACGTCCACCATGTAATGCCGTTGTTATGCAAAGCAATGATTACCTGGCACTGTCTCATAACAAGGAGATTCAAAACGTGCATCGTGATGCGATTTCTCAACACGATGACAACGTCGTGATGTCCGCGATTTTCTTGCAAGATGATGAGTCGAAACCTGCATTTGAAACTCAACTAGCCAGTTTTGTCGGCATGCCTAGCTGTCTGCTTTCTCAATCGGGATGGGCTGCGAATGTCGGTTTATTACAGACTATTTGTGCACCGAACATACCTGTGTATATCGACTTCTTTGCGCATATGTCTTTATGGGAAGGTGCACGTATCGCAGGAGCACAAATTCATCCGTTCATGCATAACAACACCAACCACTTACGAAAACAGATTTCACGCCATGGTTCGGGAATTATTGTTGTGGATTCGGTTTACAGCACTATCGGAACCATTGCTCCTCTACGTGATATCTACGAAATAGCACAAGAGTTTGACTGCGGCTTAGTTGTGGATGAATCGCACTCGTTAGGTACGCACGGTACGCAAGGCGCTGGGCTACTGCAAGAGCTGGATTTGACTCATATGGTGGATTTTGTAACCGTAAGTCTTGCAAAGACATTTGCTTATCGTGCTGGCGCAATTTTAGGTGCAGAAAAGCTGGCGAAGACGCTTCCATTTGTCGCGTATCCTGCCATTTTCAGCTCCACCGTGTTACCGCAAGAAATTATTCGGTTAGAAAAAACACTGGACGTCATAAAAAAAGCCGATGACAAACGGGAGATTTTGTTTAAAAGAGCGAAGTCTCTAGCCGTTGGTTTAAAACGTATTGGGTTTACTATTCGCAGTGAGTCGCAAATTATCGCGCTAGAATGTGGCAACGAAAGAAACACTGAGCGAGTTCGCGACTTTTTAGAAGAAAGAGATGTCTTTGGCGCAGTTTTCTGTCGCCCTGCAACAGGAAGAAACAAGAACATCATTCGTTTTTCTGTCAATGCGGACATGACTGCCGCCGAAGTCGATCACGTTCTTTCCGCCTGCCAAGAAGCGTTTGTTCATCCCGATCTAGAGTTTGTATAAGCTAGAGTGTAGGTAAAAATAAAGAGCTCAGCAGTTTTGCTGAGCTCTTTATCCGTATTCGCGTTATGATCAACTCGTCTCAAGATAACACAGTTGCGAGTGATTAAATCCAGTTTGCGATTTTGTCGAATAAGCGATTTTTATCCGCTGGTTTCACGATAAAGTCAGACATGCCAGAAGAGCCTATTTTGTCCAGCGTAACAGGTGAGCTATCCCCAGTATGCGCAATAATAGGTACCGACGCATAGTTTTTATCCGAGCTTCGAATTCGCCTTGAAGCTTCTACACCATCCATGATGGGCATCTCGATATCCATAAGAATGAGGTCAACGTTCTCTTGCTCTAATGTATCCAGTGCTTGCTGCCCGTCTTCTTTCTGAATCACTTCAAAGCCCTGCTTTTCGAGTAACATCGCGGTAAATTTTCGCAAAGATTCGTTATCATCCACGACCATAATTGTCCGCTTATTTGACGTATCCAAAGCCACTGAGGCCGTTGGTGTCGATACATAGCTTGAATCATACAAGAGACGGTCAATGGTTGGCTTAGTATTCAATAACCAGGCTTGAGTCTCGACCCAAATAGGCTCATATGCCGCTTTGCATGCTCTCTGTGTCGGGTGATGCTCAAAAAGATAAACGATACGAGCTTCCGTGAAAGACAAAAGAGATTCTAATCTATCCAATTGGTTTGCTCTTGCATCCAAGCTCTCAAGATCGATAAAAATCAGGTCGAATTCGAACTCATACTCTTTCTTTTTGAGCACTTGATTAACATCTAAGATCGTTGATTCAAAACCCATAAAACGGCTAATGTCCGTCACTTTCGACACAAGAATATCTTGATTAGTCACCGTTAGGATGGTTTTGAGTTTGGTCAAATCGTTTTTAATTTCAGTCACGATATCAGATGTGATCGGCGGGAAAGTTAACGTGAACTGAGACCACTCACCTAGCTGAGACTGGCATTCAATGTTACCTCCGAAAGAACGCATCACTTTTTTACAAAATGGCAAACCCAAACCATAGCTGCCTGACTTACCAGTTGTGTAAAAGTCCTGAAATATATTACGTAGGACATCAGGAGCAATGCCTGCACCATTATCGGTTACAACGATTTGGTTTGAGTGCTCCGTACTCGTCATGGAGACATGTATGTGGAAATCTTCAGATGTGCGATGATGGAAGGCGTTCTTGAAAAGGTTATACATAACGTATTTGAGTAAGGTATCGCTACCAAGAAAATCAAACTCACTTCTCGCATCTAGGGATATAGCAAAGCGATCCGTCGCACGCTTATAACTAAAGCTTTCAATCGCTTTTTCAACCACTGAGTGAGCAGAATGCTTTTGGAAACTGGATCGCGAGACACGGTTTTCGTCTATCGATGTCAGAAGTAAATCTATCGTCTCGTTGCCCGACTGGATGATGTTCATCGCATCCTCACTAACTTCGCGCAGCAGGGTGACATCCTCTCCGCTCATCAGATATTGGTCTTTCTCGGCTTCTTTTTTACTGGGTAAGACTGATTGGATAACATCGATTGACGTACAAAGGCCACTTAAAGGGTTACGCATTTCATGCGCAATTCCGGCCCCGAATGACTTGGCCAACGACACTTTCGCTTCGTGCTCTACTTGGTTCCGAAAGTAGAATAAATTGCCAAATACATAAATAAAGAGAAAGATTGGCACATGCGTCCAGTCCATTGTTAAATCGAGATGAAACCCTTTCGCTACCCAAGCAAAGAACGTCGCTAAACCTATTCCGGCAAAAGTTTGAGCGAACATAACTCTTGTGACATGAACCAATAGAATGTGCAAGAAAATCGCGGACATAAAGGACATGACCCAAACATTGGACCAGTCATTCATCAATAACATATAGAAAAAGAAAAACGGTAAGCAGATCGTTATCGTCACTTGGTAGTAAATATGGATATATTTTCGCCACGTTGACGACAAGCGGTTTCTAAAAATGATGCCAAAGAACAATAGTGAACAAAACAGTCTGAGCGGCAAGTTTTCATAAGCCTGTGGGAAAACAAAATCCCAAACAAAGTAGTACAGCGGAAAGCCAAGAAACCCCATCCAACCAACGAGAGTCAGGTTGGGTTCTGCATATTGATAAACCTTACGTATCGAGTCCATATTATCTATTTTGCCTACTCCGCCTGACGTCCCAATAGTGTGATTTGCATTCATTCTTATCGTTTTATTATTAAGTAATTATATATTACTTAACGCTTATAAGCAGCGCGAAATGGCGCAAATATTTCGCGACGCTTGTCTTTAATTTCAATCTTTTAAGATAGCGACACTTGATTTACAACCAAATAAATGAAGTTGCATATAGTTTAGTGTAATTTTGCGATAATCGCGTTGTATCCTAAGGGATGTTAATCTCATATACGTTCGAGACGTTTAAACAGCGCCTTTAGCTCGAACTTCCAAAGATTTAACGACAGCATTCACTGTGGATGTAACGCGGTGATGAACAATTGGCTTGGAGTGTGTTATGGAACCTTTACAAATAAAAAACGTAATTTTTGATGTGGGAAATGTATTAGTACGCTGGTCTCCGGTAGAGATTGTTCGCTTAACATTTGGTCACTCAGTAGAAGCGGAAAAAATGGCCCAGTTGCTGTTTTCATCACAAATCTGGAAAGACTTAAACAAAGGAATCATTTCCGAAGAGGAAGCCAAACTGTGCTATCAACGTGAGCACAAAGTGACAGCGGAAGAAATGGACCGCTTTTTTTACTACGTAAAACATACACAAATATTACTTTACGGCAGTGTCGAACTGCTAAAAAGAATAAAAAGTGCAGGATATCGCGTTTATGCGCTCACAGACAACGTCAACGAAATTGTTGAGCATCTTCGTGCTACCTATGAATTCTGGCCGCT
Organism: Vibrio diabolicus; assembly: GCF_011801455.1. NCBI lineage: Bacteria > Pseudomonadati > Pseudomonadota > Gammaproteobacteria > Vibrionales > Vibrionaceae > Vibrio > Vibrio diabolicus. The sequence goes on along the minus strand of NZ_CP042452.1, from coordinate 803,704 downwards.
GTTTGAAGGTGCAATCATCTCTTCTGAAGTGCAGTTACTAAAGCCACAAGCTGAGATCTACCAAGCCCTACTTTCAACATATCAGCTTCAGGCCGAGGAAACGGTATTTCTTGATGATATGCCATACAACGTCGAAGGGGCCCGAGCGGTAGGCATGGAAGCCATTCAATTTGAAAATGCTCAGCAATGCGAGTCAGAGCTAAAAGCCATGGGGCTTTGCTTTTGAGTCGCCCACTGAAACACAAAACTTTAGGGCAGGCACAAAAAAGAGCAGCGTTGATGCTGCTCTTATTGCTAAGCTAAAACGTCAGACTAGGAGTAAATAACGTTTTCTTCTATCCCACTGACTAGTGACTGAGCATTCTTCCAACGGAATACCTTCTCCAATACTTCTGTACCACCTGGCGCACGCCAAGTTCGCTCTTGACATTCTTGACCTCCAATATGGCGGTAGAATTCAATTGCAGAAATGTTTTGCGATACGACTTCTAGATAAAGACCAGTGTCTTTAAAATACTGTTGTTGCCATTCTGCGACAGCAAGTAATAGCTGCTTGCCAATACCACGACCGCGGTAGCTGTCATCAACATGCAGTGCGTCAATAAAGGTTCCACGCTCGAAATCATGGTTGCCAAACACACAAACGAAGCCGAGCAACAAACCACCCTCTTCCGCCAAGACAATGTGCTGGTTGAATGGTGGGTTGGTCAGACGGGTTTGCCAGATCAGTAGTTTGTCGTCAATCGCCTCTTTATCAAGATAGTTATCACTAAGAATGCCACGGTAATGACGCTTCCAACTATCCGCATGAAGATGCGCAATGCGCTCGTAGTCCTTATATTCCGCTAATCGTAAATCCATTACGTATTCCTATTTTCTTACATTTTTTGCTTCTTTATAGAGTCTCGGCATATTCCACCTTTATAACACTTGTTTCTTGGCAGATTTTATACACCTTAAGCCAGAGCTCATTTTTTAATACTACTCATTATTCAATTAAAAGCAAAATATCCCATCAAGTTCCTTAATGTACATCCAAAGGAACAGTCACATTTGTCTAACTTTAATTTGACTTACACGTGTACGCTGATATTCTGGCGAACAGTTGTTAGCTCAAAGTTAGGAATACACCTGTGACTCAAAACAAACCACCCATTATCTGGTTGAATACGTTGATATTTTCTTCCAGTTTTGTTCTGACTTTTATTGTAATGCCTTGGTATGCATATCATTTTGGACTGGGTTGGGAGCATCTAGTTTGGGGAGTGATGGCATTCAGTTTTACGAATCTTTCTATTACAGCAGGCTATCACCGACTCTGGAGCCACAAAACATACGAAGCTCATCCAATTTTACGTGCTATTTTTGCGATTGGAGGAGCATTTTCTTTGCAAAATAGTGCATTACACTGGTCTTCTGATCATCGTGTACACCACAAGCATGTCGACAATAACGACAAAGATCCTTACTCAGCGAAACGTGGCTTTTGGTATTCTCACATTGGCTGGATGTTACGCGACTACAACAAATCGCAGGAAAACGAATACACCAACTGCCGCGATTTAAAACGTGACAAAATCGTCATGTGGCAACATAAGTACTATGTTCCACTTGCTCTACTCACCAATATTGGCTTTCCGGTCGCTCTTGGAATTATCTACGGCGATATTTGGGGTATGTTATTAGTAGTTGGTGCCGCTCGACTATTTATGAGCCACCACACGACCTTTTTCATTAACTCACTTGCGCATGTTTGGGGAAAGCAGACTTTCACGGACAAAAACACCGCTCGCGACAACGGCGTGTTAGCGTTTTTCACATTTGGTGAGGGCTACCACAATTTCCATCATATCTTCGAGAATGACTATCGTAATGGTGTGTATTGGTGGCATTACGACCCGACCAAGTGGTTGATTAAGTCTTGTTCTTGGCTTGGACTCACATCTAAGTTGCGCACAACGCCTACATTTAGAATTGAAAAAGCTCGCGCAACTCAACTCTTGAAGAAAGCAAAAGAAAAACTGGGAGCAAAACCGAATACGCAGACGATTCTCGATCAGTTACAACACGAGTTTGATGCGCTAGTTCATCACATGCAGGAATATTATGAGATGCGAAAGGAAGTACTCGGTGCAAAAACAGCCAGTGTGGTAAAAAAATACGAGTGCTCTGTGACAAAGATAAAGTATCAGCAAATCAAAGCGGAGTTCGAGCGGCAACAACGCAGTTGGAACCTCATGGTGCGCCGATACGCTTAACTTAACCCATCCTTACGATTTAGCTTCGCTTCGGCGAAGCTTTTTTGTTGCAAGGATTATTACCCTCTTCCAACTCACTGAGTTGTTTCTTTTTCTCATTTTGAATCAATTCCCTCACTATTTATTCAAATTTCTGGTCATATTTTCCTTCCTGCAAACAGCTTCAAACCAGCACATAACACTTAGAAAACCAAATTCCAACAATACAATCTAACGAAATTAATTATTAAATTATTATTTGTCTCAGATCATACAAGCCCCATATTTGTCTCGTGCCACAGTTAAGAATTCTGTAAATTCCTTGTCATAAACTGAAACAGTTTCTTTCTTTTTTTCATAACATTCGGAGATCCCTATGTTAGAGCTCTTAATTGGCTTAGTTGTCACCATTGCTGTGGGTTACTTTATCGTCAAAGGCTATAAAGCAGCGGGCGTGTTACTGACGGCTGGTATTGCTTTACTTCTTATGACTGGCGTATTGGGGCATGACGTGCTGCCCTCAAAAATCACCTCAACCGGTAACATGGTGACAGACGCGCTAGAATACGTGAAATACATGCTACAATACCGCGGCGGCGGCCTTGGTATGCAAATCATGTTGCTATGTGGCTTCGCTTCCTATATGACTCACATCGGCGCGAATAACGTTGTAGTGAAACAGTTCTCTAAACCGCTTTCTGTTATCAAGTCTCCTTATGTCCTTTTGGTAGCGGCTTACATTGTGGCGTGTTTGATGTCTCTTGCGGTAAGTTCTGCAACTGGCCTTGGCGTACTATTAATGGCGACATTGTTCCCAATGATGGTCGCGATGGGGATCTCTCGTCCAGCAGCGGTTGCAGTTTGTGCCTCTCCTGCGGCAATCATTCTTTCTCCAACCTCTGGTGATGTGGTGATCGCCGCCGAAAAATCTGGCTTGGCGCTTGATGTGTTTGCGGTACAAACAGTGTTGCCTGTTTCTATTTGCGCAATCATCGTGATGGCTGCCGCGGCTTTCTTCTGGAACAAATACTTAGATAAGAAAGAAAATACGCCAATGGAAAAAATTGACGTATCAGAGATCAAAGCCGATGCACCAGCGTTTTATGCGGCACTGCCATTTCTACCTATCATCGGCGTGTTCCTATTCAACGGTCGTACCATTCCAGGACTTAGCCTAGACATTTACACTATTGTGGTCGGTTCGATTTTCCTTGGCGCTCTGATCCATTACGTTGTAAATAAGTTTGATGGTAAGAAATCACTGGAAGATTTAGATTCTTGTTACGCTGGCATGGCTGACGCGTTCAAAGGCGTTGTGATGCTTTTGGTTGCAGCGGGGGTTTTTGCTCAAGGTCTAATGTCTATCGGCGCTATCGATAACCTACTTCACCTTGCAGACAATGCAGGTGCAGGCGGTGTTGCTTTAATGCTTATCCTTACTGCATTGACAGTTGCAGCAGCAATTGCAACGGGGTCTGGTAACGCGCCTTTCTATGCATTTGTAGAGTTGGCACCATCTTTGGCTGCGAAAATGGGACTAAACCCAGCGTTCCTAATTATCCCGATGCTTCAAGCATCAAACCTAGGTCGTACTATCTCACCAGTGTCTGGCGTAATCGTTGCGACATCCGGTATGGCGAACATCAGCCCGTTTGAGGTTGTAAAACGAACATCTGTTCCGGTTCTTGCTGGTCTTATCACAGTTATAATTGGTACTATGGTGCTTGTTCCAATGAGTGCCTAACGGCATCGCCAATATTGCTTATCGACAAGGCCCGGCTTCTAGCTGGGCCTATTTCTTTCATCTCTCCAGTGCCATTATTCTTTCTGTATTGCTTTGTAAATGCATTTTAATTGTTACTCAACTCGTGACATATTTCTCGGTTATTACATCGCTTCTTCAGAAGCATTTGCTTAATATCTCAACAGTTTATATAAGAACTGAATACATTAAGAAAATGGGATTTATTATGACTGCATTTATTGTCTTTATCGTTATTGTCCTGCTCATTGTGGTGTACGCCGTCAGTATCTACAACAAGCTCGTTACTCTACAAAACCGTTTCAAAAACAGCTTCGCTCAAATAGAAGTTCAATTAAAACGTCGATACGATTTGATTCCAAACTTAGTTAATACTGCAAAAGGCTATATGGAACACGAAAAAGAAACATTTGAACGTGTCATCCAAGCTCGTAATCAAGCAATTGCTGGCCTGAAAGCAGCCAGTGACGCGCCTGGTAGTGATGCGGCAATTAGCCAACTAAACCAAGCAGAAGGCATGCTGCAAAGTGCGTTGGGCAAACTGAATGTTGTAGTGGAAGCCTACCCTGAGCTTAAAGCGAATGAAACCATGAGTCAGCTTCAAGAAGAATTAACCAGCACTGAGAACAAAGTTGCGTTTGCTCGCCAAGCATTTAATGATGCGGTAACCAGCTACAACACATACAAACAAACGTTCCCGCCCGTGTTGTTTTCCAACGCATTCGGATTCCAAGATGGCAAACTGTTAGAGTTTTCTGACAGTGCTGAAATACAAGCGGCCCCGAAGGTTGAGTTCTAATGAATTTCTTTGACCATCAAGATACCGCGCGTCAACGCACTGGGCTTTTGGTGTTCCTGTTTTCCTTAGCAGTTGTCACCATCACTGGTTTGGTAAGCGTATTATCGATTGGTATCTATTACGGAGTAACAGGCGAACACTTTGATCAAGAAACCGCACTTACCTACGTCTTGTTGTGCTTTGCCGGTGTATTGCTGGTTGTTGCGATAAGTTCAATGGTTCGCTTGTCCGCCCTCACCTCCAATGGAGGCCGAGGTGTTGCTGAGAGCATAGGCGGCAAGCTGATTTCCTCAAACACCTTAGATGCAAAACATAGACAACTGCTCAACGTTGTGGAAGAGATGGCAATTGCATCTGGTATTCCGGTTCCTCCCGTCTATGTGATGCAGGAAGAGCGCGGTATCAATGCTTTCGCAGCAGGCATGAGCATTGATGATGCCGTCATCGGCGTCACACAAGGCGCACTGGATAGCTTCACGCGAGATGAACTACAAGGTGTCATTGCTCATGAATTCAGCCATATCTTAAACGGAGATATGCGTTTGAATACGCGTCTTATCGGCGTACTGTTTGGCATCACTTGCATTGCACATTTTGGACACTTGGTCATAGATAACACTCATCATACGAGTCGCGTATCAAGAAGTTCTTCCGATTCCGATAAAGGCTTTGCGGTTATCATGTTGATTGCGATTATCTGTTTGGTTCTGGGCTGGATTGGCACCTTGTTTGGCTCGATGATCAAAGCTGCAATCTCTCGTCAACGTGAATTTCTCGCTGATGCCAGTGCCGTTCAATTTACTCGAAACGATCAAGGCATTGCTGGTGCACTCAAGAAAATTGGTAGTCATATTGCGGGTTCTTCATTGAATACAAAAGCAAGCGATGAGATGAGCCATATGATGTTTGGTCAAAGCAAACTCTCCGGCTTTTCTGGCCTATTTGCGACTCACCCTCCACTAGAAGAACGGATTCGCCGAATTGAACCTGGTTGGGATGGAAGTTTTTCTCAAAGTTCGCATCGTCCAACAACAAGCTTTGAGAATGATAACGTTAGTGGATTCTCATCAGGGACGTCGACACAACCTGAGAAACCAACCACCGCAGAACTCAGCGAAGTAGGTCAACAACTACTTAACCAACTTCCTTCCGAACTTGTCGACATCGCTCGTGAACCATACAGTGCGCGCTTTATTGCTTTTGCCTTGATATTTGATGGTAGTGAACTCCAGCGAGAGATGATAAAAAGTCATATCCCCAATGTGTCTCAAGCACAATTATTACCATGGCTGGATTATGATTTGCCTCTTCATCTACGCTTTCCATTACTCGAACTCTCCATCCCTGCCTTGAAATCGCTAAGTGAGGGTCAGAAAAACAGACTGTGCCAGGTGCTACGTGAACTCTCTCAAACTGATGACCACTACTCACTCGCAGAATGGTGTGTCATCAACTTATTGGAGAAGCAACTACTCGAATCGTATGGATGTACAAAACAGATCCAATCTTTAAAGCAATTAAAAGAGAGTGTGTTTTGGCTACTGCGCGAATTGGCTTGGGTTAGTCACTCTCAACCGGAAGACGCTCAACGTGCATTTAGCAGCGCCCTAACCTGTTTGGGCTTTAATGATGCAGAGTTACAACCCGCAAATAAGAACTGGGGCCTAAATCGCGCCGCTTTAGAGCTCCTACTGCAACTCAAACCGAAAAGTCGTCGCTTGTTCGTAAAAGCGTGTCGATTAGCGATTGAATCGGATGGAAAGGTTACCGTTGCGGAAGGAGAACTCTATAGAGTAATCGCCTGCTTCTTAGAAGTTCCAGAGCCGCCACTAACAGTATCAGTCAATACAGGACAAACCCTACCGAGCCAAACACAACAAGCTAACTGACTTAGCTTTAAACAAAAACGCCAGCACTTTTGCTGGCGTTTTTTCATTATGTTTTCTTATTTGACGATTTACGCTGACTTAAATCGATCAGGGATCTTAGTAATACTCTCTCGATAACTAAACCATAAGTAGGTCACGGCGAGGGAGAAGAATAAATACGAAAGTGCGAATACGATTGGAGACGTAATTAATTCAGCCGACATTCCCCACATCACACCAACAACCGTTATCGTCAACTTAGAAAGCATGCCGCAAATTAGTAAGAATAAAGCAAGCTGTGGAAAGCGCGAGCTACGGAATGCAAAGAAATAACAGCTCCCTACCGCTAGAGAAGCAATAGATAGACCCAACATAAATGAATGGATGTGGTCTGCAGATGCGACACCAGCAGATACCGAAGCCATGAGTAATAGGAACAGTTTCATAAGTCACCTCACAACAAGTCTAAAAAAGCATCCCTTCATAAATGAAATCTCATTTTTCGCTATATTCTGCTCCTATAATCTGCAATTACAAGTGACTTTTTTGTTCACTTAATGCACAAAAAACCTAATCAGCTCTAGTTATTACAAAAGGTTAACAATTTAAATTTAAGAAACCCTTTACATCCAATACTTACGGCGATAAGACGATATTTCAGTCATTTTTGTTACAGAGAGTTAACACGGTAACATTTTGAAATTTTTTATATGAAATGTGAGCTGTGCACCCAACTGCGCACTGAATTCTCTGTTTTGACTAGTTCCTCGTTCCTTACAACAAAAATCATCACTTTTTGATAACACTCCAACCACATACAAAACCATGAATTCACATCCGCTTTTAATGTTTCAAATTATTTTATCAGTAACGGTAAAAAGAGATTCCAATCACATATTTATTGGTTATAATCCGCGCTCATTGCGTTAATCGTTGAAAAACGCAAACTAATTTTGAGAAAAAACATCTTTAAACCAACCCTCTTTGCGGCATTGCCAACAAGAGGAAAAACTGAGAATGAAAATGAGCAAGATTGATAAAGCTATGCGCATCCTGTTAGCAGGGTTCTGTATCAACCTTTGTCTTGGCATCCTGTATGCTTGGAGTGTATTCAACAAGGCACTGGTAACTGAATCAGGCTGGAGTGCTGCAGAAGCTTCTGCACCTTATGCAACTGCAACCATCACTTTCTCTATCTGTCTTCTTGTTGCAGGTATTCTTCAAGACCGCATGGGTCCACGTATGATCCTTATCCTAGGTACTGTTCTTACAGGTCTAGGCATGATCGCGTCTGGCTTTGTTGACACTCCACTCATGCTGAACATTACCTTCGGTGTGATCACAGGTGCAGGTATCGGTTTTGGCTACGCATGCCTATCACCTTCTGCAATGAAATGGTTCCACGCTTCGAAGAAAGGCATGGTTAACGGCATTATTGCGGCTGGTTTCGGTCTAGCGGCTATCTACCTAGCACCAGTAACATCATCATTGATCGACAGCATGGGCATTCAAACGAGCTTTATGGTTCTTGGTGTTGGTATCCTAGCAATTGCAGTTCCTCTTGCAGCAACCATCAATAACCCACCAGCAGACTACACGCCTGCAGAGCCTAAAGTAAAAGAAGGTCAAGCACCTAAAGCGGTTAAAAAGTCAGATGACCTAACTTGGAAAGCAATGCTGAAGACGCCACAGTTCTACTCTCTATGGATCATGTACGCGTTCGCAGCTTCTGTTGGTCTAATGATCATCGGTAACATCACGACCATCGCAAGCGTTCAAGCAAACTTGCCAAACGCGGTTTACCTAGCGTCTATTCTTGCTGTATTTAACTCAGGCGGCCGTGTTGTTGCGGGTATGCTTGCAGATAAAATCGGCGGTGTTCGTACGCTCCTACTTGCGTTCGTCCTACAAGGCGTAAACATGGTGTTGTTCGCAACGTTCGACTCTGAGTTCACTCTGATCATTGGCACTGCGATCGCAGCGGTAGGTTACGGTACACTTCTAGCGGTATTCCCTACTCTAACGGCCGAGTTCTACGGTTTGAAAAACTACGGTACTAACTACGGCGTGCTTTACACAGCATGGGGTATCGGTGGTGCAATCGGCGCAGCAGTTGTTGGCTTCTCTATGACGAACGGCGAAGGCTACACCTTGGCTTACACTATTTCATCAGCAATGATGGCAGTATGTATCGTACTTGCGTTCATCACTAAGCCACTGTCTGAAGCGAAAGTAGCGCAGCTAAAAAACGCATAATTGCGAATTGATTTGATAGCGAAAAGGCTTAACCTATGGGTTAAGCCTTTTTTGTTACAGGTCGTTTATGGAAAGCCCTATCGAACTTGCACCAGACTACTATCTAGAAAACTTCTTTAAGCTGACTCACCACGCAGTAACCTGGTACAGCGATTTACTGGCCGAGGATGAACACGCTTGGCTTTGCTCGTTTGATTCCTTGAGCAAACACGCCCAATGCCTGTTGGTGCGTTTATACAGCCGAAAAGGGTGTTGGTTTCGAAGTGATAAGCTGAGTTATCAAGAAATACCTTCTATCAATGAAGCACTGGCAGAATTGAGTCAACATGAGTTTGTGGCCCTTTCCCCAACACTCTCTCATCAAGAGTTAGCGTCTAACTTACTGACGAAACCGGAGATCTCTGCACTTTACCCAGAGCTACCGAAGTCATTAAAGAAAGATGCCCTTGTAGAGCGTTTAAGCAACACGGAATTTGATCGTTTTGAGCAGCTTGAGTTTACGATCATCAAACTCAATTCAGCTCACATGATCGACGTATTACTCACCCTGTTTTTTGCCAACACTCATCAAGACTTAAGTCAGTTTGTGCTTGATGACTTAGGTCTACATCAGTTCGAGCAATACCAATTGAGTAAAGTGCGCCGTTTCTTTGATTCACGTGAGCAAATAGACCGCTTAATTGAACTAAGCCAACTGGCCAACCTGTACTGGCAATTTGATCGAAAAGACAAAGCGAACCTCGACTTATTAATTGAGGCAATGCCTCATCCAGTTAGTCACCATTACGTAGATCGTAAACGCGAACACATGTTAAATGACATTGCGCGAGACTATGAGCGTATTAATGAGCTAGAGACCGCCCTATCTCTATTTAGCCAAACTCAGCTCGCTCCGAGCCGAGAACGACGTGCACGTATCTATGATAAACTGAACCATGATGATTTATTTAGTGACATTGTCACAGAGATACTGCTGTCGCCAATTGATGTGTCTGAGCTCGAAGTCGCACAAAAACTTGAGCAACGGTTGAAGCGAAAACAAGGCGCGAAAGTACCAAGAGTAGCGAAGCCACTCTGCTCCGAATATCATATTGAACTGGATTTATCTCAACAACGAGTCGAGCTTGCCAGTAAAGCGTATTTTGAGTCCTTAGGCTGGAATGTGTTTTACGCTGAAAATGCGTTGCTCAACTCGCTACTGGGGCTTACATTCTGGGATGCGATTTTTGCTCCTATTGAAGGGGCATTCATTAACGCTTATCAACACCGTCCTTTAGATTTATATCACTCGGATTTTGTTACCAAGCGCCAAGCTTTGATAGACACCGCTTTTGCCGAGCTAGAAGCAGGCAACTCCCAGACGTTATTGACAAAATACGATGAGAAGTTTGGCATTAGTAATCCATTTGTACATTGGAATTTAATAAGTAAAGAGCTACTCGAAACAGCGCTCAACACTATCCCAACCAATATGCTGATGGCTCTGTTCAAAATACAATTGAGCGACCTTAAGCTTTACCGCAATGGGATGCCGGATCTCATTGCTTTTAAAGAAAATGAGTTCGAGTGGATTGAAGTGAAAGGCCCTGGCGATAAACTCCAGGATAACCAATGGCGTTGGATCAAAGAGTTTACTCGCCTTAATGTCCCGTTTGCGGTGTGTTACGTCGCAGCAACTTAACTTACTCTATATAAAGAGCTTGGTGTTTGTTCACTCAAACCGCCCCTCGGTTATCGCCCCTTGCTCTTTTTTCTAAACATTTTTTCGTTTCTTCACGATCGCTTCACGCTTCTTCACACAAAATGCGCTTCTACTCACTAAGTTGATTTGAAGAGGCAAAATAAAATGAACAAAACACTTCTTGCGTTACTTGTTACCTGCTCAGTTTCGGTATCTGCGGCTCCTTATGTAGGTCTGGAATATGGACTAGGCACCACTGACCATGATTTGGAACCTCACTTTTCAACTGACAACGTAACACTCAACCCTGAGCTTGAAGACGGTATTTTCTCAGGTTTTATCGGTTACGCGTTCAATGACAACTGGGCGCTAGAGTTGGGCTACAGCCAATTTGACCTTGATGATAATCGTTCAAAGAACCTTGGTATCAAACAAATTGATGGCAAAGATTACCATCATGAAATGGATTGGGATGCGTCAATCAAAGCCAAGCAAGTGTCGTTGGCACCTGTGTTTAACTATGCATTAAATGACAAATGGACAACAAAATTCAAAGCGGGTCTAACGTACACGGAATACAACGCCAAGGTTTCTAAACATCAAGAATACGAGCTTGTCGCGAACGACGATGTGGAAATGAACAACACGCTTTTCCACAACACAGAGAAAAACAACGAGCTAGGCGCAATGTTCTCAGTGGGTGCGGAATACCGAATTTTCCCGCAGCTCACCATTGGTGCAAACGCAAAATATCAACTAGACAGCTACGCAAACACTGCATCCTTTAACGTAGGCACAACTTACTACTTCTAATTTAAGGAGACGATAATGAAAAAAATGATTTTAGCATCCATGTTTGCCCTACTTTCAAGCTCAGCTTTCGCCGCATTTAATGGTCCAGAAGTAAGCGTAATTAATTCGGTGAAAGAGGCGCACAACGCAACCGACGACAGCGCCGTCATGTTAACCGGGCACATTGTTCAATCTCTTGGTAACGAGACTTACTTGTTCAAAGATGAGACTGGTGAAATCGAAGTGGAAATCGACAATGAAGATTGGATGGGGCTAGACGTTGGTCCAAACGATAAAGTGACGATTCGAGGCGAAGTTGACTCAGAGTGGACAACCACGCAGATTGACGTAGAGACCATTCAAAAGCTTTAATTCGCCTGACACCTCAACACAAACAACACAGCCACATATTGGAGGCTGTGTTGTTTATGGGCCGTGAAACTACTCGTTTAGCTGGTCAAGCAAGGACAATCTTGCGGCAAGACTAATCGTATACTCTTAGGCTGAACATCAAACCGTATTGTTCTCGAATGATATGGTTCGCCATCTAAATTAAGCGGTAGTGGATTTGGGAAGTCTATCTCCAACCAGCTTGCTCTTGTGTGTTTTACAAACTCACCTTTCTCGCTAGGATTATTGATCTCTTCGATAACTTTTGGCAGCTCATGAGGTAAGAATGGACGCACCAATGTTAGATCCATCAAGCCATCATTAATCATCGCTTTCGATGCTAACTCTTGCCCACCTCCAGCTAAGCGACCATTACAGAAAGCGCCAAGCAACATTTCTCCCTGATAAGCCCCGCCTTCAATTGTTATTGTTCCGTCATAAGGTTTAAAGCCGAGCGCTTTTACAACACCAGTTAGTGTATAAGCGCCGCCACCAAGAAAGTTTTTGAGTTCAACAGGCGTTTCTGCCGTAACTTCTGCGCCAAACCCAGCTGTTGCCACGTTAATAAAGTAGCGATCGTTAGCCTTGACACAATCGACCAAAGCAGACTGCCCTTCTACGGCGAGAGATAAAGACGCCTTGATAGAAGCTGGCACTTGAATCGCGGTGGCAAAATCATTTGCGGTACCAAGAGGGATAATGGCTAACTCAGGGCGTTTTTCTTCTTCAATTTGGATAATCGCAGAAGCCGCCTCATTGACGGTCCCATCGCCACCAGCGACAACAATACGTTCAATCCCTTCATCAACCGCTTCTTTCACCAAGCGCGGCATGTCTTGAGATTCCCAAGTCACTCGCACTTGCACATCGACGCCCTTGTCTCTCATTTTCATGATTGCATCTCTTAACTCTGGGTTCCCAGCTTTTTTGCCGTTAAGGATGGCACGTATTGTCTTCTTCATTGCACTTCCTATTGGTTGATGACTTTCCCTGCTTGTTTAATCTGTGATCGCAACCATTGATGGGCACTGTCGTTTGTCCGACTAGGATGCCATATTGTGCAGAGCTCATAGGTTTGTTCATCTAATGGCATAGATAAAGATTTAACATGATAGGTGTGGTTGAACAAGTTGATCATCGACTCGGGCATTAAACCAATATATTCACTACCGCAGATAACAGGTAGCATTTCCAACACGCCAGAAGCTCGATACTTTATCTTTCTTTTGTCCAAGTCGACAATATCATCGGCGTTTAACAAGCTCTTACGACTCTGCCACTGCGAAACCACCACATGTTCTTCTTCAAAAAATTGTTCAGCCGTAATCTCGTCCTTTAAGCGTGGGTGCTCCTCGCTAGACACCACCACCAAGCGCTCAGTAAGCACAGTTTCAACTTTTAAAACCGTTCGTGCTCTTGGCGCGATATCAATGATCAAGTCGTAACGTTGCAAACGCAGATCGCTTTCAAAATCTTCTGTGAAGAGTGGATGAACCTCTAAAGCAATATGTGGTGCTAACTCACGGATCTGTTTCATGACTTGAGGGAGCAACTCAAAACTTGCAACAGAGACACAAGCAATGGAAAACACTCGATTCGACACTTTAGGGTCAAATTCGCTAGAAGCCGCCAGAGTTGAAGTAAAGTTTTGCACCGAAGTAAGCAGCGCAGGGTAAATATCCATAGCAAAAGAGGTAGGTTCTACCCCCTTGGTACAGCGATGAAATAAAGGTTCGTCATAAATATCACGAAGGCGTGCCAACGCTTTGCTGACTGCGGGCTGCGTGATGCTGAGACGTGCTGCTGCTTTAGATAAGTTCCCCTCTTCATAAATGGCAATAAAGATGGGGATAAGATTCAGATCGGTCGGTTTCATGCTATTAAATTTTTCGAAAATCACTTTCTCTATTTTAATCTAACAGCATGATAGTTAACGTAGCCAAGTACAAGAAATGGGCGGTACGACCTGTTTTAATGAGTTTTAACTCAATTTTGACGTGCTCCATTCACCTCATAAGTGAGCAGCTACCGTGCAAGCCAAAGCTTACATTAAGATTTGCCTAAATATGGGGTAAGAAACTCGCTGACTTCCTCGCCGCATAAACCAATTTCTACCTCAATACCGGCTTGTTTTAGAATCTCGATACCTCGACCACTGTTTCGCGGGTCGGGGTCCAATATGGCTACGACGACTTTGCTAATACCGGATTTTACTAATGTCAACGCGCACGCCGGCGTGCGACCTACAAACGAACACGGTTCGAGCGTAACGTATGCCGTCACCGCTTCTAACGAGCCTTGATATGCATTCAGCGCTTCTACTTCCGCGTGGTTGCCACCAATAGCTTGAGTATGACCTTCTGAAACGATTTGATTGTCTTTAACTAACACGCAGCCAACCGGCGGGTTGGGTTGACATTCAGGAAGCGCATTTTTGGACACTTCCAATGCGCGGCGCATAAACAATTGGCTCATTTGAACTCTATTCTCTAATAAAAACGAGGCGCTATATTAGCGCCCCGTTTTATTCATTGCCATCTCTTCCAATGACTTTGTCCAGTTCTGGTAACGCTCGCGGTATACGGAATTTAAAGCGTTGTTGTTTGGTCTGGATCTTGCGCCACATCGACTTCATTAAATGAGCGCTATTTTCACCATTTTGCATTCGCGACGCACTTTTTTGCCACGATTCACTCGTATCGGCTTTGGTCATTTCCAGCTCTGCCGTATTTAAACGCAATTGTTTGTACAATACGGTCCTTGCTTCAGACCACCGTTTAGCCTTTAACAAACGGTGGAACGTCAACCATGCTGGTGTCGGTTTGTTGCGGTAGTAACGTTTAATGGCTACCAATGAAACAGTCACAAAACCCAGCAATACAAGCGTGGATACAATCCATGCAAAGTACGTTTTGATGAAGGATTTCAACGTGTGCTTCGCAGCAAATGTTTTGCCCTCTAACACCACCGTTTCCACTTGCTGAGTCTTACTGTTCCACCAACGGAACTCATAATCTGGCAGGGTTAATTCACCACCTTGTTGAATCACGTACACGCTCTCTTCTGTGCGTGTTGACTGGTAATCACCACGTGTTTGCGTATCTGTAAGACGGTGCGGTTGAGGATACGCTTGGTAACGGGTTGTTGATTCTCCTTTCAACAAGTCTGGTAGCAACACAGATAGCGAATCTTGAGCTGAAATAGTGATTTTACGCGTGATTGCATCCCCGACTTTGAGTGACTCAGTGGAGGTTTCCCACTCTTGTTTTACGTCTACGTGCGTTGCAGAAAACCAAGGCGTATCACCGCTCAACAATCCCGATGGCAAGACAGTTTTGAACTTAATCGGCTGCGTGTAAAGTGTGCCTGACACCTTCTCGCCGTCCGGCGCCGACACCTGAACGCCCACAGCGACATGTGGAATCACAAAATCACCAGATGCTTGCGGATACAAAGTCACTTCCCAGCGTTGACGCGACCAAGTTTGGCCGCCCTTGTGCTCCGTGAAGTTAGTGGCTAACTGATTACGCTGTTTGGCGATAACATTGGGCATTTCAATACTGCCAATTCGCGTCCCCCCCGTAAACCAGCGCGGCGTTGCCACTTCGATGGTTAAAATGACTTGCTCGTTGACACTAAAACTTGGCGTTTTACGCTTTTCCCCAGCCGTTGGTTGTTGACCAACCCACGCTTGCAACTCAACACCATGATTGCGTTGAAGATCGTAAATATCCTGAGCGGAAACGTGACGACTTACGAATAGACTCAAACAAACCACTAACCATGCCACTATCCGTACAGGAAGAGCAAAAGAGTTAACGCGATGGACATTCATCATCATTGGGCCGCCTCCTCTGTATTGTGTTCCGTTGTCGTAGTTGAGCTACCCGTTGTTGGCGAGCGTAATTGAATTTGAAATTTAGCGCGTAAGAAATACTTCGGGTCCGCTTCGACTCGCTTTAGCCACTTGTCGGCTAATTCTTGGCTACCTAAGATGTCGTCTGCGCTTAACGTCTCTTTAATCATCAACTCCGCTGACGTTTGTTCATCCGCTCCTTCTGCGGTTTGAGGGTTGTCGCCTAGCTCGGTTGACGCCTCTTGCTCTGTTCCGGCTTGACTTTCACTCATCTGATTTATCTCATCGACGATGCCAGCAATCACTTTCAAGTTGTGCTCAACATCAGGTCTTAACGACTCGCTCAACGTTGGCTTACTGGCTAGGGATTTTAACAAGTCACGTGCAGCCAAATATTCACGCTGGCGCGCCAATGCGCTCGCCGCATTGTAAAGACCGTAATCTCGAACCTCTTCAGACGGGTCGTTTTGCATTTCCAAAAACGCACTGTGCGCGAGCTCAAACTCGCTAGCGTAGTAGTATGCCGTGCCTTTGCGTAAAGGATCGACAAAATGCTTCGCAGCTTCTAAATACGCTTGTTGGTTGAACAAACGCTGTCCTTGTTGGTCTGGCGTCAGCCACAAATCCCACCACCATTGCGCTACCTTGTCGAAGGTCGTCACTTTTTGCACAACTTGTGGCTGTTCGGCTTTAACAGAAATGTTCTCCGCCATTGCACTGGTCGGCATCAACAGTGTACCGCTCACCATTGCAATCACGCACCACTGCACTAACCACCCTTTTCTAAACCACAGCATCATGATTAACGCGATTGGGAACAGCAGTTGATAACCCATGTCTTTCCAAGGCATTGAAGATTCGCCATTTAGCTGCATATTGCGCTCAACGTATCGATTCAGTTGTTCGATATCACTGTTATCGACCGTCACTTCCACCAATCGACCGTTGGTCTGACTGGCCAGTTTTTGCAGAGAATCCAAATCCATCGGGTTGTTACTCACGATGTCTGTATTCCCCGCAGCAAGAATTAACAGTTGATAAGGTTTACCTGCAAAATACGCTTGGTATTGCTTAATCGTGGCCGGGTTCACGCCGTCGCTCACCAACAAAACGGTGGAGCCTGGTTGACCTTGCAATTGTTGATCAATTAACGGCAAGGCTTTTTCAGCAAGCTTACCTTGCACGGGCATGATTTCTGGCGTAATGGCCGCCAAAAATGGGTCAAATACTTTGCTGTCTTGAGTCACAGGCATCGCCACATGAGCACTGCCCGCAAATACGACTAAACCCGTTTTTCCGCCTTTTCGCGCAGCTAATAAATCGCGTACTTTCTGTTTGGAACGCTCAAGGCGGCTTGGTGGGAGATCTTTTTGCAGCATCGAGTCGCTGTTATCAAGCACCACAAGCAGAGAGGCTTTATCTTCACCAAAGGGAGAAGATTCACGTTGCCACGTTGGGCCTGCACAAATCACAATGGCGATTAGCACAATCAGCATCAAGAGCTTAAGCGGCAGTTGCTTGCGCCAACCTCGCTCGCCTATCGTCAAAGCATTACGTAAATGTTCGGGAAGAATATCCTTCCAGCTTGGTTTGCTTTCTTCTCGCCAGCGCAACCACACCAAGAAAAACATAGGGATCAAAGCCAGTAACCACAGCGGTCGGATAAAATGAAACTGCGTAAAGAATTGCGTCCAACTAAGAGAATCAAACATCGCTCTCTCCTAATGATGATCGTGTTGCAGCCCTTCTTTTGAGTGTCGCGATGCTGAACGCGAGTAAATGCATGATGACCACTAACGCCATCAAGTAATGGTGAAGACTTTGTTTTGGGCGGTATGTGGTGCTTTCGTAAAGTTGAGGTTCCAGTTTGCCAATCTCGTCGTAGGCAACCGACAGTTCATCACGGTTGAGTGCTTCAAACGCTTCACCGCCGGATTCTTTCGCAATGCGATGAATCGTGTCCATATCCAACGCGGTTTCACCTATCGTTTCCGGATCGCCCATCGCAATCACGTGCACTCGCACGCCTTTGGCTTTCGCAACTTTCGCCGCATCAATCGGTTCGACAAAGCTGCCCGTGTCGTTACCATCGGTTAATACAATCGCGACTTTTTCACGGTTTTGATCTTGTTCTAAAGCACCACGCGACTTATCGCTTTGCTCAAAAACTTTAATCGCTAGGCCAATCGCATCACCAAGATGGGTACTCTGCCCTGCCATCGCCACATCGGTTTGGTTAAGCAGTTCGAGCCACACTTTTTGGTCTGCGGTAAATGGCGTTTGCACAAAAGCGGCATCACCAAAAAGAACCAAGCCTAATCGGTCACCTTTACGAGACTGAACAAACTCCGTCAGCACTTCTTTTGCCGCATCCAGGCGAGAAATTTTTTCACCTGTACGAGACGTGAAGTCAGGCTCAGCCATGGAACCCGAAAGATCCACCACCACCATCACATCGCGCCCTAAACTCTCGCGAACTTGAGGCTCGCCTAACACGGTGGGTTTGGCCATCGCACACACCACCAAAAGCCATGAGAGAATTAACGTTGCTCGTTGCCACCAGCTTGGGGTTAACTGACTTGCACCTTCTGATGGCGTCTCGCCAATCGCTTCCACCAACTGACTAAAAAACGGCACTTTGATCGCCATTTGCTTAGTGCGATATGCAGGCACCAAGTAGTACACCACCAACGGCAAGGGCAAAATCAGAAACCACATTGGGTGAGCAAATTCAAAACCAGACAAACCAGTTAGCGATGCAAGAAGATCATTCATGTTGACCTCCCTGATTTGCTTTGCGTTTCAATAGTGGTGATTTCTTTGACGCGCTTTTTTGAACATCACAACGGTGTTCACTCACCCAGTTTTTCGCACGAGCAATAAGCGTTACTCGTTCTTCGTTGGTTAGCGTAACGCTTGGGTCAACAATACTTTGTAGCCAGCGCTTTGAAAGCTCATCGTTAAAGACCACTTGCGAGTTTGCTAGAGAATCTCCGGTTTGCGGATATAGCGCATCGAGCTTGCGCAAAAACGCGGTATCAAACAATTTCGCGTTACGGCTATCAACATGAATCAACACAATTTTAAGCACAGAGAACAATGCTTTAGGCATGCCTTTGTCGCTCGGTTTGATTTGCGAAATCGCCAACAGAGCTTCTTGTCGGTAGCGGTTACACCACCACTGTTGAGCCAAACGATACGCGACATACACCAATGCAATGAGCGCAACCGCCGCTAAAATCTTCCAGCCAATAGTTTGCGGATACCAACTCACGCTTGGTGGCACGGCCACATCATGTAGCTCTCTGAGTATGTAGGTACTCGGAGGCGTAGGAAGACCACTCATTTAACGCCCTCCTACCAGTTTTTGAAATTGTTTAATGTGCTCGCCTGTCGTATCGAGTTCGATGTGCGGAAGGTGTTTCATCGCCATAAGTTGAGAGAGTGATTGTCGCTGTAAGCTAGTTCGAGCCTCAAGCTTTGCGCTCGCGGCTTCTATCTTTGCTTTGCTGTCTAAATTGAGTTGATACTGCCCATCACCAACCACCCATTTCGATTTTGCCAAATCGTCTGGTAGCGCTTGTTCTAATGGGTCACTGACCATCACTGCAAGAACATCGTTGTGCTGTTGTAGCTGTTTAAGGTGATCAAGGTGGTGCTCCTCGCAGTCGCTCCAGTCGCTGATAAAAATCAATGTGGATTGTTTGAGCTTCATGCGTTTAATGAGCTCAATCCATTGACTGAACGTCACTTTTTCGGAATTGCGGGAGTCCACATTGAGCGATTGATTGGCTTTAGCGAGACGCTTAAGTTGAGCCAGAAGATCGTTTTGCGAACGCTGCGCCTTGCTGTGAAACAACGCCTGTTGGGATGCGATGACAAAACCAACTCGGTCGCCATCTTTTAACACGCGCCACCCGCACATGGCCGCGATTTCTGCCGCGACAACCGATTTCATTACTTGCGTCGAAGCAAAAAACATTGCGCTGCGCTGGTCGACACACACGATCACGTTGCGATCTTTTTCTTCGGTGTAGCTGCGCACGTGCGGCTTGCCTGTGCGCATCGTGACTTTCCAATCCAGGTTACGAATGTCGTCACCCAATTGATAATGGCGCAGCTCTTCGAAGTTCAATCCACGACCGCGAAACAGCGAATTGTGGCGGCCTGAGAGTACGCTACCCGCTTTTAGATGAGGAAGTAAACTGAATGATTCTGCTTGTGCTTGCAAGCGTACTAAGCGAGCGTAATCGCAGTACAAACGGGGATCCATCCCCTGTGATTTTGGCGCAAGAGTTGGCTTAGCCATAATGCCTCCCGCTTACCCAATTTCTACACAATCTAGCAGCTCTTGCACGACGCGTTGGTGATCGACTCCGTCTGCTAGTGCATCGTAGGTCAAAGAAAAACGGTGGCCCAGTACAGACGGAACCATGGCTCGCACATCATCAGGAGTGACATGGTCACGTCCTTGCATCCACGCATACGCACGAGCGCATTTGTCTAGTGCGATGGAAGCACGAGGACTAGAGCCAATCTCAATCCATTTTGCTAAGTTTGAATCGGCATAACGCTCTGGCTTACGAGTCGCCATCACTAACGCGACAATGTAGTTCTCCACTAGGTCTGATACCACGATGTTTGGTAACTGACGGCGCGCTTCTAGCACCACGTCTGGCTCGATGTGTTTTGGCGTAACAATTTCGCTGCTGGTTTCCGCACCTAATTCTTCACTGCGCACCAAACGAATGATGTCACGTTCAGCGTCGTCTTCTGGGTAATCGGCGGTAACCTTCATGATAAAACGGTCCATTTGCGCTTCTGGCAGCGGGTACGTGCCCTCTTGTTCTACTGGGTTTTGCGTTGCAAGCACCATAAACAAGTCTGGCAATACGTGAGTTTTATCGCCTACCGTGATTGTGCCTTCGGCCATGGCTTCAAGCAGTGCGGCTTGTACTTTGGCTGGCGCACGGTTGACCTCATCGGCAAGCACTATGCTGTTAAAAATTGGCCCTGGTTGAAAATGAAGTTGCGGCTTGCCATCCAACTCTTGATAAACCTCGGTCCCCGTCACGTCTGATGGTAAAAGGTCCGGCGTAAACTGGATTCGCCCAAAACTGGTGTTTAACAAGTTGGCCAACGATTTTACAGAACGTGTTTTTGCCGTTCCCGGCAAACCTTCTAGAAGAATGTGCCCGTTCGTTAATAACCCGATGACTAAAGCTCGAACCACGTGGCTTTGTCCAATGACGCTTTTTTCTGTTTGTTCGATGAGTTCTTTTATCGCTTGTTGTGCGTGGTTCATAGGGTACCTTTTCAGTGGTTTAAGCCGTCTTTTCAATAGTTAAGTATAAGAACAAATGAAATAACTTAAGGTTATATTCACTATGCTATCTTTGCGGTTCTTCAGATTGGAGAAGCTGTGCAAGACCAACCAACATCGGTAACGCGTAATCAAAGAACATTTTGATTCCCGAACACAGATAGTTTAGTCCAGCCTCGCCATTCGGCGTTTTGATCAGACGGTTTTTCGGACACTCGCCCCAGCAATAAGGCAAGTAGGGACACTGCTTACAATACGTCGGCAAAGATTCGCGTTTTGCCATGCCAAAGGTGTATTGTCGTGTAGAGAAGGCCATGTCATTCAATGAGTGTTCATGAATGTTGGCGAGCTTGTATTCTGGGTACACATAGTGGTCGCAACTGAACACGTCGCCATTGTGCTCAATCGCCAAGCCTTTGCCACAAAACTCAGCTGTCACGCAAAGCTGAGACGGTTTCCCCATTACTTGCGCTACCGCGGTTTCAAACAGGTTAACCAGTACACGGCCAAGATCGTTATTCACCCATTCTTCAAAGGTCGCCATTAAAAAGCGTCCCCAGTCTTCAGGATCGACCGACCAATCCGTCACAACAGACATTGGATGACCCGGTTTCGCCAGATCACTGCCTTTGGTTGGGATCATCTGTTCGTTCCAAAACTGCGGTGCGGTTGTTTGGAAGTCGTTCGCTTCAACCACCGGTGCAAACTGAATGTATGTCACACCCAATTCTTGGGTTAAAAATCGATACACTTCGAGCGGGTATTTCGCATTGTGACGATTCACCGTCACCAACGCGTTGAATTTCACGCCATGCGCTTTGAGCCTATCTACCGCTTTCATCACCAGATCAAACGTCGGCTTACCGCTGCGGGTTTTGCGATATTTGTCGTGCAGCTCTCGTGGCCCATCAATCGACAAGCCAACTAGGAAGTTGTGCTCTTTTAAAAACGCACACCACTCATCGTTTAGCAAAATGCCGTTGGTCTGAAGGTCGTTTTCAATGCGAACGCCTTTCGGCTGATGTTTCTTTTGCAGAGCTACGACATTGCGGAAATAGTCCAACCCAAGCAGCGTTGGCTCCCCACCCTGCCATGAGAACACAATTTCTTCGCCATCCTGACTTTCGATGTAGTTTTTCACGAACGCTTCCAATGTAGCGTCGTCCATTTTTGGCTGCTTTTCTTGGTGCAGTAGATTTTCTTTATGCAGATAAAAGCAGTACTGACAATCGATGTTGCATTTTGCTCCGCCCGGCTTTGCCATCACATGGAATCGACGGTCATACGCGCCCGAAACCGGTGCTTTAGAAGCCGTTTTAAGAGGAACAATAGGCATGGTAGTAGAATGGCGAGGGGAAATCTTACTCATACGTTTCTCACTATTAAATATACCCAAATAACCTCGTAAGCGTAGTGCAGTAAGCGGGAAGCTATTTGGGTATATAGCGCTCCGAAGAGCGCTATGGATTATCGATGTTCTTTATTACTTAGAAGACTTAGGTACGAATGAACCTGCTTCCATGCGAGGTGGGAACTCTTTAAACGTACCCATTACCTCTTTCACTTTCTCTACCGCTGGCATCATTAGGAATGAACGCTCGTACATCCAACGAGAGTAACCCATACCTTGGTCACCACGTTCGAATGGGTCGATGCTCAAGTCGAAGATCAATGGAACACGAAGTTTAGTGAATGGTTTACGCCATACATCCATACCCGTTTCATTCTCTTGAATCATAAAGTGGAACTTGTACTTTCCTTGGCGTAATGCCACAAGATCACCGTCATCGCTCCAGTAAACGAACTCATTACGAGCAGATTTGTCTGATTTACCTGTTAGATATGGCAG
This sequence comes from Vibrio diabolicus, assembly GCF_011801455.1. Taxonomy (NCBI): domain Bacteria; kingdom Pseudomonadati; phylum Pseudomonadota; class Gammaproteobacteria; order Vibrionales; family Vibrionaceae; genus Vibrio; species Vibrio diabolicus. The sequence continues at coordinate 780,891 of NZ_CP042452.1, read as the reverse complement.
TTGGTTATAACCGTCTAGGTGAACTTTATAGTCCATATCACCAACTTTCTTACCTTTTAGTAATTCATCTTTAACTTTGGTGTCACCCGCAGCAGCAACCAATGTCGGGAAGAAATCCTCTAATGACATCATGCCGTTGAACGTTTTACCTGCTTCGATGTTTCCTGGCCATTTAATCAACATCGGCACACGGAAACTGCCTTCCCAACCAGTGTTTTTCTCTGAGCGGAATGGTGTCATCCCTGCATCAGGCCACAAATCAACCATAGGACCGTTGTCAGTGGTGTAAACAATGATTGTATTGTCATCTACACCCAACTCTTTGATCTTATTAAGTAGCTGACCGATTTGATCATCGTGCTGCTTGACACCATCCGCGTAGAAACCAGCACCTGTTTTACCTTGGTATTCTTCAGGAACATGCGTGAAGTTGTGCATGCGAGTGGTGTTAAACCAAGTAAAGAACGGCTTATCCGCTTTTACTTGTTTTTCTATGAAGGTTTCCGCGGCATCAAGGAATTCACCGTCAACATTTTCCATACGCTTACGCGTAAGTGGACCGGTATCTTCAATTTTGCCGTCAGCGTAAGAGTGGATTACGCCACGAGGGCCAAATTTCTTCTTGAACTCTGGATCTTTAGGATAATCCACGTTCTCTGGCTCTTCTTCCGCGTTCAAGTGATATAGGTTGCCGAAAAACTCATCAAAACCGTGGTTGGTAGGAAGGTGTTCGTCTCGGTCGCCTAAATGGTTCTTACCAAATTGTCCGGTTGCATAACCCATTTGCTTAAGCACGGTTGCAATCGTTGGATCTTTTTCCGAGATACCTTGCGGAGCGCCTGGTAAGCCCACTTTTGATAGACCAGTACGTTTTGGCATTTGACCAGTAATGAATGCAGAACGGCCTGCTGTCGAACTTTGCTGTGCGTAGAAGTTAGTGAACTTCGCACCTTCTTTAGCAATGCTATCGATGTTCGGCGTGTTGTACGCCATCATGCCTTGGTTGTAGGTACTAAGGTTCCAGTAACCAACATCATCACCAAAGATGACAAGAATGTTGGGTTTGTCCGCTGCGTGTGCAACTGCAGATGCAGCGCCTAATGCTAACGTACATGCGTTAAGTACGAGTTTTTTACTGCTCGTTTTGGTCGCATTTTTCATATTATCTCCAAGAGTTCGCTAGTGCGTAAAAATGGTATTCGCTTTTCAATACCATTGTTGATATAAGATAAAGCACTAATTTCAGGCGATAAATGCAGTCAGAATTAGTTAACCTATAAATTAAATTTATGAGTAACGTTATGGACTTGAATTTGATCCAAACTTTTCTTGTTGTCGCGGAGTTCCAATCTTATACGAAAGCCGCGGAACAATTGGGGCTGACACAACCCGCTGTGAGCGCTGCAATAAAGCGTTTAGAACAAGTGGTCGATAAGCAATTATTTGTCAAAAAAGGGCGAGGTATTGCACTAACATCCACCGCCTATCAACTGCTACCGCAATTCCAGCAAGCGGTTAATATCATTGATAATGCGATATCCGATAAGAATCATTTTGAAGTGTGTTGTTCCGAAATTTTATTGCACATTATGGACCCGATAAAGAACACTATTTTTTATGAATCGCCACCCGAAAAGTTCTTATTATTTGAGCTTCTAAGACAACAAAAAGTCGATCTTGTCATTGATACTGTTATCACAAAAGATGCCGCATTTATTATTGAAGATGCCTACGAAGAAGAGGCGGTGATTATCTGTCGTGAGAATCATCCCCGCGTGCAAGGCTCGCTCTCAAAAGAACAGTTTTATGAGGAAACTCACTGTTTGTTTTCAGGGAAATGGAACAACATGAGCGGTTTTGAACAGCTATCCCAAGAAACTATTCAAGAGAGAAAAGTCGATTTGATCACATCTTCGCTTGCTGGTATGGCGTTGTACGTCGCGCAACGCGATTGTTTAGGCTTAGTGTCTCAATCTTTTGCAAACAAATGGAGTAAAGCCCTTAAGCTTCAAGTTCTGCACTGCCCTATTTCTATATGCGCTATCCCTTACAAGTTTGTTTACCACAAGCGAGAAATGAACAACCCTGCTCATATTGCGCTACGTGAAAAAATTAAAGCGAACTTAACGGCTGCCCACTACGAGCCAGTTTCCTTGTAGACCTTATTGATTCGCATTTTCTTTGTCATTCGTTGCTCTTAAAGCTTCTATTAGACGGAAAAAAGAGGCTCATATGAGCCTCTTTTCTATATGGTTGCATCGTATTGCTTACGTAGCACTAGCCTACTTATTTGGGTTCTCTTTTAATTTCTCCATCACCTGATCGAGCGAGAAGCTTGCCGCTTTTTGCCTTGGTGGGAACTCTTTAAACGTTTCGAGGAATCGTCCTACGTAAGCTTGGGCAGGAACCAGCATATAAGCACGGTCTAGCATCCAATCATAGTAGGTGTTGGAAGTGATATCAGCGACTTCGTAAGGATCCATACGTAAGTTGAAGATCTTAGGAACTCGAAGTGTGGTGAATGGTTCTGCCCAAATGCGCAGCGTACCTTTTGCTCGTTGCTCCATGAAAACCAGTTTCCACTTGTTATAACGAAGTGCGGTTAAGTCTCCATCATCCGAGAAGTAAAAAATCTCTTCACGCGGTGCTTTCTCTTCTTTGCCAGTTAAATATGGCAGGAAGTTGTAACCATCGAGATGCACTTTGAATTTCTTACCATTCGCACTATAGCCTTTGAGTAATTTCTCTTTGATACTGTCATCACCCGCGGCAGCAACGAAAGTTGGCATCCAGTCCATATGGTGCATGATATCATTCGAGACAGAGCCAGCTTTAATTTTACCCGGCCAACGTACCATCGCAGGGACTCGATACGCACCTTCCCAGTTAGTATTTTTCTCTCCACGGAATGGCGTTGTGCCTGCATCTGGCCACGAGTTCATGTGTGGACCATTATCGGTTGAATAAAAGACTATCGTGTTGTCTTTTATGCCCAAATCGTCCACTTTTTTCAGTAGTTGGCCGACATGATTATCATGCTCAACCATACCATCTGCATACTCACTGATGCCTGTTTTTCCCGAATTCTCTTCTTTCACGTGGGTACGGAAATGCATACGCGTTGCGTTCCACCAGACGAAGAAAGGTTTTTCAGCTTTGACGGCACGATCCATAAAATCGAGAGCCGCATCCAACGTCTCTTCATCCACGGTTTCCATACGCTTGCGAGTCAGAGGCCCGGTGTCCTCAATTTTGCCGTCAGCGTACGAGCGAATAACACCTCGTGGACCAAATTTTTTACGAAATTCTGGATCTTTAGGGTAATCGACGTTTTCTGGTTCTTCCTCGGCGTTCAAGTGATAAAGGTTGCCAAAAAATTCATCGAAGCCGTGGTTAGTAGGCAGGTGTTCGTCTTTGTCGCCTAAATGATTTTTACCAAATTGACCCGTCATATAGCCCATCGGCTTCAACATTTCGGCAATGGTGGCATCTTCTTCCTTCAAGCCAAGATCTGCGCCAGGAAGCCCTACTTTACTTAAACCCGTTCTAAGGACGGTCTGGCCGGTGATAAAAGTAGAACGGCCCGCAGTACAAGATTGTTCACCGTAATAATCCGTGAACATCATGCCCTCTTTCGCGATGCTGTCTATGTTTGGTGTTTTGTATCCCATCAAACCGAAGGTGTAAGCACTGAGATTGGACTGGCCAATATCATCACCCCAAATGACGAGAATGTTAGGTTTCTCTGCCGCGATACTGCTACTTGTCGCGCTAATTAAGGCGGCGGCAAGAATCGCTAATCGACGTTTTACGCCATATTTCGCTGTCATATAAACCTCTGTGTGTATTAGAAAAGAGCTTCCTGCAACAGAATGTATAGTCTAGAAATAGTGGATAAGCGAATCTTAGAAATAAGAACTTTAGAGACATTAACAGCTGCTCTAGTCCCCAAAATAGCTGATTATTTACTTTAGAAATTGTGGTAGTACTTATTGATTTGGCGATTTAAATTGGTGCTCGTTCCCTCGTAGAGTTATTTCTTCCATATCAGAATTTTGATATGACTCCGACATCTTGCATTACAAATAAAATACAGCATTGATTTCACATCAACATTAATGATAATAGTTTTTACTATCATTAATAATTAAAATGCCAATATGTTTGAGTCTACCCTTTCGTCTGCTCCTAAGACGGCAGCTTCCGATAACGGTCTCAATAATGAATATGAGCTCGTACTGGACAAGCACAGCCATACTGTGATGATAAATCGTCCGCCAGACAAAAAGTTAGTTCAGCTTACAAGCGTTCAATTCGAGCTGCTCCGTACTCTGACTCATTATCAAGATCAAGTACTTAGCAAACCTTTCCTTTATGAAACGGTACTGAAGCGCACGTTCTCAGAGCATGACCGCGCACTCGATATGCACATTAGTAGAATAAGAAAACGACTGGCTAGCGAAGGGATTAAAGCGGATCGAATTCAGACCGTTCATCGACAAGGTTATGTATTTAAGCATGCGAAAAAGTAAAGAAATCGCGGCGAATTGCTCCAACTTTTGGTAATTGACCGCTTATTTTGCTTTAATTAATGCAAATTCTAATCACGTAAAATAACTCAATGAATTTGCGCTTAATTTTTATACTTTGCATTGCTACATTGTTTGCTGGCTGTGCAACCTATGCGGGCCTTAACTATGACCAACTGTTTGGTCCACAGCTCGTTCGTGAACGTACGGCGGACGTGGCTACACCTCAAGCAAACTTCTTCCAAAGCGAAGTCAAACCCATTATGGATAACCGCTGTGTCGTCTGTCATGCGTGCTACGATGCACCATGTCAGCTTAAGCTTTCTTCCGTTGAGGGTATTGACCGTGGCGCGAGCAAAGCACTGGTATATGAAGGAACAAGACTTACTGCCGCCGCGCCAACACGCTTATTCGAAGATGCAGAAACAACCCAAGAGTGGCGCGATGCGGGTTTTCATCCGGTACTTAACGAACGTGATCAGAGCATGGCGGCCAACATTGATGCAGGCCTCATTGCACGTTTGCTACAACAAAAAGAACGCCACCCGCTGCCTGATCAAGTCCAGTTAGAAGGTTTTGATTTTTCGATAGACCGAGAACAAACCTGTCCAACAATTGAAGAGTACGAACAGTACGAAAAAGATAACCCAACCTGGGGAATGCCTTTTGGTATGCCAAACCTATCAAACAGTGAATACCACACACTGATGACTTGGCTGGAAAACGGCGCGATAATGAACGTTCACCAACCAATTAGTGAACAAGAGCAAGCTCAAATTGACAAGTATGAGACTTTGCTCAATCGCGCTGATCTAAAAAATCAACTGATGGCTCGCTATATTTACGAGCATTTGTTTTTGTCTCACCTCTACTTTTCAGAACTCACTGAAGATCCTCGATTCTTTACGTTAGTTCGTTCTTCTACTCCACCGGGGCAACCAGTAAAACGTATTTCAACACGTCGCCCGTACGATGATCCCGGGGTTGAGCGCGTGTTTTATCGAATTATTCCAGAACAAGGGACGATTGTAGATAAAACGCACATGCCGTTCGCGTTAAACAAGCAACGTATTGAAAACTGGAACACATGGTTTATCGATGCTGATTACACAGTTAATCAACTACCGAGTTATGAACCTGAAGTTGCTGCAAACCCGATGACATCATTTATCGATCTTCCGGTTAAATCACGCTTCAAGTTTATGTTGGGCAATGCACAAAACACGATCATGGCTTACATTAAAGGGCCTGTTTGTCGTGGCCAACTTGCATTGAATGTTATCAATGATCGCTTTTGGATATTCTTTCTAGATCCAGATAAAGCAGATATCCCTGAAGTAAATGAGTTTTACCGTTCTCAGGCTGATAACCTAAGACTGCCAGCAGAGCAGGAAAGCAACACGCTGCCTGTTACCAACTGGGTTAAATACGCCCGTCAGCAAGCTCGCTACCTAGAAGCCAAGTCTGAATTTACCAATAACTGGTTTAAGGAAGGCGAAAACCTATCCACCGACGTAATTTGGGACGGTAATGGTACCAACCACAATGCGGCATTAACGATTTTCCGCCACTTTGACAGCGCGTCAGTCGTACAAGGGTTAGTTGGCGAGCAGCCGAAAACGGTATGGATTCTTGACTACGCGTTACTAGAACGCATCCACTATTTGCTCGTTGCTGGGTTTGATGTGTACGGCAACTTCGGCCACCAACTCATGACACGAATGTTCATGGACTTCTTGCGTCTGGAAGGCGAAAGTAACTTTATCTCTTTGCTGCCAACCGACATGCGTCATGAACTGCAATCAAGCTGGTATAAAGATCAAAGTCCACAGTTAAGTGACTTTTTACAACGCAACGTGAAGCCATTTAACCAACCAACCAGCGTCGAGTACAAAACTGACGATCCAAAAACAGAGTTAGTCGAGTTGCTTAGAGAACGAGTTTCAGATGTTCTTCTTCCGCGCTACGAGGTTAAAGATACTGAGCTTTCTGCTCAAAGTGAAAAACAGCTCCAACGTATTGGCCAAGTTCGTGGAGAAGGCCTGAAAACCGTTCCGCAAATCACCATGCTTATGGTGAGAAGCCAGTCTGGAAAAGATGAGTTATTCACCCTACTTCACAATAATGCGCACACGAATATTTCTAGCTTGTTTGATGAAGAAAGCAACCGCGACTTTGCTAACGATGATATGACCATCGTACGTGGCGTTGTGGGAAGCTACCCAGCGGCATTTTTCTCGATCAACGAAAATCAAGTAAAAGAATTTGTCGATCAATTTAGTGCCATCCAAAATGAATCCGATTACGTTAAGTTGTTGGATAATTTTGCGATTCGCAGAAGCTCAGAAAAATTCTGGCCGTTTAGCGATCGTCTGCACAATTGGTACCGTACAAAACAACCGATCGAATTTGGATTACTTGACTATAATCGTTTTGAGAATCGATGATGATTTAAGGGGGTTCTCATGGGTATCCGAGATAACATTGCCGCTCTTGAACAACAGATTTACGTTGCTTGTTCTGAGGGAGACTACGAAACGGTCAACATGCTTGAGCATCAACTCGAATACTTGCGTGGCAAAGTGGAGCATCCTTTTGATGACGACCCTTATGCCCTAGACACTCGATTCGAGTGGGAAGATGACATGACCGAATAGAAAAAACCTCCGGCTTGCCGGAGGTTTTTGTTTTTGGGATGCAATTGATTTACTTCGCCATCAACTCATCAAGAGCTTGAATTGATTCAGACACTTGAGACACCAATTGATCTTTAGTCGCCATGTAGGTATCTAAAGGTTGAGGCGCAGCTTCAATTTCTTGGCAAGAGTTCATTAATGCCGTAAGCCCTAAACTCCCTGCGCTGCCTTTTAGTTTGTGAGCAAGGTTCTTCACTTGTTTACTGTCATTACCACCAGCAGACGCTTGCAGCTTGCTTAGTACATCGGCACTGGTCGTTCTAAACAGATTAATGATGTGCAACATCTTCTCTCTGCCCAAGATTTTCATATCGGACTCAATCACGCTCGGGTTAATGATGACCACATCTGATTCCTCTGTTTTAGGGACTTGAACAACCTTTGATTGTATCGCTTGTTCTTGAGACGAAGTTTGATCAAACGGGGTACAGTCGGCATTTTGTGGCAATAACAACGGTTTTCCATCCAGCACATCCTGAATCAATGCCGCTAGTGCTTCTTTTGCCAATGGTTTAGGTAAATACCCGTCAAAACCTGCAGCTAAATAGCGCTCAACTTCTTCGGCAAAAACGTGCGCAGACACTGCGATCATAGGCGTAGCAGCAAGGGCTTTATTGGCTGGTTTGTTACATTCAATTTGTTTTAAACGTTGGATTAACTCGGTTCCATCACAGTCTGGCAAGTTGATGTCGACTAAAGCGATATCAAAATCCTGCGTGCTGATCAGTTGCTCTGCCTGTGAACCGTTTTCTGCCATCACGACCTGGTGGCCCATGCTTTCTAAAAAGCCTTCCGCAACCACTCGGTTTACTTCATTGTCTTCTACCAACAAGACTTTCGCTTTCACTTTGCAGCGCGCGGTTGCCACTGCACCGGTTTCAACAGGCTCACTTTCCTCTAATGGAATGGAGAACCAGAATCGACTGCCATCTCCTTCTTCAGAATCGACTTCTAAAATACCGCCCATCGCTTCAATAATTCGTTTACTGATGGCAAGGCCAAGCCCCGTTCCTCCAGTTTGACTCATCCCACCTTCGGCTTGCGTGAAGGCATCAAACAACGTTCTCTGATCTTTTTTGGCAATACCTATCCCGGTATCTGATACTTCGAATAGGACTTGCGACTCATCCTCTGGGTTGAGGCTCACATAGATATCAATTTCACCTTCGTCAGTAAATTTAATCGCGTTTCCGACGAGGTTGTTCAGAACCTGACTGATTCTGGTGACATCCCCTTTCCAATAGCGACTTACATCACTTTCAATATGATAGGAAAACAACAGCTTCTTCTCTTGAGCTCGGCTGTTCATTAACTGGAAAGTGTCTTCAACCATTTGGTGTAAATCGAAGCCCATGTGGCGAATCTTTAAATGCCCTGCTTCAATCTTGGAGTAGTCCAGCACATCATTCAGAATCGCGAGCAACGTTTTACCACTGCGGTTAATGATTTCCGCATAACGCTTTTGAATAGGGTTGAGGCCGGAGTCAATCAACAGACGTGCTGTTCCGAGCACTCCATTCATCGGCGTTCTGATCTCATGGCTCATGGTCGCCAAGAATGCTGATTTAGCTCGACTCGCTTGCTCTGCTTGCTTACGAGCTTTCGCGTGATTCAAAACCTCTTCATTCAAACGGCGGTTCGCTTGTTTTAACTGTGAAGTGCGTTGCTCAACGAGCTCTTCCAAATGCTCTTTGTGCTCTTCGAGCTCTCGCTTGGCTTGAGCTTCTCCCTCTGCGACCACTTTTAGCGCTTGCGCTGTATTTCGAGCCGTGATGATAGCTTGCCCCATATGTGCTAGCTCATCTTTGCCTTTTACCTCCAGCTCGACGGCTAAGTTACCCTGCGCCACAGAAAGCAACGCAGCAGAGTACTCTGCCAATCGCTTAACCACAGAAAGGTATACAACACGCCATAAAATCAGCACCAACACAATCAAACCAACAATTGAAATCACCGTTAGAGACCACTGAGCGAATTTCAGCGTGCTCGTCAATTCATCCACAGCGACGGTTGTCGTTTTGTTTGAATCATCAACCAATTTGTTTACGGTGCCATTCAGCTCCGAAAACAATTCCAGTGTCTTTTGCATCAGTTGTTGAGATTGTTCGTTATTCTCATACTGCTGCATCAAAATAGTGAACACGACCTGACGCTTACCGAGCTCTGTTAGTAGTTGGCTCATTTGTTTGGAGCGAGTGGGATCTTCTACGGCAAGAACACGGCGCTTCATGATTTTGAGATTACTTTCAAAATCACTTTGCACCTGCTGGATTCGCTCAATATTGGTTAATGTGCGAGCCTCTTCAATTTGATTCAGCATTTTAAAAGCCAATAAGTGCAGCTCATGCAATCGCTCCGTCAGATCTAGATCCACTTCCACCAGCGCATCTAGTGCCTGATAAACTTGCGATTTTTTATTCGATTCTAATAAATCATAGATATGTGTGACGTTAGCAACGGCAATGGTGCTCGTGTTCTGAACTTGCGTCCGAGTTAGCTGTTCCAACTCTTCACTCAGTAAGCGCATCTCTTCGACACGAGTATCAATCTCTTTTGCCAGCCACAGCTTTCTTTCAACCGAAACACCAAGTTCTGCCAAGTTGTCGATAACGTTCTGGACGTTACTCTCGAGATTTTCTAGCAATTGAGAATCAAACGACTCACTCCCCAGCTCTTTGATATGAGTAAGCAATGATTCGAGCTGTTCGAAAAGTACACGCCCAGACTCTTTTCTTTCCTGCTCGTTTCTTGCGTTTGATAACAGTTGTACAGACGAAATGATGCGAGTACTCAACTCAGAGACTTGCCTCGCTTCAATCATGGCGGGAATTGCAGAATCCACGACATTTCTTTCCGTCTTGGCAACTAAAGAAAATCCAGACACACCAATAAGTGCCGATAACATAACCAGCATTGCCATCGCAATGAAAGACAACAAGAGTTTACGACCGATGCTTGCGGTTGCTAGCAACATATTTTCATGACCTTAATGTTCGTGTTCAGCGACATATTACGTTATATTTTGCAGTGTTTACTTAATCTATGCCAACGAACTTCATTTCATGGTTAAAAATCAACACGCATTTCGCACAATTTTCAAACATTCTGCAGTCACATTAGCCCTTGTCGCTTCTTTACCAGTGGTTGCAGCAGAAAAAGTATGTGCCATTTACCCTCACCTAAAGGATTCATACTGGTTATCAGTAAACTATGGAATGGTGTCCGAAGCGAAAAAAGAAGGCGTCGAGCTGAGAGTCCTTGAAGCGGGTGGCTACCCAAACAAAACGCGTCAAGAGCAACAACTCGCACTGTGCAGCCAATGGGGAGCAGATGCGATTGTCCTTGGGACCGTGGACCCACAGGCCTATGAACATTCGCTTAAGAATTGGGTCGGAAACATTCCTGTCTTTGCTACTGTAAACCAACTCGATCTGGATGAAGAGCAAAGTAAGCTGTTAAAAGGTACGGTCGGTGTTGACTGGCACTGGATGGGATACGAAGCAGGAAAATATCTGGCTGCTCGTCATCCAAAGGGATCAGGAAAAACAAACATTGCCTTACTTTTGGGGCCGCGTACTCGTGGAGGTACGAAGCCCGTGACTGCCGGATTTTATGGAGCGATCCAAGGAAGTGATATCAACATCGTTGACTCGTTTTGGGCAGACAACGACAAAGAGTTACAGCGTAACCTTGTTCAACGTGTGATTGATATGGGAAATATAGATTATATCGTTGGCAGCGCGGTTGCGATTGAAGCCGCTATCAGTGAACTGCGTAGCGCAGGCAAAGCTGAGGAGATCGGTTTGGTTTCTGTGTACTTAAGTCATGGTGTTTACCGAGGACTATTGCGTAACAAAGTGCTCTTCGCACCAACAGATAAAATGGTGCAGCAAGGCAGGCTTTCCGTCATGCAAGCAGCGCATTACTTGAGGGGTGAAGAGTATGACAAACATGCCTCACCAACGATCAAGCCACTGACTCCGAAGACACTTCATGACGATACGATCGAAGAATCGTTATCTCCGTCAGAATATAGGCCGACATTCCGTGTTAAGGCTGTTGATTGAAAGACAAAAAACGTGTTCTATTAAATAACAACAATTTTAAAATCATACAAACGGAAACATCTTGATGCAAAAAACCATTCGTACCATGCCAACCCACAAACATGTGGCTTTGGTTGCCCATGACAACTGCAAACCTGAGCTACTTCGCTGGGTAAAAGAAAACAAAGAAAAACTGCAGAGTCACTTTCTTTACGCGACTGGCACAACCGGACACATGTTGAGCAAAGAAACTGGACTGGCGATTAAGAGTATGATCAGTGGCCCAATGGGCGGTGACCAACAACTTGGCGCGCTCATTTCAGAAGGTAAGATCGACGTTCTCGTTTTCTTCTGGGATCCGCTAAACGCCGTACCTCACGACCCAGACGTTAAAGCGCTTCTTCGTATTGCTAGCGTTTGGAATATTCCTGTGGCAACGAACCGAGCCACCGCTAAGTTCCTGTTTAACTCCCCTCTTCTTGAGCAAGAAGTAGATATTGAAGTACCGGATTACGAAGCGTATCTTGCTGAACGCATGTAAGCTTTGATGCCAACCGAATAACGTAAAGGCGATACTGAGTATCGCCTTTATTATTTCTAAAATTCAGAACTCTGCCTTCAACGCGAAGTAATGATCGGATAATCGCCATTGACGAGCTCTTGAACAAATGCGGACCCAGCGCCAGTGTGCGTAATCCAAACTTTCTCTTTCGCACGCGTAATCGCCACGTAAAACAGCCTGCGCTCTTCTGCGTGAGGGAATTTGTCTTTGGACTCGGTCAATGCGCCATCAATGTGAATTTGCTTCTTCTTCGCAGGGAACTGCCCCTCATCCACAGAAAGAATAATGACAAAATCAGCCTCTCGCCCTTTACTCGCATGGCAAGTCATAAAACGAATATCGAGATTAGGAAAACGTCGCAACCAATCGTCATACAAGTCGGGCTTATGATAATGATTACGTCCTAACAATAAGACTGACTTGGTTTGCTTGGCTTGTTGATTCAATTGATCCAAGATCTTTTCAACTTGGTTACTCGGTGCGGTATGCACACTCTTCTGCTTACGTTGCTTGTGGCTATTTAGTGTTTTCGGCAATTGCGATGGGTTTTGCTGAACAAAAGTGTTTGCCACATCACCAATCTGATTGTTGAAACGATAAGTCGTATCTAGATGATGAACGGTAGAGTGAGCAAAGCGCTCTTTAAACCCAGTGATAAGATCGACGTCCGCACCAGCAAACTGATAGATGGCCTGCCAGTCATCACCAACCGCAAACAACGTCGCACCCGCTTGTTTCGGTGTGGATTCGCACAGTGCTTCAATCAGTGCTAAACGGTCTGGAGAGATATCTTGGTACTCATCGACCATAATGAAGCGCCATGGGGAGACAAATTTCCCTTTATTTACATAATCTGTCGCACGACTGATCATGGTAGGGAAATCCACTTGATTGCTTTCTTTAAGCATTTTCTGCCACGCCGTAAAACATGGCCAACACAAGGCGAGTTCGCTGTTTAAACGAGTATAGTCTTGGTGATTTACCAACTTTTCTTGCACTTGCTTTTTGGTTAGCCCTACCGCAGCTAAGTGAGACAACTGAGAGTCTAGCCACGCGATCAGTTTTGGGTTTTCTGAGTGACTTCCTAACTCATCGTCCCCTTTTAAATAGGCAATCGGCCATTTGTCTAAATGTTTTTGCCAACGTTTAAAGTTAGTAGGCGTCATCCAATGCTTTTTCAGCCAATCTACACACCATGCCGTTCGCTGGTTGTCATCTAACGCCAACGGACTGATCTCAACAGGCTGTTGCTCAACTTGATTAAGTATATATAAGCCTAGTTGATGGAACGTATTCACACGCACACCGTCTGCGGCCATGCCTACTTTATCCACTAAACGCTCTTTCATTTCAGTCGCGGCATCACGACCGAAAGCCAGCATAAGCAACTCTTCTGCTTGAGCCTGGTGGCTTTGCAGCAAGTATGCCACTCGAGCCGTTAAAACACTGGTTTTGCCAGAGCCTGCGCCAGCAAGGACTAAGTTGTGATCATCGTTGAGCAACACCGCATATTGCTGGGATAAGTTTAAAGGCGAAGATTCTATGCGATTAAACAGCACTTCCCAATTCGGACGTTCTTCCTCAAGCCAATCACGATTACGCTCACCAAGCGTCGCAGACGTATCAATAAGCCAAGGTTCTATTTCCGCCATGCGATTCGGCATCCGCATTTTGGCTTCTTCTAGAGTGGTTTTCATTTCGCTTAACTCTTGGTTAAGACTTTCCACCCAGGAGACCACTTGAGAGTGCGATAGATAGGCAGGAAGATGCTTAAGTTTGTAGAGCTCTTCTTCCCACTTAGGTAGATACTCAGCCAGTTTTCGGCACTGAGTATTGTGCCATTCTTGATACTGACGAACAGCTTCAAGAGCAAACTTACGGCATTGTGGCCACGGTAGCCCTTGTACTAGCCAACTTTGTTGTTTGCCTTCGTGCTCATGAGCAAAAAACTGCAAAGAGCTCCATAACAACCCACGCTTTACGCTAACTTTGCCATTCCAGATCGTAAAAGGAATATGTTCTTCACTGCCTATTGAGCTTAATAAAACACTGTTCTCTTTTATTTCGACGTGATGGTACTCATTTTGAATAAAAAACTGTGCTTTGCTAGTGGCAGTGAGCTGCATGAAACGTGCGCCTTTTAATTTAGAAGTTGTCGATTTATATCATTTTAAGGCGCCAAATTGTAGCAATGGCGAGCACCTAAGTAAGCATCTTCTTTTATTCTTTAATAAAATTCACATTACTGTCGATTTAGTAACCTAAAGCTCATTCTATTTGAAGCTGACTTTACAATTATAGACACATTGCGAGGCTGCTTTAGTATAAGTCAATGACATCCCTGTTGATTTTATCGACAACAACGAATTTTTCTTAAAGTAAATCATAAACGCGCTATAGTGGGTTTGGTAGTATTCCCCCGTTCTTCATCGGAAACATAAGGCGCATTGTGCAAGCAACTTCTAAATTTCGGCTCTATTGGGCAAACAAGACCATAAATTACAGCGTTCTTATCCTAATCACCTTACTGGGTGTGGTTATCCCGACTTGGTACTTCGAGCAAAACACGCTGATCACGCCTCTAATATTGGGCGTTATTGCTGCTGCTTTGGCAGAGAGTGATGACAGCTTCACTGGGCGCATCAAAGCGCTGATTCTGACTTTTCTCTGTTTTGCGCTCGCCGCTTTCTCAATTGAAATCTTATTCGACACCCCTTGGGCATTTGCATTAGGGTTATTTATCTCAACCTTTGGTTTTATCATTCTTGGAGCGATAGGTCCTAAATATGCGAGCATTGCTTTTGGCTCTTTGCTGATCGCCATTTACACCATGCTTGGCGCACATGAAAGTACTAACATTTGGTTTCAGCCACTGCTGCTTTTAACTGGTGCGGCTTGGTATTACTTCATGTCGATGATTTGGCAGATATTTTGGCCTCTTCAGCCTGTGCAACAAAGCTTAGCCAATGTGTTCTTCCAAATGGCAAATTATCTCGATGCGAAAGCCAAGCTTTTTCACCCTGTCACCAACCTAACGCCACAGCCACTTCGGATTGAAGCCGCCAAGTGCAACGCAGCGACGGTGATGGCGCTAAACGCTTGCAAAGCGACATTACTAAACCGCTCGAAACGCGGCCACATTGATGGCCCTAGTGACCGATTCTTAAATATCTACTTCATCGCTCAAGACATCCACGAACGAGTCAGCTCTAGCCATTACCGCTATCAAGATTTAGCAACTGAATTTGAACGTTTTGATGTGCTGTTTCGTTTTAAATATCTTTTGGAATCTCAAGCCCAAGCGTGTCGCGATATTGCATTAGCGATTCAGCTAGGGAATGAATACTCACATACCGATCAGTCCATCTTGGCCTTAGCTGAAGTGCAAAATTCACTTGCTTACTTAGAAGAACAAAAGCAAGGACACTGGAAACGTCTGCTAATGCAGTTAACATATTTATTCAATAACTTAGCGACGGTAGAAAAGCAACTGAATAACATTAACAACCCAGATGTTGAGGGCCTAGAGGAAGATACGCTCGCCGATACTAACCCGCACACATTAAAAGCCATGTGGCAGCGTATATCCGCGAATTTACACAAAGATTCGATGCTGTTTCGACACGCATTGCGTATGTCGATTGCTTTGACGATTGGTTATGGAATCATTCAAGTATTCAACATCGACCGAGGTTACTGGATACTCTTAACCACTCTCTTCGTGTGTCAGCCGAACTACAGCGCAACACGTCAAAAATTGACAGCGCGAGTCATAGGCACATTAGCTGGTTTGTTAATTGGCGTACCATTACTGACTTTCTTCCCTTCTCAAGAAAGCCAGTTAGTATTCATCGTTATTTCTGGCGTGATGTTTTTCGCCTTTCGGATGAACAATTACGGATACGCAACCGGTTTTATCACACTACTGGTCCTCTTCTTATTCAACCAGTTAGGTGAAGGTTACGCGGTTGTGCTTCCTCGACTAGCTGATACCCTCATCGGGTGTGTGCTTGCTGTAGGAGCCGTGCTGGTTATTTTGCCAGATTGGCAATCGAGAAGGCTGCACAAAGTCATGTCGGATGCGATAGATGCTAACAAACAGTATCTCGATCAGATCATTGGTCAGTATCGAATTGGTAAAAAGGACAACTTGAGCTATCGCATTGCTCGTCGTCAGGCCCATAACAGTGATGCCTCACTTTCTTCTGCCATCAGTACAATGCTTGCGGAACCTGGTAAATATCGTGCTGCCGTTGATGAGAGCTTCCGCTTCTTAACGTTAAATCACGCAATGCTGAACTATATTTCTGCTCTTGGCGCGCACCGAACTCGCATTGAAGATGAGTCTATTCATAAGCTCGTTTTAGATGCGCACCGCTGTATTCATCAGCATTTAGACGTTCTCCATAAACAGCTTCACCAGCATTGCGAAGAGTGCGATTTATCTAATATTGACGACGCGGGACTTGAGCAACGCTTAAATGAGTGGCGAGATGAAGATGATAGTTCCGCTCGCATGGTATTGCAGCAACTTCACCTTATCTATCGCATGCTCCCAGAGCTACATTCACTCGCCAGTAAGTTTGCAGTGAGGGTTAACTAGTAACACACGGATAGAAAAGGGAAGCGGATTGTCGCTTCCTTTTTTCTTTCTACTTTTCTATCTACCCCAAAGTGGGTAATTATGTACCTTCATAGGAAAAATCTGACGTATCACTTAACGCACCTTGACAATATTCGGACAAAAAGCAATCGATCAAATTCTAATCTATCTAGGTTGAATAAATATGTTGTATCCAAAGGACGAAGAATTTCGGGAAATGAAGGATAAACCGAATTACAACGAGGGTATTGAGATGAACGCACAACAATTTAATGAACTTAAACAAAAGCTCAGCGATTTAACGGCGAGTCAGTTGAAATCATTACAGGGTGAGATAAGCGTAAAGTTAAACAAAACGCAAAACCCAGTACTTTCTGTTGAAGAGCGAGAAATGCTTTCTAAACTGTTTGCTTAATCAAATCATTGATATAAAACACTTGAACGTTTTATAAACTCCACCTATGCTCTCATTAGCATAGTAATGGGAGTGGTGATATGCCTGTATCAGGAATTCAATCTGGGCACCAAATTGTTCAGATGTCACAGCAGATGGCTGAAAAAGCCGCGCATGGCATTAATGATAATTTAGGTAAAGTGAAAGAAGAGATCGCTTCTCACAACATCGATTTGGCTAAAGTGGCAGATGTCGCAATAACCGCTTCAACTCCTAGCCTCCCCTCTCAAAAAGTTGAATCACTCATCAACCTGACGCAAGCTGCAGGTTACAACAGAGTGGGTGCATCCGTCATTGAGAAAAACAATGAAGTCATTGGCAGCTTACTCGATATCCACGTCTAAAACTTCTTAGTTCCGACCTGTCACTACAAATCCGTAACAAGCCCTCTTTTGCTACCTAATGTTTTGATATTTCGATTCAATAAGTCTCGATAAAAACCAATAACTCCCAATAAAAACGGACGCCTTGTTAAAGCCGCCCGTTTTATGTTGAATCCAAACTTATCCGTTATCAATAACACCGTGATTCAGCAATGACTCTACAATCTCATTGGAGCTAAGACCGTTGAAGTCTATCGATGTACCTAAGTTTTCCACAACTATGGTTTGCTGGACATTTGCATCCGTCGTAATGTTCAGAGAAACATTTTCTGTTGATGCGTCGTAATCGGCTTGAATGTGCGCAAGTAAATCATCAATACCTGCCGTTGGATCATTCAAATCAGCGATCACGTCTTTGAGGTCAATGGTGTCCTCATTAACGCTAAAGTCAGTGATGGTGTCAATCGCACCATTATCCACCGTATCTTCTGTCCATTTAAAGATATCGCTACCCGCACCACCAGTCAGAATATCAGAGCCTAGTCCGCCGATAAGCACGTCATCTCCATCTCCTCCTAGGATATAATCATCTCCCGTACCTGCTGCTAAAGTAATGCCTGCATCACTACCAATAAGATAGCTGTCTTCACTTTCAGCAGACTGATCAATATCTTGACTATTTAGTGTAACGTTTAGATTAATATCTAATGGCGTTGAATACGCTTGGTCACCATTTGATGCAGTAGAAACCGCAGTCAATGTAATATCGTAATCTCCCGGGATCGCATTATTGATGTGTAGCGTATCAATTTCATCTTCTGGAACAGTCCATGTTGTACCATTAAAGCTGATATTCGATGTTGTAGCTTCACTCGTGATAGTGGCTCCTCTTGGCACGCCAGTGAGCTCTAAGGCCAGTACTTCATCGACATCGGTCAACGCCGCCATAATACCCACCAGCGCGATGCCTTGACGGCTTGCACTTTGACTCGCACTAATTCTTTGAATGTAACTAAAGTTCTGATCAATGCCTAGGTTTGGTACGTCAGCGACCGGCGTTACATTAATATCAAACGTTTCTGATGTTTGTAGTGAGGTACCCGTTAAGTTGTCATAGAAGATACCGTTGTCATTAGCGGTAACGGTAAGCGCAATAGAATTGCTGTTCACGTCACTGGCATCAATAAATACACCGGCATCCGGATCCGTCGAAGCGAAAAGACTATTAAGCTGAGACAAGGTCCCCATCAGTACAGTTTCACCTGCTAAACCAACGCCTTGAGTAATGCCACTCCCAGCCGGGACAAGAACACTTATATCACCCTCATCTATGCTGAGTGACACCGTCATGATTTCATTCTCATGAATACCTGCAAAATCAACATCGGTAATTTCGATACCTGAGATTTTTTGATCCGATGACTCCATAATCGTATTTGTGACCATTGAGCCATCAATCTCCGGAGCATCGTTAATCGCCTGCACTGTCATCACGGCTGAGCCACTGACGGTCTTCGGATCCGAGACGCCATTGGTCATGCCATCATCCGTAATATCGTAATTAAAGCTTACATCTCCGTAAAAATCAGGAGCAGGTTCAAAGCTCCACTCCGTTGAGCTCAGTTGAGTAAGCGTCCCTGTTGCAGGGTCGACAAGCGTAACATTGCTAACGGTTAAATTGTCCGACTCAATATCAACAGCATTAACCAGCAAATCCGCTGCGGTAACAATAACAGCGCCGCTGTCTTCATCAATACTTGTCAGCGTCACTTCCGATGTTGTTGGCGCATCGTTCACCTCTGTGACTTCAATTACAAATTGGCTGCTATTTGAATTGAGTGTTTCATCGACACCGCTAATCACGATACCTTCGTTGCCTTGGTCATCGACAGAGATGTCGACATTGACGTTACCAAAGAAGTTAAGCGCTGGGTTAAACTCCACTAAACCATCAGCGATAGCGGCGTTAAGGTCAGATACGGTTCCTTTCAGTTCAATTGAACCCGTGCCGTCTCCTGAAACCGTCAATCCGTAATTGGCAATAATCGATGGATTGAGCGCCAAGTAACCGCTATCGACAGCAATATTCAAGACATACTCTGCGGTAGGATCATCAAGTACCGCATCCATATCCGAAATACCAAATGTATCCAGCAGGATAGCGTTGTCTTCTGGTGTTTCAACGTCAATGACATTCACGAAGTCCGGTCGATCATTCACCGCTTCAACATCAACAGCTACGTCAAACTCCTCGGCTGAACCTAAATTTTGGCGACCATCGAGCCCGGTATCAACGGCTTGCACTTTGAAATGCAGTGACCCTCCCCATGAGTTATCGTTTCGATCACCAGAATTAAAGACCACTTGATCCAAATCTTGAGCATCGATTTCTAATACGAAGACGCCATTTCCTTGGTCAGTAAACACCGTTCCATCAGGTAATGAAACACTCGCCCCATCAGGGACATTTGAAATCTCAACTCTCAGCGTCTCTGGATCATTTTCCTGGTAGGTTGCGCCATCTCCGATGGACTCTTTGTTATCAACCACCAACGCATTGACGTTGATAACAATATCTTCTCCCTCATTCCCCGCAGCTGAAGTATCAGGATTCACATCAACATCATCGCCAATAGGATTCACAACCAGCGTAAAGTTATTAGTTCGCTCAGTTGGTACTTGTAACAATTCTTCTTGGATGAACACGGTAATGCCAATCTCTGCCTCGCCACTGAAGTTTTTCGGCGGTTTGATTTGGATGTCACTCAAATCAACGGATGTCTGAGTAAGGTCTTTTAGCTGAATACTCCATTCTCCTCCGCCGTTGTTCTTAACAACATAATCAGAGGAATTGGATTGCACGACAAAATCATCAGGGATCCCTGTTAACTTGAGTGAAACGAAACTTTCAGAGCCATCATTATCGTTTAAGCTGATCGAAACCCCAGAGCCTGATTGATTCAACGAAATTAAAGTATCTTCGTCACCAACCACGGTAATTGGCTTCGTAGGATCGGCACCTGTAATCGTAATATCGTCCACCACTGGCGTAACTTCGAATGTCACGTCATCAGTAAAAGTTCTTATATCGATATTATCGCCAGGGTTATTTAGGATAGACTGATCAAATACAGCCTCGTCCGTGATCTCTCCTTCGATATTAATCTTGACGGTGTTTTGTCCCCCACCTACGGGATAATTTTCTTTCGGCTTAAACAGAACATTATCAAGCGCACCCGCTAAAATCTCAGCTTCATTAAACTCAATACTTGTCCCTAAGCTATTGCCATTTGCGTCAACAAACTCCCCCAGTGTTGTGTCATCGAGTGCTAACTTAATATTCGTTAGCGTTTCCTGACCACCTTGGATATTGTTATAACGGTCGGCAAAATCGACATTCAGATTAAGCTGGATTAAACCATCTTCATAACCCACACCATCCGCCGTTGGTACATCGTTATTTAGGTCATCAACGGGTTGTTTGTTCGCGTCTAAACCGAGAGTACCTGTGATATCCACTGTCACATTTGGTGTAACATCACCATCTAATGGCTGATCACCCGCCGAACTCGGAACATCTGCAATCGGTAAAACTTGAACTGGAATTCGCACGTTGTTTTCTTTTTCGTCGCCAGACTCTGTGTCTTTGGTGACAAACCTCACAGGCAATTCGAAATCACCAGCGTAATCTTCTGCCAAGTGCATCGTTAAACCGTCCAAACCTGTGATATTGCCACTAGCATCAATATCTGCTTGGAAAACGTATTTACCATTGACAAAATCGATATCAGTGCCTGTTATCACCAAGCCTGGAGGAATACCGGGTGCAGATGGGTCAATAACAACAGTCAAAACATCTTCCACACCATCCGCATTAATCGCATCGACTTTCGACGTCAATTGAGTGCCAAGGTAGATCGCATTATCTTCCGATGCTTCAATTTGGACGTCATCAGCCACCTGAATTTCAGCTGCAACACTTGTTTGCGGCGTGAGAACCGTCGGAAACTCAAGTGTCACGTCAGTTTCTCTTACTACTGTTGCGTCTTTTTCAACGGCATCTTCACCTAAATCGTTGACCTCGGCATAGATGGTTAACCCAATTTGAGATAGACCGCCGTTGTCACCATCATCGCTGTCGTCGTTTGGCGTTAAATCAAGACCCGAAGGCGCTTTAATCGAGAAGTTTTCTTCGTCAATGACTGTCCATCGACCGCCGCCTTCGTTCAATGCACCAACAATGACCAATTGATTGAGAATCTCAGGGTCAACATTGTGGAACTGAACAACAAGCTGAGTCACTACTTCATCTGAAGAGGCGTCAAACTCTTGGTATTTGATGATATTCGCACCAGACTCCCCACCCGTTGAAGTATTGATCGTAAAATCAATGTTCCCTTGACCGTCTGACTTCACGATGTCAGTGACAACGCCAGTGCTTTCAGTAACAAGCAAACGTGTCTGGGCGTCTAGCGATCCTGTTGTATTTTCTGGCTCAACGATTGGATTGACTTGGACATGCACCATGCCATTGATGGTTTTTTCTGCAATTCCCTGCCCTGGATTAGAAGCATCGACATATTCGTGGTCAATCTCTTTCACCGTCACCGTAGTATTCAAATCAAAGTCAGTACTAGAGTCTTGCTCTAATTGCACCTGGACATACCCGCTTTGAGAGATTCGAGCAGAAAAGTCTTGCTCCGACTCGTTCGCTAGTGGCGAAAGTGTTAATGTTCCAGAAACCAATGTTTGTGCTACGCCATCGACATAAACCGTGCTGCCTGGAGGAAATCCAGAAATCGTCACCTCACTAAAGAACTCGTCTGTATCAGGGCTTTGAGCCAACGTTGGCTTCCAATCAATATTAAAGCGTGTATCTTCATCACCTTCTGATTGAACCGTGTAGTTATCTTGCGCATCAATGACAGGAGCGACAATAATTCGGATCTCACCCGATGAGGTTCGACTGTGACCATCATTCTCTGTGACGATCGTCGTCGCTGTAATATGAATGTTCTCCGTCGATGACGCTTCCGGTTTAATAACAATTCCAGAATTAATATTCGCCGTGGTGATATTGGCTTCATAGATTGGCTGATTTTGCGCGTCATAGCCTACAAAGGTCAGATCGACGGATGCACCATCGCTATCAAATACCTCGACACCTGCCGGAATATTGGACAGCAGAACCGTAACCGACTCTGAGTGATCATTCGGGTTATCTGGTAACTCGCCAGAGATGACACTAAAGCCCAACTCTACTTGACCATTCTCATCGATATTAGTCTCAATACCTCTTACATTGCCGTCATTAAACTCATGCCAGATCCCTGATTTATCATTAAGCTCAATAAATGGTATGTCAGCTACGCCTTTCACACCGACGATCACTGTTTTGCTGCCTAGTGACAACATATCTTCGGCAACCCCACTAGATAACGATGCCGTGTCTTTGACGATACCTTCAACGTTGAAAGTAAAGTCATCATTGCTGTGCAACGGAGGAAGCACTTCGACCTTGGCTAACTCAGATTCTGGCACTTCGTAATAGAGTACATTGCCGCTTGAATCGGTTACTTCTACGATTTGGCTTGGGTTTGCTGAATCAAGCCACACTAACGTAACGCCATCAATTGAGAAGTCAGAAATACGCACAAATAGTGCTTCAGAACCATCTAAATCCGCAGACGGCTTCATGGTAATCACTTCACTTAACTGAAGTGGATCATGATCCGTGACAGGATTGACGGTATCTTGAGTTCGAGCGTTATCCTCAAAGACATTGATTCGGTTGACCGTAAAACTACCTGGGTCCGCGATTGGGTTAACATCAATGATGATAGTTTCTGTCTCTGAACGTGCCGTTTCCTTCCCTGATAACGGATTATTGTTTTCTGTTGTAATCGCGGTTACATCAATCTTGATTTCGCCCGAGAAATTATCGATTGGATCAATTTGAACGTCACCAATTCGGCTGGCATCTACGAGATAAACACCACCAGATTTTGGTATCGCACTACCATCTGAATAGACTAACTCTGCGTTATCTTCCCCTTGTGTAAAGACGAGTTCGTACACAATTCCTTCAGGGTTACTAGTATCTTGAGTTTCAGCCGTGATGTTAAGTGCGACGTTGTTTCCGTCTTCATCGACAGAATAGTTAAACTCGCTGCTCGTCGTCCAAGTCGCAATATCTGCCACACTCTCAACTTGAATATTCAAATTACCATTAATAACGTGGTCAGCTGAGCCATTGTTCAGTATTTCAACGCGAATACGAGGATCAATACCTGAAACGTCAGTCGAGGTATGACGATCTGGTACGAAGTACAAGTTATCTAACGAGACAAGCTCACCATTGAATGACTGCTCGACATTCGACGCATCGAGAACAACCGTATCGCCTACTGGTGTCAGTTCAATGAAGTTACCGCTGCCATCTCGGTAATAGAAAGTACCGTTGTGCGTGCTTGCATCTCGAATCGTGATGTCACCTAAGCTCTCGTTACGGTCGATATCGTGTAAATTGATAACCAAGTCGACTTTCGCCGGCGTCACATCCAGCGTCGACAAGTTGTCCTGCGTATTTGCAGAGTCAACGCCCACAACGACACCATCACGCCCTTGGTCCTCGAACGCAATAACGGTAGACGTGTCAATTTGTGCATTGCGGTCTCTTATCGAGATATCCACATCGGCATCTGCGATATCGCCATCACCATCGGTTGCAACAACGTTGATGGTGAAATCAATCGAGTCGGTTTCTGTATGGTCAAGATCGCCATTCGGACGGAATGACACACTGCCATCAGTTCGAACAACCAAACGACCTATTTCAGTATCCACTCCGTCAAGAACCTTGTGAACAAATACGACTTGGTCGCTGCCGTTCAAATCGACAGAATCGGAATCAACACCGTTTTGCTTAAAGTAAATGCCTGAATCATCAGCCGAAAATGAAGTTATTTGTGCGCCGTCAGCACCAAGATCGTCATCACCTTCTACAGGGTCTTGGAATAAATGAACCGTGCGGCTGCCTTGCCCCTCAACACGCGAAATAGATGCATCGTACAAGGTTGGAACATCATCGGTAATCGTCACTGGTAAGTTAATACCGGCCGTATCGCCATCGACATCGGTCGCGAAGACTGGGAGATCAAGTATGAGTGTATCTTCGCCTTGGGTTGAGTGGTCTAGCGCCCTTTCAAGCGTAAACTTGTAAGAGCCGTCAGCGTTCAAAACTAGCGTGAACACTGAATTACCATCAGGTGTTTGACCTTGATAAGTAAAGTTGTTGTTGCTTACCGCGGTTTGAACTAACGTCACCGCGAGGCCACCTGAAGTTACTCCTGGGATCGGGTTAGAAGTAAGATCCAACTGGTAAGAGACAACCGTATCTGCCCCTTCCACCGTATCGAAATTACCCGTTGCTTCTAGGCTGTCTTTATTGGTTGCCTGAGAGCCATTAGCAAGGTCATCCTCGTCAACAGCCAAAGGATCTGCTGATGTGATTTCAGGAATGTCATCAACAATGGTAATTGGAAGGTTCAATGATGATGACGTATCACCATCAAAATCTGTAACTGTAATTGGGATATAAATGACAAGGTTGTTTTCACCTTGAACAGCGTCATGGTCGATTGGTCCCAACAGTTCAAATTGGTAACTGTCGTTATTCGCATCAAGAGACAACGTGAAGATCTTAGTTGATGTGCCAGTGATCACCGCTTGGTAACTGGTTACACCACCAACCGAGCTCACCACATTCAACTCGATGCTGTTGCCGTTTGAAGTTAAGCCAGACACAACCGCATTGAGGTCAGAAACTTGGTAGCTGACAATCTCATCCGCACCATCAACGACTTCAAATCCACCAGTTAATACCGTTGAATCGCCACTTGTCGTGTCTGAGCCACCAGCAAGATCATCTTCATCAACGGTTTGTTGGCTAGAGTCTGTCACTTTCACAATCGCTGGAACATCGTCCACCACAGTGATCGGCAAGGTGATGTTATTGGACACATCGCCGTCAAAATCGGTCGCGTTGACTGGGAAGTTGATGACTAACGAGTTTTCATCGTTACCCGCAGGATGATCAAGTGCACCCAACAGTTCAAATTCATAGCTGTCTGCTGAACCATTTAGCGTCAGTTTAAAGACGGTATCCGTCGTACCTTGAACATAGGCTCGGTACTCAATCACACCATTTGAATTTGAGAACTCAACCAATTCAAGCGGCTGACCACCTGAGGTAAGGCCAGAAACAGGCGATGTTAAGCTGTCCAATTGGAAGCTAACTATAGTATCAGCACCATCGGTAACCTCAAAATTGCCACCAATGATATTGGATTCTGGCGTGTCGTCCGAACCTTGGCTTGGAATATCATCCTCATCCACAGACAAGGTACTACCAGAGCTAATAGCATCAATGGTTGGCTTGTCATCTACGATGGTCACTGGCAAGGTAGCAGTGATGGTATCGTTGTCGCCATCTGTAATCTTCACAGGTAGATTCAACAAAATCTCATCAGAGTTAACCGCGTGATCTAACTGACCAGATAACTCAAAGTCGTATTTACCATCTTGATGAAGTGTCAACGTGAAGACCGTCACTCCGCTCGGAGTTTGTCCCACGTAAACAAGCGCGTCAGCAGTTGAAGCACCAACGTCTTGAGAAACTGTTACCTCTTCTCCACCCGATTTCAGATTCGGGATAGGATTTGAGCTCAGATCCAATTCGAAAGCATCAATACCATCTGCGCTAGTGACTTCAAATTCACCTGATACCGTTAATGGCTCTTTAGTGCCATCAGAACCAAGAGGTAAGTCATCTTCGTCGACACGCAGACTTTCAATATTGGTAACAACTGGAACATCGTCCACAACGGTAATTGGCAATGTGAAGGCTGGTGAAGTATCACCATCATTGTCTGTCGCCGTCACAGGGAGGTTAATAACAATCTCGTTTTGCTGATTACCATCTGGATGATCAAGCGGCTTCTGTAAATCGAACTCGTAGGTGTTGTTCGTTGCATCCAACGTCAGTTCGAACACCACTTCAGCAGGATTGCCAGCGATACCTTGGTATACGTTCACGCCGTTTGTACTAGAAGACAAAACTAAGGTGATAGCGTCACCATCTGAAGTCAGTGACGCAACAGGCGTTGTCAGGTCACTGAGCTGAATAGAAGCAACTTGGTCAGCACCTTCGGTGATATCAAAAGTACCTGAAATAACAGTATCTTCTGCACTTGCAGCATCTGTACCTCCTGGTAGGTCATCTTCATCAACGGTTTGTTCGCTGCCTGCTAGTAAACCATCAATGGTCGGAACATCATCCACAACCGTAATTGGTAAGGTGATGCTGTTCGACACGTCTCCATCAAAGTCACTCGCGTTTATCGGCAAATTGATGACCAGTTCATTTTGGCCATCAGCATTTGGATGATCGAGAGGAGCAAGCAAATCGAACGTGTAGCTGTCATTAGAGGCATCGAGTGTCACACGGAATACTGGTGTCGTCGTGCCATCAATACGAGCTTCGTAAACTGAAACGCCACCTGCGTTTGATACTTCAACCATAACCAATGATTGACCACCTGAGGTCAGGCCTTGTACTGACGTCGCTAGGTCAGAAACGCCGTACTCCACAATGCCATCAGAGCCATCAGTCGCGATGAAGTTACCAGCAATGCTGTTCGATTGCGTACCATCAGATCCGACTGTTGGGATATCGTCCTCATCAACCGTTTGCACACTGGTTGCTTCAATGCCACCAAGTGTCGGCTTGTCATCAACGATCTTGACAGGAATTGTCTCAGCAGACGTGTCACCATCAAAATCTGTTGCGATGATTGGGAAGTTGAGCGTTAACTCGTCGCTATCAACAGCATGGTCGATTGGCCCTTCAAGCGTAAACTGATAGCTACCATCGGTATTCACCGTCAGCGTAAAGACCGCTTCAGAACCCGCTGTTGCTTTATAGGTAAAGCTTCCATCGCCGTTTGCGGTTTCAGCCAATGTAACTGCCACGCCTTGTGATGTGAGTCCAGCCACCGGTGTTGCAGAAGCATCAAGCTGATAGCTCACCACTCGGTCAGAGCCTTGCGTGGTGGTGAAGTTGCCATCGATTGAAATCGGGTCAGTTTGGTCTGAGCCAATCGTGGCTAAATCATCTTCATCCACGGTAATCGCATCGACATCAGTAATAGTCGGCTTGTCATCGACGATGGTGACTGGGATCGTTTCTGTGGTGGTATCACCATCAAAATCTGTCGCGATGATTGGGAAGTTCAGCGTCAGCTCATCACTACCTGTTGCATGGTCAATTGGACCTTCAAGCGTGAAGTTGTAACTGCCGTCGCTGTTCACCGTCAAGGTAAATACGGCTTCTGATCCTGCGGTAGCGGTATAGGTGAAACTGCCATCCGCATTCGCGCTTTCCGTCATTGTCACCACTACCCCGTGTGAGGTTAAGCCATTAATAGGGTTAGAGGACGCGTCTAACTGATAACGCACAACATGATCAGAACCCATCGTGACAAAGTGACCATCAATCGACACGGACTCGTTTTGATCAGAGCCAATCGTAGCCAAGTCATCTTCATCCACGCTGATCGCATCAGCATTAGTGATGCTTGGCTGATCATCAACAATAGTGACAGGCAGTATTTTAGTTGAAGTGTCGCCATCAAAGTCTGTTGCGATAATCGGGAAATAGATTTGTAGGCTGTCGCTATTCATCGCATGGTCTAGTGGACCTTGCAGAGTAAAGGTGTAGCTGCCATCTGGCTTCAGCACTAATTCAAATACGGCATTGCCATCTGCTGTGGCAATGTAAGTAAAGCTACCATCACCGTTTGACGTCTCAGCAAGCACGACAGGTTCACCATGAGAGGTCAACCCTGCTACTGGATCTGCTGTTGCATCAAGCTGGTATTTAACAACACTGTCCGAGCCTTCAGTCGTGCTGAAAGAACCCGACATAAACGCATCATCGTTTTGGTCTGAGCCAATTGAGGCGAGATCATCTTCGTCTACTGTCAGTGGGACAACGTTATCAATGGTTGGAACGTCATCAGTAATCGTGACTGGAATGGTCGCCGTCGTCGTATCGCCATCAAAGTCGGTTGCAATGATTGGGAAGTTCAGAACTAATTCATCGCTGTTTAACGCGTGATCGACTGGCCCTTCCAGACGGAAGCTGTATGTGCCATCAGCATTCACATTCATGGTGAAGACAGGGTTGCCATCCGCGGTAGCAACGTAAGTAAAGCTGCCATCGGCATTCGCAGTCTCTACCAAAGTAACAGGCTCACCTTGAGAAGTTAAGCCTGCAACAGGATCAGAAGTTGAATCCAGTTGGTAACTCACCACACGGTCTGAGCCTTGGGTAGTAGTAAACGCGCCTTTAACAAACACAGCGTCAGTTTGGTCTGAGCCAATGCCTGATAAATCATCTTCGTCGACAGCCAGAGGCACGACATTATCGATGAATGGTGCATCATCCGTGATCGTGACTGGAATGCTTGCTGAAGTTGTATCACCATCAAAGTCGGTGGCAACAATTGGGAAATCAATCGTTAGGCTGTCGCTGTTGGCCGCATGATCGATTGGGCCTTGCAGCGTAAAGTCGTAAGTACCATCTGTTGCGACGTTTAACGTGAATACTGGATTGCCACCTGCGGTCGCGACATAGGTAAAGCTGCCGTCACCATTCGCGGTTTCGACCAAGGTAATCGCCTCACCTTGAGACGTCAGGCCCGCGACAGGATCAGAGGTTGAATCCAGTTGGTAGCTCACCACTCGGTCAGAGCCTTGTGTGGTGGTAAACGCGCCTTTAACGAACAGATCGCCGCCTGGGTCGGAACCTACAACGTTAAGGTCATCCTCATCAACATTCAGCGCATCAACCGCTGTAATAGTCGGTACATCATCAACAATCGTGACTGGAATGATTTCAGTTACTGTGTCGCCATCAAAGTCGGTGGCTATAATTGGGAAGTTCAGTGTCAACTCATCACTATCAACCACATGATCAATTGGTCCTTCAAGCGTGAAGTTGTAAGTACCATCAGTATTCACAGTCAGCGTAAAGATCGCTTCAGAACCCGCTGTCGCTTCATAACTGAAACTACCATCACCATTTGCGGTTTCTGTTAGCGTGACAGCCACACCTTGCGATGTTAAACCGTCAACTGGTGTTGCAGAGGCATCTAACTGGTAGCTCACCACACGGTCTGAGCCTTGCGTGGTGGTGAAGCTGCCATCAATAGAAATTGGATTGCTTTGGTCTGAACCAATTGACGCTAGATCATCTTCATCAACCGTAATGGCATCTACGTCAGTAATCACTGGCTTATCGTCCACGATCGTCACAGGGATCGTGGCGTTTGTGGTATCACCATCAAAGTCGGTCACGATGATTGGGAAGTTGAGCGTCAACTCGTCGCTATCGACAGCATGATCAATTGGCCCTTCTAGCGTGAAGTTATAAGAGCCATCGGTATTCACTGTCAGCGTAAAGACCGCTTCAGTCCCCGCTGTCGCCTCGTAAGTAAAGCTGCCATCGCCGTTTACGGTTTCAGTTAGCGTGACTGCCACGCCTTGCGATGTGAGTCCAGCCACTGGTGTTGCAGACGCGTCAAGCTGATAGCTCACTACTCGGTCAGAACCTTGTGTGGTGGTGAAGTTGCCATCGATTGAAATCGGGTCAGTTTGATCCGAACCAATCGTGCCTAAGTCATCTTCATCAACGGTAATCGCACCGACATCGGTAATGGTCGGTTTATCATCCACGATGGTAACAGGCAGTACGATTTGGCTTGTGTCACCATCGAAATCGGTAGCAATAACGCTAAAATCAAGGGTTAAGCTGTCGCTATTTGCCGCATGGTCGATTGGACCTTGCAGTTCAAAACTGTACGAGCCATCAGTATTCAAAATTAATGTGAAAACTGCACTGCCATTTGCAGTTGCGCTGTAGGCGTAACTGCCGTCTGCATTTTGCGTTTCGGCAATGGAGACGGTTTGCCCTTGAGATTGCAGGCCATTTAAAGGATCAGCGTTTACATCCAACTGATACTGTACGACGCCATCAGAGCCCTGAGTCGTCGTGAACTGACCTTCAACCAACGTTGGCTGTGATTGGTCAGAGCCTACCGAACTTAAGTCATCTTCATCGACGGTAAGAGCAACAACGTCGTTAATGGTTGGCACATCATCAGCAATGGTTACCGGTAGAACAAGTGAACTGGTGTCACCGTCAAAGTCCGTTGCGACAATAGTGAAGTCTAGAGTTAAGCTATCGCTACCCACAGCATGATCGATTGGGCCTTCAAGACTAAATGAATAAGAACCATCAGGGTTCACTTGTAAGGTGAAGATAGCGTCCCCTTCTGCCGTTGCAGAATAGGTAAAGCTGCCATCTGAGTTGACAGTTTCCGTCAGAGAGATAGATCGACCCTGTGATTCCAACCCATTGAGTGGATCAGTGCCGCTCTCTAATTGATAACTTACAACACGGTCTGAGCCCTGAGTCGTCGTGAAACTGCCTTGCGCGAGCACAGAATCGCTTTGATCGGAGCCGATGCTTGATAAATCGTCTTCATCGACGGCTAGCGCATCAACGCCATCAATCGTAGGAACGTCATCTTGAACTTGAATGACAATTTGCGCCGCTTCTGGTGTGTTCGAACCTTGGGTAATCGAGGAGCGATCGCCATCCGCATCTACCGCGTAAACTGGCAGTGAGAAAGTGAGCGCATCATCATTAGCACCCGTATGGTCGAGTTGTTCATACAAGTTGAATTGATATTCGCCCAATGCAGGGGCACCGATCGCCACATCAAATACGGTAATACGCTCGCCATCCAGTTCGATGAAGCCTTCGTAAGTGCGCACGCCGTTACTCTCGGACGCGAGTTCCAGTTGAACAACCTGCCCTTGAGATTGGAGTTCTCCACCAACGTTAAACTCTGTAGGTTCCAACTCATAGTGGTCAATGATATCACTACCGACCGCTGTCGTGATCGACCCGGTACCACTTGTTACTGCCGCGCCTTCCTGTGAACCTTGGTCAACCCCCGCCTCGTCTAAAGACAATCCCGTCACGTTTTCAATCACTGGATTATCGCCATCAAGAATGGACATCGTAAAGGTATTGCTTGCCGTATCTTGGTCAAAGTCAACGATTGTGGTTGGTAAAGAGAGCTCAATCGTATCTTCACCGTTTGTTTGTTCTAACGGCTTAAATTGCTCAAATTGGTAGGTACCATCGGTGTTCAGACTGATGGTTAAGACGGTTTCATTCGAGCCAGCAATGGACAAGGTGATAGTACTGCCGTCTTCAGAGAGTACCGCTTCTGTCGCCTGATTATCACTCAGTAGGCCATCGAACTGACTAAGTCCTTCTTGATTAAACGTGACCGTTGCCAATTGATCACTACCAATATCAACAAAAGTGCCAGTGATTGGTGTAGAAGAAGATTCAACGTTTTCAAAAGTAACGTTTTGCGGCGAAGGATCATCGCCATCAATAACGGTTGTCGTAAAATCGATAGGCGCTTGAATGCTATTACCACCAATATCTGCGCCTGTAATGTCAAAAGCGATATTGATTTGATCACCGACGATAGATACTTGGCCATCAGCGATGGACGCCACATGGTCAATACCCTGGCTAATCGTGGTAACGACCTCTAACTCTAAATCACGGCCTAAAGATGTCGCTTCGATCTCGATACGAAGCACTTCGTTACCACCTTGAGTGCCGATAATGGCATTTTGCGCTTCGTCATAAACGAACGCCACTGGCTGACCACCAGAGGTAATGTCACTATTTAACTCGGTTAACAAAGACTCTAATGAGGACGTTTCAGGTACAAATGAAGCAGTATCAAGTGCGAGATCCCCTGCTTCAACCAGCACACTAGAAGAAATGGTTTGCGGGTAGCTAGATAGAGAAATTGAGCCTTCTATTACGCTAGATTGCAGTGACTGCCCACCATCAGCAAAAATCGTGACATTCAAACCGTCATCTTCGTCGCGATCATCTTCTCCGCTGCGAGTTGCAGACGTTTCAAAAAAAGTAGACGCGAGTACTTCCGGGTTATTATATTCAACCGTCACGTAGCCAGCATTGGCTGAGCCTTCAGCGCCAGCACCAGCAGCCGTTGCTTCCAAAATAGCAGTCGGGTCAGCACCATCTAAAATGGCCTGTTGGATAGCCGCGACATCATTAGCGTCAAAGTTAGCACCTTCGATAGCTGTTGGATCGAAAGTAACCTGGCCATTAACTGGAGATTGCAGCAAGGTTTCTGGTTGTTCAAAAGAAGGTTCTGGAAGGCACGCGACACAATTAGCATCAATCAGATACAGCTCATTATGTATCTGTACATCAAGAGAAGCGTTATTTTCAGTAATGATCACTTCGCCAGATATTAACTCATCCCCCGCTTTTATAGACCTGACTTTTCCATCCAGACCTAAAACCAAGACTTCACCTTTGACAGCATTTACAATCGCGTTCTGCGGCACGGTTTGCGTACTCATCTGACCTCCGCTAATGGCCTACGTTTCCCATTAACCTTTTTAGATAGTTTTTAAATGATTTAGTGCGGCATACTGCACACCTTTAGACGATTAGACTAAGTATCAACTCATTAAACAATCGATAAATGGCGCACTAATGAGCAAAGTAAGTAAAACTTACTAGTAGTCACAGAAATGTGACACATGTCCTAACACCGCAATATCGATTAATTATATGAAATTGATATCTTATTCCGTATAAGTGTAGTCGTTTTAAAAAAGAAGATAGATGAAAACGCTCAGCTAAACGCCAAACTACCGGTTGCAATCAATAATGGAAGAAAAGCAATAAGAATGTTGTATACACCTGAACGTGATGACAACTTAATCAATATTGGTGACGAGAAAAACGTGACGATTAAATATTGAATGACATAAATCGTTGGACAAAATATAACCATGAAAATGTGGCTCACAATATGAATTCCCGAGCACCACGAATTCGGCTTTGTCCTGATATACAGTAAAAAAAATACGAGCAAGCTAATAAGAAAATACATAAACATCACACTTGAAAATAATTATCATTTTCAATCATATGTAAATATTCCCCCACTTTCAATGATGTGAGAGCTATTAATACCATCGTTATTATCAATCAACACAATAAGTAAAATTATCAGTAATTCCCGTCCTAAACGTTTGCGTAATCGCTAACCTTCTCTTAACCTTGATTTGAGGCTTTTATCACGGTTTTTCCATTGATATAGTGCGTCCATACAACAAAAAAGACCATTCGAGGCATGGAGCTTCCTCATTAATCTCAAGATGAGAAGAATTGGTACCGACAAAATTCGGCAGATTTTAAGAGGGTCAAAAAATGGACATGAATATGGTTGAGATTTTAGGTTATGCAGCTTCAATCATGGTCGCAATTTCGCTAACTATGAAAGATATTGTTAAGCTTCGTATCCTTAACTTTATTGGTTGTGCGCTATTTACTGCTTACGGACTAATGATTGATTCTTGGCCTGTAGTATTAACTAACGGCTTTATTGCTTGCGTTAATATCTACTTCCTAGCAAAAATGCAACAGGAAAAAAAAAGCCTAGAATCTAGAGCCTAAAAAGCAATAGCATTCGAACAATAAAAGCCCGCGAATGATAAGATCGCGGGCTTTTTGCTTTTAATGCGCTCTCACTTTCTGCCCATTCATCAACAGCGCTAGCGAACCCAGTTAAGTGCTAATGTTTCTCGACGAGAGAACATGTCTACATGCGATGAGATTATCGCCTTCACTGTGTTCAGTTTCTCTTCTGAATCCGCCTCACAAATAATGGTCAAGCTAGACTCGCAAAGAGCAAACTCCGCTTTTCCCGTCGGGAATGTCACCAAACCGCTGCTTTCATTCCAAGTAGCAGGAACCTTTCGTCCAAAATGCCGACAAAGCGTCACTAAATATTTGTCAGCGTGTTCGCTATCTATTCGGGTGCTTTCTTTAATCATGAATTTACTCGTGTTTTGAAGCGCCCCCTCTCGGGAGCCCTATTAGAATTGATAAGCAGCAGAAAGTTTGAAGTTGCGACCCGGCTCGTAGTCATCAAGCGAGAAGCCACGTGCAGTACCCGAACGAGACGCATGAGAGCTGTACAACTCGTCAAATACATTATCAATACCAAAGGTCACCGACAGTCCCTCAATATCAGACGGCACCCATTGAGCATATAGATTATGTACATCATAGCTTGCTTTCTTTGGCTGACCATCAAAGACGTTGTCTTCCTCTAGAACAAACATTGAGTTCCACCCGAAGATCGTTTCTAAAGCGTCTGACTGGTAATCCAAAGTTAGAGCAACACTATCACCCATATCAATGCTACGCCCATTACCCCCAGCAACAGGGCCACCAGTATTCTTGTTTTTGGTGTCCGACTTAGAGTAAGAAAGTTTGCTGTTAAACTTGTCGTAGCCATAAGAAGCACTTGCCTCAAAGCCTTTAATCTCGACATCACCTAAGTTGTAAATCAGGTAAGTTTGAGTCGCGTTTTGGTACTGGTCTGCAATGTAATCATCAATTTCCGTTTGGAATGCCGTAATATTCGCTCCAAAGAAATGCTTATCAAAGGTTTTATCAAAACGGACACCACCCTGTGTGTTCAACCCCGTTTCTGGCTTTAGTCCATCCTCTAAAAATGCAACGTCTTGGTAGGCAATAAAGGTTTCCATCAGCTCAGGGCCTTTGAATAGAGAGCGTGCGCTCGCAAACAACGTCCAATCCTGGGTGACTGCCCATTCTGCTGCTAGGGCCCAGGTCACATCATCATAGTTACTCGTCCCCGTTTCAGCTTCACGTTTGTAATCATCAAAACGCATACCTGCGGTAACAAAGAAAGCATCAGAGAAGAAGAACTGATCTTCTACAAACAATGCGGTTGAAATGGCCGATTCATCCATGAACTTACGACTACCGTAGTAACTTGAAGATGTCTTATCCATGTAGTTGAAACCATAGGTGATTCGATTATCAAACTCACCTAACATAACATCCGACTGGAACTTACCATTCAAACCAAAGTTTTGGTTTTTAGCGGTGTTCTTCGATAAACGGTTCGAAGGCCAGCGAGGAGCCATAACGCTCTCATCCCGTTTAATTTCTGTCTCGGTATTATAAAGCGTGACGTTTCCCTGATGTTGTTCGCCTCGCAGCTCGTAACTCAAGGTAACGGTATCTCGGTCATAATCCGTAGGAATAAGTAACGTGCTCGATAAGCCATTGTTCGCACTACCCGACATATCAGGACGCGGACTGTAATCACCACTGTCTCGGTACATGTCATAAGAGAGCTCAAAACGATGGATGTCGTTTAGTTCATACCCCAACTTAGCCAGAATGTTGTAAACATCACCCGCAGCGCCATAGGTTTTGTTGCCGTCACCATCTTCAAAGTCATCGCGCGTAACGTAATGGCCATAAACCATCGCATCAATGTTTTCGGACAAAAGCCCGTACAGTGTCAACGAGCCTTGTTGGTTGTCGTTGGATGCATAACCGCCATAAACACGAGCACCAAACTTTTCATCGTAACGAAGTAAATCGCGAGCGTCTTTCGTTTCAAAATAAACCGAGCCGCCTAAGCCATTTTGAGTCACAGAGTTATTACCTACCTGGATATCGGCAGATTTGAGAATGTCAGGGTTTAGCGTCAAGTTACCAATGTGATGGAACATGCTCGCATGCTGAGAAGCACCATCAAGACGAATGTCCAAATCGGTTTCGCTCAAACCACGAATGGTAATACGTTGATTCACAGAGTGTGTTCCACCAACATCCACACCGGGAATATCGCGCAGTAAATCAGACATATGATCCGCTTGCTTCAGTGACATGTCGTCCGCAAACATTGACTCAGTATTGCTAGAAACTTTTGTTCCCCATACAACGACTTCTTCAAAATGTGACTCGGTATCTTGAGCTAAAACAGGGTTTGATAGCGCCATTCCCACTGCAAGGCAAAGGCTTGAAAGCTTGATAGATGAACAAGCAGGGCTTTCCATAACTTCACTCCTAAATATTAATGATAATAATTCTCATATATAATAAGCATGAGTTTTATAAATACAAAGGCGATTTGATTATGCGAAATCGCACAAGTGTTATGAGGAAGTGTCAAATGCAGGAAGTCACACCAAAACGAACTAGAATTGCCAAGATCGCTTTAACCCAAAAACTGGAAGCCACAGAAAAACAGTGGATCGTCACGCAAGGTCAACCTTGTCAAACTCAACTGGCAGAAGGCAAATTCCTATCATATCAGTACAATGATCAAATCTTTGTTCATGGTGGACGTTGCCTAGAGCTTGTTGATTCACATATTGTTTCTACTGCACACGCCTCACTGTTGGTCACTATTCTTTTAGAAGGTAAGCTCTCGTTTGGCTATGACGATTTGCAATTTGATTTAGACGCAAGCGACGGCCCTAAAGGTGTCGTGGTGAACCTACTCAAACCTGCAAACTTTCGTCGTTCACTGCTCAAAGGTAACCTCATTAATAAGATCAACATATTGGTTAAGCCCCAGTGGCTAGAGGCTCGCCTTGACCAAACCTGTCGTCATTGGTCCTTTTTTAACTCTCATCAGGCGTTTCATCCTCTAGAGCTTAACCAGGCGTTATGCGAACTGGCTGAAACGCTGACAAGCCGAGAAACACCACAAGAATTCCAAGATAAGTTGGAAGTGGAAAGCTTGATCTATCAAATTTTGCATCAAGCGACTGAGCAAATCCCCAAGAATTTCAGTGCTAATAAAAATAACCTTGAACGTCACACAGATGGTCGAGTAGATGATATTGTTAGCTATATAGAAACTCACCTTGAGCAAGAACTAAGCTTAGAAAAGTTGGCAAGC
This sequence comes from Vibrio diabolicus, assembly GCF_011801455.1. NCBI lineage: Bacteria > Pseudomonadati > Pseudomonadota > Gammaproteobacteria > Vibrionales > Vibrionaceae > Vibrio > Vibrio diabolicus. Next base: position 743,741 of record NZ_CP042452.1, on the reverse strand, counting down.
GTGTTTTCAATGAGCGTTTCAAACCTGCAGCGCCGATTTAAACAATCACTGAATATGACCGTAAATGGTTATATTCGCTTTCGTCGCCTTGAGATTGCGAGGCAACACTTGGAACGTGGCTTAGTGACGATCACAGAAGCTGCTTATGAAGCCGGATACCATCACCCTTCCAACTTCACCTGCGCTTTCAAAAAGGCATTTGGTGTACCACCGCATGAAGTGATAAAAGAGTAAAGAGGCCCCAGGTAACTGACTGTTATTTAGGAGTGTCTTATCCACAACATCGGTATATACTCGCCTTAAACGTTATGGAGGTTGAACATGAATATTGGTGCTGTCGCAAAGCTTACTGGGCTTTCATCTAAGTCGATTCGATTGTATGAAGACAAAGGGATCATATCTCCACCAGCGCGCAGCGACTCTGGCTATCGCGAATATTCAGATAATCATATTCAAGAGCTTAACTTAGTATCACGCGCAAAAAACGCAGGCTTTTCATTGCAAGAATGCAAAGAGTTTGTGCAACTTGCCCATAATCCCAACCGAAAAAGCAGCGAAGTAAAAGCAAGAACCATGGATAAGCTGAGAGAGGTTGAAGAAAAAATCGCGCACCTCATGGAGATCAAAACGCAACTTGAAGGTTGGGTTTCTTCTTGTCCGGGAGACGCTGAAAGCCGATGCCCAATCATAGACGAGCTCACCAAGTAAACTCGCCTATCTATCCTCATTGAGGAATCGCTTTCATTAAGCCCTGAGGTTGGATTAGTGGTAAGTACACATGCGCTTGCCGTTTAATTCGATAATATTAAACGGCGTTTCGTAGATATCCTCTAGCGTAGACGCCTGAATCACCTCCTCCACCGCACCACTTGCCACAACTTTGCCTTGCTTAAGCGCCAATATGACATCCGAGTAGCACGCTGCGAAATTAATATCATGAATTACCACCACCATGGCTTTGTTCATGTCATGAGCTAACCGCTGCACGACTTTCATGATCTGAAGAGAGTGTTTGATATCTAGATTGTTAAGTGGTTCATCAAGAAAAACGTAGTCTGTATCTTGTGCAATCACCATGGCAATAAACGCAAGCTGTCGCTGACCACCACTTAATTCATCCAAATATTTGTCTTGTATACCTTGTAAATCTAGATAGTCGATCGCTTGTTCAATCACCGCATGATCTTCTTTGGTCAGATTTCCTTTGGAGTATGGGAAACGGCCAAAAGAGACCAACTCCTTCACGGTAAATCGCATGGTAATAGAGTTGGCTTGACGAAGTACCGCCAGCTTTTTCGCTAACTCTTTAGTGTCCCATTCCGCAATTTCCTTGCAATCAATGATAACACTACCACCATCCCGCTCCGTTAAGCGCGAAGCCATAGATAACAGCGTGCTCTTTCCCGCGCCATTCGGGCCAATAATCGATGTTACCTTGCCCTTTTCAAACTGAGTATTGGCCTCATCAACTACTTTGTTTGAACCGAAGGCCTTCGTTAATTTGTCTATCACTATCATATTTATACAACTTTGTTTTTCAGTAATAGGTATAAGAAATACGCACCACCAATAAAGTTAATAACGACACTCAACGTCGTCTCAAAACTGAACACGTTCTCGATAATCCATTGCCCAGCCAGTAACGAGCTGATGGAGAGAAACGAACAACCAACCAGTAGCGTTTTGTGTTGGTAACTTCGGAACATTTCTCGGCTTAAGTTGGTCACCAGCAAACCAAAGAACATAATTGGTCCCACTAGAGCAGTAGAAATAGCAATCAGAACCGCCGAGATAATGAATACATTTCGCGTCACCTTAGGTACGTCGACGCCCAAACTTTTCGCATTGTCTTGGTCGAGCCAAAACACATCTAAAGTGCGATGCATACTAAATAGCAACCAACATGCAAACATCAAAGCTGGTGCACTAAAGTAAACCAAATTCACTTTGACATTATTAAAGCTGGCGTAAAGTTTCGATTGAACGATTGCAAACGTATTTGGGTCCATCAGCAAAGAGAAAAATGACGCCGCATTGGAAAATAGCTGACCAAAGATCAAGCCGACCAATAGCAACGTAATCAAGTTCTTGCTTCCTTTAGAAAAGTAAAAACCAAACAACAATAATGAAAACGACACCATTACAATTACGGCAATCGTGAAATTGACGTACAAGTTAAGAACTAAAGTACTCAAACCACCAAAAATCAGCACGATCAAAATTTGCGTCAACACATACAACGCATCAAACCCCATGATACTTGGCGTTAAAATTCGGTTGTGCGTAATGGTTTGAAATACAAGTGAAGACTGAGCAATAGCCACACCCGCTAGCACTATCGCCAATACTTTAGGAACTCTACGAGATAAAAAATACTGGTAGTTGTCAGCCGTTAGCCCAATACCAATAAACAAACATGCAAAAAGTACCGCAATGCCACCTAGCAGTAGGATTTTCGTTGAATCACGCATGTTGCTTACCTCGCAACAACATCGCGATGAATACCACACCACCCAATATGCTGATCACGATAGAGATTGGCATTTCATGAGGGAAGATAATCAAACGACTCACCAAGTCGCAACACAGCACTAAAGTCGCACCATACATGGCCGTAAGCGGAATGTTCTTTTTGAGGTTATCACCATAAAAGTGACTAACGAGGTTCGGCACAATCAGACCAAGGAATGGCAGCTGCCCCACAATCATCACGACACTTGCTGACATGATTGACACCAATAGAACGCCAATCGTGACAACCTGCTGATAATTTAACCCCAAGTTAACCGCGAAATCTTTTCCGATACCCACGGCTGAAATCCGTGCGGCAAAAAGATAGCTGAGAATAGCCATTGGTACCGCGATGTACAGCAGTTCAAAATCACCACGCAAGATGTTGGCGAAGTTTGCGACTGTCCAAGCATTCAGACTTTGAAGTGCATCGTATTTGTAAGCGATAAACGTGGTCATGGATTGGATGACATTGCCGAAAATAATCCCGACAAGAGGCACAAAAACCACACTCTTAAATTGAATGCGCTGAATAAAGAAAATAAACGCCAGCGTCCCAAATACCGAGATGCCGAATACGAGCCAAAGGTGATTGTCGTTGCCAAAGAAAACCACGCTCAGTACATAGCCCAGCATGGCGCATTCGATCGTACCGGTTGTAGAAGGTGCAGCAAATCGGTTCTGGCTGATTTGCTGCATAATAAGGCCTGCAATACTTAAGCCTGCACCAGCAAGCAGTATGGCGAATAAACGTGGTATACGGCTGGTAAAGAAAAGCTCTAACGCTTTCTCATCACCCGAAAATAACTGTTGGGGCGTCATGTTTGCCACCCCAACAAACAACGAAACCGTGCTTAAAACCACAAGGGTTAGCAATAACTTTTTCAAAGTTAACCTCTGCTATCTTGGATTACAGTTCAACGGTTTGCTTGATCTCACTGACCATTTTTTCTGTTGCAGTCACACCAGACATCGACAAGTACCACGCGTCCACATCTAAATAAGTGATTTTGTGATTCTTATATGCCGCGGTTGCTTTGACTAAGTCATTATCCATGGACTTACGAATATCGTTATCTGGCGTGCCTTTTAGCGAATTGCGGTCAACTACGAGTATATTTTTCGGGTTAGCTTCACGAATAAATTCATAAGAAATAACATCTCCGTGAGTGCCCGTTTTCACGTGTTCAACCGTTTCCAAGAAACCGAAATCGTTATAAATCACACCAAATCGTGATTGAGCACCAAACGCACTGATGTTGTCACCCATGCTTAAAATCGTTAACGCATCATTGTTATTTGATTGGTTGTAGTCACGGATTGCTTTGAATTGAGCATCTAGCGCTTCAATTTTCTGCTCTACTTTTTCTTCGATATTGAAGATTTTACCAATATTGCGCCACTGTGCTTGCGTACCTTCCCAGTAACCTTGATTCTCTTTCGCAGCAAAAACGACCGTAGGAGCAATTTCACTCAGCTCTTCATATTTCGCAGACGCTCGCGGACCAACCAATATCAAATCTGGTTTTTGCATGTAAATGGTTTCAAAGTCAGGTTCAAACAAGCTACCCGCAGAGGTGTAGTTATCTTTGCTGTATTTTGAAAGGTAGCTAGGCAGATTAGAAGAGTTAGAAACTGCAACAGGATCGATACCAAAGTTGTCCAGCGCATCTAGCGGTCCAAAGCCAATCACAACCACGCGTTCTGGTGATTGTTCTAGCTCGGTTTGACCCATGTAATGGTCAATCACAACCTTAGCAGCGAAAGAAGGAGAAACAGTAAATAGCGACAGCATAGCCGCACCGACGAATTTTTTCATTTTGTTAAGCCTTAATGAGATCTATTATCATGCGCGTTCGCAATATAGCGTTACTCTTTACTGCATTCAACAAAATTTAAGGTACTTTACATTAGTTACGCTTATTCGAGCTTCAACTATATCAAAGACTTATAAAAACCATTCATTGCAATATCTAGGTGTATCATTCATGCGCTTCGATAAATGCTTTAAGTGCAAGCTCATCAATAATCTCCAACCCGTTTTCCGTTTTTGCAATCAATCCCTTTTCAATCAAATCTTTAACTGCACGTCGATAAACACGACCAGAAGTACCAAATCGCTCAGCTTCTTGATTTACTTTGTCAAAGCCACCGAGCAATGTATTGGTTTGATTACGGACGAAAAGATCATACGCAATATTATAAGTAATGGGATGCAATAACCGATTGGTATAGATATCCATAGAGTCTTGATAATCTTCGGCCAACGCTGAAGCAAAGAACACCATCATTTCTGGATGCTTTTGTAGCGCTTCAGTTAGTTTTTGGATGCAGATGACATCAACCTGCATGTGCTCATCTGCAATCACATTCCATTGGCAAGGAGTCTGAGTGAAGTACTCCATTTCACCATAGATATGGTAGTCGCAGTTTGCCTCTCCTAATTGAAAGCGTCGCCCATTCGCGGCCAATATGCTCATTGACACTCGACCTACCGGCACAACATATAAGTACTGAAGTTGCTCACCTTGGCGGAGAATTTCTTCCCCAGCATCAAAGTAACGCGTACTAATTTGACACTGATAGATCATCTCACGAAAGGCAACGCTCTTTTTTTCAAGGTATGTTTTGAAGCGGCCAGTTGGATACGGGCTGATTTTCATTCTCTGCTCTCTCAGAAAAGTTACTGATAACTATCTCAGGTGGATTGTACCCCGTAACACCAAATAAAAAAGCGACAGTGGCCTGTCGCTTTACATTCATTGATTTATAAGAGTGACTGAAGTTAGTACGGACTACCTCTGAGCAATCAGCGCTTCTAACGCCGTCATTACAGCAAGCTTCTCACCTTGCATCATTACTTTCGCTTCATCAACGTACTGGCCAACCCCTTCTTTCACATCTTGTTGGTACAGAACGACGTTATTTAAGATCGAAGCCACATGAAGACCACGTAACCGGCCAACGGCAAACAAAGCTGAGGTTTCCATATCTGCACCTAAGACGCCCTTCTTGTTCCAGTATTGGCATATCGCATCTTCGTCATCGGTATAGAAACTGTCGTGAGAACGTACCACACCGAAATGATAACGCGCCTCTTGCACCGACAGGTAACGCTCAACTTCCTTTAATAAGGAAAAGCTTGCGTACGCCGGATAAGCCGAATCCACATACGCTCTGGAGCCGCCTTCATCTCTTACCGCACCTTCGGCAATAATCAGCTCGCCAAGCTGAATGCCTGATTGCATCGCACCTGCCGACCCAACACGTACTACATGAGTTACGCCGCACTGTTTTAGCTCTTCAACTGCGATGATCATCGATGGGGCGCCGATACCTGTGCTGCATACTGAAACAGGCTGGTCTTTGTATTTGCCAGTAAAAACACGGTACTCGCGATTTTCCGAGATCATTTCTGCATCATCCAATAATGCGGCAATACGATTAGCTCGGTCTGGCTCACCACATACAATGACGAGAGGAGCGACTTGTGTTTCATCAACACCAATATGAGGTTGTTTAGCCATTTTTCGTTCCTTATGCTGCAGCTTGAGCTAAGGTTTTATCGCCATTGCGCTTGGCGCTACGGGCCCACTCACGCGTACCATTGGCAGCAATGAACATCAAAATCGCATACTGAACGGACATCGCATAAACACCCTGTGTCGCGTAAATGCCAACACTGATGATGTTAATCACAACCCAAAGGATCCAGTTTTCCACATATTTACGTGTCATCAGAATTTGTGCAACAACAGAAAGTACTGTCATGGTTGCATCCCAAAACGGGAACGCATCAGGTTCAAGTACCGGATCAGCCAAACCTGCACCAAAGAGATTCAAGCTATCAACAGCAATGTTTGCTAATGCAAAGAAAAAAGGGTCGATGTAGATGGTTAACAACGCGATAGACACAACGCTAATAGAAGCAGTGGCGATGAGTTTCTGTTTGTTTAACCAGCGTACTTCCAGCGTTTCACCTTCCGCGTTTGGACGAGTCCACGCATACCAACCGTAAATGTTCGCACAGAAGAAAAACAGTTGAAGAAGTAATAATCCGTATAACTGAATTTGGAAAAAGATAACGGCAAAAAGAGTGACATTCAGCAAACCGAATAAGTAGTTGATGGTTTTTTCTTGGCTAGCAAACCAAATGCAAAGCAATCCAAAAACCGTACCGAAAGCTTCGATCCAACTCATTGCGTAACCGCCGCCAATTGGAATGTTAACCAGGGTGTTGTTTATATCGAGTAAGGCAAGTAGGTCCATGTCGATGTCCTTTATTATTTTGTTTGGGAATATGCCTATATTAGGGCGTGACACCTAACAAAAAGGAGGACATTTGTCCCCCTCTTGATGCACTCGATCATAATTCAGTTCAATATTTGCTTGAAAGCAATAAATGACTCAATTGAACCGCTTGGAAATTAACACGCCTAAGAATCCAAACCTAAATAGCGCTTTTTGAATGCGGAAGCTGATGCAAATAAAGCTGACGCCAAAAGTGTAATAACAAACCCAATGGCGTACTCGAATGCTTCATTCACCAAGAGCTGATAACAGCTCACAAAAAAAATCAGTATGACCGCAATAACATTAACTCGGTGAAACCAAGGATGCTTTACGGAGAACTTAGCGTAACCTTTTGATAACATTTAACTAATCCGCCAGACAACAATTAATATTTTTATTTATAATCAATGGTGATAGTAAGGCTTTATAGTATAAAGAGAAACGACTTTTTTGATTTTTTAGCTCAACATCACAGGTCATCTAGTGCTGCTTGACTTTAATATCTTGACACTTTTTCGTTCAACTAAGGTAGGTTCTAATTGCACGACTTGCGCTTCTGTTGATTTATCATCCAATTTTCGGACAAGCGTTTCCACGGCAGCTTGCCCAAGACGGTATTTAGGCTGGTGAATTGTGGTGAGTGATGGCGACATGAACTTCGCGATATGTATGTCATCGTAACCGATGATTGAAATCTGTTCCGGGACTTTAATATTGAGCTCATTTGCGGCGTTAATCACACCCATCGCCATCATATCATTGGAAACGAAAATCGAGCTGGGTAAGATGCCTCGCTGCGCCATTTTCATAAATGCTTGATATCCTCCTTCACATTCGAAGTCCGATTCAATGATCCAGTTGGCATTAAATTCCAAGCCTGCTTCGTTCATCGCACGTTTGTAACCTTCGTATCGCATTTGCGCTTGGTGTTTAATCAAAGGGCCAGTGATACATCCTATTTCTGTGTGGCCACAATCAATCAGGTATTTCGCCGCTAGGTAACCGCCACGAAGCGAGTTATCTTGAATTTTATCGCTCGTAAACAGCATCGGCCCCCAATCCATCACCACGACAGGGATATCAGGATAACGCTCAAATACATCGATACGCTCCCCTTCTAGCGAGGAGCACATCAAGATCAAACCATCGACACGCTTTTGCAAAAGCGTATTAATGGACTGGCGCATGCGTTCGTTGTCACCTTCGGTGTTACATAGAATGAGACTATAGCCTTTGTGATAGCAACTGCGTTCGACGCCTTTTACGACTTCGCCAAAGAATGGGTTGGTTGAAGTTGTCACTAGCATACCAATGGTTTTGGTACGATTGACTTTGAGGCTACGCGCCAAAGCTGATGGCGCATAGTAGTTGAGTTCTTTTGCGGCAGTATTGACGCGTTCGGAGATCTCTTCACTCACAAAACGCGTCTTGTTAATAACATGGCTCACTGTTGAAGTGGAAACCCCTGCCAGTTTTGCGATGTCTTTCATCGTCGCCATGTTATTACTCCTAATTAATGAGGCGTTTAAGCCCTATTGTGCAGCGAGAAACGCGTCCACCTCTTCGCGAGTTGGGATCGACGTCTGCGCGCCAAAGCGGGTCACAGAAATTGCAGCCGCCGCATGTGCAAACTTAATTGCTGATTCTAAAGGTAAATCCTCTAACAGGCCAGTGACGAATGCCCCATTAAACGTATCCCCTGCTGCGGTGGTATCAGTCGCGTCAACACGGAACCCCGGGATGAGCTCACCTCTACCATTTTGACTTAACCAAACACCCTTCGCACCGAGAGTGATCATGACAATTTCGATACCTTTGCTATGAAGCACATTCGCCGCTTCTTGCGCGCTGTCATTATCCGTTACCGTTACCCCCGTCAACACTTCAGCTTCGGTTTCATTTGGTGTAATGACATCAATACAAGCAAGCAGTTCGTCTGACAGTTCACGAGCAGGGGCAGGGTTTAAAATGACGTTAGTTTTTGCATCTTTCGCCACTCGCGCGGCTTTCTCAATGCCGCACATCGGCGTTTCCAATTGCATCAGCAGGTAATCCGCTTGGCGAATGCGATCTAAATCTGGCTCAATCGCTTCTGCTGTCAATTTGGCATTCGCTTCTGCTGAAATACAAATGCTGTTTTCACCACTATCCGACACTTGAATCATCGCAATGCCAGTTGGGCAGTTTGGTTGCATCTTCACACCAGTGATGTCGATGCCGTCCATATTGAAGTTTTCACGAATATTGATGCCGAACGAGTCATCGCCTACACAAGCAATAAAGCCAATATCAGCCTTGAGTCGAGCTGCAGCAACAGCTTGGTTGGCACCTTTGCCACCTGGGATAACTTGATAGTTGCGACCATGTAGCGTTTCGCCAGGGCGAGGGAAAGAAGGCACTTGAAGAACATGGTCAGCGTTTACACTACCTAACACCACTAACTTATTCATACGGTTATCCTCGGTTCTGAATGAACCCTTTTTTTGAAAAACTATTTTGGAAAATACATTAGATGACTTTAACTTCTCTTCCTAACGAAGGAGTCACGATAAAAAGTCAAAGGCATCTATACCCTGCATTTTTAAGTCTCTTGGGTATGTTTGCCCTCTCCTCCTAAACGACAGATATAAACGGAGGAGAGAGCAAAAATTAGGACGCTTTATTGAACGTCAAACTTATTTAGTCACTACTTTTAGTGGCACCGGAATGTATTCTTCTACTTTTTCACCTTTCAAGACTTTGTCAGCCGTTTCAACACCTAAAGCACCAATAAGATCTGGTTGCTGTGCGATGGTTGCTGCTAGCTTGCCACGGTTAACTGCGGCAATGCCGTCTTCCGTGCCATCAAAACCAACGATAACGACGTCTTTGCCAGAAGCTTGAACGGCGCGAAGTGCACCTAGCGCCATTTCATCATTCTGTGCGAACACCGCTTGTACATCAGGGTTAGCCGCGAGTAGGTTTTCCATCACGTTTAGGCCTTTAGTACGGTCAAAGTCTGCTGGCTGGCTGGCAAGAAGATCCATATCGCTGCCCTTCACGGCATTCATGAAACCTTCACCGCGCTCGCGCGCCGCCGATGTGCCCGCAATACCTTCAAGCTGAATTACTTTTGCTTTTTCGCCAACTTTTTCCATGATGTAGTGGCCTGCCATTTCACCACCGATCACGTTGTCGGACGCGATGTGGCTCACAACTTCACCACGGCTTGCGCCACGGTCTAGTGTCAATACAGGGATCTTAGAACGGTTCGCCATACGAATCGCATTAGACACAGCATCAGAATCCGTTGGGTTGATAAGAATTGCTTTTACACCGCGAATACTTAAATCCTCGATGTTCGACAGCTCTTTGCTCGGGTCATTTTGCGAGTCCAGTACAATTAAGTCGTACCCCAATTCTTTCGCTTTAGCTTCCGCACCGTCTTTCATCGTTACGAAGAACGGGTTGTTTAGCGTCGAAACCACAATCGCCATCGTATCTTGGGCTTGTGCCGCTACTGATACAGTGGAAGAAAGAAGTGCAGCAGAAATAAGAGTTGCAAGTTTTTTCATCGTTCTAGTCCTTTGTGTAGGGTGAGCCAGCACACGCCCACTGGCTCGGTTTGTATTCAGGATTTAATGGTTATGGATTATTTGTTTTTGTTGTCTACCAGTACTGCGAGCAAGATAACCACTGCTTTGGCAATCATTTGGTAGTAAGAAGAAACATCAAGTAGGTTAAGAGCATTGTTCAAGAAACCGATGATCAGCGCACCAATCAAGGTACCCATGATACGGCCTTTACCGCCCATCAAGCTGGTACCGCCAAGAACAACCGCTGCGATAGCGTCTAGCTCGTAGCCCATACCCGCTGTTGGCTGCGCCGAAGACAGACGAGAAGTCACGATGATGCCTGCAAGCGCTGCCAGCATACCGCAGATTGCGTATACACCAATCTTCACTCGGTCTACATTGATACCAGATAGACGAGTCGCTGATTCGTTGCCACCTAGTGCGTAAACGTAGCGACCAAAGCGAGTGTGGTTAAGTAAGTACCAAGCCGCTGCGAACACAACCACCATTAACCAAACAGGTACTGGAATACCTAGCGCGTAGCCGGTACCAAACCATGCAAACGCATCAGCTGTGTCAGTAAAACCTGTCGAGATTGGACGACCTTCGGTGTACACCATAGTCACACCGCGTAGTAACGTCATGGTAACCAGCGTAGCGATAAAGGCCTGTACTTTGCCCTTCGCAATGATGATGCCGCTAATTGCACCTAACGCTGCACCTGCGACTAAAGCAGTCGGAACCGCCACCAGCACCGGGACTTCAAGCGCAATCATGCTTGCCGCAAAGGCACCGCATAACGCCAGTACGGAACCAACACTCAAGTCGATGCCTGCGGTTAAAATAACCAGTGTCATACCTACCGCGATAATGGCATTCACTGAGGTTTGACGAAGAATGTTGAGAATGTTGTCGACCGTAAAGAAGTTCGGGTTCAAAAATGAAACAACAACAATCAAAAAAATCAGTGCTATCAGTGATTTTTGCTCAATCAACCACTCTTTTGTGAACAACTTCTTGTTGCTAGCTTCGGTTGGTTTGCTCATGGTATTAGTACTCATGCTGCTTCCTCATTGATCTTTTTGCCTACGGCACAGGCGAGTAATTTTTCTTGATCGGCGTCTTTCGCATCGAATTCGCCAGTAATACGACCTTCATGCATAACCAGAATGCGGTCACTCATACCGAGCACTTCTGGCATCTCGGAAGACACCAAGATGATGCTCATGCCTTCGGCTTTGAACTTGTTGATGAGTTGATAAATTTCTTTTTTCGCACCGACATCGACGCCACGTGTTGGCTCATCGAGAATCAGAACTTTAGGTTTGGTCATTAACCCTTTCGCGATCGCCACTTTTTGCTGGTTACCGCCGGATAAGTTACCAATGATTTGGTCGCGCGTAGGGGTTTTGATATTAAATAGCTTGATAAAATCTTCCACGGCAATCACTTCATCGCTATGTTGGATTTGGAAGCCTTTAGTCAACTGATTGAGTGAACAAAGTGACATATTCTCCTTAACCGAGAGACCTAACACCAAGCCATCGCCTTTGCGGTCTTCAGAGATATAAGCGATGCCATTTGCTAAGCCATCTTGTGGGCTAACCGGGTTAATGGTTTTGTTATCGAGGTTGATAACACCATGCTCACTTGGCAACGCGCCGTAAATCACTTTCATCAGTTCGGTGCGGCCTGCCCCCATCAAACCAGAAATACCCAATATCTCACCGCGTTTCAGCGTGAAGCTCACATCGTGAACGCCAGAGCCAGTCAGGCCAATCACTTCAAGGCAAGTTTCGCCATGTCGCACATCAATACGTGGGTATTGCTCTTCTAACTTACGACCAACCATCATTTCGATCAGGCCGTCTTCATCAGTGTCTGCTACTTTGCATTCACCGATAAATTTACCGTCACGAAGCACGGTAATGTCGTCACAGATTTCAAAGATTTCTTTAAGACGGTGTGAGATATAAACAATGCCGCAGCCCTGCTCTCGAAGCTCGTTGATCACTTTAAATAGTGACTCCGTCTCGGTATCGGTCAGCGCGTCAGTTGGCTCATCCATAATAATGACTTTCGATTCAAACGAAAGCGCTTTCGCGATCTCCACCATTTGCTGTTCACCTAGGCTCAAATCACCAAGCAACGTTTTCGATGAGTGCTTTACGTTAAGGCGTTGAAGCAACTTGTCTGCTTCTTCATACATCTTGCCCCACTGAATACGCCCCATCGTGCCGGTAAATTCACGACCTAGATAGATGTTTTCAGCAATCGTTAGTTCAGGGATCAAGTTCAATTCTTGGTGAATGATGCTGATGCCCGCTTCCTGAGAGTCACGCGGCCCTTTAAACGCGGCAGGTTGGCCTTGATATTGGATGCTACCCGCATCCATGTGATAGATGCCAGTCAGCACCTTCATCAATGTTGACTTGCCTGCTCCATTTTCTCCCATGAGCGCCATGACACGGCCTGGGTAAACATTCAGGCTCGCTTTGTCCAGTGCTTTTACGCCCGGGAACGCTTTCTCAATGTCGCTCAGTTGTAGAATGGCTTGAGTCATAATCTGTCCTCAATATCTCTGGCTTAAAAAACCACGCCCGCTTGAAAGATAACGTTCGCGTATGGCGAGCATTCGCCAGTTCGAACGACAGCGCGGCTTTGTGCCGTGCGTGCTTTAAATGCTTCATGTGACACGTAGCTGATCTCGATAGATTTACCCGTTTCTTCGCTCTCTTTGCTCAGTTCGTTAAGCAATGCTTGATGCAAAACAGGGCTTACATCAGAAAACTCTTCCGCAATGATGACCCCTTCGATTTGCGACTCAGATAGAATCACGCGAACAGTATCAAGAAAACTTGGTACGCCATGCGTTAGCGCCAAATCAATTCGCTGTACATGCTCAGGGATTGGCAGGCCAGCGTCACATATCGTGATCTCATCGGTGTGGCCTAGCGTCGCCACCAAGTAAGAAATATCTGAGTTAATTAGGGTACTTTTTTTCATCTCATCGACCTTTCGGTTACACGTTCATACAACCATGAGCGCCTGTTTTAAAGTGTTTTCGTTATTAACAGAAAACTCATCGAAACGTTTCGATGAAATAATAATTCGTTGTGGTAATTTGACCAGAGTGAGATCGATAAGGTGTGAGAATGATCCGTAATTAGCGGGTCATCGAATAGTAAAAAGGTACATGAGTCACACTTTACCATCGAAACGTTTCGATGGCTGGCTTTATCTACACTTGAAGTGAGGTTTTTAAAGACAGTTGAAAAAGAGATACGTCCCATTACTGAGAAACACTCTAGTTAATGAGATGGAAACCTTACACATCATCACAGTTCTTGGATGGTTGTCTGATTTTGGAGAACGCTCACCTTACAATCTGGTTACAATTTGCAAAACACATCATCCGTTCAGTACCTTATATGGTATGCGACGTTTGTAGGGACACAAACGGAAACTAAAAGCCATAATGAAGTTAAGCAATCGAGTCATCTTGCTTGTCGCGCCAGTGATCTTATTAAGCGCGCTGGTATCAAGTTATATTATTTACAGCATTCAAAAAGTAACGCTCATCAAGCGAGAAGACAGCTATATCCAATTGCAAATGGAAAAGCTCGCTGGGCAGTTCCGACAAGCCAACATATTCCTCAATAGTTATGCATACACATTAAGCAAAAGTGATGTATTGCAAGACTACTTGGTGAATCATAGCAATCCGTATCGTGAGCGCGTGTTATTTAACCGACTCGATGAAACCGCAGATGTGTTAAGCCATGGCTATACAGGCGATGCAAGCATGGCGATTCTCGACGGGAAACAAAACCTTCTTTATTACACAGAAAATAAATACTACGAATCTTCAGGTGTAGTCGACCCTAAGGTATTGGATTACATCTCGCGAAGCTTTAGTACGAGAGAAGCGTTTAACCATACTGGCTTTATTTACAATTCCAGCGGGCAAAGTATTCTTCTGCAATACGAACTCATCGACAAACGAACAGGGACACAACCTCTAAGTTTTGATCCGCAAAATGTCTTTTTCGTGGTGGTATCGGTATCGCTCGAAGCCTTCAATGAAATCAAGCACGAAATCGAGTTCGACACGCATAGCGTGATAACTTTTGCCGACAAGCCTATTTATCTCGATATTCCTCTCGCTCAGACGATTGAACTATTGCCACACTTTTATGCGGTACTCTCCCCCGCTGAATATTTGATGTGGAATAAAGTCGATAAAGTGTGGCTAGAACTGGCCCTTTCCTTTGGTGTGGCGGCGTTTTGCACCATCACCTTAATTGTTTTGGTTTTGTATCGTTATGTATTACACCCCGTTTCTCGCCTCGATAAACAGCTACAAGAGCTGGAAACAAATCAACGCGGCAACATTGAAAAGCTAGAAACAAACGATGAAATAGGACGCTTATCCTCACGCTTTTTTGATATGTATGAAGAGCTCAACGTCATATATAAGAAGACAAAACGCCTGGCTGAAACGGATCACCTAACGCAACTCGCTAATCGCCATCGTTTCCATGAACTTGCAACTCGTGAACTCGTCTCCCCTTCGCAGCATTTGTGGGTCATTTATGTCGATCTCGATAACTTTAAGTACGTTAATGACAAATACGGGCATGAACTGGGAGACAACTTATTAAAGGTGTTTTCATCACACATCAAAAATGTCTGTCAAAAATTCTCGCACGACTACGATAGTCCCTGTTTTGCAGCAAGATTGTCTGGTGACGAATTTGCTATTTTATTGAGCTCAAATCAGGATGCACAACGCCTACCCGACTTGCTGGCCTCAGAGTTGCTAAAACCGATTAGCAATCTCAGTCCATCTTGGAGCAATTCATTCCCCGTGACTGCGAGCGTAGGTATCGCTCAGTACCCTCAAGACGGTACAGACGTCGCGAAATTACTCTCCAGTGCCGATGCGGCAATGTATCAAGCCAAACGAGCCGGGAAAAACCAGTACGCTTATTACTCAGCAGCTCTCAATGTTGAGTCTCAAAGACGCAGTCAGCTTGAGCGAGCGCTCAGAAAAAGCAACGTGGAAGAAGAGTTCCATCTCGTTTTTCAACCCTATATGAATAATCGGGACAACGAGATTGAAGGACTAGAGGTATTATTGCGCTGGGAAGCGGAAGGCATTGGTCCTGTGCCTCCGAAAGAGTTTATCCCAATCGCGGAACAGGCGGGCTTATTTGATAAAATTGATCGCTGGGTTTTCGCCAATGCAACTGCAGAATATCACCAATTAAGAAATATTTTTGGCAAAGACATTGTCCTTTCGATCAACCTCTCTTCAGCAGAGCTTAACTCCATCGAAATGGCGAATTATATTCATGACCAAGCAAGCAGAAACGGTGTGAAACCAGAATGTATTGAGTTAGAGATAACAGAAACCTTTGCCGCAGAACAACAAGGTACAGCATTACTTGATGAGCTGTCGAAGCGTGGCTATCGTCTCGCCATTGATGACTTTGGCTCTGGCTATACATCGCTGACTCAACTTGTTCAATATCCAGTTCAAAAGATCAAGTTTGACCGAGAGTTCCTCGTTACATTGATGAAAACCAACAACGGTCATGTGATCAAACCCATCATCGATCTATGCCACGCTCAAAATAAAACGGTCACCGCAGAAGGTATTGAGCACAATGTGATGCATGAATGGTTATCGTCCTACCGCTGTGACTATATGCAAGGCTATTTATTTGGTAAGCCAATGAGTAAGGAACAACTGAGTTTGTGGTGGCAATCCGCAAATGACGATAGCCGCTTCGATGGTTCCATAGTAGGTTCGATTACTGTTCAAGGGACATCTTATTAAAGATTAAGTACAGAAGCCATGTATGTGGCTGCTGTACTTATATAATATAGAAACAAGACTTTACCCTTAGTTTCAATAATATAATCAACCACATAAGTTCGTACGTTAATTTTTGGCATTATTATTTTTCGATGAAATCTCTCAGTTATTTAAATATTTAATCAAAACGATAGAATTACTTTTTGGTAAGTTTAGTTCAGATTTTATGTATTTAATTGAAAACAAGAGGAAATAAGTAAAAGCTGACAAAACT
The DNA here is from genome assembly GCF_011801455.1 of Vibrio diabolicus. Classification (NCBI taxonomy): domain Bacteria; kingdom Pseudomonadati; phylum Pseudomonadota; class Gammaproteobacteria; order Vibrionales; family Vibrionaceae; genus Vibrio; species Vibrio diabolicus. The sequence goes on along the minus strand of NZ_CP042452.1, from coordinate 727,285 downwards.
TACTTTTGTACTGCTAATCACCGGCTTAGATGATTCGTGTAGAAGCTCATTTGTCGGCTCCACTTAGACTTAGCTTTATCACTTGTGAACAAGAAATGCCCTTCTTCTCAGTATTTCTCTACCTTTCTTATCCATCTTGTTGTTTACCCACTCACTTAAAATGCACTAACACACATAACGAGTTGACGTTACGATTTGTTACGAGTCAAATCACAAATCTAAACGCAAGCTAAATAGACGTACAAAAAACAAACATATTGAAATAAAAAGAATTTCTAATCTAGAAAAAATAAAACGTCGTTTTTATAAATTCGCCACCTCACAAATATCCTTAAACACAGTTTTATTAATTACACATATCAGATATTATTTATGCCGAAGTTTATCGAAACAATCTATTAACTTCATAATTTATTTGAGTTTCAAACAGTTAGTTTTTAACTTGAAAACTTATCGTTAACCCAATATTAAGTACCTAAGCGTACAATAAGAAACATTGGGAATAGAATTATATTGATGTGCATGTTGTTTTAACGAATGCATGAAGCAATCGGTAAATTTGTAACACCATAGAGTTTTATTTAGCCAAGATGAAAAAGTTAATTTTATTATTTATATGGACATTTCTGTCTGCCTCTCCTTTTGCCTTTGCAAAACAAGCAGATAACGAAGTCAAAAGTCACATACCACAGAATCAAATTGAACAAGTGTTCAAACAAGCAAAGTTAGATGGCGTAGTAGACTTTAAATTGTTTCGTGACGCTTATATCGCGTACCAAAAAACACCCGATAGAAAGAAATCAGTACTAACCATCATCGACTATAGTAAACCATCGACTGAAAAACGCTTTTATGTGCTTGATTTAGATAAAAAGAAGCTTATCTACAATACTTATGTTTCTCACGGTGTGAACAGTGGAAAGAAAACAGCGACGCAGTTTTCAAATGTGGTGAACTCGCGTAAAACATCACTGGGTACGTTTTTGACTGACACCACCTACTACGGATCAAATGGTTATTCACTTCGATTAGATGGTCTAAGCTCAGGGTTGAACGATAAAGCTCGCGAGCGTTATATCGTTGTGCACGGTGCCGACTATGCTAACCCTTCTTTTATCAAGAAGAATGGTTACCTTGGGCGCAGTTGGGGTTGCCCTGCACTGCCAAAGAAGTTGTCTCGTGAGATCATTGACACCATAAAAGGCGGCAGTGTTATTTATGCAAGCGCATAACACGGTGCAAATTATGTGGGGAAGAATGCTCTATTTCTTCCCTAACAAATAATCGGATTGGCTCAAGCTTCCTTGTCTCATGACTCTCTTTACCTGTTTCTCCAGTTTTCGCTTGCCTCAACGCTAAAATTATTTAGGTATTAGCTTATACCCAAATAACATCAGAAAACTCTGTTCATCCCTCTTCCATCTCGTTAGTATACGCTGAGTTGGTCAGACACCGATTTTCATTGTTATCATAGTGTCACTAAGATTCCGTAGTCATAGTGATAGTCTATGACGTTATATGTTTAGGGTTACTTCTTGCGTTATCTACACCGTATATTATTGATGCTTTCATTGTCCCTATTTTCAGGGTTCATCGTTGCCTCATATGCGCATACGTATCACCACACTAAACATTACACCTCTGAACGCTTGCTTAAACTTGCGCAACAAGACGATTTTGAACTAGCACATAGCGAATTCCATACTTTTGCCTCTCCAAGTTCTTGGGGCTCAGAAGGTTATTATCTGCATATAAAGCGCGAGTTGTTAGCGCTGGTTTCCTGCCGCCGAACATCCGCCACTGATGGTGTTTTATCATCAGATTTTACTCCTGATTATTTTTTACTTGTTGCTTTCTCTTCCCCACCACTATTGGAATTGGCAAAACAAGCATCTCGCTTACCTCTTGATGGTTATGGCGGGCTGATGAGTAAACGCTCTCTCTATCGACTCTCAGGAAGAAAAGAAGCCAATTTAATGTACGTCTTTACTCATGGTCGCAACGCCTTCCCTGTTGTTTAACTTTTTATGACATACAGAGAACACGGAAATGTAACGATGAGAACCAATACGCTCATTGTTACTAGAACCAATTTGAGGTCCATATAATGACAAAATTCGCTACGACTATCGCACTAGCATTACTATTTGCAACGGGCTCAGCCTTCGCTAACACAGAAGCAAAGCCAGAAGAAATGAGCAATGAGACTCTGCTAGAGTGTGCCAATGTTTCTAATGCACGTATTGCGGTTCCTGAACACAGAGCGATGTTCAGACACTACCTAATGTCTGAAAGAAACTATAGTTTCAGCCAGTTATCTTCTGCTGAGCTTGAATTTAAAGCAGCAGATAAGAATGAATCCGAAGTAGAAACTATCTACAAGTCTCAGTGTAAAGAGGTTGGCGAGTACCTATATAGCATTGGCTATTAAACTCGAAACCCTAACGACACTCAAAAAGAAAGGCGCATACATTGCGCCTTTCTTTTTACTGATAAAAACCAGCCGATTAGATGTCTAATCTGTATACAAGCTTAAAAGTGCAAATCAAAGTAAACTTACTGAGAAAACTCTGACACATCCTTGGATTTACAGAACGTTCGACGTGCTTTAACAAACAAGAAACTAAGCCCCCCAATCACGAGAGTAATTATTGGGGCAGCCATTAATAGCATTGTGATCGCTTTGCTCATATTCTCTGGTAAAAAGGGAAGCAATAAACCAAAACCGCATAATATCAGCGTCCATAAAATCGCACTCAGCCACGCAAAGTAATGGAATTTACTAATACCTTTCACTCGCAACCCCATCATTAATGGCAATAGGGAACGAACAACCGGAATAAACCGCGCACAAAAAAGCGCGATCAATCCATGTTTACTGAGCAATACGTCGACCTGTTCCAAACGCTTTTGAGGAACCGCGCTCACCCAGCCTTGGACCTTAGGTAAGCGATTTAGCCACTTGCCTTGTAAGTAAGCCGCCCAACTTCCCAATCCCGCACTAACAGCTATCACCAACATGATCATTATTGGATCAAGGACACCAACCGCCGCCAGCGTACCGGATAATACGACGACACTGTCGCATGGGAATGGCGCAGCAGGAATAAAACCACTTTCCAAAAAGATAAGCGCAGCAACAACAAAATAAACCAATCCTGCACCGCCTGGCGCCATTAACGCCGTGAAATCTTGATGCCAAAAGGCACTCAAGACCTGAATTATCGAATCAAACATAAACCGCTCCTAAGCATAACTAACCAAAAATTGTAAAAACATGGAATGTGTTAGCGAGCATGTATAAAGCGGTATATGAGATTCGATTCTTTCCTCGCACCGATTCTGTATTTAGAATGAGTAAAAATACTTTCAACACAACGACCTAAAGCCTCATTGCCGATGCGTTTTAGCAGCCCCATCGAGTGAATTGCCGAACGATGTATCCACCATACTACAGCAAGCGTTTCAAACCATTCGAGTTCTACATCGTCGTTCGAGCTCGTTTCCTTAGAATGGCTAACCCTCAATATATTCCGGCTGTTTAAACTCGGATAGTCTTGTTGTATTGGAGAGACAGGGTGTTCTGAAAAGTGCTTCGACTTAGCGTCAACAGCAATATTCTGGTTATGAAAGGAAAGAAAATTTGGGTATGAGTGCGCCAGACTCATGCTCGGAGCCAACAAGCAGAAAAGTAGTCCGAGTAAAGCAATCAGAGTCGTACGCACAAAGGTAACCAAAACCAAAATAGTAAGTTCTTTTAACTCTGTGCGTAACGATTGGCAATTAGTATTCTTAATCGTTAAGAATACTAATTATTTTTCACCGTAAGGGTAGTTTTCAAACATTTTCGCAATTTCTTCTTCAATCAGAGACTCTCTTTTCTCAGAGCTCATAGACTCAGATAGTTTCCTGCTTGAAACACCTTTCCACACAACCTGATTAGCCTTTGCATCAACAAGTTCTACCACCAGTTTGCCATACTTACGTTCTTTGTATCGTTCCGGGCTTGAAGTGATCACGCCAAAGCTATTCCAACCATAACCGAAACTCACCGAAGACCCAGAAGAGACAAGCTCGGACTCTTCGACGATATCATGATGAACGTAAAGGTCCCCACCACTATTCACTTTAATTAAGCCCTTGTCTTCAAGCTGTTCAGCCAATCCTTGTTCAATACGTCGACCATCAATACTCGTAGGGGCTTCTGCTTGGGCACCGAAATCAAACGTTCTGTAAGCTGAAAAATCGGCTTGCTTATCGACATCCGTCGTTACGGTTGTACAAGCAGATACGAGCATCATCACCGCCCCTAATATCAAACCTTTCCACATGTTAAATCTCCTTTGGTTAAGCTGACTGTTTCAGCGGAATTACGCTAGTGCTATACATACGCTTCAGCAGTAAAAAGTAATCATTTCAATATCTAGTCTTGACCATGAAACCTGACTGTTCAATAAACGCGATTAACCTTTACACTGACAATCTTGAATATCATCAATGCCTAAACGCTAGTAGACAGTGTGTTTGCCCCTAATTAGCAGCCATCGATTTTAGAAGCGGAATCGCTGACCCTCCTGAAAAACAGAGACAATGGACACTTTAACACCAAGACGCTACTTTTTTAGGCATCTGACAAACAATTGATGAGAAAAGACTTTTCTTTTTCGTTCAGTGTGGCATATTAACTGAGTCCTATCGATGCGCGGGCATCGTATAATGGCTATTACCTCAGCCTTCCAAGCTGATGATGCGGGTTCGATTCCCGCTGCCCGCTCCAATCTCTTTTATCTCAATCTACTCAAAAGAATCCGATGGCGGAGCAAATAGACAGCGCCAACGTTGTTTCCACGTTAAATTTGGTCGTGTTACGTCATAAAACATGTCTTTCCATTCTGCAAACGTCACACGAATGGGATTAAAGCTGTTTACCGGTTTAGAAATTCCATACCTAACGGTTTCCACTTCTGGTTCAAACGTTCCAAACATCCGATCCCAGATAATCAACACTCCCGCGTAATTTTTGTCGATGTACTGACGGTTTATACCATGATGAACGCGATGATGAGATGGCGTATTAAATACCCACTCTAGCGGTCCAAGCGAGCGAATTGATTGAGTATGAACAAAAAACTGTAAGCCCAGATTAAACAGCACAACGAAGACGACCCACTTGGGATCAAAGCCAATAATCACCAAAGGCAACCAGAAAATCCACATTCCCGCTAACGGATACATCAAGCTTTGACGAAACGCGGTGCTGAAATTCATTCTCTCCGAGCTGTGATGGACCACGTGCGCAGCCCACATCCAACGAATACGGTGGCTAGCTCGATGAAACCAGTAATAGAAAAAGTCTTGCAGAACGACAAGTAGCAAAAACGCTGAAACGCTCATTTCGATATCAAACAATCGCCAATCAAACCACCACAAATATAACTGAGCAATCAGTAAACCCGTGAGTATGTCTGTCGCTTGGTGTAAGCCCGCAAGTACAAAATTACATACAACTTCCGGAATATAATACATCGCGCTTTCAGGTAAACGTCCCCTTCGTTGTCCAAACCAGTACTCTGCAACCATACATAAAAAGAAAACTGGCGCCAAAATCATCAGAAGTAATTCAGGGCGTTCCATCAACTGTGTCCAATCCATTGTGTTTCTACCATTTTGCATAGTGATCTTCAGTAAGACCTATGACTTCTTCTAACTGATGTTTGATACCATTCCCATCAACGATGTAGCCAGAGAAATAGCCGATATATTGACGAAAATTGCTTTTGAGAAACCAAAAGTTCTTCTTTTCTGAACGTCGGTTTAAAGGCGTGAACACTAGGTCAATCCGTTTATCTTCCGACGTGATATGCCATCTTTGTCCTTCATCATTTCGTGAAAATTGAAACTGAACAGACTGTAAAAAATGCCGTTCACCATTAATCCAGAATACATTTTCACAGTAGCCCGTTTCATTGACGCCTGCAGCTAAGTTCAGCCCCAATCGTCTGCCGCTTTCAAAGCAATTAATACTCGCCCACCGCCAGCTTGTCTCCCGTCGCATGTACCCAGCGGAAAAGTCGTAACCAGCAGCCACTTCTGAGAGATCTTGTTCCTTTCCTAATATGAATAAATTGCCATCTACCGTTAACGCATTGTGCTTCTGCGTATAAGTCCAACCCGCATAACCGGTTGGCGTACATAACATTAATGGCAAACTCATACTTTCTGGACGTAAGTAGAGATCAGCATTGACAGACTTTGTCACAAAGTGGACGTGCCAAATACCATTCTGAATAGAAAACTGAATACTTTTGTCAGCAAGATGGGCATGACTAGACCAACTGGAAGGCTGAGTTTGATAATCAATATTAAAAGGCTTTAACCACTGCTGCTCCACTAACTCATTATTTTGAATGTCAAACAGATAGCAAAAACCAGATGCTAAATACCTAATATCCGCAATCGCAACCCCAATCACGTAGTTAGGTGTGACCAAATTAACGAACTGAAACTGCTTATAATCACAGTAACGGCGCCACTTAGACGCTGGCTTATCCATCTCATCAAGGTAGGTAAACTTATCTAACTGTAAAGATGTGGGAATCCCATCAAGATGGCCAAACACTGGTAGACCGTTTTGCTGAATAAACGAGTCCAGAGTCTTAAGCTCATGCATATTTTTATCTTTTTCGAGTCAACACGCTCAAATGTTAACACCGAGTTAACAAAAACAGTTTGCGTGACAGCACAACAATATCGACTAATTTGGCTTCTGCTCGCTATATGTGAAACCGATCACTCAACCATCCAATCATGTCACTCACTTAATCTTCCTCATCAATACGACCAGAAGTTGGAAATTGAGCGTTCTCATCCGCAGGAAAGACCATTATAGCCATTGAGAATTGGTCAAAATCACTATTTAATGGGAATAAATTCATATAAACTGATTGCTTATTCATATCAAGGAAGAGATCTATGTCACACATACACGATACTATTGTTGCGTTGCAACACAGTAGCCCGGCTCAAAAAGAGTTTTACCAAGCCGTAGAAGAAGTATTAACTTCTCTCGCTCCAGTCATAGAAAGCAATAATAAATATAAAGAACAAGCGATTATCCAAAGAATCGTAGAACCAGAACGTCAAATCATGTTTCGAGTTCCTTGGGTCGATGACGCAGGGAATGTGCAAATAAACAAAGGCTACCGCGTCGAGTTTAACTCCGCGTTAGGTCCATACAAAGGCGGACTGAGGTTCCATCATTCAGTGAACGCGAGCATCATAAAGTTCCTCGGCTTTGAACAGATTTTTAAAAACGCGCTTACTGGCCTTCCAATTGGTGGCGGAAAAGGCGGTTCAAATTTCGATCCTAAAGGAAAATCTGACGGTGAAATCATGCGATTTTGCCAATCATTTATGAACGAGTTATACCGCCACATTGGTCCTGTTACCGATGTTCCTGCTGGCGATATCGGCGTCGGTGCGCGTGAAATTGGTTATATGTTTGGTCAATATAAGCGATTGACGGGCCGCTACGAAGGGGTACTTACAGGCAAGAGCCTTCTTTGGGGGGGCTCACTTGTTAGGAAAGAAGCAACGGGATATGGAACCGTATATTTTGCGGAATGCATGCTCAATGACCGTAATGATTCACTCAAAGGCAAAACTTGCCTCGTTTCTGGCGCAGGTAACGTCGCTATCTATGCAATTGAAAAGCTATACCACATGGGAGCAACCCCAGTAACATGCAGCGATTCTAGAGGCACGATCTATCATGAGCACGGTATTGACCTGCAGCTCCTCAAGCAACTTAAAGAAGTGAAAAGAGCAAGTTTAGAAGAGTATTTAGACACTTACCCTGAAGCAGAGTATACGCCGTTGGGTGACTATCCTAATGAAGGGCATGCTGTATGGCGATATCAAGCTGACGCCGCATTCCCTTGCGCGACCCAAAATGAACTGACGTCAAACGATGCTCTTGCTCTTATCGATAATGGGTGTGTTTTGATTAGTGAAGGAGCAAACATGCCAACCACTCGTGATGCGGCCAATATCATCGTGGATTCCGAAATGGCTTATGGGCCAGCGAAAGCAGCCAATGCAGGCGGCGTTGCAACCAGTCAGCTTGAAATGGCACAAAATGCCAGCATGCAAAACTGGACCTTTGAGCAAGTCGATAGCCAGTTGCAGACCATCATGAAAAACATCTTTATTAACGCAAATGAAACCAGTCGAGAGTTTGGTCAGCCTGGTAATTTAGTTTTAGGCGCAAACATTGCCGGCTTTAGAAGAGTCGCTGATGCGATGATCGAGCAAGGCATCGTTTAGTTCACAATAGCCAGCAGCCGGACTGCTGGCTTAACACTATTCGGTGATACACTGCGCTTTAACACAGAGTTTCATTTAATCCGCAATAAGCGTCGTCACTTCAGTTTTAACCGAATTGGCGATAAAACAATTCTCATGAGCCATGTGGTGCATTTTTTCTAATTGAGATCGTGTCGGTTGTTCATCACCAGCAAATGTTATCTTAGGGTTTAGTGTTACCTTAGACACCCATTCTTTTCCATTTTCACCTTTTGTCAGCTCTCCTACTGCTTCATCTAAGTAGCGATCCACAACGTAACGTCGTTTCGCCGCAATAGAGAGAAAAACAAGCATGTGACAACTGGAAAGTGCCGCAACAAATGCTTCTTCCGGATCAACGTTTTCTTCTACAGATAATGGCAACGGCACTACGTGTGGAGATGGTGACGCAGGGACTTGCAACCCGCCATCAAACTTCCAAATGTGCGCCCGACTATACTGGTTATCACTGAACACTTCGTCAGCTTCGCGATGCCATTCGATTAAAGCGGAATGCTTACTCATTCTAACTCCCTGATTTTCTCATTGACGAATCAACACATCCATTCACGTCATAGTAAACCATAACGAAACAAGGTAAGGAACGTATGAACTCAGAGACGTTACAAAATTTGTTGAGGATCGACGTTTTTTTTCTGTATGTCATCCAGAAGTCGATTAGCCTGATGGATGTTAACTTGTAATCGGTTGATTAGCATCTGTAACCGCTCAATTTCAGGAGTTTGCTTCGCTTTGAGCGCGTTTTCTAGCGCCTCCGTTTGTCCAGCTAAAATCGGCAAACCAAGGTTCAATGCCATACCTTTTGTTTTATGCAACGTGTCTTCTAGAGACGCGAAATCTTCAGCCATAAAATAATCAATAAGTTCATCAACCGATGATTCAAAATCGACAATAATACTTTTTAGTAGCTCATCTATCGCTTCCGGCGCTTCTTGCAAAGAAATGAGCATCTCTGAACTGGATAACTCTTCTTCTGTCAGCCGTAACTTCTCTATTGGCTTGCGCTGCAACTGGAGAACGTTGTTGTCATTCGTTAATGGTAAATTCTCTTTTGGTTCGAGCCTCGCAGCAAACTGTTTAAGAGCGTCAGAAAAGCTCTCTTGCTGTAGCGGTTTTGTAAGCACATGATCCGCTCCGGCTTCAATAAAGCTATCATGCGCCTCACGAAAGACATCTGCCGTATACGCAAAGAGTAATGTTTTGATACCTAACTCTTGTCGAATCACACGCGTCGCTTCAACACCATTCATCTCAGGCATGTGATTGTCCATCAAAATCAGATCATATTCGTTATCTCTCGCCTTTTTAACCGCCACCAATCCGTTTTCAGCAACATCGACCTCATGTCCCAACTTTTCGCAAAACCCTTTCGCCACAATGGCGTTCACTCGATTATCTTCAGCAAGCAATATCTGCAAATTGTGTGTTTTCTTGCGCGTTTTTGGGGGCTCTTGTGCCTTTGGAAGTTCGCATTCAACCCAAGGAATGGGCAGCTCGACGATGAATTGACTTCCGACGCCCTCCACACTTTTCAATGTAACCTTGCCATCCATCAAGCCAGTTAATTTTTTAACTATTGCCAAACCAAGCCCTGTGCCTCCAAATTTTCGGGTAGTTGAAGAATCGGCTTGCTCAAACGAGTTGAAAACATGTTCTTGCTTATCTAGCGCGATACCAATACCAGTATCACTCACAATCATCACCAAACACTGATTTACCTTATCAAGTTCTGTTCTGATTAACACATGCCCTTCACCGGTAAACTTCACCGCGTTGCCTGCAAGATTAAACAAGATCTGTCGTAAACGTGCGCAGTCTCCGGTAAATTCAACGTATTCAGGCACTTCATTTTCTACGATCAATTCGATATTTTTCTCATCGATGAGCGGTTTTATTGCGCTACACACAGGAGAAATGACTTGATCTAAATTGAACTTAGCCTGCTCAAATTCCAGTTTGTTTTCTTCAACTTTAGAGAAATCCAAAATATCGTTGAGAATCGTCATCAAGTGTTGGCCAGAATCAAGAATGACTTTCACGTACTCTTTAGTCGTCGGCTCTTTGGTTTCCTCTGCAATCATTTGAGAAAGGCCTAATACACCATTCATCGGCGTTCTTAATTCGTGACTCATTGCGGCGAGAAAACTTGATTTGGCTTTTGCTGCTCGCTCGGCTTTATTTCGCGCCTCCTCGATTTCGAGGTTTAATTGTTTCAAGTTGTACATTCGATATTGCGATTGATACAAGAATGCACTGACTAACAACATCACGGCAATAAAAACAAACAACCAAGTAAAACGCGCTTCACTTTGGGCAATATTGAGCAGCCGATGCTCCGCATCCTCGATAAAAACAAAGTATCCATGATCAAGCAGTTCATTCGTGAGTAGTTCTATCCTTTTATCGCTCGCTTGAAGCCGATCTAAGAAATTGGCTTCACTTTCACTCTCAACTACGTTTTGTGTCAAAAGCAGTTGGTTGAGAAACTCAAAATAGTGATGCCCACTCAACGTCTTTCCGGTATCGGTAGAAATATCTTGCTGATATAAGTTGAATAGCATTAATAACGCGTATTGATTCTCTACCTGAACGCCAATCAACATATCGAGCTTCAGCGTTGTATCAAGCACACGGTTTTTGAATAGGTTGAGCGTATCCTCAACTTTTTTATGATTGGGCGTCACAGGGAACCAAACTGACTCCCTTGATGAATTTAGCAAGTTCTCAGCTGCGACTTCTATATCCACTAAAGATGTCGTCAGTTCATAATTCTTCCTATCTTCAACCGCATATCGATTCACTATAACATCGCGCTCTTCAATCAACTTGTGCCCAATATCCGTCAACTCCGCGTGGAATTCTTGTGCACTTTTTGAATTCACATGTGACATGTACGCCAATACACAACACGTCAGCATGGCAATAAAAAAGCAGATATTAACCAGTTTGAATTTACTCATTTTCCAACACCTCTAAAATCACGGGTCTGGGTGCGGTCAAGGACTGTAAGAACGCTTCAATATCAGCGACACTTTCATCGCTCATCGTAATACCGAGCTGCGTTTTCGCCATAATCTGTATCGCCTCGGATAACTGGTCAACTCGTCCGTTATGAAAATAAGGACTTGTTAGGGCGACATTACGTAAACTGGCGACTCTAAAATAGAATTGTTCTTCACTTTCCGTCGTAATCAGGTGACGTCCCGAATCCTCTACTACTGGCTTATCTTTGAAATAGGCGAACCTTTGTATCATCGCTCCGCCAATATTTTTGCCCTGATGACACTGTACGCAACCTGAAGACTGAAATGTTTTCCACCCCCTAATTTGCTGCTCACTGAGGACATGGGTGTAACCCAGTAAGTAGGCATCGAATGGTGCACCTGGAGTTTGGAGCCCTTCGACAAACTCCACAATGGCGGACTTAATATTGTTAATATTAATCGGTAGCTCACCATCACGACTAAATAGTGCTTGATAACGTTCGCTTCCTTTCACGTACTGCTCTATTGTTTGCCAGTTTGAGTCCATTTCTATTGGATTGTGGATTGGCCCATCAATCTGAGCCATTAAGGTGTTTTCGGTACCATCCCATAAAAAACGATAATTTAACGCTGCATTAAACACTGTGATGGAGTTTCGAGTTCCATCACCTTTCACCCCTGTAGAGACGGGGGTATTTTCAGCGCCATTGGTTTGCAAGTTGTGGCACGTCGCACAACTGATGCTACCGTTTGAAGATAGCTGAGGATCACGAAAGAGATGCCAGCCAATTCTCGCCAGCTTAATATCTACGACAGGGTCACCTTCTATCGGCTGAACTAACGAAATATCACCTAGCACCTTAGCATTTCTTGCGATTGTTGCTTGGCTCAAAATGAGTGCCACAACAACTAATGTGATTATGCTGAATTGCCTCATCAACTGCATACCTTACACTTGCCATTAGTATGAAGTTAGTTGCATTTTTAGGTTTTTTCCATTAATGGAAAACGGTTACCAGAGCTGCACGCGGAGGGACTTTTATTTAAAGCTCACATAAGGAGCAAATGACGAAGGCGAGTAACGAAGAATTGACTCGCTTCGTGGAGTTATGTGTGCATATTGAATTCTAGACTTAGCTTATAGAAGCCAGCAACCTTTGAACCCAAGTAATCTCACCATAGGAGATGAGATCGAAGATAGTAAAGAAAATGGCACAGATAATGGCCAGTTTGACCAAGCGTTGAACAATAAACATCATAATTACCCATCATTTTTTCGCAGTTTACTATTACAAAAGAAGTTTAGATACAGAAGAAAAGCACTAGTTACACTAATAGACTGTTTTATAAAAAGATTTATACCTTTACTAGCTGCACGATTAAACCTTAATTTGAATGCGCGGTACGTTATTGAGCATTTTAATTGCAAACACGAAAATCTAGTAATTAGGGCAAACGTTTCACTTACCATATCAGCTCAGCAAATCCTTCATTTTATCTCTATAATTTGAATCTATATCAACAATTTCTGTTAGAACATGTCGTACACTTTCAGTGAATTAACATCTATAACTATTTTTTAATGAAAACACTTCGCTTGTTTAACTTGAATCTTCGCTATAAAACCGCCCTATACTTTTCATTAGGACTGCTGGGCATGGTCATCAGCTTCCTTTTTATTAGCCGTTATTTTTTCCTGTATAGCTTAGATGAGCTCGAAGACATGGAAATTAACCATGCGAATCAGCAAGCACTCGCTGTCATCGACATGATGGTGAGCCAGCAAGAAAGCGCCTCATACGACTGGGCGTACTGGGACGAAACGTACGATCTGTTTGTTGATCGTGATATTGCGAAATATACCGAGCGAAACCTTTACACAGAGAGCATTGATGCGTTAAACCTCGATATGATGGCGTTTATCACGACTAATGGGCAAACCCTGCTCTCCTTAACTCGTGAGGATAACCCCGACACTTCTTCAGAACTCACCGCTAAAATGGCGAATCAACCTACTCTTCAAGATTACATCAAGTCCATGAATCACAAGCTTGATATCCATAGAGAGAGCATCTCAGGGTTGTTTAAAATCAACGATACTATTTGGGGTCTTAGCCTCAGCCCAGTTAGAAATAGTGAAGGCGACCGCCCTTCTAACGGATGGATGCTTTGGGGAAGAAACCTATCTTTGCGCTTTCCTGGAGACTTTAAATCCATTTTAACTGCGGAAAACTCATTAGAGACGCAGATGGTAAGTGGATCAGACAGTAGTGAGATGCGGGATATAGAGAAGACCTCGCGGTCAATAACAAAATGGGCCTCACTCTCTGATTTATCTGGTGAACCAATCGCATGGCTAAAAACGAAAACACAGCGAGAGCATTATGCGAAAGGTAATACGCTATTCATGTACCTGTTTGCAACGGTTGGCGTTGTGGCATCAATCATCGCTGCGGGTACCTACATCACGTTTAAAAATAAGGTCGCCACTCGCTTTAATCATTTTGCTGAAGGAATAAGCGAAATCGCCTCTCAATACCAGCTTGAAGGCTTGCATTCTGTAAAAGTAGACGAATTAGAGTTAGCGACAAAACTGGTACAAAAGCTCTCTGAAAATACATCGTTAACCCAACTGCAATTGAAAGACTCGATGGAAAAGTTTGGTGCTCTGTACCATAGCTCCTCACTAGGCATGCTAATTGTTATCGATCGTAAAATAGTCGATGTCAACCAACGAGCGTTAGATCTGTTGAGCTACAGCAAATCGCAATTGATAGATCGTCCTCTAGACACCTTGTGCCCATCGGAGGACGATGAATGTCGAGTTGACGCAATGTTCAGAGAGCTGAAAAACGGTAAAACACAATTCGAAGCGCAGGTGCTCGATAGCAATACAGAAGAAATCGACTGTTTGATAGAAGCCACGCTCATTCAACATCATGGTCAAAGTGCGCTGATGTTGTTGCTTCAGGATATGAGAGAGACAAAACAGCAAGCAGAAATGATCCAAAAACTCACCGACTTTGATCCGGTATCCGGTTTCTGTAATCGTCCTGTCATTCTCAATGCACTGCACGAGCTCGTAGAGACACGGCCAAACCATTTTTCGTTTGTGTACATTAATAGTAAAACTCTCAAGCAAATTGCAGGGGTATACGGTCACCTCATTTTTGATGAAGTGATTCAATACATCGCATCCGCAATACGCGAGCAATTAGGGGCATTCCAAATAGGCCGAATTAGTGAGCATGAATTTATCGTTTTGATTCCAGATATCGAGCACCACCAAAAAGCGATAGATGCTACCAATCGATTACTGAATCATTTGTCACATAAGGTCCAGCTCTCTGGGATCATGATGTCATTAGACAGTAAAGCGGTGATGATGGACCTAAACATTACTCACCAATCTGTCGAGCATTTGCTGCTTGCAGCACGTTTCTCATCGCAATCCGCTAAGGGCCGTCACTCTCACGAAGTATTAGTGATTGATGAAGAACTATCAGAGCAGGCGGAAACGTCTATGGTGATCAATCGCGATTTAGAAAATGCCATTAGACAAGATGCGATTAAACCTTTTTTCCAGCCTATCGTGGATGCTAAAACCACTGAAGTCATTAGCTTCGAAGCACTTGCTCGTTGGCAACATCCAACATTAGGGATGATTTCACCAGAAGTATTTATTCCGATGGCAGAACAAGGAAAACTTATCGTCGAATTGGGAGAGTCCATTCTCAAACAATCTTGCGAATTTATCAGTCGGCTCAACGGAGTTCGTCATGCGCAAGGTCTGTCGATGTTAAGCGTGCATGTGAACTTAAGCGCGCAGCACTTTTATCATTCAGGACTGATGCCCTACCTAAAAAAAGTGATGGCTCAATACAACCTCTCTGCGGGTCAGCTTGTGCTTGAAATTACCGAAAGTATGTTGATGGGCGGAGAAATAGAATCAATCCAAAGCATTCAAGACATCAAGCGACTTGGTGTTGGACTCGCTTTGGATGATTTTGGTACTGGATACGCATCATTCAGTAGCGTATGTAATTTTCCATTGGATATTGTGAAGCTGGATAAATCTTATATCGACGAGATTGAAACCAATGACAGAGCGAAAACACTGGTAAGAAACATTGCCAACATGTCTCAAGAATTAGGGTTAACTATTGTCGCCGAAGGTGTTGAAAGCGCGAGCCAAGTACGCAAGCTTAAAGTTTGGAATATTGATGAGTTGCAAGGGTTTTACTTCCACAAACCGATGCCAGCCGAGCAAGCACTCGTTCAATTTTCTCGCCTCGTAAACAGTTAGTCTCTCTCCTCTAAAACACATTAGGAAGGCAAAGTGATTACCGTCACTTTGCCTTTTTGTTGAACCTCTTCACACCAGACGCCCCACGATTCGTGACTACCGCTATTCATATTAAGGCCCGTAGCCTCAGATGTGCCATGATAAATGCTGATATGACTAATTCGAGTGATCAATTACTTATTTGCACTAGTATTACTGCGTATATACTTGAATTAGGTTTTCAAAAAGTCCCTGTGACCGCACAAGGAGGACTGCATGAAACGACTATGGATATGGGTCTTACCTTTACTTTTGTTTGCTAGTCAAGCACTGGCCAATACTGTCTGGATTGTTCCCGTCAAAGGCGCTATAGGTCCTGCTACTAGCGACTATTTGTCTCGTGAGATAGAAGAGGCACAACTCAACGGTGTCAGTTTAGTGATCTTAGAGATGGACACTCCTGGCGGCTTAGACAGCGCAATGAGAGATATTATTCACGCAATTACCACCTCCTCCACTCCAATTGCAACTTGGGTTGGCCCGTCAGGATCTAGAGCGGCTAGCGCAGGGACATACATTTTACTCGCCAGCCACGTTGCTGCCATGGCTGAAGCCACTAACCTTGGCGCGGCAACACCCGTCGCGTTAGGTGGTGCCCCTCAGCCCCCTTCATCGGATGATGGCAAAGATCAAAACGCGGAAGAAACGTCAGAAGGAACCAACGAAAGCTCAGAGAAAGTTCCTGCGAAAACCGCGATGGAGAAAAAGGTGATTAATGATGCTAGAGCCTATATTAAAGGCTTAGCAAAGCTTCATGGCCGAAATGCAGAGTGGGCAGAGAAAGCAGTGAGCGAAGCAGCGAGTTTGGACGCCACAGAGGCATTGGAATTAAACGTTATTGATTATATAGCCAACTCACCAGAGGATTTAGTCAAAGCCATTGATGGACAAACAGTTAAAGTTAACAATCGTGATGTGACATTGTCACTGGAAAATCCCGTATGGATTGAAAGAACACCCGATTGGCGAGCAGAAATGCTAGCCGTTATCACAAACCCAAACGTCGCCTACATCCTGATGCTCATTGGCATCTACGGTTTGCTTCTTGAGTTTTACAACCCGGGCATTGGCTTACCCGGCGTGTTGGGTGGTATTTGTTTGCTCCTCGCCATGTACGCGTTACAAATGATGCCTGTGAACTACGCTGGGCTTGGTCTGCTGTTACTCGGAATTGCACTGATGATCGCAGAAGCATTCAGTCCGAGCTTTGGCATTTTGGGCTTAGGTGGCGTTGTCGCCTTTGTGCTCGGTTCCATATTCCTCATGGACAGTGAGTTGCCAGGGTTTCAGATCGCCCTTCCTTTAATTTTCGGTATTTCCATCTTTTCTGTCGCGCTGATCGTGTTAACTGTCGGCCTGCTGCTCAAAATACGCCGACGACGTGTGACAACAGGCTTAGAAACTTACCCTGGGAAAATCGCTGTCGTGAGCGATGACTTTATCGATGGCGAAGGGCGCGTTCAACTTGACGGTGCGCTATGGCGAGCCAAAACCAAAGACCATCAACAACTCAAACAAGGTGATCATGTCACCATTGTGAATGTGAAAGGGCTGACCTTAACCGTGATGCCTGATGACCGCCAAAATAAATAGGAGGCGCTTTATGATGCTCTATACTGTTGCGGTGATCGTGGTGCTGTTGTTCGCACTTGCGACCCAAATGTTTAAGGTTTTGAGAGAGTATGAACGTGGGGTTGTATTCTTTCTTGGTCGCTTTCAAGAAGTAAAAGGCCCTGGCTTAATCATTCTTATCCCATTTATCCAACAAATGGTACGGGTGGATTTACGTACTGTCGTTTTGGATGTGCCGACACAAGACTTGATAACCAAAGATAACGTGTCTGTGCGCGTCAATGCGGTTGTTTATTTTCGCGTAGTCGATCCTCAAATGGCAATTAACAACATTGAAAGTTACAGCGATGCCACCAGCCAGTTAGCGCAAACCACGCTGCGATCAGTATTAGGCCAGCATGAACTGGATGAATTACTTTCAGAGCGCGAGCGTCTCAATAAGGATTTACAATCCATCCTCGATCAACAGACTGATGACTGGGGCATCAAGATTGCCACGGTTGAAGTCAAACATGTTGATTTAAATGACAGCATGGTCAGAGCGCTAGCGCGTCAGGCTGAGGCAGAACGTAACCGTCGTGCGAAAATAATTCACGCTACCGGCGAGTTAGAAGCTTCTAATAAATTAAAAGAGGCAGCTCAAATGCTCAACGAAGCGCCGAATGCGCTGCAATTGCGTTACATGCAGACACTCACGGAAATCACGACAGACAAAACATCGACTATTATCTTCCCTATGCCGATCAACCTTGTCGAAGCCGTCAGTGATATCGCCGAAGCGGTAAAAAAGAATAAAGAGACACAAGACAAATAAAAGCCATACTCAAGGAAGTAAGCTGTTTAACGTTACTTCCTTGCTTTAACTTGCTTGTTTTCGAAGAGCATTTAGTTTCTCTTTTAGTGTTTGGAGCACTCCCGCTTCATTACCGACAAACCTGTGTTAAAACAAGCTCTCCACGCAGTTTCGACATCATCGTCGTATTCAAAATCACACTCTTGAACCGTTTCGATAAGGCTTTCAAACCAAACATCAATATCCTGTGGTTCAATGCCAATATCGGAACTCGCATGCTTCTTACCATATTTCTCCACCATCTTGTGCGCCTCGTTAGAGGTATCGGCCATCATAAAAAACACGATAGATCCTCTAAGCATTCGCACCTGTTGGTGCATGTCGACACCATCAAACTTTTGTCTAAAGCTTGTACTTTTTGACCATAAATTCTTGTAAAACAAGTCGAAAAAGCCTTGGTTCGCGATACAACGTTCATAACTATCGTTGAAAACTTGAATCACGTTCATGTTGCTCTCCATCACTCCCTTAATATGAGTGTAATTTAATAATCATCAAAAGCATCTAAATGATGATGCCTAACCCTATGAAGCACGCCAATTTTCAATAAAAAGTAAAAAGTGATTCAAATAAACGCCCTCTTATCAATGAAAAAATATCCCGTATTATGAATCCATATTCGAGGTACGCATGGTTGTCGATGCTAAGCGCATCCTCATTTGTCACAAAAATAAAAAGGATACAAACGTGTCTCATCAAATCATTACTGATCTAAACAGCCGCTACACTGCGAAAAAATACGACGAAACCAAACGCGTTTCTCAAGAAGATATGGCAATCATCAAAGAAGCACTCCGTCTTTCAGCGTCTTCGATTAACTCGCAACCGTGGAAATTCATCGTGATTGAAAGTGATGAGGCCAAGCAACGCTTCCACGATACATTTGCAAATATGCACCAATTTAACCAGCCACACGCGAAAGCCGCATCACATACGATTCTGTTTGCGTACGATCCAAACTTCACCAAAGAGAAGTTCGCAAAACGTGTGGATGCCGAAGTAACGTCTGGCCACCTACCGGCGGAAATGTACAACAACTTTATGGGCGCCTACGCTTTTGCCGATGCAAATACGGACGAAAATGGCTTCAACGGAAACTGGACAAAAGCGCAAGTCTATTTGGCACTAGGCAACCTACTACACACATTGGCTCGTCTGGGTATTGACTCAACGCCGATGGAAGGTGTAGATCCAACACTGATTGGAGAAGTATTCAAAGAAGAATTAGAAGGCCATGTCTGTGAAGTTGCACTGGCGATTGGCTATCACAAAGACGGGGAAGATTATAATCATGGTCTACCAAAAGCTCGCCTTGCGATGGATGATGTAATTACAACTCTATAATCGACCGTTTCCTTAGCTTAACTATTTAACTCATTGTTTAAACCAAAAAGAGCCGCACTAATATGCGGCTCTTTTTTAGCTTGGCTTCAACTCTACTCTAACTTTATGCCACTTGCTCGGACTTAAAGTTACCAAGCAATGCATCGTAAAGCTCGTTGTCGCTTAACACACCAACTAACTGATTGTCCTCCACCATAAGCAGAGGCTGATTGCTGCGCTGCTTAAGCTCAATCGCTTCTCGCATACTGATTTCCGGGCTAACCTGAACCAGCGAATTTTCGTTTACCTCATCAAGGTTCGAAGAATCGCTCTTCCATTGAACCAACGACTTATCTGTACCCGCTAAGCTTAAGCCTTTGCTCTCTTGGGTCACCCAAATATCTTTGTCAGGGCAAATTAGAACACGCTCATCTTCACGAACTAAGTCGTCACGCATCAAAGAGCGTCCCTTAAGTACGTTCAATGGATTAGTGTGAGCAACAAAGTCAGCCACATAATCGTTTTCTGGAGCAAGAATGATCTGTTCTGGCTTGCCGTGTTGAATCAACTTTCCTGATTCCATAATGGCGATGTTGTTACCGATTTTAAGCGCTTCATCCAAGTCGTGGCTCACAAAAAGAATGGTTTTGTTTAGCTTTTCTTGAAGCAGAATCAATTCATCTTGAAGCTGAGCACGAATCAATGGGTCAAGCGCTGAAAACGGCTCATCCATTAACAAGATATCTGTGTCCATCGCGAACGCTCGCGCTAGGCCAACACGCTGCTGCATACCACCAGAGAGCTCGTGCGGGAATTTCGTTTCCCACTCAGACAAACCGACCATTTCGAGCTGTTCACGCGCTTTTTTACGGCGCTCTGCTTTACCAATGCCTTGCATTTCTAGACCAAACGCAACGTTATCTAATACCGTTAACCATGGCATCAATGCAAACTTCTGAAACACCATGGATACGCGGTGAGTACGAAGGTGGCGCAACTTCTGTTCGTCACAGTTAGAGAGCTCAACCATGTCGTCGCCGTCTTTAATTTTCAGAGAGCCACGAGAAATTTCGTTCAACCCGTTAACTGTTCGCAGCAAACTTGATTTACCCGAGCCTGAAAGCCCCATCAAAACACAGATCTCACCCTGTTTCACGTTCAGCGAAACATTATCAACCCCAACCACTTGGCCAGTTTCGTCGATGATTTCTTGTCGAGACTTGCCTTGGTCTAGTAGTGTTAACGCTTGTGACTGCTGCTGACCAAAAACCACATCAAGATTTTGAATAGTAATAGCGTCCATGATTAAGCCTCCTTCTGGTTTGGTGCTTTACACAAGCGGTCAAGAATGATGGCGACGAGTACAATCGCTAAACCCGCTTCAAAACCTTGCGAGATGTTTACGGTATTGAGTGCGCGTACGACTGGCTTACCAAGTCCATCAGCACCAACAAGCGCCGCAATGACCACCATAGACAGAGACAACATAATACATTGCGTAACACCGGCCATAATACTTGGTAATGCCGCAGGTAATTCCACCTTAAACAGCAACTTCATGCGGCTTGCACCAAATGCTTTGCCCGCTTCAAGTAGCTCCTCCGGCACTTTAATAATACCGAGGTACGTCAATCGAATTGGCGCAGCGATAGCGAAAATGATGGTCGAGATTAGGCCAGGGACAATACCTAAGCCAAACAGAACCAAGGTTGGAATTAGGTAAACGAATGTCGGTACGGTCTGCATCAAATCGAGGATTGGTCGCAACAAGGTGTATAACCAAGGACGGTGTGCCGCCATAATGCCCAACGGCACGCCAATTAATACGGAAATCGTTGTCGCTGCAAACACAAGGACAAAGGTTTCCAGCATTTCTTGCCAGTAACCAAGGTTGAGAATTGCGAGCAAGGCCAACACGATGAATACAACAAGCGGAATGCTGCGGTGTAAGAACCAAGCAATTGCCGCCGTCATAATGATTGGCGCTGCAGGTGGCATCCATTTAAAAATGTCCACCACGAAAAGAATGATCGTTTCAAGTGTAATAGAGATTGCATCGAAGAAACCCGATGCATTGATGGTTAACCAATCGACGCCAGTTTCCATCCATTGGCCCAACGGTAGTTTGTTGTCCGTAATAAAATTCAAAATAAAACCTTTGTGTTAATGAAGCGGGCATGACTGCCCACTTTCTTTTTCAAAAAAACGCGCTTAAAAACTGCTTAATTAAGCGTTAGTTTTTAAATAGTTTGTAATTGCTGTTACTGCGTCTTGACCATCCACCGTCTTAACGCCTTCTAGCCACGCTTCAATTTGTTCTTGGTTTGCGTTCAACCATGCTTGCGCTGCTTTCGACGGTTTCTGCTTCTGGTTGAGAATCGCTTCCATCAATTCGTTTTCCATTTCTAGGTTGAATTCTAGGTTTTTCACTAGCTGACCTACATTTGGACACTCTGCAAGGTAGTTTTTACGTACGTTTGTGTAGACATTCGCGCCGCCGTAGTTAGGGCCGAAGAAGTCGTCACCACCCGCTAGGTATTCCATTTCAACATTGCTGTTCATTGGGTGCGGGGCCCAACCTAGGTACACAATCCATTGGTTGCGGCGCGCAGCACGTGATACTTGAGACACCATGCCAGCTTCACTGGATTCAACTAGGCTGAAGTCTTTTAGGCCGAATGCGTTGCTATCAATCATTGACTGAATTAAGCGGTTACCATCGTTACCTGGTTCAATGCCGTAAATGCGGTCTTTAAATTTGTCGGCATGTTTTACTAGATCAGCGAAGTTGGTCACGCCTGCGTCATAAACGTATTTTGGAACCGCGAGTGTGTATTTTGCGCCGACGAGGTTCGCTCGTACGGTTTCAACGGTACCTGCATCACGGTATTTCGCGATGTCACCTTCCATTGTTGGCATCCAGTTACCTAGGAAAATGTCGATATCGCCATTGGCCATAGAAGAGTAAGTAACAGGTACCGATAGTAGATCGGTCTTCGTTTTGTACCCCAACCCTTTTAGCAGCTCATATGTCACAGCGGTGGTCGCCGTAATGTCGGTCCAACCTACATCTGCAAAACGTACCGTTTCACATTGGTTGGCATAAGCGCCTGTTGCTAAAGTACTTAGTGCGATTGTTGAGAAGATTTTTGTCATCTTAGACATATTGAATTCCTTGTAATGATTACTGACTTTTTTCATTTTTATGAGATCGAATCGAGATCTCTTTTTGGCGGATGCATTCGTTGCATCTCTTGCCAGTTCGGTGCAATCCAAACTGGTGCGTTGTTCGACGTTTCCAGGGCGTTATCCAAAATCATGTCCGCGGCACGTTCTGCCACCATAATAGTTGGCGCATTTAAATTACCGTTCGGAATGGTTGGGAAAATAGAAGAGTCCACCACACGCAAGCCTTGAATACCGCGTACTTGGCATCGATCATTCAAAACCGCTAATGGGTCATTGTCTGCGCCCATTTTGCAGGTACAAGATGGATGGTAAGCACTCTCGACATTCTGCTTCACCCATTCATCAATTTGTTCATCCGTTGTGATATTCAGACCCGGCTGGATCTCATCACCACGAAACTCATCCATGGCTGGCTGATTGAGGATCTCGCGAGTAAGGCGAATACAATCACGCCAATCCTGCTTATCTTGTTCAGTGGAAATGTAGTTAAACTCAATCTTCGGCTTATCATTCGGATTCGCAGATACAACTTCTACCGAGCCGCGACTCTCGGGCTTGTTAGGTCCAACGTGCACTTGGAAACCATGACCGTCAAAAGCAGCTTGTCCGTCATAACGCATTGCCGCTGGCAAAAAGTGATATTGAATATTTGGCCACTTTAGTCCCTCACGAGAACGGATAAACGCACATGATTCAAAGTGGTTAGTAGCCCCAAGGCCTTTGCGAGTTAATATCCACTCAGTGCCAATCAAGCCCTTGCTCACCAAACCTAATTTGCTGTTGAGCGTGATAGGTTGCTTACAGTGATATTGGAAGTACACTTCTAAGTGATCTTGCAGGTTTTTACCTACCCCTTCCAACGGATGTTTCACCTCAATGCCTGCTTTTTCTAATACTTCTTTAGGGCCAATGCCTGAAAGCTGCAACAGCTGAACTGAGCCAACCGAACCAGCACTCGAAATCACTTCATGATTCGCAAAACATTGCTGAACTGAACCTGATTTTTCAAATTCAACACCAACCGCTTTCTTGCCTTCTGCACCTGTTTCTTCTAATAAAACTCGATGAACCGTCACCCTATTCATTAGGGTGAAGTTTTTGCGTTTTTTAGCACGGCTTAAGTATGCATTGGAGGTTGAAGCGCGTACGCCTTTGTCAACTGTCATATGCATTGGGCCAAAGCCTTCTTGCTGATAACCGTTGTAATCTTTTGTTTCTGGGTAGCCAGCTTCTTTGCCTGCATCAATAAAAGCTTGATACAGCGGATTGAGCTTCATATCGTTGCCGTTACATGTGCCGACTGGACCGTTATCGCCTCGGTATTCATCAGCACCACCAATCCAAGACTCTGCTTTACGGAAATAAGGCAAACACGATTGATAATTCCAGCCTTTCGCGCCTTCCTCTTCCCACTGGTCAAAGTCACAAGCGTGTCCACGAACGTAAACCATGCCGTTGATAGACGAACTACCGCCCAGAACTTTTCCGCGAGGACAATGAAGTTGACGGCCATCCAATCCTTGCTCTTCAACTGTCTCAAACTGCCACGCGTATTTTTCAGTGTTCATAGGGTAAGAAAGCGCCGTTGGCATTTGGATAAAAATACTTTTATCCGACCCACCCGCTTCGAGTAATAGGACCGAATATTGACCACTTTCACTTAAGCGATCCGCTAACACACAGCCGGCCGAACCCGCACCGACGATGATATAATCGTAGTGTTGTTGCATTTTGATTCTCCTAGGAGTTAATACCAATCACAGTAGATAAGTGAACGAAATTAGCGTAGGAAAAATGCTTGAGAACAAGGCGGAAATTTTCGATAAGTAGTTAGCCTACAATCAAAATTGACAACGCAGTTATCGAGCATTTTAACAAGCTAAAGTGGTCAGTTATCTACTACGATTGGTATCATTTGTAAGGGCTTTCGAAGTCGCTTAGCTGAACCAGAACACTCTTCGTTTGCGTGTAATGTTTAAGGGTTTCGACACCGTTTTCACGGCCAACACCTGATTGTTTGTAGCCACCAACTGGCATTTCCGCAGGTGAGTCGCCCCATGTATTCACCCAACAAATACCAGCTTGAATTTGATGAATCACGCGGTGGGCACGAGATAGGCTTTGAGTAAATACGCCTGCAGCCAAGCCATAATCGGTGCCATTTGCACGCGCAATCACTTCCGACTCATCACGGAATTTCAGCACTGACATTACCGGGCCAAAGATTTCTTGTTGAACGTGGCTCATGTCATCATCGCAATCGACAAATACGGTTGGAGCAACAAAGTTACCATTGGCTAGGCCATTGTCTGTTACTTTGTAGCCGCCAGTTAGTAACGTCGCGCCACTCGCTTTCGCAGCTTCAATCGCTCCTAGTACTTTCGATTCATGATCTTTAGAGATCAGCGCGCCAATTTGCGTGTTCTCATCAAGCGGATCGCCGACAACTAACAACTCAGTGCGAGCTTTAAGTTGTGCGATGAAGTCATCATAAATACCTTCATGAACAAACACGCGTGTACCGTGCGTACAAACTTCACCTTGCGTGTAGAAGTTCGCCACCATGGCCGCAGAAACGGCATCGTTTAACTTTGCATCATCAAAAATAATCAGTGGAGACTTACCACCCAGCTCCATCGTTACTTGTTTTAGTGTCTTAGCGCTGTCACTCATGACGACTTTACCGGTGCCTGATTCGCCCGTGAACGATACTTTTGCGATGTCAGGATGCGCCGTTAGCATCTGCCCTACTCGGTAATCCCCTTGTACGACATTAAATACGCCATCTGGCATGCCCGCTTCTGAATAAATTTCTGCTAGCTTAAGCGCTGTTAATGGTGTTTCTTCCGATGGTTTGAAGATCATAGCGTTGCCCGCAGCCAGTGCTGGCGCCGATTTCCACATCGCAATTTGGATTGGATAATTCCAAGCGCCAATACCTGCGCAAATGCCCAATGGCTCGCGACGTGTGTAGAAAAACTGGTCTTCGCTGAGTGGCTGCTGCTTACCTTGCAAGCTTGGAGCAAGACCCGCATAGTACTCAAGAACATCGGCACCTGTTGTTATATCAACCGCGATAGCTTCTTGAATTGGCTTACCAGTATCTGCAACTTCTAATGAAGCAAGCTCGTCATTACGCTCACGTAAAATGGCAACGGCTTTGTGTAAAATACGGCTGCGCTCGATCGCAGTCATTGCTGACCATGCAGCAAAACCTTTCTTTGCCGACTCAATCGCCGCTTCGAGATCGTCTTGGTTCGCTTGTTTAATGTTGGCCAATGGCTCACCATTCGCCGGATTGTAAGTGGTGAAGTGCTCATCTGAACACCCGTTGTACATCGCACCATTGATATAGTGTGCTTTCATTTCCATTTTGAAGACCTGTGACTTTTATATTTTTTCAGAATAAAACGTAAGTTGTTTGTCGAGATAGTCGTTGATGATGATTCTCGCTCTTTCTGCATCAATGCCTTGCGGGTTGAGCGTTCCGCGCAGCCAAATACCATCGATAAGTGACGCAATACCATGAGCAACCAGTTCGGCCTGCTCTGCATTTAATAATGCTTTGAGTTCTTTTCTTAGGTGGGACAATAAACGTCGTTCATTGACACGCTGCAAACGCTTAAGCTGCTCGTCATGCATTGAGTACGACCAGAACGCTAGCCAAGTCTTCGCAACTTGGTTTTCTGCCTGATAGCCGACAAAGTTACCGTCAATGATGGCATTAATTCTTTGGTGATGAGCATCGCTTGGCAGCTCACGTAACTTCTGTGTGATAGTGGACGAAAGCTGACGCAAGATCTCTCGCATCGTTTCCTCCAACAACCCATGCTTACCACCAAAATAGTGATTGATAATTCCCGTTGATACACCTGCTTCTTTACTGATCAACGAAATACTCGCAGCGTGTAAACCGACTCTATCAATCACTGACATTGTCGCTTTCACCAGCTGTGGTTTTCTGATTTCAGGCATCCCCACCTTTGGCATTTTGCGTCCTTGTTATTTTTAATTGAACGGTTAGTTAAATATAAAATGCCTGAAAATTAGTTCGAACTCAAATCATTTTTTAAGAAAAAGGTTATTAACAAAGGAAGGAAAGTTGATGGTGTACGCAAAATTTCTATGCGATAACTTGTCGTAAAAGTCAAAGATGTGTTTAAAAATCCAAATAAAAACAAAAACAAACCAATAACTTATTGAAGCATCAATTTTTAACACACCTTTCAGAGAATTGTTTTTCGTGCCACAAAAATCCACACCAGAAAAATTTTACATCGACCACTAATCATTTCACCTGTATCGGCTTTGTTTGTATAAAAAACAGACATACTCGTGTGTTATAGCTTCGTATACACAAGTGACATTAGTACTTTGAAAATGGGGGAGATAAAACGAGTAGAAAATACTGAACGCTATGAGTATGTAATTCGATACTCTTAAGCTAAGCGATTTTGAAGTAATCAGTAGGAAGGATGAGTTCAGGCTCACCGTTTGATGAGCCTGCATTCTTGATTTTATTAGGTCAGCTTGCGCCCTTTCACGCAGTTACGTCCATCCGCTTTAGCTTGATAAAGTAATTTATCTGCCTGATCACAGAGTGATTTAAAATTCATCTCACTATCTTCAGTCGTCACAACACCAAAACTACAGGTCACTCTCACTTCTTCATTCTGTTCCGTGACGAACCCATGTAAGGATAAAGCGCTACGTAATCGTTCAGCGGTAATGAGAGAGTCTTCATGATCGGTATTGGGCATCACAACAACAAACTCCTCACCACCAAAGCGTGCAACAATGTCATTTTCACGCACCGTCTCTTCTAGCACTTTGGCAACGCCTGTTAGTACGGCATCACCGAACACATGCCCATAGGTATCATTTACCTGTTTAAAATAATCTACATCGATTAGCGCTAAACTTACCGGCCCCGACTGCGGCTTCTTTGGCACCATTTTCTGTTTATCGAGTTTGCTATCCACCCATTTGTTTAAAGCTAGGTAGCCGTACTTAACTTGCTCGACTTGCTCAGACACAAAATGCTGCACCTTTTCTTGCTTAGATTGAGGCGTCGGCTTTTCTTTGCGTTCACGTTTCGTCTCTACGGGTTTAGTGAACCAATCTTCTAAAAAACGGCGATTAAATAACCCTGTCAATGTATCTGTCTTTGCTAGGCGGCGCATTCTTAAACGTGATCGATTCACAACAAGGAATACCACTGCCATCAAAAAGAGAACACCAATGAGTGCTAGTAGCGCTTCACCCAATAGATAAAAGGTACGACGGTTATTTTCCAGTTCCATACGCTGCAACACGTTGTTCCAGTTGAGATCTTCGTTCTCATATTCAAGTCTTTCTAGCTCAAATAGCGTCTGCTGACGCTCAAGATTTTCAACTTCTCTTTGGTTGCTAAATTGGATGAATTTATCGTGATAGTTGCCGTAAGTTTTATACGCTAATTTAAAGTCATTGCTTCCCGCGTAGGCCATGGCAGCCACTTTTAGTAGTTCCATTTGCTGTTGCTTAACATATCGGCTCTCGATAATTTCCGGCAACATAGGCGCGATCATCGCTAGAAGTGTCTCAAACTGCTTCTGTTCTAGCATATATTCGGCTTGCAACAGCTTAAATGTAGCTAAGTAGGCGCTAGAGGTTTCTCTATACTGTAAGTTCTCCGCCAACTTTAAGTGGCGAACCATCTTATTTTCTTGGTTCGTCTCACGGTATAACGCAGCAAGCTCGAGGTTAACTCGAAACCTAAAGCGCCCGTCACCAATGATTTGCGCGAGCTTTAGCGCTCTCTGATACGATACAATCGCCTCTTCGTATTGGAACTGTGCCTTATGAAGCTTTGCTATCGTTAAGACGCTCAGCAGCTCATTGAACGACATGCGTCTATCCCTAAAATAACGGTACGCTTGTTTCAACAATGCTTCTGAACGGTCATAGCCCTGAATTTTGACCAGTACGTCACCAAGCTCTAGCGCCGCCCGTTCGACCAATCCTTGAACGCCAGAGGACTCAGCCGCATCCATTGACGACATAATTGCGGCATAGGATTTTTTAAACTCGCCCTGCTCATCGTAGTAACGTCCTTTTAGCAACAGGATCTCCGACTCGAGCTGCTTATCGCCATTTTCACGCGATGTTTCCAACAAACTATCCAACGAAGAAAGCGCGGTATCGATATCGCTCTTTCCGACCATAGTTCGCATCTGAATCAACTTAAATAAGAGATACTCATGGCTTTGTGGACGCACAAGTTCCAACCCTTTTTGTGCGACGTTTTGGCTCTCTTCCGCGCGCCCAAGTAGCTCTAGAACCGTGGACTTTGCAAGCCAATAACGTACCAGTAGCTCTGTTGGTTGATTTTGTAGTAGAGAGTCTTCTTCTAACGCCTCAATCAAAGCCAAAGAGCTCTGAGGTAATGCGTAAATTTGATTTTCAATGCCTTCTAGCGACTGTAAAAACTTACCTTCTTGTTCAACCTTTTCTGCGGATGCCTGAATAGAAAGACACAGACACCCCAATAGTAGTGGCATCGTCCTAAGCGAATGAAATAGTGACATTATTGCTCTTCCCTAATGGGTAGTTACTTCAGTGTAATAGAGAATTCTGGTTATTTTATTATTAAGGTAGCTGAAGGTTATTCAGCCAGCCTCATATTCCCATGTATTTTGCGCTGAATAATAAATCACCATCTTTAGATGTCGAAATGGTTTTCGGTCACAATATAATCAATAAGAGTGTTTTTCATACCCCAAGAAGCAAAATCTCATCAATGAGACAAATAATTGTCTTGATTGTGAATTAATACATTTACATAAAAATTAACACGAGAGCACTTATTCATACCAAAAATACAAAAGAGTTGTAAATGTAATCGGTACAGCAGCCGTTGCTAAAACATCCATTAAAAATTATCGATAGAAACAATATAAGAAAGGAGAAAGGAAGCGGACAATCAAGCTCGCTCCCCTTTTTAATATGAGGAGGGGCTACATTCGCATTCCGCCATCGACTTCGAATACTCTTCCAGTCACGAACTCATTGGTTAACACGTATTTGATGGTCGAAGAAATTTCATCAGCAAGACCTAAGCGTCCGACAGGAATCATTTTAACTAAACGCTCCATCGCTTCAGGTTTTATTTGGTCCGTCATGGCAGTCTTGATGACACCCGGAGCAATCGCTACTGAGCGAATTCCGAAACGCCCTAACTCTTTCGCCCACACCGTCGCCATGGTGGCTACCGCCGCTTTGGATGCAGAATAGTTAGTTTGACCAATATTCCCCGCACGCGCGACGCTAGATATGTTGATCAGAACGCCTTTGCTATCGGTGTTCAGCATTACCTTGCTCGCTTCGCGGCCACACAGAAAAGTACCTGTCACATTCACATCCATAACAGACTGAAATTGTTCCAGCGACATCGCGTTAACCTGACCATCTTTAACTTTGATGAACATGCCATCGCGCATAACGCCTGCGTTATTGATCACGCCATTGAGCTGTTTGAAATCCGCTTCAATTTGCTCAAAAGCAGCGCACACTTCTTGTTCTTCCGTCACGTTCGCTACATAAAAACGAGTGGTGACGCCGAAAGATTCACACTCCGCTTTCGTTTCAGCCAGTTGGTCTGAATTGAGGTCGATAAGCGCAAGGTGAACACCGCTTTCCGCCAGCGACAGCGCCATTTGTTTACCAAGCCCCTGCCCGGCCCCCGTGATCGCAATAACCTTATTTGCTAGATCCATAAGCACTCCTTAGGCCTGATTTTGCTTTTGGTAGAACTCAAACAAGCTTGAAAAATCTTTTTGTCCGTTGCCCTGACCGTTGTGAAAATTAAACAGGTTACGAGCCAAGCTGCCCATTGGTGTTGATGTTTGACTGGCAACCGCCGCTTCCATCGCAAGACCGAGATCTTTCGCCATTAACTGACTCATAAAGCCGCCCTGATAACCATTGCTTGCAGGCGTGTTTTCCATCACACCTGGGCACGGGTTGTAAAGCTCTAGCGCCCAGTTACGGCCTGAACTTTGCAGCATGATGTCAGACAGCACTTTGGGATCGAGTCCGTTTTCCATGCCTAAATTGAGTGCTTCACAAGTGCCGCTCATCAAAATGCCCAACATCATGTTATTGCAGATCTTCGCCACCTGACCGGCTCCGGCATCACCTGCATGGAAAATGTTTTTGCCCATGTGGCTAAGCACCACCTTGGCTTGAACAAAGTTCTCTTGTGAGCCGCCAACAATGAAAGTCAACGTACCTGCCGCTGCGCCCGCAACGCCACCAGATACCGGTGCATCAACAAAGCTGAAGCCAAGCTGCAGCGCCTTTTCGCCAACCAAACGAGCGGTCGCTGGATCGATGGTCGAAGAGTCGATTAGCAGCGTTCCAGAATCTACGCTATCTAAGATCCCGTCTTGACCAAGATAAACACTTTGAACGTGTTGGCTAGCAGGTAGCATGGTGACCACCACGCTCGCACCTTGAACGGCTTGTTTTACCGAATCTGCACTCGACGCACCAAGTGCGGTAAGTTCTGCCACAGCGTTTGGATTCAAATCAAACACTTCGACGTTCAAGCCCGCTGTAAGTAGGTTCTTAGCCATAGGCGCGCCCATGTTGCCAAGGCCAATAAATGCAATTTTATCCATGTCGTATTTCTTCCTTGTCTAAAGTGCCACAGTGGCAACCGAGGATGCGGTCAGTGGGTATTCTGCTGAATCAATTGGCGCGAAGAAGCGTTCCAAAACTTGTGGCGTTACGTCAGAAACCGTGCGATGTTGCCAAGTCGGTTGATTGGTTTTATCGATAATCAGCGCACGAACCCCTTCCCTAAAATCACCTTCTAAGCCGCAACGTAACGTCAGATTAAATTCCATATCAAAACAAGCTTTCAAAGAGAGGTTTTGATACTGCGTTAGCTGCTGATAAGTGATATTGAGCGATAACGGACTGCCATAATTCAATGCTTTTTGCGCATTGATGAACCACTTATCATCAACGTCGGCACTGCTGATTGCGCGAACAATCGAATCTAAATCACCCGAACAAAGCTGCTCAATCAATCCCGCATATGGCATCAACATCCCTTCGCTTGGCTCGTCCACTTGTACCGAACGCAGCACAGTGGCGATTTTTTCGTTGATGTTCACTTCACCTTTCCAACTTACCGATGCAAGCAGATCCAACAGTGCTTGTTTGCTTTCTGGCTTTGCAATCCATTGGCTTAATCCCAACGCTTTCATGTCTGTCGCGTTAATTTGGCAAGCCGTCAAACTTAAGAAAAGTGCCAAATGTTTTGGTAACTGATTTAGGAAATAGGTCGCGCCTACGTCTGGGTAAAGGCCGATCTTGATCTCTGGCATCGCAAAGCGTGTGGTGGTTTCTGCTACGCGATGACTTGCGCCCATAAATAAGCCCACACCGCCGCCCATCAGATAACCATGCCCCCACGCGATGATCGGTTTTGGATAAGTGTGAATAAGATGATCACAGCGATATTCGAGGTCAAAGAAGGTTTCCATCGCTGAAAACGCAGAATCAAAGTCTTGCTCTTTGTTTTCAAGTGCACGGTAGATCGCTTGAATATCACCACCAGCACAAAACGCTTTTTCACCTTGAGCATGCAAGAATACCGCGACGACGCTGTCGTCCGTTTGCCATTCATTAAGCTGTTTGTACAACTTCTCAATCATCACGTAACTCAACGCGTTGAGAGCTACTGGATTATCAAGCTCCAGCACACCAATAACAGATCCATCAGCGCACTTAAGCTTTGAAACATTTACTGTACCTGTCATTTTGCCTCCGCTAGCTGTTTGTCCATTGTGGCTTGCGCTTTTGCAAGAACGCATTCACACCCTCAGTCTGATCTTGTGTATTGAACAGCTGTAAAAACAGTTCACGCTCTAAAACCAATCCAGCCGCGTGAGTTTGGCTGCGTCGACCTTGAATGAGCGTTTTGCATGCAGAAATGGATTTTGGCGATTGACCTGCGACACGCTGTGCCAGTGCCATCGCTGAATCTAGTGCTTTGCCTTTTGCAACGACTTCTTCAACCAAACCGATTTGTTCCGCTCGATCGGCCGTTACACGTTCGCCACACAGGATCATGCGTTTCGACCAACCTTCACCAACTAACGCGGTCAGGTTTTGCGTTCCTCCCGCACACGGCAACAAGCCTACCGATGCTTCAGGAAGTGCCATTTGTACTTGTTCTTCTGCGATGCGAATGTCACACGCCATCGCCACTTCCAAACCGCCGCCCATCGCGTAACCATTAATTGCGGCGATGGAAACACCATCGAACGCTGACAGCGCTTCAAAGGCTTCACCAAATGCGAACGCCATATCTGCTGCTTGCGATTTATCGCCGGATGCAAAGTTGTTGAGATCCGCTCCAGCAGAAAAGAATTTCTCGCCTTCGCCGGTTAGTACCAACGCATAAATAGAGCGATCATTACTGAGTTCAATCGACAACTCTTTTAGCTGATTCAGAGATTCAAGCGTCCAGGTGTTTGCTGGCGGGTTACTAATCGTGAGCTTGGCAATGTGCGCTTCACGCTCTAGTTTGATTTGTGCCGTCATAATCTTTCAGTCCTTTGTTATTCCTTGAGGTAAGGCTGTGTCTCGCTTTCTAAAGCAGTTCAACGCCTTCCGTTAGTAATCGTCTTGAAATGATCAGACGCATGATTTCGTTGGTACCTTCCAGGATTTGGTGAACACGAACGTCTCGGAAATGGCGCTCGACTGGGTATTCTTTGATGTAACCATAGCCACCGTGAATTTGCAGCGCCTGATCGCAGACTTTAAAGCCCACATCAGTAGCAAAGCGTTTTGCCATGGCACAGTACGCACTTTTTTCTGCGTGTTGGGCATCAAGTTTGGCGGCAGCGAGTCGCACCATTTGACGTGCGGCAACCAGTTCAGTTGCCATATCAGCAAGCTTGAACTGCAACGCTTGAAATTGCGCTAGTGAACGGCCGAACTGTTTGCGTTCGGTCATGTATTGCTTGGCTTCGTTCAGTGCTTGTTGCGCAGTACCGACGGAACAAGTGGCGATATTGATTCGACCACCATCAAGGCCAAGCATGGCGAACTTAAAGCCTTCTCCCTCTTCACCCAACAGATAGTCAGCCGGAATACGAACATTTTCGAAGGTGATCATACGCGTTGGTTGGCAGTTCCAACCCATTTTGGCTTCTTTTTTACCGTAGCTAATGCCTTCGATGTCAGCAGGAACGACGAACGCAGAAACGCCACCCGCCCCTTCGCCGCACGAACGCGCCATCACGACGAGAACATCAGTATCACCCGCGCCAGAGATAAATACTTTTGCGCCATTCAATACAAACTCGTCGCCTTCACGTACCGCACTTGTCGTGAGCGAAGCGGCGTCAGAGCCGGCATTAGGTTCGGTTAAACAGTAGGAAGCGAGCTTTTCACCCGAAATTAGATCCGCGCTAAACTGCTGCACCACTTCGGCTTTGGCAAAGCTGGTGATCATCCACGTCGCCATGTTGTGAATGGTCATAAACGCAGTAGTCGCGGTACAACCCATAGCCAACTGCTCGAAAATGATCGCCGCATCCAAACGAGACAATCCCAAACCACCATGCTCTGGCGGCGTATAGATGCTCAGAAAGCCAAGTTCACCTGCTTGACGCAGTACATCTTTAGGGAAATGATGGTTTTCATCCCACTCGGCCGCGTGCGGCGCTAACATTTGGTCTGCAAACTGCTTTGCTACTTCGGCAAACGCGAGTTGATCTTCGTTTAATTCAAAATCCATCTTGAAGTCCTAAGGTCTAATTCGTTGCACTTGAAGCCAAGCCATCTAAAGGTTTGAAAGGCTTGGCTAGAGGTATCGCTACTTCTGTGACTAGCTCAATTGAATGGTCATGTTTGGACCGCTTGGAATGTCAT
This sequence comes from Vibrio diabolicus, assembly GCF_011801455.1. NCBI lineage: Bacteria > Pseudomonadati > Pseudomonadota > Gammaproteobacteria > Vibrionales > Vibrionaceae > Vibrio > Vibrio diabolicus. The sequence continues at coordinate 692,718 of NZ_CP042452.1, read as the reverse complement.
CTTCAAACCAACGCGCAGTGACAGTTTTCGTCTCGGTGTAGAAGCGAACCGCTTGTTTACCGTAAGCATGCAGGTCGCCGTAGAAGCTGCCTTTCCACCCCGTAAATGAGAAGAACGGCAATGGCACCGGAATCGGCACGTTGATGCCTACGTTACCCACTTCAATATTGTGTTGATACTTTCTCGCGGCTGCGCCATTCGCCGTAAAAATAGACGTACCGTTACCAAAACGATTCGCGTTGATTAGCTCAATTGCCGCATCTAAATTGTCGACTTCCATCGTCAGTAATACTGGACCAAAAATCTCTTCCTGATAAATCGACATGTCAGTAGTCACGTTAGTGAATAGCGTTGGTCCCACCCAGTTACCGTTCGGGAAGCCAGGTACTTGACAGTCGGTACCGTCCAGAACACAGTTCGCACCAGATTTTTTGCCTTCATTAATTAAGTTCACCACACGTTGTTTCGCTTGCGGGCTAATCAGCGGACCATAACCGGCGGTTTCATCATCCCACGCGCCAGGTTGAACCTGAGCTAACGCCTCTTTAAGCTCTGGAATCCATTCTTTGGTTTCGCCGACAAATACCGCCACCGAAATCGCCATACAGCGTTGGCCTGCGGCACCGACTGACGCGCCAACTAGGTTATTGATGACTTGCTGCTTGTTTGCATCTGGCATGATGACCATGTGGTTCTTAGCACCTGCAAATGACTGCACGCGTTTCAGGTTGTCTGTACCTGTTTTGTAGATGTACTCACCAACGGGCACTGAGCCGACAAAAGAGATCGCACGAACGACTGGATCAGTCAGAATGCGATCGACTTGCTCTTTGGTGCCGTGAACAATTTGCAACACGCCTTTTGGTGCACCTGCTTGTTCAAACAGCTCCGCCAGTTTCATTGCCGTTAGTGGCACTTGCTCTGACGGCTTCAAAATAAAGGTGTTGCCACAAGCGATCGCCATTGGGAACATCCACAATGGAATCATCGCAGGAAAGTTAAACGGTGTGATGCCAGCACAAACACCGAGCGGTTGAATGTAAGAGTAACCATCAATATTGGTTGCGACATTCTCAACCGTTTCACCCATCATTGAGCTACAAATGTTTGCAGCTTGCTCTACCACTTCAATTCCGCGCCAAATGTCGCCTTTCGCATCAGCGAGGGTTTTGCCTGTCTCACTTGAAAGCAGTATCGCCAACTCATCGTGTTGCTCTTTTAGCAAATGTTGGTAACGCAGCATCAATCTAGCACGCTCCGGCGCTGCAACTTCTTTCCAGCGTTTGAACGTTTCTGTTGCGCTGGCAATCGCCGCATTCATTTCCGATTCCGTGGCACAAGGTACTTGTGCAATCACTTCGTTGGTTGCCGGGTTGGTTACATCTAGCCATTGTTTTGAATCGGAGATGGCAAATTCACCACCGATATACTGCTTTACTTGTTCTGTCATGATGACATCCTTGTATTTTTCAGCTTGTTACTGACTACTGTTATGTAAGTGAAACTTTGTTGAGAGTGATTTAGCAGATTTCAATCGCGATAGCGGTTGCCTCGCCGCCACCAATACAAAGCGATGCAACGCCACGTTTACCGCCTGTTTGTTTAAGAGCGTGAATCAAAGTCACGAGGATTCGGTTACCACTTGCACCGATTGGGTGGCCTAAAGCGCATGCACCGCCGCGAGGGTTCACTTTGCTTTCGTCCAGTTCGAGTGCTTTCACCGCGTATTGAGTCACGACGGCAAAGGCTTCATTGATTTCCCAAAGGTCCACGTCTGACTTGTCCCAGCCCGTTTTTTCCAGCAGCGTTTCAATCGCAAATACCGGTGCGATGGTGAACTCATCCGGCTGTCTTGCATGCGTGCTGTACGCGACAACTTTGGCTAGAGGTTGAAGGTTTTCCTGACGGCCAAATTCACTATCAACCAATACCATTGCCGATGCACCATCAGAAATAGAACTGGAATTTGCTGCCGTTACGCCGCCATCTTTAGCAAACGCAGGGCGTAAGGTAGGAATTTTAGTGACGTCGAGTTTACTCGGTTGCTCATCATCTACAACCAAGGTTTCGCCGCGTCGACTTTTTACGTTAACAGGCACGATCTCTTCTTTGAAAAAACCTTGTTCGATTGCTTGCTGCGCACGAGTCACCGACTGCTGCGCCCAGGCATCCATACTTTCACGGCTGAACTGATACTTTTGCGCGGTTTGTTCGGCAAAGACCCCCATCAATTCGCCTTGGTAGGCATCCTGCAAACCGTCATAAAACATGTGATCAAGCACTTGCTCGTGACCTAAACGGAAACCATCACGCGCTTTCTTTAATAGATAAGGAGAAGAGGACATGTTTTCCATACCACCAGCGATAACCGCATGCGCATTACCAGATTGAATAAGATCATGTGCCAGCATGACGGTTTTCATACCCGAGCCACAGACTTTGTTCAATGTCGTACAACCGATCGATTGTGGCATTTCTGCTTTAAGACTTGCTTGTCTTGCTGGCGCTTGCCCCACGCCGGCGGGTAAAACGCATCCCATCAACACTTCGTCTATTTTTTGCACATCGAGTTGGCTTTCGGCTAGTGCCCCTTGGATGGCTTTCGCACCGAGTTCCGTGACATCTGTTGAAGCTAATGCACCTTGAAAAGAGCCGATAGGCGTTCGCTTGGCGGCAACAATCCATGTTTCATTTTTCATTCCATTAACCTTTTATTGACGTTTACGTCATAACTATACTAACATTTACGTTAACGTCAAGTTTGAGGTTATTGTTTGTTCGAGTGACTATTTTATTTCGAGTAAATGCGAGTGATATCAAGGCTCAAGAGTGGATGTTGTTTATTTACTTTAACGTTAACGAATTGTATATTCGTATGAATGTTATACGAAAGTCGTAAGGTTAAGGAATGAACACATTTAAGATCAGCGAGCTCGCGAAAGAGTTCGACATTACTACCCGAAGTATTCGCTTCTACGAAGATTTAGGTCTCCTAACTCCGGAACGTAAAGGCAACACACGAATCTACAATGGTCGCGATCGAATTCGACTAAAACTGATTTTGCGAGGTAAGCGATTGGGCTTTTCTCTTGCAGATATCAAAGAGTTATTTGAACTCTACGATACCGATCAAAGTACTGAGCAGTTGAACTATATGATTCGGTTGATCGAAGAGAAGAAGGCAGCATTGCAACAGCAAGCAAACGACATTCAAGCGGTAATGATGGAGTTAAATGCTGCGCAGTTGCGATGCCAAAACACACTGAGATCCATGAAAGGCGAAAAAGTCACCTAACACCTCAACTCTGGGATGTAGGTGACGTAAAGGCAAGGACACGCAATGAAATCTACCTACTCTTCCCTGAACTTTGTTTATGACGAAAATACCGATTTGCTTCGCGAACAAATCAATAGTTTTGCTGCAAGAGAAATTGCGCCGCTAGCGCAATCTATCGACCAATCTAACGACTTTCCAAACCATCTTTGGTCCAAACTGGGTGACATGGGTCTTTTAGGTGTGACCACCAGCGAAGAGTTTGGTGGTGCGAACATGGGTTATCTCGCCCACGTTATCGCTATGGAAGAAATCAGTCGAGCATCCGCTTCGGTTGCGTTAAGTTACGGCGCTCACTCCAATCTTTGTGTCAACCAAATCCACCGCAACGGCACACAAGCACAAAAAGAAAAATACCTACCAAAACTCATCTCCGGTGAACATATCGGTGCCCTTGCCATGAGTGAACCCGGTGCAGGCTCAGATGTGGTCTCTATGCAGCTTAAAGCGGAACGTAAAGGCGATATATTCCTGCTAAACGGCAACAAAATGTGGATCACCAACGGCCCAGATGCGCACACCTATGTTGTCTACGCCAAAACCGACCCAAGCCAGCACTCCAAAGGCATCACGGCCTTTATCGTAGAACGCGGATTCCCTGGATTTACTCAAGCACAAAAACTCGACAAGTTGGGCATGCGCGGCTCGAATACGTGTGAGCTGGTCTTCCAAAACTGCGAAGTCCCTGCGGACAATATTCTCGGCGAAGAAAACCAAGGCGTGAAAGTATTGATGAGCGGCCTCGACTACGAACGTGTGGTACTTGCCGGTGGTCCACTTGGCATCATGCAGGCGTGTATGGATATCGTTGTGCCTTACATTCACGACCGTAAACAGTTCGGTAAATCCATCGGTGAATTCCAGCTAGTTCAAGCAAAAATCGCTGATATGTACACGCAAATGAACGCAGCTAAAGCGTATGTTTACGCCGTTGCTGCTGCTTGTGATCGCGGTGAAACCACACGTAAAGATTCTGCTGGTGCGATCCTCTACAGCGCAGAACTGGCAACCAAAATGGCATTAGATGCCATTCAGCTACTCGGTGGTAACGGCTATATCAATGAGTTTGATACCGGTCGTTTACTTCGTGATGCCAAGCTGTATGAAATCGGAGCCGGCACTTCAGAAATTCGCCGCATGCTTATTGGTCGCGAATTGTTTAACGAAAGCGCCTAATAATCAGCCCAGGCGTTCTGACTAAAAAACATTTTCTTAATCAACCCAAATCTTATTCAACCTAAATAAAGACGGGTGGTACCACCCGTCTACCGAATGGAGATCGGCTATTTATGGCTTGTTTGACGACCAATATTAATACCCATTCAGAGCAGTATCAGGAAAACTACCGCTCTATGGCGTCTCTTGTGGATCAACTCTATACCGTGACCGCGCAAATCGAAGATGGTGGCGGTGAAAAAGCACGCGAGCATCAGCAGAAGAAAGGCAAACTTCCGGTACGTGAGCGCATTCTTGCCCTACTCGACCCCGGCTCATCTTTTTTAGAAATCGGTCAGTTTGCTGGCTGGGATGTGTATCCAGATTACGTTCCATGCGCGGGCGTAGTAGCGGGTGTTGGTGTGATTGACGGCACCGAGTGCATGATCGTCGCCAACGACGTGACGGTAAAAGGCGGCAGTTACTACCCACTTACCGTGAAAAAGCACTTACGCGCACAGGAAATCGCAGAGAAGTGTCAGTTGCCGTGTGTTTACTTAGTCGACTCTGGCGGTGCTAACCTACCCCGCCAAGATGAAGTATTTCCAGACAAAGACCATTTTGGCCGTATTTTCTACAACCAAGCCCGTATGTCGGCCAAGGGCATCCCGCAAATTGCAGTGGTCATGGGGCTATGTACCGCTGGCGGGGCGTACGTTCCTGCCATGTGTGATGTTTCCATCATAGTCAAAGAGCAAGGCACGATCTTCTTAGCGGGCCCTCCTCTGGTAAAAGCAGCAACAGGCGAAGAAGTCAGCGCGGAAGATCTTGGTGGCGCAGACGTTCACTGCCGCACCTCTGGCGTGGCGGACTATTACGCAGAAAATGATCACCACGCGTTAGAGTTGGCAAGACAGGCCGTTTCTCAAATCAACCACTTGAAACCCGTCCAACTCAAGCAAAAAACGCCACAGGAACCACGCTTTCCTGCGCGAGAGCTGTACGGCATCGTCGGAACCGATCTTAAAAAGCCGTTTGATGTAAAAGAAGTCATTGCCCGAATTGTTGATGATTCGCAGTTCGATGAATTTAAAGCGCTATTTGGTGAAACTTTAGTCTGTGGCTTTGCCCATATTCACGGTATGCCGATTGGTATCGTCGCCAACAACGGGATTCTATTCTCTGAGTCGGCGCAGAAAGGCGCGCATTTTATTGAGCTGTGCGCACAACGCAAAATTCCTCTGCTTTTCTTGCAAAACATCACTGGCTTTATGGTCGGTCAGAAGTACGAAGCCGAAGGCATCGCCAAACATGGCGCGAAAATGGTGACCGCGGTGGCGTGTGCAGACGTACCAAAGTTTACCGTGGTTATTGGTGGTTCGTATGGCGCAGGCAACTACGGCATGTGTGGTCGCGCTTATGATCCAACCATGATGTGGATGTGGCCAAACGCACGTATTTCCGTAATGGGTGGTGAGCAAGCAGCAGGCGTAATGGCTCAAGTGACCCGCGATATAAAGACGCGCAAAGGTGAAAACTGGAGCACTGAAGAAGAAGAAACATTTAAGCGTCCGATAGCTGAACAGTACCAAACTCAAAGCCATGCGTATTACGCCAGTGCTCGTTTGTGGGACGACGGCATTATTGACCCTGCGAAAACCCGTGATGTTGTCGGCATTGCTCTGTCTGCTGCGCTTAATGCGCCGATACCAGACAGCAAATTTGGCATCTTCCGTATGTAGTCAGATGCAAGGCAAGCCTTAACTCCTCGCTATCCACCGATGTTTATCCGAGTACTGGTTAGCGAGTATTGGAATATCAGACTGAAATGTCAGACAAAGGAAGTCACATGACCGGACTACTGCTTGAAAAAGACAGCAATGGCGTTGCCTGGTTGAGCCTGAATCGGCCAGAAAAAAACAACGCGTTTAATGACGAATTGATTGCCTCACTGATTGAGACACTAGAACAACTCGAAAAGGAAGATTCTCTCCGTGCACTGGTGTTAACTGCACAGGGAAAACACTTTTCTGCGGGTGCGGATCTTGGCTGGATGCAGTCAATGGCCACCAAAACCGAGAGTGAAAACCTTCAAGATGCACAGCAACTAGCAAAACTTTTGCATACGCTGGATACCTTCAGTAAACCAACGATTGCCATGGTGCACGGCGCAGCATTTGGTGGCGCGCTTGGGCTGATCTGCTGCTGCGATATTGCCATTGGCACACCTGAGAGCCGCTTCTGTTTGAGTGAAGTGAAACTCGGCTTATTGCCCGCGACCATCGGTCCCTACGTAATCCGAGCAATTGGACAACGACAAAGCCGACGCTACTTTTTAACCGCGGAACTGATTGATGCCGAAACCGCGCTATCGATGAATATTCTTCATCAGATAGACGCTCAACCACGTGAAGCCGTCAATCGCACCATTGATCACCTGCTTAACAACGGTCCACAAGCCATGCAGGCGGCAAAAGCGCTCTGCTTACGTTGTGACAACCAACCTATCGATCACTCATTAATTGAATACACCAGCCAAGCGATTGCTGCTGCTCGCGTGTCCACCGAAGGACAAGAAGGACTGAGTGCATTTTTTGAAAAGCGCGCCGCCAATTGGAGGAATCATGTTTAAAAGAATACTGATCGCAAACCGCGGTGAAATTGCCTGCCGAATCATTAAAACCGCAAAAAGCATGGCTATAGAGACGGTTGCCGTCTATTCCGAAGCGGATCGCAGCAGCTTACATGTTAAACAAGCAGATTTCGCTGAATTTATCGGCCCTGCTCCGGCGAGTGAGTCGTATCTTGATATCGATGCGATTATCGGCGCTGCGAAAAAATGGCAAGCCGATGCTATCCACCCTGGGTATGGTTTTCTTTCCGAGAATCCGAAACTAGCCAAAGCGTGCAGCGAAAATGGCCTCGTCTTTATTGGCCCTTCCACCAGCGCAATTGAGGCAATGGGTTCTAAATCTCAAGCCAAGGCAATCATGTCAGAGGCGAACGTGCCCTTGGTTCCCGGCTATCACGGCACAGACAACAGCGTTGAGCACTTATTGGCTGAAGCAGAGAAAATCGGTTATCCAGTGATGCTCAAAGCAACCCAAGGGGGCGGCGGTAAAGGCATGCGAGTGGTCAACAGCGCCGCCGAAATGCCCTTGGCCATCGACGGTGCGCAGCGTGAAGCGCTTTCAAGCTTTGGCGATAAGCAGCTTCTAATCGAAAAATGCATATTGCAGCCTCGCCACGTTGAAGTTCAGGTATTTGCTGACCAACATGGCAACTGTGTTTACCTGTCTGACCGCGACTGTTCCATTCAGCGTCGTCACCAAAAAGTAGTCGAAGAAGCGCCTGCTCCCGGTCTTAGTGATGAACTGCGTAAACAAATGGGTAAAGCCGCGGTTCAGGCCGCTCAAGCGATCGACTATGTTGGCGCTGGCACGGTTGAATTCTTGCTCGATAGCCGCGGTGAGTTCTACTTTATGGAGATGAATACCCGTCTGCAAGTTGAACACCCTGTCACCGAGTTGATCACTGGCGTTGATTTGGTTGAATGGCAATTCAAAATCGCAGCTGGTGAGTGTTTACCGATCTCGCAATCCGAAATCACTCATAACGGCCATTCAATCGAGCTGCGAATTTACGCCGAAGACGCAGACAACGACTTTATGCCGTCAACTGGCCGCATTGATTACTTGCATGAGCCCACTTCAGACAGCAATGTCCGCTTAGCGTGCGTGCGCGTTGATAGTGGTGTTACCCAAGGCGATACCATCAGCGAATACTACGATCCGATGATCAGCAAACTGATCGTCTGGGGGCAAACTCGTGATATCGCCCTAAAGCAGCTTAAACAGGCGTTAACTCAATATCACGTGCGTGGAGTCACGACAAACATTGGTTACCTGCACAGCATTATTTCACAGCCAGCCTTTGCCAATATCGAACTTGATACCGACTTCTTGGTTAAACACCAGCAAGGCATCAGCGCGCAACAAAATGTGTCGGATTCTATCTGGCTAACGTTGGCAGCGGTTGCTCGCTGGAATGCTCTCACTGCTAAATCAGGCAGCTCAACGTTACCCGCGCCAACCAAACAGGGTTTTAGACTGTCGGTTGCCAACGTTTATCGATTTAACTTCACGGATGCCAATGCCAACCATCAGGTACGTTTGCAACAATCATCGCAAGATACAGGATCTCACTTCACTATCCGATGCGGCGAGGAGTTGCATCAAGTCATCCTGCTTGAAAGTGAGAGCCAGTTTATCGTCGATATCGATAGTGTGCGTTACACCTTTAATGCGCTCAACGACGAGCAAAAGACGACGCTGTTTTATCTTGGTCAGCAACGTACCTTTGCTCACCAACCAAGTTTTGAATCCGCAAAAGGTCAAGACGATGAACTTAGCCCAACCGCGCCACTGAACGGTGTGATCTCGGCGGTCATGGTGAATAAGGGAGACGAAGTAGCGACTGGCGATCCGCTGTTAGTGCTCGAAGCGATGAAGATGGAGTACACCATCACAGCTCCGGTAGCTGCAACTGTTGATGAGATTTTTTATCAGCATGGAGACCAAGTACAGCATGGTTCGATACTGCTGCATTTAGCTTCGATACCCGAAAATGTCTCTGTCGATAAGGAGCGTGAGTATGCTACCAGCGAAGGTTAATATCGTCGAAGTTGGTGCTCGCGACGGCCTGCAAAATGAAACGTCAGTGACGCTGGTTGATAAAATCCGTTTGATTAATCTGCTGAGCAACAGTGGCTTAAAGCACATTGAAGCAGGCTCTTTTGTCTCTCCAAAGTGGGTACCACAAATGGCCGATTCCGATCAGGTGTTTGCTGGTATCACGCAAAAGCCTGACGTGGTTTACAGCGCGCTCACACCAAATCTCGCAGGATTAGAGCGTGCGCTGGAAAGTGGTGTAAAGCAAATTGCGGTGTTTGGCTCCGCTTCAGAAGCGTTCAGCCAGAAGAACATTAACTGCAGCATTGCCGAAAGCCTCTCTCGTTTTGAGCCCGTTATCGAACTAGCGAACCAGCACAACATACCTGTGCGCGGGTACTTGTCTTGCACTATGGTTTGTCCCTACGAGGGAGAAATAAAACCAGAGCAAACCACCGCGGTAGCGAACGCGCTGTTTGATATGGGATGTTATGAAATTTCGCTCGGTGACACGGTCGGTAAAGCAACGCCTAATCGCGTTATCGCCATGCTGGATTCGCTGTTAACGCAACTGCCAAAAGACGCGTTAGCCGTGCACTTCCACGACACATACGGGCAAGCGTTAGCCAATATCTACCAAGCCTTGCTGATGGGGATCAATACCATTGATAGTGCCGTTGCAGGACTGGGCGGCTGCCCTTACGCAAAAGGGGCCAGTGGCAATGTGGCAACCGAAGATGTGCTTTATCTGTGTGAGCAACTTGGGATTGAAACAGGGATTAATCTCAACATCATCAATGAAGCGGGTTGGCAAATTTCTCGAGCCTTAGGTAAAAGGCCGATGTCGAAAGTGGCGTTAGCATTGGGTGATCCAAACAGCTTGTAAATTGCTCAACCTACGATAAACAACTACAAACGAGCATGTTTAATAACATGCTCGTTTTCTTTGAGCCGATTTAATCTAACCGAAACACTAAACAGAAGCGTGCTTTTCCTCTGCAAGGGTATGGCATCCCCACTTCGCGATCATATTAAGCAAATCACTTTTCTGAACTGGTTTTGTCAGGTAATCATCCATACCTAATGCGATACTTTTTTGTTGCTGCTCTTGCATCGCATGTGCGGAAAACGCGACGATTGGGCACCAAGGAAACGCACCACTTTCCTGTAACTCACGAATGTCTTTTGTCACGCCAAAACCATCTTTGTTTGGCATAGAAATATCGGTAATCACCAAGTCCGGAGAAAGCTGTTTATAAAGTTCAACGGCTTCAACACCATCTTCCGCCAACGTCAGTTTAACACCTGTGTCTTGCAACATTTTTTCAATCAATATTCGATTGATATGGCTGTCTTCTGCGACTAATAGGTGCAGGCTAGAAAAGTCAGGATTCTCATCTGAGGAAAGTTCTCGACGCTTTTGTGTCTTAGTAGAAAACAGAGCTTGCAGTTTATGCTGCGTGACCGGTTGCGGCAATAAACGATCCCGCTCGCACGACCATGCCTGCCCTTCCTCCATCACGCAAGGTGCAAGGAACAGTACCCGTTTGGCAGCGGATTCTGTCGCATCAAGCTCATAGAGCTCATCTCTATCTTGAGCATTGTTTACACTCGCGAGGATACGATCAAAACCATCCAATTTTTTACCCAAAGACTGCGCAGTTGACCAATCGTTGGCATGAGTAACTTCAATGCCAATCTCTTGAGCTAAATGTATCAAGTGTTGCACGCGCGGTTGATAATCATCAATCAACAATAGTCGATTTGCACTCAGCTCTATCGGTTCGGCAAGAAGCTGACTTTGCTTAGGCAACTGCAAACTAAAGCTAAAACACGACCCTTTGCCAAAATCCGAATGCACACAAAGCTCGCCGTTGTACATGCTGATCAAACGTTTTGAGATTGCCAACCCCAAGCCTGTACCTTCATGGCGTCTTGTCGCGGAGGTATCGACCTGCTCAAACTTATCCATAATATGAGCCAATCGATCTTCGGGAATACCAATGCCCGTATCACTCACGGAAAAATCAAAACCGTGCTCACTTTCTCTGACTTTGAGTAGCACATGGCCTTCATCCGTGAATTTCACCGCATTACCGATCAAGTTAAGCAAGATTTGATTAATCCGACCTTTGTCGCCGACCACGACCGTATTCATAGACAATGACATATCAACCAACAACTTGAGGTTCTTTTTATCCGCCTGATAGGCACACAAAGCGGTGCAGCTCTCGACGAGTGAACGCAAGTCAAACTCCTCTTCAACTAACGTCAACTTGCCCGCTTCTACTTTGCTGTAGTCGAGGATGTCATTAATGATGGTCACAAGGTTGTTGGCAGATTTGTGCAGCAAGAGTAATAACTCCCTTGGCTCTCGACGGTTTTCGTTCTCAAGTAATATCTCGCTGATCCCCATGATCGCGTTCATTGGGGTACGAATCTCATGGCTCATGTTCGCCAAAAATTCCGATTTGGCTTGCATCGCCTTTTTCGATTTATCTAAAGCAGACGACAGACGCCTCTCCATCCTGCGCCTGTCGGTGATGTCACGCTCTACCGCAATAAAACGTAACAGCCCGCCATCTTCATCAAACACAGGAGAGAGCTCCAACTCGACCCAATACGGGTGCTTCGACTTGGTATAGTTGAGTATTTCAACCCTAATAGGAGAGTGCTTACGGACACTTTTTGAGAGCAATGCCACCGTATTTGGGTCTGTGTCTGGCCCTTGGAGTAACTCGCCCGGCGATTTGCCAATAACTTCTTCCAACGTATATTCGGTTAGCTGTTCAAACGCAGGGTTTACCCATGCAATAGTGCCGTCAGGGTGAGTAATGATGATGGTATCACGCGCATGTTCAGCAACCTCAGCAAGCTGCGATATTTTGGCCGATAACTGTTGCTGGGTTTGATGCTCTTGCTGAAGTTTAGTTTGCGCTTGTGCTAAAGAGCGTGACATTTGGTTAAACGCTTCGCCAACACGTGTAACTTCGTCATTGCCTGAAATCGAAATTTGCGAACCCGGACCTTGCTGTGAAACCTTGATTACCCCAGTACGAAGAAGATCGAGCCGCTTCATCAAATAGCTACCGAGAGCATACGAAAACATGGCCACCAGCGACATTTCAATAAAGGCGATAACCAAACTTGCATGAGTCGCAAATGAAAGTACTTGATGTACATGTTCAACATTCACACCCATTTCAACCTTACCGAAAGTCTGCTCTCCAAGAGTAATCTCTTGCGCAACATCGTAAACTCCATCGGTCACATCAAACGGTCTCACACCAGTATCAACACCGCTGTAATCCCCTTGTAGCGTCAGCTCGACGCCATCTTGATTAACAATACGAATATAAGCCAGCCCGTGTTCACTTACGACAGAACGAGCAAAACTGTCTAGATAGGCTAAGTCCGTCGCAATCACCGCATCTCTCGACGCCTGAGCAAATACACTCACCAAGTGTTGGCTCCCAACCTCGAGGCTAGTCTCGTTGGAACTTTCCAACCAATTAAGCCCACTAATGATGAGTACACCGAGCGCAAGGGCCTCAATAAGAGCAATGCCAAGTATCGTTTTCGAACGCAGCGTCATAGGACAACCATTTATCTTGAGATTCCCAATTGAACAACATCTTGCCAATCTTGGTCTTGTGCAAGCTGTAACCCGTCAATATTGAGTAAAGTAAAACTCTCCTGTGCTTTTGGATCATCATTAAGTTGCGAAATTGCCTTTCGTAAGGCAAGAGTAATCTCTTCATCGACATTATTTGAAACCGCAATAGCATGAGGCGTATAACCAGCAGTTGTATAAATGATGCTAAGTTGGTCTTTTATTTCACTCGGTAAGCTCTCAAATGTACGCTTCACGCCACCACCAGCAATGTACAAACCTTTAAGTACCCCCAAATAGACTGAGTCGTGCGAACCGACGTATTTAGGCGTAAACTTGATGCCTTTCTGCGCCAACTCTGATTGTGTGATGATAGAAGCAGCAAATGCTCGTGGGGCAGGAAAAGCGATGGTCTTGTCTTGCAGCTCATCAAGGGAAACCGGCTTCCCTCGCCTTGCTACAATAATGCCTGTAATGCGCTTATTTTTCGCTCTTGCTAACGCCGTATAACCTGGGTTTTGATTCACCAACGTAAAGTGATATGGGTTCATGTATGCAATGTCGTAGGCTCCAGCCATCAAGCGAGCTTCGAATGTGGGAATATCACGTGCCGTGGCAAACTTAATCTCAACGCCAGCAAGATCTCCCCAGCGTTGCAGTAATGGCTGCCATTGTTGCACTAGTTTGGTCGCCGACTGTTGCGGTACGACACCAAAAACAATGGAAGGTTGAGCAACGACAGAAGGTGACCATATGCATAACACCATAAGCAACGTAAATATTCGCTTGTGAAGCCGCCAAATCAACGTCTTTAATTGGGAGTTCAACAAAATCATCTCCTTATGTTTGTCTTTCGTTAAAGATAGATAGCTATCTGAAAGATTGCGAATTATCGGATTAAATTGCCTCGTGTCTCAGATACCATTTATACTCAAATGAACACCTACAACAGGAGCAGGTAAATGCTTATTACATTTCGTTGCCATAGCCACTCGAACGTCACTATGTTTGGCGATATTGCGATAAAGATGATCAAAATGATGGGGCATAGTGGCTCAGTACCAGGGTCAATTTCCGCTCAAGACATCCCTGATGCTCTATCTAGATTGACCTCCGCTCTCGCAGCACAAGAAGCGATAGAGAAGAACAACAGTCAAGCAACGGAAGAAGATGAAGAGCAAGAGGAACAAACGGTCAGTTTAGGACGCAGAGCATTTCCACTTATTGAGCTTTTAAAATCTGCTATTAAAGAAGAGTGCGAAGTGATGTGGGACAGCCAATAAATGCTCCAAATCAAGCTGTGGAGAGGAAAGCAACATCCAATCTATACTTTCCTCCCCTGCTAAAAGGAACTTACCCAATTCACTTCTCTATTTGAATGACTCTTAACGAGTGCTTACTCAAACCTATTGAATATAAATCAGTGATAAACATCTGATTTCATAATAAAAATCCCCTATTGACTGAAACACTCACTTATCATTGTGGCCTCAACTGCAAACCATTAATGGAATGATTGTTATGTCAGAACTGACTCGGATGCGCTCTGGAGAAACCTATAATTGCCTGGATGAAGAACTAAAGCTCATGCGCGCCAAAACCGCGCAGCTTGTCTTCCAATTTAACCACGAACCAAACCCAGATATCCGTAGACAACTATTGGCGGAAATGGGCGTCCAATTAAAAAACAGCGCCTGTATAGAGCCACCGCTTCAACTTACCTACGGTTGTCACTTGTCCATCGGAGAAAACACCTACATCAACTGGGATGCCATTATTCTGGACAATGGACAGGTTGAGGTTGGCGCGAACGTCATGATTGGGCCTAGAGTGCAAATTTACACAGCCGCTCATTCACTCGATACGCAAAGACGCTTAGCCGGAGATGAGATCGCCAAACCGGTAAAAATCGGCAATAACGTTTGGATTGGTGGGGGCGCTATCATACTGCCAGGCGTGACCATTGGCGATGAGGCCGTCGTCGGCGCTGGCTCTGTGATAACCAAAGACGTTGCGCCGGGCGATCGAGTTGCTGGAAATCCGGCGCGCTCCATTAAACCAAAAAACTGAAGAAAGTCGCTATTTTGCCAAATGATCGCGAATAATGTTGGCAAGCAGATTGAGAGCATGGACGTATTTGTCATTAAGCTCAAAAGAAGCGTTAAGACGAATACAGTGATCGTATTGTTCTGTCAGGCTGAACATCTTTCCCGGTGCGATGCTGATATTATCTTTTAGCGCTTCTCGATATATCTGCAAGGCGTCGATATGCTTGGGAAGCTCTAACCAAATAAAGTACCCGCCGCTTTGGCTTAACACTTTGACTTCTTCAGGTAACAGCTCATTAAGCAGATTCGTCATCTTACTTTTACGTTCAAACAGCTTTTTCCGTAACTGCTTCAAATGCGATTCATAATTGCGGCTTGTTAAATAGTGCACCAATGTCATTTGCACTGGTGCACTCGTCGCTAATGTACTCATTAGCTGTAACTTTTGTACCTCTAGCGCCCGCTTTCCCGCCGCAACCCAACCAATACGTAGCCCTGCGATTAATGATTTTGAAAACGAGGAGCACAACATGGTATTGCCCGTGTCATCAAACATTCTTAGTGGGTAAACCGAGTCATTCTCGGCATGCAGTTCGCTGTACACATCATCTTCAATCACTGGCACGTTATATCGCTGTGTCAGCTCAATCAGCTTTTGTTTTTTCTCGTTGGAGAGCGTAAAACCCAGAGGATTCTGGAAGTTCGACATAAGCCAACATGCTTTCACATCGTGTGTTTGCAGCGCTCGTTCCAATGAATCTAGGTCAATGCCCGTGACCGGGTCTGTTCTTACTGAGAGCGCTTTCAAACCTAACCGCTCTAAGGATTGCAATGCGCCATAGAATGCAGGCGACTCCACAACCACCCAATCTCCCGGTCTTGTACAAGCTTGCAAACTGAGCGTTAACGCCTCCAGCGCGCCTGCCGTAATGACAATTTCATCGGGTGAAATTTCAATGCCTTTCGCAGCATAACGCTTCGCGATGATGGTGCGTAATTGTTCGTTTCCTGGAGGTAAGTTATCAAAGGTGGTGGAAATCGGCATATTGCGAGCGGCTGCGCTCATCGCCCGATTCACGTGATAGCGTGGGTACAAACTTGGATCTGGATAGGCAAAGCCAAAATTGATCATGGATGGATTTTTACTCGCCTGCAGCACATCAAAGATAAACTCATTGATGTCTACCTGCTCTGTCCACGAAACCGCGGCTGGCGCTTGGGGTTCATTTGAACTCTTAATATTGGGAGCGACTCGATAACCAGAGCGCGGCTGTGAGGTGACCCAGCCTTGAGATTCCAGAATTTGATAAGCGTGCAATACCGTCATCAAGCTCAAACCCGAGTGTTCAGATTGGCGACGCAGAGAAGGCAGTTTGTCACCCGGGTGCCATATCCCCGATTTTATCTGCCTTTTAAGCTGTTCCACTAACTCTTGATACTTCGCCAAACGCAAATCCCCCTCCATAAAGCTGAACTCAAAATAATAGCACTTCAATATTTAATCTGTTATAGGTTTATAGTCACTGTCTGTACCTACTTCCCCTACTCCGCTCCTTTTAAAATAGCTCTCTCATAAAACTTAAAAGATCAAAGGAAGTTTAATGTTTGGCCTCGACGCATTTATGCTTGCACGGATACAGTTCGCCTTTACGGTATCCTTTCATATTATTTTCCCCGCTATCACCATAGGTTTGGCCACCTATCTCGCCGTGCTGGAAGGCTTATGGCTAAAAACACGTAATCCCGATTACCAAAAGCTCTATCACTTCTGGTCGAAAATTTTTGCGGTTAACTTTGGAATGGGTGTTGTATCTGGTCTTGTCATGGCCTATCAATTCGGCACCAACTGGAGTGGTTTCTCCGACTTCGCTGGTTCTATCACTGGCCCATTACTGACTTATGAAGTATTAACGGCTTTCTTTCTCGAAGCCGGATTTCTTGGCGTGATGCTGTTTGGTTGGCGTCGCGTCGGAGAAAAGCTGCACTTTTTTGCAACCTCGATGGTGGCGTTAGGCACGATCATTTCGACCTTCTGGATTCTCGCCTCCAACAGTTGGATGCAAACGCCACAAGGCTATGAAATTGTCGACGGACGCGTGGTACCAACCGACTGGTTTGCTATCGTTTTCAATCCTTCATTTCCTTATCGTTTGGCGCACATGAGCGTCGCGGCTTTCGTCAGTTCAGCACTCTTTGTAGGCGCGTCAGCCGCTTGGCATTTATTGAGAGGCAATCAATCGACTGCGGTAAAAACGATGTTTTCGATGTCGCTCGGGATCTTAGTGTTCCTTGCGCCACTCCAAGCCGTGATTGGCGATGTACACGGGTTAAACACTCTCGAACACCAGCCCGCCAAAATCGCTGCCATCGAAGGACATTGGGATAACAGCGATGGCAAACCAACCCCATTGATATTGTTCGGCATGCCAAACATGGAACAAGAACGCACAGACTATGCCTTAGAAATTCCTGTTCTAGGAAGTTTGATCCTACGCCACAGTTTAACTGAGCCAATCCCGGCGCTGAAAGACTTCCCGAAAGAGGAACGACCGAACTCACCTATCGTCTTTTGGTCATTTCGAATCATGGTCGGGTTAGGACTTCTGATGATTTTTCAAAGCTTCTACAGCATATGGTTACGAAAAAAGAACACGCTTTATACCTCGCGTTGGTTCCTCAAGTTTTCATTATTTATGGGGCCATCTGGTCTTATCGCAATACTCGCTGGCTGGTTTACGACAGAGGTTGGTCGGCAACCTTGGGTCGTGTATGGCGTACAAAAAACGCGTGATGCGGTTTCTGCACACGGAGACCTACAAATGAGCATCAGCCTGCTGTGTTTCCTTGTTGTATACAGCTTGGTATTTGGTTTTGGTTATTACTACATGATCCACCAAATCAAGAAGGGCCCCGATACAATCGAGCACGATGAGCACGACATGACGACCGTTTCAGGCCGCATCTAGAATTTGTCACAAAGTGAAGGTAAAGAATATGCATTTTGATTTATCCGTGATTTGGTTCGCGATCATCGTTTTTGCCACTTTGATGTACATCATCATGGACGGATTCGATTTGGGTATTGGAATACTGATGCCCTTCATCAAGGATGAAAAACAAAAAGACGTCATGGTCAACAGTGTCGCGCCTGTTTGGGATGGTAACGAAACTTGGATTGTGCTTGGAGGTGCATCTCTATTTGGCGCTTTTCCCATGGCTTACGCAGTAATTATTGAAGCACTAACCATCCCTTTAACGTTGATGTTGATTGCTTTGATCTTTCGTGGCGTAGCATTTGAGTTTCGCTTTAAAGCATTGGAAAACCACTTAAAGTTCTGGGACCGCTCTTTTATGGTCGGCTCGATTTTAACCACGTTTTTCCAAGGCATCGTTGTTGGCGCGGTAATTCAGGGCTTTGCAGTGGAAAACCGCGTCTTCGTAGGTAGCCAACTCGACTGGCTCAGCCCTTTTCCCATCTTTTGTGGCTTCGGTTTAGTCGCAACCTACGCGCTGCTTGGTAGCACATGGCTCATCATGAAGACGGAAGGTGAACTGCAAAACACGATGTACCGCTTCACTAACAAAACACTACTGGCGATGATCTCCGCATTAGTCATTGTGAGCGCTTGGACTCCACTTGCTTACCCTGCCATTGCGGAAAGATGGTTTTCTCTGCCTAATTTGTTCTACTTACTGCCCGTACCTGTCATTACTGGGCTGGTATGTTTGAAGATTGCCGACTCCGTTAAAAAGCGTAAAGAGCGCAGCCCTTTCGTGATGGCATTGGTGATCGTGATTCTCGGGTTCGCTGGGCTTGGCATCAGTATCTGGCCAAATATCATTCCTCCTAGCATATCAATATGGGAAGCAGCCGCTCCTGCAAGCAGTCAACGCTTTATGCTCGTTGGAGCAGTGATCATCATCCCGATCATTCTGGCTTACACCTTTTGGAGTTACTACGTCTTCTCTGGAAAAGTGAAAGAAGACGAAGCGTACCATTAACGAGTTGATAAGGAGTGAGTATGAAAGTCAAAAATTGGTGCCGCCAATGGGCTTGGATGGTTGGAATTTGGATCGTTAGCGTCGCTGCATTAGGGTTAGTGTCTATGTTATTTCGCGTCATGATGACCGCTGCAGGGTTAAAGTCTTAGCTCGGGACTTTTAAGTCAATAAAAAAATGGATGCCTCTAGATCTTGTGTAAGAGCTAGAGGCGTTGAACCTAATACTCAATCTTAATGATAAAGCCAAGCGTTAAGAATCTACTCAAAACACTCTTTCATAAGTCTACATTGCCTGCAGTCGTTCATGCATGCTTACGAGATCAAAAGGTTCAAGCTTTTTCGCAAGGTTCAGTAATGCTTCCTTTTTATCTTGCGGTAAACTTTGAAACTTCGACTCTAAACGTAAATCCACTTTGCTAAAAAGTAGCTTTCTAATTTGACTAGCTTTTGCCTTTGATAATTGCAATCCATCATTATCGGAGGTTTCAATTATCATGATAATCCTTGCTAACTCACTGAATTCATTATCAGAGCATAAATAAAGTGATTGTTTGTATAAATAGCCAACCGAAATTTCAAAATCAATATTAAGCGCTTGAATCTTATCGACAATGTTTTCACTCACATCATTTTGAGAAGAAGAGTTGATGCAATCATCAAATCGCCTTTCAAATGTAACAAATCGATTATTGAGCTCGTCCAACATAGTCGTATCTTTTGCGAATGATTCTATAGGTAAAACCAATAAGAACATTGGCAGTAGGTATTTTTTCAGCGATCGACTGTTCACAATCAAGTCCTTCTTCTAAAAACTTTCATGCGGTGTTGGTGCAATTGTTGCTCTCAAACTCAAGTCCATTAAACTCGCCAAATGGCTTTCATTAAACTCTGATAGCTTTTGCAGCTTTAGACTGGCTTCATTAAACTCTTGATAGAACTTATCAGGTTGAGGTATCACGACTGTTTTTATGTTTGCTCGTGTTGCAGCAAGCATACCCGAATAAGAGTCTTCAAAGGCAATACAGTTACTTGAGTCTACACCTAGTTTATTGATTGTTGAAAGGTAGACATCTGGCTCTGGCTTGCCCTGTTCTACATCGTCTGACGATGATATCGCGTCAAAGTAACTGGCAATACCGAGTTTGTTCAAAATGGTGGGAATGAGTTGATAAGGTGAATTAGTAGACAGCCCTATCTTAAACCCTTTTTCCTTAAGCCATTTGAGTGTTTCTGTAACACCCTCTAATTCGCATCCTTTTTCAATTATTAATGCCTCCACTTTATCCACAACAGCATTCTCTACTTCTTCTAGGCTCTTTTCTTGCCAAGGATTACGTTCATACCAAAACCTTGTTACTTCATCTGTCGTCATCGTTGCAGTCTGCTTTGACAGTACTTCGGTCACCTGGACGCCAACTGATGAAAACACCTGCTTTTCCGCTTCCTTCCACAAAGGTTCTGAATCAATCAGCAACCCGTCCATATCAAAGACCGCAGCGTATATCATTGGTACATCCTCAGTAAGTTCTATTCGTTGAGTAAGATTTGTCTATTCAACCAAAGCATAGCTTTGCATATAACGAGGGAGAGTATCACATTTGCCTGTGGCTATCAGAGCCAGTTCGATGACTCATCTTTAAGCCTCAACATGACCGATGTGCATGGCTACTTTTAGCGCTTGTTTATTGAGATTAGATGCCTCCCAAGCAACAACAACGCGACTAGTGAGAGGGATATCATCAATCTCGGCGACTGTCGCGGAATCATCGAGATGTTCAGCCAGTGAGCTCGGAACGAGAGCAATACCTAACCCGGCCTGCGCCATGGCAATCGTCGTACGAAGTTGCGGTGCTGCGAACTGTGGTTCGAGCCTTACTCCTGCGTCGGCAAAAAGTGTGCTCATGCCATCAAACAATGCGGGTCCAGTCTCTCGTGGAAACAGTAAAATTTTATGGCCTCTCAACTGTTTCATCTGGATACAGGGATATTTTGCCAGTTCGTGGCCCGCCGGAATCACCGCGACAAACGGGTCGTTAAACAACACCTTGTGCTCAAAAGGCTCACTGGCGTAACAGGGTAGCCGCATGATTGCGAGATCAAGTTGTTTGCTTTTTAACTGAGTGGCAAGCTCTGGCATTGACAGTTCCGCCGTCTGTAAATGAACCCCATTCTCTTGAATACGCCCAATTCTCTCCAATACCTTAATGCAAGTTGATGTTGACGTCGCGAACCCGATTTTAACCTGCGTATTTTCACCACGGGCAATCTGTCGGGCTTTTGCTTTAGCGCGTTCCACATCAGCAAGAATATTTACCGCATCCGTATAAAAGACTTGCCCTGCATGGGTCAGCTCGACTCCTCTAGACAAGCGCTTAAATAGGTCCACGCCAAGCTCGTGCTCTAGCTTTTTGATTTGTTGACTCAAAGGAGGTTGCGCAATCCCTAGCTGTTCAGCTGCTCGGGTAAAGTGACGAGTCTCGGCGACCGCGACAAAATACTTCAGGTAGCGAAATTCCATATATTTTCCATATCAAAATAAATCTTTTTTATATTGGATTTAGCACCGTGTAGAAGTCAATCTAAATATACTCTTCATTGCATAACTGGTCTTACTCATGCGTGGATTTTATAACCCTCTATGTGCTTGT
Source organism: Vibrio diabolicus (assembly GCF_011801455.1). Classification (NCBI taxonomy): domain Bacteria; kingdom Pseudomonadati; phylum Pseudomonadota; class Gammaproteobacteria; order Vibrionales; family Vibrionaceae; genus Vibrio; species Vibrio diabolicus. The sequence continues at coordinate 671,248 of NZ_CP042452.1, read as the reverse complement.
TCGCTTGAAGTAGCGAAAGAATTTTCTGAATACCATCACGTTACCGGAGATGGTGAGATTTATCAGACTTCGTTAATGAGTGCTTTGATCGCTGGTGTTTACGAAGGCTCAACAACCATAGAAGAACTACTGAAACATGGGGATTTTGGTTTAGGTACGTTCAATGAATTGGATGGTGAGTTGATTGCTTTTGATAAGGAAGTTTTCCAACTCAAGTCGGATGGCTCCGCAAACCCGGCAGACCTGGCGCAAAAAACGCCCTTTGCTGTCATGACTTTTTTTAAGCCTGATATCGAGCTGCCACTGACATCGCGCATGTCACGTCATGAAGTCCATAGCCTCATAGACGACATGGTTCCAAGCGATAACCTATTTTGCGCAGTGCGCATTGATGGCGTTTTCGATTCAGTTCGTACTCGCACCGTACCTAAACAAACACGCCCTTATCGGCCAATGCTTGAAGTGGTCAAAGAACAACCGACATTCCGCTTCACGCATAAGCAAGGCGTGGTCGCCGGCTTTCGCAGTCCTAAATATACGACTGGCATCAATGTACCCGGCTATCACGAACATTTTATTACCGATGACCGCCAAGGAGGTGGTCATATTCAGGATTACAGCATTTCGTCAGGATTTCTCCAGATTGGCAAAGTCTCGCGGCTAGTGATTGATACACCAGTATCGACAGACTTTCTCAACGCCAATTTGGCTCCGGAAGATATAAATACCGCTATAGAAAAGGCGGAAAAGTAACAAAGTCAGGCAAATAATAAGGACAACAAATGCAATCCAAACCTTCAAATAAAAATGGAGCTCAGTTGATCGCTCAACAGCTAGAGTCTCTCGGCATTAAGTACATTTTCGGTATTCCCGGTGCAAAAATCGATCGACTGTTCGATGCGATTGAAGACACTAACATCCAAATGATTCCTGTACGTCACGAGGCTAACGGCGCGTTTATGGCGGGCGTTATGGGAAGACTAACCGGCAAAGCAGGCGTCACAATGGTTACGTCAGGTCCAGGCTGTGGAAACCTAGTTACAGGGGTGGCAACAGCAAACTCCGAAGGCGATCCGCTGATTGCTATCGGTGGTGCGGTGAAACGAACTGACCAGCAAAAACAAACACACCAAAGCATGGATACCGTCAGTATTTTTCGCTCTATAACCAAGTTCAGTGCTGAAGTGCAGCATGTGGACGCCGCAAGCGAGATCATGGCGAACGCATTTCGTATCGCAGAGTCAGGTCGTCCTGGGGCTTGCTTTTTGAGTCTCCCCCAAGATGTTTTATCCGAGCAAACCCAAACGGACATTATTGTCCCCTCGCCTTACACACAGCCTGGTTGCGCAGACATCGCAGCAATCGAAGAAGCGGTCAGTCGAATCAGTAAAGCAAAGCGCTGTGTGGTTTTACTTGGCCTTCACGCGAGCCGCAGTCAAAACGCTGCTGCTATTGCCCGATTTCTTCAAAATACGCAGCTACCCGTTGTCGGCACTTACCAGGCCGCCGGGACCGTAGACATCAACTACTATCACCACTTTGCTGGTCGTGTTGGTTTATTTAACAACCAACCTGGCGATGTTTTACTGCGGGACGCCGATTTAATTCTCACCATCGGCTTTAGCCCAATAGAGTATGACCCTGAGCTTTGGAACAGCCACCGCAACCCAGTGATTCACCTCGATATTGAACCGGCTGAATACCAACTTAATTATCAGCCTTGTGTTGAAATCGTCGGAAACATTGCGCAGTCATTAGACAAAATGGGTAGCTACATCTCTGAATATGCTCGTCTTTCCCCAACAGCACTTTCAGTACTGGAAGAGGTAGCACTGCAACGGCAAGTGATCAAAACCTATCCCAATGTCTATAACAAGCAAGGATTTCATCCACTGGCACTGATTAAAGCCATGCAATCTATCATCACACCAGATACCACGCTATGTCTTGATATGGGGAGCTTCCACATCTGGATCGCTCGTTACTTAAGTTGTTTTCGAGCTCGCCAAATGCTGGTGTCTAACGGCCAACAAACGATGGGCGTTGCACTGCCATGGGCCATTGGTGCCAGCCTACTAAAACCTGGTAGTAAAGTGGTATCGATATCGGGAGACGGCGGTTTTATGCAATCGAGCATGGAGTTAGAAACCGCGGTTAGACTGAACTGCAATATCGTCCATATTGTGTGGGTTGATAACGCCTACAACATGGTAGAAATGCAAGAGATCAACAAATATCAGCGCTGCTCTGGTGTGAAATTTGGTCCAATTGACTTCAAAGCGTATGCCGAATCATTTGACGCGAAAGGCTTCGCAGTGACTAGTCAACACGAATTGCTACCGACATTGAATAAAGCCATGGACGTTGAAGGACCAGCAGTGGTCGCTATCCCCGTAGATTACAGCGACAACGACAAACTGATGTTGCCGCGCACAGAGAAAAATCAAGATCCCGTTTTTGTAAGTTTCGAAGGAGAAATCGCATGAGAGGATTAAAAAATAAAGTCGCACTCGTCACTGGTTCTGCAAATGGTATTGGTTTGGCCATCGCAAAACGTCTGTATGAAGAAGGCGCAAACGTCGCTCTTGCCGATTGGAATGAAGAGCAGTTGGCAAACGCCGTTGAGGGCTTTGATAAACAGCGCGTGTCTGCACATTCCATTGATGTTTCTGACCCAGGCAAAGTCGCAGCACTGATTTCTGATGTTGTTACCCGTTTCGGTAAACTGGATATTTTAGTAAACAATGCTGGTGTACATGTCCCAGGTTCAGTGATTGAAGGTAGTGTGGAAGACTGGAAGAAGATCTCTGGTGTAAACATTGACGGCGTCGTTTATTGCGCGAAGTTTGCGTTACCTGAACTCTTAAAAACGAAAGGTTGTATGGTGAATACCGCGTCCGTTTCTGGTTTGGGTGGTGACTGGGGTGCCGCATTCTATTGCGCGAGTAAAGGCGCTGTGGTCAACCTTACTAGAGCGATGGCATTGGACCATGGTGCGGAGGGCGTAAGAATTAACGCCGTATGCCCAAGCTTAGTAAAAACCAACATGACGAACGGCTGGCCGCAGGAAATCCGCGATAAATTCAATGAGCGCATTGCGCTCGGCCGAGCCGCCGAACCTGAAGAAATTGCGTCCGTCGTGACTTTCTTGGCAAGTGATGACGCATCTTTCATTAATGGCGTAAACCTACCTGTAGACGGCGGTGCCACCGCATCAGATGGTCAACCTAAAATAGTATAAGCATTAACACTGACTGAGCAGAATCTTTAACTGTAAGGTATCCACGCCAAAAAAGAGCCGAGTTTGTACTCGGCTCTTGTGTGTCTGTTCTTAAGCCTGCGACGTTGCTAAACCTGCCGACGCGCCGCCTAATAACACATAATTAAATTCCATTCGAGATTCTTGGGCTTGTTCAGACAGTTCTTGTTTCTTCTGTTGAGCCAACTCAAGCGCTTCGGTTAGTTGTTGTAGCTCTGCTTGCATCTCTTCTGGTAAATGATGGTCCGAAAACCCAGATTCACAGCTATGTTCTAAGGCAAATGCGCGAATTCTCTTACGCATGCTCATCAGGGCTGCCATTGCTTCGCGCTCTTCTTCAGCCGCCTGTTGAGCTAAGTCTTTAAAGCGCTCAAATTTCGCCAAAGCCATTCCCTCTGTTGACCAAGGGTCAATTTCCGGCAGTTCTTCAATGTTAATGGTTGGCTCTTCGTATTCTGCTTGATGTTTAATATCTAGGCTCGCCGCGCGAACAAAGGACACCATCAACATCACCGAGATAACTAGCAATGGTAAACCGCCCACGATCGCAGCGGTTTGTAATGTCGATAAACCTCCCATGAACATTAGGACGGTTGGCAGAAAAGACAAAGTAAACGCCCAGAACAAACGGTTCCAGCGCATCGGTTCTTCCGTCACATCATTTTGAACCACAGACGCAAGAATGTACGAGATAGAGTCAAACGACGTCGCCGTAAAAATGATACACAACAGTGTAAAAACACCAATAACGATTGGCCCTAACGGCAGTGTATCTAACGTTGCAAAAATTGCCGCCGGTGCGCCCGATTCGTTGAGGATTGCGATGACATCAAGCTCACCCGTCAATTGCAACGATAACCCGTAGTTACCTAAAACAATGAAGAATAAGAAACAACCTAAAGAACCGTAAAATATCGAACCTACGACCATCTGTTTGATCGTTCTTCCACGCGAGATACGCGCAACAAACAATCCCATGCAAGGAGCAAAGACCAACCACCATGCCCAGTAGAAAATAGTCCAGTCTTGCGGGAAGTGTGTATCTGTAAACTCACCATAACCACCAAACGGCTCCGCCCAGGTTGCCATAACAAAGAAGTTAGACAACATACGACCAATAGAATCTAAGCCCGTTTCTAACATGAACACGGTTGGCCCAACGGCAAGTACAAAGAGTAACAAGCCCATCGCACCCCAGAAGTTAATGTTACTAAGGAATTTGATCCCCTTCTCAAGCCCTGCATACGCGGAGTAACCAAAAATCGCAGTACAGAGAAGTAATACAGCCACTTGGCTGAAGGTATTGTTTGGAAGACCGAAGATATGATGTAGACCACCGTTGATAAGAGGCGCTGCTAAGCCAAGCGTAGTCGCCGCGCCACCCAACATACCAAAAATAAACAGCACATCGATAAACTTGCCAATACCACCGTTTGCGCGCTTTTCTCCTAATACAGGCATTAACGCACTAGAGATTTTCAAAACAGGTTGTTTGCGTACATAAAAGAAGTAAGCGATAGGCAGAGCAGGAATAAGGTAAATTGACCAAGCGATCGGTCCCCAGTGAAACAGACCATAAGTCGCGGCCCAGCGAATGGCTTCTTCACTGCCTGCTTCCAACTGAAATGGTGGTGATTGATAGTAGTATGCCCACTCGATACACCCCCAATACAGAATACTTGCACCAATACCTCCACAAAATAGCATTGCAGCCCATGAGGCGTTACCAAATTCTGGTTGCTCGTCGGCTTCACCAAGTTTGATTTGGCCAAGATCGCTGAACACCGTGTAAATCATAAAACACATTGCTGCGATACCCAGTGCGAGGTATAACACACCAAGCTTATCGGTCATGAAAAATTTGGCCGAAGCTATCCAATCCGCACCTTGTGTGGGAAATAAAATTAAAGGTATAACGACGCTGAGTAAAAGAAAGAGTGAGCCTAAGAAGGTAGGCTTATCGATGAGAGAAAATGATTTGTCCATATTATATATCCTTATGTTTTCAAAGGACATGATCTACATTTCTCACAACTTCGCCAATTCACAACACTTATCGTTACCACAAGAATAATTGTCTTTAAAATATGCATTATGTGACGCTGATTTTGTATTCATTATTTGATGCCATAGCGTTTAAATACGGCAACTTTTCTGCCACACCATCCAGCGCTCTCTACCTTTAAAAACCTCAACACTGTTTGCCACCACTGAGGATTCCACAAGCTTAAACGTCGGTTCTAGATAACCCTCCAACTCCCCACTTCGCAAACAAAATGGAGGGAAGCGAGAGTGGTAATCATCATCTATAACGAAATAACCAATTAACAAACCGTCTCTTGGCAGCAATTTATCCACCATAGCAAAGTAATCTGGCCACTGGTCTCTCGGTAGTGCAGCGAGAAAGGCACGCTCGTAAATCACATCAAATGAGTGCGTAGAGTCAGCGTTAAATACATCCCCCAGCACGACTTTATCTTTGTGCTTGCCTAACGTCGATTGCGCCATTTTTACTGCTTGTTGGCTGTAATCCATCGCGATCACATCATGCCCATATTGAATAAAAGAGCTGAGTTCATAAGCAACACCACAGCCAGGGATAAATACAGACTGACCGCTATGAAGCGCTTTTTCTAGGTAAGCTTTTAGCTCTTGAGGTGTGGTTTTGGCATCCCACGGCATGGTGCCTTGGGTAAACAAATTATCCCAAAACTGTTGATTGATGGTCGGTGCCTGCTTCATTTATCGCCCTCCTAATTGTACTGGCACAAAAAGAAAGGGATACGCAGCACAATGTGGTATCCCCTCTCCTAGCCTTTGATTTTTACGTTGTTAGCTTTTTATAAATGCGTTTTACAATGATGGGTTAACTGCGCAGGTCATTGATTAACGGCTGCTCCGCTTGGTTCGGTACAAACTGGACATTGCCTTTCAGTTTGGTGACAGACTGAAGTGTCGCTTGAATGTCCTCTGCCGAGACATGAACATCATGACAGCAGAAAGTAATGGTATCGTTGAAGCCATCGCGCTCAATTTTCAAGGAGCCTTTAATATCGTGGCGACGACAGACTTCTTGGATCTGATGCGGATAAACAAACAGGCCTTTCACTTTCACCGCTGAGTCCGCACGCCCCATCCAGCCTTTAATTCGCGCATTCGTGCGTGGCGAATCCGAGCCCGTTTCTAGGTATGCCGATAAATCTCCCGTTGCGTAGCGAATCAGCGGAAACTTCTCATCGAGCGATGTCACGACCACTTCGCCTACTTCTCCCGGTTGTACAGGAATGCCATCAGGATTAACGATTTCCACGATGATATCTTCGGCAATCACCAAGCCTTGCTCGCCAGACACTTGATAAGCAATCAAACCAAGCTCTGCACTTGCGTAGGCTTGAGAGACTGCAATGCCTTTGTCCTCAAACATCTGTTGCATGTCTGCGGTGACCGCTTCACCAGAGACCAGCGCTTTGGTAAAACTCGGCGACTCACCGTATTGTTCTTGGTACTTTTGTAACAACGTCAGCAAGTAAGAAGGCGTGCCCGTATAACCCGTTGGCTGCAGCTGTTTAATCGCTTCAATTTGTGCTTCGGTATTCCCGACACCCGCCGGAAATACCGCACAGCCACAAGCTCTTGCGCCTCCATCCATAATAAATCCGCCAGGCGAGAAATGGTAAGAGAGCGTGTTATGCACTAAATCGCCCGCACAAAACCCAGCTGCGTGGAACGCGCGCCCCATACGCCAGAAATCCGCCTCATCCGTTTGTGCCTCATACAAAGGCCCCGGAGACTGAAAAACACGCGCCATCTGACCAACCGCAACACTATTTAAACCACCAAACGGCGGTTTAAGTTGCTGCTGGTTTGGCACATTGAATTTGCGCGTAATCGGAAACTGAGCAAGCCCTTCACGATTATTCGCCAACGTAGGCTCTAACTCAGCAAAATGCGCCGCATAATGTTCGCTGTTGGCTTTTGCATTTTCAATCAACGTTGGCAGACGTTGAAACAGCGATTCTTCTCGTGCCTGTGGAGACAAAGACTCTTTCGCATCAAATAGTTCGTTCATCATCGCTCCTTACAACCAACGCTTACGACGTTTGTAAGATTTCAGATTCTTGAAGCTCTTGCGATCTTCATCGCCGCCGCCAAGGTAGAACTCTTTCACATCTTCATTGTTTAGCAGTTCGTGCTTGCTGCCATCCAGTACGATTTTGCCTGATTCCATGATGTAACCGTAATCGGCCGCTTGAAGGGCAAAGTTGGCATTCTGCTCAACCAAAAGCATGGTAATGCCTTGTTCTTTATTAATCTTGTTAATAATGCTGAACACCTCCTTCACCAATAGCGGCGAAAGCCCCATCGAAGGTTCATCCAACAAGATCATTTTTGGACGAGCCATCAGTGCACGACCAATCGCTAGCATTTGCTGCTCACCACCTGACAAATAACCCGCTAGACCAGTGCGCTCTTTAAGACGAGGGAAATAATCAAACACCATTTCGATGTCTTGTTCAACTTCGTTGTCAGTGCGTGTATAAGCGCCTAAGCGAAGATTTTCTATTACCGTCATATCTTCAACAATTCGGCGCCCTTCCATAACTTGGAAGATGCCCGAACGGACGATCTCTTCCGGGCTTTTGTTGTCTATGCGCTCGCCCATGAAGTTGATTTCGCCGCGCGTCACTTCACCATCTTCGGTTTTCAACAAACCAGAAATGGCTTTCAACGTCGTTGATTTACCCGCACCGTTGGCACCCAGTAAGGTCACTATCTGCCCTTTTGGAACTTCTAAGCTCACACCGCGAAGTACTAGTATTACTTCGTCGTAGACGACTTCAATGTTGTTCACTGAAAGCAGTATTTCTGCCGGTTCGATATTCGTTGCTAATTCAGCCATCAAGCTACTCCTTGCTAGGGTGAGAGTGTCCTCTCATCCATCCTTATTTTCAGTAAGCTTTGTTATTAATAAGTCGTCGATTAGTAACCTAGCCAATCGTCACGACGTGACAATGTCACCTGAGATACTTTCTTAATATCAACTGCGCCGCCGTTGTTGTTACCCATAAACACGTTCACGGTTGTTGTGCCACGGTGATCTTCCGGTTTCCAGTTCGCAGGTACACAAACACCTTCTAAGCCTTGTGGGACCCAGTTGTCATGGACATACATGCCCTTCTTGATGTTTTCACCCGTGATGCCACCGTTGTCTTTCGCCCACTCCATCGCTTCTTTCATGTAGAACGCAGAACAAATGCCGCGAATGTAGTGGTGAGTTCTAAACTCGCCAGGCTCTGATTCAGACTGCTTAGAAATCTCACGAACCAGTTTCATGCCTTCGTTATCGTCTCCCCAAAACGCCGTCATGCCAGGAAAAACATAATCTTTAAGGCCATCGCCCGCCGCTTCAAGTACTGGTTTGTCACCGCCCCAAATGTTCGCCATGTACTGGAACTCTGTACCAACCGTATTACAAGACTTCACGAGTGAGATTACCGAGCTACCGATATTGGCAATGTAACCGTAGTTGGTGCCAGACTCTTTGAGTGACAGACATTGTGCTTTGAAATCACCCGGTTTGAGTGACACAACGACTGGGTTTTGTACCTCAAAACCAAGCTCTTCAGCATATTCTGCACACGCTTCTTTTGGCGCATTCGGGAATGGGTGGTTATCGCCAATATGGGTAAATTTCGGCGCACCTTGGTTGCCCTTTGATTCCCAATCTTCTTTCGCCCACTTCACTAGTGCACGACACGCATCTGAGTACGACGCACCATAGAAGAAGTTATAAGGCGCTGGTTTCGCGGTTTTTGGGTTCTTGCCGGTTGGGTCCGTTAAGTGACCTGAATAAGAGGCAGAGAACACTGGCACTTTGTCTTTGGTCACAAACGAGATGAGTGCTTCGGTATCTGCCGTGCCCCAACCTTGTAGCGCAACCATGTCTTTACGCGCCACCCAACGTTTGTAGTTGGAAATGGCTACTGGCACTTTATACGCCATGTCTACCGTTTCAAATTCGAGCTCAGTACCGTTAATGCCACCGTTTTGGTTGATCCAGCGTAATGCGTCTCGCACACCAGAACCATAAGGCTTACTCACGTAGGCTGTTGGTCCAGAAAAGTCGACCAATTGCCCGACAAATACAGAGTCTTTTGCCCAAGTGGCGGTAGTAAACAGTGCCGAAGATAGCACCAACGTTGTCGCTAAATGTCCTTTGTTCATAACTCGTTGTCCTTGTTATTGAGGTATATTCCACTTAATTCCACGTTAATATGAGAACGGATAGTGTTTCCAATATGCTCGAATCTGTTGCCAGCGATGCGATAACCCTTGAGGTTCGAAAATGAGGAACAGCATGATGACTAAACCAATCGCCATTTCTTTGAAGTAAGCCAGGCCATCAATGAACGAAGTGTTATTGCTAAACTCAGCCAACCCCGTCACGCCAAACTCCAAAACTTCAGGCAGCAATACGATAAATATCGTACCCATCAATGTGCCTTTGACTGAACCCAAGCCACCAATGATGATCATTGCCAAAAACTGGATAGACATCATGATGGTGAAACCTTCTGCTGATACAAAACCTAGATAATGTCCGTAGAGTGCGCCCCCGATGCCCGCATAGAATGCGCATACACCAAATGAGAGCAGACGATACTTAGTTAGGTTGATGCCCATGATTTCTGCCGACAGATAGTGATCTCGTACCGAGACAAACGCGCGACCATCACGAGAACGGATCAAGTTCGATGCCCACATATACATGAAGATCAGCGCAAATAGAGCGATGTAGAAGAAACTTTCGTCGGTCGTAAACTCAAAGCCAAACAGATTGATAGGGTTTGCACCAGCACCATATGAGCCGCCACTGAACCAGTCTGCACGAGCAAAGAAGTCCTCTAAAATAAACTGCGCCGCCAACGTTGCGATAGCTAGATATAAACCTTTAATTCGAGCCGCTGGCAGACCAAACAGCATCCCTACAATCATGGTTAAGTAACCCGCGAGCGGAATCGCAAACACGACTGGAATGTTAAACTGGTTATTTAGCCAAGCCGATGCAAAGGCGCCAAAGCCAAAGAACGCACCGTGACCTAGCGAGATTTGTCCGGTAAAACCAACCAGAATGTTTAAGCCCAATGCCGCGATACCGAGGTATGCAATCTGAATAAACAGGTTTAGGAAGTAAATATCCAAGACCAGCGGTGCTGCCAGCATGGCGATGACACCTGCAATCGCAAGGCTTCTGATGGTTTTGGTTTCAAAAATTGGCGTATCACTTTTGTATGTGGTTCGAAAATCCCCACATGGGCGCATGCTAAGTTGAGCCATGTTATTTCTCCTTAAATACGCTCGATATCTTTGGTACCAAACAGGCCGTATGGCTTGAAGGCAAGAATGATTAACAGCACATAGAATGGTGCGATGTTGTACAGGTTACCCACTTGCAGGTATTGGCTATCAAAAAACTCAGCCAAGTTTTCTAGCACCCCGATGGTGATGCCACCGACAATTGCGCCGACTACAGAATCTAAGCCACCTAAAATAACGGCTGGGAAAACTTTGATACCAATAATGGATAGCGCGTCAGATACGCCGTTAACGATCCCGATAACAATCCCTGCTGTTGCAGATACCATTGCCGAAATAGCCCAACTAATGGCGAACACTTTCTTGATGGAAATGCCAAGACTCTGGGCTACTTGCTGGTTAAATGCCGTTGCGCGCATTGCCAGACCCATTTTGCTAAATTTGAAGAACCAGTAGAACGCGCCCATGATGAGCATCGAGAAGATCAAACTCAGAATGTAAGCGAACTCAACGTTCAAACCACCGATATTCACCACATTTGTTTCGAACACTTGCGGATACGACACAGCCGAGACACCAAATATCCATTTCATCAATGCTTGGAAGAACATGGACAGACCGATGGTCACCATGATCACCGAGATAATCGGCTCACCAATTAACGGCCTGAGCACAATGGTTTGCACCGCAATACCGAACACCATCATGAACGCAAGCGTGAGTAAAAAGCCGATAAAAAACGGTAACTGTAGGTGTACCAATGCCGCCCAACATACCCACGCGCCAATCAACAAGAACTCACCCTGAGCAAAGTTGACCACCTGGGTCGATTTGTAAATCAATACAAAGCACATGGCGACAACGCCATACAACATGCCAACGATCACGCCATTAATGACGAGTTGCAGTAATAAATCCGTATTCACTATGCGATCCTCCGTTGTTCGCTATCCACCAGTGTTGGCTCATGTTCAATAAGCGTTTCAATCACTAGCGACGTTTGAATGCGTGTTTTGGTGCCATCCTGATAAGTGATCACCGTATCCACATCGACTTTTGGATCGTCGCTGTAGATGGTTTCGATGATGTCTCCGTATTTCTCCGCAACCACACCACGGCGCACTTTACGCGTACGAGTTAACTCGCCATCGTCGGCATCTAGCTCTTTGTAAAGTAGAATGAATTTGCTGATCTTCTGTGCATCCGGCAGTGATTCGTTCACTTTCAGTACTTCTTCACGAATCGCTTGATACACTTCTGGTTGAGCGGATAAGTTGGTGTAGTTAGTGAATGCCAAACCGCGCTGCTCTGCCCACTTCGCAACAATCGCGTAGCGAATACAGATGATGGCGGATAGCCAAGGTCGACCTTTGCCCACCACTACGGCTTCTGCAATAAACGGCGAGAACTTGAGTTTGTTTTCAATGAACTGCGGAGAGTAGCGGTCGCCATGGCTGGTTTCCGACATGTCTTTCAGACGATCAATCACCACCAAGTGACCGGAATCTTTAAAATAGCCCGCATCACCCGTATGCATCCATCCGTCTTGTACGTCTTCGTCATACGCTTCCTGGTTGTTCAGGTAGCCAGTAAACATGCCGGTACTTTTCGCGATGATCTCACCCACGCCATTGCTGTCTGGGTTGATGACTTTCACTTCTGCATTGTCAAACGCGACGCCGACGGAATCGTAATCCACGTCATCGGCTTGGTGGACGGTGTACGCACCACACATTTCGGTTTGACCGTAAAGCTGCTTGAGTGGTACGCCGATCGCTTGCAGATAACGGAACGTGTCCGGTCCCATCGCCGCACCACCCGTCGCAGCAGATGCTAGATTCGAGAAACCTAAGCGGTCACGCAGAGCACGCAGAAGAATCCATTCAGCCAACTTAGAGCGTTTACCCTGCTCCAGCGCTTTGTTGGCTAAGCTCATGCCCAGTTTGTACATCTTCTGCTTAAACGGTGTGGAATCCATCATTCGCGCAGACACGTCTGCCACAATGTTTTCCCATACACGCGGTGCAAGTAGGACGAAGTTCGGGCCAATTTCGCGCAAGTCGGACATCATGGTTTCTTGTTCTTCCACGAAGTTAACGATTTGACGAGAAATCAACGCCTGACCAACCACATACACCTGCTCCATAATCCAAGGCAAAGGCAGAACAGAAACGTAGTTGTCGCCTGGGGAGCGCGGGTCTGCACGCAGATAAGCCGCACAGTGATCCAAGAACGTGCCGCTGTGTAGCTGAGCTAATTTTGGTTTGGAAGTCGTACCCGACGTGGTACAAAGAATCGAAAGATCGCTGCCTTTGGTTGCCGCAACCATATTGAGATATTTATCCGGATCCGCTTTGTCGATCAGTTGACCTTTTTTATAGACCTGCTCAACATCAATCAGTCGTGGGTCGTCGTACTTGCGCATTCCACGCGGGTCACAATAGATAATGAATTCTACGCTTGGGATCTCATCACCGAGTTCAAGTAGTTTGTCGCATTGTTCTTCATCTTCGGCAACCACGACTTTTGCTTTGGCATAGTTGATGAGGTACGCCACTTCTTCGTGCATGGAATCTTGATAGATGCCCAGCGAGAAACCTTTGATCGCATGGGCAGCCAACTCGCCCCATACCCATTCCGGGCGGTTATCACCCAGCAAACCAACAACGTCTTGCTCACCAACACCTAAATCTTGCAGTGCCAGAGCCATCCACTTCACTCGATTTTCATAATCTTGCCAAGTGAACTCTCGCCAAATACCAAACTCCTTTTCACGCATTGCGACTTGCTCGGGCCATTTCTTGGCATTGTGCTGCAACACTTTTGGAAAGGTATCTAAGCGGGTTATATCTGCCCAATCATTATGTTGCTGTGCCATTATGCACTCTCCTCTAATGTCGGTAGCTCTTCGCCTAAGTACGCTTGTTTCACATGTGGGTTGGCCATCACTTCTTCTGGCTCGCCCATCGCAATGTGTTTACCAAAATCCAACACCAATACGCGGTTAGAGATATCCATCACCACGCCCATATCGTGCTCGATCATGATGATGGTGATGTCTAACTCTTCATTCAGATCCATGATGTAACGCGCCATGTCTTCCTTTTCTTCCAAGTTCATGCCTGCCATTGGTTCATCAAGCAGCAGTAACTTAGGTTTTAAGGCAATGGCACGAGCAAGCTCTACACGTTTACGTAAACCGTAAGATAGCGTGCCAGCGGTGGCTTTGCGGATGTGCTGGATTTCAAGAAAATCGATTACGTCTTCTACGTATTTACGGTGCGCCATTTCTTCTTTCTGCGCGTTAGAGAACCAGTAAAGTGGCCCTGTGACGAAGTTGTTTTTCAGTAGGTGATGTCGACCAACCATAATGTTGTCGAGTACCGACATATGAGAAAAGAGTGCTAAGTTCTGGAAGGTCCTTCCCAACCCTAACTCAGCTCGTTGGCTAGGTGTTCGTTTGGTTACATCATCTCCAGCGAAGATTACAGAGCCTTTGTTTGGTGTGTATCGACCAGAGATGCAATTGAGCATTGAGGTTTTACCTGCACCGTTTGGACCAATGATTGAAAAAATTTCCTTTTCATTCACATGGAAGCTCACGTCAGTTAGAGCTTTCACCCCACCAAAAGCCAATGAAATATCGTTTACCTGCAACAGAGGCGATTCCGATACCATAGTTGATCTCCCTTTCGTTATTTAAGTGCGTTCCATTGAGCACTATTTGATCAAACCTAACTTTGATACTGGTAACCGCTTTTACACCTATGCATCAACTTTGTATTCAGTTTACGTAAACGTCAATTTAAAATCAGAATAGTGCTTGAAAGATTAAGTTGCAATCGAGTTCATCGAGAAAGATTTGAACTAACGCAAACTTTAAGTAAATAAATTGTTAATAAAAATTATTCTCAGACGACTACATATTCGGATAGTTAGGGCCACCACCACCTTCCGGCGGTGTCCAGGTAATATTTTGACTTGGATCTTTGATGTCGCAGGTCTTACAGTGGATACAGTTCGCCGCATTTATTAGTAGCTCTGGCTGCTGATCCCCTTGTACGATTTCATAAACGCCAGCCGGGCAATAGCGCTGTGCTGGCTCTGCATATAATTCAAGATTCTGCTCGATGGGAATGCGCTGGTTCGCCAAACGTAAGTGGCACGGCTGATCTTCCTCATGGAAGATATTGGATAGATAAACAGAAGAGAGGCGATCGAAACTTAATACACCATCAGGCTTCGGATAGACAATTTCATTGCTTTTTTCCGCCAATAACAAAGACTGGTGATCGGGCTTATCACAGCGGATATGCCACTTAGCTTTACCTTTTAACACGTTATGTTCCAGCAGCGCTAAGCCACCGCCCAGCCACGATCCAAAGCGGTGAATGCCACTTGAAAAGTTACGTGCTTGATAAAGTTCTTCATACAGCCAAGACTGTTTGAAATGCTTTTGATAATCAGCAGTAACTGACTGACTCTCAAGGGCTTCACATACTGCTTCGGCGGCAAGCATGCCAGATTTCATTGCGGTGTGCGTGCCTTTGATTTTAGCGCCGTTAAGCGTTCCTGCATCACAGCCAATCAACAAGCCACCAGCAAACTGTTGCGTTGGAAGCGAATGGAAACCGCCCTTGGTGATCGCTCTTGCGCCATAACTAATGCGTTTACCATTTTTGAGGTATTGCTCAATCAACGGGTGATGTTTAAAACGTTGAAACTCATCGAATGGACTCAAGTGCGGATTCTTATAATTCAAGTCAACAATCAACCCGACGGCAACTTGGTTTCCCTCTAAATGGTAGAGGTAACTGCCACCTGCAGCTTCGTTTGATAACGGCCAACCTAATCCGTGCACTACTAAGCCTTGCTGATGCTGCTCTGATGGGATTTCCCACAGCTCTTTAAAACCGATAGCGTAATGTTGAGGCGTTTTCTCTTCAGCAAGATTAAATCGGTTAATCAATTGCTTACCAATATGACCCCGCGCGCCTTCAGCAAATAAAGTAAACTTCGCTCGCAGTTCAATACCAGGTTCGAAATTTCCTTTTTGTTCACCATTTTTGTCTAACCCCATATCGCCCGTGATCACGCCACAAACACGACTATCTTCATCGATGATCGCTTGACTGGCGGTAAAACCTGGGTAGACCTCCACCCCCAAGTTCTCAGCCTGCAACGCCATCCATCGGCATAGACTGCCCAAACTTATGATGTAATTACCTTTGTTATGTAACGTATTAGGCACCGCCCAAGAAGGCAGTTCATGACCATTGATTTCATTGCCTAGATAGTAGGTTTTATCTTGGTTTACTTTGGTATTGAGCGGAGCGCCTTTCTCTTGCCAGTCGGGAAAAAGCTCATCCAAACTTCGCGTTTCAAACACCGCGCCCGATAAAATATGCGCTCCAACTTCAGAGCCTTTTTCTACCACGCAAACAGAGAGGTCTTGTTCTTTTTCTGCTGCTAATTGTTTGATTCGGCATGCCGCAGACAAACCTGCGGGACCAGCGCCTACAATCAGAACATCAAATTCCATGCAGTCTCTTTCCATGATTGCATTCCTTTTTCTTTGCATGTTGCCAACTTGTTAAGCAACAATATATTTAAAGTTGACGCAAACGTAAAGGTAAATTAACATCATTTTAAAGACGTCATCACATCGTCTTCACTGTAAACACATAGTCTTCACTGTAAAAAGGAATCTAACGTGAAAATACTAGTGCCAATCAAAAGGGTCATTGATCCCTACGTTAAAGTTCGTGTGAAAGCGGACCATAGCGATGTTGAAACCAATAACGTCAAGATGACGATTAATCCATTTTGCGAAATAGCCGTTGAAGAAGCCGTACGACTAAAAGAGCAAGGTATTGCAGATGAAGTCATCGTTGTCAGTGCTGGCGGTAGCCAATGTCAGGAGCAACTGCGTACTGCGCTTGCGTTAGGTGCCGATCGCGCTATTCATGTCGATACTGAAGACAAAATAGAGCCATTGGTCGTCGCTAAGCTGCTCAAAGCTCTGGTTGAGCAAGAACAAGCACAGCTTGTGATTACGGGTAAACAATCCATTGATACCGACAACAACCAAGTGGCTCAGATGCTGGCAGCCCTACTTGACTGGCCTCAAGCAACTTTCGCTTCAGACGTGAAGATAGAAGATCAAAAAGTTCAGGTCGTGAGAGAAGTGGATGGCGGCTTGATGACGGTCGCGATGAACCTACCTGCTGTGGTCAGTACTGACTTACGCCTGAATGAACCGCGTTTTGCCTCTTTGCCTAATATAATGAAAGCCAAGCGCAAGCCGTTAGATACAATCACACCTGACACTCTGGGTGTTGAAGTGGTATTTAGCCAAACCATTCAAGAAGTCACACCACCAGCGCAGAGAAAAGGTGGCATCAAGGTTGAATCTGTCTCAGAGCTTCTCGATAAGCTGCGTAACGAAGCGAAGGTGATTTCATGAAGAACTTAATCATAGCAGAACATGACAATAACCAATTGCATGCGGACACACTCAAAGTAGTTAATGCAGCAAAACAAGTCAGCCAAGACAATGTTTTGATCGTAGTGGGCCACCAGTGTGAAGAAGTCGCTCAGCAAGCTTGTCGCGTTGATGGTATATCAAACGTAATTTGTGTCGATGATGAGCAACTTAAGCATCAATTTGCCGAGAGTATCGCACCTATTGTAGTGAGTGTTGCTGAAGGTTTTGACGCAATCTGGGCTAGCTCATCATCAAAAGGGAAAGATCTTGCACCGCGAGTAGCAGCGAAGTTCGGCGTTGGGCAAATTTCCGATATTGTCCAAGTTATCGATGAAAACACTTTTATCCGCCCTATTTACGCAGGAAACGCATTTGCCAAAGTGACCACCAGCGACAAGGTTCGCGTCGTCACCGTGCGCGCGTCTGCGTTTGAGCCGGTTACTTGTCACAACCAAGCTGACATTGAGCATCAGCAAGTCACCATCTCAACTCCATTGGTTGAATTGGTTTCTGTCGATAAAACCGTGTCAGAGCGTCCTGAATTAAGCGCGGCAGAGGTGGTTGTGTCAGGTGGACGCGGGGTCGGTAGCAAAGAGAACTTCGCGTTGATCGAACAAGTTGCCGATAAACTAGGTGCTGCCATTGGCGCTTCTCGCGCGGCGGTTGATGCCGGGTTTGTTGCCAACGACTTACAAGTGGGTCAAACCGGTAAAATCGTTGCGCCTAAGCTTTATATAGCGGTTGGGATTTCCGGTGCCATCCAGCATCTTGCAGGAATGAAGGAGTCCAAAGTGATTGTCGCGATCAACAAAGATCCAGAATCTCCTATCTTTGAAGTTGCCGACTATGGATTGGTTGGTGATTTATTTGAGGTACTACCTCAGCTTGCCGAACAACTTTAAACGATCAGATAAGGGGCGAACACTGCTATGTTCGCCCCTTTATTTTGTTTTGGTCATATTCAAAAGAATTGAAATTTGAGGGACCTATGCCAAATTCTGCACCTATTTGGTCACCATCTGCTGAGCGCGTCAGCAATAGCAACTTATTACGGTTCATTGAAAAGGTTAATAAAGACAAAGCCGAAGGTGCCGTAATCAACAATTACACGTCTCTACACCAGTGGTCCATTGGCCACAATGACGAATTTTGGCGACATACTTGGCATTTCTGTAACGTCATTGGAAATATTGGCTCGCAAGTCAAAAGCCTTGGTGCTCCCAAGTGGACACAGACAGATTCTACTCAGAGCCATGTCAATAGGGACACCGTATGGTTTGCTGACGCCACGCTTAACTACGCAGAGAATCTCCTCTCTCAGGCCGAACAAACACCTGAGCGTGAGTTTATCGTTTTTACTAATGAACGCGGTGAACACAAGCAGCTCACTGGTACACAGTTGCTCGAACAAGTGTCTGTCATTCAGCAATGGCTACTCAATTGTGGTGTTGGCAAAGGCGATGTCGTTGCGGGTTATTTGCCCTACCTTCCAGAAACCGTTATAGCCATGTTGGCTACTACCAGCCTTGGCGCCATTTGGACTTCAACCTCTCCTGATTTTGGTATCGATAGCGTCGTAGAGCGTTTTGGTCAGGTCAAACCGAAAGTTCTTTTTTGCTGTGATGGCTACCAGTTCGGAGGCAAAGCTTTCGATATGACGGACAAAAACACCACTCTTAGTAGTAAGTTAAGCAGTACCTCCGAAGACGCTACTATTAGCGTATGCCAAATCGAATATTTACAAAATGCTAAGAATGCTAGCACTTCTGACTTTGTGTATTGGTCTGATATTACTCACCACTTTTCTCCAAAACCAGTTCAATATCAATCAACACTGTTTAATGACCCATTATTCATTTTGTATTCTTCTGGCACAACGGGGCAACCAAAGTGTATTGTCCATTCCGTAGGCGGAACCCTGCTCAATCACCTCAAAGAACACCAACTACATTGCGATATCAAACCACAAGACAAGGTTTTCTACTACACAACATGTGGTTGGATGATGTGGAACTGGCATGTTTCCGCTCTTGCGAGTGGTGCAACCTTAGTGATTTACGACGGTAGTCCGGTTTACCCTGATCACTCGGTCTTATGGCGATTAGCGGAAGAACATAGCGTGTCACTGTTTGGTACGTCAGCGAAATACTTAGAAGCACTGGAGCATGCGAACTGCTCTCCAAAACTAGAACATAACCTGAAATCACTCAAAACTCTGTGCTCAACTGGTTCGGTGCTTTACCCAGAACAATTTAATTATGTCTATCAGCACATCAAGCAGGACTTGCATCTCGCTTCTATCGCTGGCGGCACGGATATTTGTGGGTGTTTTGTACTTGGGAACCCTATTTCACCGGTGTACAAAGGCGAATGCCAAGGTTCAGGGCTGGGAATCGACGTGCGTGTTTTGAACGACGAGGGAAATGCGATTACAAAGCAACGCGGCGAACTAACGTGCAATAACTCGCTACCTAATTTCCCTATCGGTTTTTGGCACGACGACGGCGAACGCTATCACAACGCTTATTGGAGCAAGTTTACTGATATCTGGCACCACGGCGACGATGTGATGCAAACCGAACATGGCGGTTTTATTTTTTATGGCCGTAGCGATGCGACATTGAATCCAGGCGGCGTACGAATCGGCACCGCTGAGATCTATCAGCAAGTGAACGCGTTACCCGAGGTCGAAGATTCCATCGCCGTCGGCAAGTTAAACCAGCAGTCTGAAGAAATCTGGTTACTAGTAAAACTCGCTCACGACGTCGAGTTAACCCAACAACTCACCGATTCAATTCGCGAAACACTAAAAACAAAATGTTCACCACGCCATGTGCCACGCCAAATTTTTGCTATCAGTGATATTCCTAAAACGCGCTCAGGCAAACTGGTTGAACTAGCAGTGAAACAATTGGTTAACGGACAAGCTGTAAAAAACATTGGTGCTATTGCTAACCCAGAAGTGCTGGAAGAAATTAGTCAGCTTAATTAATAGTGACAATTGGTTAAACAAGAAAAAACTTAATCATTGCGCCAAATCTTATATCCGACCTCTCGCATTGCTCTTCCGAGCAGGTGGGAGGCGACTGGTGCCGTGAGAACGATAAACAACATCGTACCGATAACTCGGGAGATCACGGTGACTTCAGGAATTGAGAGGGCAACCGCTAGTAGTAAGCAACTAACTCCGACGGTACCGGCTTTGGTTGCGGCATGCATTCGGGTGTATAGATCTGGTAACCGCAACACACCTAAACTAGCGCTTAGGATCAATAACGTCCCTAAACATAAAAACAGCCCAATCAACACATCCATTATTCTCTCTCCTTCCTTTTAACGATCAAACGCGCAAATGCGATTGTGCCAAGAAATGCGACCAAACCTAATGTAATGGCGATATCTAACAAGGCATCCTCACCACTGTCTAAGGTGTAAACCGTAATAAAACCGATGGTGATAAATGAAATCAAATCTAACGCCACAACTCGGTCAGCCAGCGTTGGTCCTAAAATTAAACGGAAGAAAGCCATAACAAAACTGAGTAATAGCCCTGCATAGGCAAAAGTGACACTTATTTGCAGCCAACTATCCACGCGTCACCTCCAAAATTCGATGCTCTAATCCGTTTTTAATTCCACGGATAACTTCTTCATGCTCAGGTGCAAACATGGCATGAACGATAAGATGCTTTTTATCAGGCGTAACGTCCAAACTGAGTGTGCCCGGGGTTAACGAAACCATATTCGCAAGTAAGGTGATTTCAAGGTCGGAATCGACGTCCAAAGGGACGTAGACGATATCTGGCTGGCTCAAATGCGTTGGCGTCACGACATCCCACACGACTCTTGCAACCGATATGATCATTTCATAAGCGAAGTACACCAGTAACTTTAATGCCGACGCAAAACGTCGAAAGTAGCTGGTTTTTAATCCAAATGGTTGGCTCAACCGTAAGGCAAAAAAACCGACCGTAAACCCGACAATAAAATTCAAACTCGAATAGCTGCCGTTTAACATCATCCATGCTAATGCTAAGAAAAGATTGAGGAATAGATAGATCATAGATTTCCTCCCAATACCGCTCGAATGTATTCATTCGGATTTAACAGTTGTTCAGCAGCTTGAACAGAAAACTGATAAAAAGGCTCCGCCACCAAGCCTATGATCAACGTGAACATGGTCAATACGGCAATTGGAACGCAATACAACCAATGTACTTTGACTTGCAGAGTCTGTTCTGTTTTCTCCCTAACCGGCTTTTTCCAGAATGCCTCACTCCAAATTTTCGTCATCGAGTAGATAGTAAGCAGCCCCACCAATAGCGCGGTACCTGCTAACCAGTAATATTCAGCCTGTAAACTCGATTTGATCACCAAGAATTTGCCCCAGAAACCAGAGAGCGGCGGAAATCCTGCCAGAGAAAACGCAGGGACAAGAAACAAGAACGCTAACCAAGGCATTGCTTTATATACCCCGCCCAACTGTTCAAGTTGACTAGACCCATATTTGCGCT
This sequence comes from Vibrio diabolicus, assembly GCF_011801455.1. Taxonomy (NCBI): domain Bacteria; kingdom Pseudomonadati; phylum Pseudomonadota; class Gammaproteobacteria; order Vibrionales; family Vibrionaceae; genus Vibrio; species Vibrio diabolicus. The sequence goes on along the minus strand of NZ_CP042452.1, from coordinate 649,672 downwards.
CAATAAAGCCACCGATTAAGAACAAATTTGCTTTTACAATGATGTGGTGAACAATGTAGAAAATTGCGCCAGCCAAAGCTAAGGGAGTGTAAATCGCCAACCCCATGATCATATAGCCTATTTGGCTAATAATGTGAAAAGAAAGAATCTTCTTAATGTCGAATTGACTTGCCGCCCCCAAAACGCCCGTTAACATGGTGAGGCCAGCAATCCAAATCAACGTCGGCTGCCAACCACTCTCGGCGAGCGGAAATACCAATGTGAAGACTCGTATTAACGCGTATACGCCGACTTTAGTAAGCAACGCAGCAAACAGCGCAACCACACCACTTGGTAAGGTGTGATAAGAAGCTGGCAACCAAGCAAATAAAGGAAATAGTGCCGCTTTGATAGAAAAGGCAAACAAAAACAAGGCGGACAACATCATGTTGATGCTCAGTTCGCTCTCTCCCGCTTTGGTATAGAGATCGGCCAAGTTCAAGGTGCCCGTTGCGCCATACAACAAACCGATGGCAAGTAAGAACACTAGCGTCGAAATCAGGTTCAACATCACATACTTCACTGCCCCATCAATTTGAGTTTTCGTTGCATCTAATACCATTAAACCAAATGACGCGATGAGCATGACCTCGAACCAAACATACAGATTAAAAATATCTCCGGTGAGGAACGCGCCATAAACACCAGCAAGCAACACGTGCGTCAACGCATGGTAATTGCTATAGGAAGGTTTTCGGTGAAGGTCCGCCATGGCATAGAAAACACATATCGCACCAATCACCGCCGTAATCATCACCATGGCAACGCTGAAGTAATCTGCGACAAAAACGATACCAAACGGTGCTTGCCACTGGCCAAAAGCAACGGCTTGAATACCATTACTTATGATGTTTTCTGTGAGAAGGCCTGCGACGACAAGGCTCAAAATCGCACTGGCGCCACTTAACCACTCAGCACTTTTTGTTGAGCGACGTACAAAGAAAATGGTCAGCGCCGTACTCAATGAAAGAACAACAGGTAACGTCAGCAAAATCGAACTCATTGACCCTCCTCAGAACGTTGCATTTCATCGACGTCTGCGGTTCCAGAATCTTTATAAGCTCGATAGAACAACATTAAAGCAAAAATAAGTAGCCCAAAACCGATGACTATCGCGGTTAAAATCAGCGCTTGAGGTAATGGGTTTGCTGCGCCATCTGGTGGCAAAAGAGCATTATCGCCAATCAGTGGCGGCTCTCCAGGAGTCAGCCTTCCCGCTGTAAAAATAGCAAGGTTAACCGCACTACTGAGTAACATGATACCGAACAAAAGACGCAAGATATGCTTTTCCAGCATTAAATAAACACCTGCGGCGACAAATACTCCAACGACAACACTCCAGACTATTTCCATCACTCTAGCTCCTCATTAATACGAAGCAGCATACCCATCACGCCACCTATAACGGCAAGGTAAACACCAACATCAAAAACCAATGGCGTCCCTAGTGGTATCACATCTTTCCACCACAGTCCGGTCAAAAACGGTTTATCAAACGCAAAGCTCAAAGCACCAGATACTAAGCTCAATGTAATGCCAGATAACGCAATGAAAAACGGCTTGAAATACAATCTAGAACGAACGTATTTCGGTGATTCCGCGAACATGAGAAGCGATAAGCCAATAACGGCAATCAATGCACCAATGAAGCCACCACCCGGTTCGTTATGACCACGTAATAACAGATACACAGAGAACACGAGCATGAGCGCCGCGACGATATGTGCCGTGGTTGCAAAAATTAATGATTGAATACGGTTTTGCTTTTTCGCTCTTGTCTTAAGCAAGCTCACTGCTGCAATCCCAGCAATGACAACGACGACAACCTCTCCCAATGTATCGAACGCACGAAAGTCGACGAGAATGACGTTGACAATATTGCGCCCATGCCCGCCTGGGACACTATTTTCCGCAAAGAAATCCGACACCGATGAATCCATCGGCTGGGACGTGATTCCTAACAAGAGGAAAGTAATCGAAACACCTATCACGCCCGCTATACAAACATTTGCCAATTTACGTTTTATTGAATGCTTGGGCACGGTGGTTAAACGCGGCATATGACGCATTAACAATGCTAAAAAGACCACCATTAATGTTTCCACTAACAGTAGAGTCTTCGCGACGTCCGGAGCACTGTAGATCATAAAAACAAGCGTGGTCATAAAACCAATCATACCTAGCGCAGAAATCGCAAGAAGCCTTGAGTGAGACAACGTACATACGATCGCTGCACCAACCAGCAATAAGGCAATGCCAATTTCATAGAAAGCCACGTTTGAAAGCTGTTCAAACAAAGGCAGAGGAATAAATGCTACCTGACCAAGCAAAGCGACGGCGAGTACCGTGAAAAATAGCAGGACATAACGACTCAACTTCTTTTGCTGCAACAGCGCCGTTTGCCACTTCGCCAGTGCCATCATGCCATCTAATAGTCGTTCAAAAGCGTTCTCCGCTTTAGGTACGAACAGATGTAACCGCTGAAAAAATGCAGACACAGTAGGATAAACACGGTACACCACATACCCCAATACTAGCGTGATAACGCTTAGGACCAGCGGTACATTCACACCATGCCATAATGATGTCGCTTTAAGAGCAGCTGTGGGCAGAATGTCAGCAGAGCCCGGAAAAATGATATTGCGATCTAACCAATTTAAACCGACTAAAGGAACGATGAGACTGCCAAGTGCCAAGAGTAAAGGTGAAACCCACATAGCCTTTTGGGCCTCAATCGGCTTCGTTTCAATTGGCACGAGATCACGGTGAGCAAAGAATGGTCTCGCAATAAGCATAATAGTTAGCGCAACCATCAGTATATTCACGATTAAAAGTACAAAGGCGATCCAGTTATTGAGCTCTACGGCGGATTTGTACATGTATTCTTTGCTCAAAAAGCCTAACAACGGCGGGAATCCCGCTTTAGACAATGCAGCCAAACTCCCCGCAACCATGCTGATGACGAGCACTGACTTCAAGCCGTACAGTTGATCGATATCTCGTGTTCCTGTCGCTTTGTCGATATTGCCCACCACCATAAACAGCGCTGCTTTATAGAAAGAGTGAGCGAGAATAAACATCAATACTGCACTCACGGCCAAATCTGTGCCCATACCTAACAATAATGTTAGTTTCCCCAAAGCCACGTTCGTGCTGTAGGCTAGCATCAGCTTCAAGTCAGTTTGTTTTAATGCGACAAACGTGCACCAAACGGCGGTGATACTCCCTGTGATCACTAAGGCATAAAACCAAACCTCGCTATGAGCATAAACTGGCGATAAACGCGCTAACAAGTAAATGCCTGCCTTTACCATTGTTGCCGAGTGTAAATACGCACTGACCGGAGTGGGCGCTGCCATCGCGTTAGGTAGCCAAAAATGAAACGGGAACTGCGCAGATTTAGTAAATGAACCAAGTAGTATGAGCACTAGAGATGGGATAAACCATTCATGCTGCGCAATAGTGTCCGCCTGAGCGATGATCGTATGTAGCTCATAACTCCCTGCCATCGCTCCCAACAAGATAAGGCCAGCTAACAACGCTAATCCACCAGCACCTGTAACGATCAACGACTGCAGTGCATTTTTTCGTGACGTTTTGTTTTCGTGATTAAAACCAATCAGTAAGTAAGAAGTGATGGTGGTGAGTTCCCAGAAAACGAACAACAATAGGATGTTATCGCTCATCACAATCCCTAGCATGGCAAGCATGAATAGGGTTAGGTATAAATGAAAGGAAAATCGGCTATCACTCTCTCGTAAGTAAGCCAAAGCGTATATTTGGATCAGTGCGCCAATCCCGCTGATCAGCCCGGCAAAAAGGAATGACAGACCATCTAACCTAAAGCTGAAGTTAATATCGAGGCCAGGTATCCATTCCGCATTCCAGCTTACGCCTGCGGGTGTGTAGATGTAAAAAAGAAAAGAGAAGATTAAAATTGGCAGCACAGGGAAAATCAGTAAGACCAACTGATTATCGGGATTTTTCGGCAGGTTTTCTTTACCCGTTATGCTATTCAACATCGCAGCCCATTCATTTTTATAAGAAAGTTCGCCCTATTTGGCGCAAAGATAAAAAGCTCCACTTGATTGTTTTAGCCCAAGTATTTCAAAAAAGATCATAAAACCAAGGGATAAGTAGCAAACAGCAATCACTGAATGCTACTTAAAGGAACGTTAATACAAACAGCTACTTGCTGTCCGCTACGGTGTAAGAACGTAGATCACTACTTACGTGTTCTCGACTGAATGTGTATGGATTATCGTCATCAGTTAACTCGAACGCATCGTAGGTGCAGTCACCGATATCATTTCTCGGACAAACATAAACGTTCGAACGTTCTATCATTTCTGTGTGGCATTTCGGGCATAGGTTTTTCATGTCACTCTCCTCTGATAACTTATTGATACACTGATAATTCCATGTTCTAGTCTCCGTCTCCCTCCTTTACCTAAAACAACCACTTAAACCCAGGTTTGTTACACACCAATTACTGAATCGGCGATACAAAACCATCGGGCTTAAGAGCGACCAAACTACAGTTTATAGATTGCAAAATGTTTTCAGCCGTATTACCAATGACGTAGCCAGATATCCCAGTTCTCGCTAAGGTCCCCATGACTAGAACGTCCACTTCTATGCTTTCTACGTAATCCGGGATTTTTTCATCAGGCTTTCCGTGTAAATGATGAATCACAATTTCACCCGTAATCCCCGACTCTTCCAGCAGTTGTTGTAGAGCTTGTTTATGATCGGCTTTTGCTTTGTCGAGTTCATGTTTCAACTCAGCATCGTCGACTTGAATCCAAGCATTGTCATGTAGGTAATTCTCTAAGTAATATTCCCAGCAAGAAATCACATGTAAACGACTGTCACAGGTGTCGGCTATTGAACGAGATAATTCAAGTAAACGCACCGCTAATGAGTGCTGTTCATCGCTCGCCGTTAACGGATCTATAGCAACAGCCACACGGCGTTTGTCTCTCGGCTTATCAATCGGTCGGTGTAACCATAATGGACAAGGACATTTGCGTAACAGTGTCATATCAATGGCTTTGAAGCCTTCAGCGCCTTCACCGAGTGGTTCAGCTTCTTTGATGATAAGATCTTTGTTGTCAGCTAATGCTTCTTTAATGATACAGACAGCGGGTTTTTCACTGCTTTTCACAGTAAGAGGAAATGCCAGATCATCTTCAGAAAGATCGAGCTTCTGTCTGTATTCCTGAATGCTTTGTTTGAGGGAGTCTTGTAGCGATTGCTCATAACTTTGCTGATACTGGAGCATATCCGCGGGGAAGTCGGGGCACGCAATTAGCCCTGAAACAGGCACTTTGTTGCTGGATGCGATCCTCATCGCTTGTTCGAGCGCCTCACTATGACCAGGCAATCCTTGTGTTGCAAAAAGTATGTTCGCGAATCGTTTCATACACACCTCCTTGTTTGGTTAAATATTAACCACCCACAAAGTATAATACCTAACGGATAATTGTAACGGCTTGTGACGTTGATGAAATCAATTCTCATTAAGCTATGGATATTGATTCATTTTGCTTTACGTCACCTTCTCCTTTTCTTTACGACTGTGGCCCGCTGACCCCAATAGAGCTACATACTAAAAATTGAGACCAAATAAAAACCCAAATTACTCAAAGTTTTTTCTCACCTTGAGTAACTTGGGTATAAGCAATAACACACTTAGGCTACGGACTTAAATGGGTAACCTAAATTTTCATACGACTTAGTTGAAAGATGCCATATCAATCACGAATCGGTGTGCAAATATTCACAGCCCTAATGATCCAGAAGTCGCTGTAAATTAATGTTAAGGTTGCTGTTTTGTCGGTGCCAAAGCAATTTCGCGAACACATACACCTTGCGGTTGCTGATAAGCAAACAGCACTGCTCGTGCAATATCGTCGGCTGCCAACACGCCCCCCATATCCTCTTTCCAAGCATCATAGCCATCTTTAATATCTTGAGACGTAGTATGGGAAAGTAATTCAGTTTCCACAGCGCCAGGTGCAATAGTCGTAACGCGAACATTCGATGATGCGACTTCTTCACGTACGTTTTCAGAAATCGCATGAACCGCAAATTTGGTACCACAGTAAGCGGCATGATCAGGAAATGTTTTCTTGCCCGCAATAGAGCTGATATTGATGATCGTACCACTGTTACGCGCTTTCATCGGTGCTAAAACGGACTGCATGCCATTTAGCAAGCCAAGTACGTTCACATCAAACATGCGCTTCCACTCCGATGCGTCCTGAGTATCTATCTGGCCTAGAAGCATAACGCCTGCGTTATTTACAAGTGCATCTACCGGACCATACAACACTTCAGCTTTCTCAATTGCCGCTTCAAAAGAAGCTTTATCGGTCACATCTACCTTTTCACAAAGCGTATTTGGTAAGTTTAATGCTTCTAAACGTTCTACACGTCTTGCTAACAAAAGAAGAGCATGGCCCTGTTCACTGAAGTGACGTGCAATCGCTTCACCAATGCCTGAACTAGCGCCTGTAATAACAATTAACTTTTTCATTTTGAATCCTTAATAGAACGGTTTACATCAGTGGCGATAAGTTTAAGAAAACTTTGTTTGTTGATATATACCGACCTAGTTGAAACACTGTTGTTATACTGCAACAATACTTTTTTGAATTACGCAGAAGTCATCATGCAAACACACATCAACCTTGCGGATATCCGCTCTTTCGTCCTAATCGCTCAACTAGGAAACTTCACGAAAGCAGCAGAGCAACTTGGCGTTTCTCGCTCACACGTTTCACGTCAAATAACAAATCTGGAACAACAGATTGGTGCCACTTTGCTACAAAGAACCACTCGAACACTGAAGCTCACCGAAGCAGGCAAGGTTCTGTATAAACAGTGTGAAACCGCCCTTCACAATATTGATCAAGCTGTTATGGCAGTGGTTGATGATGTAGAAGAATTAAGAGGCGAAATTCGTATCAACTGCGTGGGGGGTTATTTAGGGGAAGACGTTGTCGCAGATATCGTTGCTCAGTTTCTAATCCAACACCCACAAGTGAACATTAACTTAGATTTTAGCAGCCATCGTGTCGATTTAATCGCGGATGAATTCGACATCGCTTTTCGAATGGGAAAGTTAGACGACTCCAACTTTATCGCTCGCAAACTGATTGATGTGGAAATGGGGACGTACGCAAGCCCAAGTTATTTAGAAACACATGGCTATCCTTCGCATCCAAAAGACTTAGAAAAACACATTTGTTTGACAGGTAGTGTGACACGCTGGGCATTCGAGAACACAAATACAAAGCAGTCAACGGAACACCAGATACGTGGACAGTTACGATGTAAGAGTGGCAGAGTAATGATAAAAGCAGCGTTGGCGGGAAATGGTATCATCCGTGTACCAGCACTTTATTGCCAACAAGAACTCCAGACAGGCAAGCTAAAAGAAGTGTTTACCGACTGGAGCATTCCGAGTGTGGAGTTTTCACTCCTTTACCATCACGACCGACATCAACCAAAACGCATCCGAGCCTTTGTTGATTTTACCACGCAATACTTTCGCAAACTGCAGAGTAAAGACAAGTAACCTGCACGTTGGTACCTGTCTATGTATGCTTTATAGGCTGAGCCTGTGAACCTGGGGTTTGTTCTAGAAAGAGTGTGAGCATTTTGACGCTTAAGGCTTGGTTTTCATAAACGTCAGAGGTGTTTGTCCAGTTTGCTTTTTGAAAAATGCAATAAAAGCACTGTCTGACGAAAACTCCAGCCAATCGGCAACTGCGCTGACTGGCATGCCCGTTGATAACAATTCAACTGCTTTTAAAAGCCTCCACTGTTGCCGCCAATCTTGATAATTCATGCCCGTTTCCGACTTAAATAATCGTGTTACCGTCTTGGTGCTTGCCCCAACTTTGCTTGCAAGAGTAGTAAGCGAAGGAGCTAGAAATGAAGGTTCAACCAACTCTCGACGAAACGTTGTTAAGCGCCGATGTGATGGCAAAGGCAACTGAAACGAATAACGTTTCGCAGCATAAAACTCCTCCCAAAAAAGCGCCGTCGTATTTACCATCTCGCCGCTAGGCTTAGCCCACTCCCAAAATGACATTTTATCAATAAGAGCTTGGAGTAAATTATTCACTTCTATCATCGTGATCTTACTCGGACAGGCAAACTCCTCACAATCAAAATACAAAGATCGATACGCTACCACATTCGTCATTAGTGCGCGATGCGTCGTATTAGGTGGGATCCAAACCGCCTTTGTCGGTGGCAAAATACAAATCGAGTCTTCCAGAGCAAAACTCATACAACCTTGAGGTGCGTACAATAACTGCCCTTTTTTGTGCTGATGCATACCTGAGTCGTGCTTGCCAATATCCGCAGCAATTCCCACTACACAATTAGAAATTTTGTCTGCATCAAATTGTGTTTTTTCGTTAATAAGCGCCATTTTGTCCGAATGTTGATGTATTTGGTTTTTATGTTGTTATTAGATCAATCATAGCCTCATTTATACTGCCCGCCAACTTCATTAACGATGGGTAACAATATGAATACTAAGCCCTCTTTATGGCTCATGCTGGTTATGTTGATGTTTCCACAAATTGTAGAAACCATCTATAGCCCAGCGTTGAGCTCAATCGCTCTATCATTTGATGTAAACCACGCACAAGCAGCCCAAACATTGTCGATTTACTTCCTAGCTTTTGCCGTTGGCGTTGTAGTTTGGGGAGTGCTCGCAGATAAACTGGGAAGAAGGCCTACCATGCTTATTGGGCTCTTTATCTATGGTTGTGCATCTTTACTCGCAACTCAAACCGAAAGCTTTGCTGTTGTCATGGCTGCGCGAGCCCTGAGCGCATTTGGTATCGCGGTAGGTTCCGTTGTCACACAGACCATGCTTCGTGACGCGTTTGACGGTCAAGAACTAAGTAAAGTCTTCAGCTTAATGGGGATGGGTATATCAATCAGCCCGGTAGTAGGCATGCTATTAGGCGGACAGCTTACAGGGCTTGGTGGATATCGTTATGTGTTTTTTGCCTTATTTTTAATCGCGCTAGTATTGCTCGCTTATAACGTTATTAAGCTTCCTGAAACAAAGAAGGAACACACACCAGTGCGGTTGCATCAACTTAGCTTGAAAATGCTAAGAGACGCGCGAATTTGGCGCTCAGCATTATTAGTCGCTTTGTATAACATTGCTCTGTTTGCTTATTACCAACTTGGCGCATTTACTTTCTCAGCACTTGGGTATAGCTCCGAACAATTTGGATACAGTGGCATGGTACTGGGGTTAGGCACTCTGCTTGGGAGTTATTTAAACAAATCCCTAGTGTCTAAAAATGTTCGAAAAAACCAACTACTTTGGCTCTCCGCAGTATTGCTTAGTTTGGGATCAGTCGGTGTGTTGATTCTGAGCCAATCAATCTGGTTTGTTGCTCCAATGATGTTAGTCGTCATGTCGTATGGGATTGCGATACCCAACATACTCAGTGATGCACTCGTTGATTATAAACAACAGGTAGGTAGCGCAGGTGCTTTATTTGGGCTCATGTACTACATCATGATCGGGACGGGATTAGCGATGGCTGGAACAGTACAAAACTTAGGTGTCGTTCTATTAGCATGTAGCTGTTTAGCGATTTTATTAGCGTTTTCTACAAAACAAGTTCATACCGACTTGTGAGTATAATAATGAAATACTCTCCGTAATGGTTCACCGAGAATCTAGAGAATTTTTCAATCAATAGGAACTGAGGAGCACAATAGTAACCGCTCCTCAGTTGTCTTCTAGAGGGCGATCTAAACTAAATTAACCTTAAAGAAGCTCTCTAATTTATCAAATGGGATCACATCCAATTGATCGTAGAGATCCGTATGATTCGCATTTGGAATGATCATCAATTCTTTAGGCTCTGCCGCCGCTTCATACGCCGTTTCACTGAAATAGCGAGAGTGCGCCTTTTCGCCATGAATGAACAACACTGGGCGTGGAGATATCTCTTCAATGTAGGTCAGAATTGGCATATTCATAAACGACAGCGGCGTTGTGAGTGTCCATGCTGCATTTGAATTAATGGCTCGTGGATGAAAGCCACGTTCAGGAGACTTGTAATAGGCTGCATACTCAACAACAAATTGGGGCTCACCTCCAACTAACTCAAGCGATACTGGCCCGTAAGTAGGTGTTCCATTTTCGGCATCTTCCCATCGTTGCAGGCATAGCTGCTCTAACGTTTGCGTGCGCTGTTCAAACGTCGTACTGTCGTTATAGCCTTTAGACATTACACGGGTCATATCATACATCGTACTGGTTGCGACTGCTTTGACGCGTTTATCTGCAGCAACTGCGTTTAACGCCATGCCGCCCCAACCACATATGCCTATCACACCAATTTTCTGACGATCAACGTCTTTCTGTAGGCCAATAAAGTCCACAGCTGCGCTAAAGTCCTCTGTATTGATATCAGGTGATGCAACGTTTCTTGGTTCACCACCACTCTCTCCGGTATACGACGGATCAAACGCTAAAGTAATGAAGCCTCGCTCGGCTAATGTTTGAGCATATAACCCTGAAGACTGCTCTTTCACAGCGCCAAATGGACCACTAATGACGATAGCCGCAAGCTTGCCACTTTTATTTTTAGGTTGATAAAGATCCGCTGCCAACGTGATGCCATAACGGTTTTTAAAACTCACTTTGCGATGTTGAACTTGGTTACTTTTCGTAAATGTTTTATCCCAGGTGTCACCAAGATTTATTTGCGTCTCAGCTTGAACGGAACTCGTTGAGAGCGATCCGACTCCCATAGCAACCACGCTGGCACCCGTCATTTTCATCATATTGCGACGACCTTCATCAGGTTCATCTTGGTAACTTGCTTGATTGTCGTTCTGGCTTTTCATGGTAGACACTCCTAATTAACGTAACACACGATGAGTACAGTACGCGGAGGCTTTATCGCTCCTACTTTACTGACACGTACATTGTTGCAACTTTCGTATTTTTTCGTTAACCAGATACTACGCATTGCTTGCCTAATCTTCCGAAGATTGGTCTAAACCTCTTCTAACGTTAATTAAGGCGTAAATAAAAAGCGCCTGTCGGCGCTTTAATTATCTATAGCTCTTATTGCCATGTTGGCTCGCCAAACTCTTCACAACGTTGCTTGTCGTAATTTTCAATGCGCCCGCGTTTACCTACAAACTGAACCTGAACAACCATTCCAGCTTCAACATATTCACTGAAATAATCGCAAGAAACACGAAAACTAGTATCGCGTATCACAATTGGTACCCATTCATAGCCGCCGCTGCGTGGTAAGTAAGACTTGAAGGTAATGACCCCATCATCTGAAACGTTGATTTCTTCATCATATTCATTCAACTTATAAAAGCGTTGTCCATCAAACTCTGCCTTTGCTTTTTCAATTATTTCCTTCGTTGCTGTCGATTGCATCGGCGTATTTGACACCAGTTGACACCCAACAACAGATGTCAATACGGACAAAGCCAAAGCGAGTTTAGTTATTTTATTCATTTACCTAACCACTGTATAATTATTCAACACTTACCATTTTAAAAGGAGGGAGACCATACTTTATTTTAAAGAAAATAAAATGCGCCTTTCGGCGCTTTTTATCTGAACATTTCTTATCCAAACATCTCGAGTAAATTTTCTAGAAAAGCTAACTCTTTATTAAAATGAATTTTATTTAGGCTCTCACTGGAATCTATTGCTATTTAATCCCAAGCTTCAAACTCATTGGGCTTTACGTGTTTTATTTTTAATCTAACGTTGGGATCCAGAGCTGTTTCAGTTTCCAATTCACAGTAGTACTCAACAGCATTTTCATCTTCAATCATGTCAACGGAGTTAGCAACGACACTCAACCGCCCACCACCTCTAGTCAATGAAAAATACGCATTCTTGTTTTCATTTACTTCAAACTTCAAAGGAATGAATTCAGGTTCTTCAAAAGAAATATCTATCCATTTATAGTTATCTAAACTCTTCCCTTGTCTTGGAGTATAAACTGTTTTCAACCCATTTTCGTCAACAAAAAAATACATCGAATTCTCGGCTTGATTAAAGCAAGCTTTAAAACTGCCATCTTTATTTTCTAAATCACATGTGAATACGGTGGATTCTTGATCACAGCTTGCACTTACAGAAAGTGAAAGAGACAAGGACGATAAAAAGCTAATGATGTTTATATTCCTAATGAACAAGGAGCCCCCTCATCAAACATTCAAGAGTCACGCGCAAGAACCAGAGGATCGTTATAAGCTAACACATCTATTGTAAATTCAGTGAAACTCCGGTTCATTTGGGTCTTGAAATTGTTCAGGAAATCTTTTGATTAGTTCTTCTTCTAATATCACCGAGCCTGATGATTGACCTCCACCAAACGTGTTCAGCTCGGAAGTCTCTTCGCAAGATGAGCTAAATACAAGCTCACTACCTTTATAAACATGCAAGCTACAGTTATCAGCTAAATAACCGATACTATATCTGTAATCCCCTGAATAGAAAAAAATATTCCTACCTTGTAACTTACCAAGTCTTATATGATAACTTAAAAACTTACCTTTTGGGGTTTCTGCACTTTTTGGGTATTCTAATTCTACTTTATCGCTTGTCCCATATCGATACTTTACATAACCAGTACTTGGACTTCTATGCCCAGCCCCACACAAGGAAACATATTTTCGGTTCTCTAACTTTGCATTAAAGTAAATGTCCTCGTTGCTCTTACACAAAGTGACTGTTGTATCGCTTAGTTTTTTGTCTATCTGTGGGTGTACTGCTAAAACTGGGAAGCTTATTATGAGAATGCTTGACATAGCATGAAGTTTAATATTTTTTATCATTAGTTAAATACCTTATTTTCCCATAAAAGTTTGAAGTTTTCTCTACGCTTCCGGTAAGATTTATTGCTAGTATAACGGTTTACCTTACGTGTTATTTCATTCACAACTTTATCGTTGGCTCCTTTATCTGCCCTCTCAGGACCTTTAATATCTAGCCAAAACCAAGCAGCAGAGCGAGTCGCATATTTAGCCTCTAATATAAGCTCTGGTGTATTTAAAAAATCTACGACGTCCAATGGCCACTCTGATTGATTTTGTAAATGCCATTTATTGAAACGCTCATAATTGTCTCTGCCGGTAAGCTGTTTTAATCCACGCCCCCTAAAAATCCACCCATCATCAGTTGTCAAAAAATCACCATTCTTCATTTCGCTTCTGCCTCCATACATAACGTTAAACAATATCCTTTTGTCATCAAGAGTAGGAGAAGTACCATCTTTTTTAACGAATTTACCATTTTTCTTGTCTGCGATACCGTGAACATCAATATAGCGCTTACCTGCATATTTAGGGTGATCTAAAGGATATCGACGTGACCTAGCAGTATTAAATTCTGATGTATCCAGCGTAGAAATACGATAATTGGTATATTCAGCCATATTTAGGCTCTCACCGGTTTCTTGCATAAGCTGAGCAAAAAAGTGTGTTCTACGTAAAGGCGTATCTAGCTTATAAAAAAGCATGTGATCATTTAGTTCATTAACAATACCTTGTAAGACATCCCGCTTAGAGTCTTTAACTTCAGGGTATACCTCTTGTAGCATTTCTAGAGTAAACTTAAAGGCACCTTGAGTTTGAGGAATAAAAGGCCAATAATGCCAAAGACTCTTATCATCGCTTAGTTGCAAATCACCTTGTAAATCTTGCATCCATGAGAACTTATCTGCTCTTTCCAGTTCGAATTGCGAGAAAAGATCAAAGCTATCCATCACTTGATCGCGCCATGGGGAGTTACGGTAGTCCTCTATAGTCACAAAACCAGCGGAGCACTTAATATCTAGAGCTTCCTTTGCGGTCTGATGGATTGATTCATAAAGACTTTGTGACGACTCTGTATGCCAATCTGTAGGATGTTTCACAATAAATCGCTCAAAGTGTTTACGCTTACCGTCTAAGTATACTTTGGCATCGCGAGCAGTGAACGAGGAGAAGTCCGTTACTTGATCTTCTGTCACAGATTCAAGTAATTGCTGAATAAACGAATTACTCATATCAACGGCACCGCTACTATCGGCTCCATCGAGAACAACAAGTGGATTTTCTTCCGCATTTTTGGGAGAAATCTGTTTTTTGAAAAATTCGGGCGGCTCCTCAAAAGAGAACATCTCGATATGCACACGATTATCTTCTTTCTTAGTTCCAATTGCATCGTTACTGTACTCATGCAGTCCCATGTAACCGATATCTTCCCCAGCTGAAACCTTTATCCCCTCTCTAAATAGGAGTGGGAGTAAAGAAACCACACTACCGTCCCTAATCATTGCCGCCTTGTCCGACATCCATTTAGGTTCTGAAACTGGTTCTGATAGGACAGCAGAGGAATCTTCTAAAATGTCAAAGTCACTATTGAGACCCGAAGCAAACCAAACAATCTTGTTTAACAGTGCTTTTTCGCTACCACTTGCCGATTTACCATTCTCTACCACACGGCACTTTATCATTTTGTAGGTATTTTTGTCGATCTGGTATGGATGGGTCTCCTTCTCTTCTGCATACAGGTATTCAAGTAATGTTCCTTTAGACATCGACTGTTTTTTTTCACCAGAATTAGTAGGCACATCACTATGTTTGAAAGTGCGTACATTTCTCGCTTCTTGTAAACGGTAACGCGTGGTTATAGATGAATTGGCGCCAATATCTGAAGGTGGCGCAAGGTGCATATAAAGTGTATAGAACTTAAATACATCTTCATTATCTTCGGGGTTTACAGCCTCATGCTCGATAAGCACAAAGTTATTACTATACTTAAACTCTTGCTCTTGGTACGTTGATGTTAGGTAATCAGGATTTATGCGAAATGCCACTATTTTTCCATCAAGCATCGCTTGAATAGGTCTGAGCCCTTTCCCCCACGGTAACATTTTTGATGTTAAGTGAATGCCACTATGCCAACCGTACCCTTGTCCTATTAAATAACGACCGCTCTTAGCTTGATCAAACAATTTCGTAAAATCACTGAGCGTGTAGTAAGCGCCACCTTCTCGTTGCGCTATCGGAAAAACTGCATCCATGATTTAAATGTCCTAGTCAGAAAAGTTATCGTCAAAAGTGACAAATGATGGGCGGTTCAAGTTGTTTGACTTCGTGTACACCACCGCATTAACCCTACCTAAATTAGTAGCAAAGCTAGATTGGCTCGCTATGTTAACGGTACTCCCAAGGGCCATTGCCGATATAGAAATTAGGGTGTCATTTTTGGTTTCGAAAATTTGGCTAATGACGTCAGGAAGTGCTTGTTTGAAGTGGTTAAGTGCTTTTTTATAACCGTTTATACCCTCTTCAACAGAACTCAACGATCTTGCAGAAGCTTGGCTTTGTATGAAATCTAAACGACCGATGATTTCACTGTTTAGCTCATCGATGTATGAACAGATTTGATTGTTTATCAACGTCCATAAAACAAACTGCAAATACTTCACAGTATTCCCAGTCCCTAAAAAGCGAAGCTTCGCTAATAATTCATAGGGAGGCTCAAACACATCAGCTTGATATAAGACTCTCAATATATCGCCATTTTCGTGCACTTGCTCCAAGAGCAGTTCAACTAAAGGTTCATATTTCTCTAGCGCAGTAGTATCAGTTTGGATGTGATAAAGTGCCGAAACATAAGCATCAGAAAAATCTTTAGAGTGATTTTGACTAATCGCATAAGGAGACGATATACGGCTTTGCTCTAACACAATATCTTTAAAGTCATCATCACTGAAGGATGGGGACATCAATATCCCCCAGTCATTAGCAACCCCAACACGATCTTCCCAAAATGGCGAGCGGCGACCTGCGACAAACGTACAAAAATCATTCGGATCAGGGTAAGTTTCCGTCACAATATTTTCAGCTAAAGATTGGTTCGGCGTATAAGAGTCTTGAGTTTCGCTGAGCACTAACTTGCATTCTTTTAGAGCGAGACCATTAACAGATGCTTTTCCGCTAGAATCCAGCACTCCACTCCCAATGACAGCACCTGAAGGTTCGACTAAAGAAAATTGTGCATTAGAGTAAGGGAGCCCATTTGGATATTTGCATTCTATATCCAACGTATACGTCCCTTCCTGCTCTTCCGTCACAGAAACCGATGGGTTTTGTGCCCCACCAAGACACATGGTATTAGCTTTGTTCATGGTCATTTGATCGGATAGACGACATACGCCTTTGCCCTCAAATTTAACCGTTGGTGAAGCTGAAATGAATTTTGCTTCGGCTTCTATCGTGCCTGAGGCAACGCCTTTTCTGTCACCGCCCGCATCGCCAGTACTTTTTGAGAACGTACTGCCCTTGATAGCGACACTGTTACCGCCATCCATAGAGACTGTCGTAGTCCCACCAGCAAGGTCTGCTGATTTAGCATTGTTGCCATAAGGGATAGGAACGACTGGCTTGCCGACCTTAGTTAAACAAACATCTGGGAGCGTTGCATTCGCTTCACCACCTGAGCCTTTATGAACTATCGAAAGTCCATTCGCACCAACTGTTACGCCCATAACCAATCCATTTGAATTTTATTGATTGAATGATAAAAGAGATCGCACATTGCAATCTCTCTAAATGACTAGTGAATTTCACTAAAAGACCAGTGATATTCACAGCAAACCTTAAAACTGGCAGAAGATCTCATTTTTAGATTTCTGGTTATCTATACACTTCAAGCAGTTGCTGGAATTTTAAGTCTATGACGATGTAGGTTGCCGCATACATAAGCGCAAACGTAATCGCACTAAGACTCAAGATCAGCTTGGGTGAAATTACCCTTTTTAACGGCTTCTTTAGGTATTTAGCTTTAAGGTTGATTAAAGAAACTTTTTCTTGTTCTGCTAGGCGGTCATCTCGCACTAATCGATAAATGGTGCTGCCAATTTCCGCTAACTTTTCGTTACCACGCTCTTCACGGCCGTACTTGCCTTGGAAACCAAGTTGAAGCAATAAATAGAGAAACTCTATAACGTGACGGTATTTGCGAGGGTCGGCTTTTAAGCGGTCGAGAATAACGAAAAACTTGTCACCACCAGATGTTTCGTTATGGAATTCAGACAGTAAGCTGTTCTGGCTCCAGTGACTATTTGCCCCCCATTCTTGCCGACAAACAGATTCATCAATCGCCGCACACAAGCAGTAACGAATAACAAGAACCGAAGCACGATCGAGCTCCATTTCATTAAGTTTTCGTTCACCTTTTCGAATCTCACGTGCCACTTGTTCACGAAATGGCATCGGGTCATCAAGCCAAGGGATCGAAGACATACAAGACAGACTGGCGATCAACCATGAGAATTGATCCACCAGCGGGTTAATACCCATGTTGTCGATAGATAGATCTTGTACTGCGATGTTTCTCGATAAGTCAGGCGCTGGCATTACCTCCATTGGTTTGCCAGGCTCTGGTTGGAATAAGACTACGGTGACGTCTGTTTCTGCGTAACTCATAGACGAACGGCCCAAAGTTGCAATGATAAGTTAGCGAAATCGCCCGCAACGTGAATCGCAATCGCAGCAGTGTTCTTCAATGCCATCCACTCTTCACCCGTTTTATCGAGCTCGAAATAGGTATAGCCAGCGTGATACGGCAGCGCGCGTGGCACAACTGGCATTGGTTTGATCTCAATCCCTGGCAGTTGAAGGTTAATCAAGTCGCGAATGTTATCGATTGAACCGATCTTCGTTTGGCTGACAAACTGCGTATGCAGGACATCCAAGGTAACGTCGGCTTTAACTGCAAGAATAAAGGTCGTCGTATCAATGATCTTATTGTCAGGGATCGCTGCCGTTCTGATGCCATAGTTCTGATCTTTTAAGGTCAGTGGAATTGCTCTTTGTTCAGACATCACGCTCAATGTCATTTTCGCACTGTCTAGAACGCGAGAAAGACAGCTAGTAAGATCACCATGATTGTATTTAGTAAACTCAATAGGTCGGCGTGTCGTCGAGCACAGCGTCGAAAGCTCGCCCTCTGCCTGAAGAAGAATTCGATACAAAGACTCAGGGTGTACAGCTTCTGTGTTTGCAAAATGCCAAAACAAGGGTTCGTATCTATTGAGCGCTTGCAATAGCATAAAGTCAGAAACTGATGATACGCCTTGTTGATCCACCACTCCCAGTCGCTGAACTATGGATTCTGCGCGGTGCTTTAGCATAGAAGCAAACTCCGTCGCGAACTTATTAAGTACCGTAGATGCGTGAATATCAATACAGGTAGGAATGAAACTATCATCTAAGATCACGCTACCATCTGGCTTCACTTCCGAGATCTTGAGGATCGGAATAGACGTGTAAGCACTTTTATCTTCATGATCGTACATTAAGCAAAAGTTAAGCTTACCGACGACGATATTTGCCATGTCTTCCGAATCATAACAAGCATCAACCGCTTCTTGAGATTCCATCGTATAACGTGCACCATCTTTTTTAGTGCCAAATAACTCAGAACGTTCCGATGGTAACGGACAGCACAAATAAACCACTTTATCGGCAATCGAAGGATCCACATCTTTCACTTCTGGTAGTTCAGCGAGCAGTGGAAGTTCAAATGGCGTGCGGTCCTGTAGGATACCTTCTGCACGCGTAATACCAATTTTACCGAGGGCTAGCAGTTGTGAATTTATTTCCAAACGCTTAATCCCCCAATGTAAAGGAGATGCGTTGCTGCTCAACATACTCGACAGTTTACTTTGCGAACGATCGAGTTGTTGAAAATGCTGCGGCTTCATGAACATTCCATCTTGCCAAACAACTGGATTGTATAAAGACATGTTTCTATCCCTTAAAAGTAAACCTGTTCAATGCCGCGAGTATTATCAGAAATTAACTCACTGCCTTCTAACTTGAGCTTGATGTAGTACTCGCTCTTCTCTTCAATGACTTCAACTTTACGCCATGACGAACCATCAATATCACGAAAGGCCACAGAAAAACCGACGGCACGAGTGTCAGGGTCTAGCGTTAGCATTTCATGAACTTTTCCACCTGGCTGTATTTGATATTCATAACGTTTGATGTACTCATCACCCAACGACGCTTTATCGTTTTCAAACAGCGCAAAAAAATCTAAGCTCCGGAATAAAACTGGCGAATTTAATTCGTGAAGGCGGAGAATGACCGGAGATGACTGCCCCCCATCTCTCACATTGAGTACAGGTGACGCCTCAATAACCAATTCAATGGACGAAGTTTCTGGTGTGATACCCGTGGACTCTTTAAATTGATCCCACATGGAACAACCGGACAACATGGCAAATCCGAGTAATACAGCGATACTACGCATGGTTTCCCTTAATCACTTTGTTATAGTTTTTCTTAATCAGCCCTTTTAAGGATGTTTCGTTGAGCAGGCGACGATTGTTAGAGTAGAAATCTAAATATTCGCCCCACAGTTTTGACTTCGTTGAGAACAAAGATTGACTCGCCACTTTGTTAGCAAATGCAATGGGATCGTTCGTCTCTGATTGTTCTAAAATGAGCTCATTCAGCGCTTTATTAAACGTGACTTGGTGGTCATTCAACTCATCAAGCATTTGTTCTACCAGTTCATTTGGAGCCAGTAGATGTTGGCTATTGAGAGTCAGCATCAGCTCCGCAATGTTAGAGTTAGACTCACTCGTACTCTGCTCTTCTTTCAAGGACTCTACTTCGTGTAATTCTTTCTGCAGGTTATCAATACATAAGCGCAAACAAGTGCCCATTTGTTTGAACAACTGAGCTTCATTCGTCATTAGCTCGGGATTTCGAATACCCAAACCATCAAAAAACGCTTGTGCTATATCTTGATAACAGGCGGTTGCTTCGATACCCGCTTGCTCTTTAGTCGTACTGTTTATCGTAGGTTCTACCGCAGGCATTTGAAGTGGCTGATTAGTTTGAGAAGAAGGAGTAAATGACTGTGTCATCTCTTCCCATTTTGAACCTTTAGCAGTATGCTCGACGATCGTCTCTGTGGAGTTAGGTGCACGATGTTGTCTTTGAACTGCCCTATCTAGAATCGTCGTTTGGGGTTGAACCGTCTCTTCTGAGACAATATCTTCTCTATATGGCGTACCGTTCTCTACCCCTAACGAACCCTTTATTGATGCGTTACTCTTGGTCTCCGTAGCCATCCAATCTTCAGGGATGAGGCTTGGCTGATCGAACTCGGAGTATATGCTGAAACTGTCATCGACCACCTGACGTGTGCTTTCCACCGTTTTAGGTTGTTCAGGTTCTGGATGCTCATCGTCACGAATCAAATAATCATCATCTCGCTGCATTGAAAAGTTAAGGTGCGCAACAGGATCATGACAATCAATGTCATCCTGTTTAGTCTCCATAAACAAATCTTCTAAAGCGCCTACTTTTTCTTCTTCTTCGACAACTGCGTCTCCGAGGCTAACCAAAGGATCATTGGATACTCGCTCAGGGGCTATATCAGCGGCAATGTCTTGTGTCGAGGTAACATGCTCCAGAGAAACGCCAATTTCATATTGTCCTAAAGAAATAATATCGCCATCGACTATCGCAACAGGTTGATTTTTGAGTATTTTGTTTCCGTTAACCATAGTGCCATTAGTGGATACGTCACTAATATAGTAGGTATCTCCATACACACTGATCAGGCAATGAGTGCCTGATATAAAGCGGTTGTGATCGGTTAAAGACACACTACAACTTGGTGAACGCCCCATTGAACCACCATTCTCGGGCATTTCAATGTGCTTTACACCTGTGTATTCCTCTGGGCATTTAGAAATAAATAGAACTAGCTGATTTGAGTGCATCTATATACCTCAAAATAGCATAGAAACAGACAGTTCAAGCCCACCTATCCCATCATTGATAACTGGGAGAATATAAGAGGCTTGAGGAATGATTTGTATATGAGCATCTGGGTTACTACCTAGCTTAATGACTGTACCAACGGCGATAACTGCACCCAGCTCGAACTGATCGATGTCCTCGACACTCTTATAGCGGTAACCTTCTGGGTCAACTTGCCAACGGTTTGAATATTGTGAGTAACCTGCAGATAAACCAGCACCTACGTACGGTGTGAAAACGCTCCAAGAAGCCAGCGCATATTGCGGTACAACACGAAGTTCATAGTTAGTTACTTCTTGATATAGACCGCTAGCTGGCGCTTCGATATCTTCTGCTAGGTAGTTAAGCCCTAACCACCAGCGCCAACGGTTATTATTTTCATCAATAGGGCGAGAATGAACCAAGCCAAACCTCAGAGTGTCTTGTTCACCACTGTTACCTTCTTCGTAATTAATGCTATCGATAGTCAACATACTGGCAGAGAGTCCATAACGCTCTCCCTTTGCGACTGCAAAAGAAGAAAATAGACACATGGCTGAAATCAGCCCGATTTGACTTGGTTTTAGCATTTCGTCCCTCTAGGAAAACCGATATTCTACTTAGAGGCGAAAGATATCAATTATATTCTCTTTTTCAATAAGCCTAAAAAAACACCTATAACTTAATACATTTCAACTACAGGGTTGGTTATTTTACCTACAAACAAAAACTAATGGACCGAACTGAGTTAAAGCAATGAGCCTGTAAACCTATTTAATTAAATAAAAATTAAGAAGGCTCTATCACCAATTTTAGAGGGCTATTTTAAAGAACACAGACGAACAAAAAACAGACAAAATTAACAATTTAATCACATTTATTAACTCAAAAGATCGACTTCGTCATATATAAGGCTCTCCTTAAAAACAAATCGAACTATTGACATTAATATTATGAACAAAGATCACACTAAGGATAATTTAATTTATTTTTTAAGTGTTTTTATTATCTAAACAACTTCTTTTGTCTATAGAATCACTTCGGTAATGCACTGCTTACAATTTAATATAACAGCAGTGGAGTCCTATATACCTTAATACTTCTATATGATCAGTTGGAATTTGCCTTATGTTTTTTAGCGACTTCGCTCGAAGACCAATCGATGAAAATAACCCAAGCGGCTCTAACCCTAATGGCTCTGAAGACTTTGACGAAATAAAACGTCAAATAAATAATCTTAATAAAGTCACCGGAAGAGTCTCTTGGAAAACGGTTCAAACACTCTCAAAAAAAATCTTGAGCACTCACGCAAAAGACTTACGTTGTTGCTGCTACTTCACGGTCGCATCAACATATAACGATGGTCTAAGAGGCCTTGTTGAAGGGTTAAATTCATTGCTTGATGTGTGTGTCGTCTATTGGAACACCGCATACCCTGAACATTCAAAGTCAAAAGCACGAATGAGCGCAATTGAGTGGATGGTGGAGCATACTGAAAAACGTATTAATAAGCACCGTGCGTTGCCGGAAGAACTTCCACTGATTGAAGCTGCGCACCAGTTGTGTTTAAGAATAGAGGAAGAGCTTCGCCTTCATTACGGTATTCAAGCGCCTTCATTTGGTCGCATTCGTCGTATCTTAAATCAATGGGCTGAACAGATAAAAGAACAACAACATGCCATAGAGTTACGCGAGAAAAAACAAGCAAATACTAACGCTTCAGCTTCCGCACAGGCAACACCTGAAATTAAAGTGAATGTATCTCCCTCTCCTGCCCCGGACTCGCCATCCCCCCTCAACAACAGTGAAAAAACGACCCCAACAAAGCCCGGCCGATTTATGATCTACTTCATCATTGGCTTGATTGTTACGGCGATATGTTCACATTTTGTTTACGAACAACAACGCTATCGAACGCTGGAGCAAAAAATTAGTCAATCTTCACTTAATGAACTTGTAAAGTTGGTCGCCTCGTTAGATTACGAAAATAAAAAATATGCCCAGTCACTGAAAACACCAACTATTAATCGCGTAGATATTATGATGAATAACTGGTTTTTAGACTCGGCCAAAGTAAGTAACGTCAGCGAGCTCGATAGCTTGACCAATGAATTAATCGCAATCTATCCAGATTCATCTTCTGCCCAGCAGCTACGTCAAAACTTTTTGACACAGAGCGCCCATTTAGAAGACCAGTTTATGGATGTGTATAAGCGATTCTCAGACGCAAGAACGGTGTTTGCCAACGTAGCTAGACAGAATGTAGATAAGAACTCTAAAACGGCGTACGAATATAGTAACTCACTATTCCCGCTTCTAGGTCGTATTGAATACGCTGAAAAGTATTCACAGCAAAAGGAAATTGACCGCGCAACCCTTTTACTGAACATCTACCTATATAAATTGAGTCAGCTACAAGCTGAAAAAACTGACAATAAATAACAATACAATTAAAGAAGTTTTAGGCTTATGTTCAAACAAAAACTGTTTAGAAATCCAGTTGTGATTTCTACTATATTAACGCTTTTAGTGGCGATAACCATTACCGCTATTTATCTTCTTTTTCTAAAAGATGCAGATAAACTGTATCTTTGGCTGAGCCTTGGTGTTATCGCCATTTTCTACATCACTTTTCAATTCACACTATGGTTGAAAAAAAAGAACAGCGCTAAAGCTCAAAATTTGGAAACTGAGGAAGAAGCTCTTTCTATGGTTATCCAACCTCTTCTTGCTAACTCAGGCAAGAAACCAATTTATCTGATGCTTGGTAATAAAGGGTCAGGGCGACGTCAATTTTTATTTAATTCTAGTGCAATTAAACCAATGGATCGCACGAGAACCGCTAAGAATGATTTTTTTGAATGGTACGAATCTGACAGCGCTGTATACATCAAACCTGACCAACGCTTAGTGTTTCAAGAAATATCAAGCAGTGATGCTTCTTTATGGAATACATTCATCGAAGAAGTGATTCGCCACCGACCTAGAAAACCATTTTCTGGCTGTTTATTCTTTATCGACTTCGAGTTCATGATCGTCTCTGAGCCAGAACAAAAAGAGTACACTATTTCGTCGTTATTGGAGCGCTTGAGCACTATCAACTCTAAAACGTCGTCAGCATTACCCATTTATCTAATTATGTCGAAGCTAGACAAGTTAGATGGATTTAAAGAATACATGCACTTTAGTTCTCTTAAGACACGTGTAGAGTTCCTTTCTATCCCGCTGAAAGAGGCCAAAGGTGTTTTTTCAGAATACTACCGTGATAGCTACCGAAATCTAGTTAAAGTGCTTGAAAGTAACGCGCTAGATGCATCAGCTAACTCAACAGATATCGACGAGAAACAGGCAATTCTCGCTTTCCCTAAGCAGTTTGAGCTATGTCAGTCTGAAGTCAGCTATGTTCTTGAGCGTCTGTGTGATGTTAACAACGGTGTTTATTCGCTAGATATCCGTGAAATTTTCTTTAGCTCAAATTTACAGGGCGGTCGTAAATACAATTTACTAGCAAAAAGTTGTAGTAATTACTTCAACTTACCAATTATCGCCTCAGAGCATACCCAGTTGACGGAAACACCGTATTTTTCTCGCTTTCTGATTGATTCGCAAATATTGCCTGAGAGCGATTTTGCGGGAGAAAACAAGACGTATCTTCGTCTAATTCAGAGACAAAGCCGTTTAGCCATACTCGGCTCCATTATTCTGCTTGCTGGCGGTGGTTACTTTTTTGCAACTACGTTAGACAGTAATTTACATGTGATGAATCAACTACTAAGTATTGATGACAAATCACAAGCAGAGCACGATGCAAGATTTAGTGAGCTTTTAGAAAATGCAACCAAAGCGATAGAACCGTCTTATGGGGCATGGCTTAAAGGTTCTAAGGCTTTAGATGAGGAAATATTACCACTCAATATTAGCCGTTTGGATCAAAGCACTCGCATTGCCTACGAAGCGTTACTTAAGGAAGTCGCTCAGCAGCTAATACCTCTGATTGAGAAAGGTTACCGCCTACAATTAGCACAAAGTCAAAACGCTTTCACGCGCGCTTTACCTCTATTGAAGGGGTATTTAATGCTTAACGATCCATCTAAGCGTGATATCCGTTTTTTACGTCATCAAACACTCCAAATGATGAGTGATTTGAGTAACCAAAGTGACGTCGTTGATCAGGCCATGCGCTACTTAGACGCCTACTTTCGCACACAATTTGCTCCAATCGATATCAACATGGATCTTGTTCGTGCAACACGTCGCTCATTACTTGCAAATTCGAATGTCGACCTCGTGTATGCAGGCATTTTAAACGAAGCAAGCTCTATTGATTTAGGAACATTAGATCTGCAACGAGCCGTCGGTTTTGAGTTTAGCAATGTATTTAATACGCCAATCGATAGCGAACGCTTAATCGTCGATAAGATCTATACCTCCACTGGTTTCAGCACCTTTTATCGACCACGCGTGGACTTAATGTCACAACGAGTAATCAGCGACAACTGGGTTCTAGGTCTATCGCAACATGTCATCCCTACCAACGAAGAGCAAGAAGCCTTTAAAGAAGAAGTGCGAAAAAAATATACTGATGACTACATCAATAACTGGCGTAATGCGCTGAGTGAGCTCAAAGTCCAAAACTATGACAACGTTGGTGACCTGACCAACGCGATAGACTTAATCTCTGGCCCTTCTTCACCAATGACAACGGTATTGAAGCAGGTCTATGCCAACACACAATTTTCACCCGTTGGCGAAAAAAGCGCTCTAATTTCAAAACTTGACCCGAAACTCGCGGCAGCAGCAGATTCTGCATCAGATGCCGTAGAAGAAGTGGTAAAGCCTGATTACTTGCTAATGCAACGTGTTGAGCAAGCCTTTCACCTATTAAACCAGCTTCAAGTGAGTGAGACACCAAACTCCCCAACTCCTTGGGATGAGACCGTTGCAGCGTTGAGCCGTGTTCGCACCTACATGAAGGACATCGCCGACGCGCCAGATCCACAAATGGCGGCGCTAGCAGCAGCACAGCATCGAATGAACAGTACTGAGGCGGACCCATTAATCAAGCTTAAACAGATTGCACAAAAATCACCAGAACCCGTTCGCAGCTGGTTACTAGATGTGGTTCAGCAAAGCTGGTCAGTAATGATTACAGAGTCCGCAAAAGGCATCCAAACTCAGTGGTACAGTGAAATTTATACCAAGTTTAAAGAGATTGGATTAGGGAAATATCCATTTGACCTAACAGCGACCGAGGAAATCTCAATTGAAGATTTCGAATTGCTATTTGCTTCAGGTGGCTTGTTAGACACATTTATTCAGAAAAACTTTGCACCGTTCTACGATACGAACTTGTGGACGCCAAAGCAGGTAGATGGCGAGACGATGCCAATCTCTCCAGCTCTGCTAGTGCAACTACGCAACTATAATGTCATTCGAGATACATTAATTAATAAAAGCACCAACCGAGTTCATATTCCGTTTAGTGCAAGAGTACTCGACCTTGACTCTAGTGCAATTAGAGCCAGTTTAAAAATTGCGGATACCAATATGAGTTACTACCACGGTCCAAGCCGAATTCGTGAAATGGCCTGGCCACCGCAAAATGGTGACTTCAATATTAGTATCACACTCCAGGATGTAACCGACGAAGGTAGACAGCACGTTTTAAATAAGAGTGGTCAATGGGCGATATACAGATTGCTAGGTGACTCGACCTTGACAAACACTCATAACGGCAGCTTTGTCAGTGACATAAAAGTGTCAGGGAGGGACTTAAGCTTACGCATCACTCCATTGACGCAGAAAAACCCATTCACTCTTGCTGAGCTATATAACTTTACGCTCCCAGAGTCGATTAAATAACAATATAAAAACAAAATAGGCAGAACACATGATTTCAAACATGACTTTACAAGGTTTAGATAAATTAGATCGAAAAATACTTTCAAGTCTATTGTCAAACGGGCGTGAGTCTATTGCGAATCTATCTCGAAACATTGGTTTGTCTCGTACAGCAGTAGCAGAAAGGATTAATCGTTTAGAAAAGACCGGTATTATCAAAGGCTATACCGCACAAATTCGTGTAGAAAACGAAGGGCGCAAAGCCGCAAGCTATCTATTGATATCTTGTGAAAAGGGTAAGAAAAATGATGTAACAAATGCGCTTAAAGAAATCCCTGAGGTTCGCTTAACAAGCGTTGTTGGTGGCAACTTTGATATTATTGCCCTAATTGAAGCGCCCGATCTGCAGTCTATTCATCATCTTTGTAACGAAATTGAGTCATTTAACGGGATTCAAAGGCTTGATACTACCGTCGTACTTCACCAGCCGATCAGCCGTTAAGCTTTTCTGACCTTTTTGATGACAACATAAAAAGCCGCTCGTAGAGCGGCTTTCTTATATGCTTCCGATAACTCGGATTTTGGCATCTTTATCACTTGGGTTACCTAACCAGAATGTTTGTCCTAAGTGGTTCCCTTCCCCATTACCTAGCTTATTCTCTGGAATACTATCTAAGTTAACTGTCAACTTTAAGTCCCACGACATCGGGTCACGCAAAATGAAACGCATCAGGCCAACCAGTGTTTTGTGTAACTCACCATCGTAGGAAAACTGCTTAAATGTTTCAAAATCGATGCTGTCGATGCAGAGGTTAAATTTGCCGTTTAAATCCGCAATGCTTTGTCCTAAGTGCAAATTTTGCCCTAATATGCAATTAGCACGGTTGAGTTTATTCCGTTGGCTTTCTGCGATTTCTACGCGGCGATATACCCACTCTTCAATGCGCACATTCGGCAGTGAAAAGTAGTGCGAAACAATACCGGATATCAGCTTTGGAGAGCGTGTACGCGTAGAAAGTTGGTTTACATAAGACAGTATTTTCGCTCGATCTAACTCTGCGACCTTACTATCTTGCATTACGCTAGATAGGCCCGCCAAGTGCAGAATACGTCCAGAGAAGGCATCACTTGCCCCGCTTTGGTACTGCACGTGATATCGGTATTTCTTCCAAACCCGGTACAACAAACTGGTGTACCGATTATGGAAAAAATCAAAGAAATCTTTTACCGGATTGTCTTCAGGATCTCGCCCTGCCAGTTTCTCAGTATAAGAAGCAGGAAGTGGTGAGCTTGAACCATGCAAGCCAAGAAAGTTGGTTTCGACTCTAGAATACTGCTGGCCATTTCTCTCCATATGAGCAATAAAGTCCATATCGCTCTTTGGAAAAGATAAGTTTGGCGAAACGCTGAACTCAATACGTTCTTGGTGGAAGTACTTGTTCTCACCGACGGCGACAAAGTTAGAGTTCGGCTCTAGTTGATAATGCTTCTCTAGCAGCAAGACTGCTTGATAGAAACTAAACTCATTCGACTTATCAGAAAGTGTATTAATCATAGTATCGTCTGCTGTCCGATAAGACTTGCCCAGTTATAAACCTCGCCTGTCGCTTCATCAAACACTTCCAGTTCGGTAAAGGAGTTCACACTCGAATACAAACGGATGAATTCGTTAAGCACCGTCGCCATCAAGAACATGTCGCCTTCATTGACAAAAAATTTGGAATTGGTGACCAACTTAAACTGATTGCCGCGTACCGAAACGCCACGAAACACACGGTCGATTGGTTTCATTTCCGAAGAGATAACCCCATCAAGTCGATGAATTGATGCACGGTGCGCTTGTCTGTCAACTCGAGAGTGGAAATCATAGGTAGAGAGAAGTACTTTAAGTACATCAATATTTGCCAGCGATAAATAGTTGAGTGACATATTCGCAATTAGCTGCCACTGAAGCTCACCATTCACTTGCGGACTGACCGATTGAGTGGGCTTGGTAATATTCCTAAACGTCGCATAGGTCGGTGATTTATGAGTCGCGTAAGTGATATCCCCCACTGACAAACGTTCCGCCAAATCTGCGTTACTACATTGCAGTTTCATGAGTACCGTTTCTGTCCCCAGTTCCGCAATATCCCCATTATGAGTATGAAATGATATGTAGCGTTCAAGGCCTCTACCGCTTACACGCTCAGCAACTTTAGATTTGTAGAACTCGCGCTTATCTCGTTGGTTAATTTGATGCTCAAATGATTCAAATTCAATCAGAGACTTTCGACGACGCTCGTCCTTACTCCAGCTTTCCACTTGCTCAATGGAATAGACTTCGTAATGCTCCTGAGTGTTGCTTTGCGGACGTACCTTGTACTCGTTACGTCGGTGCTCTAAACGAATTGGATCGCCATCTTTTTCAAATAAATTAACGGCAGGCGTACAGTGCAACTTCAAGTGTTTATCTTTAAGCACCACCTCTGACGGTAATGCACGCTTAAAGTGGAATTTGATTTTGACCGTGCTACGTTGTGGAATGCCTTTTAGCCACTCTAAGCCTTTAATGTCGAAGAACATGAACTTATCTGGCAAAGAGAAGAATTCTTGCAGCAAACGATAGCCTGCAAATGAATTTTTGCTGTAAGGCAGGAGCGCTTCGTCCTCTTCATGCCCAACTGGCTTAACGTATTCTGGCCCTAAGCGATGTTTGTAACCACCACCAACATCTAATTCGACATAATCTAGGTAACGGAACAGCCATAAAAAGACAGTTCGAGTAATATGAATCTCGCCATGTAGGTGTAATCGCAGCGTGTCTAAACCGATCCGAGACAGTTCAAGACCATGCTCCGTCGATAAAGTCACATCAATCATCGAACTGGTGCGGCTGTTGGTCTGTTCGATGTTAGTGATCGTAATTGGGTATAGATTGACGTCGTAACAAGTACGGAACAAACATTGCGTGCCCTCTACCTGTTCACTTGCCATTTCTGCGCCACGTTTCACCACGGTTTTCTCAGTAACACTTCCGGTATGCGGTTTTAGTTCGCTAATGCACAAAGACGGAATCGAACGCATGTAATGTGGCCACAGCAAAGTCATCAGAGATTGCGTCAGCTCAGGCAGTTCATCATCAATCTTCTCGCGGATTCGACCTGTCAGAAAGGCAAAACCTTCGAGCAGTCGTTCGACATCTGGGTCAAAGGTTCCCTCAGAGAGAAAGTGAGTTAACTTCGGATGATATTTGGCAAACTCACTACCCGACTCACGCAAATACGTGAGTTCATCTTGAAAGTATTTACTGTTACTCAAGTGGCACCTACTAAACGTTAAATTGGCCGTCGGTTCCCATGTAGACGTCTATCGACATTGGGACTTTACCGCCGTTATGGGAAACTTCGCCGCGAATACCAAAGCCGAGTTGTAGCGGGTTATGGTGATCTTCACGATAATTAACCTCGACATTCAACAGTCGCGGTTCAAAGCGTTCTATGGTTGACGTGATGTTTTTTTGAATGTGGCGAACTAGGTTCGTGTTGTTAGAAAGTACGTCATTAAAATCTGGTAAACCATACTCATTGTCGATCATTGCATTCCCAGAATGGGTATTCAGCAAGTCTGCGAGATGAGAATGAATAGATTCAATCAAATGCTTGTGAGAAACGACTTTCTCGTAACAGTTTTTGGGTTCACCAAGCTCAATCCGCTCTAAAAGGCGATAACCTTTTTCCATCTTCACTCCTACGAAAAAAGCAGCCAGTCTTTACTGGCTGCTTTATGGTTTCAGCAATGGGTTATTGGTCTAACTTACCAACTAAAGACAAGTCGAAGCTTGCACCCATGTACTTGAAGTGAGGACGTACAGACATTGATACTTTGTACCAACCTGGGTCGCCTTCTACGTCTGATACTTCAACCTTAGCAGCACGAAGCGGACGGCGACCACGAACTTCCGCTGGCGGGTTTTCCTGGTCAGAAACGTATTGACGAATCCACTTGTTCAGTTCGATTTCTAGGTCAGAACGCTCTTTCCAAGAACCAATTTGCTCACGCTGTAGCACTTTGATGTAGTGTGCTAGACGGTTGATGATGAACATGTAAGGAAGCTGAGTACCTAGCTTGTAGTTCATCTCTGCTTGTTTGCCTTCTGGCGTGTTCGCAAACACTTTCGGTTTTTGAACTGAGTTTGCAGAGAAGAACGCCGCATTGTCAGAACCTTTACGCATAGTTAGCGCAATGAAGCCTTCTTCTGCTAGCTCGTACTCACGACGGTCAGAAACAAGAATCTCAGTTGGGATCTTAGTTTCGATTTGACCCATGGCTTCAAAGTTGTAAACCGGTAAGTCATGCACAGTACCACCGCTTTGAGGACCAATGATGTTTGGACACCAACGGTACTTAGCGAAAGATTCACTAATTTTTGATGCCATCGCGTACGCAGAGTTACCCCATAGGTAGTTGTCATGGCTGTCTGTTACTTGCTCATCGTAGTCAAACGCCTTAATTGGGTTATCTTCTACAGAGTAAGGTGTACGTAGCATAAAGCGAGACGTACATAGACCTAGGTAACGTGCATCTTCGTGTTCACGTAGACTACGCCATTTAGTGTATTGTGGGCCTTCAAATACTGACTTAAGATCTTTTAGATTCGGTAGCTCTTCATAGCTATCTAAACCAAAGAACTTCGCAGACGCCGATGTAATAAATGGTGCATGAGACATTGCACCCACGTTTGCCATGTACTCCATCAGTTTGATGTCTGGAGACGAAGCCGACATATCGTAGTCACAAATGACTGCGCCAACAGGTTTACCACCAAATTGGCCATATTCACGCGTATAGATTTGTTTGTACAAACCAGACTTCACCACTTCTGGTGCGTCTTCGAAGTCATCAAGAACTTCATCTTTCTTTGCAGAGATCAATTCAATTTGAATGTTCTCACGGAAGTCAGTGTGATCAACCAGGTACTTAAGGCCGCGCCACGTTGATTCAATCGCTTGAACTTCTTCGTTGTGAAGAATTGCATCAACTTGCTTGGACAATTTTTGGTCGATTTCAGAGATCATCAGATCAACCAGAGATTGGTCGACTTTCTCTGTGTTCGAACTGCTTAGTAACTCACTGATGAATGCTTCTACGCCACGTTTTGCAACGTCAAAACCTTCATCACTTGGCTTTAAACGAGTTTCGTTAAGAATGCTATCCAGAAGTGAGCCTGATTCAACTAAGGCTGCTTCTTGTTCTGGCGCTTGTGCTTCTGCAGACATGATATCCCTTACTCTTCTTTCGCTTCTTGGTCGTTGCCAATGCTTAGTTCATCCAACAGTTTCTTTCTCGCGTCTTCATCTTGAAGTACTGATGCGATCTTCTTGCGGAATGCAGGAACATTACCTAGAGGGCCTTTCAGCGCCACCAAGGCTTCGCGAAGTTCAAGCAGGCTGTTTAGTTCAGGCACGCTTTTCGCAATCGCTTCTGGAGAGAAGTCCTTCATGTTTTGGAACGTTAGATCAACACCGATTTGGCCGCCTTCTTCATCAGAAAGACGGTTTTCAACGTTCACTTTAACGTTTGGAGACATGCCTTCTAGCACTTCGTTAAAGTTGTCTTTATCGATATTGATTGGAGTGCGTTCTTCAATTGGCGTCTCATCTGCACGTGCAGTAAAGTCGCCAACCACCATCATGCTTAGCGGCAGTTCTACGTCTTCTTGCGTATCGCCAGTTGCTGGAACATAACGGATATTAATTCGCTCTTTAGGAGCCACCGAGCCGTCACGTGACATAATTCGTTCCTTATCTAACTCTTTAATTAGTCATAAATTGCTTTCCACTCTTCATACTTCTCAGGTAAAAGATCCTTACTTCTGAATAACTGATGGAGTGTTTTTCGAATCAGGTCTTCTAACTGCGACGATAAGTGGGGTTCCCAGCTCGCGAGATTAAACGCATTTTGTACTTCCCACCCCTTCTCAAGATACGGCAAACACAACGGGTATAATCCAACAGACTGGTAAGCTGCTATCAATTGTAAATACAGCATGAACTGTCCACGCCCTGAGCCATCCAGCTCAAGTTTGCGGGCGAGTTCTGCGGCATATTCCCCTAGATTTTCTAGAGTGATATCCTCCACCAGCAATGAATCTTCTTCAGCGATCACAACCGTCTGTACAACAGTTTGTGCTGCCGATGAAGTAGCATCTTGAGTAGACAACCAACTCAATGTTGCTTCATCTGCAAATGGTATAGAATTCTTAAAAGAGAGGCGTTCGATGCCCTCCAGTGACTCAACAAACCGCTTTACTTCTTGTTTCACGGCAAGTGCTGCGTCATCAAAACCTAAGTTAGTAAGCATCAAATACACGAAATGGTGGCCTGTGAGCCAAAATGGCGCGTCAGTTAGCGTGCGCTCCAAACGTTTAATCGTGTCGATGTCACTTTCCTGATTGGCTTTGTCGCGGTATTCCGCTTGTTGATCGGACGATACCGCCAAGCTCAATGGCGTTTGATCGTTTTGGTGGTCAGGTAGACCATCAATGTCATCCCAAGTCAGATGACGATAAATTCGGTAAGCCAGCGGATCACTTGGATTCGCATGAAGCATGACTTCCGCGACTTTTTTTAACGTGCGTTTTGAAGCCGTAGGCGATGAGAAATCTGTATCGACATCGACTTCTTTTGCTACGGCTTTCTTAACTGGCGCAGGTTTAGGGGCCGGCGGAACCGTCTTCGCTGAAGCGGTTTGAACATCGTTCTGTGCTGGCGTTTCTACCGCGGCAGGCTGCGTAGCTGGTGCCGCTTGTTCGATGGTAGCGACTGAGTCATCGCTCTGGTCATCGGCAGCTGCTTGTTGAGATAAAACATTGAGCTGCGTGCGAATCTCAAAGAAGTCAGCTTCGGAGTCTTGGTAAACATCGTCGTACTGACGCTGCACTTCTTCAATCGCCGAAATACAGCCTGAAACTAATTCCCAAGATTGCGCACTGTCCGCAAGCTTAGTGCTCATCAATTTAAATTGATGATTCAACCACTCCACCGCTCCGTCTCTACCGCGTTTCCGTGACGGGTAAAGATCACTACCGAAGCAAGCTAACGCCTCATTAATCAGTTTCAGACCTTGCTCAAAACCTTTGAGCCCAGATTCCTCGGCAAGCGCTCGTACTAAATAGCAAAGTGCTTTTAAATCTTTACTATGATGCTCGAGCACTTCCATCGCATTGGTTTTTACTACATTCCAGTCGACTGTTTCGCCAAATAGAGAGCCGAACTTTTTTACCTCGGCTTCCATCATTTCATAGCAAAACTCGTAACGGGCATCGTTTCCCACTGGAGATTCATCAGAAATAGGATTAAGCAGACGATCGATATCAATGTTGGACAAAATTCACGTCTCCTTCAGTCAAGTAGTCTCTCAATGCACGAGCTACGGCAATGGCACCATTTGCAGGCTTAGAAAACTGATGACTCTGATTAATCGCATCCGACGCCATGCTATCTAGAATTTTTGTGATTTCTGTAAATTTTCTTGGCGCATTTCGTTCTAAATCAGCAAGGGACTCATGCAATTTCTGTTTGTCGAAAATGGATTGCTCCATCACCGTACTAAACAAAATAAATTCGCTTCTTGCGATGATTAAGTCTGTTATTTTTTTTTCTAGTTCTGGCGTATTACCAAAGTAGTCTTTGGCTAATTCAGCTTCTTCAATCGCTTTGGTATAAAAGTGCGCCTCTGCATGTCTATCAATGGAGTCATTAATATTTTCCATCACTCTCTTTGGTAAGATTTGGCTATAGAAATATGCCTGTGACTGGTTTAATAACCACGCCTCTTTCATTTCTTCTTCTGCGAGCTTAGCTTCACCATCTAAAATTAAGTGAGCAATCTGCTTATCACGACTGCCAGCAATGGCAGATACTTTCATGGAATCAACAGAGGCGACATTCAAACCCGACATCACTTTAGTCAGTGTTTCGTCCGCATAGGGAAACAATGCACCATCACGAACGAGTTCCTCTCGTAACGTGACAAGCTCCTTGCGTAAATCCACTAATGTCTGTGGTAGTCCATCAGCTAAAGCTTGATAAGACTTCAACTGAGTCTGTTTTTCATTATATAAACCCGAAAGGCTTAATTGCTGAACTCGATACGCTTCTCGGTAGGCTTTAGTTGTATCAACGCTCTGCTCAGTTTTTGCTAATACTTCTTTGATTTTCCATGGCGGCTCAGCCAAAAAAGAAGCAGTATCTGTGGGCGTGATTGTGTGACTTAAAGGTGTCGTTTCTTTGGCAAAAATAGCATCCAATGCATCCGAATTTTGCTGATACAAATAACTTCCTGTCATTGCCACCACACTCAACACTAAACTCGCCTCCAATAGTTTGAAGCGTCCGTACGCTGTTTTATCATTCGACTTACAGTGTGTAAGCAGAAGATCCGCATTACGCAAGCT
This sequence comes from Vibrio diabolicus, assembly GCF_011801455.1. NCBI lineage: Bacteria > Pseudomonadati > Pseudomonadota > Gammaproteobacteria > Vibrionales > Vibrionaceae > Vibrio > Vibrio diabolicus. Next base: position 614,502 of record NZ_CP042452.1, on the reverse strand, counting down.
ACTGAAAATTGGTGCGTTAGAATTTGAGTTAATCGATTGAGTATCGATTCGTGCTAACTGCTGGGCGAAAGAAATAGCGGTATAGCCATGCCCTCTTGGTTTGTTGATGACTTCTTTAAGCAATTTCCAAATATGAGCCGGGATCAAAGCCGGACGCTTTCGGTCTTTTAACTGCTTATTCCAAGCATCACCAAATATTGATCCTAAAAATAGATGTCCAGCGAGCAAAGCGAGAGAGTAAACATCATCTTGCGGTTCCGCGATGCCAGTTTCTATATAAAGAGGGGAAGCGTAGCTCAAGCTTGCCTCTGCGTAAGGTTCTGTCTCTCCAATGTAACGAGCAGCGCCGAAATCAATGAGCTTAACGTAATCGCCTTCACTCACTAATACGTTAGATGGTTTAATATCAAGATGACAGATACCTCTTGTATGCATAAACTCTAGAGCGCCAGCGAGTTGATACACCAACCAAGCGATGTGGTCGTGGCGGAAGCCTTTAGAAGAATGACGCTCCATTTTTTCCGCCAGTGATTCACCTTGGATCCACTCGTACATCAAATATGGGCGTTCGAATTCGTTGCCGATTTTTACAAAGTTAGCCACGCTAGGGTGTTGAGAAAGCTCCAGCCTGCTCGCTTCGTTAATCAACATTTTGCTCGCAAATTCTGGCGAGTCATCATTGATAACTTTGCAACAGATTTGCTTCTCTGGCTGCCCTTTTTTTGCAAGATGGTAAACCGTTGTCTTACCATTTTTAGAAGGAAGCTTGTCTAATACATCAAACTGTGAAAAAAGCACGTACTCAAGCTTCGGCTTATTTTTTTCTGCTAGCCTTTGCTCATTCAGTTTCTTTTTCTCAATAGCTTTAACAACCAACTGATCGATATATCCTTTGGCTGTACTCTGATTATTAGACACTTAGTACTCTTTCATAGAATAAATATTATTAGAGTTGAATAATATTTTCTTGAACGTACTTGTATCAAGGTTGGTATTTAAAACAAACAGTAAGCCTATTATTTTAGTTATTATTACTAACTTATTAGACCTTTTTACTTACGCTTTCACTGCATGAGTTATACGCTTTTTCGTGTTACAAACTTCAACCTAATAATATGAGTATATTTTCATTGCCATTTGATCGATGAGTGCCTACTAACATTGCAGCAACTGGAGAATCCCCTTGTCACCATGAAAGTCAAACATTAACAACGTGGTTGGTTGCCTAAAATGGTGATCTCTGACCGCAAAGGCGATTAAGGCTAGAGAAGAGCAACTGCCCAACGTGCCCCACAATTCGTTAATAAGCTGTGGCTGTTCTGGATTCGTGAACCGTTCCGCTTTAGCCCCCAGAGCAAAGCCGTAATCTTCCGTGTGCATGCGAAGGTTCGTCATATCGGAATACACTTCACCAAATAAATCGAGCTTTTTACTCGCACGTTGAACAAGTCGAAACATACCTCTTCGGTCTGAAGTATTTAATTCCGTATCAATATAGCCAAGTTGCGCTTGAGGCTTAAGTTTCAATGTCTCTATGGTATTTCTACGGCAAAGAATTAAACCTGCCCCACCCTCGCTCGGAATAACGCCCCATGGATTATTCGTACTCATTACCATCGCATCGTCGATGAGTGTTTGCATCGAATTCACCAAGGAATCGACACTGATACACATCATGGCATCGTATTTATCCAATGATTTCATGGCCTGGAGAACGAAACTAGGCCCACTGGCATGAACGGCATTCACCACAGAGAGAAAGTCAGCGTAGTGACTTTCACCAAGCCATTCTTGCACCTTTACTAGTGAAATAGACGCAGGCACCGCTATAAGTAACGGAATCGGCTTTAAAGAACGCGGCAATTGTTCCAACAATGAATCAAGTAAGTGGGTTATTAACTCACACGTTTTCTCAAACTGTTCCATTTCTTTGGTGTATTCGATTTTTGCGTAAGTAAATCGCTCGATACCATCACCCCCTACACATTGGTCGAATCTTCCTAAATCAGCATACGAAACTGCACTGGCAATATCTAAATTCATACCGGTTGGCGTCATCACTTCCATACCTAGCACGTAACGGCCTGTTGAATTATGCATGCTCACTTACCTCTTCCAACTTAGTGATCGATGTCGACACCAACAAATGCTCCTTGCCCTGACAAGGAAACGCGGCGGTGTAACTGATTGATATAGTTTTCTTTTCAGCATCAACGAATAAGGTGTACATCGCCATATCAACTTGATAGTTATCGTTATTAAAAACGGCAGTTGCTCGATATTTCTCTTTAGGAATGCGGAATGAAAGCGTGTCATCATGACAAAAGCCACTCATCATCAAACGCTCCCCCCCACGAAGAAAGCCTTTGCACTGCTGATCAATAGGTGCGCTTTGGAAGAACCGCTTATCAAAATCGAGTGGCAACATTGGCTTGCGGTTCTCAATCCAATCGTCATCGAACGTGCCGGCCAGCTTCTGGCGCGACTCAAAGAACGGAGGGACTGGCCCGAACCCCGCAACGCGTAGTTTTTTCGCGGCGGCACTCCAGTCCTCTCGAGGATAAAAAACCGAGGGTACTTTCTGTTCAAGCAATTCTTTGTTGGAGTCGGCAACCCCACCACCTATTCGGTTACGTAAATCACCGCCTACCGCGCAAGTGTAATCAATGTCTTTTTCAATAAATGGGATTGGATTACTCAGCGTGATACTGCCAGCATGCTCAACCCATACGCGTTCCCCGTAAATAGCGAGAGTCTTATCGATATGACCATCAATCAACACGCGGCATTCTTGGTATGTCACCGGCTTTTTCGCGTAGCTGCGCGCTTTGCCGTAAACAAGTACGTCTGTGTTGTCTTTGGTATAAGCGAATTCGTGGTCAACTTTCATCGCAGAGAAACCTTCTTCGCCCAAATATTGGGGATCATCGAAGATTTCACTTTCACCTAATTCGTGCCAAACCACACCATCGAATTGCCATGTGCGTTTGGCGACCACAACCCAGACTTCATCGCCGTTTTCGTCACGTTGAAAACGACCTTTAAGTGATAGCTCAGGGTGCGCCTCAATATCCCATAACTGCATTGCTATTCCTTAAGTTGAATCGTTCGCTCGCAGAAGGTGCGGCCTTTAAATTGTTAAAGTTCCAGTCTTGTTGATGAATCGGCATTGCCATATCCCAAGGCACGTAGGCTCTGGATTGAATACAGAGTTGACGCCATAGCCAATCGCGGAACAGTACATCAACGTTAGCATCTTGCATCGCCTCTAACGTAGACTCAAAACTCAATGCGTAACCCAAGCGGCTAGGTAGATTTTGGATGTGTTTTTCATCTTCCACCCACTCATTGAGAAGATCGACGATCTCTTCCCATTCATACTCGACACCAACATCTTGCGGAGTCAGAGGAAGAAGCTTTCCGTAGACGACATACAAAGCTTGAAGCCAAATTTCACCCTCAGCTTCCTCCAGACTTTCCAAGTGCTCGATGATTTGGGGCATCAACTTCCAATCACCACTCAGAGCAAAATCAACAGGTGCTAATGAAGAAGAGATATCAAACGCCTCAAACTCTTTTAACTCAAGCAACTTGGCATAAGTGAGCACTTGCGCTGATGGTAATCCATTTGGTTCGATGCCAAAGCTCTGACGGAACCAAGTGCCTCTGTCACGTTTGGTAATCAAACGTTCAAATAGATATTGTTCGCTGCCTGCATTGTCATTGAGCCAATCAATCCCCTCTTTCACGTCTTGTAAAGCGAGTATTGGCAAAGCAACATGAGAGCTAATGATGCTGGCTTTGTGCCAGCGCTTGATGAGAGAAGCACTTAATGTCTGGCGGACACGTAAGCATTCAAAGTAAAACGCACTGGATATCGCATTACCCTCAATAAGCTCCGAAAGCGTGCTATCCATAGACTCAACCGGAGATTGTACGGCAATGACCATTGCAGTTTTAGCGTCAATATCTTCGAGCAAACTCAAGCCGCACAAAAGGTTATCCAACTCTGAGCCCAACTCGCCCTGTAGCATCAGCCAGCTGTAGATTTCTGGCTCCTGGCCTCTTAACTGATGAATCAACCCCGGTGCTAACCGATAAAACGACAAGTACGCCTGCTTCAGTTCTTCAATTTGGCGTTCAATAAGTTTGAGATACTCCAACTCACGACTTGGATAACCCCTTTTGTGAATTTGAACTCGCTGCCTGATTAAAAAACCGATACTTTCAGAAGCAATGGACAGCTTTTCATTACAGAAATCCAGCCATTTTACTGGCAACTGGGAAAGGTCATTCACAGCGCGCTCAGCTTTTGCTAACGCGCCTTCGACTTCTTGATTGGTTATGGGTGCCTTTAGGTGCTCGGCACCGATTCTTTGTCGCATCTAGTTATCCGTTATTAGCGTGCCATAACGCGATTGCAATTAGTTAATACAAAGTGATTAGCTAACTCGGCGTGACTTGTTAACACAAAACCATTAGCTAACGCGATGTAACTAGTTAATTGCGATCGTTCCGCCTTGAATTTTTTGTGCTTTTTCTGCTTGAGAAGTGACGTACTTCGCTTTAGTGGTAATTCGTCCATCGCGCCCGCTATAGCGAGTTTCTGTCTCACCACTTTTGACTACCAACTCTTGTTCTGTCTCGATAACCATCTTCTTCGCTCGCAATACAAACTCATCAGAGTCATCCAGAATGGAGAAAAAAATGTCCGTCACAAGAGGCAAGCTTAAGTCGTCGTTCAAAAACTCAATTCGACAACTTAATCGATTATCGATAGCCATTTGCAGTTCAGAACGACGAAAGCCACGTCCTAGTCTCGCAGTGAGTGGCTGCTTAAATGGGTTACCATCAAAATCAACTCGCACACTGCCCGTAGACTCATTGATAGCCACTATTATTCCAAAACGCGAAAAGCAAGCCGTTGATTCGGCTTGCTGCTCTGATATTACTTCTGTTGTAAGAGGTTGTTTTTCCATTGTTAGTTAACCACTACGTTGCCACCTTTCACGACGACTTTGTCACTGCCTTCGATCGTAATAGCCGAGCCTGATAACTTTATTGAACCATCACTGTTCATCACTAAAGAGGAACCACCCGTTTTCAATACAATCTTGTCGCCACTGATGATTTGCGTCGCACCATCGGCTTTATAAGCGGTGTTACCTTTCACTGATACCGTTAAGTTGCCACCAACCGTCTGGTTATCATCCGCACCAATGTCTGAACTCTTAGATGCACCGATAGTAAGGTTACTGTTTTCACCAATATCTAAATCATCATTTTTACCGATCTTAGTCGTACGGTTATCACCAATTTCTAAGTCAGAATTGTTTTTCACATACTGGGCTTCGTTCGCGTTGTATGTGACGGTAACGTCCTGCTCGACTGTCTCGGTAAACGTACTGTTTACTTGTGTCGTTTTATGCCCATGAATGGTTTCTTTATGGTCACCATGAACTTCATTCGTTTGGTGACGTGCAACCTTTAAGAATTCATCTTGACCGATATCACGGTAACGGTTGTTGAGCACCTTGGTAGACATGTCTTTTTGAGCGTGAATATAGACTTCTTCTTGGTTCGCTTCGTCTTCAAAACTCAACTCGTTGTAACCTGTTCCTTTATGCGTTTGCGTGCGGAACGTGGTACGAGTTTTGTTTTCTGGCAAAGAGTACGGTGGGAAATGCAAACCGTTGTAAACTGCGCCCGTAACTAACGGACGATCTGGATCCCCCTCAAGGAAAGTCACTACGACTTCATGGCCAATACGCGGCAAGTAAACAGCGCCCCAAGTTGGCGCCGCCATGGATTGACTTACGCGGATCCAGCAACTTGAGTGTTCATCGTTATCGCCATAGCGATCCCAATGGAACTGTACTTTCACTCGACCAAGTTTGTCGGTGTAAATCTCTTCACCTTCTGGTCCTACAACGACCGCCGTTTGAGGGCCATCAACCACTGGTGCTGCTAGTTTAGGCGCTTTAAAAACCACATCACGTGGAATACATGAGAACTGGTTGTAGTAAGTGGTTGGCATACCACTCGCTTCATCTTCATGCACTTGCGGATCTTGCCCTGTGTGCATTACAGACAACATGAGGTAATCGCGGTTAATCTCAGAACGTGGGTGGTCACTGACGTTAAAGCTGTAACCAGATGCTAAGCGCATTACGTCACTCGTTGCTTCCACTTGTTGATTATCGACTATGTGTTCCGACATCCACTCCGTGGTTCTCACTTGGCCCATCAGCGGGTCAACGTATCGTCCAGGATAATCAAACTGCTTGAGATCTTGGTCGAGCTCGCCAGCCTGTGTCATCTCTTGTGGAATTTTAGGGTGTTCGTAGTTGTAATCTGTGTACGTAACCTGTCCCGTTCTAACGCGGTTAACTAACTCGAGATCAGAGATATGTTCGCGATCGGCAACACCGCCACCATCGGCATGATAAACAATCGGCCCAATGTATGAAGCATTTAGTGGTGAGCTTATCAAAGGTGCAATCGCGTCATTACTGTCGACAATGACCATCGTATGATTTGAATCGCTATGGTCAAAGTAATACCACATACCGTGTTCAGCCATCATGCGCTGCACGAAGTGCAAGTCAGACTCACGATATTGCAGAACGTATTCTTTTGGAGGATAAGTACCCGACACTTCAAATCGGTAATCGGTGACTGCCCCATCATCGAGTACTTCTGTGATGATGTCTTGCGCTGACTTTTGCTGGAAAATACGACAATCTTGGCGCTGAGATAAGAACCAAGCTTGAGGAACTAAAACTAATTGATAACGCGAAAAACGACGTCCAGTCCCTAAGTAACGAACTTCATTCACCACGCCGTTGAACACACGCGCAGCCCCAACACCTTGTCCGTAAAGTGTCAATGTTCCAGCTTTACGTATTAACTCATCGAACGAGATATCTGGATCAAGTGAAAGTAATGAGAGATTGATGTGGAAAGGCTTAGATAACTCTTCATGAACATGAAAGCTCTCAACCCGAAATTCATGCCCACATCCAGGCACTTCAAATTTAAATTCTACGTCATTCACCATATCTTTTACCTGATACAAATAATCGAATTAGGGCCAACAATCGTTGGCCCTGAATCTTTACGCGACGAGCAATTAAGCTTCGCGTGGAGCACGCCAGTCGTCGTTACCCGCAGTACCACAGTTTTCGTGAGTTACTTCGATCGCACGGTAAGTGAACTTAAGCACTTCTTCTGTCACGCGGTCAGCTGTTGCTGCGTCTTGACAGTGGTTCATACGAGTTTGGATATCGACAAGTAGCGCATCAATCAATTTGATTGAGTAGTAGTGCTCTTGTTTACCTTGAACTGAAGTACGGTAGAAGCGGATCACACACTCAGGAAGTTTTTCGCCAGATACTAGTGCGTTGAATAGTAGTGGAGATGAGCGATCTTGAACTTTAGTTACAACAAGTGGACGGTGTACACGTTGACCAGTTGGCTGACCACTTTGTGGATCACGTGGAACAGTTAGCACGTGATCAAGTTCTTGTACTAGGAACTCATCAACGTGAGCTTCTTGCCATGTGTTACCTACTGAATCTGCAGAGTAAGTATCTTTAGTAATATGGCCTTGAGTCTCACCTTGGATAGACATATATGCTGGAGTTGGCATCGCTATTTCCTTTTCTAAAATCTGTTTTGTTTAAATCACCAAATCGCTTATCACCGCGACTACTTGGTATAATCAAAGTCCGTGCCAACTTTAAAAACACAACAAAAACAACGAGTTAAACAAATTAAGACATTATTCACTAATATCTTGAGTACAATTTATTGGATAAAAAAACAAAAAGTTGGATTAAGATAATAATAAATTGTTCTAATTTTAAAAAGTGAAAATAACCATATAAAACTGTGTAAATAAAGTCATTAAAACTAATAAATCCGACACTTTTACTATCAATTAATTTAGAATAACAACGTCATTAAAATAACCACAAACATTAATGTCACAATAATCATTAAAAATAACCAACAAACGATAGTCAAAATATCTTGATAAAAAAAGAACGCAATCACTTTTAGTATAATAGCCGCTACTCTTTTCCTCTAAAGAATAAAATGGCTATGATAAATATAAACCTTTCTTCATTAATTCAGCGTCTACACCCGATTGCAAAAGTAGCATTAGAAGACGCCGCTGCACTTGCAGTCTCTGAAAAAGCAAACGAAGTTCAAATTGAGCATTATTTACTGAGTCTATTAGAAAGGCCAAATAGTGATTTTGACGTCTTATTAAGTCATTTTGATTGTTCTGAGAACTTATTAAGACAATCGGTTCGATCTACACTCGACACCAACGCCAAAGGAAATGGCAGCAAACCTGTTTTTTCTGCTTTATTAATCGAATGGTTACAAGAAAGCTGGCTGGTTTCTTCTTTAGATCTATCCGAAACACAAATCCGCTCTGGCGCCCTACTCCTTACTCTTGTTAGCAACCCTCTCCGTTACGGCCAACATGGTTACGCCTCTATCCTTGAAGCAGTAAACCCTGATAGCCTTAAACGTAACTTTGCAGAACTAACAAGCCACTCTATTGAGGCGCAAGTTGCTACTTCAGAGAAAACACAAGCTCGTGAAGATGGCTCAGCACTGAGCAAGTTCACAACCGACTTCACTGGTAAAGCACGCAAAGGCGAAATCGATCCTGTTTTCTGCCGCGACCAAGAAATTCGCCAAATCGTAGACATTCTTGCTCGTCGCCGTAAAAACAACCCTATTGCTGTTGGTGAACCGGGCGTTGGTAAAACCGCAGTAGTAGAAGGTTTGGCACTTAAGATTGTACAAGGTGACGTACCAGACAACCTCAAAGGTGTTGAGCTTTACGGCCTGGACATGGGTCTTCTGCAAGCTGGTGCAAGCGTAAAAGGCGAATTCGAAAAACGCCTAAACGCAGTATTGGATGAAGTGAAAAACTCGCCAACTCCAATCATTCTATTCATCGATGAAGCACACACCCTTGTTGGCGGTGGTAACCAAGCAGGCGGCAGCGACGCGGCAAACTTGCTAAAACCAGCCCTAGCGCGTGGTGAAGTGAAAACCATCGCTGCGACAACATGGTCGGAATACAAGAAGTACTTCGAGAAAGATCCTGCTCTTGCGCGTCGTTTCCAATTGGTGAAACTCGACGAACCGTCTCCTGAACAAGCAGCATTGATCATTCGTGGTCTGCGCCCAGCGTACGAGAAGTCACACAACGTTTACGTGCGTGATGACGCCATCACTGCTGCGGCAACGCTTTCTGCTCGTTACATCTCTGGTCGTCAACTACCAGACAAAGCGATCGATGTACTAGATACGGCGTGTGCACGAGTGAACATCAGCCTTAATGCTATTCCTGCTTCTGTAGAGACCCTGCAACAAGAACTTGCAGCTCAACAGCGCGAGCTTGAAGCACTTGAGCGTGATGCTCTGCAGCAAACTGGCGACAAGCACAGCCTTGCTAACATTCCAGACCTAAAACTGGCAATGGAAACAACGAAAGAAGAGCTAGCAGAACAAGAAACGCAATGGCACAAAGAAAAAGAGCAGATCCAAGAGATGATTGCTCTACGCTCTCGCTTACATGAACTGGTCTTCGGCGAAACAAATGAAGAAGAGCTTGTTGCAGACGAAGATTCAGAGCAAGACGTTTCTCCATATGCAGAAATGGATGAAGAAGCCGTTCGCATTGCAATTTCGGCCTGCCAAGAACAGCTAGATGCAATCCGCAATGGCAACCCACTAGTTCACTTTGAAGTGGGCCCAGATGAAGTCAGCCACGTGATCTCGGACTGGACTGGTATTCCTATGGGTAAGATGCTTCAAGACGAAGCAGAAACCACGCTAAAACTGAAAGAAAGCCTAACACAGAGCATCAAAGGCCAAGAATACGCTATCGATGCACTGTCTGAAGGCATTCAAACTGCGAAAGCTGGTCTAGGTAACCCAGACGCACCAACAGGCGTATTCCTGCTGGTTGGCCCAAGTGGCGTGGGTAAAACCGAAACGGCTCGTGCGATCGCTGATCAAATGTTTGGTGGTGAGCGCTTTATGACGACCATTAACATGTCTGAGTTCCAAGAGAAGCACACGGTATCTCGCCTAATCGGTTCGCCTCCGGGTTACGTAGGTTACGGTGAAGGCGGCATGCTGACAGAAGCGGTTCGTCAACGTCCATACTCTGTTGTTCTTCTTGATGAAGTGGAAAAAGCCGACCCTGAAGTGTTGAACCTGTTCTACCAAGTGTTCGACAAAGGCACGCTGAACGACGGCGAAGGTCGCACCATCGACTTCAAGAACACGCTGATCATCATGACCAGTAACCTTGCAACGCATGAGATCGAATCTTTGGTTCATCAATCAAAAGACATCGATGCGAACATCATCGCAGAAGCTATTCGCCCTACTTTGAACCAACACTTCAAGCCGGCGCTGTTGGCGCGTATGTCTGTGCTTCCGTTTGTTCCGCTGTCTGATGAAGCGATGACAGAAATCATTCACCACAAGCTGAACAAAGTTTCTCAACGTCTACAGAGCCATCACAAGTTGTCGCTAAGCTACGAAGAAAGCTTGGTTGAGTTCGTACTAGGTAACTGTCGCCTTGCTGAAACAGGCGCGCGTAATATCGACGCGGTCATCAACCGTCAGTTGCTGCCGCAACTATCGACTCAGCTATTAGTGCATGACAAGGATGATTCACATACGCAAATCGAAGTGTCTGTCGATGAGCAAGGAACACTAACCTATGCGTTCAGCTAACCATAGCGAACTTAGTAACGCCCTACTTGCGATCAGTCAGTCTTTGGCTGATCGCAGCCAGCTTACCCAAACATTGGATGCTGTGTTGACCGCGGCGAGACAAATGACCCTCGCAAAGCACGGCATCATTTATGTTTTGGACCAGACTGGGCAAGCGTTGATTCCAAGTACCGCTCACCATAACGATAAAACGATTGTTTCCCACCCTTGGGAAGCATTACAGTTAGACTCAGCCAGTGAGAACGACCCATTTAACTTTGCCATTCGTAATGGTGAAGTGGTGTTGATTAACGAGTTGTATAAGTACAACGGCTATGACTGCGAAAGCATCTATCAAACTGAGCAGACACTGGGATTAAAAAGCGAGAACTTACTGGCTTGGCCTTTGATTGATAGCGAAAGCAAAACCATTGGACTGTTAGTCTTACTCGATTTGAACGTCATCGACAACGAGGCAGCCTTGACTGAGTTTTGTCGTATGGCTGCGAGTAATATTCGCCAAGCCGTTTGGTTAGAGCAATACGGGCAAGTAATAAAAAATCTCAATGCCGACAATCAAGCCTTAGTACGCGAGAACACTCAGCTCAAAAAGCGTACCCAGAAAGCCTATCAAGGTCCTATTGCAGAGAGCGAAGAAATGCTCAATGTCTTGAATCGTCTTGATAAGGTGCTATCTCTTCCTGTCGATGTGCTGTTGCGTGGTGAAACGGGCGCTGGTAAAGAGGTGATCGCGAAATACATTCACGAAAACTCTAATCGTTCAGAACAACCTTTGATCGTACAGAACTGTGCCGCAATCCCAGAGCAGTTATTAGAGTCAGAACTCTTTGGGCATAAGAAAGGCTCATTTACGGGCGCAGACAAAGACAAAGTCGGTTTGTTTGAAGCAGCCAACGGCGGCACGCTTTTCCTAGATGAAATTGGCGATATGCCAATGCTACTACAAGCGAAGTTACTGCGTGTACTGCAAGAGCGTAAAGTTCGCCCAATCGGCACTAGCAAAGAGATTGAAGTGGACGTTCGCGTTATCGCCGCAACCCACTGTAATCTTATGCAGCAAATCAAAGATGGCGGATTCCGTGCCGATTTGTTCTATCGTTTGAATGTGTTCCCTATTACATTGCCACCTTTAAGAGCACGCAAGTCGGATATTATTCCCCTTGCTGAGCATTTCGTGCAACACACAACCAACACGCTAGGTTTGCCGCAAGCGCCAGGGTTAAGTGCCAACGTACGTAAACAGCTCCTTGCCTATCAATACCCAGGGAACGTGCGTGAGCTTAAGAACATCATTGAGCGCTCGGTGCTACTGTCCGATTTTGAAACCATTACTCACATTGAGTTTGGCGAACAAATCCCAGAAAGTGTGCCAAGTATCGACATGAAAGCAGCTTCACCTACCCCAGAGCAACCTGCTTACGAGCAGCAAGCACAAGCGGATTTAGAAGACGTTTCAAAGAGTCTTAAGGACGTCGTTAGCCAATACGAGCGTACAGTGATCATCGATTGCTTAAATGCCTGCAATTGGCACACCAAGAAGGCCGCTGAGCAATTGGCACTTCCAATGAGCACTCTCAACCATAAGATGAAGAAATACGACATTTCTGCAGCTGGTTGATGGGGGTTAAAAAGAAACTTCTAAATTCAGTATGAAGTCATAAGAAAAGAAAAACCGCCCGAAGGCGGTTTTTTGTATGTTACTTTGCCTGTAAAAGAGCGATTTCCGGCGCATTGAGCGAAGACGCTTGTTTCGTTATCCAATTCTCAACATATCCTTTCTGCTCGTTCTGTACCCCTAGGTTTTTCCAGTGTAAGTGATTCGCCTCACTTGTCGCATTTTCCTTTTCAACAGTTTCTATCCATGGCTTACCCGTCATGAAGTCTTTCACCGCAGGAACTTGAAGCTCAAACTTCGGTAGTTCATAACCTTCACTTACATCCATTTGTTCAAATGAAGCCAGCTCAAGTTTGATAGGTTTTAGATCATTACCATCTAAAACATCACCAAAAGGTCTTAAACCATTAACTAGCTTGCCTGTAGGCGACACATAAGAGTACTCAAAGCGAATTATATAAAGGTACTTTTTCTCGCTTGAAGTTAATAAACGGGAGAAATTCGCGTCATTCTGATCAATAAATTGAACGGCGCTTTGCTCCAGACCTGTACGCTTAGTCGCGCCGCTATCGTCAAGCTCTAGATCAAAAACGGTTCTTGTTTCTATTCCGTTATACCCAGTATTTGACTTCTCGGTAACAAGACGAGAACGAATGTTGACTACCCCGGCATAATGCATCACGTCATGTTTAACTGGTCCCTCTTTGATCTGCAGTTTCACCCCACACTCAATGGCGTTGAGTAACATTGTATCGTAGTCATCACTCGCACGATCATCCCCCAACACCGCAAAACAAAGTGAGAACCTTTGCTCTTTAGACCAATCAAACTTGTTACTTATCAGTTTATTCGCATTGTCTTCACCCCAAGCAAGATCACCATCAATTTCAATACCAGGCAAAATAATAACGTTGCCATCAATAACCTTCGGTGTACTGTCTCGGGATGACGCAGACTCACTCATGACAAACTCTTCGATCAAAAAGTCAGTGTCTGTGAGTTTCGTCTTTTCCAATGTTCGACCGTTAAAGTTTTTCGCTTCTTGAGCAGGGCTTTGACCATCGATACCAAAGTTAACTTCAGTAATATCTAGAGTGTAGTTTTTATATGTACCCAAGCCCTCTAACTTACCCGCTAGCAAATCATGCCCTCCTAGTGAGAAGACATATCTCATCTGCTCAAAAGCACCGGTGTCTCGAACATATTCAAACACGCTTTGACCTGTAAAGAAGGCTTTCACCTCATCTATGACTTTAACATTTGGGCATAGCGGCTTGATTCCATGGATTAAAAACTCACCAAAGCCATATGTTGGCTCAAATTCAAGACCATACAATTCCTCGACACCTTTACTCTCAAAGTGTTTTTGAATCGCTTTATCAGGGTCTTCGAATTGAGAAGCATCCATTTTTGTAAACAACACATCAAAGGTTGGCCCATGAGAGTCCAAGCCAACAACGGCTGCGCGATAAGCGACCTCCTGTAAAAACAGTGCCTTAGATGAGACATTGTCTTTTAAAACCACCTGTAGTTTCACGCGAGTTTGTGGGCGTAGCTTTCGTCCATTCTGCGCAAATGCCCACTCTACATATGGCGTCCATTTCTCACCGTCTTGAACCAGCAAGCGGCTGAACTCTATATCATCACGGCCAAGTTCTTCTTTAGCTAAGTTGAAGTCGTGACAAAATGCTTTTAGGCCTTCTCGGATAGAAGCACTTTCTTGCAAGGACTCATCTGATTTTCGGTCCAAGAATAGACGTGTCTGTACAGGGAATCCCGTATTAAATGCACCACCTATTTTTTCACCGTAACTCCATTGTAACGAGCTATTGGCATCTGATTTAGAGAACAAACCAGATTTTTTAAAGCGGTTTACCCAGTTCAGGGCCAGTGTATTACCATCATTGACTGGTATTTCCCAGTTATCACTCATGACATACAACTGAATAAACTCGTCAACTCGATAATCCTCAATGAAGTCATCAAAGTCACCCGTCAGGCTCCACTTAGCGCGGAGAAGCGTTAGTAACTCAATCAATGAATTCAAAGCATAAGAGCGCAACAAAAAGCGCTTCAACAATTCATCATGATTCGCCTGTTTTTTGAGAAAGTCAGCTAAGCCAACAGCATCAATGACCTGAGGTTGAAGGTCTTGACTTATCCCCTTATACAGTGAGATAAGCTCTTTATTGATGCTACTGAGTGTTTTTAGCATGCTTTTGTTGTTGTACTGAGCTTTGATCTCCTTAAACGTCGCATCACCAAAAAGGTCGCCATAAAAATCAGTTGCAGCGCCCAAAAGATCTGCCCCCACTTTACCGGCAAAATAATAGGCAGCCACTGGTGCGGCAGGCGTCCAGATTGCGACACTTGCCATTGCATCAACGGCAGCAATAATCAACTTATCTTGAGCTTCCTTTGCCGCAAGCTGATGCCCTTCCCAAATTTGATGCGCGCGATTTAATGCCATCGTTCCCGAGCGGCTCGGTGGTAGGGAAACCGCAAAGTCAGGGATGATCAACCTAACCTCTACACGTCGGTTCACAGCGATATCCGCAGTATCTGATCGGTCGTTAACGTCGGCATAACCTTCGATATCATCAATCAGTTGTGACTTACCCTTAAATTCAATCCACAACCTTGATTCTAGATTCGCTCGTTCTTTTTCGCTTGCTTTGGCAAGGATGGCCTCTTTAACGACATCCGCACGCAATCTGGAAATTTTTAAGTTATTTTCATGCGTTCCTATTGGCCCTGCATGGCCAATAATGGCAACTTGGTAATCAGGGTTTTTGGATAAAAGCTGGCATAATTTTTTACATACTTCTATATAGTCGATATGCAGTACTTGAACTTCGTTCTCAAACTCAGCAGAGTTAAACTTGAAGTTCATTCGAACAACGACCCCTTGACCATCAACAAAGATCTGAGCATTCCCTTCTTTACCAAGCGCTTCCTGCACCGCTTCTGCCTTTTTTTGCCAATGTTCTGGATTATCAAAGCGACGAACAAACGTTAAAGAAGAAAGATAGTTTTCAGAGTATTTGCTTAAAGTTTCTTGCGCTTCTTTCGCATTTTTAATTTGTTCAGAGAACGCCGAATATTGCTCTAACGCTTCCTTGCCACTTGCGATAACTCCAATTGCTGGTAGCGCGCGATTTGTTCCGCTCAAAAAATCACTGCTTAAACGTCCAACGCAACGCATGATTTTTGACTCTGGGCCTGCCGCTTTAAAAGCACGTTTGATATAAGGAATATCGATTACATGCTTTCTAAACACTAACGCTTGTGCTTGTTTCAGCGTTAGCTCTTTACGCGCAAAAACCTTTGCAAGGCTGACGCTCTTTTTAACACCACTGGTGGCGGCAAGTGCCGAATGTAACGCGATACCACTCATCAGAAATGGAGGTAAAGCCCCTGATTCACTGTTTTCCCATAGCGCCTGCCCGATGGTTTTCGCCATATCCGCAGGTGGGCCAAAAAGCTTAGCACCGTCAATGGAGAGAAAATCACTGCTCAACGATTCGTAGGTTTTGTTGATCGCAGCATGCAAAGATAACGGTGCGACGCCCGGCTTTTGCTTAGTTTGATAGGTTAACCCCTTTGTCGCGTAGTCTGAATAAGATGGCAACTGATTAGGAAATTGTTGGATGAGCGCTTCCTCTAAGGTGATCATGTCACCACACACGCACGCCATTTTGCCAATGCCCGCGGTCTCGATAAACGTCAGCTTTTCATGCAGCTCATAAGTATATACATTCTGCTCCACATCAGTTTTAGGGTGTTTCATAAACTGCTTTGTGACATTGGCCTTCAGTACACTTTCGGGTAACACCTTACGTGTTTCATCGAATGCTAACCACTCGTCTTCCCAAAATTGGATGCGCAACAAATAAAAGCCATCTTCAACTTGGTTTGGATCAAGGTTAAACAATGCACTTGGTAAAACTGCATTACCTTCCGTTTTTGTCGCCCACAAAGGCTCCTTTACCGAGACCGTCCCTTCAGCGATAATTTCTTCAGTTGCATTTTCTATATCACCCGCCTGAATACTTTGAACTGGGCGAATTAACGAAACGTCAGCGCCACCATAAAGCTTGTCTGTGAACAGTACCGCACAACTGTGCATCCTTGGTACAACAAAACCTTTCAGGGGTAGATTTCTTTTTTTCTGACGCTCCAACCAATTATTGTAGCGTTGTTGCTCTGCTGTGAGATCGCCCCCAACATACGAAGGAGCCAGTTGACTCAGGGCAATTTCAGTAAGTTGGAACTGCACCCCAGTTTGGTTTGTTTCGTTAGTCCCATCATCAATGTACTGAGCAAAATGCTTGATGTTTTCAGCAAGGCTCGCCAGATCTTTTGCGCCCCCCGTACTTTCTGGATCATTCTGCGGCGCAATCATCTGCGCCAACAAACGCAATGGCGGAAAGCTTAATTCATAGCTTTTCCCTTTGCTGACCCCTTCCGGTCGGTTGCCTAACTTGAGCACTTCGTAATTGTCGACATCACTCGGCACTGAACTTTCAGAATTGACTTTTTCTCCCGATAAAGGTTGCTTACCCCCTGTTCGCGGTGGCTCACCTAAACCTAACTCGACCAATTTCCCTTCTTTGGTGGTGCCCCATAGCACGGGAACGCCTCCCGATAAGGCATTGACCATCACTGGTGTCAAAGGAATAGGACGAATCTTTCCAGTTAGCTCATCAACCTGCGTTAAATCCGATTTTGTATGCCAATCAAATATTCGGCCTTCATCCGTATCGTAGCCGTGAAATAAAGCACCAAATAGGTAGATCTCATCATCGTAAGTTCTGGCCATTATTCGACCTCCTTAAACCAGTTGCCATGATTTGCAGATAGGTTATATACGATGGCGGGATCTAACGTTCGGCTGTAACCTAGCGGCTCCCAATCCCACGCTTGTTTGGTCTTGCTATCTAGAACTCTCATTCGTGTCATATGTTTATTAACTAATGCGAAACGACTGTTTAAACCAATAGCAAATTGCATCGGGGAGGAAGTAGGTACTTCGCGATTGGCTGTAACATCCATTTTAAAAACACCAGCGCTCATATTCGCTCCCCAAGATACGTCGCCTTCCGGGCTGATCGCAGTCTCATCAGCACGCGCATGTTGAGGCTTTAAGTTCTCTCCCCATCGAGCACTCTGTAACTTTTTACCCGTTTTCTCATCATAAACAACAGTAAACACCTCAGTGACCTTGTAACGCTTCCCATCTTTGATCATACCCGTATCTGTTATGTGCAGATCGGTCTTTTCCGCCTCACCTTTAGCAATGTCCCACTTATACACCGTACGGCCAACCTTACCCGTACGGTAATAAACGTAACTGCTGTCTTCCGCCCATAGGAAACCCGGAATACCTGCTAAACGATGCGGTAAGTCAATCAATTTTTGCTCTTTTAAATCAAAAAGATAAATGTCAGGTCCGGAGTTCAGTGCAGCGTAACGATTGTTTGGCGAGCGACTGGTTTTATATCGAGTGCTGGATGCCTTTCCAAGATAGGGTAAATCCGTCACCAAACGTAGGTCCGTACCATCGGTCTTCATACTCCAAACTTTTACACGTCCTTCGTACTCATCGTACATTGGGTCTGGTCCATACCCTTGGTCGTTTGATAAGTTTGCCCAAGTAAACTGAACGCGTGGCAAATCGTAAGAGCTCGCGTCATTTAAATCTTCCCTTGGCCATTCTTTGGCACGATGGATAAAGTAACGAGGAAAGTCACGTTGTTGAAAAGTAGCAAAGTCAGCTTTACGGATCTCGCTCTGTTCCATGGTGTAATAGTTGTGTTCACCAACATAGGTGCGGCCGTCATCTTTACAACCCGCTATCGATAAAGCAGCAAGCAACAGTAATAGTGTTTTTTTCATGGTTTAACCTAGCAATTCTGAAATGGGTACATTTTCTTCTACAACGACAAGACGTTGGCTACCCGTGGAGAGACTCGAATGAACACCTCGAACAATATCGACGCTCTTGACCTCTTCCGGCGGGAATGCGAACCGAAGCGTCATATAACCATCGTCGTCTTTCATTGCTGAACGAAAGTACGATTTGTGAATCCAATCGTGTTCTATGTTACGAAGCCCAAAGAAATCATCCGGCTGATCTGTCAACGGCTCATGAAGGTAACGTATAGAAGGCAATGCGCCTCTTGGAGCCAATTTAAGCCCCGCAATATTGCTTTCTTTATGTTCATTGATGATTCCACTGCCAGTGCCTGTCGATGCGGTACCGGAAACTGGAATAATATTCTCACCCGCATTATTAAAGCTTTGGGATGAGGAGTATATTTGCAACTCTGAAAGAGACTTAGCAATTGAAGCAGGATCACTCTCTAGCTCAGACAGTTCCGTGTTTGTCAAAGCCAACTCGGAATAATGGATATAACATTCTTGTACTTCTCCCGCGACTTTATATGGCACCCAAATATGCGGTAGAGGAACACCTTGTGCAATACGCAAACCATCTTTGCCAGCTTTATAAGGGCTTAGCACCGTTTTAACAGTGATAGGATCAATATCTAATTCTGGAAAAACAACATCTACTTCCTCATCTACAAGGCGGAATACCCTAGCACCTTGATCAAGGCTTAGATGTCCCGAATAAACTTTCTGACCGGATTGATAAATCTCAAATGATTCTTCGCCAATATAGTAGTCTGGTACAAGGTTTGCCCCATCAATGTTGACATGTCGTGTTTTCATCGAGGATTCAGGGTCATTATTTCTGTAGTACTCTAAATCGACATCAGCAAAGTAGCCTTTTGGTGTAACTTCAACCTCACGCCAAACTTTGTTATTCCAGATTACATAAAAATAACCTTCTGCAACCAACTCATGCCCATTTGTGCCCTCTAGCATAGGTAGCACAGGCACCAACACGTTATCCCACTCATCCATCTGAGTATCTTTATCAACGGGTTGCAAGTCTTCGGCGAGTTTAAGCAAAATTGGCTGAGGCTGGTCAGTGCAAGGGATTTTGATATAGAGCGTTTTGCCCTCAGCTTCGAGATCTTTAAATGTCGCGAGGCTGCGGTGTTTGTTTTCTGTATCAGCCTTGCCTACAGTCACTTTTTCTTTTTGAGTTTCCGTTTTTCCCAACATCAAACATGCCGCGTTGCTAGACCACTGCCCTGCAAACTCGACAACAATTTTTTGGTCTGGGCTTGGCTCAGAAGGTACATGCGTGTAACTGCGAACTAGAGCAACATCGTCAGTAACCTGCTTGTAACCCGCTTTAAAAACTTTGCTTTCATTCGAAGCAGATACAGAGTCAACGAGTGTTTTAAGTCTAGGGAAGCTTTGCAGCTGAGAGTCCGTCAATGGCGACCGACGAGCAACGGTAGATAATGACACCCAATTGCCTTTTCCCAATTCGATTCTTATAGCAGCTAGCAATGCGCTGGTCGTTTTTTTGGCAGAGATGGAAATCTTTTGCGCCAATTCTTTAGGGAGGTTTCTAAGGATGTCATCTGAATTTCGCAAACGCGAAAGCTGTCCTATACACTCGTCCGGTGTAAGAACATAAGATAGCTCGTTGGAGGATAGCTTCGAGCTAGGTATAAATTTGCAAACTAAATGCATTTGAATTCTCCACAACCAACATCGTAAATATGGCTGCGGTGACAATTAAGCTGATAAGGCTTACAAGTACGATTTGGTCTGCGTATCCTACTTACTTAGCCATTTATTTTCAACGAGATAGAAAAATCGCCCGAAATAAAAAACACCAAAAAAACGGTGATTTTTGCTATCAAAACATGCGATTTGACCACAATAAAAGCCAGTAACATCACCCACTCTGTCAAAATGGTAAAATCTTACTATCTAAAAAAATTTAATTTATGGACTGAAGTTAACAAAAATCATAGTAACGTGCGCTTCAGGTAAGCACGAGGAAATTCAGAAGCTGATGAGGTGCCCTCCTCAGCAACAAACAACAAATTGACTGTTACTGAGGAAGTTTAAATAAAAAGGTGAGCGCATTACGCACTCACAAAAGTAACTGCTCTGAAGCTTGCTAGGATTAAATTTGCTTCATCGCGAGTTAAAGAGGCGAGGTATTACCCATCGACCTCATGCAGAACACTATACTCAGAGTATAGAAACGAGCGTAAATGTATAATATTTAAAAAGATTTTCAACGCGACACATTAACCACAGCACCTGCCGAGCGACCATCACAATCACGTCATACACACCTAAAAGCAACATTGGCCTAGTTATTATAGTTATTCAGCCTTGTATTAAGACGATTCATTAATTCGAGTAACTTATCAATAAAGGCAATTATTTTGATAAATATCACAAAAAGTCCCAAATAAAGCGAGCTAAACGCTCGCTTTATTTATGCCGCATTTTTTAAAGTTTTGTTCTCACTAAAATATCGGTTGTAGACAGCACCTAAGGAGGCTGTATTTGCGAAGCGATCATAATTAAATGTTGCTTGAGCCTCTTCGGCAGAAGCGGAAAGCTTGTTGGTACCATTCACATAAATCGTCACCACCCCCTCCTTCAGTCCTGAAAGATCTAAATCAGTTGTCCATGAGTCTGAAAGCACGGTTGCCATGCCTGTGGCTTCTTTACCATCAGCGTCGACTACTTTGATATCTATGAACTCACCATCTTCAAATCGTTCACTGCTACCACTTACTGTCACGCTTTCCACTCCAGCAACATCGTTGATAACGTCTAGGTGTATTGTTGGTGTAATTGGCATGGAGTAAGCCGTGTTCTGACTACCGGTATTCCCTGATAAGTCTTGGTAGTCACGAACTAGCAACGCCACATTGAGCTCTGACGTGCTTGGTACCACCACATCACCAGTCCAAACACTTGGGTCCGCGGTTGCCACTAACGAGGTGATCGTTGTGCCACCTAACTCCGCCACAGCACCTTGCAATGCTTTATCGAATTCCAGCGCCACCGTCACGCTTTGGCCGATGGCTTGGTGCTCAGGCGTAAACGTCACGTTAGTCAAGGTTGGCAGAGATTGCGCGAGTGTAAAGCTCTGGCTTTCACTCACTTCAATGCCCGCAGAGTTCGTCCCCGTCACCATCACGATATAAGTGCCATTGGTTTGATGACTCATATCCATTGCGTCACTGGTCCAAGTGCCACCGGCTTGTACTGTCGCACTGCCGCTTTTTAGTACCGTCGCGCTGCCTTGGGCTTTCACTTCAAGACGCAGGGACTGACCGTCAAAACGTGTCGACGTGCCTTCGAATTGTAGCGTGGCGGCATGCGCTTCATCCACACTGCCCACTGGCGTAATAGCTAAGGTTGGTGTGATCGGCATGGAGTAAGCCGTGTTCTGGCCACCGGTATTCCCTGATAAGTCTTGGTAGTCACGAACCAGCAACGCCACATTGAGCTCTGACGTGCTTGGTACTACCACATCACCAGTCCAAACGCTTGGGTCCGCGGTTGCCACTAATGAAGTGATCGTGGTACCACCTAACTCCGCTGCGGCGGATTGCAGATCTTTATCGAATTCCAGCGTTACCGTCACGCTTTGGCCGATGGCTTGGTGCTCAGGCGTAAACGTCACGTTAGTCAAGGTTGGCAGAGACTGCGCGAGTGTAAAGCTCTGGCTTTCACTCACTTCAATACCCGCAGAGTTCGTCCCCGTCACCATCACGGTGTAAGAGCCATTGGTTTGGTGACTCATGTCCATTGCGTCACTGGTCCAAGTGCCACCGGCTTGTACTGTCGCACTGCCGCTTTTTAGTACCGTCGCGCTGCCTTGGGCTTTCACTTCAAGACGCAGGGACTGACTGTCAAAACGTGTCGACGTACCTTCGAATTGTAGTGTGGCGGCATGCGTTTCATCCACATTGCCCACTGGCGTAATAGCTAAGGTTGGCGTGATCGGCATGGAGTAAGCCGTGTTCTGGCTACCGGTATTTCCTGATAAGTCTTGGTAGTCACGAACAAGCAACGCCACATTGAGCTCTGACGTGCTTGGTACCACCACATCACCAGTCCAAACGCTTGGGTCCGCGGTTGCCACTAATGAAGTGATCGTCGTGCCACCTAACTCCGCTGCGGCGGATTGCAGATCTTTATCGAATTCCAGCGTCACCGTCACGCTTTGGCCGATGGCTTGGTGCTCAGGCGTAAACGTCACGTTGGTCAGCGTTGGTAGAGACTGCGCGAGTGTAAAGCTCTGGCTTTCACTCACTTCAATGCCCGCTGAATTCGTCCCTGTCACCATCACGGTATAAGTACCATTGGTTTGGTGACTCATATTCATCGCGTCACTGGTCCAAGTGCCACCGGCTTGTACCGTTGCACTGCTGCTTTTCAATACCGTCGCGCCGCCTTGGGCTTTCACTTCAAGACGCAGGGACTGGCCGTCAAAACGTGTCGACGTACCTTCGAATTGTAGTGTGGCGGCATGCGTTTCATCCACACTGCCCACAGGCGTAATAGCTAAGGTCGGCGTGATCGGCATGGAGTAAGCCGCGTTCTGGCTACCTGTATTCCCTGATAAGTCTTGGTAGTCACGAACAAGCAACTCAACATTGAGATCTGACGTGCTTGGTACCACCACATCACCAGTCCAAACGCTTGGGTCCGCGGTTGCCACTAATGAAGTGATCGTGGTACCACCTAACGCCGCCGCTGCGGATTGCAGATCTTTATCGAATTCCAGCGTTACCGTCACGCTTTGGCCGATGGCTTGATGCTCAGGAGTAAAGGTCACGTTAGTCAAGGTTGGCAGAGATTGCGCCAATGTAAAGCTCTGGCTTTCACTCACTTCAATGCCAGCTGAGTTCGTCCCTGTCACAATCACGGTGTAAGTGCCGTTGGTTTGGTGACTCATGTCCATTGCGTCACTGGTCCAAGTGCCACCAGCTTGTACCGTTGCACTGCTGCTTTTCAATACCGTCGCACTGCCTTGGGCTTTCACTTCAAGACGCAGGGACTGTCCGTCAAAACGTGTTGACGTACCTTCGAATTGTAACGTGGCGGCTTGCATTTCATTCACACTGCCCACTGGAGTGATGGCTAAGGTCGGTGTGATCGGTAATTCGTGAGCGGTGTTATCCTCCCCTATGTTACCAGTCAAATCTTTAAACTGACTAACAACCAAGTCGACACTTAACAGCGTGGTGCTCGGAACTTGTACATCACCAACCCAGACCTTTTTATCTGCCGTTGCGGACAGAGAACTGATGCGATTGCCGCCAAGCTTGGCGGTCGCCTCTTGGAGCTCTTTATCAAACTCAAGCGAGACACTCACGCTTTGAACCACGCTCTGATGCTCGGGGTTAAATGTCACATTGGTCAGTTTTGGTAAGGTTCCTTCAACCGCGATACTTAAGCTGCTTCCTTTTCCAGGAATTGTGTTGGTACTTTGATAGCTATTATCTTCTACCTGAATAGTGATATTTTTATCTTGTTTTTCTGGGCTGATGTAATTAACCGTCCACGTAATATTGTCTGAAGTCGACCAAGTATCTTGTTTTAACGTTCCTGTTGCACCGCTATCACTAGCGACAAGATGGACATCTGAGATATCAAAGTTCGTAACTTCTTCTGTAAAGTTAAACGCGAGCGTAATCTCTTCGCCTCCAAAAAGAGGGGCGCTTGAGGCGGTAGAGATACTTAGCCCGGGAACGGTTGCCGCTTCCACATGCGCGTCAATAGAACTTTCACTCTTGTTATCCACCTTGTCTGTTGCTGCCACCGTGATCGTATGATCGCCTTTAGGTAACAAATAGCTTATGACATAAGGCCCCGCTTCGGTTGTCGGCTCAGTAATCGCTTGAGGAGCCACAGTGCTGCCACCACTCACCGCTTTTGACGTGACGAGGTTTAAATTTTTATCTGTAATGTATGCGCTAATTTCTAGCTGATACTTATCGTTTGTCGGTATCTTAGAGATTTGATTAGCACTTAAGCCAGAAATACTTGGAACGTCATAATCAACAATAGACTCGATAACTTGTCCATCATAACTTTTGCCTAGTAATTCAAAGCTTGTATTCTCTCTTCCAACTGAGTCCGTCACCGTCACCTTAAGGGTATATGACCCTTGGTTATCGACGGCAAAGTTCATCATTCCATTACCACTAGATGAGATAACATCACCTGAGTAACGCAAGGAATCACCTAGGCTTGGAATAAGCTCCACAGAATATTGTGAAGCTTTCACTCTTTCTCCTTCCACCGTAGATACCGTAAACGGCTGGCTCGCCTTGGTTAAAAACAGTTTCCCACCCTGCAAACTCGTAATTCCATCGAAATCAACTGTGACTTTAGGAACACTAATATCAATGACTTTTCTGATATCAGAATACAGTCCGACGCTATCTGTCGCTTTGATGTCTACTGTGATTGAACCACGCCCCTCTAACTGAGATTTCGGTAGTTCAAAGTACGTAGATGAACCATTCCCATCCTCTACTCTTTCTTCTTGATAACTCGGGTTTAAAACCGAGTAGTTTACTTTTGCGAGGCTGCTACCAGTGTCCGTTATGTCGAAACGAAAACGAACATTATCTGGATTTGTTGGCGATTCAGTTACGATAATCTCATCGCCAACACTTGGAGATGTATTGTCAACTTTAATATCAACGGTCGCTTCACCGACTCTCGACCACACATCCGTTGCGGTAATAATTGTCCTGATCGTTTTTCCATCAGCATCGCTAGGAAGTTCACTCGTAAATGTTGAACACTTGTAGGTTGGGTCATCTGCACACACTTCCAATTGCGCAAACTTCTCCGGATTATCTTTATAGTTGTAGGATTCCGTTCCAAATCTGGCCATCACATTGTCTAGCCTAGAGTTTTCATACAACTTAATTCTGAATTTAGCGACAAGCTGCTGGCCATTAATGGTTGTGTTTCCGACCGGATCAGTAATTTCAACGACTACCGAACCTTTAGGTAATTCAAGCAGTAGATCATGCTCTGGCGTCAAGTTTCCTGCTAAGTCAGATACGTTTTTGATTTTGTATTCTTGAGTTGTACTCAGACCATCAATAATATCGGCGTAGGATTCAGAGTACGTACACTTGATATTTCCAACACCTTTGGCACAGGTCGTTGGTGTATAAGCTTTGTTGCCAAGATTACGAACCAACTTTGGATATTTATCTGAACTTTCAGTATTCACGCCTGATAAAGCATCATTGAAAGAGAGCTCAAATGTGAGCATCTTCTTCTTCAAAGCTTCATCAAACCAAACATCACTTCCTTTAAAACTGTATGAGTTACCATCCACGACTGTCGGTGCATCAATATCCACCATCGAGAAATTGAACTTGTTGATCGTTTCACGCCCATTTGTACCCAAGGTTTTAGTGATCAAAGTGACAGGTGCTTTGGTCATGTTTTGCCCAACATTGACACTACAACTGTAAGGTTCTTGCGATACGTTGATAACACCAGACGTTGGTTGCTCGTTAGTTGGTGGCGCATCTAGAGAGTTGTATTCTTCACGAACCCAACACTCTAACGTTTTGGCTTTGACCGCACTCAATGTAGTAAAGGTGACATCAAGAACACCATCAGATAAGTAGTTCTGGAAGTCCAGCGGACTTGCAACCGAGAGAACCACGCCTTCACGCTGTACGCTAAAGGTTTGGTTTACTTTTCCAACCTTTCTGTCTTTTTCGTCAAGGTAACGAACTTTGTTGTAAACCTTTATATCAAGTTCATAGTTACCATCTTTGGCAATTTGTGTAGAAAGCAGCGTTGCCGTCCAAGTGCCATCTGCGGTTTCTGAGAACGTAAAGTTAGTCCCGTTTTGCTCTCCAGAAAATCTATACGTTGAGTCAATTCGATCAACGCCACTGTCATCAACAATATCAAGCGTAAGTACGATATTCCCATCTTGATAGATGGTGCTGTTTGTAATTGGCGTTCCATCCGTGTAACTCATCGCTAGGGTTACCTGCGGGATGGAATTGTACACTTTAACGGTAAAATCTTGCTCACCACTGGTTAAGGTTGTGTTGCCACGAACATCAGACCCTTTTAAACGAACCTTGTGTGTACCCGTACCTAAATCACCAAGACTCACTTTGAGATCTTCATTGATTTTTTTACCTGGAGAGCCAGGTAATGGCTCCAGATCGCTAAACGTCCAATACTCTAAGCTTTCTCGGTTTACACCATTAATTGAAATATCACCGTTTGCATTTAGGTCTAGCGCCGTTAGGTCAAAGACATAGTTTCCTAAGTAGTAGTCATTCGCATTGAAACCACTTAATCCTAATGTTGGCCCATCACGATCAAGAATAACCTTGTGCGTGTTAGAACTAGACTCAAAACCATAAATATCGGTTGCTTTTACATACAATGACGTTGTTTTTTCATCTTCAGAAATGTCTATTTTATCTGTGTCACTCTTGATAAGAGACATGACAAACTCTTTAGATGAATCCGTTGGCACAATTGTCTTAATTGGCGAATCTTTACCACTTTGATACAGCGAGACTTGCTCAAGGTCTGAATCGTCTATTACGGATTTAAATCGCACATTGAACTCACGCCCTATGACATAGTTCTCTTTAGACAATGTGTCTTCAACCCAAGGCGTATTTAGGATGATTTCGGGGCCTTTGTTATCGACTTGGAAGGTGAATTTCCCTGTTGTACTGACATTGGCAGGGTAAGCGTTGTCCGTCGCAGTGACGTAAAATTCATTCCATTCATCGTAATCAAATGCTTTTGAAACCAGTTGGACTTTGACGTCAGGCTGTTCACCAACTAGGTATGGTACGTCACACGCCTCTGTTAGAGGGTCACAGCTTTCTAATGTCAGAGCCTGACCAGATCCGCGGCGCAGATCTATTTTTACGTTATTGCCAGAGCTTAACGTCCCCCAATCAATGACAGGTGTCCATTGGTTATTACCACCTAAACGGCTTTGAACCTGCTCGCTTTTTACAATAGGAGCTTCAGAGTCGATACGAATATTGAATCTCGGAGCGGTGCTAGTTAACTCTGAAACGGAGTTACCTAAGTTGTCCTCTGCCGCTGCAACGACTAGCCAATCACCATCACCCGGGTAAATCGTCGCGCCTTGATTTGAACAAAGCTCCCCCGTACATAATTTGACTTTAAAGGCGTCTTTCGAGTTATTCGAAAAGTCCTCTGGTGTGTATGTGACTTTTTCACCCGTTTGCTGGTAGAAAACAAGACCTCTTGAAGAAAGCTTGTCACCCACAACATCTTCAACCTTGAAGGTCAATTCATGGGTATTTTTGGCATTTAAATAAATACCGGCTTCTACAGATTTACCATCGACGTCATTAGGTGGGAGGTAACTCGTTTTAGGGAAATCATTATCAATAAATACCGTTTCTATAAACGGAGCTTTGCCATCGTAACCATACGCATTGCCATGTGGGTCCATGGCACTGGTTTCCACAGCAAACTCTACAATATCTTTTAGTTCACTAGACTGAGAGTTAAGGGTAAAGAGGTACTCTTTTCGATAAGCATTGCTGTTGCCAGGGTTCTCTACAATGTTGATGTCCAGCGGTATTTCAATGTTTGGCTCACTGGCTTGATACCACATCGTGCTAAACTTCGGACCATAAGCGTCAGTTTCTACAATACCAGAAGGATCGTCTAGGACAATTTTAGAAACAACTTCACCAGCAATATAAAGCTTATTGCCAACCATCGTCTCTCGACCGCTTTCAATCGTTAATTTTGGCTGTGGAGGCAAGATATCGATACTGCTACCCTCTGTATCAAAAATGTTCTTACCATTTAAGTTAGGATTAGCCATCGAAATATCATCAGCATAGAGCTGCGCGATATTGGTCTCAATACCGTATTTGCTCGCCATGATTTCGTAATACGATTGCGCTAAATCCTTTCGATAAGTATCGGAACCGAATTGATAAGAATCGAGCATAACCTGACGTCCACCAACACCAATACCATTCGCTTTTCCATCAAAGCTCAAATCATCGTAAATAGCGGAGGCAAAATCTAATGAGTTATTTCTCGGCATTCCCTGAGCAATACTATCGATGGCTTCGACAAGAAATCGGTGTAGATAATCGTTTGATGGCTTTTCTGGAATCGCTTTGGTAGCAAGCATTTCGTTCGTTGCATAAGGCACAACCGTTGGATCAAACCCAAAGAATGAGTTGTTGTTCGTGCCTGATAACGCGTAGCGCACCTCATCAAGAATTTGAATCGCACGCTCAGAAGTTTTCTCTCCGGCAGTGACTTGATCCCACTGGAAATCAAACAAGCTAGTCTGATATGTCGATAGTTCAGTAATATAGTAAGTCTGGGAGCCATTGAGCTTAAAGTACACACCAATATTGGCCTTGTTTAAATCAACCGTTACTTTTTTGGTTCCTGGATCTCTTTTCCATTGATAGTAGTATGGCTCGCTGCCTTCGATACCAATTAAACGAACACGCATGAAGTCATAATTCACAACATCAGTTGTGGTTTCACAACTCGCGACGTCAAGAGCCATTGATTGATCACTTTCCAATTGTTGGATAGTGGTACAACTCGCAAGTGAAGTGAATTCACCATTTGGACTCAACCCTTCAAGTTGCGCTCGCGCACCAATAAATGGTGTCACCACTTTTATAGTTGGCAGATCAAAGCTACTTCTAAAATATACTTCTCTTGGAGTGCTTTCGTTATCAGACTCATCGACGGTTTGAATGACTAGCTTTTGACTACTGTTTTCTGATACCGATTTAAAGCTGTCACCCAAAATATCTCTTACAAATGGAATGTAATAGATGACATCTTCTACACGCCCATTGCTATCTAACAGCGTTTCGTGCGGAATTTTTGCGATGTAGTCGTCATCCGATGCGGTTGTATCAATAACCTGCTGAAGTGAGTAATTATTATCGTTATTTTGGCTGACATAATACTTGACGACGAGCTTCAGTTTATTGGCGTTGGAGCCTAAAACCGTATCGGTATTTACGTCTGATACTTTCACACGAACATAAGGGATTTTATTCTCTTTCAACAAGTTAGCGTTGAAGTTACTAAAATCTACCCCTTTTAATGAATTCTGAATCCCTATACTTGCGTACGCATAGTCAATCTTCAAGAAATCACGGCTCGCTTGAACATTGTCTGGGGTATACGTATCTTGAGAGTAGATACCATCGTAAGTGGTTCGTTCACCATCTAAACCGACATTTACGTACGTCATTGACGCACCTTCAGGATAAGTAATCGTTTGTGCTGGCGCTTGATCGTCACGACTTACTGCATGCTGAGCGGCACCCGTATTGCCTTTGCTATCCTTCGCTCGAACCTCAAATACCGTCGTAGATAGGAATTCATCAGTTGGGTAAGCCTTACTAAACTCACAAGCATTTCCAGACTCTACAGTGACAGGAGAACATGTGACGTCCTGATGTAAGCCATCTTTAAATGAAATACTGACCGAACTAATCTCTTGCGAGCTTTCTTTTACAACCCCTTTCAGAACATACTCTTTAAGTTGATTATTAATTGCACTCGCCGATGTAATATCAATAACAGGCGCATCGTTATCCCATTCAAAGTTGATATGAAGACCCGAATGGCTGCCTGGAATTAACTCATTACCCAATACATCCGCTGTATATAAGACTAATCGTGCTGCTGTTACGTTTGAGAGCCCTGTGGCAGGGTTCATATCCACACTATCGATCTCTTTGGTATTAATGTTAACTTTAACGTTGGTCTCTCGAAGGCCAACTTCAAAATCATCAAATTCAACCGAACAGAATGTGCTTCCAAAATCTTGTATGTCGTTACATTGAAATTCACCAGACCAAGAGCCATTAACCTGATACTGAATAAAGGCGGATACGTCTTCTACACCGATATCATCAACAATCTTTAGATCAACTTTATCGGTGCCAGCGAGCACATCACTGTCCGTACGAGTAACTATTGGCGCATCTGTATCGATATCCGTACCATCTCGCGGTGGAATGACGCCATCAGTACTGCCATATGTACCTAAGTCATTAAGCTTCTTACTAAAGTCGACATAGTCTGCGGCATCAGTACCAGAGATATTGACACTTGGATCGTTTACCACGATCAGAACATGCTGAGATAAATCACGTGTATAAATGTCGCTATTTATCTTTTTCTGTCCAAAGCTGAGGGGAGTCACGGCTCCTGAAGTCTGGCTCACTTCAAGACCATCAAGAACACCATCTGCAATAACATCCCGATATTGGATGTCAGCGAAATGCATTGAAGTGTAGACGTTATCGCTGTTGCCGTATTTTTTTATAAGATCGTAAGAGTAAGACGAGTATGCAGTTAATAAAGCGCCGTATTGATGCCCAGCACTAGCAAAACTGCTTTGCCCACCTTTGGTTATATCAATAGGTTTGGTCTCATTTACGTCAAACCCATACATGCTATTGATACTATCCAAAGCGGTTGAAAAGGCACTCTCATCTGTGGATCCTTGAGAAATTTTGTACTTTGCCAAGCCTGCTGCCAAGTTCGACAGCGGAGTAAGCATTAACTTTTGCTCACTCCCCTCTTTAAAGTTCACAACACCTTCAAATTTAAGTGTCTTCGCATTGCTCACTGATACCGTTTCATTCGTAAACGGGTCGGTATAACTCCCCTCTTTTGCAACAACAAAAAGAGGCATTGAAGACGATTCAAACTCTAGCAGATAGTTTCCGAACGCATCAGACGTCGTGTTAGCCAACTTCCGGCCTAAGTTTCCATTTTTGAATTCGAAAACCTCAATCTTTGCGCCATTTACAGGGGCGTCAAAAACCATACCGGAAATGCTTCCTTTGCTTCTAGCTGGAGGTGTGTTGTCTCCTCCATCACCACCACCACATGCACTCAATAAAAGAGATGTAAGCGTAAGACCTAATGTTAATTTCAGCGTATTTTTAGCGAACATAGTAATTTGGCAAAATATATTTTGCCGAGATTATATTATTGTAAAATATTTTCTCAACGTGACAATAACACCACTTAAAAAGCCAAAAACACCAGACCGACCGTCACTTTTACTAAATTATCAAATTAAAATCATCACCTATAATTATTCACTTAGTTAAAACGGAGGAATTAGCCATACTTTAATGCTAGGTTTTGTTTAAAATATTATACTCTACGCACAACTGTCAGCCTTGATAAAGCACCAAAACTAATGACTATTTTAATAATAAAAAGGAGTGTGCGAACTCCTACCGCAACCCTTCTCACCATTGCCTTACTCATTTTTATTGGCGTGTCTCTTTCTCACCACATCCTCACTCCCATGGATAGACTGCCTACCGTTAAGCCTTTGGAGTTCAAGAATGAGGAAGTTCAAGCTCCTTTTGAGGTGGGTACTCTTAGACAAAAAATCACCATAGGTGTGGTTGAGTACTCGTTTGTCGCTTCATTGTTAAAATCAGGGATAAGTCAAAAAGAGATTAATTTGCTATTGGCCCTTATTAAAAGTAACTTTAATATTATTGATTCAGTTAAGAGAGATGACCATTTTATCTTAAGAACTAAGTTAAATAGTAGAAATGAAACCTATATTAGTTCTTTTTACTATTTAGGTAGTAAAACCGATTTATTTATTATCAATGATGGGCAAGGTAACATATTTGATGAACATGGCGTGTCAATAAAAAATAAACTCCGATTTTCAGATCCCTTTGATAAAAGCTACAGAGTAAGCTCTGGCTATGACTTAAAACGAACACACCCAGTAACTAATATAACGACTCCGCACTTAGGCACTGACTATGCAACACCAGTAGGCACAACGATTCGTAGTATTGCTGATGGCATCGTTTTAAAGTCTCGTTACAACCGTTTTGCAGGCAACTACATTAATATCCGCCACACAAATGGCTCTGTATCACGCTACCTACACTTATCTCAACGCCACGTCCACGTTGGCGAGAAGATCAGCCGAGGACAAGTGATAGGAAAAACGGGTAACACAGGAAGAACAACAGGGCCGCATTTACACCTTGAACTGCACATTAATGGTATTCCGGTTGATTACGAGCGATACATTCAAAAGCACCCAAACACTGACGTTAATATAGAAATGCTGATTGCAGCGAGAAAAGAAAAAGCAGAATTAACAGCGGAATGGCAACGGTATAGGCAGTCAAATCGGCAATAAAATACTTCGGTTCGATCTTTCTTCATTTATCTGAAGCGAGTACTCGTAACCCTCTGAGCGATTCAAGTCCTGTCGCCACTTTCCAAGTTCAGGACAAAAAAGAGCTGCTATATGCGGCTCTTAATGATGCGAATCTTTGTTTACAGACCCATGAGTTAATATTTTTGTGGGCACAACTGAATGTAGCAAACTTGCTGGCACGTAACACGCTTAGACTTCAGAAAAAGCTATCATCCTCCAGTAAGAGCTTTAATGGTTCAGCATCCAACTGCTGTTGATCGCCTCTCCCTGCTCATCCAGTTTATGAATAATATAGTCGATAAATACTTTTACTTTCGCGGGCACAAACTTACGACTTGGATAGTATATATAGACACCTTGATCATCGGTTCTTTGAGGTTCAGAAACCAACATCAGTTTACCTTGCTGTACTAAGTCTCGAGCAAGATATTGGGGCATCAGTGCAATCCCTGCTCCTAAACTCGCTAAAGAGGCCATCGCATAACCATTGTCTACTGTCACTTGATGTGTAGGACTAAATTCTACTAATTGCCCATCTAAAGGCATCGTCAAGGTAAGCAAGCGCCCCGATTGTTTATAGCGGTACATTATCCATTTGTGCTGGTTAAGCGCTTCAACACTCTGAGGCCGACCAAACTTCTTTATGTACTCCGGACTGGCAAACATACCCATATCAATAGGACATAATCGCCTCGCAATCAGGTTGCTGTCATTTAGTCTCCCGCTTCGAATAGCAACGTCCATCCCACTCTCCAATATACTGGTGTATTCATCGGAAAAGCTAAGATCCAACTTCACTTCAGGGTAACGTTCGCAAAACTCTGGAATCAGCGGAGTTATATAGTTTTGCCCGAACGATAAAGGAAGGCTGACACGAAGTGTACCAAACGGAGATGCAATACTTTGATGAAGCTGCTCTTCACTACTTTTGAGCAAGTTGATCACTTCTCTTGCCGTCTCAAGGTAGTTAAACCCCGCTTCAGTGAGCTGGAGTTGACGTGTAGTACGGTGAACTAACCGAACACCCAAATCCTGTTCTAGGCGAGCAATCGCTTTACTAACAGTAGAAGGCGACTGCCCTAATTGATTCGCGACTGCTGTAAAGTTCCCTAAGTCCACAACAGATACAAACAACTTTATTAATGACAGCTTATCCATAACGCTCACAATTAATGAAAAATAATCACATCTAATATGACAGAAAAAGTATTTTTGTGTCATGCAAACTTTTCTAGTATTTCGGAAAAGCATACCTAGCTATGGATATTTCTACTGACCTCAGAGACGACAAATAAAGCCAACACCATTAACTCTACACTCAGAATGCTCGGGCTTACGGCATTTTCTCCAACCTTTAATTCCATTGCACCTCATTAAGTGCAATGAAACATACTGAACTTGCTCTAACACGGTAAGAGGTTTTAATGACAATAATTCAACTTAAACGCGAAGTGATCTGTTTTGCTGGCGATTCTGGAGATGGTATCCAATTACTTGGAGAACGCTTTTCAGACAACTCGTCGAAACAAGGAAACGATGTCATGACGTTACCTGATTATCCAGCTGAGATACGGGCTCCGGCAGGAACCACATCTGGAGTATCGGCTTTTCAGATGCAATTTGCCTCAACAGAGATTTATACTCCTGGCGACGATTTTTCAGTCTTAATCGCTCTGAATGCCGCTGCATTAAAAACCAAAATCTCACAACTCGTTGAAGGCGGTTTGGTGCTTATTGATCTCGATGGTTTTAATAAAAAAAACCTTGAGCTTGCTGGCTATGAATCGAACCCATTGAGCGATGGTAGCCTCGCAGATTATCGAGTGATTAGTGACAGTTTTACGCGTTTAACCGTTCAATCTCTTTCTGAGTTAAACATAGCGCCTAAAGTAGTGAAACGAAGCAAAAACTTTTTTATGCTTGGTATTGTTTTATGGATTTACAGTCGTCCGCTAGAACCGACCATTGAATGGCTAAATAATAAATTCGCTGACAATCCGCAAGCGAGAGAGGCAAATACTTTAGCCATAAAGTCAGGATTTAATTATGCCGAAACAACCGAAATATTCAGTGACTGTTTTCAGGTTGCTCCCGTAGCAGATAAAACTGGCTTGTATCGTACTGTTTCAGGGAACGAAGCATTATCGCTTGGATTAATATGCGCAGCAGAAAAACTCCAACGCCAGCTATTTTTGGGCTCTTACCCCATAACACCCGCCTCAGATATTCTACACACACTATCAACCTATCAACACTTTGGGGTCACGACATTCCAAGCAGAAGATGAGATTGCAGCTGCTTGTTCAGCTTTAGGTGCATCTTATGCTGGCGGTTTAGGAGTCACATCAACGTCCGGCCCTGGATTATGTTTGAAAGCAGAGACCATTAACCTTGCCGTAATGGCGGAGTTGCCAATGGTTGTTATCAACGTACAACGTGGAGGCCCCTCCACTGGCCTACCGACTAAAACAGAGCAATCAGACTTGCTTTTGTCTTTGTATGGTAGAAATGGGGATTCACCACTCCCAGTGTTGGCTCCTGCTTCTCCCGCAGACTGCTTTGACATGGCAATCGAGGCCTGTCGAATTGCTACTACATTTATGACGCCAGTGATCTTATTGAGTGACGGCTACTTAGCAAACGGCTCCGAATCTTGGCTCGTGCCCAACCCTGATGAGATTAAACTAACTGCCGAGGCAGCAAAAGCAAACATAAGCCCGTTTTATCCCTATGCCCGTGATGACGTGTATTACAGCAGAGAGTGGGTCACGCCTGGTACAAAAGAGAAAATACACCGCATTGGAGGATTGGAAAAGCAAGCGATTACAGGCAACCCTTCTCATGATCCTGAAAACCACCAGCGCATGACTGATGAAAGAGCAAAAAAAATAAATAACATCTGCCATTTCATCCCTAAACAAACGCTAACAGGCAGTACTCAAGACTCACTGCTAGTGCTAAGTTGGGGAGGCACGCAAGGTTCTGTGTCGACCGCAATTGAGCATCTGAGAAAGCAAGGCGCATCGGTTGCTCACGCCCATATTAAGTATCTAAACCCGTTTCCAATCAATTTGGAAGAGATCATTAGCCAATTCAAACATGTGCTTGTTTTTGAGTTGAATAACCAACAACTCGTCAAAGTGATTCGCTCACAATATGCCATTTCTGCACGCTCCGTAACCCAAGTTAAGGGGTTACCATTCAAAGTTCACGAGGTCATTGAGTCTATTAACCACCACCTGAAGGATATTAAAAATGACGACTAAGGTACTCAACCGCAAAGATTTCGCATCTGATGTTGAAGTCAAATGGTGTCGAGGCTGTGGTGATTTTAACGTATTAAAAACGATGCAATCCGTTCTAGCACGATTAGGTCGAACTAAAGAGAACACCGTATTCATCTCAGGGATTGGCTGCTCATCTCGTTTTCCTTATTATCTCGATACTTATGGATTTCATACGATTCACGGCCGTGCCCCTGCCATCGCTACTGGTGTAAAAGCGAGCAATCCAGAGTTAGATGTTTGGGTTGTAACTGGCGATGGTGACGCACTGAGTATTGGCGGTAATCACTTTATTCACGCGATTCGACGCAACCAAGACATTAAAATTTTGCTTTTTAATAATGCTGTCTATGGACTGACCAAAGGCCAATTTTCCCCGACAAGCGAACAGGGCTTCATTTCTAAGTCGAGTCCTGAAGGTTCTCCCGATCAAGCGCTTAAACCTCTGGCATTAGCAGCATCCGCAGGTGCTACGTTCATAGCACGAACATCAGACAATGATCCTACACACATGACGATGGTGTTAGAGGCTACCGCCGCGCATTCGGGCACTGCTGTGGTTGAAATCCTGCAAAACTGCGTCATTTTTAACGATAAAGTGCACGAACCTTACAACGCCCCAGCCAATAGAAGCGAACATCTACTTTATCTCTCAGATAATGAACCGTTATTGTTTGGTAAAACACACTCAAAAGCGTTGATCAATAGAGGGTTTGGTTTCGAGATTGTCGAATCAGAGGCCCCGAACCTTTTGCTCCACTCCAGTCAATGCGAGGAGTCATACTATGCTTACGCGCTTGCTAACTTGAGCTATCCAGACTTTCCCGTACCCGTGGGCGTTTTTCGTTCAGTGACTCGACCTACTTTTGATCAGGTCATTCGACATCAAAAACACCAAGCAACTCTAAAGTATGGTCAAGGCGACTTAACCGAATTACTCAAACAAAACAGTTATGAGCGTCTCTGCTAACAATTGAAAGAGCCAACTATTGAGGTAACCTTTCCTGCAAAGATGAAACTAAAAGGTTTCCGATTCTAGTTGGCGACTTGCTGAATGATGAGTTGATAAGGAAGTGTGGTGGTTGCAGATATCCATCACACTAAAAAGAGGCTCTATAATGAGCCTCTTCTGTTTTTTAAAATAGTGACATCGTCACTCTTCTGAATGGTTTCTATCGTATTCAGCGCTTGCCTTTTTCAGCCCTTCTAAATCGTCTGAACATAACAATCTCTTCAGGCTGTCGATTTTCTTATCAGGCCAATCATATATCCTAAGGGCGAGCAGTTCGTCTATCGTCTCTCGAGAAAAGCGATATTTGACATGCTTAGCTGGTGAGCCTGCAACCATGCTGTAAGGCTCAACATCTTTCGTCACCACGCTGTTTGCCGCAACGATTGCTCCTTCTCCGATAGTCACACCCGGCATTATCATGGATCGCATACCGAGCCAGGCACCATCGCCAATGTGAGTATCTCCTTTCCCGACGTACGCTTCTTCAATAAAGTCCATAAATGGGTACAAGGAGAACCAATCAGCTCTATGTGTACTATTTCCCCCCATAACAATCACAACTTCCGCTGCAATACAGACAAAGTCACCTATATGTAACTTATCAATCTTCCATTTTGGTTCCCAATCTCGGCTGAACTCATCGCCTTGTAGATATCTTACAACGGACTCCTCAAAACCGGCGTCCCAACAATCACTGTAATAACTATGTTTACCTTTAATCGTTATATTTGGATTCGTAACAACTTCATGTAGCAAAGTCACCTTAGACCAATGCTTAGTTTTCATGAATACTCCTATAAATACTATCGAATAAAACAATGCAGATAGTATGTATCTAAATAAGCGCTAATAATTACGTAGTTCCTATTACCAATAAAATTTACTTCACCACCGAGCTAATAATATTGTAAGCAGCCTCTACTCTTTCTGCATTAGGGTAGTTTTTATTCGCTAGAATCACTATGCCTATTTTTTCAGAGGGTACATACGCGACATATGCCCCAAAGCCACCTGTTGAGCCCGTTTTGTTATACCAAACGTCACGACCGAGAGTACCGGATACACTTGCTTGAACCGGTTTAGCGTTGAGAATTACGTCGCTGGAGTTACCCTTCAATAATTGCGAAAGTGAAACGGGGTAGTCATAACCCTCCCACCCTACTGCTTGTGTAAACGTGTCGGTATCAAAATACTTAGTATGAGTTCGCTCTAGCGCATTTTCTATATCCGTATTAAGTTGCGCTTGACCCATATTGGCTTCGATATATTGAAGCATATCTAAGCTTGTTGATTTAATACCATAGGCTTGTGCATCAAGAATACCTGGATTAACTCTAACGGGTTTTCCCTCAGAACTATAACCAAAAGCATAGTTGTTAAGCTGATCCTTTGGTACATCGACAAACGTATTGGTCATACCGAGCTCAGGTAGGATGACGGTTTCCATCATTTCCGTATAGTCTGACTTCATACTCAAAGCACCGATGTAGCCAAATAGACCAATACTAGGGTTTGAGTACTTCCTCTTAGTACCGGCTTCGTACTCCGGCTTCCACGTTTTGTAGTACTGCATCATTTCAGCGTCGTTCGTTACTTCGCTAGGGAATTGTAATGGTAGACCACCTGCAGTGTAGGTTGCGACATGAACTAGCTTGGTATTACCCAGAACACTATTTTCTAATTCTGGAATATAATCTTTGACCTTGTCATCCATATTCAACTTACCTTTTTCTTGGGCGTACCCAGTCAAAGTAGCGGCAAAAGTTTTACTGATAGAGCCGAGTTCAAAAATAGTGTCGTTAGTGACTAAACTCCCCTTACTTTCGTCAGCGAAACCGTAATTGTAAAAATAACGCATACCATCAATCGTTACTGCAACAGCCAACCCCGGAATGTCGTATTCGTTCATTAATCCTTTAGCACATTCATCAACTACGCTCTTTAATTGACCGCTAACCGTTGACTCCGTTTTCGCAAACGTGACGAAAGAAGTGAGCGATAAAATAGCCACCAAAGCATTGTTTAATTTCATTGAACCCTCAATTTTTAATTTTCACTTATAATTAATTTCTAGTTTATTCCAAGGCTTTTAGCTTTTTATATAAAAGTAATCCTGACTTGAAGAACTCCAATCGTTAACCCCCGATGAATAACACTGTGTCTTCAAATTTTTAGTGCGATATAAACAGGTTTAAACCTTATCACCGTTGATAGGTAGGCCGATTAGATACGAATGTAAGTAACATCCGTTTGCAAAATGGGGAAATAATGTACTCAATTACGCTTTCTCCATATCACGATAACGGTATACTAGGTAGATATACCTAATGTATACAGATCCACATCCTCACAACGCTTTAGAACCACTTTTCAACGTCTACAGAGAAAACGATGCCATTTTCACTACACTTCGAAACTGGAAAAGTCACCAGCCAACAGCTTTATTCCGAGATATACCAAGGGATATTAGAAGGCAGATTACGATCAAATGAGAGATTACCGTCGACTCGCATGTTGTCAAAAAAGTTAGGCATAGCAAGAAACACTGTCATTTCGGTGTATGAGCGACTTCAGTTCGAGGGGTGGATAGTAAAAAAGGCAGGGTCTGGCACGTACGTAAGTAATGCTCTAGAACAAACGGTGAATCAAGATAAGAGACCAATAAAACACTACCAACTAGGGGTGTTTGGCACTAACGCAGCGAAAAAGCCAGAGATCATCACACCAAAGAATCTAGACTATGACTTCACTTTAGGCGTTCCTGATCATCAGAGAATAGCAAAGCATATTTGGCGACACTCAAGACTGAGTAGGCTCAATGCATTAACTCCAGAGTTTGCACATGGTGGTGATTTGCAAGGACTAGCTTGTTTACGAGAGTCTATCTGCGAGTATGTAAGACATTCGAGAGGCGTAATCTGTGATCCTGAAGACATCATCATTACGCAAGGGTGCCAGCAGGCAATAATGACGGCTCTCCTTACATTACTCTCTCCGGGGGATCTCGTGTCGACGGAAGATCCAGGATATCCTGTTTTTCGAAATCAAGCTCGATTGCTTGGCGCGCAAATAGGCACCGTGCCGATGGACGACCAAGGCGTTGTCGTTGAATCAATCCCTTCTAAT
This sequence comes from Vibrio diabolicus, assembly GCF_011801455.1. Lineage (NCBI taxonomy): Bacteria > Pseudomonadati > Pseudomonadota > Gammaproteobacteria > Vibrionales > Vibrionaceae > Vibrio > Vibrio diabolicus. The sequence goes on along the minus strand of NZ_CP042452.1, from coordinate 574,516 downwards.
ACCAAAATTATTTATACAACGCCTAGTCATCAGTTCCCTTTAGGCTTTAGCTACTCCGTCGAAAGAAAGTTAGAACTGTTGAGGTGGGCAGAAGTTAATAACGCAATCATTATCGAAGATGATTATGATGCGGAATATCACTATCTCAATACCAGTAAGCAAGCTCTCAAGTCACAAGACAAAGATGACTGCGTCATAATGATAGGCAGTTTCTCTAAAATACTATTTCCCGGCATACGCATTGGATATATGATTCCACCAAAGTCTTTAATAGAGCCAATTTCAAATATGTTATGGCACTTGGGAAGAAGTACATCTGTAGTGTCTCAAATCCTACTTGACGAATTCATGCGTGACGGTCATTTCTCTCACCATTTACTCAATATGAATAAAATCTACAGCGAAAGGTATCATAAGCTCACTCAATTAATTGACAACGTAGATTGCTTACAACGTATTCAGAGCCAAGGTGGATTGCATATAGCAGCTGAAGTATCGGGGTGCGCGACACAAATGGTGAATAAGCTTGCTTCATCCAATGTAGCGGTTTATCCATCATCGCATTTTTCTATCAACAATCATTCTAATGCCCTCTTATTTGGGTTTGGCATTATCCCTACCCCAAAAATAGAAAAAGCATTTGATATTATTCAATCAGTATTGGATTAAAGCAGATATAAAATTGCCTCTTCAAAAATGTCATAAACCTAAAAAGCAATAAACTTATGAAGAGGCAATATCAAACTATCGTCTTGATAGGTATCAATTTATCGTCGTGTTATCACCAGCAGAGTCAGAGCAACTGCGAGCTTGGAACGCTTTTCAACTCAATAAGGGTTCACTACGAATTGTGTCGCTCTAACCCGCTTGTTTTGCTTCAGCCCCAACACTATATTTCTTCGACTATAAACGTACTAGGTTCAAAGTAAAGCGACGTATCACGCTGACATTTTCAGCGCCCCCAGCAACACTATTACGTAAATCATCTTCTTTTAAGTTCACATCTAGTATTCAATGAACCTTATTTTTCTAATATCGAACGGATAGTAAGTTCTGCTTAACACTCTATCAATCACTATCTTTCCCTAGATGTTAAAGAAGAAAAGACCTCAAGATAATTAAGGATTTTTCATGGACTATTGATCTACATAATAAAGAGCACAATCACGACATTAATCTCCAGTGATTTACCATACCGCTTCATGAGCAATTGGGATATAAATTATCGAAAAATACCAAACCATAAGTTAATACGCTGCTAACGGCTCAAAAAAATAACGAAGTTGTAGCGCAATTATATCAACATCATTTTCATGTAAAAAATAACGAGCGCCTTGGACACCGATCTCCCAATTACCTGAGAGGTTGTAGCCAACTTCTGCACCAATATATCCATCAAAACCATCCACTTCCGTCGTTATCTTGCTGCCTTGATACGTACTTTCAATATCGGTATCCCAGAACAAGCCCCCCAAACTCAGTTTTGCGGACCATGAATTGTATTGCCAGAACTTATAACCGATGTCGAAGCCTATGCCCTTAACAAGGAGTGGTGCTATAGATGCGACACTGGTGTGATAGTCTTCTGGTGAAGTAGTCGCACTACGCAATGTTGCACTACCTTCACCCATATCAATATAACGGATAGTTCCTGACCATTGCTCAGAAAAAGCATATCCAAACCCGATAGAACGGTAGAGCCCGGTGTTGTCAGTAGAGATTACGTTATCACCTTTAACAGCATCACGCTCATCTGCATGGCTTGACCCCATTTGAACATCAACATACCAACCAGCTTGACTACTAAAACTAAACACAGCAATTAGTGCTAGAGCACTGTTTCTTCCATAACGTTTCATGGCTCCTAACAAAATCAAAAGCATCAACACCATGCCACCCAATGATCCTGCTGAAGTATTTTCAACCTTTACATCTCTTACCAACTTAACTGTCACTATAACTTTCCCTGTGTCTTGCAGGCCTTGGCTATCTTGAATGATATATGTCAACACATCATTGCCTTCAAACCCTGAGGTAGGGGTATAGGTCACGCTCTGATCTGCATTCATAACCACCTGCCCGTACTGCGCTTGGACTGAAACCAACTTCAATGTGTCGTTATCCGGATCGGTATCGTTAGCAAGGACATAAATCGTGACAGGGGTACGATCATCGGTGGTAATATTATCGTCCACCGCATTCGGATTCTGACTGTTTACCACATTCACCGTCACCTTCGCCGATCCCGTTCCACCATTACCATCCGTTACGCTATAAGTGATCAAAGCCTCCCCGTAGTACTGTGGTTGAGTGACATAACTTAGTTTGTTATCAACCACACTAACACTACCAATATCTACAGAAGCGCGACTTACCTTCAGCCCATCACCATCAGCATCGGTATCATTGCTCAATACATCGAGCGTCACCGTACCATTGAGACTAACAAACGCATTGTCGTCAATCGCTTGAGGGAGTGCATTATTGTTTACACGAGCGGCAACGACGCCAGGGTCAACGACACTGCCATTAGCCAATCCGTCATCATCGTTCGGACCACCGTCTTCAATGGTAAGTTGTACACACCAGTCACCTTCAGTCAGACCCTGTGACCATGAACTGTGCCCTGGTGGCGGACAATAACCAGCCTCGCCAGCACTAGAAGAAACTGTGTTTTGAGCATCCTCAATAAAGTCTATCCACCCCTGTTCAGCGTTATACTTTCGGTACACTGCATTTGCTGGAACAGGTAAACGCTGAGGCAAAACTAATTGATAGCTTTGGCCGGGCAGCGGCAAATTAGTTACTACAAAATCAAAGATTCCCCCGATGCTCTTCATGTTGATATCTTTAGGAAGCTCCTCATCTAGCAATAAAGCTCCTCCTGTTGTGTTAGTCAGAATGGTTATTCCTTTGCGTAAACAGACACCTGGCTGCCCCTCAATGAGGAAGCGATCTTTTTCTGACACAACCTGTTGAATTACGTTACAGTCAGAAATTGCGTCAAGATAGTCAGGAATGCCATCACCATCACTATCATTATGACCTTCTTGATCATCCGGGATTAAGTCGCCATCACTATCTTCACTTCCGAGCTCCGCCAATGTTTGTACCACTTCTAAATAGACATTCCGTGTCACTGATAATGGTGGAGTGCCATTGTCAGTAACTGTCAATTGCAAATTGTAAATCGCTGAACTCAGTAATTGCGGAGAGAAAGTCAATGTTTCGCTGTACATCTGCCCCGCAATCGCTTGGTTAAGTACATCGCTATCACTACTCCATCTGAAACTGTGTATATCTGACATATTTGCATCATTAACACTACTTGTGATTGTGACCGGTTCAACACCATTTTCAATTTGGCTCCGCTGCTCCCCCGCCTGAGATACACTTACCGAGACCTTCGGAGCCACATTCTCTTCAAAGATTGTCAAGGTGTAACGACGCTTACTACCTAGATTAAGGGTGCTGTCCAAATCAATCACTAAGGTTTCAACGCCTTCACTTTGTCCATCATTAAGTAGTTCGAACGAAAGTTTGCCTTCGGTACCACTAGTTATCACCACTTCGCCAGAGGTGAGTGTGTGGTCATCACTGTCTGTGCTTCCTGAAACCGTGTAAGGTACGACTACTGGGTAACTCGGCGAAGGGCCATTAAGGTGTATCGTTACGCTATGGTTGGTGCCTTCCGTGGTTTGCGCATCTTTGGAGATACTTATCAGTGGATACACTGTTACCGTTTGACTAGCCTCAGCGACGTTTCCATCAGAGTCTTGAGTACGCCAATAGACCGTATTAGTTCCAGGTCGGAAGAAGGTCGTGCTGTCGACCAATGAAACAGGTAATAGCTTGCCTGTACTATCTCGGGCCACGGCAGAGCCTAATGCAACTTTAGTAAAGAGCGAACTTGCGTTCACTTCGATATCTGAAGGTGCGGTTATTGTTGGTGCGTCCAATTTCGCACTTTTAATTGTCACGATTGCTTTCGCGGTGGCCTTTCCTCCATTACCATCTTTCACACTGTATTGCACTGTCACTGTACCAATTGAGGTCGTTGCCAATTGGATTTGACTGCCCACAATCGTTGCCGTTCCAGATGTAGGTTTAACCCATTCCAGTTGTAATGTGTCTAGATCAATATCGCTGTCGTTGCTGAGTACATCCAATAAGTAGCTACCATCGTTACTCTCGGTAAAGACATAGGTATCATTAACTGCCATTGGTTCATCATTGACGTTGATTACCGTGATGCTAAACGCTGCTAGAGAAGCGCTTAACTCACCGTCAGAGACACTAATAACAATATTATTGGTGCTGCCAACATGCTCATTTTCCGGCGTACCACTTAGCAACCCAGTAGCTCTATCAAAGGTTGCCCATGATGGTTTATTGCGGATTGAAAAGCTCAAGCTACTACTATCAACATCCGATGCCTGCAGCGCAAAGCGATACGTACTGCCTTCGTTGACAGTAAGAGCAGGAGTGCCACTGATCACTGGCGCGTCATTGATATTGTTAACAACAATACTGAATCTATTGAGCATTGTGGTCGTGAGACCATCAGAAACCGAGATAACAATGCCCTGATATTTGCCAACATCACCATTATCTGGTGTACCACTGAGCGTGCCTGTTGATGCATCAAAGCTAGCCCAAGATGGCTTGTTCACGATACTGAAGGTGAAGGCTTGGCTGTCAACATCTGACACTTGTGGCGTGAACAGATAGGTGCTGTCTTCATTCACTTGTGTTGCTGGTGAGCCAGATATAACGGGTGCATCGTTAACGTTATTCACAGTAATCGAAAACGCTGACAATGAGGAAGAAATTGTGCCATCGGATACGCTAATCACGATATCTGGATAAGTCCCCACATCACTGTTACTTGGCGTGCCAGAAAGTGCTCCTGTTGTCTTGTCAAATGTAGCCCAAGGTGGCTTGTTAGCTATCAAGTAGGTCAGAGTATCCGCTGGGTCATCGTCCAATGCCGCGGGCACAAACTGATACACACTATCTTCATCAACTTGCGCCGATGGGGTACCCGTAATCACTGGCGAGTCATTAACGTTATTCACCGTGATGGTCACTAACGCCACTCCAGAGGTAAGCTCTCCGTCACTTACGCTGTAAGTGAAACTGTCCTGACCAAAGAAGTTACTGTTACCCGTATAAACCGCGTGATTGCCTGTGACGGTAACATTACCGTTGACTGGCGATGTTACAATTTGATAGATCAAAGATGAGCCTTCTGCATCGTTACCATTTAAAGTAATGGTCAGCGGTATCTCTTCCTCTCCCGTAGCACTGATATCGGTCGCGGTTGGTGTATCGTTGACTGGATTAACCGTCAAATCGACACGAACCTCTGTCGAGTCTAGATCACCGTCGTTGACCTTGAACAAGAAGAAGTCGGAGCCATTGAAGTTCGCTTCTGGTGTATAGCGCCAACCATTATTGGTCAACTGCTCTAGCACGCCATGACTGACTTGCTCAGTGATAAGATACTGCAGAGTGTCATCATCGTTATCAATATCTGAACCAACCAGCGTGATCACCAAACTATTGTCTTCATCAAGCGTTTGTGACTGTGCTTGCGCCATTGGTGCGTCGTTGACTGGTGTTACCGTCATGGTCACTGTTGCGACGTTAGATACAGCACCTGCTAAGTCTGCCACCGTATAGGTGAAGCTGTCTTCACCGAAGTAGTTCTCATTGGGGTTGTAAACAATCGCTCCTGACGCCGTCACGTTCACACTGCCATATGCTGGCGTATCGACGACTGTGACACTAGTGAGTTCAAAACTGTCTCCAGCATCGGCATCACTATCATTGCCTAATACGTTGACTTCAAAGGAGCCTCCCTCCAGTAGTTGTGCACTGTTATCAACAGCAACGGGGGCATCATTCACTGGCGTAATATTGAGCGTGACGGTTGCTGGCACGGAGACAGCTTGACCACTATCGGTTAACGTGTAGGTAAAGCTATGTTGACCATTAACGTTCGCTGTTGGCACAATCTTTAGGGTCCCATCGGCATTAACACTGACCGAGGCAAAACTGTATCCCCCCTCTCCTTGACCAAGATCTTGCAGGGTAATACTACTCGCGGTGAATGACCCATCTTCAATATCACTGTCGTTACTTAAAACATCGAGTATCGATGTGACATCTTCATCAAAGGTAAAACTGTCTGCCTCCGCCACTGGTGAGTCATTGACGGAACCGATATTGACGCTGACTGTGGCCGCAAGAGAAACGCCGCCTTCACTGTCTGCGATCGTGTAAGTAAAACTGTCGCTACCATTTTCATTCGCATTCGGCGTATATACAAAAGTGCCTACAGCTTGATCAATGGCGACTTGTCCTTTTTGAGGCAAACTAACTAACGCTAAATCACCCGCTGGGATGCCATCTTCAACATCCTTCGCTTGACTGCGCGCGGTGACTGCTGCGCTTGCGGTATCTTCGTCAGTGTTAATGGTCAGCGCTTTCGCGACTGGCGCATCATTTATAGCGTTGATAGTGACGGTTACTGTCGCGTCTTGTGACTCCTGTAACAGGGCATCTTTCACGGTATAGGTAAAGCTATCCGTGCCTGTCTCATTACTATTTGGCGTATAGGTAACAACGCCGTTGCTGATCGACACCTGACCTTTAATTGGTTGCGTTTTAATCGTTGCAGAAGAAGCGACCATGTCATCATTAATATCGGAATCGTTGGCTAACAGATCAAATTGTTTCGCCGTATCTTCCTCAGTCGAGAAGCTATCATCAACTGCCGTTGGCGCGACATCATAGCGTTTAGTCACCGTATCCGTCACTGCATCAGATGCATTGCCTGCGGCATCGGTTACCACCACGCTTACTGTCAGCGTCCCCTCTTGCAAACCAGTGACGTCAATGCCCGTTACTTGCATGGTCTCCGAGGAGATTGTTTGACTAGCGCCGTCAATGGTCGTGGTACCGTCGGTCACGCTATAAGTGAACATTGCGTTCACTTCAGCTGCTGCGAAGGTAAAGCTCATCGCTTGTTCGTTGGTTTTGTTAATGCTCTCCTGATCAATGCTGATGCTATGTCCAGTCGGGATCCCCGTATCCACTGAAATCAACAACTGAGTCGCTGCAGTATTGAGGTTGCCTGCAGCGTCGCTAAATTGCTCTGCTGCAACATCAATAGTTGCATCCTCAGTGCTTTCTTCTGCAGGTGTAAAGGTAGCCGTGTAACTGGCGCCACTGCCCGCAAAGTTAGAAAGAGTTCCGCCAGTAACGGCCACATCGGCTTCGGCAAAATCAGTTGCGGCTTCACTCAAGGTAAACGTGAGTGTTGCCGTTTCACCCGCTTTCAGCGCAGAACTGGAGCTAGTGATACTGACGGTTGGAAGCACAGTATCGACGCTGATGGAAAGTGGTGTTGCTGCGCTATTGCTGTTACCAGAGGCATCGGTAAATGTGCCTGTGGCAACATCAATGGTGCCGCTCGCCACACTCTCTTCCGTTGGTGTAAAGGTCGTCGTGTAGCTGCTATCACTGCCCGCAAAGTTGGACAAACTGCCGCCAGTGACGGTGACATCTGACTCAGCAAAGTCACTTGATGACTCACTTAAGGTGAACGTGATACTCGCCGTTTCGCCAGAGATCAAATCGAGGTCTGAGCTGCTCAAAGAAACAGTTGGCTGCACGTTATCTAACGTAAATGTTTTACTATCTGCACTGGAGGTGTTGCCCGCAGCATCGCTCTGGCTAGCCGCGACCGTCAGGGTGCCGTTGTTAAACGCACTTACATCAAGCTCACTGCCGCTCAACGTCCAGTTGCCTGAGTTGTCGGCCGTTACCGTACGACTGGCATAATTGCTGTAGTCCGTGATGGTCACGGTCACGCTATTGCCTGCTTCCGCGCCGGAGCCAGCAATCAGCACGTCGTTGTCTTCTGCCGCATTGACGATGCCATCAGTTTCAATCGGCGTGGTGATGGTCACAGCTGATGGTGCGGCGTTATCCAGTGTAATGCTCTGGGTGGCGGCGGTGGAAGTATTACCTGCTATATCTGCTTGGGTTGCAGACACCGTCAGTGTGCCATTGTTCAGGCCACTGACATCAAGCTCGCTGCCGCTCAACGTCCAGTTGCCTGAGTTGTCGGCCGTCACCGTACGACTGACAAAGCTGTTATTGTCCGTGATGGTTACGGTCACGCTGTTGCCTGCTTCCGCGCCGGAGCCAGCGATCAACACATCGTTATCTTCTGTCGCATTGACGATACCGTCGGTTTCAATCGGCGTGGTGATGGTCACTGCTGATGGGGCAGCATTGTCCAGGGTAATGCTCTGTGTGGCTGCGGTGGAGATATTACCTGCTATATCAGCTTGGGTTGCAGACACAGTCAGGGTACCATTGTTCAGGCCACTGATATCCAGCTCGCTGCCGCTCAGCGTCCAGTTGCCTGAGTTGTCGGCCGTCACCGTACGACTGACAGAGCTGTTATTGTCTGTGATAGTCACGGTCACGCTGTTGCCTGCTTCCGCGCCGGAGCCAGCGATAAGCACATCGTTGTCTTCTGCAGCGTTGACGATACTGTCAGCCTCAATCGGCGTGGTAATGCTCACTACGGATGGTGCTACTGTATCAATGGTGACACTTAACGCGTTGGATGCCGAGCTAACATTATCATCGCTATCAGACGCTTTAGCACTTATTGCATGTGTAATACCAGACGCCAACTCATTGGTTGTTATCTGCCAGTTTCCTCCATTAGCAGTGCCTGTGCCAATAACCGTTGCACCTCCACCGACTTGATCACTGTATAAAGTAACGATCGATCCACTCTCAGAAATCCCACTAAACGTTGGAGTAGTGTCACTGGTAATATTATCAGTATTTAATGATCCGGTATCCGAGCTAGCATCTAAATCGGGTGTAGATGGCGCATTTGGCGTGGTATCGACTGTAGTAAAGTTAAATGTGGCATCATCGCTGATCCCAGCAAAGTTATTATTTGCGGTGTCAGCCACGGCACTGGATTCAATATGAATGGCGTAAGTCCGGTTTCCTATCAGATCACTGGTTGGGTTTAAATAAACTTTATCGTTGGTAACACTGATGCGGCCAGCGCCTGGTGAAGTTGTTGTGCCATCACTTTCGGTGGCAACATTAAATACTTCAAAATCGCGGCTGTCTGTAACATTACGAATGGTAATATTGCCGCTCTTCAGCTCAATATTCTCATCAAAGGCAATCTCGATGTTGTTGTTAACAGAAACATTGGTTGCATCATCAGTGGGGGTTGAGCTCGCACTGACAAAAGTAGGCGCGGTTGAGTCTGAAACCGCAGCGTCATCAATCTTGATACTTTTGATAAGATAACGAGAGTCAGCACCCGGACTTCGGGTAAACGCCATAGTCACTGTATCAACGTCCTGCCATGCAGAATCAGTAAAGTCTGTACCACGGGTCAGGGTAAACAAATCCTGTAACCCTGAGTTTGCTTCACCACCTTTTGGCAAGGTGACAGTTTCGGTCACTGTTTGAGTATTATTAGAGAAGCCAGTTAACACAAGTTGATACGTTTTATCTGAGTCTCGGGCCGACCCCTGCATAAAGGTAATTTCGTCGAAACTGAAGTTAGTACTTGATCTCTCAAAAAAGCGGAAGCCACGATTGTTGAACTCATTAATCATGGTATTTGAGAAAAAAACACCAGCTACAAACCCGAGGTCATTTAGGCCAGTAAACGGAGTGCTATCAGTGCTATTGCCTGCATCTAATACCATAGACACAGCACCTGCATTGGTAAGAGTGACCGAGGGCATACCCCCAGTGACGCCTGTCTCCACCTCACTAAAATTGGAACCTGAACCATTAGAGTAGTTAATCGTTTGCTGTGCGGCCCAGGCTTCACCGGAAAAAAACGCTGAGGACACCCATGCTGTTGTAATTGCGATCGCTACCTGACGACGTAATCTCATTTTCCTCTCCTGAAGATGACGGCCTTATCAACATAGCCGGGTTATCATAATCAACTTAAATATTTAATTTTTTTATAAGAAAGGATTAGCGAAAGTTTCAGCCAATTCTTTCTTGGTTGATTAGCTGCGCGGTGGGTATACTCCCGCAGTGGCAATTAACCAATTAATCGGCAATACCGGGCTCAAAATATTAAGTGGCTCTGAACCGCCAGTTTCAGTCACAGTTACAGTACCTCCTTCCGAGCCACCACCAGACACACTTAAGCCTTCGATCTCAGTCAAATCTGGTTGCTGAAACGTCGATTTATAGAACCCGGGGGTAGAGTTTTGCGCTATATACGAATTACTATCGGGTACCTGTGTATTTGCAGCATTGGTAGCAACCTGCATCCTGCCTGTTACAGGTGCAGAAGTGCCAAGAGGGGTAAAAATTGCCGTATGTAAGTGTGCTGGCATTTGAGTTATATCAATAGTTACCAGTTCAGTACCCAATCTTTCTCCCTGATGATAATCCATCCCCCCAGGTCGTGTGCCTACACCAACTAGACTGCGGCCACGCAAATCAGGTAAACCAAAGGTAGTTCGGGCGTCACCTCCGTATAGAGTGCTAACTAGAGAGAAGAGTGCTGGATTATCTTCAATTGCCTGCATTTGCCCCGAGCACATTGCCCAATTTCTAATTGCAAAATTGCCGCCAAATGCGGTTAGTGTCCCAAGATACGGTTCTGTAGCCATACTGCTCTTCCTTTTAACGTATACACTTAAGTTAAAACCAACCCATAACGTAATTGGTGTGGTTGGTTAAAACTTTCCAATCTCGCATTACTAAATACCGTTACGGGCTTCATTAATGCCGCAAAGAGCCGTATTGAGATATTTCTTTACTCGCAGGCCGAAGAGCGCTGAAGCAATGACATCCCAGCGTTCAGCCCAGATGTGGAAATGTACTGTCGGGTCAGTTCCTCTTGAGTGAGTTTAGCCAGAGAAAGAGATTGGCAAGCGTTGCCATACATGCTCTGAAAGGCTTGCACCAGTGTTCGGTGCTCAACTTTCGTCTCCTTCAATACGAGCTCAACTGCCGCAGCGAAACTCTCTTTCAGTTGCCGTTGGCGTTCAGCCGTGCTGAGTTGGTTTTGGAGCATAGCCTCAAGTTGAGTCCGTAATGAGTACTTAAGCAGCTCATCCATTTCGGGTTCAGCAAAACCAAACTGTTGAGTTTGTTGCTGCACTTCTTCAACACCGACCGTCTCACGAGATTGAGGACGTTGCTGGTAGAATTCTATAGGTGAGCCCTTTTGCATAATTCATGAACCTCAATTGCCGCTATAGCAGTTGTTAATGATGTAAACAAGCCTGTACTTGAGAAAAACATACGCCATAAGCTCGGCGTTATAATATCTGAGCTCACGGATCTAATTTCATAAACCGTACTGACAAAATTGGGCAGAAAAATTGAGATAAAAACAGTTCCAATTCTGGAAATTCAGAGAGTAGTAAATAGTTAGGGTAATAGGCCTTTCGATAGGATTCTTCTAAAGCAAGCGCTTGCCAATCCCCTCGATAACAAGATCGTTTGACATGTGGCAGCCACACAGTCTCCTTGATAGAGGTAAGCGCGGCATTCAAGTGTGGTGTAATATGAAATCCTTTTAACAGGCAGAAAAAGCCAATATCCATTGTATAAAGCCAACTATTTATAATATTGAAATTAAAATTATTTTTATCGGCAGTTATTTAGAAAGTGCCGATATTTAATTTATAGACTAGAAAAACTTAACTCGCCAGAATAGAAATAAAAAAAACACTAAAAATAAAATTGTCAATTTATATCTTTAAAATTAAAGAATTTAATTGTTACAGTTTAATATGATCCAATATAAGCTGAAGGTGTGCAATCTTTTAAAAGATATACATTTAAAGATATTTCAAAAAACTTATTAAGAAAAACATGAATTCACAACAATAATTATCAAAATTATTAATAACAAAAACACCACCAATACAACAATAAATTAAGGTAGTTTGAAGATTAAAATGCCCATTTCATTTTCGTATATAACATTTTAACTACTAGTATTATATATGGTGAAATAAGATAAATTTGTTCACTCAACATATCCAATCGATTCAGGTTTACTGGGAAAAGCTATACGTTACAACGGAGTGAAATATGGCAAATAGGGATGGAAGAATTCCACTCAACGTATTACGACTCAAAGAACTGAGAAAGAAATTAGGACTGAGCCAAGAAAGACTGGCGGAAGAATGCTTTCAACAGGGTTTTGTCGTATCTATTGCTTCCATAAAGCGAGCAGAGTCTGGGGCGAATGTGCTGTATCGTACCGCATCCAACCTCGCGGAATACTTTTCTGTCCCCGTAGAGGACCTCTTAATAGATCGCGCCTCAGAACCATTACTTACAAATGTGTCTTCATCACCACCATATTTTTTTATTTTTGCAATCGAAGCAAAGTGTGATTTGACCGCAAAGACTCTGCAAACATTACTTTTCAGCCAAAACACTACACCCATAATAAAAAACCGGACGTTTGTTCTTACTTGGTCTATACAGGAATCGGACGAATATGTTTTTGAACGAATTCGACAACTAGCCCTTCAATTACAGGTTGCTCTTTCGGCTTCGATTCGGTCTTTTATCAATGTGAAATACAAGCATCGAGTCACTGAGCTATCGGAACATCCGAATGCGATAACCCCAATCAATGAAATCCTAGTTAAAATCCCTTGGGGAGAAATAGCTGCTTGCCCTTGCTTTATCTCGTCCAATTGTGCCAGGCCAATAAAACCGTTTCTAACAGGAGAGCCAGACTTCAACAACTGGCATCTTGTATCCTTACACCAAAACCATACTGACTGTTTTGTAGGGCGTAAACTTGAACTAGAAACATTAAATAGCGGAATCAAGCGATGGCAAAAACAAGAAGCAGGCCAAACGTATTGTATTACTGGTACCGCAGGGATAGGAAAGACCAGCCTACTCAACCAGGTCATTGCGTCTTTGAATCGATCTTCGTGTTTAACCACAGAGATTCAAATCCTGAATCATGGTAGTGCTGATCTCTTGTCCCCTCAAAATATATTCACTCGGGCAATTTGTTCATTTACTCGTGAAGATACCGATGATTCTATTCGTCAGCAAACTGTCGAGTCATCAATTCCCTCTTCTTTCCACCTCTGCCTTTATTGGTTAATGGGGGTAGCACTCAACGAATCAGAAAAGCAGTTGCTGAACTTAATGGAGTTCCAAACGCTGAAACAAACGATAGAGCAATCTATCCCTTTCTTAATTCAACAACGGCAGACCAGCAAACCGCATTTGATTATTGTTGAAGATGTCCATTGGGCCGACGAAGTAATGTTGGCATTTCTTGAGACACTGCTACCTCATATCACAAAAACCAATATTTTACTCTTTCTGACGTTTAGGCAGCAAAAACGACTTAGTTCCAAACAATCTTGGTTTGCCAACGTGAATCTAATCGAACTTAGGGAGTTATCATCTGAAGAGTCTTACGAGTTAGCTTGCTCAATCACATGCCAACAGAATAAACATATCAATGACTGTATAAAGCTTGCGAAAGGCCATCCTCTATACTTGCGCCAAACACTGCTTTGCTCTCAGTTTGATAAAGACGTTCCGGAGTCATTGGAACATTTAGTTTCGATACAATTAGCTCAACTTCCAGCCCAAGATCGCCAAGCACTCTGTACTGCCTCTGTGTTGGGGCAGTGCTTTCAACTGGAGCAACTGCGTGAAATCACTCGAATTCCCGGCTACGTACCAGATAAGTTAGTCGATGCTGGCTTAGTAAAACTCAATGGCGATCAATACCTTTTCCATCATGATTTGATTTGCAATGCTGTTTTCCGTCAAATAGACAAGTCACAGTGTTCAAAAATACACATGGCCTGTGCAAAATGGTATGAGAACCGAGATCGATTCTTATATGCCGTCCATATCAATCATGCCAAGGGCAAAGGTGTATTTACTGTTCTTGAACAGACCGCCAAACATTACCTGAGTAATTATCAGTTTGAAAAAGCACTGACACTTATTGAGTACGCTATTAAAGAGTCACCTAAAGAACAGATGGCGTATGCACTAAATATGAAAGGAAACTGCCTGTATTCGATGGGACGCATCAAAGAGAGTATTGAGGTTCTTGAGCAAGCGGTTCATCACACAGAAAATGATCCTGAACGTGTTCAATACTATTTAGACCTCATTAACCCCTACCGCTTAACCGACAACTTTGTACAAGCGATGTCGATTTTAGACCAAGCCCAAGCCCTGTGCGAAAAGCTGACGTTAAATAAATCTTTGTGTGAAATCCACTCGATGAGAGGTAATATGCTGTTCCCTACTGGGCAGCTAGACGAATGTGAGAAAGAACATTTACTTGCATTAGATTACAGTCAGCGAGCAAACTGTTTTCGCGCGAAAGCAAAATCGCTTGGCGGCCTCGGTGATTGTGCCTACGCACAAGGAAAAATGGCTCGCTCATACGAGCACTTAACCGAGTGTTTGCAGCTGTGTGAAGAGCATCAGTTGCTTTCGATTGAAACTGCCAATCGCTACATGCTGGCGACAGTGATGATCTATCAACTGCAATCTGACGAAGCACTAAAACAGGCTCAGCATGCCTCGAATCTTGCCTATCTCACGGCAAACCGCCGAGCAGAAATTGTTTCCAGGCTTACGGCAGCATGGATCTTTCTCGACCGTAATGTATTGGTGCAAGCTGAAAACGAAATCTCGACCGCTCTGCAACTTTCAAAACAGCTTAATGCTCATCGATTTGTCGCTTTTCTTTTGGAGTCCAGTGCAAGATTGCACTGGTATCAGGGAAAAGAGGAGAAAGCCCTTTCGGACATCGACACGGCTCTAGATCTTGTTCATATCAATAAGCTACACAATTTTATTGGTCCTTGGCTCGTATCTACCAAGGCACTTATTTGTGGCGATGAATCAACGGCCCTCTCCGCTTTGCGCACTGGTGAGGCTTGGCTAGAATCTACCTGTGTTGGTCATAACTATTTACGCTTTTACCAACAAGGAATCCAAGTAGCGTGGCAGTATAAGCAGCCTACGCTACTTCGAAAATATCGCGATAAGCTTGCTAACTTCACCCGAGAAGATCCGCATCCATGGGGTGATTTTTATATTGAACAAGCGAATCTGATGCTTGCCTTACTCGACCAGTCCAGCTCCGTCTCTGAGTTGTTAAACTTCAATCAGGCCGCGCGTAAGCATCAACTGAACCAGGCTCAAATAAGTGTTGATGAGCTCGACCATTGGCTCTTCACATCTACTCAACCATGAAATATTCAATAAACGAAGAAAGTCGACTAATTGCACCGTCAAATCATCTTGTTTTCTCGATTTACCTCGTCAAACACAGATATTCGAAACCATCGAATATCTGTGTTTTGGCACAGTGTCATCGCTGATTAGATTTATGCTGGTGCATGATCACTTTGCTCCACCTTAAAGTTTTCGATGCTAGGAACATGCTCAGGTAAAAGTAGAGTAACGCGTTGATTTGCTACTTCAACCCATTTACCTGAACTATTTTTATATCGATAGAATGCCACGCCTGACTTCCAATCATCATTAAGTAGGATGTTGAGCGTTACGTTGTGAAGATCTGCTCCTAGAGGAGCAATGCCTAGGTAAGGCTGGTAGCCCTGCAACGTCACCATGATATGACAATCACGCATCGTGCATTGATAGTTGAAACTGCCATTGAGATCAGACACCACATTTAACGGTGGGTTAATGGCCTGGAAGATATGTCCTTTACCCACTATTGATTTGTCTTCGCTGGCCACGAGTAGATTAACATCGAAGTTCACTCCTCCAGGTAAGCCGTTACCAATTTGATAATGAGCAGTAAAAATTGCTTGTGATTCTTTTGATTCCATTTTCATTGTGTTCTCCAACTGAATTTATTGTCGTTAGTGACCCATTCAATGTAGATAACACGTCATTTAAGTTCAGTATCACTTTAGGCTCAGATCTACTTGACTACATAAATTATCTACGGTCACGCAGATGCCGCTCGTTCTTTTCATCAACCAGATATTATTGCTCTCTCGCTGATGCTTTTGGCGATTTGTACAGAACAACTGATACCAAACTGATATGGCGAACATATGCATTCGAGTTAATATTTAAACAACTATTCAATACATAAGCCAAATGGAAAAAATAATGGAACAAGAATGGATGCAGGGAACTAAAGAAAACCAAGTGGTAGAACAGCACCCTAACCCTCAAATACAACGCCTCGCTGTACTTAACGCGTACTCAATCTCAATCAATAATGCCAAACTGTTTATTCAGAAAATGGATAAATGCGGTTTTCCTAAAGAGCGACTACTGACACCTCTTGAAAACACGGTTTCACCGGTTCCCGGTTTGAACCAATATCAAGTCGAGTCACTCATCTTCAATACTCGCTATCAACACCAACCCTTTGTCATTGTCATGTGCGAAAGTACGCAAGAAGTTCAGCAAGCCTATCTAACAGCAACTCGATTCAGTCTCCCGATTCGTGTTCGCTCAGGAGGGCATGATCACGCAGGTGAATGCAGTGGTGACAACGTTATTTTGATTGACGTGAGCAGAATTAAGACCTTTCAATTGTGTGAAAATATTGCCACCATTGGTGCTGGCTATCGCTTCTATCAACTGACACCAAAACTTGCAGAGCATGATCGAATGATTGCACATGGAACCTGTGCCACAGTTGGGTTGACTGGCTATATTCAAGGCGGAGGATGGGGCCCTTGGACGCGAAAATACGGCATGTGTTGTGAGCACCTAGTGAGTGCAACCGTGGTATTGGGTGATGGTACGATCACAGAAGTCTCAGCAGAGTCCAACCCTCACCTATTTTGGGCACTAAGAGGCGGCGGAGGCATGAGTTATGGCATTGTTACCGAGCTACGCGTAAAAACATTCCCTTTACCCAAAGAGATCCACCGCTTCGAGCTTCAGTGGAACCTCTATCCAAAAATCAACGGTATGCTTCAGCCAATACCAACGCACCCTACCATAGATGTGCTAAAAAATTGGGAGCAGGCTATAAAAAGCCTCGATACGCCTAAACTTCTTGGCACCAACTTGCAAATTGATGCTCTGCCTGAATCATCTAACCACTGTGATCTCGAAACCATCAGCCATCACTGCACTATGTACGGTTACTGGGAAGGAACAGTGCAAGATCTTGACCAATTTATAGCCGTTCAATTTAGCGCCTGCTCCCCTGATTTAGTTCAAGTCTATGAAGCACATGGTACTGATTTTGACGGGAAGAAATACGATCACTCCCTGATGAGCACATGGGGGCGCGATTCTTTGTGTCAAAGCGGTTCTCCTTTCCCTCCAGATTATGACGCCCCAGCACCTCACAAAATCACTTCGCGATTGGTGTCAGAGCGAGGTCTTAAAGCAGAAGGCTATACTGCACTTTTGCAAAGCTTAACTTCGCCTTTGATAAAGCCAGAAAACCGCGATCAAGGGCTATTTAGTTACGTAACCTTAGGTGCGATCACTGGTCGCTTTTATCATCACTCAGACGACCTTGAAGACATATCTTTCCCCTACCGCCAGTGTCAATATACAGTCCAATACCAAACTTGGTGGAATGAAGAGATAAAGCAAAAACTAGAACTACAAAATAACCCAGTACTTGTTGATGTAAACAGAGCCATGGACTGGATTGATAAAGCCAGAGAAGCTGATATACCGGGAACCTATGGTGCCTTCATCAGCTTTAAAGATCCGGCAATTCCCACAAGCGTTTATTTTGATCGAAGCTACCGCGACTTAATCGGTATAAAAGAGAAATACGCTAAGGATAAGTTTAATCATCTTAGAACTAATAAGACCATCATTTAACATCAATATGCATCTTAAGAAGCATATATTAACAGACCGTCATTTGGCCGTTCTATCACGTATAGAAATTAAAAAGAGGAAAATTATGACAACTAAGGGGGCATTTTACGTTAAAAATAACTCCAGCGATAAAATCACCGGATATGTGAGACCTAAAGACTCTCCGGAAATGGAGGTCCGTTTCGACTTGAATATTGGCGAACAATCTGAATCTGCTAGTTTTGAATCCGGTGCCGCTACCCATGACTCCTGGTACTACAGTTTCAAAAAGGCAGGTGAAACCTATACTGGGACAAGTCCTGTGCATACTATGCAAAAGACGAAAATAAAGGCCCCGTCGCTGTGGAAATCTTTAATGATAATTTAAAAATATCTCCACCACTTAGCGGTTCTTGTGATAAAACTTTATAGCCGCTTACCCGATTCATCACTTCGCCCGAGACTGTTAAACAACTTCTCGGGCAGTTTCATTTCTCGGTATTTGGATTGAAGACTCTCCCCATTTTCAATCATAATCTGAAATTGTTAACTTTATGTTCTCAATTTATATCACCACTGCAAGATAATCGAATCAATAAAAATCACTTTTAAAACCAACTTTAAATCTAGAGTAACCAGGATTGAAAAAATAAATATATTATTGAGTTCTAAGATCAAAGAGTTTTACTTAATACATCACTTTTTATTTTAACGCTATCAACTGATACTAAACTGCTACTGACGTTTTTTGATTGAATGCTTAACTTAATAGCATGCGCTTATCTCAATGGCTAAAACCATTATTAAAGCGCAATCCTTCTATATCCACGTAATCTCTAAGCATTTGATTCAGAGAGTTTCTTGGATATGCATCATTCAAGATAAACAACGGAAAGCATGGCTATGTGTACAGATGTGAATATCAATTATGGTTGCAACAACCAAACCTTATCCGCTAGAACCATGGAGTTTGCAGTTAACCTTCAGACCGAGATTTGGTTTAGAGCCCAACAAACTTACCAAATTACGACCTTTACTTCCGACGGAAAAGCCGACCGTGTTTTCAATGGTCAGCCGCCAAAACGTCACAGTAAAGAATGTGAGTTTCGAGCAAATTGGCAGGGAGAGTTGAGCTTCATCCACTGCAACGCCATTACCCGGTATAATAACCCTCTTTTAACAGCTGATGGCATTAATGAATCTGGCCTTTCTGTTGGATCACTGTACTTGCCCATTCTCAATCAAAATGTATCGACCTCTCACATCCCTGATGATGCCTTTGCATTAGGCAGCGGCCTGTTTGGTACTTTTATCTTGTCTACGTTTAATACTGTGGACGAGATGGTGACCTACTTCACCACCCACCCCGTTTACGTGTTTAACTCGACTATTTCAACTGGTGAAACAGAGAGTGACAACATGGCTTTGGACCAGCATTTCGTGATTCACGATGCAAATAATGACAGTGCAGTCATTGAGTTTCTTAACGGTAATATGCATATCTATCGAGCATTCAAAGAAAGCGATATGTTCAGCAAAGAGAAAAATCAGCAAGCACGCTATCAATGTACCGAATACGACTTTGATGATTATAAAGTGGTTGTGGACCACTCCTACGTTGGAGTAATGACTAACTGCCCAAATTACCATTGGCATGTCAATCACCTCTCTTATTTTTCCAATTTGCGCAACTACAACCCAGAACCGAACAATGAAGTAACCATGCAACGTCATGTCCAAGTGCCTGGCCCACTTCAATCAATGGCGCTGGCTTGATGGGCCTACCCGCCGACCCAACACCGCCGTCTCGATTTGTACAAACCTATGCAATTAAGCAGTTAAGCGAACAACCAACTAACTTCGACGAAGCCTTCTCACTCGGACAAAAGCTACTTAATCGCGTTGATATACCTTTGGGTATCATGGCGAATGAGTTTGAGACATCCGATAACCCTGAAGTCTTTTTTAGTGATATCACCCAATGGAGCGTTATTAGACATAACAGTCATCAGTCACCCGCGTTCTATCTGCGTACTTACGGAGACATGACTTGGCGAGTAGCCAATGTCAAAGACTATATTGGATTAAATAGAGACTGTCAGATTTCAAGCGTTTTACAGCTCATGCCAGTTACAACATCATTACCGTTTGAACAAGTCGAATCTCGACCAACTATTAAAATCGCTTAGAGTTAATTTTGAAGCGCAAACAAATGAGAAGCAAAAAGCCCCGCTTTCTAAGCGGGGCTTTTAAAAGACAAACTGCTAAATTCACTATTCTTAATTTATCTGGAACTAAACAAGATAATCGCCATTCAGTCAATTTACTCTTTACCGAACACGTTGTTCTCTTGTTCTTGAACGCGGATGAATGTAGTACGCTTGGTTAGCTCTTTAAGCTTTGCTGCACCCACGTATGTACAAGTTGAGCGAACGCCACCAAGGATGTCTTGAATAGTGCCGTGAACGCTGCCACGGTATGGCAATAACACTGTTTTGCCTTCGGCCGCACGGTAGCCAGCGACACCACCTGAGTGCTTCTCCATCGCGCTCTTAGAAGACATGCCGTAGAATTTCATGAACTTCTCGCCGTCTTTCTCGATCACTTCGCCGCCTGACTCTTCGTGGCCCGCTAACATGCCGCCTAGCATAACAAAGTCCGCACCGCCGCCGAATGCTTTGGATACATCACCTGCGCATGAGCAACCACCGTCACCGATGATCATGCCACCAAGGCCGTGCGCTGCATCGCCACACTCGATGATTGCAGAAAGCTGCGGGTAACCAACACCCGTTTTTACACGAGTTGTACAAACTGAGCCAGGGCCAATGCCTACTTTCACGATGTCTGCACCAGCAAGGATCAACTCTTCACACATATCACCAGTAACCACGTTACCCGCAGAAATCACCTTATCTGGGAACTCTGCTCGCACGCGTTCAACATACTCGACTAAATGCTCTGAGTAACCATTTGCAATGTCGATACAGATGAAAATAAATTCATCTGAAAGCGCCATAATATCTTTGGTTTTTTGGAAGTCCGCGTCAGATGTTCCCGTAGACACCATTACGTTATTCAGGGTTGCTTTATCGGCTGATTTAGCAAACTCAGCCCAATCTTCTACCGTGTAATGTTTGTGAACAGCAGTCATTACACCATGCTCAGCTAGCGCTTTAGCCATTGCAAAGCTACCAACCGAATCCATGTTTGCTGCGATTACAGGCACACCAGACCATTGACGACCACTATGCTTGAATGTAAAATCGCGGGTTAAATTTACTTGAGAACGGCTCTTAAGGGTAGAACGTTTCGGGCGAAACAGTACATCTTTAAAACCTAACTTAAGTTCTTGTTCGATACGCATTGTGTAATTCCTTGATTCATATGTATATGTGTCATCTCAGAGTGCGTAGTGATTTCGTTGGCAGACGAGTTCACTGTTCTTCGGACACAAAAAAACCGGAGCGTTGGCAGACGCTCCGGTTTTCAGCATTATAGGCTGTGATTTATTTCCTACAAGTCTGATATTTGAATTTTTTTTGTGATACCATCTTGATAATCGCATATCAAAAACACTCCTCAAGTCGTTATTTTTTCTCATTATTTATAATTATCAACAACTTAAGAAAACGTTTAAGTTAACCTATTGCGCAAACCTTTGCGTCATACCTTTAAAATGAAAACGCATCACCTCTCAAATCTGCCTAAAACTCAATCACCTAATACTAAGATGCGCTGCTAATTCGGAAAAAGTACTCCAAAAAAATCGATCATTTTTTCATAGTGATGGGCGAGATCTAGCTACGTCCTATCGATTTGTTGAGTAATAGCGGTACGAAGTGTGCCTATAACATCACTTGCCAAAAGACCAATTTGACCATGCTGACTCACGTTTATATCCGCAGCATGACTGTGGAGTACCACACCTAAACGTGCCGCAATGGAAATGGGTAACCCTTTAGCTAGCAACGCACCAATAACACCAGATAGCACATCTCCCATTCCGCCCGTCGCCATTCCGGCGTTACCCGCTAGGCAGACGTACATTCTCGTTCCATCGTAAATAAGTGTTCCCGCGCCTTTTAAAACCACCACACCGCCATAACGCTCTTGCAGTTGTCTTGCAGCAGAATATCGGTCACTTTCTATTTGTTGAGTGGTCACATTTAATAGTCGAGCTGCCTCTCCAGGATGCGGCGTGATCACTCGCTGGTTGTCGCACACCAAAGTGCCATCACATCGTTGGCTTAGCATCGCTAGAATATTGAGCCCATCAGCATCAACAACTTTAGGTTTCTGTTCTTGAGCCAGATATTGATAGGCTTGATAAGCCCACTCATCATCACCAAAACCTGGACCAAACACCAATACTTCAGCCCAGCGAATGCGTTTGGTTAAGTCGTTCTCAGTATCCCTGAGTAAGTCAGCGGTGATGCTTTGGCTCATTACTTCTGGGCAGCCAATCTGTAGTGGAATAAGGCTACTCGGGTGAGTAATTGCGGCAGTTAAACCCGCTCCGGCTCTAACCGCAGCGGAGGAACATAAACGAATCGCTCCTGACATACCTTGGTTACCACCGACGCAAAGTAGTTTGCCATTGTCACCTTTGTGTGCTGTCGGGTTTGGCTTGAGCATTAACCTTGAAACAACCTGATGATCAATACCTAGTGCACTTTCTACTTCGATAGAATCAAACTCAATATTTACACCCAATCCACAAAAGTGGAGTTCACCAACTCGATCTCTCGCTTGTCCGGTGCACAAGCCTTGCTTAACACCAATGAAGGTTACAGTATGCTCAGCATGAATGGCATCGCCTAAAATAGCACCTGTATTTGCACACAACCCGGAAGGAATATCGACTGCAATCACTGGGGTGTGAATTTGATTGATTTGCTCAATGTAGCGACGGTACTCCGAACGAACCTCACCACTTAAACCAGTGCCTAACATGGCATCAATGATCACATCGGCTTCTAGCAATGCGGTATTCCACTCATCCCAATCATTGTTAACACCATCGATGGACTGCCAATCTTGATATGCGCGTAAAGCATCACCTTTGAGCGCAGTCACATCACCAAGTTGGAAAACCTGTACATTGAGTTGCGCTTGTTTAGCAAGCGAGGCAAATACGTATCCGTCACCACCATTATTCCCTTTGCCACAAATGACTAAGATATTTTTTGATTTGGGATATAAGTGTAAAAAACGCTCATACACAGCCATACCTGCGCGTTGCATTAGGCTATACATAGAAACACCAGCCATTTGCGCTGCCAGCGTTTCACCGTTTTTTACTTGTTCTGCGGTGTAGAGTTTTAGGGCGAGATTAAAGTCCATCTTCACGTTCTGCGCATTAGGAAACACAATTATAAGTATACAAAAAAGCCAAGGCGAACCTTGGCTTTTGAGAAAGTTTTTTATCGCTACTGACTCTGAGACATCAATGCTTCAGCCGTCGCGTCTTGTATAGATAAAAACAACGAATTGATTTTCCCAGTCGGGGTACGCATGGGGTTCAGCGTAACGTTCTGGTACATAAACTCCGCTTGCTGAGTAACAGGGCGTACGTTACGGCAACGGAACAAGTAAGGACGCTGGCGCCACGTAATAAAGCTGCGGCAACCTAAATCATACACGGGCTTTGTTTTTAACTTAAACCATTCCTGCGGGATTTCAGGGAAGATATCAAAGATAGAACGACCAATTGCATCATGAGATTGCAAACCACTGTGATGAGTCATAAACCCATTCCACACTTGCACATTATAATCTCGGTCAATGACGACGAGCCCCATGTCGACGTTTTGCACCATGTCGACCATCCAATGGAATTGTTCAAACTCTGCTGGCATATTCAACATTAGAACTCCTCCATTAGATATGACAGTTTGTTATCGAGCAGCGGCAAAGATTCATCGACGAACATAAACAATAAATCACAACGGATTGACGTTCCCTCAATGTTGTAGCTCACCTCGAATGTCATGGTGCGGCTGAATGCGCCCGTCGTAGACTCAATGATCGAATCAATTGATATATGCTGACCAAGAAGCACTGGAGGGCTTTGGAAGAATCGCACTTCAGATTGTTCGCCTAAGCCATTTAAGAATGACCCCACCAAGATATTGGAAATATCCATTAGCAGCTCAAGCTCTTCCAGTTCGTCGCTGTCAGCTGGCACTTTCATCAACTTCTTGAGATCCGATACGCTCGAATCGCTCAAAATCACCAGCGCTTCACCCGCAATACCTTCGCCACAAAAGCCCTGACAAACGCCCGATACGTTATCATGCGACGCTAAGTCACGGAGTGCCATGTGTAGTTCGCTCACTTCGAAGATATTAACGTTCGGGAGCGGTAATTGCACAAACACATCAAAATGACGCGCCAATGCATCTGCGGCTCGACCAATAGAGACGTTCGCCACTTCCATATAAATATCGCGACGACGTAAAATCGGTAACTCAATAGAAACAGGCGTGATAATTTGAGGACGAGGCTCTGGCTCAACCAACTCTTTAAGCGCATTCTTGAGTTCATCTTTGGCGATCGGTTTTTGAATAAACGCTTTTGCACCCAGTGCGAACACGCGCTCTTTCGCTTTAGGTTGGATATCCCCCGACACCACAACCACCGGAGTTGTATTCCCTAACCGCTGCATGTTTTCTAGTGTTTCAAAGCCATCCATTTCTGGCATGGTCAAATCAAGAAACATCAATTTAAACTCGTTCTTTTCGAGTTCTTCTAGCGCATTTTTTCCGTGGATAGCAAACGTAATATCGGCATTCAATGTGGCTGGTAGTGATCTCGCCATCTGTTTGCGTGCTAACGCTGAATCATCACAGATGAGTACGGGAAAAGACATTCAATCACCTTTTTATATTCCACAATCTGCGCCGGAGTCTAACAGATTGTTACAGCATGTAATACGAGAAAACTGACGAGTTTTTATTTCTTTTTTATTCAATAAGCATACGCAATATGAATGGATGAGTGAACAAAATGGCGAAAAAGCAAACATCCCATTCGCTGTTTAGTGACATGAAACAAACATGGATAAAACGCCTCCATTAAAAATAAGCACAAAGTTGCATTTTAAATTAAAAATTCGTTTTTACTCCCACTCTATCCGCTCAGTATGAGTACTGGGGAAATCGGTATCACGTAGCAATAAAAAAGCACCCTTTCATAGGGTGCCTTGAATAATGTATTCATCAATAAAGTGTCACTTCTATGGCACACCGTGACCTTTAGAAGCCACCCATACGCGATACCATTGCTCACGAGTCAATTCGATATTCAGCGCATTTACTGCCGTTTGCACACGCTCAATCTTACCAGAGCCAATGATTGGAATTGGGTTAGATGGCAAACGGCGTACCCAAGCGTAAATCACTTGGTCAATGCTAGTCGCGCCCACTTCTTCGCGAATCGCTTCTAATTCGTTGCGAACACGAACGGCTTGCTCACTGTCACCACTGAAGATTGAGCCACCACCGAGGCAAGACCAAGCCATTGGGCGCGTACGCAGCATTTGCATTTGATCAAGCGTTCCATCATGTGCAACTTCAAAATTAAGCGGGTTGATTTCCACTTGGTTAGTCACAAGAGGCTTACCTAAACGAGATTGCAGCAGCTCAAACTGACGTGGAGTAAAGTTAGATACACCAAAGTGCTTCACTTTACCCACTTTGTGTAACTCTGAGAATGCTTCAGCCACTTCATCGGCATCCATTAACACGTCAGGGCGATGGATTAAAAGCACATCGATTTCGTCCACATTCAAACGCTCAAGCGAGTTATTCACCGATTGGTAGATGTGAGCGGAACTTGTATCGTAGTGATTGATCTTACGCTCTGGTGTTTTATCTCCGCACAGGTTGATATCACACTTTGTGACGATCTGAATCTGCTCTCGCACGCTCTTATCGAGAACAAGTGCTTCACCAAACAACTTCTCACACTCGTAATTACCGTATATGTCTGCGTGATCGACCGTGGTAATGCCTAACTCAATATGTTGCTTGAGGAATGACAAACGCTCTTGAGCAGTCATGCCCCAATCAACTGCACGCCAATATCCTTGGACCAGCTCTGAGAACTCAGGGCCTTTTGGTGCAGTCACAACTTTTGCAACCATGGTTTTTCTCCTTCAATTGATCTGCATTCATCGTAGTCTTGTTTTCACATCGGCTCAACGGGTAAACTTTGGCAATTCGAACTGGAGTACGAAATATGTCTTTTGCCCAACGCCTAGCCACCTTGATCGGAGAAGAAAGCATCAGCGGATTTGCACGACGCGTTGATGTGTCTGAAGCTTTAATACGCAAATATTTAAAAGGCAGTGAACCGAGCCTAACGAAAGCAAATCAAATTGCGATGCGAGCCAACTGCTCTCTTGAATGGTTAGCGACCGGATGTGGTTATTTATATCGCCGCGCTGAAGTCGTAGATATGGATGCGTACAAACTTGCATTTCAACACGTTATGAATCAGCCGTTGCCAGATGAGGCAGAAGAACAGCACCGTAAGCTCATTGCTGGCTATCAATACCTGCGCGCGCACAAAAAATCGGATGGATTTTTGGACGAGTCTACGATGGCGACCTTCCTATCTCTCCATAAAGAATCTAAAAACGAGTCACTTTAACATCGATAATTTCGCCATCGCTGTGCAATTCCACATTTAAAGACGGTGATGGCGACGAAAACTCGTCCGGTTTTACCCAAAATAAGCTTCGAATCGTTTCTTGTGGATAGCGGTTTATCAACAAGATAACTTCTTTATCGACGAGCTCAGAAGATTTCTTTTCCAGCGCTTCAAAGACGTCATAGTGCTCTTGTCCGATAGTTATACTACGTAAAACCAACCCGTCTTTTCTTAAATTGAGGATTAAGTCATTGAGACTTTGCCATTGATATTCGGTCAAAAAAGAGAACTGAGCACTGTCCTTTCCCAAAACAACTTCACCATACAGATGCTGCTGATAGTACGAAAAATCGTCCAAACAAAATGTGCTGAAATACGTTGAAGCATCTTGCTGCTGCACGTCACAGCGATACCAGCCTCCCCTTGTTTCTATACGCTCTTTTAAATTGGAGTACGGCATTGCAGACAACGTGTCCTGCCACCAACTCGGCGTCGAAAATGCTGGAAACGTTACCGAAAAACAACATAAAGAAAACAGGACTCGAGGATAAAAGCGCATGAATTACTCTGGTTGATTAACATCGACCCCAGACATTACCGACTAGTAGAAATTGTTCAAGATAAAAATAGTGGCAAGTAGTGCGGAAAGTTGTAGAGCAGAAATTAAGAAGGCGCACATTTGCGTGCGCCTCTACCTCGTTACTCAATCGTGAGTGTGCGAATCGGAGATGACTATTGATGCATCCCGAACATAAAACGAGGACTTACCGTAGGGTTTGAATCCATCCAAATTGTGTGTAAAACCTCACATCCCTCCTTCTGAAGCAGTCATGTTGCTTTACACCTAAAGCATGGTTCATTTTGCTCAAAAAACAAGTTTTTTATCCCAAATTATGAGAGCAATAGCACAGTCTTGGTGAATGAATGATATCGCGACACTTCGAACACTCAATAGTGAAAAGCTAAATTGCATCTTTATTGATTAGGTCTAGACTCTGCGAAGCGTATACTTTCTCGCGTCCCTTCCACCAGCAACAGGAGAACTTGTTAATGACCAAACGAGAGAGAATTGTGAAATCTGTGTTAGCGCACGTACCGAAAGATGCGATTAACCAGTTTGTCTCTCGAGGGTCAACACCATTTTCTGTCCTGATTATGGCCGCCATCGTCGGCACATTAGCCGGTTTCGTCGGTACTTACTTCGAACTTGCGGTTCATTTTGTTTCTGAAACCCGTACCGAATGGCTAAAAAGCGAAATCGGTAGCGTACTTCCTCTTTGGCTTGCTGCGGTGCTGATCAGCGCGTTGCTTGCTTTTATTGGTTACTTTCTTGTTCACCGCTTTGCTCCGGAGGCTGCGGGATCAGGCATCCCAGAAATAGAAGGCGCGATGGACAACATTCGTCCAGTGCGTTGGTGGCGAGTTCTACCTGTTAAATTCTTCGGCGGCATGGGTGCACTTGGCTCCGGAATGGTACTTGGTCGCGAAGGTCCGACAGTTCAAATGGGCGGCGCAGTTGGTCGAATGGTGACCGATATTTTCCGTGTGAAAGATGACGATACTCGTCATTCCCTACTCGCTTCAGGTGCCGCTGGTGGTTTGGCTGCCGCCTTTAATGCCCCACTCGCAGGCATTATGTTCGTTGTAGAGGAAATGCGACCTCAGTTTCGCTATTCTCTGATCTCAATTCGCGCGGTGATCATCTCTGCTATTATGGCCAACATTGTGTTTCGCGCCATCAACGGGCAAGACGCTGTCATCACAATGCCGCAATATCACTCTCCAGAGCTTCAGTCACTTTGGTTGTTTTTATTGCTTGGCGCATTGTTTGGCGTATTCGGAGTGATCTTCAATAAATTGATTACCGTGGCACAAGACAGTTTTGTCGCAATTCACAAAAACGATCGTAAACGCTATTTAATTGTGGGTTCACTACTTGGTGGCATTTTTGGTCTGCTTCTCTTATACGTGCCACAGCTAACTGGCGGTGGCATCGGCCTTATTCCTGATATTACCAATGGCAACTACTCGGTATCCGTTTTAGTTCTGCTTTTCTTTGGTCGCGTCATCACGACGTTGCTATGCTTTGGCTCTGGTGCGCCGGGCGGTATCTTTGCACCGATGCTTGCTCTGGGGACCTTGTTTGGCTATGCATTCGGAGCGAGTGCTGATGTGTTGCTTCCTACGCTTGATATCGAACCTGGCGTATTTGCTATTGCGGGCATGGGGGCCCTGTTTGCTGCAACGGTACGCGCACCGATCACGGGCATTTTGTTGGTGATTGAAATGACCAATAACTACTACTTAATTCTACCACTTATCATTACTTGTTTAGGTGCCGTGATTATTGCTCAGTTGTTTGGCGGACAACCGATTTACAGCCAGTTGCTACATCGTACAATCAAAAACGATAAGTTACGTCAGCAGGATCTTCCTGAAAACCAATCGACATAATTCTCGCTTTGTTATTATTTCGCTCCAAACTATCGAAGGGTTTGGAGCGATAAACTCTACATTTTTACATCTTTTCCAAAATATTCGATACCAAACTCACAAAAACACCATTCTCTGATATTTCCTCACCACCTTTCATGAGTAAGCACTCTCTAAACTTGCTAGTATTCGCTACTCAAATAGAGCATTTCATCCAAATCATCACGTTTCGTTTCATTCAGGCAAAAATCAAATGGAGTAGATTTGAACTGGAGAAGACTTGTGCAGTTTTATAGCGTTCCGCCGTCTCAAGCCGCGTTAGCGCTAGGTATGATAGGTTTAGGACAAGCTTGGGCACTCTATGTCCCTGAAATTGGTGAACCAATACGCCCATTTTTAGCGTCACTCGGCGCGCTTTTACTCGCTCCTGTGCTGATAAAATATGCCACGAATCCACGATTATTTATGGTCGACATTCGTCACCCATTGAGCGGTAGCTTAATGGCCCCCATGAGTATGGCGTTACTGATCCTTGCAGATTATCTTGCTTCTGTAGCGCCAATCATTGCTTATCCACTCTGGTTTATGGCACTTTTGCTGCATTTTACTATGATGGTACTGTTTTTTAGCTTTCAGCTAATGAACTTCAAAATGTCGAATATTGTACCTAGCTGGTTTCTCTATCCAGTGGGACTGATCAGCAGCTCATTAGCAGGCTCCCAATTGGGTCACAACCTATTCTCTGAAACCTTAGCGATGATGTGCATTGGCATTTATTTCTTTATGTTACCGCTGGTGCTCTATCGTTTGGTGTTTTTCGGATCTCTACCGAGACGAGCCAGGCCGACCCTCGCAATTATGGCCGCACCGGTAAACTTGTCATTGGCGGCATACTTGGTGAACTTTCCCCTGCCCGATCCGATACTGACTGGCGCATTAGCAGGGATTGCTATCACCATGACGTTATTGATCTACCTGTGTTACTTCCGCTTACTTCGATTGAAGTTTCAACCTTCTATCGCGGCGGTAACCTTTCCTTCCGTGATCAGTGCCATTGCGATGCACCGCTTAACCTCCTTTTTTGCCGAATCGCATCCACATTGGCACTGGCTACACGATTTTGGCTTTTTAGAGCTCAGCATTGCGACTGTGTTGGTGGTTTGGGTATCGGCAGGTTACATCAAAATGTATTGGCCAGAAATCGTTAAGTCGCCCTCTAAACAAGCATAAAAAAACGGCCTCATCTGAGGCCGCTGTTTATCTCTATCAATAAGACATCAACCCGCAAACTTCGCCATGAAGTTCCCAATGTTAGTCAAACTCGATGCCGCCATTACGATAACAATCGCTGCTCCAGTTAGCGTTAAGTACATTGGGTGTTGGTAGTCACCGACAATATCTTTGCGTTTTGTCGCAACCAATACAGTGCCCAAAACGATAGGAAGAATAATGCTGTTCACTAGGCCCGCTAGCATCAAAAGAAGAATTGGCATGTCCATGGTTACCGTGCCTAGCGAGGTTAGGATAATGAAACCAACACACCACGCTTTCTCGTTTCGCGCGACAACTGGGAAAAGCGTCTTAATTAATGATATAGCCATGTAAGAGTTGCCAACCACAGACGTGATGGAAGCTACAAACAGTACTAAGCCAAAGATGAAGTAACCAAGCTGGCCAGCACCTTGACGGAAAGCATCCGCCGCAGGGTTAGCCGTATCCAGCGTTGCGCCTGTCGCGATAACGCCAAACACTGCCAAAAACAGTAGGATTCGAATAACCACCGCAATAGAGATACCAGCCCACGCTGTTGAGGTGATGGAAGGCACGTTCTCTTTGCCTTTCAAGCCGATGTCTACTAGGCGTTGTGCACCCGTGTAGTAACCGCCAACTGCACCGCCAACGATAGTCAACGTAGGCAGAAGCAAACTACCAACATCCATAGGCATCACCGCTGCACTTAGTGTCTCTCCCATCGGAGGTAAGCTCGTCATAGCCACGTATGCGATCAGAACAATCATGAACAAGCCAAGGTAGCGGGCCATTTGGTCCATTCGTTTGGAGGCGTTATGAACCATAAACAACAAACAGCCAACGACACCGGTAAACAGTGCGCCCCATGTTGTGTCCACGCCCGTTAGCACATTGATGCCTAACGCTGCGCCACTCACGTTGCCAAAGTTAAACGCCACTGCACCAAGCGCAAGGAGAATACCAACACCATAACCCATGCCGGGGGCCACTTTGTTCGCAATGTCTTGGATTCGCATGCCAGAAACGCCGACAATACGCCACAAGTTCATCACGATACCAAACGTGATAAAAATGGAAGCCAAAACTGGAAATGCCATGTCGACTTTGTAGATATTTGTGAAGACTGCGGTTTGAGTCAAAAAGCCGGGACCAACAGAGGTTGTCGCCATCAAAAAAGCGACACTGAGCATGGCTTTCTTTTGCCAACTGCTTTCTGTAACTGGAGCTGAAATAGAGGAGGTGCTGATAGTGCTTTGTGTAGTCATGCCGAGTCCCAAATTTGTTGTCTTTCTATTATTAGAAAATAGAAAGACAACTGACCGAGATCAGCTGAACTTAGAGAAATATCTCTTTTTAAAACAAACGATTACAAGTTGTAGCCGTTCATTGGGCGCATATATTAAGAGCAACGAATGTGACTGTCAATACACAATTGCATAATTACTATTTATTGCGGCTCACTTGACGATGATTTGGATATAAAAGATATAAAAAAGGATGGCAACTCGCCATCCTCTCTCAATTTTATTTGTCGATTTGATTAACGCAGGCCATGCAGAAATTCAGCACGGGTCGCTGGGTTGCTCTTAAAAATACCACCTAACGCTGTAGTCGTGGTTTCACTGGTGGCATCCATCACACCGCGTGATTTCACACAGTAATGCGTCGCGTCGATAGTCACCGCTACATCGTCAGACTCAAGCAATGTTTGCAAAGCAACAAGGATTTGCTGGGTCATACGCTCTTGAACTTGAGGGCGTTGCGCAAAGAAACGAACAATACGGTTGATCTTAGACAAGCCAATGATCTTACCGCGAGGAATATAAGCAACAGCGGCTTTTCCGTCGATTGTCACAAGATGGTGTTCGCACGTACTGGTCACAGTAATGTCTTTCACGCGAACCATTTCGCTCACGTTCATCTTGTTTTCGATAACTGTGATCTTGGGGAAGTTGGAGTAATCCAAACCAGAGAAAATCTCGTCCACGTACATTTTTGCAATGCGGTGTGGCGTTTCCTCTAAGCTATCATCCGTAAGGTCGAGCTGAAGCAGACCAAGAATCTCACGCATGTGGTATTCAATCTTTTCCTTCTTCTCTTCACGGCTAACGGCATTAGGGCGCATTGGTGTTTCTAACCCGCGTTGCTCTAGCGCTTCTTTCACTAACTTTGCTGACTCGCTAAGACCTGACATTCCACTTCCTCTTTTGTAACTACCACTCTCGGTGTGAAATACAATTGCCGTGTTTTCATCCCGTAGCGTTAAAGTCGCTCAGTCCGATGTTTATAACGCCAAGGCACATAACAAGAATACACTGAGCTATTTTCTCATGCTCCGTAGGAACTTTACCCCTTTCGGATGGGTGACAAGGATACTCGGATTTTTGAATAATTACACCCATATTTTATAGGTGGACATTCTTACTCGGTCCCCTTTTATGGTAGAGTTGCCACAAAACAAAAGAACATAGGATTATCTCAATGGGCTGCTGCGACGCACCTGGCTTGATGCCAATTGAAGAAGCGATGGATAAGATGCTATCGCGAATCAAACCTATCCAAACGACACTTTCTCTTCCTCTTGCTGACGCTCTGGGCTTTGTGCTGGCTGAAGACATTTTATCGCCAATTCACGTGCCCCCTTTCGACAATTCAGCAATGGACGGTTATGCCATTCGTATTCAAGACCTAGAAGTGTCTACTGTGTTGCCTCTGGCAGGTAAATCCTTCGCTGGTCAGCCTTTTGAAAGTGAATGGCCGGCAGGCACTTGTGTTCGAATCATGACTGGCGCGAAAATTCCGGAAGGCTGTGATGCCGTTATCATGCAAGAAAATACGGAAGTGACCGACGCTGGTATCCAGTTCAACCAAACGGATGTGAAGCCGCAAAATAACATCCGCCCTACGGGTGACGACATCAAGCAAGGCGATATTGTATTGGCAAAAGGCGCGCGCCTGACACCGCGCGATATTCCAATGATTGCCTCTCTTGGTGTCAGCCATGTCACCGTCGTGCGTAAGCCAAAGGTGGCATTTTTCTCCACAGGTGATGAACTTAAACCATTGGGTGAGCCACTCAAGGCGGGGCAAATCTACGACAGTAATCGTTACGGTATTAAGCCGCTGATTGAAAACTTTGGTTGTGAAGCGATTGATCTTGGCATTATCCCTGATTGCCCAGAAACATTAAAAGCAACGTTTGAAAAAGCACAAACGCTTGCGGATGTGGTTGTAACGTCTGGCGGTGTCAGCGTTGGTGAAGCAGATTACACCAAAGACATTCTTGAAGAACTTGGCGAAATCGGTTTCTGGAAACTGGCAATCAAGCCGGGTAAACCTTTCGCATTTGGCAAGTTAAGTACTGCTTGGTTCTGTGGGCTACCAGGTAACCCTGTATCTGCGGTGCTAACCATGTACGTACTTGTTCAACCAATGTTGGCTAAATTGGCTGGCCATACTGAATGGAAAGCACCTGAGTCTATCCCTGCTACGACAAAAACTGCATTTAAGAAAGCGCCAGGCCGCACGGACTACCAACGCGGTATCTATACTCTAGAAAACGGTAAATTTGTCGTTGAAACCACTGGCAACCAAAGTTCAGGAGCCTTTCGCTCAATGAGTTTGGCAAACTGCTTTGTTGTGTTGGAACGTGAGCGTGGCCGTGTGGAAGTTGGCGAAACGGTTCAAATCCAACTGTTTAACTCAACGTTATACTAGGAACGTACCGTGGATATTCTTTCCGATCAGGAGATGCTGCGCTATAACCGCCAGATCATTCTTCGTCAGTTCGATTTCGAAGGGCAAGAAGCGCTCAAACAAAGCTCGGTGCTTATTTTGGGTGCTGGCGGTTTAGGTTGCGCTTCTAGCCAATACCTTGCCACGGCTGGTGTTGGCAATATTACTTTTATCGATGACGATATTGTTGAACTCTCCAATTTACAACGCCAAGTATTGCACCACGACGCCGATATTGGCCGTAAAAAGGTTGACTCCGCGGCGGATGCGTTGCGGGAACTTAATCCTCATATCGAAGTAAACACCGTTGCTAAACGTCTCGATGATGCTCAACTTCAAGCTTTGATTGAACAACACACTGTGGTGGTCGACGCTTCAGATAACGTCGACACTCGCAATCAACTCAACCGACTCTGCTTTGCAACAAAAACACCGCTTATTTCTGGTGCAGCCATTCGTATGGAAGGCCAAGTGAGTGTGTTTACGTACGACGACCCAACTCAACCGTGCTATCAGTGTTTGAGCGCGCTATTCGGCAGCAGTGCATTAAGTTGCGTTGAAGCTGGCGTAATGGCGCCTGTTGTGGGTATTGTTGGCGCTGTACAAGCGATGGAAACCATCAAGGTGATTGCAAATTACGGCCAACCCAAAAAAGGGAAGATCCTCATTCTCGATGCGTTTAGCATGTCCTGGCGGGAAATGAATTTGATGAAAATGCCGACCTGCCCTGTTTGTGGCTAAGTAACGCTGTCAGCTTATCAATGAAGATTCTCAAAAAGCTCAACGTAACGTTGAGCTTTTTCTTATTCTGAGATTCATATTTCGAACCAAATAACTTACCGATATAAAATTCATTATAAACAGTAAGTTAAAAACTGGCACATTCCTTTCATTGCATATCATACAAACCAATGAGAGGGCGAATCATGAAAAGGACATCACTATTACTTGGATCTCTGTTCGCAAGCGCATACGTAAGCGCAGCGCCATTCGACACTTGTCCGAGCAAAGCATATTTATTCCAATCGACCCCAGTGCAAGTTTACGGCGTTAATCTGGTTACCGGATCAACCAAGTTACTGACCGACGATGTGGGCTTAGCATCTGGTATTAACGGCGTCGGTTTCAACTTCACTGATCGATACATCTATGGTTACGATACAACCAACTTGAAAATCGTACGTTTAGGCCAGGACTTTCAAGCAGAAACTCTCAACGTACAAGGGCTTCCTAGCCATACGTTTTTTGTCGGCGACGTGTACAACCACGTCTACTACTTGTATCGCAAAGGTAAAGGACTATTTTCCATTGATCTGTCGCCGTTAGATACGGACCCAAATGCTACCTTAACCCTGAATAAAATCACATCAAATGCAAGCGTGAGTTTAACCGACTTTGCGTTCCACCCTGGCGACGGGGCGCTCTATGGTATCGATAATGGGTCTGGCGTATTGTATAAATTCGATACAAAAACAGGCCAAGCAACCGCGATCGGCAATACAGGGGAAACGGGTACCTTTGGTGCAGGCTACTTTGATGTAAACGGAAACTACTACGTATCGCGTAATCAGGACGGCAAAATTTATCGCGTCGACTTATCAGAAAACAATGCAGCCAATATCGCTGCGGGCATTGTTCCTGCTGTAGAGTTTGTGTCTAACGGTCCAAGTTCCAGCCAAAATGACGGTGCCCGATGCGCGAACGCTCCTGTTATTGACGAAGACGAGCCAATTGACTTTGGTGACGCACCTGACACTTACGCTACCTTGCTTTCTTCTAACGGACCACGCCACGCTGTTGATGGTGTAACTTGGCTTGGCACAATTGCGCCAGATGGTGATGCCGATGGACAAGTGGCTCCGTCTGGAGATAACAAAGTTGGTACAGCAGATGAAGATGGCGTCGGCTTTGTTACCGCACTCGACCCAGGGTTAAGTTCACTAGTGAACGTAACTGCATCGACATCCGGCTACTTGTCAGCTTGGTTTGACTGGAACCGAGATGGTGACTTTGCTGACGAAGGTGAGCAAGTATTCACTGATGAGTTACTCTCTGCAGGCAGCAATACGCTTCCATTTGTCGTCTCTGAACTGGCAACCGCAGGTCCTAGCTGGAGCCGATTCCGCTTTAGCCAACAAACTGGTCTGAACTTCGATGGCGGATCAACATCAGGTGAAGTAGAAGATTACCCAATCACAATCACTGAAAACGGCGTATCCGTACAGCACTTCCCAAGTGCCGATTCCTACGCAACGGTCGCGTATGAAGACAACTGGCCTTACACCGCTGACTACGACATGAATGACGTTGTAATTAAGTTCCGTATGACTGAAACACGTATGGACGGCACGGTGGAAAATATCCAAATTAGCGGAGATCTGGCCGCCTATGGGGCTGGCTATAAAAATGGCTTTGCTATTCGTCTACCTGGCGTTTCGAAAGCAAGCATTGAAAACGGCTTAACAAAGCTAACGTTTAATGGCAAAGAACAACCGACCAACGGTCTAGAAGCTATATCAGAAGAAGCCATCTTCATTATCAGTGACGACCTCAGTCAGTATGCGCAAAGTCAATGTGCGTATTTTAGAACCCAAACGGGTTGTAATGATAACGTCGCGTTGTCTTTCACACTGACCATCTACTTTAAGGAAGGAGCCGACCGCTCAGCGCTACAGGCCATGCCTTATGACCCATTTATCTTTGCCACACCCAATACATATCACGGCGATGGTATCACCTTTCAACCAGGTAGAAAATGGGAAGTACATTTGCCAGACCAAGCACCAACTGAGCAGTTTGATGACGCAAACCTATATGGCGTGGGCGTAGACGCAAGTGACCCGACTCGAGGCGTGTACTTCAAAACAGCGAACAATCTTCCTTGGGCATTGCTTATCGTCGAAGAGTGGAATTGGCCGCTAGAGAAAGTTGACTTAGTAGACGCTTACCCAGAGTTTGCCACCTACGCCGAGTCTGGTGGGCGAGAAGGAGCAAACTGGCATACCCTACCTAAAGCAAACAAACGTTACATTCCATAGGAGAAGCATCATGAAAAACTTAATCACAATCATCATGGGATTAGCGTTAACAGCCTGCGGCGGTGGCGGTGGCGGCGGTGGAGACAAAAGCAACGATAGCGCTACTCCACCTCCAGCTCAAACTACCGTTATTGTTGAAGAGCCAAGCATGCAAAATTTAGACGTACCAGATGGGTTCGATTATGACCCAAGGTTAGAAAGCTCACTTGCGGTAGATATTAGTGGTTACTCTTTACAGCGCGCACATCTGAGCATTTATAAGGAGTACCGTGAAGATGCGTCTGGAACCTACCAAGCGAAATATTCGAGCAATATTGCTTCTGCTGCGCTGACGAGTGGGAAAGCTAAATTAGACTTCTCCACCTCGGACAGCCAAGATAACCTGTTAGTCGAAATTTGGTTCTACGATGGCTCAGAACCTCTTCAAAAAGTCGTCTCAACCGGAAATACGACATGGCGCATGTAAGATGCTCTATTGGTGAGCATTGATACTCGGGACTGGCGCAAGCCACAGGTTTTAAGACAAAATCGCATCGTTCTTTGAACATGCGATTTTTTTGTTGTAAAACAAAATGATTACTTGAAACAATAGCAATGGAGCGCAAATTGGATAATCCCAAAACCTATATGTTGGTCTTCAGCGGTTTCATTGCCCTACTTGTGCTCTTGTTGCTCATTAAGCAAACGGATGAAAACACGGTTTCAGCCACCGTCATTAGCAACACTTTAACTCAGTCCCTTGATGGTCAACGTCGGTACCTCACTATTAATTCACCTGAGATAGAGCAACAACGAGTGACGGTTCCAGTGTCCGCATCTTGTCCAGTGGGCTCTATTGCGTTGTTCCACCAAGCATCCCGCTCAAGTCTTGACTCATCCCTTTCATTCATTCGCTGTGAGTAAAGCTACTGTGCGGACTTCCCAAATCAGAAGGATTTAACCATGCAAGCATTGATCGATGCCAAAGAACTTCATGCTTTATTAGACCAACCAAATGTAAAACTTCTAGACGCGAGTATTCGTTTTCAAATTCCTTCCGAAGGGAAAAAGATCACCAATAAGTGGATTCCAGGCTCATTGCGTTTCGACTACGACAATGACTTTTGTCTTCCAGATACCAATCTCCCTCATATGATGCCAACAGAAGAAGGATTTAATCACAGCGCTCAGAAACTTGGCCTGAACAACGAAGACCTTATTGTTGTTTATGACAACTCAGGAACACTCGCCTCTCCGCGCGCATGGTGGATGTTTAAGGCAATGGGACACGATAATGTCAAAGTGCTTAATGGTGGCCTCCCGGCTTGGATTGAGGCTGGACTGCCTGTCACGGATGTCTTGTCAGAAGCTAAGCAGCTTGGAAACTTTACTGGGAAATTAAATAAACATGCTTTTTTGGACGCAAATGCAATATTAGAGTACTCAAACAATTGCAGTGTAAACATTGTTGACGCTCGCTCACGTGCACGTTTTTTAGGCGAGGTACCCGAGCCAAGGGAGGGACTGCGTTCTGGTCATATTCCTAATTCTGTTTGCCTCCCTTTCCAAACATTGTTGAGTAATGGCTTTATAAAGGCAGACTCGGAATTGAAACAAGCATTTAGTGCACTAACGTTATATAATGATAAATCAATCATTTTCAGTTGTGGCTCAGGTGTAACGGCCTGTATTTTGCTGCTAGCAGCATACCAGTTAGGTTGGCGTGATTTATCGGTCTATGACGGGTCATGGACAGAATGGGGCGCAGACCACTCATTACCCATTACTCGCTAATCTAGGAGCTATCGAAGCGGCATGGTCAGGTTAAAGAAGAACATTTGGACACTATACATGGCGCTACTTACAATAAGCGCCGTGCTGTTCGTGTTGTTTGGCCGCTACCATTATGAGTCAACCCTGAATAAGTACAAAGATAAGCAGCTCCTACAATTGGAGCTGTTTGCCTCTTCTGTCGAATCACTTCTGAAAGGACAAGAATCGTTACTTGAAGTCATTGGTCATCAGTTGGTCGAGAGAAATGACTTTACTCGTACAGCAGCAGTTCAAACTCGCCCGATGCTGGACAAACTACTCAGTATCCATCCGGCGATTATTGGGTTCGGCCTAACTAACCCCGATGGAGACTACATCGCCGTAAGCTCCAATTTGATCTTGGCAAAGCTGCATAATCTAAAACAAGATCCACTGACTCGTGATACCTTTTTGGCAGCGCTCAACTCCGACCGAATGATTATAGGTCGAACGTATTTTATGCCAGCTCAAGATTCACTTGTGATTCCGATCCGAAAAGCAATTCCAAATAAAGATGGTGTTGTACAAGCAGTGATGACGGCTGGCTTTAATATGAATTCATCTTCGGTTTTTCGTAACGACATCCATGCTAATGAGCACAATCGGGTCACATTGATCCGCAGTGATGGCTACCTTACTTTTAGCTCGTCAGAAGATACAACCCTAGAAGATTACCTAAAGCCTGCCAATGATTTAGATATAAAAGCCGTTATGGCTCAAATCACAAAAGATTCAGGCTGGGATATGGCGCAACTAAAAGAGCTCACACGAGCGCTAAATATTGTTGTCGACAATTCTCGCCTGAGTGAGTTAATCACATTGAGATACCTTCCTGATTATCATCTTTGGGCCTCTTCCTCGACAGATTTGAATTTTATTAAGCGCGGATTTTACGAACAGTTTGCACTGTACTCGATTGTTTTTCTTATCGTCCAAGGTGCTTTTTACGCTTTATTCCGCTCCATTGCGAACAATGAACATAAAACAAAACTGCGTTTGCTCTATCAAGCGAACCACGATCATCTCACTGGATTACCAAACCGAGAGTACCTACGCGCAAACATTCGACATTGGCTTTCAGGGAAAGGGAATCCTTTTTCTTTGATGTTTATCGATATTGATAATTTCAAATCAGTCAACGACACACATGGTCATGACTTTGGCGACGAAGTTCTAAAACAAATATCTATCCGCTTAAACACCTTTGTTAACGATGGCCGATTAATCATCCGTGAAGCCAGTGACGAGTTTATTTTTCTAACGAATCGAATTGATGAAGTAAGCGTTAAAAGACTAGCGAGCGACTTAATAAAGGCGCTATCAGAACCCTACGAAGTCAATGACAGTCAGTTCCTGCTCAGTTGCAGTATTGGTATTGCCTGCTATCCACACCATGGTGAAACATTAGATGAATTGCTCCTGTCAGCCGATATTGCGATGTATCAAGCGAAAAAACAACGCAACGTATACAGCCTGTTCAATCAGCAGATGCAAGCTACACACCTGCGTAAAATGAAAATTGAGCAACGCCTGAGGCTCGCGATAGATAAGCAAGCGCTTCATATGGTTTATCAACCTCAGTTAAACCTAGAAGGCGATATTTATGGTGTCGAAGCGCTTATTCGTTGGAGTGATGATGAGCTCGGCTTAGTCCCACCAAGTGAATTTATTCCCGTCGCAGAAAGCACAGGGTTGATGGTTCGTATTGGTGAACAAATCATTGAAAATAGCCTGACAGATATGGCTAAACTGACTGGTAATATTGATACATCTATCCAGATGTCTATTAACATCTCGGTCAAACAGTTTGTTCACGCCAAATTCATTACTAATCTTATGAATGCTATTGAGAAACGCGGCATCGAATGTTCAAAGATTACCCTAGAGATCACCGAAAACCTGTTTATTGAAGATCTTGAAAAGTTCGCACCAATTTGCGAGCGCTTGCATGCTCTTGGCTTTAAAATCTCGCTCGATGATTTCGGGACTGGCTACTCTTCATTAAGCATGTTGCGTACGCTACCTATTGACGAGGTGAAGATTGACAAGAGCTTTGTCGATCACATTGAGCATGACAAAAAAGCGCTGAATATGGTTAAGAATATCATTTCTATCGGCAAAAACTTTGAAATGAAAGTACTGGCTGAAGGAGTAGAGACGCTGCAACAACTGAATGAGTTAAAAGCTTGCGGTTGTGATTTGATTCAGGGCTACTTCTACTCTAAACCTTTATCGCTTGAAGACTTGATCGCTTTTACGAGGCAGAACCAAAGCAAAGAAACCGTAGTTGAATAATTACGATCGCTTTGCTTAGAAGGTTTTATTTATTCATTTCTTGGTACATCACCTCCACCAACTCGCCTTTCGGGTCGCCTGATAATTCCCAGGTAAAAATGCCGCCTAAGTTTGCCTGTTTAGCCCAATTTGCTTTGGCTTTGATCGAGCGTTGATCTTCGTAAGAGATAAAGACTTTCTTTACAGGATGCCACAAGTAAGGCGCTTGAGATTGCTCATCATACTTGTACTCGTAGCCCTGCTCCGCTCCATAGTTCTTCACCAAATCCCAGAACATGAAATAGCCGTTCTCACCCGTACCAAACTGCGCTCCTTGCTCGGATACAAGATCTTGCGTTGGTAAGCCACCCGAGAAGTCTTTGGTGCCTTGCCAGCCACGCCCGTAAAACGCAGCGCCAATCACCAGCTTCTCACTTGGAATACCGAGCTCAATCATCTGATTAATAAACACGTCTGCGCCCATGCCCCACCAGCTTCGCTCAGTCGCATGCAAGTTGGTAGTATGCCCGGTTTGCTGCCCCCAACCACCAAGGAAGTCATACGTCATCGCAAACATGTTAGTTAGGTACGGCTCCGCGGCTTTCCAATCGATACCTGCTGCTTTTGGACCAACGCCAACAGCAGTAGAGAGCTCGTATTCACGTTTGGTTTGATTTGTGAGTTCATCTAATTCTGCACGCATGGTTTTCACCAAATAGGTAAAGGCCTCACGCTCAGATACTTTTTGCTCATCAGAAAGCTTGGTGTCAGGGTTCCAAGGCGACGTTGTTAAACCGCCACCACCAGGGTATTCCCAATCCAGATCAATACCATCAAAGAAATCATATTGAGCAATCAACTCAACGGCAGTTTTTGAGAATTGATCCATCGCTTGTTTGTTTTTTGCCATAGCATGGAACGGTTCGGACATTGTCCAACCACCAAAAGAAGGGAGAATTTTGAGATCAGGATGTTGTTTCTTCATTTCAGCAAGTTGAGCGAAGTGGCCTTTGTATGGCACGTTAACGGAGACATCGCCAAAGTCCTTTTCTAATGCTGCTTCGGTATCGACAATGATCGCCGTATACGGATCTTTTCCTTCACATTGTTCGGCAACCAGTTTTTGTACCGTTTCAGAAGCACCGGCATGAGGGCCGCACATACTAAGAAACGCGTAAATCACGTGTGTCAGCTTATCGGCGGGAATATCGTTCACCGTGTATGGGTTTTCTGCATTTGCGTACTGCCAATCCGCAAAGTAACCCGCCACGACTTTTTGCTCAGCTTGCGCCGCACCAGTCAGCCCCATAATCAGTGCAGCAAGAAGTGTCTTTTTCATTGTGTTCTCCAGAGTAGATGTACAAATTTAAAGCTACTCCTAGAGAATATTTTTAACTTGAAAACGAAATCAGGCTGCGAGTCATTTATAACTCCTCGCAGCCTGATTACATAAGTTGCATATTATTTGTGCTAACTCTCAGATGCCGCGTTGCCGTGCATTTGCTCATCTAAGTTGAGTACCGTTAATGCATTGCTGACGCTTGTGGCGATCACGTCTATCGCTCCGGTTCTTAATGCTCCAAGTAAGGCGAGCGGCTTACTGTTCTCCGCTGCAATCGCGATGACTTCCGATATTGGGCGAAACTCTTCAATACCAAGGCCAATCACTCGGTCACTCATTACGGTGTTGGCAACATTACCGTGAATATCAAAGAAATCATAACCTGCAAAGTCCCCGACCACGCCTTGTTGAAGTCTCGACTGAACCACTTCATCAGGCGTAAACCAACCTAAGTCCACCATGTAGCTGTTTTCGCTCATGTCACCAATACCGACCAAAGCGACATCAGCTTTACGTGCTAGGTCGAGCGTTTGTTTCACGGTTGCATTTTGCATGAAAGCCAACTTCTGTTCTCTGTTCTCTGCATAAGCCGGCGCATAGAGAGTTTCGGACGTTCCACCGTACTTTTTCGCTAACTGACGACAAATGTGATCGGCGTTATACATACCACCACGTGGGTGAATACCGCCGATACCACATACAAATTTACAGTCACGCGGCGTAATAACACCAATATGGTGAGCGACGGAAGATACGTTACGCCCTTGTCCAACGGTCACCACCATGCCGTTTTTAAGCGTGCTGGTGAGATAATTGGACACCAATCCCGACACCTGTAGTCGCTGTGCCTCTTCATTTGGCTGATCAAGAGCGACAAGCGCACGCTTAACGCCGAATCGCTCGATCAAACGTTGCTCAATCTTGGCGCTAAACACCGGGTGGTATTTAACGGTGATTTCAACGATGCCTTCATCACGCGCCTGCTTGAGCATTCGCCCGACCTTTGCGCGTGATATGGCAAATTTTCTCGATATCTCTTCCTGAGTCGCACCGTCTTGATAATACGCGACGGAAATCTCTGTCAACAAATCCGTGTTTTCAATGGAAATATCTTGATTAGAACTGCTCATGGTTTCTCTCGCCCTTTAAGAGGATCGATATTGTATGCAATAAGTGAGCATATGCTCATCGACTTAGCATATGTTCTTTATCAATTTAAACGCTACATTTGCTCATCGCAATAACATTTTCTCACTACAATTTTTTACCCTCACGTACAACGCTCAACCTTTGAACAATAAGGGCAAACGTTTATTTGGGTTAACCACTACACACACAGTAAAAAAACGTTGATGAAGTTCACTATAAGTCGATTTCAGCGATTGACTTTCAGCATAGATAGGATAAATATGGACACATCATTTACTCAGCTATCGATCAAATGTTCATTGCATTTGTTCGGTAACGAAATTTTCCGTAGTTGGCTGAGCAGATGTCTCATTAAATGCGATGAGACGATTAGCTAACTCGCTTGCAAATGCACAAGCTGTGATAACAAAAATCACGCTTAAGCCCATTTAAATAGGATGATCGATTATGAGCAACAAGTTAGAGCAACTTCGTAAACTAACGACTGTAGTAGCAGACACTGGCGAAATTGATGCAATCAAAAAGTATCAACCAGAAGACGCAACAACTAACCCTTCTCTTATCCTGAAAGCCGCTCAAATCGCAGAGTACGCACCTCTAATCGATGCTTCAATCGAATATGCTAAAGCACAGAGCAACGACAAAGCTCAACAAGTTCAAGACACTTGTGACATGCTTGCAGTAAACATCGGTAAAGAAATCCTAAAAACTATTCCAGGTCGTATCTCTACAGAAGTTGACGCACGCCTATCTTACGATATGGAAGGAAGCGTAGCGAAAGCACGTCAACTAGTAAAAATGTACAACGATGCAGGCATCACTAACGACCGCATCCTTATCAAACTAGCGTCTACTTGGGAAGGTATCCGCGCAGCAGAAATCCTAGAGAAAGAAGGCATCAACTGTAACCTAACGCTTCTATTCTCATTCGCTCAAGCGCGTGCTTGTGCAGAAGCTGGCGTATTCCTAATCTCTCCATTCGTTGGCCGTATTATGGACTGGTACAAAGCGAAAGAAGGCCGTGACTTCGAAGCTTCAGAAGATCCAGGCGTACTGTCTGTAACTAAGATCTACAACTACTACAAAGAGTACGGCTACAAAACTGTCGTAATGGGCGCAAGCTTCCGTAACATCGGTGAGATCCTAGAACTAGCTGGCTGTGACCGTCTAACTATCGCGCCTGCTCTACTTGCTGAGCTAGAAGCTGCAGAAGGTGAAGTGGTTGAGAAGCTAGTTGATTCTAAAGGCGCAGCTGAGCGTCCTGCACCAATGACTCATTCTGAGTTCCTATGGGAACACAACCAAGACCCAATGGCGGTTGAGAAACTGGCTGAAGGCATCCGCAACTTCGCCGTTGACCAAGGTAAACTAGAAGCGATGATCGAAGCTAAGCTTTAATTGCTTACCAAAAGCGAGTAGCCCGTCTACTCG
Source organism: Vibrio diabolicus (assembly GCF_011801455.1). NCBI lineage: Bacteria > Pseudomonadati > Pseudomonadota > Gammaproteobacteria > Vibrionales > Vibrionaceae > Vibrio > Vibrio diabolicus. The sequence goes on along the minus strand of NZ_CP042452.1, from coordinate 529,546 downwards.
CTTTTACCATCAGCGCTTATTCAAGATTTTCTATTTGAACTTGTTTCGACGAGTTCCCTCTATTTAAACCCTTATCGAGAAGTAATCACTATGGATCGTAAATATCTAGCAAATGCAATCCGTGCGCTAAGCATGGATGGTGTTCAACAAGCTAACTCTGGTCACCCAGGTGCACCTATGGGCATGGCTGATATCGCTGAAGTTCTTTGGCGTTCTCACCTAAACCACAACCCATCAAACCCTGAGTGGGCAGACCGCGACCGTTTCGTACTGTCTAACGGCCACGGCTCAATGCTAATTTACTCTCTACTGCACTTGAGCGGTTACGAGCTATCTATCGATGATCTGAAAAACTTCCGTCAGCTTCACTCTAAGACTCCTGGTCACCCAGAGTACGGCTACGCGCCTGGTATCGAGACAACAACGGGTCCTCTAGGTCAAGGCATCACTAACGCGGTTGGTATGGCTCTAGCTGAGAAAGCGCTAGCAGCACAGTTCAACAAAGAAGGCCACGACATCGTTGACCACTTCACTTACGTGTTCATGGGCGACGGCTGTCTGATGGAAGGCATCTCGCACGAGGCATGTTCTCTAGCTGGTACACTAGGTCTAGGCAAACTGATCGCATTCTGGGATGACAACGGCATCTCAATCGATGGTCACGTTGAAGGTTGGTTCTCTGACGACACGCCTAAGCGTTTTGAAGCTTACGGCTGGCACGTAATCCCAGCAGTAGACGGTCACGACTCTGAAGCGATCAACGCAGCAATCGAAGCGGCGAAAGCGGATCCACGTCCTACACTTATCTGTACTAAGACAATCATCGGTTTTGGTTCACCAAACAAATCTGGTTCACACGATTGTCACGGTGCGCCACTAGGTGCAGAAGAAATCGCAGCAACACGCAAAGAACTAGGTTGGGAGCACGGTCCTTTTGAAATTCCGCAAGAAGTCTACGCAGAATGGTCAGCGAAAGAAACAGGCGCAGCTAAGGAAGCAGCGTGGAACGAGAAATTTGCAGCTTATGAAGCAGCGTACCCTGAGCTGGCAGCTGAATTTAAACGCCGCGTAAACGGTGAACTTCCTGCACAGTGGGAAGAGAAAGCAAGCCAAATCATTGCCGATCTTCAAGCAAACCCAGCAAACATTGCGTCACGTAAAGCATCTCAAAACGCTCTAGAGGCATTTGGTGCTCTACTACCTGAGTTCATGGGCGGCTCTGCTGACCTAGCGCCGTCTAACCTAACCATGTGGTCTGGTTCTAAGTCTCTAGAAGCAAGTGACTTCTCTGGTAACTACATCCACTACGGTGTACGTGAATTCGGTATGACGGCGATCATGAACGGTATTGCGCTACACGGTGGTTTCGTTCCTTACGGCGCGACATTCCTAATGTTCATGGAATATGCTCGTAACGCAATGCGTATGGCGGCTCTGATGAAGATTCAGAACATCCAAGTGTACACGCACGATTCTATCGGTCTTGGCGAAGATGGCCCAACTCACCAACCGGTTGAGCAAATGGCATCGCTACGTCTAACGCCAAACATGAGCACATGGCGTCCATGTGACCAAGTTGAATCAGCAGTGGCTTGGAAACTAGCGATTGAACGTAAAGATGCACCAACTGCGCTTATCTTCTCACGTCAAAACCTAGCGCAACAAGAGCGCACAGCTGAACAAGTTGCTGACATCGCAAAAGGCGGTTACATCCTGAAAGATTGCGAAGGCAAGCCAGAGCTAATCCTTATCGCAACAGGTTCTGAAGTTGAACTAGCAGTAGAAGCAGCAGCACAGCTAACTGCTGAAGGTAAGAAAGTACGCGTTGTTTCAATGCCATCAACAGATGCATTCGACAAGCAAGACGCCGCTTACCGTGAAGCCGTTCTACCATCAGACGTAACAGCTCGTATCGCTATCGAAGCAGGTATTGCTGACTTCTGGTACAAGTACGTAGGCTTCGACGGTCGCATCATCGGTATGACTTCATTCGGTGAATCTGCACCTGCTGGTGAACTGTTCAAAATGTTCGGTTTCACTACTGAAAACGTAGTAAATACAGCAAAAGAACTACTAGCGTAATTGCAGTAAAAAGATAATCAGTTTTCTCTATTGCGAATGTGAAAACTGAAAAGCCCCGCCAGCAATGGCGGGGCTTTCTTTTATCTGGCCCCTATTTGTGTAAACACAGCCAGAAAGTGAACACAACGACTTTCGTTACGGCTATTTGTCTTCAAATCGAAGCGCGAGCTGATAGAAATCTTGTACTTGCTCTTTCAACTGACGGCTGTTTTGCTCTACGGAGTGCGTTGCTGCCAAGTTTTGCTCTGCCGTAGAAGCAATAGAGTGAATATGCTGATTTACATCGCTGGATAGCTTCAGCTGGTTATTTGCCGCTTCCGCCACATCGACCATCAACCCACTCATGCTTTGCATCATCTGTTCAACCTCAGACAAACGAAGCGCGCTTTGCTCTGCAACCTGAGAACAGGTATCCGTTTGCTCTTTGTTTGCCAGAATGTCTTTTTGCCAACTTTGTATCGTCGCCAACATAGCAGAGATAGACGCTTGGATTTGTTCAGTTGCATTGGATGTGCGACCAGAGAGCGCGCGCACCTCATCGGCAACAACAGCAAAACCACGACCTTGCTCACCCGCCCTCGCCGCTTCAATTGCCGCGTTAAGTGCCAGTAAATTGGTTTGTTCTGCGATCCCACCAATCTCTTCCATCAAATGATTCACTTTCTGCGCCTGATCACTCAGTTGATACGTCGTTTCCGTCGCTTTTTCTGCTTGAAGGCTCAACTGCGTTAGATTGGTGTGCGTTTGATCGATGGTTTCCTTCGCCATCAAGCATGACTTCAATGTGTCATCAATTAGCATATGGGCATCATTGGTGCTAGAAGAGACTGAATTCGCCGAAGACTCCACCTCTTGAGTCGCATCACGTACGCGATGAATATCGGTGTTTTGCTGATTTAATGCAGCCGAAACTTCTGCTGTGGTTTGACTGAGTTCTTCGGCGCAATGCTGCAACGGCAGTGCGGAGTCTGTCATTCTTCCCAACACGGTTCGAATTCTTGCGGACAGCATTTTGATATGGAAATCGGCAATCGAAAATGCCGTATTGCCGGAATAGATCAAGCGACTCACGCTGTCGTATTGCTTTTGTAACTTTTTCAGTTGTTTAGGCGTATCAATCAATTCTTGGCGGAATAACAACGCTAGAACACTCGCAGGTAGTGCACTTGCAAGCCAAGCCAATGGACCTTCAATAGACAATGCATATGCGGCTGCAGGTGCGGTCAATGCGCCAAGTAGAATCGCATAGCGAATGGTTTCATTGAGTTTCAACGACCAAGTACGACCTGACTTCTCGGCGGCGCGCATACTCTTGTAGGCTTTCGTGGCTATATCAACCCACTCTCGCTTTGGCTTCACGCGCACAGATTGATAACCAACAACGTGGTTATTTTCATAAATAGGGGTGACATAGGCATCAACCCAATAGTAACCGCCCGACTTAGTGGCATTCTTAACCATGCCGCGCCAGGCTTTGCCTTGCTTAAGACGTGCCCACATATCGCCGAAAGCGGCTTTAGGCATGTCATTGTGGCGAACGATATTGTGGTTCTGGCCGACGAGTTCTTCGTGAGTGTACTCAGCAACACGGCAAAAGGCTTCGTTACAATACGTAATAACACCTTGTAGGTTAGTTGTTGAGACGAGTTCCTCAGACTCCCTCACGAGAGTTTCTTGAGCTTTATGAGAAATATTGACTGACATAGACGAAACTTCTGTAGTTTTTATTGATTTTCGGCAAGATATATACAGGATTTTTATTTTTATTACAAAAAGTTAGACAAAAAGTCTTATCAATTCGACATTTTTAGTGTGGGAATTCACATTATCAATAAAAATATAAAGAAGAAGTTGTGGAGTTGAGCTAATAAACAAAACCCGACACGTTATGCCGGGCTATGTATAGAAGATCTAATCAAGCAGTTTGGGATTCCGTTTCTTTGTTCGTTTTCAAAGCAAACATCACGATGACGAGTAACACAAAAGGAAGAACGTACAAATTAAGGTTTTGCCAACCTACGGTGGATTCAAGCCAGCCAGATAGTAATGCAGTGATAGTGACACAACTGAACACGAAGAATTCATTAAACGCTTGAGCCTTGCTCCTGTTTTTCGCTTCATAGCTTTGACTAAATAACCCAGTTGCCGCGATAAACATAAAGTTCCAACCAACGCCTAACAGAACTAAAGCAAGACTAAAGTGCCAAATGGACACTCCGTGTATGTTAATTCCAATACAAGCAACAAATAGCAATCCACCGGCTAAAATCATATTCTTCGCGCCAAACCGCTCTATCAAGCGTCCCGTGACAAACGCCGGTGCAAACATGCCCAGCACATGCCATTCGATCACTCCTGCCGCTTTGTCAAAATCAAAGCCACAACCAATCATCGCCAGAGGCGTTGCTGTCATTAAAATGTTCATCACCGCATACGCAACCATTGCGGCGATAACCGCTAGCATGAAATTAGGTCGACGGATAATATGCCCCACTTTATCCGCTTTAGTATGTAGAACTTGCGTGTGTGCTGGTGGAAAACGAATCGTTTGCAGCACGATCAACGCAGTTATATAAAGTCCAATAAGCACGGCAAAAGCACTAATGTACAAACCATCATCTGACCATTGCTGTGAATACACCGCCAAATTAGGGCCAAGTATCGCCGCTAGTACCCCTCCCGCCATAGATATCGAAATCGCCCTGTGTCTTGCCGACTCTTCACACACTTCAATAGCAGCAAATCTGTATAGCGTTCCGAAGCCAATACCAACACCGAGCAAAAAGGTAGAAACACAGAACAGATAGAAGTTCTGTTGACTTAACGCATACGTCGCTAGGCTGGCACCCAAAATGCCAATAACATTACCGAGACTAAACCCAAGGCGACGTCCCAACTTGCCCATAATTAGTGACGCAGGGATCGTCGCAGCCATCAGTCCTAAAAATTGCAGCGCAACGGGCAACGTAATAAAGCTTGATGACGGCGCAAGTGTTTTGCCAATAAGGGCAATAACAGATATGAGTAAAATATTCCCTGTCATTAATAGGGCTTGGCAAAGGGATAATAGCCATACATTACGATTCAATTCCAAATTCCTTTTGGTTACAGCGCATACAGATAACATATAGGAAAGCAGAAACAATAGAAAGAGATGCGAGTAATTCTCAATAAAAAAGAGCCAGAAGCACAATGCCTCTGGCTCTTTAAAAAGTTCTTTCTGTTGAGCTTATTTGTTACGGCGCGCTTTTACTGCATCTGAAAGCTGACGAAGTACGGTTTCCGTATCTTCCCAACCGATACATGCATCGGTAATCGACTGACCATAAGTGGCCGCTTTACCATCCACTAAGTCTTGGCGACCTTCAACTAAATGAGACTCAATCATCACACCAAAAATTGCTTCTTCGCCACCAGCTATTTGCTCTGATACGTCATCAGACACCAACATTTGACGTTTAAACTGCTTCGAGCTGTTAGCGTGGCTAAAATCAATCATCACTTTTTTCGGTAGCCCTGCACCATCTAACTCATCTTTAATTTGAGCAACATGCGCTGCACTGTAGTTTGGCTCTTTACCACCACGGAGAATGATATGGCAATCAGGATTGCCAGCGGTTTCTACGATCGCAGAATGTCCGTATTTTGTTACTGATAAGAAGTGGTGAGAAGCACTTGCAGAACGAATCGCATCGCTCGCGATCTTAATGTTCCCGTCTGTACCATTTTTAAACCCAACAGGACAAGAAAGACCAGAAGCAAGCTCACGGTGAACCTGAGATTCTGTCGTACGAGCACCGATAGCACCCCAACTGATCAGATCCGCCACGTACTGAGGCGTAATCATATCTAGGAACTCACTCGCGGTTGGCAAGCCCATATCGGTAAGATCAAGAAGAAGCTTACGTCCAATACGCAGACCATCATTCAGCTTGTAGGTATCATTCAGGTAAGGGTCGTTGATCAGACCTTTCCATCCTACCGTTGTACGCGGTTTCTCAAAATAAACTCGCATCACAACTTCTAGTTGTTCACCAAGTTCATCACGTAATACTTTTAGCTTTTTACCATATTCAACCGCAGCAGCAGGATCGTGAATGGAACACGGGCCAACAATTACAAGTAATCGGTCATCTTTTCCTTCAAGAATATTGTGAATGGCATTACGGCAATCAAAAGTGGTCGAAGAAGCGGTTTCAGTCGCTGGGAACTTCTCTAATACTGCTACAGGTGGCAATAACTCTTTTACTCTATTTATTCTTACATCATCAGTTTGAAACATTACTTCTACTTCCTGGTTTTTATTTCCGACCCAATTTTTTGCCAACTGAACTCATTGCAACATTGTTCACAAAGCGAGCAGCATCAAGGGCTCTGGTCATTTTCTGTCTAGCGTTTAAGTAACTTATCGGCTTAGGCGTAGACTTGCAATCAGTTTTTGCAAATAAATGCAAATAAAAACCACCTGTTAACCACCGCGCACAATGTAAAATAAACTTTACGAAAAAAAGTTCAAAATAATCATCAATTTTCTTATGACCCCAAAAATCTTTACTACAATGTAAGAAATATCAGAAGTTTGTGAGGTGTTATTGGTTAGTAAATGTTGATCAAGTTCAAAGATATTGTTGCTTGATATGAAATGATTAGAATATTAAACTAATTTCTTATAAACGCTGGTTTTTTCTAATTTTTTGATAAAACGAAGTAGAAGTTAATATGCAATCAATACAAGGAAACATTATGAACAAAGTAGCAATTGCAGTAGCAGCAGTGGTAGCTGGTAGTAGCGCGCTTTTAAACTCTGCTCAAGCTGAAATGTATATCGGGGGCAAAGTAGGCATGACTACACTTGACGATGCTTGCTATCTAAATAGCCCTTGTGATGATGAAGCTTTTGGTGCTGGACTACATATCGGTTATGACTTCACCGATATCATCGGGCTAGAGTATGGTGTCGACTTCTTAGGCGATTACAAAGCTAACTTTAAGTCAGGGGCTAATACAGTTAATACGATCGACGGCAATTTAACGGCTTTAACTCTCGCACCTAAATTCAACTGGCACTTGAACGAATCTTGGAATTTATTCGCTAAGATCGGTGGTGCTTACATGATGTCTGATGACGAAAAAGATTTCGTTCCAACTGGCTCGCTAGGTGCTGAATACACTATCGACAGAAACTGGAGCGTACGCGCAGAATATCAACGCTATCAAGATCTGTCTGATGACGTATGGGACGACATGGACGCTAACTTCTTCGGTATCGGCTTTAACTACAAATTTGCGGCTGCGCCAGTGGTTGCGGCAGTTGTAACAGAAGAAGTGGTTGAACCAGATCCAGAACCAGTGATGATGAGCAAAGTGCACAAAGAAGAGTACGGTACAGGTACGTTTGAATTCGACAGTGCTAAGCTAACAGACTCTGTTTCGGAGCGTCTAGACAACTTCGTATCATTCTTGAACGAATACCCACAAGCTCAAGTAGAGATCACTGGCTACACGGATAGCTCTGGTCCTGCGACTTACAACCAAAAACTGTCTGAGCGTCGTGCTCAATCTGTTGCGGATTACCTAACTGCTGCAGGCATTGACTCAGATCGTTTAACTGTGAAAGGCATGGGTGAAGAAAACCCAGTTGCTGACAACAGCACTCGTGAAGGTCGTGAGAAAAACCGTCGCGTAGAGGTTGTGGTTCCTTCGTTTGAATACCAAGAACTAGTTCAACCTGAATAAACATTTATGATATTTTATCTATGATGTTGTAAAAGTTAATGGGGTGCGTTTGCACCCCATTTTGATCTCGCTTTATCGCTCTTTTTACTATGGTTTTGGAAAAAAGATTAACTCGTTATCTTGCACCATAACGCAATCCATACCCGCTGCATGCGCCGCTCGTTTACCTAGCTCGGTATCCTCGAATACAAGACATTGTGACGCTTCCAACCCAAGATGCTCGGCCGCCACCAAAAAGGTATCCGGAAAAGGCTTATGGTTCTCTACATCACTTGCAGTTACCACAACATCCAACTTGTCCAATAAACCGGAGTGGCTCAATAAGCGCATGGCACTTTCTCGTTGACTGCCAGTCCCGACCGCTATTTTCTTGTGGCCTAAATATTCTTCTAACACGATATTAGTGCACGGAATAACGTCCCCGTGCAGCTCCATAGCAGCGAACGTTTCCATTTTAAATGTAGCGACGGTTTTAGGATCTAATGAAAGCTCATGCACACGGTTTAGCTCCTCAACAATTTTAAAGCTCGGCATGCCCCCTAAACTGTGAAACCACTCCTGACAAAACGGAAAATCAAAGCGATCTGCGGTTGCTTGCCAAGCAGCCAAATGGGCTGGCATGGTATCTATTAAAGTACCATCCATATCAAATATGAATCCCTCATAGGGCCTAAAATCAATCGTGCTCATGTCTTTTCTTCTATTTGTACATCTGTGATGTTAATTTATCAGCTCTTTCAATCGTCCTTACCGGCATTTACTTATCATGCTCAAAATTTCGAACTCCGTCACAATTCAAGAGTGGGAAATTCAATTATCCCCAATTAGAGCTCAAGGAAATGGTGGCCAGAACGTTAACAAGGTAGCGTCCGCTATACATTTACGCTTTGATATCCGACATTCCAGCTTACCTGACTTCTACAAAGAACGATTACTTGCTCTTTCTGACAGTCGTATAACTAAAGATGGCGTGATCATCATCAAAGCGCAACAATTTCGCACGCAAGAACAAAATAAGGAAGACGCCCTGAATCGGCTTCAAGCTTTAATTAAAGCTGCCGCCTTACAGGAGAAGAAGCGTATTAAAACGAAACCAACCCGCGCTTCTCAACGCCGAAGACTTGATACCAAGAACAAGCATGGAGCGAAAAAGCAGCAACGTAAGAAAGTGCTGTATTAATGCATGTCGTTTTCTCGACATGTTAGTTGAACAACGTTTGCTAGCCCTTGGGAAATCTCATTGGATTTCTCTTTTTAGTTACTTATTCAGGAAACAACAATATGACTATTAGGCAAAAACTCTACTTCCTCGGAGTTATCGCCATTTTAGGCATCGTGGCCCTTTTGGGTACGTCATCCCATTTCGCCAATAAGAGCAATGAACTTAACCACGCCATCAAACTCGTTGGCGATCTAGAAATACGTTTACTCAACTTACGCAGAAACGAGAAAGATTTCTTACTGCGTAGTAATGACAAATACCTAAACAAATTTGATGCGAATGTTGATAAGTTTCTAAATACAGAAAGAGAGCTTGCGAACATACTCACGAGCAATGAATTACCTTCCAGTCAACGATTCAAACAAGACCTCCTTGCATACCAAAAGGGCTTTCAGAATCTGGTCAGTGCTTACCAACGCTACGGACTTGATGCAAAGAGTGGCCTTCTTGCTGCTTACGAGCAAGCACTGTTAGAAGCCAAGCAACGCTCCGACCACCAGCAATTGCTGGCGTTGGTTCGTTTTGACTCTGCGGTTAAATCAGGTCAATTCAATAGTGATTTGCTTGTTGGGCTATATGCTCCGGAGCTCACCAAAACAGGTAAGCTAGTAGCGACACAAAAACAAGTTGTAGGAGTCGCTTACGACCAAGGCCTACTTGGTGAAACTCGCGCATTATCTCATGCCGTAGAAGAACAATTTGAAACCTTTTCGACAGCCCTTAGCTCTGCTGCTGCAAAGCGTGATGAACAAATGTCGACCATCAAGCAAGTCATTACTGCTCTGATCTTAGGTGTTATTTTCGCATTGATTTGGCAGATCTCTCGCTCAATCAATACACGAGTAAACAGCTTGCTTGGCACCATTCGAAGCATTAGCGAAACAAACAACATGGGACTGCGCTCTGACTTGAAAGGCAAAGATGAGCTATTTGATATCAGCCACCACCTCAATGATCTGTTGGATAAGCTTGAGCAGTTAATTAGTGGCACCCAAGAAAAATCTGCGCAGTTAACGGCCAGTACCGATAATATGCATCGTGAGCTAGAAGGAGTTATGGAGCAGTTCCATACTCAAACGGACCACACTGCATCGATGGCTACTGCGGTTCAGCAAATGGTGGCAACGATAGGCGAAATATCGGAAAGCACGTCGGTTGCGGTAGAGGGTGTACATCAAGCCGCGAATAATGCCGAACAAGGCCGAAGTGTTGTTGAAACTACTGTAACCAACATTGGTCAATTGACCAGTATTTTATCGAACAGTCAGCAGTCGATTGGCTCGTTGAACCAACATGTAGATAAAATTGGTGGTGCGGTGAACATCATCCAAGAAATTGCGGAACAAACTAACTTACTGGCTCTCAATGCAGCAATTGAAGCCGCGCGAGCGGGCGAACAAGGTCGTGGCTTCGCCGTTGTTGCCGATGAAGTACGAGCCCTAGCTAGCCGAACTCATCAATCTACCGAGGAAATCACGCGAGTTGTTGTTGATATTCAAGCTCAAATGTCGACGGTCGTGGCGGATATTGATCAATGTAACGATCAAGGACAACAAACGCTTAATGCCTCTGAAAAACTTGATTCTAGCCTGCAGCAGATCATCACTGACATGCATGCAATTCAAGGCAATTCGGAGCGCATTGCTTCTGCGATTGAAGAGCAAGGTATCGTGATGAACCAAGTTAGTGGCTCAATCACCGAGCTTAACGCGATATCTGAAAACAACATGCAATCCGCTCAGGAATGCTTGCACGAAGTGAACTCTGTTTCTGCTCAAGCTCATGATATGGACGAAGCCGTTGCACAATTTAAAACCGCGCTAAAATAACCTTCCCTACAAATAAAAAGCCCGAGGCAATCATTGCTTCGGGCTTTTTTTCGACTTTAACTTCGTGCTCTACTGTGCACTGCGGGTGTGATTACTCATCATCAAGAGGAACCAACTTGGTGTTGCCGCCATGAACTTTCTCACGCTGTCTTTGCACCATAGCGTAGAAGCCAGGGATCAAGAATGTACCTGCTAGAAGCACACACAATAGACCACCAATCAGCGACACACCGAGCGAGTTTTGGCTCACGTGCCCTGCACCTGCGGCGAAGATCAGCGGGAAGATACCCAGGATAAACGACCAAGATGTCATATTCACAGCGCGGAAACGTAACGTGCCTCCTTTAACCGCAGCACTATCGATATCAGCATCTTTTTCTTCACGTTCTTGCTTGGCGAACTCCACAATCAAAATTGCGTTTTTCGCCGCCAAGGCTATGAGCAAGACAAGACCAATTTGCGCATACAAGTTAAGCGGTGTCCCAGTCAGATTCAACGCTAAGAAGGAGCCTAACGTTGCTACTGGCACCACCAAAATGATGGCTAATGGAATACTCCAGCTCTCATATTGTGCAACCATGAACAAGTAAATGAAGATCAAAGCCAGCGCAAACGCATAAATGGCTTGGTTACCCGCAAGTACTTCCTGATAAGCCATACCTGTCCATTCATACGTGTACCCCTGTGGGAGAACTTCAGCAGCAACGCGTTCCATTGCAGCAATCGCATCACCACTAGAGTAACCCGGAGCTGGTTGGCCTTGAATGATAGCACTGCGGTACATGTTGTAACGCCATGCCACATCAGGCTCAAACACTTGCTCGTAGCTCACTAGCGTACTTAGCGGAACCATATCGCCGTTCGAAGAACGAACATGGAAACGCTCTAGATCTTCCATGCTGCTACGGTGCTGGCTATCAGCTTGCATGGTTACGCGGAAGTTCTTACCAAACATGGTGAAGTCATTCACATAAAGCGAACCTAAGTTGCCTTGCAAGGTTTGGAAAATAGACGATAGCGAAATACCCAACTGCTGTGCTTTCTCACGGTCGATATCAACGTAGTAGTGCGGGACATTCGCGCGGAACGTACTAAACGTGTAGGCAATTTCAGGGGCTTGGTTGGCCGCTTGGATCATTTCTCCCATGACCATCGACAAATCGGTACGGCTTCGCCCTAGCGTATCTTCAAGCACAAACTCAAAACCAGACGCTGCCCCCATACCAGGAACCGCTGGTGGCCCCATCGCAAACACAACCGCTTGAGGCAACTCTGTTGCAGCACGACCGTTAATACGCGCCGCGATGGCATTGGCAGAGTGTTCCCCTTGCAACGAGTTACGAGTATCCCAGTCATGCAGTTTGATAAACACAGATGCACCGTTTGATGCCGCTGCGCCTGTCATAAACGAGTAACCGTTCGCAACCGTCACGCCATCCACACCAGGTTCTTCACCAATCATGTTCATTAAATCATTGGTGACTTCTTCAGTACGAGATAAAGATGCTGAATCTGGTAGCTGAACGTTAACCAGCAAAATGCCTTTATCTTCTTGAGGAACAAACGCTGTTGAGGTGGTTTTCGCAAAGAAAGTGACCGCCGCGATAGCGACTATAAAGAACGTCACGAGTAGCAAAGATTTCTTCACCAAGAAACCAGCGACCTGACCATAACGCGTTGTGATACGCTCTAAGCCTCGGTTGAAAGCCTGGAACCAGTTAGCCGTGTTGCCCCCACCCTGCTTCAATACCAGAGAACAAAGTGCTGGAGACAGCGTCAATGCATTGATGGATGAAATCACAACCGAAATACAGATGGTCAAAGCGAACTGGCGATACATGATTCCAGTGATACCCGGCAGCATCGCGACTGGTATGAATACCGCAAGTAGAACCAAGGTCGACGTGATGATTGGGCCCGTTACTTCTTTCATCGCTAGCAATGTCGCTTTACGCGGTGAAATGGTTGGGTCTTTCGCCATGGTGGTATCGACGTTTTCGATAACCAGAATCGCATCGTCCACCACGATACCAATCGCGAGGATCAAACCAAACAAAGTGACCGTATTGATGGTGAAGCCCGTCGCCTGCATGATGGCAAACGTACCAATCAGAGAAACGGGGATCGCAACAACAGGAATCAAAGTTGCGCGCGCACTACCCAAGAACAAGTAAGTTACAGCAATCACCAATAGAATCGCTTCAATCAGTGTTTTTACTACCCCTTTGATCGATTCAGATACGAACACGGTTGTATCGTAGCTGGTCTCGTACGCCATGCCCTCAGGGAAGTTTTTACTCAAGTCCTCAAGCAGCTCCATGACGGCCTGACCACTTTCTAACGCGTTCGCATCTGATTGAAGAGACAATGCAACAATTGACGCGTCCTGACCACGGAATTTACCGTTACCATCGTAGAACTTTTTGCCTAGTTCAACGCGAGCAACATCTTTCAGATAAACCGTAGATCCATTGGGATTAGCTCGAAGGACAACGTTCTCAAACTCACTCACGCTTTCCAAGCGACCTTTGGTCACAAGGTTAAACTGAACTTCTTGTGGATTGTTGTATGGTGCTGCACCAACACGCCCTGCCGCAACTTGAACGTTTTGTTCAGCCAAAGCGGCGTATACGTCTGACGTGGTTAGCTTAAGGTTGGCCATTTTTTCCGGATCTAACCAAACACGCATTGCGTATTCGCCACCACCAATCACGTTAACTTCACTAATGCCTTTCGCACGAGCCAGCTGATCTTTTACATTCAAGTTAATGTAGTTAATCAAGAACTGATCGTCATATTTACCATCAGGTGAATAGAAGTTAAGGACCATCAGCAAGTCAGGTGAGCGTTTTTTCACCGTCACACCAACCATGCGCACTTCTTGAGGCAGTTTTGACTCGATCTGTGACACACGGTTTTGCACGTTTACTTGCGCCATGTCTGGATCGGTCCCGACATCGAACGTAACGTTTAGGCTGTATGAGCCATCGTTCGCGCTCTTTGAAGACATGTAGATCATGTCCTCAACGCCATTGACCGACGTCTCTATGGGGTCCGCAATGGCCTGCTCGACAACTTCCGCACTCGCACCGGTGTAGTATGCCGAAACGCTGACTGATGGCGGACTTATCTGTGGGTACTCCGCCACTGGCAAAATCGCCAGTGAGATCGCGCCTGCTAGCGTTAATATGATCGAAATAACCAGCGCGAATTTAGGTCTCTGAATAAAGAAACGACTTAACATAGTGCCCCCTACTGCTTATCTTCAGCAGGTGTTTGAATGCGCACTTCTACACCATTACGCACACGCTGTAGGCCCTGTGTAATAACCGTATCTTCCTGTTCGAGGCCTTCTCGAATGATAATGCCTTGTTCAACCTGAGGTCCAAGCTCGACGTTACGACGCTCAGCCACACTTCCCTCAGCCATCACCATCACAAAGTCACCTTCTAAGTCAGTCTGTACGGCACGTCGTGGGATAACAATAACGTCTTTTGTGTTCTTATCTCTCAAGTTCACTTTGATGTGCTGACCCGGAAGTAACTTCTGCTCTGGGTTTGGCACTAGCGCACGCATTGCAATCGTACCAGTTTTGGTATCAATACGATTACCTAAGAAATCGAGCTTACCGAGATGCTCAAAAAACTGACCATTTTCCAGCTCAAGCTGAACTTCAACTCTGTTTGATTCTGCTGAGCCGTCGCCTTTGACTTGATCCATCCCCATGGCTAAACGCTCGCGCTCACTCACACTAAATGAAGTATGCACTGGGTCTAAGCTCACCAATGTCGTCAGCACGCCAGATGAAGGGGAAACAAGATCACCGGTACTCACTTTGGTATCGCTAATACGACCGCTGAACGGAGCTCGGATTTGAGTATAAGAAAGGTTAACTTCAGCAAGCTTAAGCTGAGCGTTTGCTGCTTCTAGCTCGGCTTTCGCACCAAGAAGTGCCGCAGTTAAGGCGTCAAACTCAGATTGAGAGATACTACCACGAGGCAACAAGTTTTTACCTCGGGTGTGGTCTAGTTCCGCTTTTTTTAGCGCGGCTTTTGCTTGTGCAAGTGCCGCTTTAGCGCTCGCGACTTGTGCTTCAAAAGAAGATGGCTCGATAGAATAAAGAAGCTGTCCTTTTTCTACCATTTGCCCCTCTTCAAAGTGACGAGCTTTTAAATAGCCAGAAATCTGCGCGGTAATATTGGTATCTTCTACTGCTTCAATGCGACCGATATAAGACTTGCTCGGTTGGTAGTCGATAACCGTGACATCCTGAGTCACTACGAGAGGCGCCTGGCCTTCCCTTTGGGCATTATTAGCTTCCCCGCATCCAGCGAGGATTGCTGTAGCCGCCATTAGTGCGACAAGTGGTTTCTTTTGCATGTATTTACCGTCTTTATAGAACAGGATATTGTTGAATTCCCATCAACCTTACTCCTTGCTGCAACTGAAAACTTCACTCAAAAGCCCCCAAAATGTTTCTAAATGTAAACATGAGAAACAAAAAGAAAATAAAGTAATTTAGTTAACAGTGATATTTAATGAGCAATATACAAACAGCTCAATCATAACTATTTGATATACACTCTCAGGCATCGTGCATTTAGGGCGCTAGGAAACGCGAATTAAGATATCGTATAAAGACGGAAAGTGAGATTCGGTGCTCAAGATAAGAACGTTTTATGGTTAAAAAGACAAAAAATGACGCCTTCATACTCAAGACCTCGATTTTGACTATTTTTTTAATATAAATGGGTTATCATTCAATTAATTCAACGCCTTCGACAGAGAGGATGACTATGATTTCTAAATGGGCAAAACGCTTTTACCAGATGGCAGAACTAGTGGCGTCTTGGAGTAAGGACCCATCAACACAAGTCGGTGCAGTTATCACTAAACAGAATCGCATTGTATCTGTTGGATTTAATGGCTACCCGCACGGTGTTTCTGACAGTGTCGATACCGATGAACGCGAGTTGAAATATCTAAAAACACTGCATGCAGAAGAGAACGCAATTTTGTTCTCAAAACGTGATTTAGACGGATGTGATATTTGGGTGACGCATTTTCCATGCCCTAACTGCGCGGCAAAGATCATTCAAACAGGGATCTCACACGTTCACTGCCCTGAGCAATCTGAAGACTTTCTATCTCGCTGGGGAGATAAAATCCAAGTCAGCCAAGACATGTTCGACCAAGCGGGTGTGAAAGTCGACTGGCTACCACTAGAAGACATAGAAATTGAAGACAAAGACGTACGTTAATGTTTCGTTTTTGAATTTAAAAATAGCCCAGATGACTCTGGGCTATTTTTCCCCATTCAATCGACAAGAACCGCTCGACCTGATCTGTTAACCGTGTTTTTTAGCGGTGAGTTCAGCAATTTTGACGATGACAAGCACTGACTTCTCCATCATTTCAACCGAAATAAACTCATGAATCCCATGGAAGTTAAAACCACCAGTGAAGATATTCGGGCACGGCAACCCCATAAAAGATAAACGAGCGCCATCTGTACCACCACGAATAGGTTTTATAATTGGCTCCACATCACACGCTTCCATCGCTTGCTTTGCTAGCTCAATGATATGCGGGTAAGGCTCAACCATTTCTCTCATATTGTAATAGCTGTCTGTTATTTTCAGTTCTACAGAACCATGGCGTAAGCCCGCGTTCATATCATCAACGAGTTTCTGCATAAAGGCTTTACGCTCTTCAAGCCCCTGACGATCAAAGTCTCGGATAATGTAACCAAGCTCGCTTCGCGCCACGCCCATTTCTGCCGATTTTAAATGGAAGAACCCTTCGTAGCCTTCGGTTGTTTCCGGAGTTTGATCTTGGGGCATTTGAACTTGAAATTTCGCAGCCAAGTTCATCGCATTGACCATTTTGCCTTTTGCGGTACCTGGATGAACGCTAACACCATGAAAAATCACATCGGCGTTTGCCGCATTAAAGTTTTCGTATTCCAGTTCACCTTGCGGGCCACCATCAATAGTGTATGCCCATTTCGCGCCAAACTTTTCAACATCAAATAAATCTGCGCCCCGGCCAATCTCTTCATCTGGTGTAAAGCCGATACAAATGTCGCCGTGTGGAATGTCTGGATTTTCTAGTAACAGCGCGACTGCAGAGAGAATCTCAGCAATACCAGCTTTGTTATCCGCGCCAAGTAATGTAGTGCCATCGGTAGTGATAAGATTGTGGCCATGTAGATGATGTAAATCTGGATATTGCACCGGAGATAGCACTTCATCCCCCAACCCTAGCGCAATATCGCCACCTTGATAATCTTCAATAAATTGCGGTTTTACGTTTTTTCCTGAGGCGTCAGGCGCGGTATCCATATGGGCAATAAAGCCGATAGGCGGCACCTCATAATCAACGTTAGCTGGCAGTCTAGCCATCAAGTAGCCATTTTTATCTAATGTCACATCACTTAAGCCAAGTTCGATCATCTCTTTCTTAAGCAACTCAGCAAACACAAGCTGACCAGGCGAGCTTGGGCAAAGCGTAACATGTGGATTTGATTGGGTATCGAACGTGACGTAGCGAAGAAATCTTTCAACTAAATGTTTCATATTTATTCTCATTGTTTTTATACGATGAGGCTTTATCAACCATCAGTAAGCTGACCTTACCTCATCAAACCTCAAGCTATGTTACGCTCTTAGCTCAATAAGAATTTGCTTTGAATCATTTTTTCATAAGAAAGGCTAATGCACATCCCCTCGTCAATTGAAGCATGAATCTAATCTAATAATTCCTCAGCTAGTACTCGCCACTCTTTTACCTTACCGCGAAAATGACGCCATTGTTTATCGGTCATAGATTGAGAAATATCTAATGTCAGTTGATCGACCAGCACAAAGTTAGAATCAATATTTTTAGAAAGCTGCTCACTGTAATAGCTCTCTGGCTCGAACAACAGGCGCATAAATATATCCTGATAAGTGACAGCATTGGACTTGTTGTCGAACAGATATTCAAGCTCTTGATATATCGTTGCTCGATAACCTCTCCATAAAGGACTGTTAAGAGTGACTTGCTGAGAAAACGTTTGAGCTAATTGGCGCTGACTTTCTGATAGGCTTCCCAACCACTCTTCCATCCATTCTTCTGTGTTATCTAGAATAATTTCACGTATTTCATCTTCCGTTTTATCCGCATATTTTGCGTTTCGCTCTTGATAATGCTCTTGTACATTACTCAGAAATTCCCGTTCTTGATCTTTCGTTAACTGTAAACTCAAAGCAAAAAGGTCTGGTGCCGCTTTGCTTACCACTCTATCGTAATGCGCTCGCATTCTATCTCGATTTTCCTGCAAATAATTTAGGGTGATATCGCTCGCTTTTAATCTCTCAAGCTCTTTTAAATGATCGATATATAACGGTAACTCTTCTTTCTTATGCCATTCTGCTAACAATAATAAGCGTTCTTCCACTAGGACTTCTTGTTCACCTTGCAGAGAAACATAATCCTCTATGTAATCGATAACGAACCAATCGATATTGCTGTATAGAAACTTCTTCGTACATCCGGCAAGAAGAAATACGAAACAAAATAGAAGGCCATAGCGAAGCACCTTATTAGATACACCCTGTAATTTAGTCACTTATTCGTATTCCCTTTTCTATTGATTAAGTTCTATACTCAACTTGTATCACTTAATATTGCGGCAAACTTACACCAGTGTGACAAATATTGATTGCCACCTTAATAATATATAGAGTTTGAAATTAACTTTTTGATCACAGCTATCCGCAAAAAAGTGAGTTAGAGCGCAATTATCGGCTAAAAAATGCACCGAACGACGCTCCCTATAACGGCATATAATTTGCATGGATGTTTTTTGGATGGTTTATGGAGGCGAAGTATGGCAGCCGCTGAGCAACTTGATACCAGTGTAGAATATGAGATTCGATATTTTGAACAGGGGAAAATGCACTGCATGAGAGTCATTGCTGAAAGCAAAAAAGTGGCTTATCAGTACTATTTGGAGTGCGGTAAGCACAACAGTGACTTGTACTCTATTCGCCCAGACAAATAAAAAAACCGCCTTAAAGGCGGTTTTTTTACCATCAAAATCACACTAAACAATTGATTGTATTAGTAATTTTGGATTAACCTTCAACTGTATTATTTGATATCGCCAAAGCGCTCAAGATAAAGAACCGTTGCCGCAGTACGAGAAGGAACTTGAAGCTTTTTAAGTAAACTCTTCATATGCACTTTAACCGTGGATTCAGAAATAAAAAGACGGTCGGCAATCTGCTTGTTGCGGAAACCTCTTGCCACCTCTCTTAAGATCTGCGTTTCGCGATCCGTCAGCGTATCAAAAACGTCCTCTTGTCCTGAACGCTCACTCAAATACTTAGAAACTTCTTGGCTGTAAGCTTTGTCGCCTTGATGTGCTTGTTTTAGCAACTCAACCAACTCATCGGGCTCAGTGTCTTTCAATAAATAGCCATCGGCACCACTTCTAACTATTGCTTCTATGTCAGCTGGGCTATCCGATACGGTTAAGATAACAATTCGAGCTTCACAACCATCAGCACGTAGCGCTTGTAAGGTATCGAGGCCTGACATGCCTTTCATATTGAGATCAAGAAGTACAAGATCCAGTTCCAGCTCATGCGCTTTCGCTACCGCATCTGCGCCATTACTTGCTTCTGCAACGACTTCAAACTCAGGCTCAAAGCTTAAAAGTTGGTGAATACCTCGTCGCATGAGTGGATGATCATCCACCAGCATTACTTTACACACTGTCACTGTTTACTTCCTTACTATGTTGGAATTCTAGTTTTACGGTACAGCCTTTGTTTATCGATGCTTCAATGTGAAGATCGGCATGCAGCCTAGCGGCTCGCTCTTGCATGATACTCATACCGTAATGATTTAATTTTTCGTCTTGATGTTCAAAGCCTATTCCATCATCGGTAACGGTTACTGTGACTTTTCCATCATTATCAAGACATTGAATGTGAATATTATCTGCTTGCGCATGCTTGATGGCATTAATTGCCGCTTCTCTTATCAACTGTAGTAAATGAACCTGCTGGTGTGCATCCAGTTCAGTTGAAGAAAGTCTATTTTTTAACGTAATGTCAGCGACGGTTTGTTCGTTGAGCGTTTCGACCATATCTTGCAATGCTTGGCCAAAACTGCCCTCTTTAATCGTAAGACGAAACGTCGTCAGTAATTCGCGTAGTTGGGTATAAGCAGCAGATAAGCCCGTATCCAACTCGGCAATGACTTGATTCGCCTGAGCTATCGCTTTTTCATCAGGCAAATTCTTTACGCTTCTCTTTAATAAAGCGACCTGAATTTTTAAATAAGAGAGTGCTTGAGCTAATGAATCATGCAGTTCCCGAGCAATGGTGGCTCGCTCTTCCATCAGTAGGATTTGTTCTGCTTGGCGTTGGGCTCGATTGTAATACACGGCACGCGATAAAATCTGCACAAAGTTGTCAATCAGTGCCTCATTCGGACAAGGTAACCCGGCCTTCCAATACAAATAGCCTAAGTGCTCACCGTCTAACGTTAGAGCCTTACTATGGCAATCTTCATCACAGTCGTGGCAGCACTCTTCCCCTTCCATCAATATCCAACTCGGTTCTCCCAATTGCTCTATTTCAAGTTTGACCGCTTTAATGCCTTCAAGACTTGCAATATGTTGCAATATGGCTTGGAAGTTATCCTGATTAATACGCGAAGCCGTTAACTCTTTCGACGAGTCATACAATACTTCTAAAGACTGATTCGCATGCTGTAATTTACGCGTTTTTTCATCAACCGCTTGTTCTAGCCCTCGGTATAACTTACCAAGGTCCGTCGCCATCCGATTAAAGGTTCGAGTCAGGATCCCCATTTCATTATCGCTGGATACATCAAGCGATATATTAAATGAGCGATTCTTAATTTGCTCGCTAGCAAAAACTAAAGCACGCAAGGGCCGTACAACTTCGAGGCGCACAAAATGGACAACAAACATACTGACACAAAGGATACCGCCTAACCCTAACCCGCCAATCCAAGCTAAGTTAATCAGCTTTTGCTCCGAAAAGCTTTGCAGCTTAAATACAAACTCATCGATCTGCTTTACAAAACCAGCCACTAGGAGTTGGTACTCCGCCGGGTTGTCTCCTCTCAACACCGACTTGAGCTCATGCCATCTCATAATAAGACGGTAGTAATCATGAGTAATGTCGTCTGGCACTGACCAATGCTGGAGTGCTTTCATGGAAGGTGAGTATATCGAATGTTCAAATGCGTCAATATGTGAAGAGTAATCAACAGATTTAATCTGAATATCATGTGCCAAACGATAACTTTGCATTCGCATTGAGCCAGCAACATTGACGGCTTCTGCATCATTCAAGCTTGACGCTAACGTAAAAATTGCAAAACCAGTCGTAGCAACTGAAAGCAGCAAAATAAGAAGCATCGCGGACGCAATCGTGCGCGTCACTGACTTTTTCACATTTTTAAACAATCTGAGTTCCTCGCCCATTAACAACCCTATTTGTACGTGCAATGAACCCATTACCTTTCAACTTTATCAATATGTGATCACCTGCGACGGAATTTATTGATCCAAAACAATATTGCATCCCATTTACCTCCTAAGAGGTATTTATACAAATATGTCAAAAACTACAATTTCGTTAGTTTAAATGACAGTTTATTAATGAAAATTGTGGACTATGCTTAGTTTGGGTTCCAAGTTTCGAGGTGACTAAGTGGTAGACCTTTCCAGAAGAAGACTCTTTGCAAGAAAAGCGCACCCCGACAACGCCGTACGTTTGCCTTGGTTAACCAAGCCAGAACAGTTTACGGACGATTGCACTCGCTGCGGTAAATGCATTGAGGCCTGCGAAACAAAGATTATAACTAAAAGTGATGGCGGATTCCCTTCGGTCGATTTTTCTATTGATGAATGCACATTTTGTTATCAGTGTGCAGACGCCTGTCCTGAGCCCCTTTTCTTGCCAAAAACAGAGCAACCTTGGCAAGCGAAAGCAATCATCAACGATAGCTGCTTAGCAAAACAAAATGTCGAATGCCGAAGCTGTGGGGATATGTGCGACCCAATGGCAATTCAGTTCAAATTAGAGCTGGGGAAAGTAGCACAACCCAATTTAGACCTTGATGAGTGTAACGGCTGCGGCGCCTGTGTTTCAGTGTGCCCGACTTCATCCATCAATGTGAGCAATATAACAGCCTAAGCCGTATGTCGTCGGCCAAAGGCAATAAATGAGAGAGCTATATGTCACTAAATGAAGTGCATATTTCAAGTTTGGTAGTACACGTACTGCCAGAACATCTGGACGACATCAAACAACAGATCGAAGCACATGAAAATGCGGAAATCTATGGTGACAGTCCAGAAGGCAAGATTATCGTCGTGCTTGAAACCGAAAACCAAGGTTTTATCACAGACACTATCGATGCCATTAACAATTTACCGAATGTCTTGAGCACGGTATTGGTTTATCACCAAATCGAAACTGGGCTTGAAGAAACGGATGAAGAAGACACTGGAACACAACATTCCCAAATCGAGGGTGAAGTATGAAAATGACAAGACGTGCGTTTGTGAAAGCAAACGCGGCTGCATCAGCTGCTGCTGTCGCAGGTGTGACACTACCAGCATCTGCAGCCAACCTGATTGCAAGCTCTGATCAAACCAAAATCACATGGGACAAAGCACCTTGTCGTTTCTGTGGTACAGGCTGTTCTGTTCTTGTTGGTACTCAAAATGGCAAAGTGGTAGCAACACAGGGTGACCCAGAAGCACCAGTAAACAAAGGCCTAAACTGTATTAAAGGCTACTTCCTTTCTAAGATCATGTACGGTCAAGACCGCCTGACTCAGCCGATGCTGAGAATGAAAGATGGCAAATTCCACAAAGACGGTGAATTTACACCTATCTCTTGGGATGACGCTTTCGACATCATGGCTGAGAAATGGAAAGCTTCCCTCGAGAAAAAAGGTCCAACAAGCGTAGGTATGTTTGGCTCAGGCCAATGGACAGTAATGGAAGGCTACGCTGCGTCAAAGCTAATGAAAGCGGGCTTCCGTTCAAACAACATTGATCCAAACGCTCGTCACTGTATGGCTTCTGCTGTAGTTGGCTTTATGCGCGCATTCGGTATCGATGAGCCGATGGGTTGTTACGATGACTTTGAGAACGCAGACGCATTCGTTCTATGGGGCTCGAACATGGCAGAGATGCACCCTGTTCTATGGACTCGTATTACTGACCGTCGCCTAAGTCACCCTCACGTTAAAGTGAACGTGCTTTCTACTTACTACCACCGTTCATTTGAGTTGGCAGATCACGGCTACATTTTTAATCCACAGTCTGACCTAGCGATTGCTAACTTCATCGCGAACTACATCATCGAAAACGATGCGGTAAACTGGGACTTCGTGAACAAGCACACTAACTTCACTCAAGCAGATACCGACATCGGTTACGGCCTACGTGACGATGATCCGCTACAAAAAGCAGCGAAGAACCCTAACTCAGGCAAGCTAACGTCTATCTCTTTCGAAGAGTACAAAAAGTCTGTTGCACCTTACACAGCTGAAAAAGCCTCTGAAATCTCTGGTGTTGAAAAAGAGAAGCTTATCGAGCTTGCGAAGCAATACGCCAATCCAAATACGAAAGTAATGTCACTTTGGACAATGGGTATGAACCAACATACTCGTGGCGTGTGGATGAATAACTTGGTTTACAACATCCACCTACTAACCGGTAAGATCTCGACTCCGGGTAACAGCCCATTCTCACTAACGGGTCAACCATCTGCGTGTGGTACCGCTCGTGAGGTTGGTACTTTCGCTCACCGTCTACCTGCAGACATGGTAGTAGCTAACCCGAAACACCGTAAGATTGCGGAAGACATCTGGAAACTGCCAGAAGGTACGATTCCACCAAAACCTGGCTTCCACGCCGTATTGCAAGACCGCATGTTGAATGACGGCGTTCTGAACTGTTATTGGGTTCAATGTAATAACAACATGCAAGCGGGTCCAAACATCAACACAGAACGTCTTCCAGGTTACCGCAACCCTGAAAACTTCATCGTTGTGTCTGACCCATACCCAACAGCGACAGCGCAAGCAGCAGACCTTATTCTTCCAACTGCAATGTGGATTGAGAAAGAAGGTGCTTACGGTAACGCAGAGCGTCGTACTCAAGCTTGGTACCAACAAGTGGGCACGGTCGGTCAGGCAAAATCTGACCTATGGCAGCTAATGGAGTTCTCGAAACGCTTCAAAATGGAAGAAGTGTGGCCTGAAGAGCTACTAGCGAAAGCGCCTCAGTACCGTGGTAAAACCATGTACGACGTACTATACCGCAATGGTAATGTCGACAAGTTCCCTATCGAAGAAGCACGCGAACTGAATGACGATGCCCACCACTTCGGTTTCTATGTTCAAAAAGGTCTGTTTGAGGAATACGCAACATTTGGCCGTGGTCACGGGCATGATTTAGCACCATACGACCGTTACCATGAAGTGCGTGGTCTACGTTGGCCAGTTGTTGATGGTAAGGAAACACAATGGCGCTTTAAAGAAGGTTCTGACCCATACGCAAAAGAAGGTTCTGGTTGGGATTTCTACGGCAATGCTGACGGCAAAGCGAAGATTATCTCTGCACCATATGAAGCGCCACCAGAAGTGCCAAACGATGAGTTTGATATGTGGCTATGTACTGGTCGTGTTCTTGAACATTGGCACACAGGCACCATGACTCGTCGTGTACCTGAGCTATACAAAGCAGTACCAGACGCAGTGTGTTACATGCACCCTGAAGACGCAAAAGCGCGTAACGTTCGTCGTGGTGAAGAAGTACTCATGGCAAACAAACGCGGCGAAGTACGCGTTCGTGTTGAAACTCGCGGTCGTAACCGTCCGCCAAAAGGTTTGGTATTCGTACCGTTCTTTGATGCACGTATTTTGATTAATAAGCTCATCCTAGATGCGACTGACCCACTGTCTAAACAGACAGACTTTAAGAAGTGTCCAGTCAAAATCACTAAGATTGCTTAACCTTCAGATACCGAATGCTACGGCCGTCACTATGGCGGCCTAATAAAGAATTTAAGCCATAAAGGCGGAGATGAAATGATGAAAAAATTACTTGTCGCACTTTTATCTGTAGGTGCTTTAGTGACAGGCATTGCGCAAGCTGAGTTAGATAATCCAGGTGGCATTGGTGGTCTAGAGTCTCTACGTGGAATGTCTCAATTGGAAGACACACGCCCAGCAGATGAGTTCAAAGACTTCCCTAAAGACCAGATTGTTGAAGATAGCTTTGTTTATCAACCACCGTTGATCCCACACAGCATCCGTCACTACGAAGTGTCGTTAAATGCTAATAAGTGTCTTGCGTGCCACAGCTGGAAAAATGCAAAAGAGTCAGGCGCGACTAAAATTAGCGTAACGCACTATGTAAACCGAGAAGATGCTGTATTGGCGGATATGTCTCCTCGTCGTTACTTCTGTTTGCAATGCCACGTGCCACAAACTAATGCTAAGCCACTAGTTGAAAACAAGTTCCAGGCAGTTGATTCGCTTCAGTAATTGAAACGCGAGTACTAAGAGGTTATTTATGAAAATACTTAAAGCGTTTTGGAAAAGACTGAAGAACCCAAGTAAAGCTGCCGCTGGTGTGGTTTTGTTCTTAGGTTTTGCTGGCGGTCTTTTATTTTGGGGCGCATTCAACACAGGTATGGAGGCAACCAACACAGAAGAGTTCTGTTCTGGCTGTCACGCACCAATCGTTGCTGAAATTCAAGAAACAATTCACTACTCTAACCGTTCTGGTGTTCGTGCCATCTGCTCAGACTGTCACGTTCCTCATGAATGGACAGATAAGATCGTTCGTAAAGTACAAGCATCCAAAGAGCTATTCGCTCACTATGTTCTGCGTACTATCGATACACCAGAGAAGTTCCAAGAGCGTCGAGGACACCTTGCTGAGCGAGAGTGGGCACGAATGAAAAAGAATGACTCTCTTGAGTGTCGTAACTGTCACGAGTTTGATTACATGGATTACTCTCAACAAGGCTCACGAGCAGCGGAACAGCACTCTACTGCGCTAGCTTCTGGAGAGAAAACCTGCGTTGATTGTCACAAAGGCATCGCGCACAAACTACCGGACATGAGCGGCGTTGAAGGCTGGCACTAAGGAGACTTCCCATGAGTACTTTAGAATCTGTAATTTGGCATATCCTTGGCTATAGCGCCATGCCTGTGATTATTCTTTCCGGCTTTGTGGCAGTAGCAGCAATCTCTCTCTGGCTGCTGTCATTTGGTAAGGATAAAGAGGTGTAACGTAACGCACCTCTACCCGTCAACTTGCCTATTTGTTGACACTAAGCGCTGAGTATCTACTCGGCGCTTTTTTATTCACCGTCACTTTCGACCCCAGAGTTTCCTCAACCGACACGTATATTCAATCGGTATAATAAGGTAGTCAGTAACGACCAAAAAAAGCGACCATAAAGGTCGCTAAAATATACTGCTATAGGGAGTTGTTTAAGACTCTTTTACTGGCAGAACCTGCTTGACGTATTGCCCTGGAGCTTCATCGATTGCTGGGTGGTCTTCCGAGCCAATAGGGAATGGTTCGACTTGCTCTTTTGGATTGAATTGAAGTAGCCATTCATTCCAATGTGTCCACCACGATCCCTCTTTGTGCTCGGCATTATTCAACCACTCGTCAGCCGAATCATCCAAAGTATCGTTCAACCAATAACCATACTTATTTTTCGCTGGAGGGTTCACGATACCCGCAATATGACCCGACTCACCGAGAACAAACGTTTTGTTGCCACCAGTGTTCAGGGCACCACGATAAGTTCCCTGCCATAACGCAATATGGTCTTCTTTCGTTGATACAAAATAGCTAGGAATTTTGATCTTATTTAGGTCAATCCATACCCCACCAATTTTGACGCCTTTGTCTTGCACTAGCTTATTCTCTAAATAGAGCTCACGAAGCAAGAAGTTATGGGAGGCGGCACTCACGTTGGTGCTGTCACTGTTCCAGTACAACAAGTCAAAGTCTACTGGGCTGTTGCCCTTCAAGTAGTTGTCGACATAGTAGTTCCAGTACAAGCTGTTTTCGCGCAGTAAGCTGAATGTGACGCTTAATGAACGACCGTCCATATACCCTTTTGCGTTGTTTTGCGCCTCAATTGCACTCACAATGGTGTCATTGATGTACGCGCCAACTTCGCCTGGCTGAGAAAAGTCGAGCAATGTGGTGAAGAAAGTCGCTGACTTAATACGCTTCTTCATACGTTTTGCCGCATAGTACGCAATCGTGCTCGCCAGAACCGTACCACCAATACAGTAACCAGCCGCGTTGATTTGCTCTTGGCCCGTTATATCTTCAATTGCGGCGACGGCTTTGACGACGCCTTCTGTCACATAGTCACCAAACTCTACATGCGCTTGTGCCTTGCCTGGGTTGCGCCAAGACATCATAAATACGCTATGTCCCTGCTCTAGCAACCATCGAACCATTGAGTTCTTCGCTGTTAAGTCAAGGATGTAGTATTTATTAATGAAAGGCGGAACGATGAGCAGTGGCGTCGCATTCACTTTCTCTGTTAGAGGTCGATATTGAATCAACTCAAACAATTCGTTTTGAAAAACCACATCGCCCGGAGTGGTCGCCACGTCATCACCCACGCGGAACGCATTGTTGTTCGTCATACGAATTTTCAAAATGTCCGCACTGGACTCAACGTCTTCTTTTAACTGCTCTAAGCCAGCCAGAAGGTTTTGACCGTTTTGCTCAAGTGTCAGTTTCAAGAGTTCTGGATTCGTCGCGATGAAATTCGAAGGGGAAAGTGCATTGATGGCTTGACGAGAAAAGAAAAGTATTCGCTCTTTAGATTTTTCATCCAAACCTTCGAGTGACTCAATTGTATCTAAATAAGTCTTGCTGAATAACAGGTAGGATTGCTTAATGAAGCTATACATCACCTCATTTTGCCACGCTTCATTAGAAAAACGCTTGTCCCCTTTTTCTGCTTCAATGACCTGTTTTTGGTTACCCGCCAACGCGACATTCTGCCAAATTTGTAGCTGCTGTTCCCACCATTCTGCTTGCAGTTTTAAGATCGCAGCAGGTTGATTTACAGCTTGTTCGAAGAGTTTGGCAGTGTCTTCCAAGTTCACTTCTTGCATGGCCTTATTTAAAGGAGAGTTCACGACTGCCTTGTTCACTTCGAAATCATGCCACCACTGTTGATTGGTTTGTTGAAGCTGTACAAGATAGTCCGAAAAGAAGTGCTGAAACATAGTCTTACTCCTATATTCGGAAAAAACAACGCCGCCCAAATTAGGGTCTAGAGACCCTAAGGCGGCGAGAATCGGACAAATTACGCTGGAGTAACAGTCTTTAGATTTTCCGAAGTCATTTTCTCAACGTCTTCTTTGAACTCTTTTGCAATAGCTTGAAGCTTGTTGCTGTCGTCCATCATTTGTTGAGAAAGCTTAGTAAGAACGCTTAGTTGCTGGCTGTTGAAAGCAGTCAATGACGTTACGTCTTTGATTTCTGATGCCGCTTTCATTTGGTTCAGACCCACTTCGCTGTAAGTACGAATTGCGTTCAGTTGAAGCTCAGTCAACACTTCTACGTTTTTTGTCACTAGCTTGTTGAACTTCAAGTAAGGTTCTAGATTTTTTTCAGTTTGATCGCTAAAGGTTTTGAAGAAATCTGTGTACATAGTTTATCTCCTAGAGAAAGAATTAAAAATGTCCGTTTAAATAATTACTTAACTGCTTTTATAACCACAGCCGTCCCCATGCCGCCGCCCACACAAAGTGATGCGACACCATATTGACCATTTTGCTTATGAAGCTCGTGAACAAGCGTCACTAAGATTCGGTTGCCCGAAGCACCAAGTGGGTGACCTAGCGCGATAGCACCACCATTAAAGTTCGCTTTATCTTGAATCGCGTTAACGGGAACTTGGTTGGTTTCCGCCAACTGATGAATCACGCCAAGTGCTTGCGCAGCAAATGCTTCGTTCAACTCGTAAACGTCAATGTCGTTTACCGTTAATTCCGCTTTTGCTAATGCTTTATTGACTGACTCCACTGGACCTAGACCCATGATTTTCGGATCAAGTCCCGATTGCGCATAGCTTACGATCTCAGCAATAGGCGTGAGTCCATGTGCTTTAACTGCGCTCTCAGACGCGACGATAATTGCACTCGCACCATCGTTAATACCTGATGCATTCCCCGCAGTCACAGTGCCTTCACGGTCAAAAGCAGGGCGCAGCTTGCTTAACGCTTCCATAGTCGCATTAGCCTTTGGGTATTCGTCGGTATCGAATAGCACCGTTTCACGGCGTTGCTTTACTTCTACAGGCACAATTTCGTCTTTGAATTTGCCCGCTTCGATTGCCGCCACCGCTTTCTGTTGGCTAGACAGCGCATACTCGTCTTGCTGTTGACGGGTTAGGCCGATTTCTTTTGCAACGTTTTCTGCCGTCACACCCATGTGATATTGGTTGTAAACGTCGGTTAAACCGTCCGCTACGAGCAGGTCTTTCAGCTCTAGGTTGCCCATTTTGTTGCCATCACGAATACTGCTTGGTGCGGCAAACGGTATCTGAGACATGACCTCAACACCTGCTGCAACAACAATCTCTGCATCGCCACTACGGATATGTGAAACCGCATCCATGACGGTTTTCATGCCACTGCCGCAAACCATGTTTACACCATACGCAGGAACCGCGTCCGGAATCCCAGCGAACAATGCCGCCTGACGACCGACTCCCATGCCTTGACCTGCGCCGACAACGTTGCCAACAATGACTTCGTCAATCTTGTCGGCATTCAACTTCGCCGCTTCCAATGCGCCCTTAATCGCTACTGCTGCCAAATTGCCAGCAGAGGTATTTTTCAGACTGCCACCAAAGGCGCCAATTGGAGTGCGCTTCGCTGCTACGATAAACACTTTTTCCATCATCTTATCTCCTTAGTGCATGTATAGGCCGCCGTTCACCGACAAAGTCTCACCGGTGATATAGGCTCCTGCATCGCTGACCAAGAAGCTGACTGATGCTGCAATTTCTTCTGGTGTAGCAAGGCGTTTCATTGGGATTTGATTCGTGATGGATTCCAATACTTCTGGCTTCATTTGCTCAACCATTGGTGTACCAGTGTAACCTGGCGCAATAACATTTACTGTCACACCCGAACGAGCACCTTCATACGCCAACGCTTTAGAGAAACCTATCATCCCAGCTTTCGCCGCCGAGTAGTTTGCTTGACCAAACTGCCCTTTTAGGCCATTGACTGAAGAGATGTTAATAACACGACCACCGCCTTTTTCGCACATAGCAGCGAACAGAGGTTGCGTAACGTTGAATAGACTATTGAGGTTGGTATTAATGACGTCATTCCAAGCTTGCGCAGTCATCTTTTTAAACACGCCATCACGTGTGATACCTGCGTTGTTGATAACGACATCAATGGTCCCTTCTTCCTCAAGCAATTGCGCTAACTTTGCTGCACACTCTGCAGTGTTTGTTACGTCCAACTCAAAAAGGCGAACCTGATCTTTGGTAAACCCTTTACTGTTGAACCACTCCAACGCACATTCATAGTTGCCTGTGAAATACGTAGCGATTACACGGTAACCATCATTCACTAATTGAGAGGAAATAGCAGAACCAATTCCGCCTTTTGATCCGGTGATCAAAGCGACTTTCTTCATCGAAGACTCCATTCTTAACGGCATTTAAAAAAGCAAACTAAATACACTGATGAAATAAATCACCAACTGACGTGTTTATTTATTCTTTTGGCTATCAATCCTGTGATGCCTTTTATTTTAAGTTAAACCAGAAATATTACATTTCAAATAAAAAACTAATCCATTTGCATAAGATTGATTTAGATCTCATTAAACATGAAATGTTATAAAATGGTTAACTATTTATAAGTCATTGTTTTAAATAAAATTAAGTTAAACACAAGCTTATCAGAACATAAATTTAATCATTATTTATCAATAAGTTACATACCGAACAGTGGACGTTACATCATCTCATGATTTCAGATACTACTCTCATGCTCAGAGTTGTTATCTATAAATACGATTAGAATAATAATTCAAATATCAATATAAGCAATTGTCAGTAATATCATTTAATTACTAACTTAAATGATATTACTGACAGTATAACCTTAATTTTATATTTATAGTTTTACTTATGAAAACTGGTATATTTAGAATGTAAAAAATAGAAGAAAACGTCTCATTTTGGTGCAGTTCGCACTATTATGACGCAGCAATTAAAAAATAGTTTCAGTTTTATTTTAAATATCCAAATAACATCAATTAACTAGCATTTAACGTATCGAATCACTTTTTATCTATTGAAGTACCGGTACGGTGCAATATTCGATAGTGCCATCTCCTAAAGCAATCATCTAGATTCTTTAACCCAGTAAATTGATGTTATACCCAAATGACGTCAAGATGCAGAAATCGTGTCAGTGACATGCTCCGCAGGGCGAGTTTCCTTATCCCACAGCCTTTGTTAACGATTTTTGATTTAGAACCACTAGATCTTCAAATCGTTGCCGTGCCTGTGAGCCAAGTCATTCTCGCTGAACCTAGCACCTCGAGGTTATTTGGGGATATTTGGGGATAGTATCCTTTATCAATTTGCACTATCTTTGTGGCTTCTATCAAATCACTTAGTTATCAACAAACATGAATCTTGCATTGCTCAGTATGTTCATCCCTACCTTCTTTTTTGTCTCAATTACACCAGGAATGTGCATGACGCTCGCCTTAACGCTAGGAATGAGTATCGGTTATCGCCGCACATTATGGATGATGATTGGTGAACTCGTCGGTGTCGCGCTGGTTTCAGTCTCGGCAGTACTAGGGATCGCAGCGATCATGCTCAACTATCCTTGGATGTTTATCGCACTAAAGTTTATTGGTGGCGGCTACTTACTCTATCTTGGTGTAGAAATGTGGCGATCTCGAGGTAAGTTAGCAATAAATGTCGATAATTTGGAGACACCCAGAAGTGGTAATGTCGCGCTCATCATGCAAGGCTTCGTTACCGCTATCGCAAACCCAAAAGGCTGGGCATTTATGATTTCTCTGCTGCCGCCTTTTATCGATCAAAATGCGGCTCTTGCTCCACAGCTGATCGTGCTTGTCTCCATCATCCTTCTTTTTGAGTTCATTTGTATGTCTCTGTATGCCACGGGTGGTAAAGGACTGAAACGCGTGTTGGGTCAATCAAAGAATGTGCGCCTGATGAACCGTATCGCGGGCACTTTAATGATGGGGGTTGGTGTTTGGCTATTACTGAGCTAAAGCAACGCTGGAAATGATGAAAAATATCCTAAGAAAAATTACGCGAAACATAAGTGAAGTATTAGATTTTCAGGCCCGGGTTTGGGTCGTAAACGTTTATGCTGGAGAACACAGAGGCGAATCTTACGTTGTAAACGAAGACAGCTTTTCCGAGCCATTGCAATGGATGAAAAAGAAAGGTTATCACACATCCATGTTGCGCCTGGTTGAATCGATGAAGCGCTCTCAAATCATTGAGTTCGATTTAGGTCACGTCAAACACCGCCTGATGCGTGTGAAATAGCACAAAGTAAAACGCCACTCAAACTGAGTGGCGCGAGCACTTTTTACCTTCAGCACCTCGTATTACGGCGCGGTATCAATCTCAACAGGCAAGTAATGCTTCGGTTCGAGCTTGAACAGTTCAGGTAATACGGTACCAATGGAAATGGAAGACCATGTACCTGATAGCACACCAATAAACATCGCGGTTGAGAAACCCGCTAGCGGTGCTCCCCCCATAATCCATAGTGCACCAACAGTAATCAGTGTTGTGCCTGAAGTCACCATCGTTCTAGAGAACGTCGCGATGACAGCCTGGTCATTGATGTCTTCCATTTTCCAACTTTGTTTCGCGATCAGTAGCTCACGAATTCGATCTGAAATGATGATCGAATCATTCAATGAGTAGCCTAAAATTGCCAATACGGCAGCAAAAACCGTTAAGTTGAATTCCATTTGGGTAAAGGCGAAGAAGCCGAGGACGACAATTACGTCATGAGCCAGAGCAAATACAGAGCCACTCGCTAAGCGCCATTCAAAACGGAAACACAAGTAACCAAGGATGCTCAGCACACAAATCAATAGTGCTAAACCGCCTTGGTCAAACAAATCCTGGCCAACTTGAGCACCAACAATACTGTTGCTGACGACATCAACTTGATGTGAAACTGGCTTTAATACCTCTTCCACACTTGGCAGAGTTTGCCCTTCTTCAGGGGCGGAGTAGCGAATGAGCCAACGACCATCTTCACCTGTGCGGGTGACAGAGGTTGATTCACCAAGTTTTGGTTGTAGTGCATCAAGCAGATCGTGATTGGTTAACGACTTATCGACTTTCACTTCTGTCACCATACCACCAGTGAAATCCAAGCCGAGATTCAACCCTTTAAAGCCCAGAGCACCAAGTGCGATCACCGTCAAAACGATAGAAACTAGCGTAGTGAAGTGGCGAATTTTACGAATATTTTGTTTTAGCATTTCGACCATGATTAAACCCTCACATCACGACGGGCATCTCGGCCCCAAATTAAATTGATCATTGCTCGAGAGGCAAATACGCCTGTAAACATACTGGTTAACAAACCTAATCCGAGTGTTAAAGCAAAGCCTTGGATTGGACCGTTACCGATGGCGTATAAAATCACGGCGGTGATCATGGTAGTAATGTTGGCATCAAGGATGGTCGAGAACGCGCTATCAAAGCCCAGATCAATCGCTTGAGCGAAACTGCGGCCTTCACGCATTTTGTCCTTAATACGTTCGAAGATAATAACGTTGGTGTCCACTGCCATACCAACGGTTAACACCAACCCTGCAATACCTGGAAGCGTTAGCACCGCACCTGGTAACAAGGCAATTAAGCCAAGCAAACAAAGCATGTTGGCACAAAGCGCCACGTTCGCCACCCAACCTAAGCGGCGGTACCAAAGGGCCATAAAGGTCAGTGTTAAACCCATACCCAAAGCAAGTGCCGCAAAGCCATTTTCAATGTTTTCAGCTCCCAAAGAAGCACCAATAGTGCGCTCTTCTACGATAGTAACCGGGGCTGTTAGCGACCCCGCACGAAGTAATAGCGCTAACTGCTGCGCTTCGTCCATGCTGCCAGCGCCGGTAATACGGAATTGGCTACCAAGTTGAGATTGAATAGTCGCAACGCTGATAACGCGCTCGCTGCGCTCCGTTACGCCACGATCGTTTGTCTTGTATTCGCGGTAAACCGTCGCCATTGGCTTGCCAATATGCGTTGCAGAGAAATCACTCATCTTTTTACCGCCCGCGTGGTCAAGCGAGATGTTAACTTCTGACATACCCATATTGTCGACGCCTGCACGAGCGTTAACAATGTGCTCACCCGTTAGGACTGGTCGTTTCTCCAGAACAACAGTTCGGCCATCGTTATCTTTCAGCACAAGATCTTGGCCGCTTCGCGCTTGGCCTGCATCTTTCACTTCATAGAATGCCAAACTCGCAGTGGCACCAATAACGTTTTTCGCTTGTGCTGGGTCTTGTACACCTGGTAGCTCAATACGAATGCTGTCTTTACCCTGACGCTGAACTAATGCTTCCGTAATGCCTAGCTCTTCAATACGACCACGCATAATCTTCAAGTTTTGTTGCAATGTCGTTGATTGGAACTCTTGAATATTCTGCTCACTTGGCTCAAGAACAAAACCGCGAGACGAGCTTTTCACCACCCAACCTGGATAGTTTTGACGCAAGAATTTGTTTACTTCAGCTAGGGCGGTATCAGTCTCACTGTTTACCGCAATGCGGTTACCACTTTCTGCGCGAATTTGTACACCACGCACGCGCTGATCTCGCAGGCTTGCTTTGATCTCATCGATCAAAGCATTACGTTGCTCCTCAAATGCTTTATTTACGTCGACATTCAAGAGGAACTGTACCCCACCGCGAAGGTCAAGACCGAGTTTGATTGGGCTAAAACCCATCTCATTCAGCCACTCTGGAGCAACAGACACATATGAGAAGGTAATGCTGTCTTCTTTATTTAGCTCATTGTTTAGTAACGCACGAGCTTTGCTTTGCGCATTTTCATCATCGAATACAATGGTCGTTTTGCCATCTTTTTCGATGATTTTGTCTGCTGAGATATGATTGGTTTTCAGTAGTTGATTCAACTGAACAACCGACATTTCACTGCTGTTTTGGTTTGAAAACGTTAGCTGGATCGATGGTTGCTCACCGAACCAAGTCGGAATCGCGCTTAACGTTAAGATAATGACCGTCGTGATTAATACGACATATTTCCAAGCTGAATAGTGATTCATCAGCTTTCTGTTCTTTTGCTGCTTTGGTGTTTTTTTCATGTAAACATCATCCCTTCACTACGAAGTGAAGCTTTTAATAACAAGGCTTAACACACGACAGATGCCCCCAGAATAAATTCAGGGTATGAAATGCTCAGGACGGTTACGCCCTGTTGAATACAATCGTCGTGTTAAGAGTGCACAATGGGCAAATAGATGGTGTTTAGGCAGAAAACTGACTATTGAGTGCGACGTACATTGCGTTGGTCTCTTTCCAACCAGAAATGCGATGATCGCTTGTGAAATGATAAAAAGTGTACTGGTTTTGACGCCAATTGATATCCATCAGGCTGTAGGCATAACCTGCGTCAACATAGAAAGGCGTGTTTAGGTCACCAACAACGTCAACATGCTCATCATCGAGGCCTTCACGTAAGTGAGAAACCCAACGTTGAGTGTTAAATAGAGCTAGCGTATCGAGTCTTGCATGACTTTCAGAAATCGGAGACTGCGTCGTTTCTTCTGAGACTTCAGAAAAATCGATTGAGGTATTTGCAAAAGCAATACTCGCAACAAATGGTTGCAGCTTAGAAAAGTAAGGTAAATGAGCTTTCTGATCGATTTGCGCAGCAAAAACATGCGCTGGTAGCAATACCATCGCAAGCAGCATAAAAAGCAATTTTTTCAAGCAAATCTGAGAC
Organism: Vibrio diabolicus; assembly: GCF_011801455.1. NCBI lineage: Bacteria > Pseudomonadati > Pseudomonadota > Gammaproteobacteria > Vibrionales > Vibrionaceae > Vibrio > Vibrio diabolicus. The sequence goes on along the minus strand of NZ_CP042452.1, from coordinate 493,559 downwards.
ATAAGAACTCACTAAAAACAAAACGAGTCGAGTTTTTTCACTCGACTCGATGATAGTATTCCTATTAATTATGGTTCACAACTAAAAAGTTATAAATCTCTAGAGGCTTTAAACTAAAGGCGCTCTGTTAACGGTAAAAGATATCGCCTTTATCGACATCTAAATAGATTTTGTTCTCTTGCTCCAAACCACCACAATAAATGAAGTACACATTGCGCTTGTCATAAGTAACCGAACGAACCCAGCCACCGAGCTCTTCAAAATCACTCGGATCACAGGTTTCATCGTCTAACAATTGCTGGGTTTTCTTGCGGAAGATGTCCAAGTGGACTTTTAAATCATCCGACTTCTGCAAATATCCATCCAGTATTTCCAAACGCTCTTGTTCTTTAATAACTGGCTCTGCATCAGATAATCCTTCGGCATTCAACCACTCAGCTTTTTCTTCACCGCCCTCTTCATAAACAAGGTAACCAGAGATTCGATACCAACCATCCACTTTTTCTAACACCGATACTTTTTCTCCCTTATAGAGCGTATCAACAACCAAAGCATTAACATTTGGCTTATTGTAAACATTGATTCGACGCTCAATGACATAGTATTCGGTCACTTCAGGGGGGGCGGTTTCTAAATCCAGAATCGGTTTGGATATTTCTTCTTCCACTGGCACTTGCTCCACTTGCGCAGCTTTTGGCGCTTCAGGTTCATCTTTTTGCATAAAGAAGAAATAGTATCCAGCACCCGCCCCACCGAGCAACAGTATGACAATCAATGCGATGAGAATTTTCTTCATGTACTTTTCCTTTTCATTCTTTGTTCTTATCTCACCGGCAACACGCATGTCGCGGAAATTTGGGTATATACTCAAAAGGGTCGGTCAACTAACGCGAGCAATAATGATCAACAAACTCAATTGGATACTGTTGCTTCTTCTGTTCCCCATTATGGGGCACGCCAATATTCAATGTAAACCATCGTCGTGGAATGACAATCTTACCCAATTCAATCGTTTAGAGTCCAATTACAATAAGCATGTTGAGGTATTCAATGCACTTTTAGCCGAACATAAGCAGCGTCAGTTATTGTCCCAAACCTTTTCCCTACATGAACTCGTATTACTTTGGCGCGCCCGCTCGAACCAAAATGCGTTCAAAACTCAATTAAAAGCCTCCATTCAATATAAAGAAGAACTCACGACTAAAGCTAATGAGTTGATTAAATTGAGCACACAATCTCAATGGTCAGCAAATGGATGGAAGAAACTTGCCCAAAAGTGCCGTGAGTCAAACGAAACTGCCAATCAAATCACTGCGGAGTGGTATAACACCAACGCTTTGCAACTTACCGAGGATTACAAACGCCTTTCTTCACAGTACCAAGCACTAGCGCAACTCTATGATAAAGAAGCGAGATCGCTTCAATACGCTCAAGATGTTTCGAGGTAAAAATCGAGCCCGTTTTGAAAAGACGATGTCGGGTTTTCACTCCAATATTAGACGTTATTCGTGCTTTAATTCCCTCTTTTAGTGATCCCAACATTATATGTAAAAAATGGGACTGTTCCCTTTTACAAACTTGACTAAACCATGACCAAGAGAGGCAACTTATAGAGACATACGTCACAATAATGCTTTACTTATGGCCAATTTTTGGTTAATTTACCCATTAATAAAATTTAATAAAAAGTCACATTTGGCTGGAGATGATGCTACAACCATGGTTATCAATCGATTAAGTAACAGGGACTGTCCTAATGCTACCAAAGCCAAGTTTTTGTCAGTAGTTAGGCACGTAAAAGAGTTTGGTTCAATCAGCGATTTGGACCTTTGTAAAATCTTCGGAGAAACAATTTGGAGTGATGGGAGGGAATACCATTCAGCTGCGTTCTCATTCAAGGTTGATAGATACACAGGTAACTGTGAAATCTCACAATACAAGCACCAATAAGGCTTAAGAATTTATAAGGCGGAGTCAGGAAACTGATTCCGCTTTTTTGATCATCGCAATCGTAAAGTCGTGATCGGAATAACCCTCAATCAATTGTGCGTCTGGACATAGCCATCGGCAATAGCGTAACACCCCAACTTTATTATGCGATGCGAGCATTCTCATGCTCGGCAGCTTTTCTTCATCCAATAAGTTAAACACGCACCCTTTCTCTGCGGCCCGGTACATTTTCTCGATCATCTCAATGGTATGATTTGGATTCGCGGATTGATAATTCAATGATCCAGAAGCAAAGACATAATCACTACGGGGCAATAGCAAAGTTGAAAAGTCACCGCATACGAACTCACTTTGAGTACGAAAGTCCCGCTTTCTGGCCTCAGAGATAAACTGTTTTTGCTGATCAATGCCAATATAACTTTGGGGGCGCAGATTGTTGAACTCAATAAACGCTAATAAGTCTCCGTAGCCACACCCAATATCTAAAAGACTTGAACCGTCTAACGTTAACCCACGGCACAAGGCTTCAAATCGACTGATTTGGCTGTACTTATCTCTCCATCCCAGCGTTCGCGCTCTGTCTGTACCGAACTGTCGGTATCGCTTTCGGTGATAGTGAGCAATCTTAAGTCTATCGAGAAATTTCATCTTTCTTATGCATAAATCGGCAAGCTTCCATTTCCTTTCACTTGTCTAATCGCCAAGTGCGTATGGATATCTTTTACGTTTTCTAATCGTTGTAGCTTTCTAGTGAATGTTTCATAGCCAGCGAGATCTTTGCTGACCACTTCTAACAAATAATCATAAGCCCCTGATACAACATGGCACGAGATCACCTCGTCCATTTCAACAACAGCATGTTCAAATTCATCAATCGAAGAAGCTTGGTGGTTGTTCAAACTGACTTCAACAAATACGGTCATCGCAATACCCACCGTGTCTCTGGACACAATGGCTCGATAACCGCTAATTACGCCCTCCTGCTCTAAACGCTTAATGCGTCTTGCACAAGGTGATGCCGATAATCCTACTTTGTCAGCGAGCTCTGCCGTAGTCAGGGTTGCATCCTTCTGCATCAAGTTGATCAGTTGCCTGTCAATTTTGTCCATTTATCCTTCCATGCCAATAATCACTAACAATTAACATTTATACGCGCTTTATCACCAACATCAAGCTTAATTACGTCAAACTTTGCCTCCCTTTGGCACGTGTTTTATTCAACAATTAACACATCATTTACAAATGGACATGCCGACAATGATCTTGGGATACGCAGCTATATTAACGACCTTACTGCTTTGGTCTGGTTTCTTTATTTCTTTAAAAGGGGGCGCAATTTCTAACTTGCAGCCAGCCGATATCGCGCTAGTTCGCTTTCTAATCCCAAGTTTAATTTTATTACCATTTGTGATTAAGCATAAGCAGGCGCTTCGCGTCGTGCCTAAACGCTACCTAACTGGTGTTGTGGTAGGGAGTGGCCTGCCCTACCTGCTGGTCGTCGGCACAGCTATGCACTTCGCTCCCGTGGCGCACGGCAGTGCATTAGTACCTGGTACTTTGCCATTATTTGTTTCTGCTATCGCGGTGTTGTGCTATCAACAGTCGCTGAGTGCTCACCGCTTAATCGGGCTTTCTACGGTGCTGTTAGGGATTTTCGTATTTCTTCTTTCTAATAGCGGTGCAGAGTACAACTGGTCTCAATTACAAGGCCACATCCTGTTTCTAACCGGTAGCATTATGTGGGCTGTTTTCACCATCAGTGCTCGTGTTGCTAACCTTAATGCGCATGTCTGTGCTGGATTCGTTGCAATCGCGTCTTTGGCACTGCTCATCATTGCGGTTGGCTTCGGATGGGTAGATAGTTACCTAGCGATAACGCCGATCAGTCAGTGGCCGTGGGAAGAATTATTTGGCCACGCGATGTTGCAAGGTGTCGGCGCAGGCTTAATCGCTTCTTTTACCTTTATCTATGCAATCCGAATTATTGGCGCCGAAGCCAGTGCTGCTTTTGGGTCATTAACTCCAGTCGTCGCGACACTTCTTGCCGTTCCAATCTTTGGTGAACAACCAGATTCACTGACTTGGTTAGCGCTGATGCTGGTAACCTGCGGCAGTATTGTGGCAAGCCAAATCTTTATGAAAGATGGAATGAGCCAAACTTATCGCCCACCACTTCACAGATAGCGATAATTTTACAAAAACTTTTGTCCTACTATCTTGAATAACAAAATGGCGTTTTGATAGCCTCGATTTAACCAATAATTAAAACGCCAATGTAATGCCTGCCACTCATACTAAAGATGAACTGCATAGATTCCTCAAACCGGGAATGAAACTTTCGACTAATTTCGAGTTTGGGCCTAAGGACCAGTATACGTATTCCACCACCTATCTTGGGATGAAAGAGAACGCGTATTTGATTCTTGATATACCGATGCGTTTGCTTGAAGAGCAAGTGATGAGAAAACTCCCAAACGCCGATGTCATCGTGCGTGGTGTATCAGATACGGAGTTAGGCCATGTCATTGCATTTAAATCCAGTGTTCTAACAACTGCGGTTCGTCCTTCGCCCCTTTTATTTATTCGAATTCCAGGAACATTTGCAACCAAACCAGTCCGGGAACACGAACGATATAAGCTGCAAATGGATTGTAAGATTGTTCATGCGGGGAATGTTTACGACGGTAGCCTTATCGACTTCTCACTGGCAGGTATTGGTATCTCAACCTTTATAGAGCCTGAATTCAACGTTGGTGAAAGTGTCACTATCGACTCTTCTCTAAGTCACTATATCGGAGAAGAAAATCGGTGTGTCATTGCCAACATTAAGAAGTTGGTGAAAGGCTGGGTAATAGGAATTAAGTTTGAAAGCCCAATAGCGATGAGTCACGAGCTAAAAACAGAGTTACTGGAGCAGTCCTTTCTAACCAGTAACGTCTGAACTTACTGCTGGCTAAAGCGCGTCGCCTCAAAGCTGTTGAGCACTCTGTGCACCGCATAGGTCAAGAGCAGAGTGACAACAATAGCAAACAAAATACTACTCACGCGATACAGCGCGCTGAACATTAAATCGCCATCCGGGGTCAGGTATTGGCCAAATAAAATACCTAATGTAGTTAATCCGCCAAACCCAGCTCCTGACCCACTAGACTCTTTTACATGCATATAGCTGAACATCATCGCGCCAATCCACAGCAGTGGGACGATAAACAGCAAGGTATCCGACCAATCGTATAGTACGAGCTGCCCAGCAATACCAAAGGTTACCCCCATCAAGGTCCCCATTGCTCTTTTGCGCGCATACCCTAAAGCACCGTTCCAATGCATAGGAAACAATAAAAGCAAGGTTGTCGCCTGAGCGGACATAGAATCACTGAGGTCAAATAGCTGGAATACAAGGAAAGACATTGTAGCGATGCTCGCCCCCATAAGGGCTTCATGACGCATGCGGTGACTCTGTTTAGGCTGAGATGGTTTTGCCGGTGGCTGACGAGGCTCTGCATCAGGGATCAAAAATGTCACGACGTAGGCCACGATCACTGAAATAACATTCGCTTGTAGGTTGCTGAATATCAGATCATTTAAGTCGGTTGTTGGATAACTCGCAAAATGCAGCATGATGCTCAAGCTCAGCACGCTATTTGCCCCAAACAGGAATAAGCTCCCTTTTGACATACAGGCGAACTTATACAAAAACAACCCGAAGGCGATGATCGTCATCATGCCAGGATGTCCACCAAATAGCCCACCAAGAATACCGACCTCTAATCCGCATACGACCGCTGAAAAAATCAGCTGTCGTGCGGCATGCAGGCTCATGACTGGTACCATTCCAAGTAACAACATCGGTGTTACGGTAAAAAATACGCCATAATTCCAGCCAAAGACCTTACATAAGGTGAAGCCAATGGTCGCGCCAGTTGCAATGCGCAAACACTGACGGAAGTCGTTTTCCGACATGGGATGATCCCATAACTTCATATCGCCTCCCCGTTAATAAATGTAATGAAGAAGACTCAAAAATCGGATCTGACATCTCGCTAACCAGCCAGATAACGAGTTTTCTGGCAACAGTTGCACAGTCGCACGTGCCCCGGCCGGAAATGCGCGCTGTTGAGGTTCATCGATAGCTAAATGTAAACGTAAACGCTGCGCGTCTCTCACCCAACGGTTTGAGTCTGTCGGTGTCGCTAAACGGCCATCCGCATCAAACTGGCCCGAGCTTACCCCCGCATCCACACTCGTAATACGAGCTTCAAATACGTCACCAGGCAAGCTATCAAAGGCCACTAACGCCCGACTGTTCTGATTGAAGTGTCGCAGACTCTTTTCACGAAAGTCGGCAATAATATCCACGTCATCCGAGACTAAAGCCACGAGAGGTGTACCAGCTGCTGCATAGGCACCCGTTTCCAGTTGCAAGTTAGCGACAACGCCATCATGTTCGGCCACTACTTGAGTGTAAGACAGATTAAGTTCCGCTTGTTTTAGCTGGTTTTGTGCCACGCGGATATTTACATTCGTCGCACCTAAATCGCCTCGGTTTACTTCCAACTCTTTTAAACGAGCGCGCGCGGCCAGTAAGTTTGCTCTGGCTGCCGTTGCACTACTTTGTGCGTCGTCACGCTGTTGTTGCGAGGTGCCATTGCGATGAAACAATGTATCAAGACGTTTGGCTTCGCGAACTTTTTGCTCGGCGACAATTTTGCTCGCTTCAACGTCCGCTTTTGCCGCTGCAATAGAGGCATCAAGCTGTTCATTATTTTGAATCACACGCTCAAGGTTAAGTTGAGCCTTTTCTACGGCGAGCTGATAAGGCTGTGGATCAATCTGGAATAGTAGATCGCCTTGGCTTATTTCTTGGTTGTTGGCAACATAAAGATGCGTAATCTGTCCACTCACACGGGGAGCTACTTTAGTTACCACTCGCGTTGCCATTGCCTGAGGCGTCAGTGGCATGGCGAGATCTGCGACTAGAAAATAGGCAAAGACAAGGACAAACGCGACGCAAGAATACTTGATCCAACGTGCGAATTTTTGATCTGGAGTCATAGGCGTTTACTTCTCTTTTAATTCGGGTTTCTGACTTATTCGCTAAGTGAATCAAGTGCATTGTGAGCAATCTGATCGAGGATCAATGAAAGCTTTTGAAGCTCTTGGTCATTGATTTCCGTCAGTAGCTTGCTCCGGACTTGAAGAATTCGAGTCTCCATTTGCTTGAGTAGGGTTTTACCTTCTTCTGTAAGGCTAACAATGCGTGCTCGCTTGTCATGCTCACTGCAATGGCGAGTGATCAGAGATTGCTCTTCTAATAGCTTTAATGTGCGCATCAGCGATGCCAACTCAATCTCAAGCGCTTCAGCCAAATGCTTCTGACTAACGTTGTCGCCCATTCGATAAAGTTTCCATAACGCAGTCCAACGCGGGTACGTCAGGTTTAAAGGCTCCAACTCGCGATCTGCAACCATTTTCCACAAACGGGCAACGCGAGATAACTTTTCAGCCAGAGAAAGGTCGCGCAAACTGTTGATGTCTTGAATCATAAGATCTACTCAATTACTTAGCTTGCTAAGTAATATAAAATAGTTAGCACGCTAAGTAAATAAGTTTTTGTGATTTAAATCACATAGAATATGCCATTGGAGAACAAGTTTGCGTAACGCAACGTAGTACTTGGGTTGAATAGTAGTGATATACGACACTAAAGGTGATATCAGCACTCCTGGCTTATCAACAAGTGAAGCATTGAGATACAAAAAAAGCACAACCCTAAGTTATGGCGTTGTGCTTTTCGGTTTAGTGAGCGATTGAATTATCAATTAAGGCTCATAGCGAATGAGTTCATCACGTTCGTTCAATTAAGAATCGCTGCTTGAAGTCAACAAAGGCTTCATGCAGCGCATTTTCTTTAATCGGTTTGAGCAATACGTAATTCGCGCCCGCCTCCATAAACGCATCACTGGTTTCTTTCGCCGTATCGGCAGTACAAGCATAAATTGGCGTGCCTAACTTCAGCTTCTGTCGGATCTCTTTGGTTGTTTCAATTCCTCCAAGATGCGGCAGTTGGTTGTCCATCAAAATCAAATCGTAAGTATGATCTTTTAAGAACTCCATCGCTTCCAATCCATCTTTTGCCCAATCAACCTGCATTTTGTACTTGTTACAAAATGCTTTAAGAATGAAGGCATTAGTATGGTTATCTTCTACCAACAGTACTTTTAGACTCTCTGCGAATAACTCCCCAGGCTTAACTCGCAAGCTTGAATCAAGAGGGGTGAGCACTCGCTCACGATCTTTCACTGGCATTGTAACAACAAAGGTCGTGCCTAAACCTTTTTGACTACGTACTTGAACGTCACCTTCCAGCATATCGACGAGGCTTTTCACAATGGTCAGTCCCAAGCCACTGCCACCGTATTCTCGAGTGGTCGTTGCTTCCTCTTGAACGAAAGGTTCGAACATTTGGTCGAGCTTATCGGGCTCTATGCCGATGCCCGTATCCGTAATTTCCACTACCAACACACTATTTTCGGCGCCGTAGAACTGCTCCAGTTCCGCATGCAAGCGTACGCTGCCCGAGGGGGTAAACTTAACTGAGTTACTGACTAAGTTGAATAAAATTTGGTTCAGACGAACTTGGTCAGTAAAGATTTCAACATTGGGATCAATCTTGTTTTCAATGACGAGGTTAACGCCTTTATTTTCGCAAATTGGACGATAAATGTTTTCTAACGTCCGAATCGTGTCAGTGAACGAAAACGGGTGCTTTTGAATATTAAACTTACCCTGCTCAATCTTCGAAAAATCCAAAATATCATTCAAAACAGCAAGTAAGTGCTCACCACTATGTCGGAGTACGTCAATTTGGTTATTCTGCTCTTCCGTTTCGACCGAGTCTTTTAATAATTGAGCAACTCCCAGAATTCCATTGATTGGCGTTCGGATTTCATGGCTCATTTTAGCCAGAAAATCGGCACGTGCTTGGGCGGATTTTTCTGCCTCTTTACGTGCCAAGTTACTTTGTTTTTCCGCTTCAATAAGCGTCGTAATATCCTGACCTTGAACAATGATACCGCTGATATCACCGTCAACTCGAATCGGCGATAAGTTCCAGCGATATACCTTGTCTCCAATTGGTACATTGACGCCAGTTAACGTGGCTCCTTGAGCTGCCATTCGCAGGTGAGGCATCAACTTTTCTTTGAAGCCTTTAAACACTGGGTGCATGGTTTCAATGTCGTTTTCCATGACCAATTCTTTGCGGGCTGCCGGATTGATTTGGATGAGTACGCCAGACTCTGACCACACCATAATCGGCGATAACGCAAAGTTAAACAGATCGCGGAATGAACGCTTTTGCGCTTCCAGCTCTTCAAAGGTGTTTTCTAGTGTCGAACCAATATGATCGAACTCCTCGATATCCGACCCACCAAACCGTTCGAACCCTTTTTCTTCACGAGCCGAACGAGTGTATGCCATCAACGAGCCAAGCTCTTCGACGACTCGATTCTCAATCCACTCTTTGGTCATCAACGCAATCATCACCATCCCGATAACTGAAGCCAGCATCGCCAAAAGGTGCTGGATTTGCAGCGTCACAACACTCTGATTGTCTTGTACGGTTAGTAAACACAAATCCGTCGTGGCAGCATTGACTTCGATAGGGGTTTTAATGATCAACAACTGGTCAAGCTTTTGCTGAGACTCTCGCCGCTTCAGAACATCAAATATCTTGTACGCTTCATCTCCGACTAGTGAGCTAGCTAGTGGCGTATCGTTGGCCACCAAAACAACATTATCAACGTTCCCTTCGTTTTTTAGTCTTTCCATCAACCCGAAGTTGTTATCTAGAACAACAACATTGTAAGAATACCCCATCACTTCACCGGTTTTAGGTTGTAAAACCGGCACACGACGCAGTAACAGATGGCGAGTTCCCATTGGGGTATGTGAAGGGAGGTAATACCAATTGTTGCTAAAAGTCACTTGGCTCGCGAGATCATTGAGAATCAAGTTATTGATGCCATAGAAATGCGCATTCCCATCGTCCCAAATAATGCCTTGATGATCGGTGAGAAAGCGAAATTCTGGCGTATGAGAAGGATCACTCTGGTCAATACTCATGAAAAAGTAATTGAGAGCTTCTTCATCCCGTTCTGTATAAAAATCTAAAACAACATCACTCTTCGAGTTACTGTTGTGATGAATCTGAATCGCAGCAAAATGGCTATCAAAAATATTAAGAATCAGCGCTGACGTCTGTTGCTTAGTTCTATCCACTTCTTGCCAAATAATTTGCTTCGAGAAGTAATAACTCTGAACGAAGATGCCTAAAATGATCGGAGCAAGTACGAGAATGATTATTTTCGTAATAAGCGTCGACAATGAGCGACGCTTTCTTGTTTTTGATGTAGTTGTCATCAATTGTCTGAGTATCTAAATGCGCGTTTTCTTAATGCTTCAATTCTTTCTGGAGAATCCGATTTCGTGACGACTTCAAAATCACCAGAATAAACGGTTGGAACGGGTTTCCCTTCAAGATCCCACTTAATCGCTTCTGCCATTGCAATGCCAGTATCATCGTTCATACGCATAACAGTAACGTCTAACTCCCCTTTCGAAAGCGCTTCTAATTCTGCAGAGCCGCCACCCCAGCCGTTGATCATGACATCTTCACGCCCTAATTCTTTCAGCGCATCAACAGCCCCTAGCGCCACATCTGTAGAACACGCATAAATAAAATCGACGTCAGGGTATTTTTCCAAACTCGCTTTTGCTGCTTCATACCCAGACTGCTTTGTCGCTTTGGTATAGTAAGCAGATTGTAGTTCAAAGTTGTTATCACGGTTGACTTGATTGATAAAGGTATTGCCTCTGATATCGCTGATATACCCTTCTGAAAAGTAGAGCACACTATAATGGCTCTGTTTTGGAAAACGCTTACCAAACTCCACAGCAAGCTCACGGCTGCCTTCAGCATGATCAAAACCAACATAAAGGAACGGTTGGTGATCCTCCCAATCTCTTACCGGTGTAGTGATATTTTGTAAGATCAACTTGGTTTTCTTTGAGTCTAAGACGTGTTCAACAAACTTACGATGCCTAGTGGTATCGAGAGTGAAAATCAGATAATCGGAGTTGCTCTTCAGCGCTTCCATTAAAGACAAACTTTGTTGCTTAATATCTGCGTTGGGACGGGTAAAAACTTGATTAAGTTGATAGTCGATATCAAGTTTATCTAAACGCTGTTCAAATGCGTCTATATTTCGAATCCAATAATCCGAAATCTGTTGACCTGGATAAACCACAGAAATTTTTAACGGACGCTTTTTGTCTCTTTCAACCGGAACGGGAGTCTCTCGCACGGCGTCAGCCAACGCATTCGTTAACTGCTTCTGTTCTGGAAACTGGTCTAAAAATTCTTGATATGCCCAATACCCGTTGAGGACTTGAGTGGCTTGCGCTATCGGCGCGACAGTGGCCATTGACATCAGGGAGAATACTAACGCTTTTTTCATCTACTGCTCTTTTAGCTTTTTATGAGCCTAATTCAGCTCTATTCGTTACCTAGCCGAGTCATCCTTTACTCTTGTAATCTACCTTCCTCTGAGTGCCTGTTTCAATAATAAATTGGTTCTTAGTCTGAGTTGGAACGAATAAACGTTTATTGTGTACCTAATTGTAAGGTCACAAAATATCATTTCTCCTTTTCATACTCTGAGTGTTTAAACAGAACACCAACCCATTATGCGTCAGTTTGTTCTTACATGGTACTCCAAAACTAAAAAGAAACCGCCTCAGTGGACGGTTTCTTTGTTATTCGGCATGTCGCGAACGCTTATTTCGATAAAGCCATTTCTAACATCATCTGCTGATTTTCATCAACGACAATACTTGCTTTTGACGTAACAAGCAGCTCTTTCTTAGCTTTTGTTAGTTGCTTAATATAATACTCAGCCCGCATGGCAAGTGTCTTTGAATCAAAATCCGAAGACCACTCCAATACCAAGGGACCTTTTCCTTTTAAAGCTTTCGCTCCTTTGCCCGTTTGGTGCTGATTGAATCTTCGCTCAACATTGTTTGTGACACCGCAATACAGCGCATTGCGGTTATTTCGTATCAAATAGACACTCCAACGCTGCGCTGTATTTTCAATCATGAAAGTAGTGACTCGACCTTAGCTTTTAGTTCATCGAGCTCTTCTTTAAGCTGAGCAACTTCGAGCTCTAACTGGCTGACTCGATCAGAATTAGAGCCAGCCGCTGACACTGGCACTGCTAGCTCAGAGACGTCAACGTCGCCACAGAACAAATGCATATAGCGTGACTCTCGCTTTCCGGCTTCACGCGGTAACTTGACCACTAATGGCCCTTTGTCTTCGCTTGCTAAGTGCTCCAGAACCGTTTCAACTTCTTTTACATCATGAAATGTCGCGAGACGATTGGTACGAGTGCGAATTTCCCCAGGCGTTTGAGCACCACGCAAAAGCATACAGCACACGATTCCCTTCTCTTGTTCTGTCAGTTTTAAATCACCAAACTCCGTATTACAGAAACGGTGCTGATACTTGCTAACACGGCTGTTAAACGCACTTTCGTCACTGACGAGCCTACGCTCAATTAGAGCATCAACGGCATCGAGAACGTCTGACTCAGAGAGCGACATTACGGGATCACGGTTGCTTTTTTGATTACACGCGTTGGTTAAAGCGTTTAGGCTGAGGGGGTAAAGATCTGGGGTGGTGACTTCTTTTTCGATCAAGCAACCAATGACTCGTGCTTCAATTGCCGTTAGCTCAACTTTCATAATGCATTTCCTTATTATTTTTGCATTTGACTTGGTACCTAAATCGCTTCGAAATCATGCATCATACATTGGCAAAGAGATGCAAGAAGCGTTAACGATTCAGGTGTCGGTGTCAGGCTAAAGCATAGCGCAAGACCTGGCACCCTTTGCGAATCGGGTCAGGTATCAATGCTCCGAGAGAATTGGCACTTTCGTCAAATTGCCATCTTGATCAACCATCATTATTTTTGAACGATTCAGCTCAACTTCGATGATTTCGAGTTGCTCGCGAGCGTTGATATACGCTGTTTTTAACTTTTCAGCCACAGAGCGAGTGGCTTGCTCATTATCTTGACTACTTACTTGCTCCGCAGTGTTCCCAGAGTCCATATCAAGTTCATCATTTTGCATTCAATGGTGTTGATAATATAGTGAAGGCCACGTTATGACAATGCATCGATGGATTCTACGATGTTGCCCAAAACTCGATTAAAGAAGCGTGATTATGTAGACACATCGCAATTGGTTGAGAAATGTTCAACTCTGCATTGTGATTGATCTAAAGACTGTTATGCCACTGGATGTTGTGCTTTAATCGAGGGAGATATTCATAAAATTAGGAAAGAGAACTATGAGTAGCGTATTTGAAATCGTTAACCAAGCTCGTCGTAAAAACAAACTAAAACGTGAGCTGCTTGATAACGAAAAGAAAGTTCGTGATAACCGCAAACGTGTTGACCTTCTAGAAAACCTTCTAGATTACATCAAACCAGAAATGACTCACGATGAAATCGTCGCAATCATCAAAAATATGAAAGCAGACTACGAAGATCGTGTTGATGACCACATCATCAAAAGTGCAGAAATCTCTAAAGCACGTCGTGACATCAGCCGTCGTATTCGCGAACTGACTGAAGAAGACAAGCAAACTAGCGGCAAAAAATAAACGCTTAAGCTAGATTTTCCAACCCTGAGTAAGGCTACCTTACTCGGGGTTTATTTTTGTCTCTAAACTAAGCGCCGTGTACAATCAATCCAACTCTTATTCCTAACGCATTCAGCTTTCTATGTCCTCAACTACGACAAGTACACAACCAACACTTGCAAAACAATTATTTACGATGACTTGGCCAATGCTATTTGGCGTTCTATCTTTAATGAGCTTTCAGCTTGTAGATAGTGCGTTTATCGGTCAGCTCGGCGTTTTACCTTTGGCCGCTCAAGGTTTTACTCTTCCGTTGCAAATGGTCATTATCGGCATTCAAGTCGGTTTAGGTATCGCCACGACTGCTGTCATTTCTAAAGCGCTTGGTGCGAATGAAAGTCGTTATGCCAAACAGCTCGGTGGCTTAGTTTTGATGATTGGCTCAATCGGTGTAGCCGTTTTTGGAGGGCTAATTTGGCTTTTGCGCTACCCCATTTTATCTCTATTAAGTGCTCCAGAGTCTGTGATGCCGATTATCGACAGCTACTGGCCTTGGTGGCTGCTAAGTTCATGGACTGGCGCGGTTTTATATTTTTACTACAGTATTTGCCGAGCTAACGGCAACACCATGTTGCCTGGCACAATGATGATGGTGACCAGCGGCGTGAACCTTGTGCTCGATCCACTATTTATTTTCACGTTTGACTTGGGCATTAACGGAGCCGCAATAGCAACCATCGTTGCTTTTGGGTTTGGTATTTTAGTCGTCGCGCCTCGCGTAAAAAAGAATCACTGGGCAACAACGCAGTGGCAAGACCTCAACGTAACTAAAAGTGTTGCGTCTATCGGTAACATCATGGGACCTGCGATGATCAGCCAACTGCTGCCTCCGTTGTCGTCCATGTTGGCAACAAAGTTGTTGGCAAGCTTCGGGACCGCAGCAGTCGCCGCTTGGGCGCTCGGTTCACGCTACGAATTCTTTGCTATCGTTTCGGTGTTAGCGCTGACAATGTCTATGCCCCCAATGGTCGGGCGCTTACTTGGCGCAAAGAACTACCAAGATATCCAATCGCTAGTCAGTATTGCCGTAAAATTCATTCTGGGCTTTCAACTTTTGATCGCAGCCATTACGTTTGCCGTCGCAAACCCACTTGCACTACTGATGACCAGTGATGTTCAAGTAGAGCAAGTATTAGAAATGCATTTGCTGATTGTTCCTATCAGCTTAGGTTCACTAGGTGTATGTATGTTGATGGTTTCTCTTTGCAATGCATTAGGTAAGTCTTACACCGCGCTCACCATTTCAGCGCTACGCTTGTTTGTCTTTTTCCTTCCTTGCTTATGGGTTGGCGCTCAAATGGGGGGAATCCGAGGTCTACTTTTAGGCGCTTGTATGGGCAACATTCTGGCGGGCATTTCCGCTTACCTAACCTATCGACAAACCATACGTAAACTCGCTGGCGCTCAAGCAAACGCATAACAATACATGGTTAAAATAAAGCCCCTTTGATTGGGGCTTTATCGTCTTGAAATGTTATCGATTTAGGCGAGTTTTAATTCATTGAAGAGCTCAAATAGCTGATTCGATTTATAAGGCTTAGGTAAATAAGCATCCATACCTGCAGCAAAACAGTTGTGAATGTCTTCTTCCAAAACACTCGCGGTGAGCGCAATAATGGTCGTTTTCTCACGCCCGGCTTTCTTTTCCCAACGACGAATTTCTTTCGTCGCGGTCAGTCCATCCATCACCGGCATCATACAATCCATTAAAATTGCATCGAATTCTTCTCCCTTTGTGATGGCTTCCAACGCTTCTTGTCCATTGCTTGTTATCAAATAGTCATATCCTGCTTTATCCAGAAAGAAACTCGCTATTTTCTGATTCATCAAGTTATCCTCCGCGATTAAGATCCTCCTGTGAGAGCGCGACGTTCGATATTCAGACTTTGGAATACTATTAGTGACAGCGTCACTTGAAATGGTTTTTTCTACCTTCGCTAAATCGTCAATGACATGCTTAAATCGATTGCCAAGAAAAGGCAATGTGAGCACAGCATGTACTCTTTCTGCATTGTCGTAGGGAGTGGATAGATGATGCTGACAAATAATCACACGACGAAGATCATACTTGAGTGACAACTCATCTAAGGCTTCATCCGTATTGGAGTCGTCACTATGGCACAGAAATATGACATCAAAGTCATCGTTTATTGCTTTTACTTCATTAACATTATTCGCACCAAAGAGATTGATTTTCGCTAATCGACACTCTTTCAAAAGTTGATCAGCGTAATCGTAATTTGTGCAGATCAAGAGCCCTTTATTTATCACGTCCGAGCGCCAGCCAAACATCGGAATAACGTCAACCTCAATAGAGAATTCAAAGCATGTGCCCACTCCTTTTGTGGATGTCGCTATAAGCTGCCCTCCCATCATGGATACCAGTTGACGACAAATTGCCAATCCCAGCCCCGTTCCACCGAACTGCCTCGACACCCCTTCATCTTCCTGAGTAAAGGGTTCAAAAATCGTCGTTAACTTATCTTGTTCAATGCCTATCCCGGTATCTTCGACTTTAAACATCAGCGTTCCGCGCTCGTTCTCAGGTAACTCGTCATAACTGACATCAACACGTATATGACCGCTTTCGGTAAACTTGACCGCATTCGATACCAGATTCGTGATGACCTGCTTGATGCGATGATCATCAACCATCACTCGAGTTGGAATGTTTTCAGCTAAGTTAATCCCCAGCTCTAGCTGTTTAGATGTGGCTTTGGATTGAAATAAAACCATCGACTGGTACACCACCTCTCGGATATCGGCCTCGACTAGCGACAACTCCAGTCGACCAGATTCGATTTTAGAAAGATCCAAAATATCGTTAAGCAAGGTAAGCAATGTTTGAGATGAAGAGTCAATGTCATCAACGACTTCTTGTTGATGGGAAGATAACTCGCTTTGAGAGAGTATCTCCGTCATGCCCATAATACCGTTTAGGGGGGTACGTATTTCATGCGACATGTTGGCAAGAAATACTGATTTAGCGCGATTAGCAGACACTGCTGACTCTTTAGCATGGAGTATTTCGTCTGTTTGTCTCTGCTTTTCTTCAACCACTCGATTCACTTGCTGAGCGAAAATCGTCAGTTCATCACTGCCATCGACTTTGACTTTCGTCTGTTTCTCTTCATCGTTGATCAGCGCCGTTAAGGTATGAATAATCGCATCTAGTTTGCTATTAACCCGAAACCAAGTGCCAAAGCCAAGCCAGCAAAGCATGACGATAACCAAAATAACGCCAGAGGTAATCATCGCAATATTGGTCTTTTGTTCATGAACTTGTGTTAGGAGCGATTGCTCTGTTTGTTTCGTGAACCCATCAATGAGTACTTGCAAGCGTTGCACACGGAAATCGAGTTCTCTCAAATACGCTTCATAGTCACTACGTGACATGTCCCCTGACATTAATCGCCCACGAGATGCCAAATTTCTCTGATATCTGGGCGACGTAAACAAGCCTAGCAGTTTATCAACTTGATCGTATGACCCTCCTAAATTTAAAAACGCATCCAAATTTTGCTGCTGTCGATCAATAGCCTGAAAAAACAGACTCTGACTCAACCGACTCTTAGGATCTTGAACTAGGCGATGCGTCAACCAGGCTTCTTTCTGTGTCCAAAAAGACAGCTGAGCAAGGTAAGCAATAAAATTCTGCATTCGAATACCGTCCTCACTGCCATACCACTGATGATTTTGTAGCAAAGAGCGCGACATATTTTGAAGCAGTTGAAATGCCCAATCGCCAAGGTCATCCATCTCGTCCAACCTACCGGATAATACCCCTAGCATGGCCTCTTTCAGCTCATCAGCATATTCCGCGGTATTGGGGTTACTGACGAATTTTTGATGCATGGAAGAAATAACACCGTCTTGTTCTTCTATATTAAGTGCGGCTGATGCTTGAAGCGTAGGCTGGCGGCGTGCTTTCTCTATGGAGTATATAAAGTGAGAGGCTTGGGATATCAACTGGAAACCTTGGATATTGATTACCGTTTGATTGAGACGGCTTACGCGCAACGCATTGTCAGAAAACTGCTGAACTGCAAAAACCACTATCACCACCGTGGGTAATAGTGCGAGGAGTGCTAAGCGTGTTTTTATTGATAATCTCAACATCCATCAGCCCAATGGTTGATCTCATCCGATTATTTAATACTAGACTAGTTTCTAGCATTGAAAGGCATATACGACATGGTTACTTTAAAACAACATTCACCTACCAAAACCATGGTCATTCCGCTTATTTCGCCATCGGTCAATGAAATGGTAATTGTGACTCGAATCATACTTTTTGATCTTCAAGCTGAGTACAAACAGTGAAGTTTCACTCATACCTAAGATGCACATCACTTTTCATAAAATTCCAAACCATATGTTCACCTATTTCGTTGCCTTATCGAGACAAATCACACAAAAATGCAAACGAATTAACAGTGACAACAAAACTAATTTGAAAACACACATTATCATCGCGAAAAAAGTGGATGACTTTTTAAATGTCAATACGTGAAAACCACCGCTTTAGTCACATTAATTCACCACTAACACGACCTTAACTAGTGTTTTACACTGGATTTAATTTTCCTAGCAGAATAAGGGCTCCGACCTTAGAATCCGCACACATAACTATTACAACCCGATTACATAACCCACCACACTCTTGCACGCTGCCGAAGAGGCAACAGCAGAGAGTATGGTTAGCCCCCAAAACGTGAAAGGTCTAATACAACAATGAGTCCAGAGAAATATCTCCAAGACTGGCAAACTAGCCAAACGATTGCTGAATCTATTTCCCCTCTAATTGGTAAGCTATATCGTCAAAAAGGAATCGAAGTGGTTCTGTTTGGTAAAACGCTTATCAATGCTACTACTATAGACATTCTCAAAACTCATCGCGTTGCAAGACGTTATACAGGCAGCCCACTCTCACTTGAGCACACGATGCCTATCATTCAAGCGCTATGTGAAATGAGCATTTCTTCGTGTCGTGTCGATGTTGGCCAATTGGCAACTAAGTACTGGAATGAGCATGACGATACTGCATCTCTAAATGATTTCCTTATCACTGCACTCGATGGCGCACGCGATGCAGACTCTTCATTGAAAGCGCGTGATGTAGTTCTTTATGGTTTTGGTCGCATTGGTCGACTACTAACTCGCCTTCTGATCGAGAAAAGTGGCCCAGGTTACCCACTACGACTACGAGCGATTGTGGTTCGTGGCGGTAAAAAAGGCGATTTAGAGAAGCGTGCTAGCTTACTGCGTCGTGACTCAGTCCACGGTCAGTTCAACGGTAGCATCGTGATCGATGAGGAACGTAAAGCTCTGATCGTTAACGGTAACTACATCCAAATCATCTACGCAAACAATCCAAGCGAAGTGGACTACTCTGCTTACGGTATTAACAACGCGCTTGTTGTTGATAACACAGGTGTTTGGCGTGATTCTGAAGGTCTAAGCCAACACTTAGCGTGTCAAGGTGCAGAGAAAGTGCTGCTAACGGCACCAGGTAAAGGTGACATCAAAAACGTTGTATTCGGTGTAAATGAATCAGTTATTCAAGAAGATGACACCATCATCTCTGCAGCGAGCTGTACCACAAACGCAATCACGCCGGTTCTTAAAGCGCTGAATGATAAATATGGTGTCCTTTCTGGTCACATCGAAACCGTGCACTCATACACAAACGACCAAAACTTGATCGACAATTTCCACTCTGGTGACCGCCGTGGACGTAGTGCTTCTCTGAACATGGTTCTAACTTCAACTGGCGCAGCTAAAGCAGTAGCAAAAGCACTGCCAGAGCTAGCTGGTAAGCTAACAGGTAACGCAATTCGCGTACCGACACCAAACGTTTCGATGGCAGTCGCTAACCTAAACTTAGGTGAAGACGTAGACCGTGATTCACTGAACGATTACTTGCGTGAAATGGCGTTGAACTCTGAGCTTTCGGCACAGATTGACTACACCGATTCAACAGAAATTGTATCAACTGACTTAGTTGGTTCTCGCCATGCAGGCGTCGTGGATGGTCAAGCGACTATCGCACAAGACAAACGTTGCGTACTTTACATCTGGTACGACAACGAATTCGGTTACAGCTGCCAAGTTGTGCACTGTATGGAACAAATGATGGGTGTTCGTTACCAAACATTCCCTCGATAGGTGAACTTTGCTCCACAACGTTAACCACATAGCGTAACGGACAATATCTCATATTTGTTCTAAATAATAAGCGCGAAGCGCATTACTAATATTTTCCCCGTTTATACGCCTGATCACCCTCAGGCGTTTTTTCATTTCGCTCATTTGACACTCTCCGGACAAAGTAAAGACTATCATTCATGTTTTGTTCATGTTCACAGCATTAATCTGAACACATGAATTACAGAGAGGTCATGATTATGAATCGGATTATTGTTACCGCACTAGCACTGATTACGGGCTTTTTTACATTAGTATTTAGCTTGATCATTGCGATTCCGTTGACCATCGCAGCGTTAATTACAGGCAAGCGTATTGAGAAGCGCGTGAAGAAAATGCAGAAAGAAATGCATGAAGAGTATGAATTCAATACTGGTAAAGCCGATGCTATTGAAGGTGAGTTCGAAGAGGTTCGCCGATAAGTAAATAGAATTTATATAAGTTTCTCTCCCCCGACTGCTCCTGAGAAACTTCTTGCTTTCACCCTGTCTTTTACAATGGCAGGGTGCTTTTTTACAAAAAAGGCAGCCATCCGGGCTGCCTTTAATATTTTGTTGTCTTGGCAAATTTATACGGTTACGACCACTCGAAATGCCAATAGCATGAGAACAATCCCTGACAAACGATCAATTAACACTGCTTTAGAACGAATTCTGTCCACCACTTTAGAGCTTGATAACACTAGGGTGATAAAGGTATACCAAAGCCCGTCCACAACAAATGGTGTAGCCACAATGATCATTTGATTGCTCAAATCATTACCTAGCGCTACAAACTGACTAAATAGTGCGATAAAAAACAAGGCAATTTTGGGGCTTAAAATCGAGATAAAAAAACCTTCTCGAGCAGACTGGCTTACCGTTGTTTCTTCGCCTGACTCCAACTTCGCCGCCACACCGCCTTTCGAACGCAGCGCATTGAACCCTAAATATGCAAGATATGCCGCGCCTGCAAGGCTGATCGTCTTGAACAACATCGGGCTTTGCTGCAAAACAACAGCGAGGCCAATCAGCGTAATAAACGCATAAATGCCAATTCCAAAAGCGTGTGCCCAAGCCGTTGCCAAACCATTGATGCGTCCACCAGCCAAGGCATGTTTTGCCACAATCGCTAGGCTAGGCCCAGGTGACATAGCACCGAGTAAACACACGGTAAAAAGTGATAACCAAACTGTTAGTGTCATAAATAACCTCTCTCCATTTGAACTCAATCTATCAATTGAAGAGCTATAATTTGAAATCAAAGTTTCGCATAAAAGTCATGATTTAAAATCATAACCTAATGAATGGAGTATTCCGATATTTTCATCACCGCGTGGATTTGCTCTCGCACCCACTGATGAGCTGGATCATTGTCGTATTTAGGATGCCACATCAGCCAATATTCATGGGTAGGTGTCTCAAAAGGAAGCGCTTTATGAACCAAAGGCCAGTGCTTGGCCAAATTATTTGCAATGTGCTCCGGAACTACCATTAAGTGCTCACTTGAGATCAAACGATTTACCGCCGCAGAGAAAAAAGGCACTTTAAAGGTAACATGACGCATCAGCCCCCTGTCTTTTAGTGCCATATCGGTACTTGAGTCTTTGTCTCCCCCACCCGTCACTTGAATATGCGAATGACTAATGAGGTCCTCTACAGAAATCGAAGCCTTACCAGCTAAAGGGTGAGACGCCTTCATCAAACAAACTGACTTATCAGAACCAATATTGATGCTAGATACACCTTCAGGCTGAGTGGGATACATAGAAGAAGCAAGGTGGATTCCTAACTCGTGAAGCTTATCGATAAAATCTAGCTGCCACAGTCGATACGCCAAATCCAATTGTGGTGCTTGTTCACCCAAGTGAGATGCAATATCGGGCAAAACGTATTGTGCCACGTAATCGCTTGAGGCTATAACCAGCTCGCCTTGCCACAGTTGCGGCTCAAAAGGTTTGTCATCGAGTAAATGGTCAAACTCAGCCAGTAACGCATCAAGCTTTGATTTTAATGCTATTGCTCGCGGGGTTGGTATCAGCTGATTACCTTGACGAATAAGCAGTGGGTCACCACACAGATCGCGCAATTGTGCAAGCTGTCGGCTAACCGCAGACTGAGTAATGTGCAAACGTTCTGCAGTTCGGCTGACATGACACTCTTCTAAAAGTACATGCAAGGACCTAAGTAGATTCAAATTGATGTTGTTTAACATACCGGCTCAAGAAGGTTTAATAAATAATGGCACCCATGATGCTTATTTCACAAACTGGTTGCCAGTCGTATTAAAGAACTCAGCTAAAACGGTATGAGTCATGAGGTGCCTTAGCTCTGGGTAACGTTGAATTTGATCTCTGATTTCGTTCAAACGAGTCATCGTAGGTACTTCGACAAAAACCATCATATCCGTTTCACCACTGATTGCATGGCACCATTTTACGCCATCGATTTTGTATAGTTCGTCGGCATATGATTCGCAATAATACGTGGATGTAGATTTATCGAACTTTAGAGCAAAATAAGCACAAATCGAGTCCCCGCCTGAAGAGGCAATTTCAGCGTGATACCCGAGAATCACTTTGTCATGTTCTAGCTTACGAATACGAGCAGTCACCGCAGAACGAGAAAGGTTCACTTTATCCGCAATTTCAGTCACCGACAGCCGAGCGTTGTGTCGGAGAAGATCCACAATCTTGTGATCAAACTTGTCCATATACTTACCAAGCTTTCCTTATTTTTCTCATTCTATACCGATTCTAACTGCATAAGAAACCAACATTTTGTTGGAAATATTTAAAACAACCGTCATATTGACGGTTCAGTAAATCATTTTGTTATTAAGATTTTGGATATGCTATTTGGTAAGCATGAGATGAGCACCGTTATCCATTCAAATAAAAGAGCGATAACGCATTGAAATCAAATACGCTTCTTATGCACTCAGCGCACTAGCGGGCTCATTAAACTCCAATAAATGAGATAATTAGAAGCCACAAGCGTTTTCGTCATAAGCTCTACAACATTGGATGAATCAATTAGCATGGAACAGCTCAAAAAAGACATTTCACTCACATCCGGTATCGCCCAACTATCCACAACATTAATGGGAACGGGGCTTTTTATGATACCAGCCATTGCAGCAGGCATAGCGGGTCATTTTTCACTATGGGCCTGGATTTTATTATTCATCGCCATTTGTCCTATTGCGCTGACTTTTGCCCAGCTAGGCAAGCGATATCCCAACGCGGGCGGAACCGCATTTTTTGTGCGTAAAGCATTTAACGCCAAGCTGGAAAGTAGTGTAGCTTGGCTATTTGTTAGTGTCATTCCGGTAGGGGTTCCGGCCGCGATTGCACTCGCCGCAGGCTTTCTACAGCAAATATTGCCAGAGCCTATTAGCAATAATCTGTTTGCACAAATTCTAACGGTATTACTTCTTGTGTTCGTCAACTTGATGGGCACTAAGTCATCAGGTCATTTACAAACTCTTATTGCTTTGAGTGTCTTTGCGCTCGTTGGCACATTTTTATGGAAAGGTGACGTTAACAGCGCCGATCTCGTGATGCCAGCTATCACACAAGAGTCAATTTGGCCTATTACCGCAGCGCTTGGCGTGATGTTCTGGTGTTTTGTTGGCATAGAGGCTTTTGCTCATATGGGGGAAGAATTCAAAAACCCTCAAAGAGATTTCCCTATTGCCATTATTGTCGGTTGTTTTGTAGCGGGAGCTACGTACTGGGCTTGCTCTGTTGTTATTTTAAAGTTTGGTGCATATGGTAATGCTCAATTCGATAATGCATCGATTCCATGGTTGAGTGCTCAACTACTTGGCGATGGGGCCAAATGGATAATCAGTTTGATCGGATTCTCCGCTTGTTTCGCGAGCGTTAACTTATACACACAGAGCCTAGCGCGAATGGTCTGGGCTCAAGCTCGGGAACATCGTCCTTACAGCCCACTAGCCAAGATTTCGCGTCGTGGTGTCCCTTTCTCAGCCACCTTATTAGTTGGCGGCGTACTGCTAATATCTTGCGTGATAGGAACGCTATCGCAGCTCGATCTGGAGTTTTTCCTAAAACTAGCAAATAGTGTATTCGTTTTGGTTTACATGTTGGCGATGTTAGCCGCTTATAAATTGCTTCGTGGGTTTGGTAAAGCGCTTGCGGGACTTTCTCTACTGCTTTGTACCGGTGTTTTTATATGTTTAGGCTGGTCAATGTTTTATGCACTTGGCATTTTCACTCTACTTTTACTGCCTTGGAAACAGTGGCGACATAAACGACAAACACGCGCAGTTGAATAGTCACCGCTTCCCATGTCGAAAAATTTGGGCTAAACGTTGGATACCAGCGTCTATGTTCTCTAACGCGATATTACCGTAACCAAGCACGGCACCATGCCAGTGACGTGCTCGGAAACCTGGATGTTCATAATAGCTCAAAGGTCGCAAGATGATCCCTTCATGTTCTGCCAGTTTTGTAAAACGCAGCTCATCCATACCGTTTTGCCATTTCAACGTAATATGAAGCCCCGCCGCTTGGCTAACGACGCAAACACTGTCGCCAAAATGCTGTTGAATGGATAAATGCATCTGTTCATGCTTAGTTTTGTACAGTCGACGCATTTTTCGAATATGACGTAATAACCCACCTTCAGTAATAAAATCTGCCAACGCTTCTTGAGTGTGCGTCGGTGAATCACCACTTAACGCATCTTTAACCACCAAACATTGCTCTACTAAACGTTCAGGAACCACAAGGTAGCCAAGCCGCAATCCGTTAAACATTACTTTACTGAAGGAACCCACATACAACACACGATCATCTCGACCCATTTGAGCGGCTAGCCCCTGTAAGCTGGTGTAGGGACGATGAGCAAACTGAAATTCGCTGTCATAATCATCCTCGATTATCCAACTTGATTGTTCGACCGCCCAGTTGATGATCTTTCCTCTTTGCTCGGTATTGAGTGTGGTACCCATCGGATATTGATTACTTGGTGTGATATACAGCGCATCGGCATCGCTTGAGGTCACAGCTTCCACATCAAAACCTAATTTCTCTCTTACGAACAAAGGCTCAAATTGATAGTTTTGGAACTGAATCAACTTCCGCATTTGCGCGTAACCCGGTTGCTCCATCAAAACCTTATCACCTTGTTTTAGAGCTACCATCGTCGCGATTGACAACGCTTGCTGTGCCCCAGAGGTAATAATAATGCGCTCTGGAGAACAATTCACTGAGCGACTTGATGCGAGGTAGTCAGCTAAAGCACTGCGCAATGCCCAACTACCCTGAATATCTTGATTCCCCAACAAGCAGGGGCGGGACATGTGGCGAGCAAGTAACTTTTGCCATTGCGCCATCGGAAATGCGTCCAAATCCGGCACACCCGGTGCAAATGCGCGGTTGATGTCAAAGTTGGTTTTCGGTGATGAGTCTCTCTGAACTGAATTAGGTTCAGGCAAGTACTGCTCCGGCAGTTCTACGGCAACATAAAAACCCGAACCTTTTTGGCTGTTCAAGTAACCTTCCGCCACTAACTGCTCGTAAGCAGAAATCACGGTATTCCTACTTAGATTAAGCGCTTGTGAAAGCTTCCGCGTAGAAGGCAACTTCCCATTCTTCACCCACAATCCTTGAACAATTTTCTTGCGAATAGCAAAAAACAACGCTTGCTGACGCGTTCCATCACTGTCTTTTAAATGCAGGTCACCGATATCAATCAAAGACAAACTGGATCCATCCATTAGTTAAAAGTGGCTCTCTTTAAGCTACCAGTTAAACGCTACATTGCAATCAAAGAATGAGGATCAATCGCTCGTAATCGTGAGCAAACAAGGAGAGAAAATGCTATCCAACACCAATAGAACGGAAATTAAGAAAGGCGCACATAAAGCCGTCTCTGATGTTAGCAAACTGCACGCCATCATAGATGAAAGCCTAATCGCTCATATTGCGATAACCAACGAGTCAGGCCCTGTGGTCATCCCTATGCTGGCATGGCGTGTCGATGATTACGTGTATATCCATGGTGCCAACAACAGTCGACTGTTACGCTCACTCAAACAAGGAGTGCAAACGTGCTTAACCTTTACTTTGCTTGATGGTTGGGTATTGGCTCGAAGTGCATTTCACCACAGTGCGCATTATCGTAGCGCCGTGGTCTTTGGCCAGTTTGAGATGGTGGAGGATAACCAAGAGAAAGACAGGTTGTTGAATCACTTTATCGAACAGATCGCTCCAGGGAGAACAAAACAAGTCCGTTTGAGCAATGAAAAAGAGCTCAAAGCCACCATGCTGCTGCGTATCCCACTCACAGAGGCATCTGTGAAAATCAGCAATTTTGGCGTCAACGACGATGCGGAAGACATGGACATTCCTGTTTGGGCAGGTGTCCTACCCTACCGAACTGTCGTAGGTCCACTGCAAGCTTGTGAAGATTTGTATGAAGGTATCGCTGAACCAGACTACCGCAGTGCCTACTCTAATCGTTGGCAGGAATAAGCACCGTAAAACGTGCGCCGCCTAAGTGACTCTCGCCGACAGAAAGTTCCCAACCTAATTGCCTCGCTGCACTGGTAGCGATGGCAAGCCCTAAACCAAAGCCTTTCACGTCGGCGTTGCGGCTTTTGTCTAAACGCGAAAATGGCATAAATACTTCTTCTCGCATCGATTCAGGGATGCCCGGACCATCGTCCTCAATATCGATGCTCCAGCAATCCGCTACCATTCGAATCGTCACCTCAACGCAGGATTCACCGTAACGCTTGGCGTTTTGCAATAAATTATCGAGGACGAGGTTACCCAAAGTAGGCTGAAAGTGAATCAATTGGTTCGCGAGTTCATTTTCTGCTCTCAACATGGCGGACTCTAAGCCTAGGTAATTCATGCGGCTTTTACACCAAAGAGGCAGTTCCATGGTTTCAACAGAATCGCTCAAAGAATGGTTTTTCACACTCAAGCGAGACAGCATGACAATGTCGGACGTTAAATCCGTCACTACATCAACGTATCGTTCAATATCATCGTGCAACTCTGCCTGCATTTCACCACTCGTGCGCCTAGCTAAATCCGTCGCTAGCTGAATACGACTCAGCGGAGTGCGCACTTCATGAGGAATAGCTTGAGTAAAGATGTGTGTTTGACGTACTCGTCTCTCAATCTCTTCAGACATGTTGTTGAAGCCTTGGGCGAGCTCTTTCACGGGTTGCGAAAATTGCTTTAGATCGACTCGCGTATTCAACTCACCATAACCAAATTGTTGTTGTGCAGCCGTTAGTTGTCGAATTTGGCGGTCAAGACGTCGTACAGGTATGTAAACCATAATGCCTAAACTGCACACAACAACCAAAAGTAGAGTCAGTATAAATACAATCTCAGAATCTTCATTCCAATCAACATCTGGGCTAAAGAAATCCGTTTTTTCTTTGAAAACTAAATTCTTCGAGGTGTTAGGTAAAGGGAATACCGCGGCATAGGTACTGCCATCAATAAGATAAACAGGTATCCCTTGCATTCGGTACAGCAGCTTACAATCTCGACAAGGCGGTGATCCGTCCCAGTTTTCAACCAATGTTAAATCAAAGATAAAGAAATCTTGCTTGCCGTTTTCGGTTAACTTCTTATAGAGAGAATCCGGAGTGCCTCGTTGCTCAATGTATTGATCGACAAAATAAGCACCATCACTCAAAAAAACACCGACTTCTGTTTTGCGCATGTACTCTTCCCCCATAAAGAGAAACAAAGCAACAGTCAGCGCAAGGCCAGTAACTAACCCCACATATAGACGAGTAAACAGGGAAAACATGCGTCATTTACCTGTCAGCATATAGCCGTGGTGACGTATGGTCTTAATGGTAGCAGTATGGATATGAGCCTTAGAGAATTTCTTCCTTAGTGAGGATATACGCATATCAATCGAACGATCAGTAATGCAGTATTCAATGCCTCTGGCAAGACGGCAACATGATTCACGAGATACTGGTTTATCGACATTCAGCATCAGGAGCTCTAGAATTTCAAACTCAGAACTCGTCAAACCAATATCTTTTTGCAAATAAAATGCTTGGGAGCGACGAAGACAAAGGCTAATGCCATATCGGCTCAGCTTTTCTTCTTCAACGGTATCAACTTGACGACGATAGCGACGCAACGCCGCTTCAATACGGGCGAGAAGGATGTTGCCTTTTATCGGTTTGGTAAGGTAATCATCAGCACCGAACTTAAATAAGCTCACCTCGCTCATTTCATCATCGGTTGCAGTCAAAACAATGATAATCCCATGATAAAATTTACGTGCCTCTTGGCATATTTCTGCGCCATTTTTTCCCGGCAACATCAAATCTAACAGCACTAGGTCCGGATTGAGTCCGTGAATCGTTTCTAATGCATTTTGACCGTTGTCGATAACGGTTACTGTATAGCCTTCGGCTTCGAGGTACATTTTGGTTAATCGAGCAATCTCAGAGTCGTCTTCTACCAGTAAGATTGTATTGCCCACCATGAATCATTTACTCCACCAATATGATGGAGGGAGTATATCGCTCGTCCTATACTGCGCAACCCACTTAAATGATAATTTTAATAAAAAGCGGGCTTACATACGCTTACAAACCATACATATACGATAATCCTAATCATTCTACGCCCCTAAAACCATGCAATAACCTGATGTTTTATTCATTAGCAGAATATAGCTTCACATAAAAATAAAATTTGGAATAAAAATCCACTATATTTTTAAATATATCGAATGATAGTCCTTACTAAAAAACAATATCGATATATATGACTTGGTTTGCTTATATAGACAGGACTTTATGTTGCTTCTAAGTTTCTTGCCCTAATAAAGTCTACGAGTAACATGAAATGAGATATTCCCAATTAACACCTTTAGCCATATTTTGCGCGATAAGTCTAACTGCTTGCGGCGGCAGTGAATCTAATTCGAAACCATCGACAACGACACCTCCAACACCACCAGCGCCAACATTGAGCACTGTCACAATCCCAACTATCGTTTCTACAGAGTTTCCAGCCAAGTTAAAAGTGGCTGCTGATGCGGGCTTCACCCACTATGTGAAAATCTCCCTTTCTGAAGCAAATAACAATGATACATTTCACATTGTGGCTGTTGATGACGGTGCGAATAATGAAAAAATCTTTCGTGCAGCCAAAATCATACAACACCTTCTCACAAACCAACCAGACTCTAAGTACGGCGCTGACAAGTCTCGTATCGCTAAGACATTAGCCGAGCGTGATGCCACACTAATGCTGACCGAAAACGACGAACAGAATGATGAGATGCTAACCAAAATCTTTATCAACGAACTGATTCGCCAAGACAAACTGAACGATGCAGTGACAAACTCGGGCTTAGCACACTCTTTTGATACGAGTTCTCTAGAAAAGTTTGTTGTAAGCATGATGGTACTTAACGAAGAAGATATGGATACACTTGTCACATCTATCGTGGCAACATTAGTAAATAGTAAAGAAACACCAAACTGGCTAAGGAACAGCCAATCTCTGATGTATCGAGAACTGACAGTTGAAGGCGATTGCCATTACATGAGTAATTTTGCCGATTACTGTGCCAATCTTGGTAAAAAAGCCGAACGAGACGCCGCTTTTGAAGAAATTTTACACTTGGTCCAAGCGCAAGGTATTGCACCTAACACGGGGACTGCGGCACTGCAAAATGACATTCAAGCTCATGCGTTAAAAATCTATAACGATATTCAAGCGGGCAAACCGACGGTGTGGCGCCCAACTCAGTATGACTGGGACGATTGGAAATCGGACGACTTCGATCCTGAAAGTGTTAAACAAACGGGCCCTTCATATTCTCACGAATACTTTGCTGCCGCTTTTGAAGCTTACATGGGTGTAGCAAAAGCAAACGGACAAGGTTTAGATGGCTACCAAGCGTTAACACGTGAAGAAATGCAAACTCAAGATCCACAAGCCGTTGATTGGATCAGCGGCTTATTCCACGGATACTTGCAATACACCGCGAACATCGACTCTGCGGGCGTCAAACTTTACACAGAAAAGACAAATCCAGGCACAGTGCCTACCTTCCGTATGGCTCCCAACAAAGACGGCTTGATAGAAGCATACACCTACAAATCTCAGTGGCTGACAAGAGTGAAGGTCATTGGCGACGACGCAATGAATGTCATCGGTAATGACCAAAACAATACCTTTGAAGGCAACAGCAAAGACAACAGCATTTATGGTGAAGGTGGTATCAACACCTATATCGTGCCACACAAACTGGCAGAATGTACTGTTATCAAAGCAAAGAGCGTTTCTGTTAAGTGCCCGAGTACAGGCTCGGATGAGTTGTACGACATTCAAAAGATCCAATTCACCGACCAAATCTTAGATGTAACCGAGCTATAAACGATGAAAAACATGAAGAAACTTACTCTATTCGCTCCCCTACTCCTTGTAGGTTGTGGTGGCCTAGCTGTCATGGATCGTACTGATGCCGTAAAAGCACAACCAGAAATGCTGATCAAAACCGACGGAGATTTTTGGGGATTCGGTGCAGATGGTCATTTTGATTTTGCTGGTAAGTACAAAGGCAACTATTCACGCAGTGCTTCTAACTCAAGTTGGTTTAACCATATCTCTTTCAAAGAAGGTACGATGGGCGCAGAAGTTACTCGTATCGACAACGGGGAAACTTGGCTTCTGAGCTGCTCTGGAGGCGGTATGTCGGTTAACTACATGGGCGTCGATTTTGGTGGGAATGATCCTTACACCTGTGATATCACCCAAGATGGCGTCAAAGTGGGAGAATTTGCTATGGAGCCAAAATCCGCTCTCATCGACATCAGCTTCGAGAAAAAAGAGACTGGCGTAGTGCGTATCGGCAGCACCCACTTTAATGTAGAAACCGTACATACTAGTCCCGACGCCATGATGGCGGTAGACATTCCATTGGGTTATAGCTTTAAGGAAGGCACACAAGAAATTGCCGCTGTACAGACGAACGGTACCATTGCGGTACAAATGCTCCCAGAACTTAGTGAACAAAAAAAGGATGTGATTGCCATCGGCGCTGTTGCAAGTGCACTAAGCTGGCGCCCTAAGAAATAGCCATTACATTAAACAACACCAAAAATAGCAAAGCCCTCTACCTTGAGGGCTTTTATTGCTTGTTTTCATAAAGACAAGTGAAGCATTACTTTTCTAATCTTCCCGCATACTGCTTGGGCGTTAATCCACGATGTTTCTTAAACATACGATTGAAGCTCGCCACATTGGTGTAACCAAGGCGCATGGCTATGTCATCAATACTCACGCGCTTACTCAATAACCCAGCCGCAACATTACTCAATACATAGCCGGATACCATCGAGAAGTTGAGGCCTAATTTGTGCAAACGACGTTGAAACTGCTGTTCAGATAAATCAAGCAGAGAAGAAACGCGCTCTAACGTTGGCAATCCATAATGACTGCTGTAGTTCACCACTTCATAAATCACTTTCAACTCATCTTCTGGGTCGGGCATATTAAGCAAATCATCCAAATCGGAAAAACTCATCGCTAGACGGCTGTCTTCGCGATGGCTCACTTGTCGAGAAGCTAATCGGTCATCTCCCGGGATCCATATTTCTGTTTTTGGCTGACTCCATTCCACCTCGCAGCCGAAATATTCTCGGTATGGTTCAGTATTTTTTCTCGACCCTGAAACCTTCACGCGCAAAGGCTGATAGTCTTTACCAAGAAATTCGCGTAGCACTTTAATCATAAATACCGCACAACGGATACTATCGTGCACCTTTACTGACGTTTCTATAAACGGGTTGTGGTAAGTCCATTTGATGATTTTACCCGACTGTTCGCCAGCAAAAAACGCCCCAGATTGTAAGTTACTCGCACCATAATTAACGCGTCGAATCGCGCTGGCTAAATCATTCCCAGAAAATAGCCAGCGTCCCACAGGTCCAAGCTTTTGCAGTTCAATACCTCGGCTGAGACTCAATACCACATCCGGGTCACCACTGGCTTGTTCAACACAACGATACCATTCTGCGACGGCTTTTAGCGGGATCAGTGTCATTGGGTTGTGAAATACCGACGACGGAATCCCCAGTTCATCCGAGCCCAAATTATATTTAGATAACGCGAGGTTATGCATGTTTAGAATGCCCATCGCGCGAATAAATCGAACCGTCTTCATTACCAATCACATCAAATTTAATCCCCTATTGATTGAATCTGTCACAAAGAAAGACCTAAATCAAATCCAGATCACAATACGCCAACCGTTTGATAGAGGAGTGTTTAATGAGTTTACTGAGTGTCCCATTTGTCGGTACAGGCGCAGATACGGCGTTACATGTTGTCGCTGCTGTCGTTTTAATCGCGAGTGTCGCGGGCGCGTGTTACGGCTTTTGGAAAATCCATGAATTACCTATCAATAAAGCACACAGCAAAGACCATCATCAGATAGGGCTCATCACTGCGCTGACCTGGATAGGGTTTGTCTGGCACTGGGTTTGGGTGCTAGCCGTGATCTTTGCATTTGTTGATATGGAAAAAGCCATCATCAATCTGCGTGATACATGGAAAAGTAAACCGCAAACAGAAACACAGCCAAAAGAGGAAGCATAATGTTAGAAGGTTTAGCGGTATGGGCACTCTTCATCTATCTATTGCGTTTGGTTGGCATGCCTTGGAACAAAGCAACCAAATCGTTCGCTTATCTTGGCGGTTTGAGTTGGCTAATGTTCGTATGGGTAGGTTTGATTAATTTCACCCCGATGGATTTATCCGGTGGTTCTGTCGTGCAGTCACCACACATCCAATTGCGTCCAGATTCAACCAATGTAAAAGGTAAAGTTGACCACATTTACATTAAGCCAAATCAGCAAGTTAAAGAGGGTCAGCTCATTTATGAACTTAACCCAACGCAATACGAAATCGCATTAAATCAGGCGAACGTATCCGCCGATTCTGCACGAGTCGCATTAGCTACGGCAAAAGGCGACATCGAGATTGAAGAAGCGAATCATCAAGCATTGGTGCAAGATCTAGAAACATCAAAGAGCCAATTGGAAGCGGCGAAAGTTGACTACAAATTGCAGAAAAAGATGCTAGATCGTTATGTTGAGCAAAACCGAGTGGTGCAAAACACCATCACGGAAAGCGACATCGACAAACAATCGAGTGCGGTTGATATGGCACGTCACAACGTGTTTACCCTTGAGTCTCAAATTAAGAAGAAACAAGTCGATATTTCCCGTGCAAAACTGACGATTCATAAAGCGGAACTTGCAGTTGAAACCAAACAAGCCGAACTGCGCCAAGCTGAAGAGCAAATTGCAAAAGCGCAATGGGATTTGAATAGCACAAAAGTTCATGCCCCAACAGATGGCTTTGTCACCAACTTTATCCTGCGTGAAGGTCAGCGTGTATCGATGATGCCGCGTATCAACATGTACACTAACGAGAAGTATGTGCTGATGCGAGTCAACCACCAGGCGATTCGTAACATCAAACCGGGTCAGCCAGCGGAATTCTCTTCGTCCGTTTACCCAGGTAAGATCTTCTCAGCGACCGTCGAAGGCATTGTTGAAGCAACAGGTGAGTCACAAGGTAATCTGCTGGGTTTCGATGATTCCGTAAGTATCACCACTGGAAAGAATTTACAGAACAAACACCACTTTGTTCGTCTTAAGATTGATGAGCCAGAAGGCTACGACATTCCTGTTGGCTCTGTTGGCCTCGCATGGGTCAGCGGTGAAAAACCGATAGGCTTCATGGCCTTCTTAGATGTGATTCGCGGGATCATCATTCGAATGAAGTCTCAGCTGTACTTCTTCTACTCCATCTAAACTCACAAACCGCCAGTTTCGCTGGCGGTTTTTTCATTTGTATCCAAACACATCCTTTTCCCGTATAACAATTAGTTAGTAAACAGCGGAGAAGATTCATGTCGGCAAAGGAAAGAAGCCTACCTACCCATCGTATCTCAAGGTTCAGCAAGTTCGCTTCACTTGCTACCCGTGTCGCAGGCAATGTGATTGCAGAAGGCACGAAACAAATCGCCAAAGGCAATAAACCAAAAGCGAAAGACCTCTTGCTGACGCCACAAAACATCGCACGGTTGACAGACCAACTTGCTCACCTACGTGGCGCTGCAATGAAGCTTGGTCAAATGCTCTCAATGGATGCTGGTGATGTTTTAGAACCTGAACTCGCCGATATTCTCTCCCGCCTTCGCTCCAACGCAGACCCAATGCCTGCAAAGCAACTGAACGGAGTCATGGAAAGTTCGCTAGGAACGAGTTGGAAAGCTGAGTTTCTATCATTTAACTTCAAACCAATCGCCAGTGCATCAATAGGACAAGTGCATCAAGCCTACAGCGATGCGGGCGATAACCTAGCCGTCAAAGTGCAATATCCGGGCATTCGAAAAAGCATCGATAGCGACGTCGATAATGTCGGTACATTGCTCAAAGTAGTTGGGTTGATTCCGGAGTCCGTCGACTACAAAGGGCTACTAGAAGAAGCCAAAAAGCAACTGCATGATGAAGCCGATTACACCCGAGAAGCGCAATTTGCGATTCGTTACCATGATGCTTTGAAGGAGCATCCTCATTTTGTCGTACCAAAGATTCACACTGAAAGTTGCTCAGACTCCGTTCTCGCCATGGAGTTTATTGACGGCGTACCCATTGAACACATCGAACATTATGATCAAAGTACGCGAGATTTTGTCATGCACAGTTTGCTCGAATTGCTGTTCAGAGAGCTGTTCGAATTCAAGATGGTGCAAACCGACCCTAACTTCGCCAATTACTTGTACATTGAAAGTACTCGCCAAATCGGCTTGTTAGATTTCGGTGCAACTCGCGAATACAGCGAACGATTCAGTGCAGGCTATCGCCAAGCCTTTGCGTCCGTCGTGAATAATGACGAACAAGGCTTGAATGACGCGCTTGAACAAATTGGCTTCTTCAGCCAAACCATCCTACCTGACCAGCGCCAAGCGATTCTCGATTTAGTAAAAATGGCATGTGAACCCATGTTAGTTGATGAGCCATATGATTTTAAAGCCAGTGGCTTAGCGCAAAAACTTCGCGAAGCTGGCACTATTTTGAGCATGGAACAAGAGTACTGGCATACCCCACCTGCCGATGCCCTATTTTTACATCGTAAAATTGGTGGCATGTATTTGCTCGCAGCGAGAATTGGCGCAAAAGTGAACATTCACCAATTGGTACAGCCATATCTCACTATCAACAGCGAATAGCCTATTGTTTTTCTGTTACTTTCAAGTACCTTGAGCAAGGCTAAGATGCATAGTTGTGCATCTCAATAACATGCCATACTTCCATAAAACGAATTAACTATCGGGGTACTCGGTGAGCAAGTTTCAAGATCTCTCCACTCTAATCCAGCAAATTGGCCAAGCCGAAGAAGCGGATCAAGTCGCAACGCTCAATGAATCTATTGAAGCGGGTCTCGAACCTGGCGCAGTCGCCCTAATTCTGGAAGCCTTTCCAATCGATGATCGTGTTCGCTTATGGCGAGCTTTGCCACTAGAACTGCATATCGACGTGTTAACGGAAATGCGTGCCGACGTACGTTTTTCTATCATCAATGCATTATCTGAAGTCGAGCTAAAACTCACCCTCGCTAAACTTGATAACTTATCGCTGATCGAATGGGCGGATTCGTTGCCTGAGTCGATCATCAACGAAGCGCTCGCGTTAATCGAAAAAGATGAGTTAGAGCTTTACGATCAGGCAAACGAATATGAAGATGAAGAACTCGGCCACTGGGCTGAGCGTAAAATCATCACCCTGCCCTTTAATATTACGATTGGAACGGCTAAGCAGTTAATGGAGCGCTATAGCTACGACACACCTCAACAGGTCTACCTGATCAACCGTAATAAACAGTATCGAGGGACTGTCAATTACTACGAAATTTTACGTAGTGATCCTGATACTCGCTTAAAAACACTCGTTATTGAAGCGGTGACGGTGCTAGACAGTAAGATGATGCTTCCCGAAGCGGTAGAAGCATTAGAGCACAGCACACTGCCCGCTCTGCCTGTGACCGATGCAGACCAAACTCTGATTGGTGAAGTCGATTGGCAATTTGCATTAAGTACGCAACGTGAAATCTACGAAGCGCGCTTAATGGCCGGTACTGGTATGGATGAAGGCGATGACTTGTTTGCGCCAGTATTAAAAAGCTCGCAAAAACGCGGCGTGTGGCTGGGCATCAATTTGCTGACTGCAATTTTAGCGTCTGTCACTATCGGGCTATTTGAAGACGTGATTGCTCAAGTGGTTGCTTTGGCCGTACTAATGCCAATTGTTGCATCGATGGGTGGCATTGCAGGCAGCCAAACCCTGACTCTAATGGTTCGTGCGATGGCGCTTAATCAGATTACCCCAGGTAACCGATTCAAATTCTTAAAAAATGAGTTGGGCATAGGCTCACTGAACGGCATTGCTTGGGCGCTAATCATCGGCGGGTTAGCCGGATTGTGGTTCCAATCGCCAGTTTTAGGCGGAACCATCGCGCTGGCCATTATCGTCAACATTATTACCGCGGCTTTATTTGGTGTGTTGATACCCATTATTTTGGATAAGTTTAAATTGGACCCTGCTTTGGCTGGCTCGGTGATTCTAACAACAGTGACAGATGTGGTTGGTTTCTTCGCCTTTTTGGGAACGGCGAGTTTAGTCATGCTCTAAAAAGTCCACTGTTTATTAATCAATCATTAGCATAATAGAGTCAAATTGCATAACGCAGTTGCAAATTGCAAACAAACTCAAACTTTAAGCAACGCATGTCACAGAAACTACGTATTTTAGGGCATATTAAAGTTGGCACAGTAACTGCATTATATAAATCGACCCTTCTTAAGCCGAGGGTCACCTAGCCAACTGACGTTGTTAGTGAACTTGATTTTGTTCACATGTATATAAGCCAATCGCACTCTTTGCGGTTGGCTATTTTTTTATGTGGCTACTGCTCTCTTATCCTCTGACCGAGCTCGGTTGTACTTTTCTTGCCCACAACAGATTGTTTACTGTTTATAAAATTCAAATATTCGCCCACTAAACCATTAGAAATGCCAGCTTCAACAAAAATAAATCACCTACATAAAATAAAACCAAGAAAACACACACCAAAAAGAACAAATAACGTCCAAACCAAAAATCTCATCATGAAATCGTTTTCTTTTCATAGAAATCGACTGAACAATCCAGAGTTATAGATAAATTTAATCCATAAAAACAAATGGCAATTCAAAACACTCATTTCACATAGAAAACCTGTCTATAAGTCATGGAAAATACGTAAAAATAAACTTTTCACTTTTACAATTTAAAAATCAAACCATTGTTATTAAAAGAAAAAATAGACACCAAAAATCCAGCAAACGTTTAAATTGCAATTTTATCATTGACTATTAAATTTACATCACGATAATACGCGCCGTTTGCCTGAAAACCAGGTGCTATAATTTAATATTTCAATGTGCGGAGGTAATAATGGCTGGAGACAATAACTACAGTCTTGGACCAGTTCCCAACACGGCCAGAAAAGGCGTGGCATCACTAACCATGGTGATGTTAGGACTCACTTTTTTCTCCGCAAGTATGTGGACAGGGGGTTCTCTCGGTACTGGGCTCTCCTTTAATGATTTTTTCCTCGCTGTTCTCATCGGTAACCTAATCCTCGGTATTTACACTTCTTTCCTCGGTTACATCGGCGCTTCTACTGGTCTCTCGACTCACCTTCTTGCTCGTTTCTCTTTTGGTTCTAAAGGATCTTGGCTTCCTTCCGCTCTTCTTGGCGGAACTCAAGTTGGGTGGTTTGGAGTTGGTGTCGCGATGTTTGCGATTCCGGTGCATAAAGCAACGGGCATCGATACCAACACGTTGATCCTCGTCTCCGGTTTGCTCATGACCGCGACCGTTTACTTTGGCATCTCCGCACTGATGGTGCTGTCAGCAATCGCCGTTCCTGCCATTGCGCTACTTGGCGGTTACTCTGTCATTGAGGCAGTAAATAGCGTTGGCGGTATTAGCGAACTACAACAAGTTCAACCAACCGAGCCACTCGATTTTTCAATAGCTCTCGCGATGGTTGTTGGCTCTTTTGTCAGTGCTGGTACATTAACGGCAGATTTCGTGCGCTTTGGCAAAAAGCCGCGCAGCGCCGTGATGATCACCATGGTGGCATTTTTCATCGGTAACTCGTTAATGTTTATCTTTGGCGCGGCAGGTGCATCCGTGACTGGTCAATCAGACATCTCTGAAGTGATGATTGCGCAAGGCT
Organism: Vibrio diabolicus; assembly: GCF_011801455.1. Classification (NCBI taxonomy): domain Bacteria; kingdom Pseudomonadati; phylum Pseudomonadota; class Gammaproteobacteria; order Vibrionales; family Vibrionaceae; genus Vibrio; species Vibrio diabolicus. The sequence continues at coordinate 455,322 of NZ_CP042452.1, read as the reverse complement.
TATTAATTCCCGCCATCATCGTACTTGGATTAAACATTTGGACGACTAACGACAACGCGCTCTACGCATCGGGTCTTGGATTTTCCAACATCACAGGCTTACCAAGTAAATACATCTCGATGGCGAACGGGCTTGTTGGCACACTCTGCGCTCTCTGGCTCTACAATAACTTTGTTGGCTGGCTGACCTTCTTATCGTTGGCAATTCCACCGATTGGCGGCGTGATCATCGCTGACTTCTTCACGAACCGTAAACGCTACGCAAACTTTGAAGCCACCCAGTTCCAAAGCGTAAACTGGGCTGGCATTATCGCTGTCGTGATTGGCGTTGGTGCGGGACACTTCCTGCCTGGCGTAGTGCCGATTAACGCTGTACTTGGCGGCGCAATTAGCTTCCTGATTCTTAATCCTATTCTTAACAAAAAAGCACTGGCTACACAGCCAGCGTAAGGAACCATCATGACAACACTACTGATCAAAAACGTAACGCTAAAAGGACAAGAAGGTCTGCAGCAAATTTTGATTGAAGATGGTCAATTCAAGCGCATTGAAAGCAACGATGTGGAGCTTAATCATAACGGTGACACCATCGATGCTGAAGGCGGCATGGCGGTGGCGCCTTTCTGCGAGCCGCACATCCACTTAGACACAACGCAAACCGCAGGCGAGCCAAGCTGGAACATCTCTGGCACATTGTTTGAGGGTATTGAACGTTGGGCTGAGCGCAAAGAAATGCTGTCGATTGAAGACGTGAAAACGCGCGCAAAACAAACCTTAAAATGGCAGATCGCAAACGGTGTACAACACGTTCGTACTCACGTAGACGTTTCAGACCCTACCCTAATTGCCCTAAAAGCGATGGTAGAAGTGCGTAAAGAGATGAAAGAGTGGGTAGATATCCAAATCGTCGCCTTCCCGCAGGAAGGTATTCTCTCTTACCCAAATGGCAAAGAGCTGCTAGAAGAAGCCGTCAAATTGGGGGCGGACGTGATTGGCGCGATTCCACACTTTGAATTCACACGCGAATATGGCATTGAATCACTGCACTACGTATTCGAGTTAGCGCAAAAATACGACCGCCTGATCGACGTGCATTGTGATGAAATCGATGACGAACAATCTCGCTTCGTTGAAACACTGGCAGCATTAGCGCACAAGTTTGATATGGGGAATAAAGTCACGGCCAGTCACACCACAGCGATGGGTTCCTACAACGGTGCATACGCATCTCGCCTGTTCCGTTTATTACGCATGTCCGGTATCAACTTCGTGGCAAATCCATTGGTGAACATTCACTTACAAGGCCGTTTTGATGATTACCCAAAACGTCGCGGCGTAACACGAGTGAAAGAGATGCTGAATGCCAACATCAACGTCTGCTTTGGACACGATGATGTATTTGACCCTTGGTACCCACTAGGCACTGCAAACATGCTGCAAGTGCTGCATATGGGTCTGCACGTGTGTCAGGTGATGGGTTACGACCAAATCAACAACTCACTGGATCTGATCAGCACCAATTCAGCGCGCACATTGAACATTCAAGACAATTACGGAATTGAAGAAGGCAAATCAGGTAGTCTTCTGATTCTTCCAGCTGAAAATGGCTTTGATGCAGTACGTCGCCAAGTGACTGTGCGCTACTCGGTTCGTCACGGTAAAGTCATTGCAGAAACGCAACCTGCGACGACTCATATTCATCTTGAACAAGCAGAGCAAGTGACGTTCAAGCGCTAAGGTTCGTAAAAATACCGACTAAAACGAAAAAGGGTCTGACGAAATCATCAGGCCCTTTTGCTATTGGCAAACGTCACTGCTGTTCTGTGTCTTACGACCTTAGTAGCCAACCGAGCGCACAAAAATGCTATTTAAGATGACCCGATACTTACTAAGTTGCATAAGGTTCTGATGGCTAAATCTCAATTACACTATCGAACTTGGAAATTCCTCTCTGCGTTCGGCATACTTCTGACTTCATTTTAGTTGTAGATATGAACCATGACGTCATTAAGCCAGATAGAACCGCAATTTTTGGAATTTATGCAGCAAGAGATGCAAGTAGATGCAGCTCATGATCTTAAACACGTAAAGCGCGTAGTCAAAACAGCAAAGCAGCTCTGCGAAGAAGAAAATGCAAACATCGCGATTGTATTACCGGCCGCCTATTTACATGATTGTTTTACCTATCCGAAAGATCATCCAAACCGCAAGCAGAGCTCAATCATTGCAGCCAAAAAAGCGGTCGCGTTTTTAGAAAGTATCGATTATCCGCAGCAATACCATGATGCCATTGCCCATGCGATAGAAGCACACAGCTTTAGCGCTAATATCAGACCCAACACATTGGAGGCAAAAGTCGTTCAAGATGCCGACCGTCTGGACGCTTTAGGCGCAATTGGCATTACTCGCTGTATACAAGTGAGCACTGAGTTTGATGCGCAACTTTACGATGACAAAGACATCTTTGCTCAACAGCGAGAGCTCGACGACAAACAATTCACTCTGGATCACTTCCAGGCCAAGCTATTCAAAATCGCCGAAACCATGAACACAGAGTCAGCGAGACGCGAAGCGCAAAAACGCAAAGCCTTTATGCAAACGTACCTAGAGCAGTTACACGACGAGGTAACAGCGTAAATGTCAGAAAGCTGTACGTTAATTAAAGAGCTTAAACGCCAACTAAAGTTAGCTGGGCTGCATTATGTCGATGTTGCACAACACCTTGATTTAAGTGAAGGAAGCGTCAAACGTTTACTCGCTGAAGGTCAACACATTAGCCTTGAACGCTTAGAACGCATTTGCCAATTGATTGGTTTAGAAATGGCGGAACTGTTTAAGCTCGCGGCTGCGCACAACAAAGGTCTAGAGTCGCTAACGTTAGAGCAAGAAAAGCAGTTGGTTGACGATAAAGCCCTGCTACTCGTGGCAATCTGTGTTGTAAATGGCTATCAGTTTGAACAAATCGTTCAGCAATACACCTTCAATGAGTTGGAACTGGTGCAAAAGCTGGCTCAGTTGGATCGTCTGAACATCATCGACTTGCAGCCAAATAACAAAATTCGTTTGCGTATATCTCCGACATTTAAGTGGCAGATGGGCGGCCCTATTCAACGGTTCTTCCAACAGCAAGTTCAAGACGCCTTTTTCCAAAGCTACTTTTCCGGTGAAGATGAACAGTTGTCCATGGCAACAGGATTGATGAGTGTACCAACCAACAAGAAGCTACAACAGAAACTGCAAAAGGTCATCGATGAGTTTTATCAGGCTTGCCAAAGTGATAGCTCTCTCGATATGGACGAAAAACACGGCACCTCTCTGATTATTGCGATGCGTCGCTGGACGTTCCCTTTGTTTGAACCATGGGAAAGAAAACCTACTCAGAAGTCTCGAAATTAGTAACTCAATAAACAAATGGAGATGAAAGTAACGAATTTCGTTACTTTTGGTGGCATGCAACGTCACTTGACAGAGAAAGCTGGTTTAATCGTTCATTGAGCATAAAGTGCTCCCATCTCATTCGACTTTGTTTAATCGGAGCCAGCATGTTTTTCTCAAAACGCTTTTTTCCTTACTTTGTGACGCAGTGTCTTGGCGCACTCAATGACAACATCTACAAAAACGTTCTGTTATTGATGGTGACATACAGCCAAATTGATAACTTACCAATATCCGTTAATCTATTTGTTAATTTGGCGGCAGGCTTATTCATCCTACCTTTTTTTCTATTCTCTGCGCATGCTGGTGCCGTCGCTGACAGCATGGACAAAGCCAAATTAATCCGGCGTCTAAAGCTCATCGAGCTGGCTATCATGTCTTGCGCTGCAACCGCTATTGCCACTCAAAGTGCCATGCTGATGCTGGCTCTTTTGTTTATGACAGGCACTCAATCGGCCTATTTTGGTCCCGTAAAATACGCCTTACTACCACAAGCGCTCAAACCAAATGAGCTTGTTAAAGGAAATGCTTGGGTTGAAATGGGCACGTTCCTTTCGATTCTTATAGGTACGCTTAGCGCAGGCCTGCTGTTAGCCATTCCTAATGGTACCTTGATTGCTTCTTGTGTCGTGATTGCCTTGTCTTTACTTGGTTTTATGAGCAGTGTGAATATTCCAACGATGCCTAGCCAATCGAATGACAAAGCGAAATTTGAACCAATTTCTGGTTTAAAGAACACGTTAAAAGTGGCAAAAAAACAGAGAGGCATTTGGATGTCTATTCTAGCCATCAGTTGGTTTTGGTTCATGGGTGCGACTTACCTGACTCAATTCCCTAACTTTGCGCGTGAACATTTGTTTGCAGACAGTACTGTCGTTTCTTTACTGTTGGCATTGTTTTCCATTGGTATCGCTACAGGCTCTTGGTTGTGTGAAAAGCTCTCTTTCAACCACGTTGAGCTTGGTATTTTGCCATTCGGTATCCTTGGTCTGACAGTCTTTGGCGTCGACTTGCTATGGGCCGTCCCAAGTTATCCATCACTTCCGATTCACTTTTATGATGTGCAAAGCTTCGTTGCTGAATCCAAACATCTGCGCGTCATGATTGACCTGTTCCTTGTTGGTGTAAGCGGCGGTGTCTTTATTGTTCCTCTTTATGCGTTCATCCAATCTCGTTCAAACAAAGGGGAATGTGCACGTGCCATTGCTGCTAACAACATCATGAATGCGTTGTTTATGGTGGTGTCTGCTTTGGTTTCGATCGTTGTACTCAGCGCACTAGAGCTTTCTATTGTGGAACTGTTTGCCATGATGGCAATAGGTAACTTCTTCGTGGCAATCTATGTCTATCGTCAAGTACCGGAATTTACACAACGCTTTATCAGTTATTTACTCAGCCATTGTATGTATCGTGTGTCCGTAAAGGGGCGCCAACATATTCCTGAACAAGGTGCTGCGTTAATCGTGGCTAACCATGTTAGCTATGTCGATGCATTGATTTTGATGGGAACCTCTACTCGCCCGGTTCGTTTTGTGATGGACAAGTCCATCAGCGAGCTACCTGTTCTTAAATATGTATTCCGTCATGCCGGTGTTATCCCGATCTGTTCTCCACGTAAGTGTGCCGACACTTACCGACGAGCATTTGAACAGATTGAACAAGCACTTAACGACGGTGAGGTTGTCTGTATCTTCCCTGAGGGTCGTTTAACGTCTAACGGTCAATTGGGTGAGTTTCGCCCTGGTGTAGATAAAATCCTTGAACGTAACCCTGTTCCTGTCATCCCTATGGCGTTAAAAGGGCTTTGGGGTTCTTTTTTCAGCCACAAAGGCGGACATGCTCTCACAAAACGACCGACTCGTTTTTGGTCAAAAGTGGATGTTGTTATCGGTGAAGTGTTAAGTCCTGCGTCTTTAAATCGTAATCAATTGCAACAACAAGTACAGGATTTACTGGGCTGAGTCGCTTGCTACAGCAGTCAAACTTTGCAGCAAAACGTAAATATGCACCACAAAGCACAAGTAGTTCTTTGTTAATTAGAGTAGGATATCTACGACGTCATAAATCTAGGAGGTATTATGAAAATCATCATCTTACATGGTCTTTATATGCATGGGCTGGTCATGCAGCCTCTTAGCCAAAAGCTGAGAAAACTCGGATACGAAACGCAAGTACTCAGCTATAACACTGTTGCTATCGATGAGTCTTCACTGTTTGATTCTATTGATCATTCGCTTAATCCACTGACCACAAACGTGCTCGTGGGACACAGCTTGGGAGGCTTGATGATTAAGCGCTATCTCGCCAACAGAAAACCGAGCACTAACTTAATCTCTCATGTTGTCGCTATCGGTTCGCCTCTTAAAGGCGCGTCCATAGTAGGTCGGATTCAAGATCTCGGATTGGGTGCAATTTTAGGCAATTCGCCACACCACGGATTAAACAGACATGATGACGCTTGGGATTTCCCTCAAAAACTCGGCAGTATCGCAGGAACGATGCCGATTGGCGCTCGCCCATTGTTGATCCGTAATGACAACACCATGTCGGACGGTACGGTTACCGTAGAAGAGACAAGACTGGAAGGTATGCAAGATCATATCGAAGTGAAACAAACGCATACGAGCCTGATTTACAACACCTTCGTGCCACAGCAGATTGATCACTTTATTCGCACAGATTATTTCCGTCGATAGCACACTTTTCCATCATACAGATGGAATCGACTTTCCAAGCTATTCAGTTCGCAGTACTATCCTAGCTCCACTTCCTCACAACTTGGATGAAGTGGCACATTTTTAATTGTTCTCAGGGCGGGGCGAAATTCCCCACCGGCGGTATACTTTTTCAAGTGAGCCCGCGAGCGCTCGATTCGTCGAGGTCAGCAGATCTGGTGAGATGCCAGAGCCGACGGTTATAGTCCGGATGAAAGAGAATAAGAATACACCAGCATAGCGAGTCAGATTGCTAAGAGTGCTGGTGCACTTCTTTTTGATCGTATTTTACGACGATCTCTCATACCGCCCTGATTCTGGTGAAATTTAGGAGTTAACCATGAATCAGTCATCACTACTTGCCGAATTCGGCGACCCAATTACTCGCGTTGAAAACGCACTTATCGCTTTAAAAGAAGGTCGTGGCGTACTACTTCTTGATGATGAAGATCGCGAAAACGAAGGCGATATCATTTATTCAGTCGAGCACCTCACTAACGAGCAAATGGCATTGATGATCCGCGAATGTAGCGGCATCGTTTGTTTGTGCTTAACAGATGCTCAAGCAGACAAACTGGAACTGCCTCCAATGGTAGTAAACAACAACAGCGCAAACCAAACCGCATTTACGGTTTCTATTGAAGCGAAAGTTGGTGTAACAACGGGGGTTTCAGCAGCAGACCGAGTGACGACCATTAAAACGGCGGCAAACCCGCATGCGAAACCTGAGGATCTTGCTCGCCCGGGCCACGTATTCCCTCTGCGCGCACGTCCAGGTGGTGTAATGACTCGCCGTGGTCACACAGAAGGTACGATTGACCTGATGCAAATGGCAGGGCTTCAACCCGCTGGCGTACTATGTGAAGTGACCAACCCAGATGGCACGATGGCAAAAGCACCAGAGATCGTTGCGTTTGGTCGCCTGCACAACATGCCAGTGCTGACTATTGAAGACATGGTGATGTACCGCAACCAGTTCGAATTAAAACTGGCATAATTAAATCCCAGCTCTGAAAGAAGCCGCGCATTTGTGCGGCTTTTTTGATCGATCCTCTTTGCACTTGAGTAGTTATACTTATTGAAAACAAAGGGAACAACACCATGAAAGGATTACTGAAACTCGTCGCTCTCGTTGGCTTTCTCTCCATGAATTCGCTTGCTCTTGCATCTGAGTGCCCTGATATTCTTCAAGGTAAGCAAAGGTTGTTAAACTCAACAGAAGAAGTCGATCTATGCGAAAGCTTTAAGGGAAAGACACTACTAGTCGTCAATACAGCAAGCCAGTGCGGCTTCACTCCTCAGTTCGAACAGTTAGAAACCCTCTATCAAACTTACAAAGACCAAAACTTCACCGTTATAGGCTTCCCGAGCAATGACTTCCGACAGGATAGAGGAAGCGAAACAAACACAGCGAAAGTCTGTTATCTCGATTACGGGGTCACCTTTCCAATGATGGCTCGCTCCTCAGTATTAGGCGTAGATGCAAACCCCGTATTCAGCGAGATTACTAACCAAGCTGGCATCAAACCAAAATGGAACTTCTATAAGTTTCTAATTAGCTCCGAAGGCAAAGTTATTGCCACTTTTCCAAGCTCCACATCACCGACAAGTACTACGCTTACCAATATGATAGAGCAACAATTGTAAGGTGACGACCATGACAACACGCTCAACCATGCTACAACTCGGTTACTTAGGCCTGGTTCCATTTGTGTTTAGTTTAGGGCTGATTTTCACTGACATCTCACTGTTCAATTTAAGTGGCCAGCAATTTTTCATCGCATACAGCGCCGTTATATTAAGTTTTTTATCCGGCATCCTTTGGGGTAACGGCATTGAGCATTACTACCACCGCCTTAGCAGAAATATATTAATTCTCAGCAACCTTTTTGTCTTACTTGCTTGGGGCGCATTACTGCAGGGTCACAAACATTACGCGGTCGCTACCCTACTCTTAGCAATTGGGTATCTTGCTATTTGGTATGCAGAAAAACTCGTGAGGAAAGTCGAACAAGACGCCGAGCCCAAGGGATATCAAGGAATGAGGAGCAAGCTGACCTTCAGCGTAATCGTAATGCACGGATTGGCTTTAGTTTCATAGCCTGGTCTGTCCAGTGCTAAGATCACAAAAAAACGTCTTTTTATAAAACAATGTTCATTTCGTGAATGCACACATATTTTGAACACTGTTTTGTTTTATTTATGAATCAATCCACATATAAGTATTTCAAAGCATTCACAAAGGATATGAATATGTTTTTTCGCAAACTTTTGTTTAGCACTGCGATGATCAATGCAACGACAGGTTGCGTGTCTTACCAGGCACAACAAGCCGCCGCTCAAACAGTAAATAATACAGGCGCCGTGCTTACCAATGTGATTAAAACTACGATTGCTCAGCCATGTAATGTTGCAATCACTGCTGCTAGCTTGTTTTATCCGCATGCCATATTTATGACTAGTGTTCCGACTCAAGCATGTACAAGCGTTCTTAGATAATGCGAAAGTGATAAGCATAAAAAATGGCGACTCTATCGTCGCCATTTTTAAGCATCAATGCTATTTATAGTTACAGCGTCAATAAGTAATTAACTAATTGATTGTACTCGTCGTAAGTACGAATTTCGTTGGCCAAAACAATGTATTTATTGTTCACAACCACACCTGGAACCCCTCTTAACGTGCTGGCTGCAAATTGTTTGTCAAAGCCTTTCTGCATTGAGTTTACGGCAAAGCTATTGTAAGCGGCATCAAACTTCTTACCTTCTACGCCATTATCAACGAAGAGCTGTTTCAGCTCAGCGTCATCTTTTGGCGCTTGTCGCTTTTGATGAATTTGGGCAAACATGGCAGGAATCATTGTATCTTCAACCCCGAGCGATACCATCGTCGCGTAGGACTTGGCCATCGGAATCGCCATATCTCCGCCCATGAACCCCACATGTACCTTTTCAAACTTTGCCTCTTTTGGCAGAGCAGGTTTTAAACGCTCAATAAGCGACTCAAACTTGTAGCAATGTGGGCAATAAAAAGAAAAGAATTCCGTCACAACAGGTTTCGATGCTTTCTTAACATCCAGAACTTTGTAGTGCTTCCCTTCTTCAAATTGCGCTGCGTGAGCGGTAAAAGTCAGTAAAAGTGCACTACATAAGGCAAGTAGTTTTTTCATTGTTTATTTCCTTGTGGCATTCAAATGCCAAATCATTTCATTTGGTAAAAAGGGGGAAACCCCAAGTAATTTGAGATGAGAAATTAAACAATCGGAGGACGATAAAGCTTGGTGATCACTGTCACTACTTTTTCGACTAAAGGCCTATCAATCAATGCAAGGCTGTAAGGAAGAAGCAGTAAGTCGTTTTGAGATAAGTTGGCGGGAATTTTGACCATGCAGGAAGAGCTACAACTCGTGTGAGACTGTTGCACCTTATTGATAGTTGACCCATCGTGATGTGACTCTACGCAGTCGTCATTGACGCCAAGTTGTTTGTGCAGAGCAGCCTGTTGAACAATAATATCGCGTACTTCAATTGTTTTCACCGGGGCTGAAGCCTTCGCCATAGGAGCGACACTGCTCAAAAGCATAGCGGCTAAACAAACTATCGCGGTCAACAATGTGCGGTTAAACTTCAACATAGCTACATCAACAAAAATGGTGATTTAAGATAATACATGATAACGGTTTGACTTCAAGATACGGACTCTGAGTTCCGCCTCGCCTAAAAACTTGGTACGTTAACGGTTCCTTACCCTTGAGGCTTCTCAATACCGCTCCCCTCTCACAAGAACTCATAGCGATTAAGCTATTCATCATTTAGATAGTTCTTCACCTGATACCAGCGACAATTCGATAAAACTTGAAATCGTTATGAAACACGAGTAATAGTTAGAACAGTTTTTGTACGAACAAGGAAAGATCAATGCTTAAAAAGAGATTCTTTAAGACAAAAGATGAAGTTGAAGTCACGTTCGAGCTAGATAAAGACCAGTGGGACTCCATTCATATTGCTGGGGATTTTAACAACTGGCAGCCAGAACCGATGAAATTAATGAAGAAAAGCCGTCAATTTAAATTTAAAACGCGCTTACCTAAAGAGCAGAATGTTCAGTTCCGCTACTTGCTCAATGATGCAAAGTGGGAAAACGACCCTCAAGCCGACGCTTATGTTCCCAATGCTTTTGGCAGCGACAACAGTGTCGTGTGCACCACCGAATAAAACGTAAGTTCACTCTAATATTCCATATTAAGGCGCAACAGTTGCGCCTTTTTTAGACTTTTCAAAATGTGATTAATGATTAAGTTTGAATCATTACTTGGGGTATTTATCGAATCAACTCATCCGATAACCTTATTCTGAGAAAGCTTTATTTGAAATAATTCGTAAATTTGTTTAAGTTCCGGTGATATTAAATATTGTATACATCACTCAAATGAACGCACAACAAGTCAAACCATCTTTAATCATCGTGGAAGACGATCCCAAATTACAAGCTATGCTGGGAGAGTATTTTGTTGAACAAGGTTTCCAGGTCAAATGTATCGACAACGGGACAGACGCACCGGAAGCGATTATTGACACACAGCCAGACGTGGTTTTGTTAGATTTGATGCTACCTGGACAAGACGGCCTGAGCGTATGTCGTCAAATCCGTGAATGCTACAAAGGCAAAGTGTTGATGCTGACAGCGAGTGATGACGACTTCGATCACGTCGCCGCATTAGAAATTGGCGCCGATGACTTTGTTACCAAGCCTATCAAACCTCGCGTGCTGCTGGCACGCATTCGCATGCTATTGAGAAGAAAAGAGGCAGCCTCTACCGAGTCCGAAAACGGTCTACAAATTGGAGTGCTGTGTTTAAACCGATTACGTAAATCATGCGTCATGAACCAGGAAGAAATTGCGCTGACTGACGGTGAGTTCGATTTATTATGGGTTCTCGCAACACACGCAGAAAAAACACTCTCACGTGAGTGGTTAACGAAAACACTACGTGGTATTGAGTACGACGGTACAGATCGCACCATTGACAACCGTATTGTGACATTGAGAAAAAAATTAGGCGATGCTTCTTGCTCTCCACAAAAAATCATTACGGTTCGCGGCAAAGGCTACCTATTTATGCCTGATGCATGGAATGAATAATGAGACGGATTTATCTGGAAAGCTTTGTCGGTCTTATCATTCTATTTATGGTGAGTTTGTGGGGTTACGAATTCTTAGTCTATGAGATCAACACAGATTACGATTACCTGCTACAAGAGCAAGAAGGTCAAGCTTTCCACGATCTTATCTATCCTATCTACGAAGAGCACGGACTAGAATACACTCAACAACAGCTTGAGCAATTTGCCACGTCCAGCCATCGCTTGTTGATTCCTCACACGCTCGAAGAACTTCCAGAGGACATCAGAAAAGCATTTGAAAGTGACACCTCTGTTAACGTTGCTTACGACGAAGAAAGGGATATATGGTTCCGCCTAGATGCGGACACCCCTATTTTCAAAATGATCGATGATCCGGATAGCTCAGTTATTCAGGCGATTAACTTTGATGACAACATTGTATGGTTATTCTTTTTAGCCGGATTTGCTCTGTATTGCATACTGCTGATCTGGTTTTTGAGTCGTCGAATTCGTGAGTTAGAAAGAGTCACGGTAGAGTTTGCTTCAGGCAACTTCAAAGCACGAGCAAGCACCTCAAGTGCCAAGTCCGTTGGAACGCTGAACAAAAGCTTTAATACGATGGCTGACAAAGTTTCTCGCCTGATCACTAGCAATAAAATGCTGACCAATGCAGTTGCGCATGAATTACGCACTCCTATTTTTCGTTTGCAGTGGCAAGCTGACTTGTTATCGGACTCTACATTAACCGAACAACAGAAAAAGCATGTACGTAGTATCGTCGAGGACATTGACGAGATGGAAGATATGGTTGAAGAGCTGCTTTATTACGCCAAAATGGAACGCCCAGATACGGCGTTGCAAACAGAAAACGTAGCACTCGCCAAGTTAGTTAGTGAGTTAAAACAGAGATGGCAAAAAGAGACCAAGTTATCTATCTCACTCAATGAAACAAACTCTGAAAACGCACGCGCATTCGCTGATCCAAAACTGCTAAAACGTGCCTTGGATAATCTGCTACGCAATGCAATGCGATACGCAAATACTCAAATTATGGTTGAGATAAAAAGTGATCAGCAAAGCTGCTTAATCCATGTACATGATGATGGTATAGGTATAGAAGAGCAGCATTGGCCTCACCTTTTTGAAGCATTTTATAGCGCGGATGAGTCCCGAAACAAAAACACGAGTGGATTTGGGCTCGGTTTGGCGATCGTCAGGCAAATAATGGAACTTCAACATGGTGAGGTTTCGATTTCTCATAGCCCACTTGGTGGTGCTTGCTTCACACTTCGTCTCCCAAAATCAGACAGTTAAGCTAACGTCTTTCCCCCTTTACAGAAGACGACACTTCAATACACTCCAGCGACAGAGCCCAACAATAAAACAGTGTACATTTAATCCATAAATTCACAGAACAAATGGATAATACTCATGTACAAACCTTTTATTCTGGTTATGACGCTTGCCTCTACTCTTACCGCTTGTACTTATAATCAAAAGCCTGTTGTCGACATGACCAATGTTGATCCTGCTAAATATGAACAAGATTTTCTTTATTGCCAAGGGTATGCGGATAACGTAGACAAAGCGGAAGCTGCTAAATCTGAAACCGCTAATGGTGCAGTTACAGGTGCACTAATTGGGGCGGCAGCTGGAGCACTAGAAAGCGGGATAGGAGGGGCTGCTGTAGGTGCCGCTGCAGGCGGTGCTGTAGGAGCAGGGGCCGGAGCGTTGAGTGGAAGCAATGACTCCACCAAGACACAATCTCTCGTACTGCGAAAATGCCTTCAGAATAAAGGCTATACCGTCTACGACCTTGATTAATTCAACTCTTTTTTCTTATTCAAACCCTATATCGTTGTGTGATGAACGCCATTCACAAATGTTTCACGCAAGAACGATTAGTCTCTTTTCATCGTTTGGATAGATGCACAATTTAAATTATTAAGCTGTAGTAAGGTCATATTTTGAAGCCAGGTAAAACAGGTCTACGCCGTGTCATGGATGCGACCGGCTATTCATTTCAGGGATTGAAAGCCGCATGGAAATACGAAGCCGCCTTCAGACAAGAATTGATTCTAGCCTTAGTGCTTTCCGTCTGTGCTTTTTTCCTTCCAGTCACCACATTTGAAAGAGTACTGATGATCAGTAGCCTGTTATTGGTCCTGATCGTCGAACTTATTAATTCCGCCATAGAAGCGGTTGTCGACCGTGTTAGCGATGACTGGCACGAGCTCAGTGGTAGAGCCAAAGATATCGGCTCGGCTGCAGTATTTGTTGCGCTCACTCTTGCCCTTTTTATTTGGGCTTCGTTCTTGCTCTGATTTTGATTCAAGACATTTACTTATGAAGACACATAATTTGCAACAGAAAGGTATCTCGTACGTTACCTTTACTTTCTTGTTGGCACTCTATTTCGCGCTGGTTGTAAACATTCCTATTTACAAAGAGCTGAATGGTATTTTTTCAAGCCTAGATAATGTCAAAATTGGTTTTATTATTACGATACCCATTTTCTTTCTTGCCGCGCTCAATTTCCTTTTTAACTTATTTAGTTGGCCTTGGGTTGGAAAGCCATTCTTTATTATTTTGCTCATAATTTCGAGTATGGTGAGCTACGCAAGTTACAACTATGGCACGCTTTTCGATTCTGGAATGATTGCTAATATTGCTGAAACCGATTCGAGCGAGGCAAGCTCTTACCTGAGTACTTATTCTGTAATCTGGACGCTACTTATGGGGGGCGTCCCTGCGATGATTGTCTATAAGGTCAAGTTGCAATCTCAGCGCCACCAATTGCTGTATTTTTCTCTCACGAAGTTGGTGTCGATGTTGTCATCTCTTGCAGTAATTGCTGTTATTGCCAGTGTTTACTACCAAGACTATGCATCTGTCGGTCGCAATAACAGCTATCTGAAAAAAATCATTATTCCCACTCAATTCGTTTACAGCGCGACTGGGTATGTAAAGGAGAAATACTTCACCACGCCAGAACCGTACCGCGAGATTGGAATCGATGCAAAGCAGTCAGATAGCGCAGTAAAGCAAGCACAGAACAAGCCGACACTACTGGTGTTTGTTGTCGGAGAAACCGCTCGAACGCAGAACTACCAACTCAATGGCTATAAGCGAGAGACAAACCCTTACACCAGTAAGCTGGATGTGATTTCATTTCAAGAGGTTGCGTCTTGTGGCACTGCAACTGCAGTATCTGTGCCTTGCATGTTTTCTCAGCTCACGCGAAGCAAGTTTGAACGGACCAAGGCAGATAACCAAGATAATGCTCTCGACATCATGCAGCGCGCTGGAGTTGACCTAATCTGGAAAGAAAATGATGGCGGAGACAAAGAAGTCGCCCACAAGATCAAGAAAATTGAAGTGAACCGAAAGCAAGCAAGTCCTCTGTGTAACGGTCAAACCTGTTACGATATGGCGCTGTTAGATCACTTTGATCAAGAAGTTGCGGATATGCACGGCAATCGCGTTGTCGCCATGCATCTTATAGGAAGCCATGGTCCTACCTACTTCCAGCGTTATCCTAGAGACAAAGCGTTTTTCAAACCAGACTGCCCACGTGCAGATATAGAAAACTGTAGCGTCGAACAAATCGTGAATACGTACGACAATACGGTACGCTACACTGATCTTGTGTTGGCAGAAACCATCAACAAACTCAAAGCATTAGAGTCTCAATATAATACCGCTCTCATCTACGTATCGGATCATGGTGAATCATTAGGCGAAAACGGATTGTTCTTACATGGCATGCCTTACGGCCTTGCACCAGACTTCCAAAAACGTGTTCCTTTGCTCATGTGGCTATCTTCCGGCTTTAAGCAAGTGAAACAAATCAACACCGACTGTTTGTCGAATGAAGCGCAAAAGGCAGGACAGTACTCACATGATAACGTGTTCCACTCTTTATTAGGCATTATGGATGTACAAACCCAAGCCTACGACGGCAAGTTAGATATATTCAAAGACTGCCGCACGACTTCCTAAGTGGACCAATAAAGCCTGACTCAAAATGTGAGTCAGGCTCTTTTCTAACAAGGCATTTAAACTCATCAGCTTGCCAAGCGTTATACTACAACCTGCCATCCATACATCGAAATAAGGACTAGGATGAAAATTGGTATTATTGGTTTAGGCGATATTGCTCAGAAAGCATACCTTCCCGTTATCACTCAGCTTCCAAATATCGAACTTGTATTTTGTACCCGCAACGCAAATGCACTTGAGAGTCTGGCTACGCAATATCGAATCTCAGAGACCTGTCAAGACTACCAGCAGCTTCTGCACTTTGGCGTAGATGCTGTCATGATTCATGCGGCAACAAGCGTACATCCTCAAATCGCAGCATTCTTTTTGCAGAATGGAATCCCAACCTTTGTCGACAAACCATTAGCGGACAATGCTGATGACGTGGAAAAACTGTACGATATTGCCGAAAAAGAAAAACAACCACTTTATGTGGGCTTCAACCGACGTCATATTCCGCTTTACAACCAACACATGCCAGAAGTACAGCAAGGCAACATTTCTGACCTAAAATCGCTACGCTGGGAAAAGAACCGCCACCAACTACCAGGCGATATTCGTACCTTTATATTTGATGATTTTATTCACCCATTAGACAGTATTAACGTGACAGCCAAAAACGATTTAAAAGAGGCTTACATAACGCATCAGCTTGAGGGTGACCAATTGGCGCGTTTAGATATTCAGTGGCAACACGGAGATACTTTACTCCACGCTTCGATGAATCGTAACTTCGGTGTGACTGTGGAGCGCGTTCAAGCTTGTTATGCTAACAAAGCAGTGGAATTCGACTCTTTCGTTGAAGGGAAACGATGGCAAGCGAACCAAGAGCAAAAAATCAATTTGAAAGATTGGACGCCAATGCTGACGAGCAAAGGTTTTCATGCGATGTTGTTCGACTGGTTTAGCGTCGTTGAATCTGGAAAAATCGCTAGTGAAGTAGTGAAACGCAACATTGCTAGCCATCAGTTAGCAGAGCAAATTTGTCAATATATCGAGAAAGTTACCTCTAGGTAGCTTAATTCTTGGCTATGTGCTTAATCGAGTATTACGCTCTATACTAAAACAAACGTAGCTTCAGAGAGTCATTCATTCTCTGTTAATACTTATGCGGCTATTCTATCAAGCAAGTGAATGAGGGAACGGATCACGTTTATTAACGGAGTGGTTCTAGTTTTACATTACTATACCCTCAGGAACCTGCATCGTCATATTCAAGAGTAAAGGAAATAGAATGAGAACACTCGGTAACATCATTTGGTTTGTATTTGGTGGCGTATTTATGGGGTTGCTATGGTGGTTTTTCGGTATCTTAGCCTTTATTAGCATCATCGGAATACCTTGGGGGCGTGCGTGTATCGTTATGGGTAATTTTTCCTTTTTCCCATTCGGAAAAGAAGCCATTTCACGCGATGAATTGACCAATGAAATGGACATTGGTACGAGCCCTCTAGGCGTTATCGGTAACGTCCTTTGGTTTGTCTTTGCAGGCCTTTGGTTAGCAATCGGTCACGTACTTTCCGCCGCAGCGTGTTTTGTAACCATCATTGGTATTCCGTTTGCACTCCAACACCTGAAGCTTGCGGTTATTTCACTCGCACCAATTGGTAAAACGGTTGTGTCGTCAGAAGAAGCTGCAATGGCTCGGTACAATATCAACCGCTAACAAACAGCCAATATACTTTCTATCCTCTGGGCAGTATTGCTCAGAGGGCAACTCCCGTCAAAAGTAAGCCTATTATCGCTATCGCATATTCAATAATGGTTGATTGTATATCCATACCGTCACCTTTAAGTTGAAGTTCACCCTAGCTCTGTACTACTTTACTTTTTTATTAATCAATGGATTAGCTTAACCCTCCAAGCTCACCCACGCTCAAAAATCAGTATTATTTCCGCTCATCTAAATTGAGTTCATTTACGAAAAGTCGAACTATAAGCATAGTTGATATTAATGATTTTTGACGATAAATAACTCACACCAATCCAGCGATAGTTCCAGCGTTTACTTTTTCTCAGTAAACGCAAGCCGTTACGAAAGCGGGTTTCTTCCCGATCAAAGCCACCACTTCGCATCACTATCGCTTTTCTTTAAAAGGCAACAAATATTCGTTGTTATCTTGAGTAAATTATTTTGTTTGTCGCATTTAAGTTCAATCAATATTATTCGCGACATCAGAGAAATAGACCATTGAGCTCCTTAGCATTTATCACAGACATAGAACGTAAAGCCCCTTTTTTGCTCGTTTTTCTTTTTACAAATGTTCTAACTCAACGTCTATTCAGACAGGAATACACCGTGGATAAATATCAAGCTGCTTATGCCAAACGTCTAGAGAAGTTAAAGGGTAATCAATCTCCAAAAACGATAGCCCGTCTTTCGGCTTGGGAGGCATTTCTTAACAAAGAGTACGAACTCCAAGACTTAGAATACCAACTATCAGACGCAGCACACCTACACTATGAACAATCTCATGTGAAAAATGATATTTCTTTTAAGGCGTTCAAGCGGGCGTTCTATAACGAATCCATCAAAATCTACAACCTAACCGATGGCGCCTCTATACAGAAAGTATTCACTCCGCTGCTCGCATTAACGACAGTTTGGGTGCTATTTATCTGCTTTTTTGACAAGTGATCATCACTTTTATTAGAACAATAAACTTAGGGCGCTTGCATCATGATTCAAAACGATAACCAGACGCACAACGCCCCACTTAAATATAAAAAAGGAGTTTGATCTTGTATGTCTAAGATGACACTTCTTTTAATTACAACAACGATCAGTATCGGAATTACAGGCGCCGCTTTCTGTGTGGGAGTGACATATTTATTCAGTGCGCTTTCACTAAATGAGCTGCTCAATAACCTGTAACTCCCTAGGCTTAATATAAAAAGGGCATCCATCGATGCCCTTTTCTTTTACTTAAGGAGATGCCCTAGCACTTAGGACCACTTGGGTATAAAACCGTTATGCGTTAAGCTGCATTCTATTCATCCAATAGGTAAAGAACGGAACACAGTGATGGAACAAGTAGGAGAGCGTGCGTTGATTGTCGAAGGTGGTGCGATGCGAGGTGTATTTTCTTGCGGCATACTCGATCATTTTCTCGCTAACGATTTCTCTCCATTTGATAGCTTTTGGGGCGTATCGGCGGGCGCAAGTAACTTGGCGGCGTATTTAGCTAAAATGCCCGGGCGCAACTTAAAAATCTATCTCGATTACAGTTTAAGGAAAGAATTCATCTCACCATCTCAGATTCTACGTGGCGGCGATATGATGAACTTAGATTGGATGTGGAACGTCACTCTCGAAGAGCTTGGTATCGACAAATCCGCACTAAAAGCGGATTCGAGACCTTTCTTTTTAGGCGTAACACGTCAAGACAATGGCCAAGCCGAGTACCATACTCCTAATGTCGACGAGCTCGCAGAAACAATGAAAGCCAGCAGCGCGCTTCCCGTACTTTACCGAAATGGTGTCTTACTGAACGGCACCCGATACGTTGATGGTGGGGTTTCTGATGCCCTTCCTGTCGCAGAAGCAATAAAGCGAGGAGCCAAAAAGATTATGGTTTTACGCAGCCAACCCTCTAGCTATCAAAAGCCGAAAGGAAAGTTCAGCGCACTAACCAAACGGATGTTGAAAGAAACGCCAGGATTAATTGAGCCGATGTTGACGCGTGAAGTTCGCTACAATCAAACGTTAGCACTGATCGACAATCCACCATCGGGAGTCGAAATCATCCAAGTTTGTCCTCCTGAATCATTTAAATTAAAACGATTGAGTCGCTCGCCAGCACCATTGCGCCAAGCTTATGAGTTAGGTATTGAAGCAGGAAAAGAAGCCATCATGCGATGGAATCAGAAGTAGAAAAAAGCCACGTGGATTAGACGTGGCTAACGCAAATTCGATGGCAGTGGATTATCGTATCTGCTTCTGGTCGAGCCCAATAGTCAGGCTCAAAACTGTTGATAACTGCGCTACTCACAGAAAAGGGAGTTAGGATGTTGACGCTAGTAGGTTTCAAACAATCCTGAATTGTAGTCTTGGATTGCTTGTTCTATTTCTTCCATGCTATTCATTACAAAAGGGCCATAGTGAACCACTGGTTCATTGATTGGTTCGCCAATAAAAATCAGAGCACCACTCTCCTTTTCGGCTTGTAATTCAACCCATTCACCTTTCGATAGAATCGCCATTTCGCCTTGATTGATCTCACGATCTTTTAACTGAACACGACCTTTATAAACGTAGATCATCATGTTGTGGTCTTGCTCCGTGGTCAAATTCAAAGCGTGACCAACCATCGCTCTCCAATCGGCTACTGTGGCAGCAACACCTGTTTCTGTTAAAGGCCCCTGAATACGTTCGTTGTTTATAGTCAGATGACCAGCAATCAAGCGTACAACACCCGAGCTTTGAGTTTCGAATTCCGTTATCGTTTCAGGTTGAAAGTCATGATATTGAGCCGGTGACATCTTATTTTTCGCAGGCTGGTTTATCCAAATTTGGAAACCATGCAATTCACCTTCCTGCATAATAGGCATCTCACTATGAATGACGCCTCTTCCTGCCGCCATCCATTGAGCGCCACCAGAACGAAGCTCACCAACATTATCCATGTGGTCACGATGCTGGAAATGACCTTTCAACATATAAGTAAGCGTCTCGATGCCGCGATGCGGATGAGGAGGAAAGCCACCCACATAATCAGCACGGTCGTCAGACTTAAGTTCATCCATCATCAAAAATGGAGAAAAACTCGCATGATTAAACCCTGCTACTCGACGAATTTTCACTCCGTCACCATCAGCAGTGGGTTGTGATTGAATAAGCTGACGAATTTCTCTGAATGTGCTCATACTATTTCTCCTCGTTTACCTTTGTGGCCGCTTGCAAACCGCATGTTCAGCCATGGCTATCGATATGGTTCTATTTTAGATTGAAGAAAAATAATCATGAGCCTTGCTATTTGAGCTACTTATTCAAATTTTTCGAACAGCCCACTTATCCAAGCTGTCGACATATATTTAAAAATAAGTGTAGCTATTTCCTAAACAAGGTGTATAGTAGGCCTTGGCTCTTAGAAGAGAGCTGTTAATGCAACATTTAGTTTAAGTTTCCTCTCAGTAAAATCTTGAATCCCCCAATTCAGACACCTGCGTACAACTTCCTCTTGATTGAACATTCAATAGCTTAGAAAAGATCCACAAAACAAATTCAAATTTTAATGTTTAATTCAAAGGTATTTTTATGTCTAAAGTAAACGGCTCAGTAAAATGGTTTAACGAAACTAAAGGCTTTGGCTTCCTATCTCAAGACAACGGTGGTCAAGATGTATTCGTACACTTCAACGCTATCGTTTCTGACGGTTTCAAAACACTGACTGAAGGTCAGAAAGTAAGCTTCAACGTAGAGCAAGGTAAAAAAGGTCCTCAAGCGACTGAAGTAACTCCTCTATAAGACTGCTTTTCTTGGTGTAGCATGCCCATGCTGCACCAAATCTCTCTCCTTCAAAAATATTCTCACTTTAATCACTCAGCCTAATATCAGGCATTGCTTTGTGCTACCTAAAATAAATAGGATAGTACTGCTTAATTTATTATTTATAGGAAAAATCATGTCCTCAAAAAGAACAGGCCGTCAAAGGCATTGGTATCAATTACTTAACAAAGACAAAATCACTAAGAAACAGGAGAATAAATGTTAGAAATTGAATTTAATCTAGAACAACCTCACACCTCTTGGAACGCTAAAATACATCAATTAAATGGTGATATTTTACGAAGGCACGTATTACCTAAGCTTCATTCTCATAGCTACATGATCGATTTTGAATATTGTGAGAAAACGCAATCTGGAACTATTCTCTGTGATTCAGGTTCAAAGTTAGGAAGTTTTACTGTTAACTAATTCAGTTTTCATGCATTAATGAATGATGCAACTAATTTGGAAGGTATCCAATGGCTAGAAAAAGTAAGAAGCAAGCAGAAAAAGACAAAAAAGAGTCTGAGCAAAACGCGGCGGCGGTAAAACAAAAAACGCGACGCCGTATAGAAGACATTATGGAACAAAGAGAATTTGACAAGTTATTTGATCTATAAGCTATCCTTGACTCTCTCAATTCTCTCTCTGCTCCATAGTTGTGCAAGGTACCGCCACCTACCTTTGCTCAAACGAAGCCTCACTCTTTTCCTCGCTTATAACAACACGATAAGCCTCGTTCACGCTCAAAAACCAATTTGCTCCTCTATACCCAAGTGACTTATACGGTTGCCAGTTACTTTTCTTAGAAAAATCCTTCGACTACTGACAACTAGGTTATTTGCGTATAGCCAAATTGAGAATTTTGCGTATAATCGCCTCGTTTGCTTCGTATAACCCCAATGATATGGTTTGGGGGTCTCTACCAGTTCCCGCAAAGTGCTGATTACGAAGAGTTGAGATCATCGTGGGTCTTACTCTTTGTGATAGCGTTCGATTTATTCCTATCTATACCTATTCTTAGAGTAACTGCATCCACAATACACATAAGGTGGAATATGAACGCATTTATTCAAGGTCTTCCAAAAGTAGAGCTGCACTTACATATCGAAGGTTCACTTGAGCCAGAACTTCTCTTCAAGCTGGCGCAACGAAACGGCATCGACATTCCTTACTCTTCTCCGAGTGAACTACGCAGCGCGTATCAGTTCGAAGACTTACAGTCATTCCTTGACCTTTATTACCAAGGGGCGGATGTTTTGCGTACAGAGCAAGACTTTTACGATCTCACTTGGGAATACTTACTGCACTGTAAAGCGGATAACGTTATTCATACCGAAATCTTTTTTGACCCGCAAACGCATACAGAGCGCGGTATTGACTTTGACACCGTTATCCACGGGATCGCCCGCGCACTACAAGATGGGCACGAGAAGCTCGGCATTACTTCACAAATCATTGCGTGTTTCCTCCGTCACCTTTCAGAAGAAAGCGCCATGGAGACTCTGCAAGCCGTTCTGAAATACCGTGATAAGATCATTGGTGTTGGTCTAGATTCTTCAGAACAAGGCCATCCACCAGCTAAGTTCAAACGAGTATTTAAACAAGCGGTAGAAGCAGGCTTACTGACTGTTGCTCATGCAGGTGAAGAAGGCCCGGCACAAAACATTACCGATGCAATTGAAATGCTTCACGTCAGCCGCGTGGATCATGGTGTTCGCTGTGTTGAGGATGAAGCATTAGTCGAGTCGTTAATTGAAAGCAAAATGCCACTGACGGTATGTCCATTATCGAACCTTAAATTGTGTGTATTTGACGATATGAACGATCACAATATTGTCGAGCTACTGCGCAAAGGGGTCGCTGTGACAATTAATTCGGACGATCCTGTATACTTTGGTGGTTACATGACAGATAACTTTTTAGCCGTCAACAACGCACACCCAATGAGTAAGAATGAACTAGCTCAATTCACAATGAATGCGATTGATGCTAGCTTCATCGATAATGAGTTGAAAGCGAAGTATCGCCATCTCGTTAGTCAATACGTAAGTCAGCATGAAGCGTTGTAATAAAGCCATCAGTGCTACATCTTGGGTCAAACACTTAGGTGCTAAAACCTTACAAAAGCTCTGTGGTTAACCGCATTTATAAGCGCTAGACTGAGAAAGCTAAACTAGCACACAAAAAGGAATAAAATCATGATTCAACAAGGCCAAGCTCTACCAGTTGCGACTCTAAGCGAATTGACTGCCAATGGTATGGTTAACCACGACGTTACTGAGCTGTTTGCAAACAAGAAAGTCGTACTCTTCGCTGTACCTGGCGCATTCACCCCAACGTGCTCGGAAGCTCACCTACCAGGCTATGTGGTATTAGCCGACGAGTTGAAGGCAAAAGGTGTTGATTTAATTGCGTGTGTTTCTGTAAACGATGCATTTGTGATGCAAGCTTGGGGCGAAGCTCAAAACGCTTCAGAAATCCTGATGTTGGGTGATGGCGACGCAAGCTTTACTAAAGCATTGGGTCTTGAAATGGATACCGGCGGCTTTGGTGGTATTCGCTCACAACGCTACGCCATGATCATTGAAAACGGCATTGTGACCAAACTTAACGTTGAAGAACCAAAAGAGTTTGAAGCAAGCAAAGCAGAAACGATTTTAGCGGCGCTTTAAGCTTACCCTTAGATACAAAAACGGAAGCCATCGCTTCCGTTTTTTGTTGGCTAACGCATTCTCACAACACTCGTTTGTTGCTTACGCTGCATTTCCGCAAAAGTCAGCACAAATGGGGATGACTGCTTTACGCGGCTCGGCAGTGAAGAAAGCGCATTGTAGGCATCCTGTTTCGTTTTAAAATCGCCAACAGTTACCGTATACCAACGCGTGCCTCGGCTGTTTTTCCAGTTAACCCAAACCGGATGCTTAGGATCGATATAACGAATGTAATCTTTCACATCTTTTTCTTGCTTTAGCGCGAGTACCTGCATCGTGTAATGGTTTGGGTTTAAATAACCATACGCATCCTGAGAGGTCATTACTCCAACACATTGGCCACTATCGACCTGCTGCTGGTAAGGCATAGCGCAGCCCATGAGCGATAAAATCAATGTCAAAGATAAAATCTTGTGCACGTGTCACTCCATTTTTGTTCTAGTTTCTTTTCTCTCGCACTCAAAAACACAAAAACGCTTCTAATTAGGCGAAAATAGACCCACACGAGAAGATTCGATGTTTTAGCGCAACGAGTATTCCAAAAAAGTAAGGCGACCACGTTGGCCGCCTTAGTAAATTGATTTAATAGAACAATAACAAGATAGAGTGATAATGGCAGAAGTTAGCTGTTTTTTAGAGCCAACTCGCGACCAATTGCTTAAACCAGTCTAAAATTCGCTTGAATAAGCTGCCTTCTTCCACCGATTCCAACGCTACAAGTTCGGCTTCATTCACAACTTTACCTTCGACTTTGTAAAGCACTTTACCAACCACTTGTTGCTCAGAAATTGGCGCTACCAAATCGCCATTATATTCAACTTCAGCTTGTAGCTTTTTCACATCCCCTTTTGGTAAAGTGAGATAAACGTCATTGGCAACGCCTACTTTAAGCTCATCTTGTTCGCCCATCCAAATTCGAGCGTTCGCAACTTCCGTTCCTGCCTCGGTTGGCATTACCGTATCGTAAAAGCGGAAGCCATAACTTAGCAGTTGTTTGCTTTCGGATTCACGGATATTCTCACTTTTTGCTCCCATCACAACAGCAATTAAACGCATGTCACCTTGAGTCGCTGACGTCGCTAGACTGTAACCAGCACCGCTTGTATAGCCAGTTTTCATACCATCGACATTCATACTGCGATCACGAAGCAAACCATTGCGGTTATATTGCGTAATGCCGTTGTAGGTAAACGAGGTTTCGCTATACAGTGGGTAGATATCAGGTAAGTCACGAATAATAGCTTGACCCAACTTGGCAATGTCATAAGGTGTTGAATATAAACCGTCACTGTCTAGACCATGAGGGTTGGTGAAAGCCGTGTTATTTAATTCAAGCTTAGCAGCCCAACTATTCATCAAGCTTACAAACCCTGACTCACTACCTGCGACATGTTCAGCAATGGCCACACTAGCATCATTACCTGATTGAACAACCAGGCCACGGTATAAGTCAGATAAAGAAACGGAAGTATTGACTTCAATAAACATCTTTGAGGAATCTGGGAAGTTTTTTGCCCAAGCATTTCGGCTAATGACGACCTCATCATCCAAAGTAATATTACCTGCGTTAATTTCTTGACCAGCCACATAAGCCGTCATTAACTTCGTTAAGCTCGCAGGATTTAGCCGTTTATGTGCATCACGTTCAACCAGCACTTTCCCAGTGTGAAAGTCCATCAAAACATAGCCACGAGAACTGAGTTCCGGTGCATTTGGCACAACCGTTGGTGCTGCATAAGCCAACGAAGATACAGCAGCGAACCCTGTAATTAACACTGTGTTTAATATAGTACTTTTTCTCATCATGACATCTTATCTTAGTAGCATTTAAGGCTTACAAACGGTACCCGAATGAATTCAAAGCGCAGGGTTACCTAGGTAAAGAGCGAGTATATTGAAACGGCGCTCAGTTACAGCCACCTTGTTACGATTAGTTACTTTTACTCAATGTTTGTCGAGAATAATGAGAGGTAGGTAGAGCTTTCGTCTAGAAAGATGAGACAAGAGGCGAGAAATCATGCCGTTATGCTATGTAATTAGTGTTCAGAGAAAAAACCGTACAAGCCAGATCTAAAACTAAGCTTGTACGAGAAAAGATAGCTAAAAATTTTATCACTATCTAACTAGGGGCAACTAAGAAAATCTACAATTCAATTAATAATCCGAACTAATAATTTACTAACCAATGCTTCATCTCGGTCATAACAACATAATAATTTATTGTCAGAATTTCAGATAAAAATAAAAATTTAATTTATATATAACCTAAATATTATCTATTACTAGACAGGAGAAAAGTATAATTTCCCTTTCTTAAAACTAAGGGAGGCTTTTTTCGATGCCTTTGAGTTTGTATCGTCATCAGTAAACTGAGTGTAACAATGAGGGATAAGGCATCCGGCTTTAGCACGAAAAGATAAGCCACTGTTATTTAAGTTCACTCTCTGCTTTTTTATCACTAAAGACTTTAAATTTCGGTTACCTTCAGTTTGTATAGCAATTCTTTCACGTACCCCAACCCAGTACGAATCAAACGACGACATTATACATATCCTCTTTCATGGTATAAGCAGTTGTAATTAAACATTGCTCAAAGCTAGATGTAGAATTCAGTAAATTATTTAAATTTTATTTATCTATAAATTTTAATTTAAATAGATTAACCTGCACATTCCACACAAAATAAAAGGTTATGTCAAAGATTAATTATCATTAAGTTTATTTATACTAGATATAAAATTAAGTTATAAATTTAAGGTTATCTAAAGTATAAATTTTTAGAATATCATCAGCTAATAGTTAATAGAAATGCAGAGGGCTTGTTGAATATGAAAACGACAAATAGAAGCAAAGAACCATCTATAGATTGAATAATCTTCAACGGGGTTACAATTCAAATAAAAGTAGCGCATCTAGTAAGATGCGCTATGGATTTGATCAGTTTTGGAGTATGAGTTCGGATGAAAACAAACTTACTTGAAGTGACTGAGCCAAGTTTGCTTATGGTTTAAGCTTCAATACCTTATCAATATCTTCTGCGCTGTGACGTTCAGGTAACTGCTCCCACTCTTCTCCCCATGAGCGATTCACAATACGACCACGCTGGACAGCTTCTCGCTCATCAATCGCTTTCGCCCAACGCACAACGTTTTTATAGCTTTCTACGTCTAAGAATTCAGCCGCATCGTAAGCACGACCCAGTACAAGGTTGCCGTACCATGGCCATGTTGCGATATCAGCGATACTGTACTCATCGCCACCTAGGAATTCATTGTTTGCTAGGCGCTTGTCTAATACATCTAACTGACGTTTTGCTTCCATTGTAAAACGGTTGATTGGGTACTCGAACTTCTCTGGTGCGTACGCGTAGAAGTGACCAAAACCACCGCCTAGGTATGGCGCAGAACCTTGCAGCCAGAATAACCAGTTCATTACCTCAGCACGCTTAGCGCCTTCTTTTGGTAAGAAATGATCAAACTTCTCTGCTAGATAAAACAAGATGTTGCCAGATTCAAACACGTTCACTGGCTCAGAACCCGAACGGTCAACCAATGCCGGAATTTTAGAGTTTGGGTTAACAGCTACAAAGCCAGAACCAAACTGGTCGCCGTCACCAATCTTGATCAGGTATGCATCATATTCTGCTTCTTTTACGCCTGCCGCCAGAAGCTCTTCAAACATGATCGTTACTTTCTGGCCGTTTGGAGTCCCCATGGAATAAAGTTGGAATGGGTGTTCCCCAACAGGCAATTCTTGCTCATGACGAGCGCCTGAGTCCGGGCGGTTAATGCTCGCCCACTGACCACCGTTTTCGTTATCGTTTGTCCAAACTTTTGGTGGAATGTATTCGTTAGCCATTGTTATCCCTTATTGTGTTTGAATGCATTATCAAACTGGCAAACTTAGTGCGCCAGCAAGCATGATGAAGTAACCCACCGCATTCGATAAATGGGCATACCCAAGATATTAGGCCGGAATCTTCAAATAAAAGTCCTGACCTTTCACTTAATTAGAACCTTTGGTTATGGGATTTTCTTTCACGCTATAAGGAAAAACGTTGTGTTAATGTGAGTTAGGTTCGAGATGCTAACAATAATGAGTAAGCTCAACTCGGCGGCGCACCTCTGTTTGGTGGTTTAGAACAACCGCTAAACTTTAGAATCACCAAGAGCGAAGTGGTGTTAGACACCTTAGTTCAAACGACTTACGTACGTGAAAGATAGTTAGGCTAGATAGTTAAAAAGAAAAACGCCCTTCACTGAATCAATGAAGGGCGTTTTAATATCTTTGTAATCGAAACCGTTACTTAGCTGATTCAAACAAACCAGTGATGCCTTTCAAAGGGAAAAGCCTTGCTTGCTCCAACCCTCTCAACGTTACCGTATTTAAGTCATCAATAAAGAAACGACTGGTCATCGTGTGTTTGCCACCATTAATGAAAATCTCGATGACAGAATTGTCGATATATATATCAATCGCCTGCTTAGCGTCCAATCTTGGTGCTTTTCGAATGCTACCAAATTCTTCTGCGTACAAATGAGACATGTGACGACGGTCCAGCATAAACTCGTGCTCTGTCGCACTAAAGACGATGTTGTCACCTTTGAGGTTACTCAGCTCAAGTTCAAAGCCATCGACCACAAGGTCTAATTGGATCAAACAACTGGTGCTTTTCAGTGTATGGGATTGTGCAAAGACCACCTCTTCTTTTCTTAAACTCTTCAGCTCAGGGAGTGGAGTTTGAACAAGAAAACCATCTTTCAACGTTAGTTCTCTAGGAAGAGACAACATTCCTGCCCACTGGTGTGTGACCGATGGCGTGTCGATTTCTGGCAACCCTATCCATGCAATAAGAATGCGACGCCCACTCTCATCTAAATAGGTTTGTGGGGCGTAGAAATCAAACCCATAATCTGGCTGTAAAATATCTTGGTGGTTTTCTAAAGTCATCGACTCTAGGTTCAACTGATCACCCACGATATACGCGACAGAATAGATGTTTTTGAAATCATAAGGATTACTACTGCTCACGCCCTGTGGCGAAAACAACATCACCGACTGACCATTAATCTCAAAGAAATCAGGACACTCCCACATGTACCCAAGGTCAGAAAGCTTGGTCTTGATAGGACCTTTATGCTGCCACGTTTTCAAATCTTTGCTTTGATAGAGCGCCATTGAGCCATGCTCGGTTTTGGTTTGAGCACCCACCACCATCAAATAGTCGTCGCCTTTCTTCCAAACTTTTGGGTCACGAAAGTGCTCCGTGTAATGTTCGTTCTCAATGACCACACCATGCTTTTCAATGTTGCCATCTGAGCCCATGGTGGCAAAACACTGTGTTGGGATTCGATTCCAGTTTTGGTCACGCTTGTTACCAGTAAAAAACAGCAAAGCCTTGTTGTTTTCCACTAAAGCGCCGCCCGAATAGACGCCATGTGAATCGTAGTCTTGGTCGGGATGAAGACCCACGCCATGATCAGTAAAATGGATGAAGTCTTTAGTAGAAAGGTGATACCAATACTTCATTCCATGGACTGGTCCCACAGGTGTCCACTGGTAAAAGATGTGGTGCTCACCATTGAAATAGCACAACCCATTTGGGTCATTTAACAGCCCAAATCTAGGGGCGATATGAAAACTAGGAAAGCCTTTATCTTGCTGACGTAAAAGTGTCATTTCTTCGATATCACACTGAGGGATTTGCTCAAGTCGGCGATATCTTTGCTCTACAGTCCAACGGTTGTTTAAGCTCATAATTTTTCTCAACTGAAATTGGATCTGGAGATCATTGCCCAATAAATTGCAGCAATTCTGTCTGGGTCGGAAGCGCAGTCATTGCGCCTTTTTGCGTCGTCGCTAATGCACCACAGCCATTTGCCCATTGAATCGCAGAGCTAACAACAGGATGATTTTTCCAATCGTCATGTTGAGACAGACATGCCAGTAGCCCTCCGACAAAAGCATCACCAGCCCCTGTAGTATCAACCGGACTAACGACTTGACCAGTGATCAGCTCACTCTGGCTTTCAAAGACGCGCCAAACGCCTTTCGCACCTTGTGTCACCAAGACCAAAGCAATATTCAAAGCGGCTATTTGTTGTAAACCCTGTGCCATCGAAGTTGAGTCAGTTAAGAACAAAAGCTCTTCTTCAGAGAACTTAACCACGTCAGCCATCGCTACAGCCTTCATCACGACAGCTTGGATTTCTGATTGTTCTTGCCACACTTCATCACGCAAGTTAGGGTCAAAGCTAATGAAACCACCAGCGGCTTTTGCTCTTTTGATCGCCTCAAATGTGCTGCTTCTACTTGGCTCATTTGCCAGTGAAATCGAGCAAACATGCAGCCAGTCACCTTGCTTAAAGTTTGGGATATCTTCAACAGACATAAACTGATCAGCGCTCGGTTTTACCATAAACGTAAAGCTGCGCTCACCTTGATCGTCTAAATCCACCACCACTGTTGATGTTCTTTGCTCAGGATCTTTAACGAGAAACTCCGTGCACACGCCCTCTTGATCCAGAGTTGATTTCATAAAGCGACCAAATGGGTCATCACCCACACGTCCAAAAAACGCACTCTTACCAGATAGACGAGCAATTGCTACGGCGACATTCGCTGGTGCACCTCCGGGACATTTGAGTAAAGAAGTCTCAGATTCCGGTATTAGATCGACAACAGCATCACCAGTTACCCACACTTGATTCATCTTGCTTACCTTAAAATTAAAGCCCTGATAGTCCAACGTGTTGAACACATTCACTACCAAGTAAAAATTGAAAAAGGCTAGCCAAACCATGAGTGCTTGGCTAGCACCCCAAACATTTAGGAAAAGAAGTGGATTTTGGGGGACTCCACCCTTAAGGAGTTCAGATTAAGCCGCTGCTTTTTTACCGACTTTAGCGCGGTCACGCATACCAAGAACAATGGTGAGAACAAATGCGGTCAAGAACGCGATCACCATACCCGCGATGTAGTAACCAATCTTATCCGGCGTGATGGAAATGATGCCTGGAAGACCAGCTGCCCCTAATGCCTGAGCTTTCACATTAAACATTGTGATGAACGCACTTGATAACGCCGCAGCGCAAACTGCCGCAATAAATGGGTAACGTAGTTTTAAGTTAACACCAAACATGGCTGGTTCTGTAATACCCAGCAAACCCGTGACACCCGATGGAATCGCAATACCTTTCATCTTCTTATCTTTACTCATCACGCCCACCGCCAACGCTGCAGCACCTTGAGAAACGTTAGACATCGCCGCAATAGGAAAGATAAAGGTGCCGCCTGTTGTCGCAATATCCGCAAGAAGTTGCGTTTCAATCGCAATGAAACTGTGATGCATACCGGTAATAACAAACGGAGCATAGATAAGACCAAATACCGCACCACCAACAAAGCCAGCTGTGTTGTATAGCCAGTTCAGACCATCACCCAATAGGAAACCGATATCACGCGTGAATGGACCGACGACAGTAAACGTCAATAAACCCGTGATGAAAATCGCAAGTAGCGGCGTTAAAAGGTTATCTAAAACAGAAGGAATAACCTTGCGCAGACCCAACTCAACCTTCGCAAGAATGAATGCCGATACCAAAACCGGTAACACTGAACCTTGGTAGCCCACTTTTTGAATTTCAAAGCCAAGAATATTCCAAACCGGAATGTTGCCAGATACCGCAGCACCCCCGAAGCCCCACCCGTTAAGTAATTCTGGGTGGACCATCAACATACCTAACGCCGCCCCTAAATATGGGTTACCGCCAAACTTCTTACTGGCTGAAAATGCCAGCAGAATAGGCAGGTAAACAAACGGAGCGTTCGCAAACGTGTTGATCATGTTCGCCAAGTCTGTCAGTCCTGGGTTGGCATCAATCAAAGATTTGCCATCAATAAACAAGCCTTGAGCAGTCAATAGGTTATAGATACCCATCAACAAACCGCCAGCGACGATTGCTGGAATGATTGGGACGAAAATATCAGACAGCCCTTTCACCGCGCGCTGAACGATGTTTTGTTTCTCTGCGCCAGCAGACGCAACGTCGTTGGTGGACATTTCACTCATCCCCGTCAACTTCGCCATTTCTGCATAAACTTGGTTTACGATGCCTGATCCAAAAATGATTTGGTACTGACCCGCAACTTTGAACTGCCCTTTTACCCCTTCAAGGCTATCAATCGCTTGTTCATCTATTTTTTGCTCATCTGCAACGGCAAGGCGTAAGCGTGTCGCACAATGCGCAAGTGCGGTGATGTTGCTTTTACCACCTAATAGAGTTAACAACTCTTTTGCTACTGCCGGATAATTCATTTCATACCCCATTGGATTATTATCTGAGCTTGCGAAATTTTCGGGAACGTTTGCAAAACAGATTTTTGCTCAATAAAACCAAATGATCAAAGATAAAGCAGAGAGAATGTGAGAATGATCGTCAAATTCTCTCCCTAAGAGCAGTATAGGAGGTTAGAATCGCTACTTATCAAAGAGCTTTTCATCTTCTCTTTGCAAACAATCCCAAAAACGAAAAACAGAATGGATAGGAACAATGGCGAGTCTGCATGATGTCGCCCGTCTGGCTGGCGTATCAAAATCAACAGTGTCACGGGTTATAAACGATGAGTATGGCGTAAAAGAAGCGACAAAACAAAAGGTCCGCCAAGCGGTAGCTGAGTGTGGCTATGTGCCAAACCAAGTCGCTAAAGATCTAAAATCTCAAAAGACCAATCTGGTTGGTGTCATTGTTCCTCGGGTTTCTTCTCATGCCACATCCCAAGGTGTCGATGGATTAACCGATGTCCTTGAAAAAGCTGGGAAACATGTCTTACTTGCTAGCACTCACCAAGCCCACGAAAAAGAACTGGAATACATTCAGATCTTTAACCAAAAACGGGTTGAAGGGATCATTCTTTACGCCACCCACCTCGATTCCAAGCTGGTAAAAGCAATTCAAAACTCAGCGGTCCCAGTTGTGCTCGTCGGTCAAGATGGTTCCATGTTTAATATTCCAAGCATCATTCATGATGACGCACGAGTAGGGTTTGAAGCGGGAAATAGACTGGTTGCAAAAGGTTGCCAAACCATGGGCTTTATTGGCGTACAAGGTGACGATATCGCGGTAGATAAGCAACGCTCTGAAGGATTTGTTCAAGCGCTGCAACACCATGGTTTTGAGCTCGCCTTTCATGCTCGTGGTGACTTTACCATCGACTCTGGCTATTCATTGGCAAAACAACACTTAACAGAGAACCGTAAGCTAGATGGCTTGTTCTGTGCGACAGACCGTATTGCTATCGGTGCGATGAGAGCGATTCAAGAGCTCGGGTTAACACCGGGTAAAGACGTTTTAGTGCTAGGAGTTGGTGATGATGAGCTCGCATCAGTGTGCACCCCAACCTTATCAACATTTAACTATGCATTTGATAAAGCAGGTGAAAATGGTGCGAAACTGTTGCTAGATAGAATTGCCAAAAGAAGTTTTGAAATGAGTAAGATGGTGCTAACTTTCAAAAAAATTGAGCGTCAGTCCTGTTAATGAAAAAGCGCCAACTGAAATCAGTTGGCGCTTTTCTTATTACTCTTTCTCGGTTAGAGCCCTTTAGAACCAAGTTTCCATTTGCAGTGCAAACAGAACTTCACCACCATCACCCATCGTTGCAGCGCCCGCATCCTGGCTAATCGAGTAGCCATTCAAGTCTTCGCTCCAATCAACGTAGCTAACAGCAAAACGTAGCTCCGGACGGTCAAAGAAACCTGCTGCGGTAGACATCTTAAGCGTTGGTGCAATTGTCGCTTTGTAAAAACTGCCACTTGCTTTATCAATCGCATTGTCTAGGTCCATGTATTGGTATGAGCCTTCATAAACCATCTCAAAGTTTTGCGTAAACTCTTGCGCTAAGCGGATGTTGAACGATGCCCACGTGAATTCATCATTTTTAGCAAAGCGATCTTGGCTGTGTTCTGCTAGCAACGCAGGTGCTACACGCCAGTTGTCGCCGATGCGTGTTACACCATAACTGAACAAACGTACGGCTTTTGCGTCTTCTAGCAAATCACCGTTTGAACCAATACCTTTAAGTTCCGCACCCAGTCCATCACCCATCAAAATACCAGTTTTAGAGAAGCCTTCACTCATGCCAAAGAAGGTATCGCCATGGTAGGCAAACATCGCATGTAAACCTTTGTCCGCTGCACCTTCTACGCGATCATTGTTATCAGCAGACGTCATGCCGCTCAGCATCAATTGCCAATTACCAAAGCGGTTGTTCATTGTCGCGATATAGTTTTCAACATCCGTTGACGAGCTATCAATCTCACCAAAATCACGACCATAGATCGAGAAGTTTGCTTGCCACGAATCGCTCATTTGGACGTCATACACGCCAGCACCAGTACCAGATAAGAAAACGATATCCGAGTCAAAGAAGTGAATGTCAAAGTTATCACGGTCAAATCGTTTACCTGCCCAAAAAGTTGCGTCAGCAAACGCACTTGATTCAGAGAACATGCTCAACTTGTTTAGCTCAGCATATACCTGACGAACGTTTAATTGACTCTCACTCGCTGTCCATTCGTTATTCGTTTCCGTACTATCTGCCAGCATGATTCGGAACAATGCGCTGGAACCATCATCTGCAAAGCGTTTGTGAATAAGGTTTGCTTCCACATAATGATCATCCTCAACCCCTAATCGTCCAATTGGCGCGCCGATAGCACCAGCAGCCGTCATGTAAGGACCAGTACCCACTGCACCATTCAGATCGTCATTAATGAGCAGCCCGGAACGAGCGTAGCCATGAAACTCAAAGCTTGAGGCTTTCTCATTTGCTTCTGTGGATACTTTTTCTGTCTGTTCAAGTCTCTGTTCTAATTCATTAATTCGCTTTTCAAGAGCGTCAACATCTGTTGTTGCGAATGCAGGTGCAGTAACCAGCCCAAGCGCTACTGCCATCGTCAAAGTGTGTAGTTTCATTTCCATAGTCTCACGTAAATTTATACTTAGGTTATTTGCAAACGTTCCCAAGAAAAATTGCAAACTTATGGTGACTTTAAATGCCCATATAAAGCCTGAATTTCAGAGCGCTCAGACTCAGAGCGTCTCTACCACTTGTATCAATGGGGCGATAATATAGAAAACTTTCGGGAACGTTACCTATGGAGGGAAATTTTGTTACTTGTATCACGTTCAATTATGTTACTTACATAAAAATCATTAACCAGCGCACAGTTAAATTATTCGTTCTAGCGGAATTAGTTTGAAGATATCAGGTTGTGAATGGGAATTTGATGTTCGCTTGAGGGAATGATAATCACTCACTTCCCCAATCTACTTGGTGACGACGCGCCTCTAGAAGATCAGCGGCTAAGCTTGAAAGTGACTAAGAGCGAAGCGGATCTCGATACCTTGGTTCAAACGACATAAAAGGCTTTTAACGCCCTGTTGAGGTGATCAACGCAATACTGATGCTGCCGCATAACACCTCAACCACTAAAACCAATGTATAGTGAAAATGCCACGCGTTGCAAATCACTCTAAATGCTTTGTTATGTGCTAATTTAATGCAGCCACTTGTTATTTAGTACCTTATAATTTGAACTAATTAGTAGCATTGTTGGTGGCATTGTGCTGTCTGTAGGTACAGGAAAAATCACATCGTATACCGCAACTTCTACTGGCTCCATTTGGTTTGCCTTCATGTAATCTTCAGCAGCCCCGTCTTCAACCTCTTTACGATCGTTAGAGTCACACGCCCTAACGTGAAGAAACTTCTCTTACTCTACTAAGACCTTTGAAACATCTTTCTTTATTGAATACTCCAACAAGACTGCCGTTTCAATCAATTTTTCTCTCTAAAACACCGTGTTAAAATAGCTGATTATACAACGCATTAATTATGGGGATGAAATGAAAATATTTGTTATTCTGGGTTTAATTGCAGTAGCGTTCTACTTTTACACCAGTGGCGATGAAGACAAAATTAATAATCTTAGATCTGTAGAGTTCAGCGCCAAAAATAGGATTCTGACGATAGCAATAGATGATGATAGAGACTTGCAAACAAAAATCAGAGTGGACGATAAAATAGAAGAAGCTGTGCTCCTTAATCAGGTGATAGATAAAGGTAAGTCAATCTACGCCGACGGTAACTATCTTTACCAAGGCCGATGCCAACACGTTCAATTAGAATGGCAAAAAGGTGAGTTGTTCTTACCGAAATACTACAAGGTACTTTTGAATGAAACCTGTTAAAAAAGTTAGTGTTAACACACCCACTTTTTCCTAGTTTGTTAACCAAAGATATATGCTGTTGTCAGAGGGCTTTGATATGACTGATTTGCTAGGTAAGTTAGCGTAGGATTCAGAACATCATTTGGTTCTCAATTTCTTGCATGGCAATAGCGCGGCCAACTTCGAGAATCCATCGAATCATGCTCGTTGGACCACCGCCAACTGCGTACTCTAGACTAGCGTTAAAAAACGCTTCTAGAAGGCTCAAAGCTTCGGATATCTTAAGAGCACCCTCATACATGTGATAGTAAGTATTAGCTACTTCATCGGTAAATCTAAAGCCTGAAGGCGGTCTAAATATAGTACAGTTGTTGCTATAAATATTACGATTCCCGATCTTACGGAATAGCTCCATAAGGCGCAAAAACTCTGCTTCTGCCTCTTCACCTGAAACTGAGCTCTTAGCTTTCACCATCTCTACTTTTCAGCAAAGCTAATACCAATCACATCATCGTATTTCAGATAGGTCATTTTTAACGGTTTTAAAAACTTCTTCGAGCATTTTTATTCCTTATTTTTGTGGGTTAAGTTGTTCTAGAAAGTTAAAACCAATTACCTCGAGATTTGTAACAAGCGCTGTCTGTATATACAGTGACTTTATAAAGAAAGTTGCGATAAAACGAGTTAAATTGGAATGGGGCAAAAACGCGCCAGCAGCGCAATTAACGTTACCCAACAAAAACGCCCTTCACATAAGTAAAGGGCGTTTGTTATTTGAGATTTTGATTAGCGAGCTATAACACCAACCCACCATCAATCTTAAGCACTTGTCCGGTTATAAACGCACTTTTATCAGACGCTAGAAACGCAACGCCATTGGCAATATCTTGCGCCGAGCCCATTCGGCCTAA
Source organism: Vibrio diabolicus (assembly GCF_011801455.1). NCBI lineage: Bacteria > Pseudomonadati > Pseudomonadota > Gammaproteobacteria > Vibrionales > Vibrionaceae > Vibrio > Vibrio diabolicus. The sequence goes on along the minus strand of NZ_CP042452.1, from coordinate 418,664 downwards.
TGGGGTTCTACCCTCCATCATTTGAATGACTTTTTCAGGCAAGCTCTTTGTCATGTCGGTAGAGATAAAGCCTGGAGCAACACAATTGACTCGAATTTGAGCGCCTTTTCTTGCGAACTCTTTCGCCCAGCCTTTGCTCATCGCTATCACGCCACCTTTACTTGCGCCATAATTACTTTGACCAATATTGCCATCCGTTCCCACGATAGACGAAATACTGACAATACTACCTACACCCTGCTCTAGCATGACAGGAGCAACACGTTGGGTGAGTAAGAACACCGCTTTTAGGTTCACGTCGATCACGCTGTCCCAGTCTTGCTCTAACATGTCTGGCAACAGTGCATCTCGAGTGATGCCCGCGTTGTTAACCAGAGCATCGATTCTTCCGTGCTGCTCTACAACACTTTCTACCACTTCACTGACAGCTTCGGCATCACACAAGTTGACTTGATAACTGCTTAGCTGCGCCGACTGGCTCCATTCCACGGGCGATATGTCTAGCCCGATTACGTGGAATCCATCCTCCAGTAATTGCTCACAAATCGCTTGGCCAATACCACGAGCTGCACCAGTGACTACTGCTACTTTTTCCGGTTTCATCTTGGTCTTCCTTAAATGTTGAGAGTACAAATTCGCTTGTATCCCTAGCGTTTTTTGTTTTTATGCCTAGTCGCGCTACAGCTGCGCTTCTCATACGCAGGGTCTTTTATATCTTATAAAAACTATAGAAACAGTCTGGGAGTCGGATATGAACTAATCAAGGCAACTTGATGACTATGGCAAGATCAACTTAAGAAAGTGTGTTGGAAGGAGCAAAGTTACACGATTGGAGGGCTTGGATAGAAAAGTATTGATCTGATGACTCAAATACGACTTCATCAGACCAATATTACTTGTCTCTTAATCTCTTACAAAAGCTGGTTTTGTTATTTTCACCAGAAAAGGTTGAAGCAAAAGATTAAACAACATGCCAGTAATAAACAGGGTGATCACAATACTCGCACCACTTGGTAAGTCGTAGCGAGCCGATGCGGCAATACCCGATAAAATCCCAACAATACCGATGCTGATACTGGCGACAAAGAATCGAGTTCCCTTCAATGCTGCCGCACATAAAGCTGGAATCACCAACAAAGCAAATTCTAAATAAATGCCGGTTAACTTGACCGTAATGGGCATCAGGATAGCAAAGATCAGATAAAAACCACTACCGCGCATAAACGCAGGTTTTAACCAAACCAATAGCAACATCGCAGCGGTAATGAGTGCCAAAGGCCAAACGTCTGCCCAAGTCGCCCATAACAGTTGCCCATTAAGAATGCCTTGAATAAAGTCTCCGCCGTGTGGGTCTTTGCTCACCAGCAGGATCGCCAGCGATGCAGACACCACAAACAAGCTGCCAATCATGGGCTCTAAATGTTGCTGGTATCGTTTCTCCATTAAGGCAATCAAACCGCAAAGCATCAAAGACATAACCCAAGGGCCAATCATTTCACCAAAGAATGAGCCTGAGAACAGCGCGTATTGGCTCAACCAGTAGTGGCTTAGTGCTGCCCCCAATGCCGCGACTTGCGCCACCGCCAAATCTATAAAGATGATCTGACGATTAAGAACTTGTTGCCCCAGAACGATGTTGCCAACTAACGCAATTAAGCCACACAAAACCGCAGGTAAAAACCATGCATAATCTGCCATGACTTAGATCTTCACTGGAACGGGTGGCACTAACACATCCAGTAAATCATCAATGACCTGATCGTACATCTCATCCAAGCTTTCACCCTCAGAAACGGTCAATGGCAGTTGAATCACAGGTTTGTCAGTATGCTCCTGCAACCAGTTCGCTGGACGCTGATCCTGATGAGAGGAGTAAACAATCGCATCAAAACTGTCGGCATCTAACTTGGTAAGTGATTGCAGGTGAGATGTGGTCGGTGAAATGCCCGGTTTAGGTTCGAGATCGGCAATCTGCTTCATTCCGAGCCAATCGTACAAATAACGATACGTCGCGTGATAACCGACAACTTGCTTACCCTTTAAAGCCGCGCCTTTCTCATTCCATTCATTAAGCTTTTTTTGCCACTGCGCGCGAAACTTCATACCATTCACTTGGTAACTTTGTGCGTTGTCGGGATCAATCGCTTTTAAGCGCTCCGTTACTTTGCGAGATAATGGAATCATGTCATTTGCCGCAAATTGAACATGTGGGTTTCCGTGCGCATGGATATCCCCCATGCTGCGGTCAACATGATCATGAGAGTCCAACATACGCACGAAATCGGTCGCATAAATCATGCTTTGAGCACCATTTTGAACGGCACTATTGCCACTTCGATTTTGAAGCATCGGCAACCAACCTACCTCCAACTCAGCGCCAGAGCACATCGCCATGTCAGCTTGGCGCATCTTGGCAATTAAAGACGGACGAGCTTGAACATAATGCGGATCTTGCTTAGCCGTGGTTGCTGAGTAAATGGTGGCGTTTGGGGCATGACTTTCAAGAAAAGCTTTCCATTCAGGCTCACAAACGAAAATGTTGAGAGCCAAAGCAGGCGAAGAGATGATGGCAGATCCCGCCGCCATCATCACTAAACTGCATTTACTTATCGCAAGTTTAGAACGCATGTGCACCGTGCGCTCCAAATGTCATCACGTATTGCAGAGTAAACACGTTGTCTGTTTCGCTGTCTTGGTTATCAATGCGAGTGTATTGCGCACGGATCGTACCGAAATGAGAAGAATCCCATGCGATCATCGCATCCATCTCTTTATCATTCAGTGCTGTGAAATGCATGTGATCGCCGTGTGCGTGGCCATCATAACTTTCTGCTTCGCCGTAACGTAGGCCCGCAGACCAACTTGGGTTGAAGCGGTAAACGCCCGAAACATAGTATGCGCTTAGGTTGTCTGGTGACTCTGCATCGTTCTTGTATTTGCTGTCTACTACACCGTCCAACAACATGTATTCCGCAGATAGCGTGAAGTTGCTGTACTTGTAGTTACCATCTGGTGCCCACTTCCACACAAAATCTGCGCCGTATAGGTTCGCACCCGTTACAGCCGCAGCGTGGCTGTGGTCATGTTCTTCTTCGTGACCATGACCATGGTCGTGATCTTCGAATTCTTTAACTTTGCCATTTTCGTTACGCAGGTAACTTAAACCAAACTGCCAACTTGAAGATTCAGAGAAATCATTACCAAGCTTCATCGTTGTCGTGTAAACACCAACTTTAGAGCCATCTTCAACAGAAGATATCTTGTTGCCGCTTAATGCTTCTACACCAAACTTCACGTAAAGATCGGTTGGCAGAACGATGTTTGCGCGTACACCGTCATCATAGTAATGCGAACCAAGGAAAGTACGGTAAGCAATTGGGCGTTCAACGAAACTGTTAGTGTGCATATGTTGATTGTTGAGGTAACCGAAGTCAGATAGGAATCGGCCCGCGCGCACGTTTACACCGTATGGCAATGCCAAAGTTTCGATGAATGCTTCTTCAAGCTCTAATTCTGTCTCATCGCCATGACTTTCAAGAACAGCGGTCAACGCACCGTGAAACTTGTCGTCAATATTTGATGATAAATTCAATTCCGTATGGCCTAGACCAAAACCTTCTTCGCGATCGGAATTATGACGTTGACCATCTTGGTAGTAGCCATCAACAACAACACCAATCTGTGGGTTCGATAATGTATCGGCAAAAACAGGGGACGCAAAAATGCTACCGATCGCGAGAGAAAACAATTTCTTATTCACTACTTCTTTCCTTTTGTTATGTTATAACATTTAATTTTGTGATGTTATAATATAACAATTATCATTACACAAGCAGAAATTTAACTCGGTTCCGACTGCTAGCTCGTATTCAATCCCTGATTTTGACTATCCACAAGTGAATCAATTGATGTTTTTTATACGTATACTATTGAGAGTCAATCATTAGATAAGTAACGGAATTTCAGTATGTTGAATATGGATTTCTCGAAAAGAATTGTGATAGAAACGGGTGAACAGAAGTGGATCGCCAGCCCTTCCAAAGGCGTGTGGCGTAAACCTTTGGAAAGAGAAGCCAAAGAATCAGGGCACACCACCAGCGTAGTGAAGTATGAGCCAAACTCGCACTTTTCGACTCATCCTCATCCTCACGGAGAAGAAATATTAGTGCTCGAAGGAGTGTTCTCTGACGAACATGGTGACTACCCTGCTGGAACCTACTTGCGTAACCCTCCTGGAAGTCAACATGCGCCCTATAGCAAAGAAGGCTGTGTGATTTTAGTTAAACTAAATCAATTCAATTCTGATGATCTTGAAGCAGTTCGCATCAATACGAACGAAGCGAATTGGTTACCTGGCATTGGTGGGCTGGAAGTCATGCCATTGCATGATTTTCAGCATGAACATGTCGCATTGGTTAAATGGCCGAAAGGCGAGAAGTTTCAACCACACCGTCACTTTGGTGGTGAAGAAATTTTTGTGTTATCGGGGGAGTTTAAAGACGAGCTAGGAACCTATCCTCCCTACTCTTGGATACGCAGTCCACATATGAGTGAGCACTTTCCTTTTGTAGAGCAAGAAACGATCATTTGGGTAAAAACAGGCCACCTGCCACTCCAAGCTCCTGCTCAGCAACCCTAATGTTGGAATACTTGGCATCGTCCCTTGAAACTAAAATCGGCTCGTAGATTACGAGCCGATGATCATTGCGTCGCTAAGAGCCCATAATTCTCGAGTGGAGCCAATCTTTGAGCTCAGCTCGATTATGTTTTAACACGTTCATTTCGTGATCATCAATCGGGCTTCCTTGCAGTTCTAGTACGCGGATTTCCTTATCTAAAGCATTGTAGTTTTTAACGGTTTCAGCAAATGATGCATCGTTTTCGGCAAGCTGAGTAATGGTATCCAAATGTTCTGGGAATTCATGAGTTAATGAGTGATTTTCACCTAACATAGAGACCTCTTGGCTAGAGTTATTGATGTATATCTCCGCTCGTTTTTTGAGCGACACATTCTTAACCATAGCACTTCATTGAGCACAATATCGTCGATTTGAGCACACTTTTACTGAACTTCTTAATGATGGTTCGTCGCTGTTTTCGACCCGGTAACTCCGCTCGTTGTTATTCTGTACTTTGCCAATAATCGGCTACATTTAATACACTTCTCATAAAAAGGTACATCTAATGAACAGCATGAAAATTGGCCTAATCAGTGCATCAATAGCCGTTGCACTTATTGGCTGTAATTCAGACAGTGACTCTGTCAGTACAATGACTCCTGTTACTTTGTCTGTATCAGATGCCCCTATTGATGACGTATCAGAAGTGGTGATCACATATAACAAAGTTGCATTTCTTCCTCTTGATGGTGGCACACCACAAGTATTCGATGTGTATAAAACAAACGAAGAAGGCAATTTGGTCGACGAAGATGGTAACCCCCTTCCCGATGGTGAAGATCCACTCCCCCTAAGTGTTAACTTACTCAACTTCCAAGGCAGTGACGCACAAGAATTGGTGGATGATGAACTGATACCAACTGGTAATTATAAACTCTGCGTGTTTGCTAATGATGGCGATCATCCAAACTACCCATCGTATGTAATTGACGAAGCGACAGGAAATCAAATCCCACTGACCGTCAAAGGTGATGGGGCTTGCCCACAAGGTGTCGGAAAGGATCCTGATTCTGGAGTACTGTTCTTTAACAACACCTTTGCAGTCAACCCTGACAATAATGAGTTCGTAGTTGAATTTGATCTGCGCCGTGGCTTAAAAGACGGAACAGGCCAAAACGAAGGCTACAGCATTCAACGCACCTCCGTAACTTTAATTAACACGGTTACAACGGGGGAGATTCAGGGTGATGTCGCAACATTGACCTATCAAAGCTGCGAAACGGATACCCCAAGCGCAAATGGATATGCGCACGCGGTCTACTTATATCAAGGAAATATCGCTGAAGAAAACATGGGGCCATTTGCCGGCGCAGAAGGCCAAGCAATGCCAATCGCAGCAGCGAACGTGGTTCAAGACGTTGATGATGCAAATTACGAGTACGAATTCGGTTTTGTAGAACCTGGTACTTACTCGGTCGGTTATACCTGTACGGCAAATGACGATTCTGAAGAAGGTATTGTCGCTGGCGAAACTTTCAGCATTTATCAATCAACTAGCGGACTTAACGTATCCGTTGGTACTAATACAGACGCAAACTTTTAAGATCCCCTAGAAATGGCAGAGCCAGCACAAGCTCTGCCTTTTCTTCATGGCGCTCTTGGTCAGCTCTTTGCTCACCACAAATCGACTCACAAGATAATACGTTCGTTTTCATCCTTAGAAGAAGCTAATGGGTAGATAGAAATCCAGCTCAAACGCCTCATCATGGCTGAGAAAGTGATTTTTATGATAATGGACATAAGCGGGTGTAGAACGCTGTTTAAAGCCAGAGTTAGGCAACCACTTCTCTAGTACCATACTGAGTTGAGGAAGAAGCTCACCATATACGCCCGTTAAGCGAAAGACGGCATGCAAACCACCCGGAATCGTCATTTGATTCACGACGCCGCGCACTTTGAGCGGCGTATCAATTGCCATACAAGCCACATAACGACACTTGTCGAGTTCGACCCAAGCAGGGTTGGAGTGATGCAAACCATATTGAACCGAAAAGTCCCGATTCTCAGAACTTGCCCACGCCTTCAAAATCAGCCACGCATTGCGAATGGAACGGTTATAGCCCTCATGTCGAACATACGCCGCAAAGCGTTGTGGAACCTCCATAATTTTAGGTTCTGGCAACTCGCGTTTAGCAACACGATGATAACCCGCAGCCACTTCCGGATCCTTCAAATACGGTTTTTCTGCGACTTGTAAATCATGCTTTCGCCACGCACCAGGTGACATAGCGAACGTCGCTTTAAACGCTCGGCTAAAAGAAGATACCGAGCTAAAACCGCACTTGTTAGCAATGTCTAACACCGACGAGCTGGTATCAAACATCAGTTGATTGGCGGCGTATTCCATTCTTGTACGGCGGATATATTGATGGATAGACTCCCCTACCACGTCTTTAAAAATACGATGGAAGTGTTGCTCAGAATAGGCTGCTACATCTGCTAGCTCTTTAGCTGATAAATCTCTGCTAATGTCCTGATGAATGTAAAACAGCACGTCATTGATTCTGGAAACTTGTTGATGGCTCACGGAGTAAACTTTTGCTTAAATAGCATAAATGGACACGTTTAACAGCATAAATGGACACACTAAGCTTGGCAATTTACCTATACTATTTCTGACATAAAAAAAGACAATTACGAGAAGCACAGCACATGGAAATCGCACAGTCATTACAACAAACTAAGTCATCCTATATTCGAGAGATCCTCGCAGCAGCGAGCGATAAGAACGTCATTTCTCTTGCGGGTGGCTTACCGGACGAAAAAACCTTCCCGATCGACTTAATGAAACCGACGCTCGAAAACCTCGCGAACATGCCAGAGGTGTTTCAATATGGCGCAACAGCAGGCTACGCACCGCTACTTAACTTTTTGACCGATTATTACCAGCTGCCAGAATCTCATTTGGCGATGATCACAACGGGTTCTCAGCAAGGGCTAGATTTGATTGCGCGTGCGTACGTGAATCCGGGCGATAAAGTGGTGATGGAAGCACCAAGCTACCTTGGTGCTATGCAAGTATTCGGTTTAGTGCAAGCCAACATCGTGACCGTTTCGCAAACCGAGTGTGGCCCAAACCTTGAAGAACTCGAGCAATGCTTTGCCACGCAGCAACCAAAAATGTTCTACGCCGTACCTGATTTTCACAACCCAACGGGCGTATGCTGGGCGCTAGAGACTCGCCAAAAAGTTGCCGAGCTTTGTATCCAATACGACGTGGCATTCATTGAAGACGCGCCATACCGCGAGCTGCGTTTTTCTGGTGAAGCACTGCCGCTGGTTTCGGATTTCTGCCCGCAGCACTCCATCGTGTTGCGCTCTTTCTCCAAAATCGCCTCACCAGGCTTGCGTATTGGTGTGGTAACGGGCAAACGCAGTTACCTTGAGCCACTCATCAAAATCAAACAAGGTGCCGATCTGCACTCTAGTATTCCAATGCAAGCTTTGCTGCATGGTCTACTGCAACATGACAACTTCGAAACGCACATTTCAACCATCTGTGCGCTTTACAAATCGCGTTACGATGTCATGTTTACTGAGCTGCAAAAACAGCTGCCGGAAAGTTGCGTACTCAAACCTGTCGATGGTGGTATGTTTGTCTGGGTAGAAATTCCAGAATGTGACACGTTCGAACTTGCGAAGACCCTTCTCGCAAACTGGGTTGCTGTAGTGCCAAGCCCGGTATTTTATCCGGAAGGTTCAAAGGTAAAAGCCGCTCTGCGTCTTAACTTTACCAATGCCACACCAGAAGAACTGAAGACTGCTGTCACTCGACTTGCGGATGTACTCAACGCTTTGTAATTAAGCGCATGCGTTAGAATCTGCCTTTGAGATTCGAAAAAGTCTCAAAGGCAGCATCAAAAAAGTTCCCCAAAAAAATTTATATTTTTCTCTCAAATCAACTCTCTACAGTAAGTGCCTGTTTTCTCTTGATCCTCTCACTCATATAAAAATGAGAACCTAATCACGTATTTGATGGTTAGAAAAGTTACGTCTATCTTTCAAACAAAAGACATCAACTTCGCAGCATTAATGTTCTCAATTTCAGACACTTTACTCAGTCGTGGCTTAGCGATTGAGAAAACGACTAGAAAGCATCTGCGGGCATACCCACTACGAAGGATTGACCAGAACCATTCTGAATGTCGCGAGCCAATCTTTTGATTGGCAATTACGTCAGTGAATCGCACCAAATGACAGAGGGGTTATCAGGATGAACACTCGAACCACGACAGGACTCGTCGCAACTGGCTGGTCCGTTATCTTTTCACTTTTTACCGCATTCGCCGCGTATGCGAATACGTCTCCAAACTGTAGTGATGTTTTAGCGGGCAACACAACTGCCGTATCGCAAAAAGTGATGGTTTTACTGGGCGAAGACATCACTAAATCCAACCGCATCACCACGGTGATTCCAGCCGAAAACAATCCATTTGTGACCGAAGCACTGGTCTCGGTTTCCAACGACGTGTCACCCAATGGACGTTTGCCACAAAAGACATTGGAAGAGATCAGAAAAGTACGCTCAGATTTAGAAAAAGCCGCACAGGAAGTGAGCCGATTACAAGGTACTTTTGAAGTCGCATTTGTTAGCTTGATTGATGGTTACTGCCAGTTCTCGAACCACGAACTTACTCAGCATGCCAAAATCGACTTTGACCATTTGGAAGGTCTCACGTTGTATTCAATCCCCGCTTTGTTAGCAATGGTGGATCAATCCTACGCCATGGCAGAAAATAGAATTGCTAGCGAGCAGGAACAGTTAAGCAACATCGAGAAAGAACAACAGAGACAGAAACAGCAAGCCAGTGCTGCCGCAGCAGCTCGTTACCAAGACGGTAACGTGTTGGTGAAAGTCGAGAATTTTGATGGCTCTAATGTGACGTTTTCCGTCACTAACGTCGGTTCACAAGGTTCATTACAGCCAAACTTCAACACGTTTAATGCCTATCGCACCGAAAGCGGAGAGCTAGTGTATAAATCGGAGTCTTTGTTGAACTTAGCAGATACTGCGGGTAACACGCTTGAAACCATGGGGATCGCAGAGCTCTCATCACGAGGGGGAAACAACTTGTCAATCTCTCCGGGTGAAACCCGAAAATTCGTCACCAGTATCGCTTCAGAAGTCGCACCACACACACAGTTAAGCTTGGAGTTCCCGGCCAAAGTATTAAATACCGAACAGGACTTCACGCTGTCATTTTCTGACACGACGGCTGTGGCTACAGCGAACGTAAATTAACTGAAAAGCGCTCATCATAACGCGCACAGACGTAAACTTGTTGTTTGGCAGCAAGCTCAAAGACAGGCACATTTCGCCTGTCTTTGCTTTCGGAAAAGTAAAATTATGGCTGTTTGCACTTATAAGCATTGGCAAACATAGTAACCGATGTGGAGAAGTCCAACGGCTCATATAAATACAATGTATCTGCGCCCAAATCTGCCGCTTTGATGCGCATTTGGTTTAACGTACCCCAAACCATGTCTTTATCTGCGTGCAGCCAATAATCATAAAAGTGCCCTTCCGAGCCAATTACCGTTCCCATTAGCTCGCAGTTTTCAATCGCATTCACGTTGTCCCAAAGCACTTGGACTTGCTCAGATTCTTGGGTCGGGAACGTCACACATCCCGTCAATGATGCCGCTAACGCAAGACACATCACTCGCTTTTTCATAGTCATATCGCCTAAAAATTATTTAGATGGCGGATTTTATGAATTGCTTATGTGATGACCAACAAAATATTTCTATCGCCCCTTTAAATAGAAATAATGGAAGCGCAGAAAACTCTAAAGGCAGCGTATACCGCTAGTAATTACATGGTATCTAAGATAAAACAGTAGCGATAATATACGGATGAGGGATAGAGCTTGGTTTCTAAAAATAAGCTAATTCGCTATACGGCTACGGAAGTCGCTGATGCATTTGAAAAAGAAGATGAGCTCATTAAACAAGTTCAGTCCAACCAACTCTCGCAAGTGCTATTACTTTGGCAAGTAAAAAGCCCGACGCTCGTGCTTCCCGCAGGTAAAAAGTGGCCTATTTCTAACGAGTTAGAACATGCGTTAAATGCGTCTGGCTGGAAACTCTTTTCCCGTAAAACTGGTGGTGCCCCCGTCCCTCAAGTACCGGGTATTATTAATCTATCCCACATCTATCACTGGCCAGACGGTGAGCCTTACGACATCAAGAAAGCGTATCTAGATTTGTGTGCGATTTTGACAGTTTTCTTTGAGCAGCAGGGCGTGAAAGTAGATGTCCATGCTACGCCTTATTCCTACTGTGATGGCGAGTATAATCTTAATATTGGTGGTCAAAAAGTTGTGGGAACCGCGCAGCGCGTTTTACTGAAAAAAGGCGGCGGACAAGTGGTGTTATCACAAGCATGCATTCTGATTGATGCAGACGTTGAAAAGATTGTCGCACCGGTAAAATTGTGTAATCAACTTTACGGTCACAGCGATGATATTCGTGGTGATGTCCACACACCGCTCTTCAATCATATATCCGACCGCCCCTCGATAGATTCACTCTTTCAGCAACTGACTAGCGCGTTTTTAATGCATGCTAAAGGCGACTAAAGGCGCGTTAGCAACCAAAGAAAAGGAGCTTTTCGCTCCTTTCCTACTCAATCAACCAACCTTAAAAGCGAACTTCCACTTCGACCCCTTCAATCCATCGACTTTTTTCCAACGGCTCATCAAAGCTCAGTGTGACTTTTAAATAGGCCGGCTGCCCTTCAAATGGGCTTTGAAGTTCCGAAGGCAATTTGTTCACAACCTCAACCGGCTTCGATACCGTCGCATTAAACTTTCGACCATCAGGAAATACGACTTTTGCTTTGGTTTCCATATTGCTGTATTCGAGGTATTTAGGATTTAGAAAAGCCGTAATTTCAGGTGTCACGTTGCGAGCAATCGTGAGCAATGGCGTATTTTCCGATACATTTTGCCCCTCATGCACATGAATATCGAGTACACGACCGTTCATAGGAGAACGGAAGGTGAGATCTTCTTGTTGAGCACGCTTTACTACCAGCTCACGCATTAAAGAACGATACTCTTGTGTCACTGGACCAGCCAACTCTAACTCTTCCAAGTTACGCATCGCATCCACATAAGCAATTTTCTGACTGCTTAACTGATTGCTCAGTGAGTTATTCACACTCACAATAGCCGCGTAATCCACCTCAGACACTTGCCCTTTCTTTCTGTAAAGGTCGTATTTTTTCTGAATATCACGGACCTTCTTCAAGCCTTCGGCTGAGCTTTCAATAGCACTTTTGTATAGCTCATCAGTACTTTGCACCTGATTTTTAGACAGTTTCACCAGCTCATCTTTAATGAAATCAATCTCTTTATTCAACGCATTATCTTTTAACAACAGCAGCGCTTGATCCTGACTCACTTCCGTACCGACATTCACAGGCACTGGCCCAACAATGGCAGAGCGAGTTGCCGTCACCGTAAGTGGATGTGACGTGATAATGGCAGGCGCCGTCACTAACACTTGCGTTCTAAACAAGTAATAAGCCATAAACAAAAGCGGACTGATTACAATCGCTAAAATCAAGTACCAACGGAGACGATAACCGCCACGCTTTGCCTGTCCGTAGACGACTTTCATCCCGTTCTCAGACTGCGGTTTGTTTTTCTTATCTAAGTGAAAGTTAACTTTCATACTAAAACTTTTTACCTCGCTTCAATACCCACCAAGGTGCCATACTCGACTCTTCATGACTTCTCCTCACAACTTCATTAACCATTGAGAAAGCGGTAATCAAACGCATGAAAAACTGGTAGACAGGGTAAAGAAATAACCATTTCGCTGACTTCAAATCCTCTTTTTTTCTCTCTGATACAAGCCCAATGTAGACAACAAAAATCAGAGCAGATAAGAAGAGGTAGACAAAATAGAGCATTAGCATCAACGCCAATACAAATTTAAGTGGATAGACAATCACCATGTACACGCTAAATATCACCACAAGCAGCGGCAATAAAACGTTTTGAATCACGCCATAAGCCAAAGTGAATAAGAAGTTTCCCCAACCAAGTAACCGTGGAGACAACCCTTCATTGTGTTTACGCAAAAACAAAAACAATAAATCGCCATCCCAACGCAGCCGCTGCAATACCAAACCTTTCAACGTATCTGGCACATCAGTATGGCCGATGGAGTGCGTCGAAAAGGCCAATTTATTATCAGGGTAACGACGTTTGTATTGCTTCAACCGCATGGTTAAGTCGAGATCTTCTGCGGTATGCGTATCCCAGCCCCCCACTTGCTTAAGCAAGTTCTTCCGAAACGCTCCGAAGGCGCCAGAAATGTTATTGAGCACTCCCCATGTCGCCATCCCCGTTTTACCGGCTTGCATCGACAGCATGTACTCCAAGGATTGCATTTTGGTCAACAAGTTGGCGTTGTGGTTGCGAACTCTTAACGCACCACCGCTCGCAATCACATTTTTATCCGCAAACTGTTTCATCATGGTGAAGACCATGTCGTTATCGAAAGACGTATCTCCATCCACGTTAATGACGATTTCACCGCTAGCCATTGATAAGCCGGCATTCAGTGTTGAAACCCGGCCTCCTCGTTGCCATTTTGGCAACACGCGTACTTTACGATTACGAACGCCTGCATGCCTTTTCTCACCATTTAACGCGGCATGATAGGTATCTTGGTTTTGTACCGCCCCATCAACCACAGCAAGTACTTCAATATGACCTGGGTAAACTTGCTCAACTAACGTATCGATAGTGATCCCAATCGCATCACCTTCACCATAACAAGTAATAACGAAACTCACTGAAGGAAACCGCTTTAATTCTCGGTCTTCTTGCGCATATGACCAACGAAATATCCCTGTTAGCACCAGCAAATATAGAGGTAGCTCGATAATGATCATGACGGGAAACAGTAATAGCCATAACTCTTCATTATGAAGTAGCATGCCTCGAAGATAGTCGAGCAGAACGAGACTATCTTGCAGCATAAATCTCACCCATCAGCGACTCCATCCAAACAGAAACACCGTCTTCAATGATCGGATCGGGCAGGTCCCAAGCAAAGACATCCAACTCAAACTCTTCGTCTTCAACAAGTTCACCCAGATCCGATAATTTTTGCTGTAAAATGGACAGGCTCGCGTTGGTCGTATTTGGCATTAGGACAAGCAAAACATCCTGTTTGTACTGACAACAGATATCGGTATCTCTAAACAAGCCGCTAAGACGACGCGTCAGTTGATCCATCAATGAGAATAATTTTGCATCGCCATATTGCTTACCGTATTCATCGATCGTCGGTAAATGCAGTCCAAGTAGAAGGTGCTGTTCTTTGTGTCTCAGCGCGACTTTATTTAACCATGCAAGCAAATTTTGGAAAAAGCTGACTTCCACTTTGCCTTTGATCGAGAGCTCAGGAGCTTGAATGGACTTGCCGTGTTGGAAAATGTATTCACCCACTTCACCAAGTCGATATTGGTAAATTTTCCGGACAACAAGCTCTTCGACTTTGATCTTTGAGCCACAACTTAAACATTGACTGATCGTCGCAGCTTCAACAAATAAACTGGAGCAACTATTACAAACGTGGTTTTCAAGCGGGCGATCATAATCAACGCCGATATGGCGCAGCTGGGTCAAACATTTAGGGCACTCAAGCTTTCCACGGCGCTGAAAGCTGTGTTGTTCACCAACATGGCCACAAGTGAAACAGTGCAAAGAGCTTTGAGAATCGATATCGATGCTGCTGCAATCCGGGCACACCTCTACATAATTCAAGTGTCCGCTGTTGCAATGAGAACAAACACGAATTCTATCGATCAGTACTTCCGCTTCTAATACTCCGCGACCTTGCTCTGAGAGCACGTATCGATAAGTCGAATAAATATCAGGAAACAACATATCGATGATTGGGTACGAATAAACCGACATAGACTCTAAACTTTTTAAAGCAGTCACTCTTCGCTGACGATTGACCCCAAGCCAACCAATCAAAGGGTCTAACACTTCCGGTTCATCAATGGCATCGAGCTTATTTTGAATAGATCGCCAAATTTTTATTGATTCTCTAACTTCAAATACACCGTCGGTAACGCATCGAGAATAAGGGGTTTCCACGGAGACATAAACCGCCCAAGACCAACGCCCTTTCTCCTGATAAAACGCTTTCAGAGCAGTATCTATTTGGTGTGGATCTTGATAAGCAATACACACCATGCCACCGAGTCCCGTTGCCACCTCATCAATATGATTAACCAAAACCATATCTTCAGCTAACTCACTGACAGGCTGTTCACCAACCCAGTAGAAATTGTTATTTATTGACGACATTTTATTAGTTCTCACAACCACAAAATTAATTCATAACATCAGAAATATAGAACTGCAGTAACAAAGCACTCTAGGTAGACAAGCCTTGCCACCGTTAAATACAACAATAGAACAAATATTTAGAGAGCTTTAACTCAGGCAGTAAAAGCAGAAAGATCTCTGAATAAAGTGTGAAGGAGGCCGTGAGTAGAGAAATCGGATAGCAAAGCGCATAGTACAACCTTTTGTTAGCAAGCTGGGATAATAGTGCGATTTGATGCTGAATGAGATCCTTGCATTCACATCAAGCTCATTGTTTTATATCAGTCGATTCCTTTCTGCTCAGCATTTAACCATACCGTCATGTGTCAAATCTGAGACTTGGTAATACTTTACTAACTAATTTCCATTAAAATTGAGTGGCAAAACACTGAATAACATTCAATCATTCTGATTATTTATCAAACAAGTATTTTTAAGCCGTTTGAGTGATTAATAATCACCATTTGTCTCGCTGTTTTTTCCGAAAGAACACGTAACACATTAAAACTACAGAATGAATCTACGTCACTTTTCTATGCTCTTTTTTGTTCAAAAAAGAAATGAGATCCAGTTCAAATATTTATCCATAACAGAATTAGTTGAAGCCAGCGCGTAAAAGCCTCAGAATGTCGCACTTTTCGTACCGATTTGTTTCGGCGCGTTGTTATCTAACTCTACAATTGAGAATCATACATATGGGTTTTACCTCTTTAGGTCTATCTGCTCCAATCCTTAAAGCTATTCAAGAAAAAGGCTACGACACCCCTTCGCCAATTCAGGCAAAAGCAATTCCTGCTATTTTGGAAGGGAAAGACGTAATGGCAGCAGCGCAGACTGGTACAGGTAAAACTGCAGGCTTTACGCTACCGATTCTTGAGCGTTTATCGAACGGCCCTCGCGTTCGTGCTAACCAAGTTCGTGCACTGATCCTAACGCCAACACGTGAGCTTGCAGCTCAGGTACAAGAAAACGTATTTATGTACGGCCGTCATCTTCCACTAAGCAGTGCGGTTGTTTTTGGTGGTGTGAAGATCAACCCGCAAATGCAGCGTCTTCGCAAAGGTGCGGATGTGTTGGTCGCGACACCAGGCCGCCTGATGGATTTGTACAACCAAAATGCAGTGAAGTTCGACCAACTGGAAGTGCTAGTACTGGACGAAGCAGACCGCATGCTGGATATGGGCTTTATCCGTGACATTCGTAAGATCCTAGCTCTGCTACCAAAACAGCGTCAGAACCTACTTTTCTCTGCAACTTTCTCGGATGAAATCCGCGACCTTGCGAAAGGCTTGGTGAACAACCCGGTTGAGATTTCCGTAAACCCGGCAAACTCGACGGCGAGAACGGTTGAGCAAAGCATCTACCCAGCAGACGTGAAGAAGAAAGCACCGATGTTGGTTAAATTGATCAAAGACGGTGATTGGAAGCAAGTGCTGGTGTTTACGAAAACGAAACACGGCGCAAACCGTCTGGCGAAGTTCCTTATCGAACAAAACCTACCGGCTGCTGCCATCCACGGCAACAAGAGCCAAGGCGCGCGTACCAAAGCACTGGCGGATTTTAAATCGGGTGAAATTCGTGTATTGGTCGCGACGGATATTGCTGCGCGCGGTATCGATATTCCTCAATTACCACAAGTGGTGAACTTTGAGCTACCTAAAGTGGCAGAAGACTACGTTCACCGTATTGGTCGTACTGGCCGCGCGGGCGAAGTAGGTAAAGCGATTTCACTTGTATGTGCGCTAGAAGCATCTGAGTTGTTTGCGATTGAACGTTTGATTCAAGAAGTGCTACCACGTAAAGAGTTGGAAGGTTTTGCGCCAACCAATGTGGTACCAGAATCTAAACTGGATACTCGTCCAATCAAACCGAAAAAACCTAAGAAGCCGAAGAAACCAAAAGCGCCAAATGCTGCGGGTGAAAACGCTCCAGCAACCGAAAAGAAAGCAGGCAATGGTGCAAACAAACCTAAACGTCGCTTCAACAGTGGTAACAACGGCAACAAAAACAGCACCAACCAAGGCGGTGAGGGCAAGCCTAAAGGCAACCGTGAAGGCCAAGGTCGTGCAAACAGTAAACCAGATGACCGTAAACCTAACGGCAACAAGCCAAATGGCAATAAACCGAATGGAAATAAACCAAACGGTAATAAGAGTGGCAACGCTGGTAAACCGTCTGGTAACCGCAAGCCAAACAATGCTAAGCCTGCAGGAAACAAACCATCAGGTCAGCGCCGTAAACCTCGTCCGCAGGCTGCAAACTAATCTGTAAACGGCCACTGATAGCAAATACAACAAAGCCGCTGATAATCTCAGCGGCTTTGTCTTTCTTAGAACACAATTTTTAGAACAAAGCTTTGTTAAAACAGCCTACATTAAAGGTGTGATTCGAATATCTGCGATTTGCGCTTCGTTCTTTTCACCCTCAATACCACCAGCGTAGATGTAGGTTTCATTCGATGTGAGGTAACTCATATTGAAGTGGTCCTTCAGCGCGATCTGATAGGTTTTCCCCTGCTCCAACGTCACTTCAATTGGCGTTGAGTAACGCATACCTTGGTTTTCACCAATATGGCCCATCTGCAAGTAACCTTGACCAACCACTTTACCTGCATCATCCAATACCTCTAACAGTTTCACGGTGTTCGTGATACCGGTATTAAGTTGTCCTAGGTTATTGTTGTACCAAGCATCGAACTGGTAAGTGCCCGTTACAGGAGCTGTAAACGACTCTACACCTTTTACGATGCCGCTGTCTTTGCTCACCGTAACCACTGAGACATTGTCTTTGAGTGGCTGATATTCGCCAGCAAGTTTGATGCGGCTCTCTTCACCGACACAAACTGGTTGGCTTGGGTTAGAACGGAAGCCTTTATCGTTAATGCTTTCAGCCAAATAACAAGCAAAACCTGTTGGCGTATCGGAATAAGATTGAGCAATCACGTTCTTTTGAATCAGCTCGCCATTGCGATACAAGTTCACGTTGTACTTGCTCGTCACGTCAATCGAAACCGAATTATCAACGCTTTTTACTACCAGTTTTGGCTCTTGCGGAGAATAAACGCGGCTGTCTTCACTCACATACGGTTTCACACCAGAAACTAAAGTAATGCTGCTATCTACATTCACAAGCGCGCCCAGTGTCACGTGGAAATGCCCCTCTTCGTCCATCGTGACATTTTCAACTGGGTAGTAGCCTGTTTCATCTTTGCTTACTTCAGGCAAGTCAATCGTTACCGAGTAGTTCTTTCCTTTGAAGGCAAAGTTTTCCAACGTGATTTGTTCAGACTTAGCCAACAAGTTATTGCGCACCCAACTTGTGATAAATGGCTTCACTTCCAACTTACCTGTTTCGGTATGGATGCCAAATAGGGTCTCTACCACCATGTTCAAGTAGCCACCCACAGACCAAAGCTGACGCTGAGAGTTAATCACTGGGCCATCCAAGCTCGGATCTTCGCCATGATCACTATGGATGATGAATGACTTACCAGAAAGCCACTCTAAGTTTTCCATGTTGGATAAATTGGTCGCTGTACCACGAACCAACGATTGAATGGCATTGTTCGCCGCAGCCACGTTTTGTGTTTGATGCGCGGCGCGCAAGCTGTACGCGGTAACAAATGGCCAAATTGCGCGGTTATGGTACACAGGCACATCCGGTTGTTGAGGGAAATAAACCGGCACGCCAAACTCACTGTGTGGGTAATTGGCCATGATTTGTTTCGCCTGCGCATCACTTGCCACGCCACTGATGATCGCAAGTGCTTCGCCCAACATGTCGTATTTGTCGACCGCGATGTCTTTGCCATTATCAAACAAATAGCTTACGTACATACCGCGTTCGGCATTCCAAAACTGCTCGTTGATAGCGGTTTTTAACTGCTCAGCCCAATCGGTGTATTTGACCGCGTTGGTTGAATCGTACTTCTCTGCCAACTTAGCCGCGAGCTGAATCGCGCGGTAGTGAACCACGTTTGTCGATAACGCTTTGCTGCTACCAATCGCATTGACATCGTTTGGCGTCCACGTTGAATACGTTTGCTCACGCCAATCGAGGAATGATTGCTCACCAGTGTATAAACCAGATTTCGCATCAAAAGCCGCCAGGCGATCGGCTTCAAGTGTATTACTGATGGCTTTATATGCGCGCTCAGCAAACTGGTTGTACTCTTCTCCATCCAATGCCGAAAGTAAGCGTTCTGCACCAAGCGCCCAAGTCGTGCGGTCGGTACTGATTGGCCAGCTGCCGCCAGTGCCCGTGTCTTGCACAATCTGCTCGCCATCATATTGCTGATCAGTCGTGTCGCGGAAACCAGACAATTTAAAGTTAAGACCATTTTGCACGCGAGTTGGATTCATCAAAGCAAGCGAAAGGTCTGCTGCGTACGCCAAATCACGCGTCCACACGTAATGCCATTTCGCGCCCGTCTCAAAAACTTCCGCTTTGATTGGGTTGTTGTAGTTGTAATTGCCATCTTTGATTTCAGAAACAGCAAGCTGGTCTAGCTCTTTCATCGTCAACGCAAACAACGCGTCAAACGCGACATCACCCGACACCACTCGCGGCCCTGTTTGTTCATTAATCACTAAGCCTTGGTCGAGCGCATCACGCAATTCTGTCGTCGTTGAAATACCAAATTCACGCTGCTTGGCTTTTGGGTCTTTCACCGAGAAAATCACGGTATCACTCGAGTCATCGTAATTGGCGAACAGTTTCACTTCTTTACTCTGATGCCCTTCATGCACCATTGCAGGGTCGAGAATCGCATCAGAGTAGTATTTTTCCGCTTCTTCTTGCGTTGCTTTTGTCACAGTCATTGTCGCGCGACTTTCATCGGCAAAGCTCACAGAAAACTTGTAATACCCTTTGTCTTCAAACGTGATCTCAGAGTTGCAATCATCGTTCATACACGCTTCATTTGTGTCTGGTTTTGGCAGGTACTCCTGAGCTTTATCGAACGCCGCGGGCTCCTCAAAATAGGTGTATTGGATCTGCCAACCCGGATCAGCAATCTTGAACTGATTGCTACCTCGAGCGACGCGCAGTACGGTTTCGTACTCGTTATTACCCAAATAGTTTAGCTTGGCATGCTCTGCCGTGCCCCAATCCCCATTTAAACCACGTAAATATAAGTCGGCTGAAATAATTGGTTTGTCGACCTGCACAGGCGCATCAGAGGAATCTGACCCACACCCAGCAAGACCAATACAAGACGCGACAGCAAGCGCAATAAAACTCGGTTTCATGTTCATCCCTTAGATTGTTGTTTTAGCGACAGTCTAAAGAACACCCTTTTGAGGGGAAAATAGGAAGTCAGGAGCGAGCTATAGATAACATCTATACGTCAAACCCCAACAGTGATGTAGATCTATGAAATGTGCATAATTTCAATCAAATGAGATTACAGATTTGTGATTTATAAATGAAATTGTGCAAAATACCCCTCGTTATTAGAGGGGAAAGAAAATGGACAAATCTCTGCAGCAATTTTTACTGGTTGCACGCTGCCAAAGCATCAGTGCTGCGGCAAGAATGGCAGGGTTAAGCCAGCCAACGGTAACAAGCAATTTAAAGAAGCTAGAAGAGAATCTCGGCGTGACGCTGTTTGAACGTCATCCTAATGGCATGGTGTTGACCGAATACGGACGCATCCTCTATCGCCATAGCAACGCGATGCAGCATGAATACAACCAAATGATGCAAAGCATTGATGAACGGAAACAGTACCAAGTCGGAAAAATTAAAATGGGTACTGGCGATGCGTGGTGGCCGCTGTTCGTCAAACAAGCTCTCAATGAACATCTGACCAAGCAGCCATCGGCATCTACGCACGTCGAATTTGGTAACCACTTAGGCTTGATGGATTCATTAATCAACGAACAGATTGAATTCTTCATCGGCCACGAGATTGTCGGCTTGTCGTCTAAATGCGATGTTACGTTTATTCCGCTATTTCAAACGGTTGATGCCTATTTTGTTTCCCCAAACCACCCACTTCTAGGGAAAACCGTCACCGAAGAGATGCTGCACGAATACCCCGCTCTTTCGGTCACTTATGACGCTAAGAAATTCGCTCACGTCATCGATAACCCAATCCCGAAACAAAATGAACGCGAAAGGCAGCAACTGGATGACAGACCGACTTACGAAGTGGATTCTCTGCTCGCCAGTATTGATGTACTGAAAGAAAGCGTCGCGGTGATGTCTTATACCGGCCACCTGAAACCATATTTGGAATCTTTTGGCTTACGATGCTTAACCATGGAAAACGAACCAAACCCTGGCACCGTCGGGATTTATCGCCACCGCCGAGAAACCTCGGAATCGCATCTAGATCTGATTGCTGGCATCACTCAGCGCGCTAAATTGCTCAACTAGAAAGTCCAAAAACAGGCGAACTCTTTTCGGTTGATATTGACGGCTTTGATAAATGACATGCAGATCCGCTTCAGCGCCTTGCGAAAAGGCGCTGAAGTTTTTCATATACCCATCCAAAACCGTTACTAAACGTTGTTGTTTTAGGTCTTGCTGAATATCTAAAATCGATTTCAACGCAATCCCCGCACCGTCCAACGCCCATTGTCGAATCACTTCACCATCATCAGAAAAGCGCTTTGGCGTGACCGTGATCGTTTGGTGAGACTCTTCATCTTTAAAGTGCCACGTTTTTAATTCTTCATTGCTGCGCACCATGGCTAAGCAGCGATGATCCGCGAGATCTTGAGGACAGTTGGGGATACCTTGCTTCAACAAATAATCAGGTGACGCGCACAGTACGCGTTGACTCGATGCCAGCTTGCGCGAAATGAGATTGCTGTCCGCTAACTCGCCGTAACGAATCACTAAATCGAGCCCCGATTCAGCCAAGTTCGACAAATTGTCATTAAGATAAAGATAAGGCGTCACATCCGGATATTGCTCAGAAAAAGCCGACACCATCGGCGAAATAATTTGTTTGCCAATATCTCGTGGAGCTGAAATTTTCAACGTTCCGCGCACTTCCGAAATACCCGTTTGCAGTAAGTTTTCCGTCTCTTTCACGCTATCAATGATGTTCAGACAAGCTTGATGGTACATTGCCCCTGCGTCCGTAAGTGATACGTGGCGTGTGCTTCGGTTGAGCAGCTTTACGCCATAGCGTTCTTCTATCGCTTGCAGCCTTGCCGTTACCGACGCCGGAGACAAACCTAACTCCCTTCCCGCCGCTGCCAGACCTTGATGTTTAACGATGCTGACAAACAACGTCATATCCGAAAACTTATCCATCTTCGCGCCCTTATTATTTGGAAAAACTGAATAATCAATTCAGATATTACCCAATTATCAAATTAAATCGAATCCATATACTGACCCTATCGACATTGTTTAGACCCAGAACGTTATGTGACAGGGCAAAGTTAAACGCCGTAACGCTGTTCAACGCACAACAACACGCCCTGCCCAGCCAAGAGATAGGAAACAAAAATGAAACTGTACATTTATGAACATTGCCCCTTTAGCGCCCGCGTCCGTTTTGTTGCAGGCATGCTGAATATTCAGCTCGACGTCATCAACATTGCTTATGACGACGAGAGCACCACCACAAACATCATCGGCGCAAAACAAGTTCCTCTTTTGATCAAAGACAATGGTGAAGCCATGGCGGAAAGCTTAGACATCATCAACTACTTCCTTGAATTGGCATCTTCCAACGAAAGCAGCCAACCCTCAACACCGGTTTTAGACTGGCAAAAACAAGCGTTTTTACCGCTACAAAAAGTCGGGTATCCGCGTTGGTCAAACATGACATTACCGGAATTTGCAACAGAAACCGCTAAACAAGCATGGCGTGAAAAAAAAGAAACCGAAGCGTTAAATTTTGAAGCTTTGATTAACGATACACCTGCGATTGCGAAAGAAGTCGCCGCTTTGATAGAACAAACCAAACCCTTGCTCAACCTAAGTTCAGAAAAGCAAACATCACTGGTTGATCAGGCCATTATGTTCTCCATTCTACGCGGTTTTTTCAGTGCGCCCGAAGTGCAATGGGATCCAGCCGTACTTCACTGGATGGCAACCGCTCGTAAAGCGACCAACGTGCCAGTACTTATCTGAGGAGCGCAACATGAAACAAAGAACAAGTAAGCTGTTTGAACCAGCTCAACTGAAAGCGTTGTCACTACAAAACCGTATTGTCATGGCACCAATGACTCGCGCACGCACCACTCAGCCGGGCAACATCCCGAATGAGATGATGGCAACGTATTATCAACAGCGCGCTTCTGCCGGGCTGATCATTTCCGAAGCCACACAAATTTCGGACGATTCTCAAGGTTATTCGTTCACCCCTGGCGTTTACACCGATGCGCAAGTGGCGGGCTGGCAGGGTGTGACCCAAGCGGTCAAATCACAAGGCGCAGCGATGTTTTGTCAGCTATGGCATGTGGGCAGAGTGTCTCATCCAACATTCCAAAATGGTGAACAGCCTATCGCGCCATCTGCGCTCGCTCCGGTAGAGACGCAAGTTTGGATTGCGGACGAACAAGGCAACGGCAATATGGTCGATTGTGTTGAGCCACGCGCAATGACACAAGCGGATATCAACCGAGTTGTCGGTGATTTCGCGAACGCAGCCAAACGCGCCATTGAATCGGGTTTTGATGGTGTAGAAATCCACGGCGGGAATGGGTATCTGATCGATCAGTTCTTAAGAACCAACTCAAACCATCGAACAGACAACTACGGCGGTTCACGAGAAAATCGTATTCGTTTTCTTATCGAAGTAGTGGATGCAGTTATCGCCGCTGTTGGTGCGCATCGAGTTGGAGTGAGATTGGCACCATTCATTACGTTTAAAGATATGGACTGCCCAGATATCGTGCCAACAATCTTAGAGGCATCAAAACAGCTACAGGAGCGCGACATTGCCTACTTGCACTTGTCCGAGGCCGATTGGGCCGATGCACCAACGATTCCCGAGACGTTTCGAATCGAACTTAGAAAGCGCTTTCGCAACGCTATTATTGTTGCAGGTCGCTACGATCCTCAACGAGCAAACGAAGTGTTAGAGAAAGGCTACGCGGATCTTGTCGCATTCGGACGGCCATTCGTAGCAAACCCAGACTTAGTCTCTCGCTTGCAACATCACCATCCGTTGGCAGAACTCGATGGCTCAACGTTGTTCGGTGGAAACGAACGAGGCTACACCGATTACCCTGCTCTGCAACAGGAATACGCAGAACAGGCCTAACAAAAAAAGCCCCAACCTAGCTGCTACGGTTGGGGCTGTCACCAAACTAGAATTGGTTTTAGCTAGCTTAATCTGGCTAAGAGTTAAATCACTTCTAACGCGCCGCTGCGCCAAGGTTCGATAACGACTTTGATGTGATCATTTGGCGTCATTAACTGTCTAAACGCATCTTCCACACCATCGATTCCCACTTTGGCGGTAAGCATTTTCTGCCAAGGCAACTTGTGTTCGGCAATCGCTTGTAGGCATTGCTCAAACTCGTGCGGTTGATAGTAGTAAGAGAATCTCAAATCGAGCTCTTTTACCGTCGCGTACGCGTAGTTAATGGTCGCTGGAGCCGTATGAATGCCTGATACAACGATTCGAGATCGGGCAGGAGCACGGCGCATGAAGTCATCAATTAAAGTATGTTTGCCCACACACTCATAAATGACCAGACGTGAGTTCATCGCGTACCGCTCAGCAACGGCGATCTCGTCTTCCTTGTTCGGGTTGATCAACCGATCTGCGCCAAACTCGCTGGCAAGTTGCAGCTTCTCTTCCTGAAGATCAACCGCAAGAATGTTACTCACGCCGCGTTGTTTGAGCGCTGCAATCAC
This sequence comes from Vibrio diabolicus, assembly GCF_011801455.1. Classification (NCBI taxonomy): domain Bacteria; kingdom Pseudomonadati; phylum Pseudomonadota; class Gammaproteobacteria; order Vibrionales; family Vibrionaceae; genus Vibrio; species Vibrio diabolicus. The sequence goes on along the minus strand of NZ_CP042452.1, from coordinate 393,793 downwards.
CGCCAGCCCTATAGGGCCACAACCGACAACCAGCGCTGTTTCTTCCGTTTCGATTTCACTGCGATTGACCGCATGCAAACCGACCGCCAGCGGCTCGGTTAACGCTGCCGCTTCAGACGGCATTTCGTCGGGCACTGGCAGTAGGAGCGCTTCATCAAGTAGGAAATACTCAGAGTAAGCGCCGTAAGTACCCGGAGTGACACCAACGCCTGCGCCATTTTGGCTGAGCAACATCGGCACAGAGGTGACTCGGCTACCGACAGGCAACGTTTGCTGCGTATCGGCACCGTATTCGACAATTTCCGCACAGAATTCATGTCCCAACATCACTTGAGCGTGCTCACCTACTTCATCAGGCATCAACCCGAGCTGGTGGAATACATCAAACACCTCATCCGCGTGTCGAGTAATGTGTAGGTCGGAGCCACAAATCCCACAGGCGAGACTACGAACCAAGACTTGTCCCGCTGCGGGTTTGGGGATTTCGACTTGCTTCAGGCGGACACTACCATCCTGCATTACGATACTGTTCATCTGTTGCATGGGGTTACTCCGCTAGCTCATCACTCAGGGCAGCAATCGCACCCGGTTTGATATAGCGCGCAGTGAAGCCTTGCGCTTTGGCAGCGGCAACCACCACTTGCTCAATCCAACCTGCATCCATGATGTTGATAAAGTTACCCTCTTCGTCAAAGTTAATGTTCGCACCTTGGATCACCATAAAGCCATCTGCGCCACCCGACTCTTCTGGACAGTGAAAGGTATGAATCGAACCGCCCGGCTCATATAAGTAGCTACCAGCGGTTTGGACTTGGTCTGGATACTCGATGTAGTGCCACGCGCCACTCAGTGTATAGAAATGCACCACACCAGTATGGAAGTGCTTAGGCAGAGTGATACCCGGTTTGAACTTGGCGCGAATCACCCACGTACCATTTTCTGGGTCAAGAAACAGCGGGTAAACATCAACGCCCGGTAGCGCGTCTTTGATGATCGACTCTTCATTCGTATTAAAAGTTAATAGGAAATCTTGATGCTGAATAACTTCTGGTAATGACATAACTTACATCCTCACTATTGCTGTAATTTGGCGTGCTCGCCTATTCCATCTACCCCATGAGTGGGTACTTAAAATTCTCGAAACCGTCAGATGCGCTAATGGTGCAGCCGTTGATACAGTTTGCTTTTTCGCTGACAAGAAACGCCACCACGTTGGCAATCTCTTCTGGTTGCGTGAAGTTTTGACGCATCTGTTCTTTGCGGATGTGGTTCCACAAGCCAATCTCTTCGTATTGCCTTAACATCGGAGTATCAACGCGTCCCGGAGCGACCGCGCACACACGAATATCCAGAGGCGCTAACTCTAAAGCGGCGCATTTGGTCATCATATCGACTGCGGCTTTACTGACGTTGTAGGTAAACGTCATCTCGGAGGCCATTTGGGCGTAAACGGAAGAGGTATTGAGGATCACGCCCGGTGTCCCTTGCGCTTGGAATTGTCGTCCAGCGGCGAGAATGCCATAGTAAACGCCGTTTTGGTTGACTTTAGAGATAGGCTCAAAGTCGGCGATAGGATCATGTTCAAGCAGAGGTTTCGGTGCGCCGATACCTGCATTGTTGACCATGATGTCAAGTGAGCCAAATTGTTCGACCGCGTACCTCACCATGGCTTCGACTTGTTGGTAATCGGTGACGTCCGCAACAAAGGTTTCCAACTGCTTAGAGCCAAAACTTGCGTACATTTGCAGTGATTGCTCTGAAATATCGACAGCAAGCACTTTGGCTCCTTGCTCTCTTAGCTTTGCAATAATAGCTTGCCCAATTCCACCCGCAGCGCCAGTCACGATGGCAGTTTTATTGATAAGTTCCATACAGCTTCTCATCCATGCGTTGTTGTTATCGAAATGTAACTTAGATCAACTCACTGGCACTCACTTGACCTTTTACGAAGTAAATTTGATATATTACGATTTACAACCTGTTAACATTTTAAAATCGAGACATGTATATCGTACGAAGTGGCGCTGCCGATAAATTTGATAGCTTGGTTTCAGAATTAGGTCAGAATCCGCAAAAGATAATGGCCGCTGTTGGCCTGTCTGCCGCGCAGTTTCGCGATCCCGATACCTATCTCGCCTACCCTAGGTTGGCTGAATTACTGGAAGAAGCGGCTGCTCGTTGTAAGCAACCGTTGTTTGGTGCGTTACTCGCCGAGCGCCAAAACCTGCAAAGTTTAGGCGATTTGCCGATGCTGGTTTCTCGTGCTGAAACGGTCGGTGATGCATTGGCGCGGGTGAATGATTATCTCTATCTGCATTCGTCAGGCGTTACTCTCAACATGACGCCACAAGATGATTGGGTACGATTGTCGCTCAATATTGATGTGAATAGTGACCGCGGTATTGCGCAGTTGATGCAGCTCAGTGTGTCACACTTAGCCATGTTTATCGCCAGTTTGCTCGATATTGAAGCAAGCCACTTCGCGCTACATTTGACTCAACACGCAACATTGGAAGTAGAGCAAAGCAAGTTTGCCCAACAGAACAAACTGCGTTTTGGTGATAAGTTTGACGGTGTATTGCTCAAAGCCAACCTGCTCAACGCTAAGAATCACCAAGACGAAGACGCACTGGATCGCCACTTTCAACAGCACCTCAAGTATTTGCAAACCCGCTATCCTAACAATCTCAGTGACCAAGCGGCCAATATGATTGGTCGTTTGCTATCGACTGGAGAATGCAGCGTTGAGCGCGTTGCAAGAGCATTGGACCTGCATCCGAGAATGCTGCAAAACAAGCTGAAACAACAGGGCACAAATTATCGGCAGCTTTTACAACAAGTGCGTCAGGATTTCGCCGAACAGCGATTGCATGAGAATATCCAGAGTATTACCGATATCGCGTTGCAACTGGGCTATGCAGAAACTGCGGTCTTCAGCCGCCACTTTCGCAGTTGGACAGGAAAGTCGCCCAGCCAATGGAGACTGGAGAACAGAATAAGTTGAACCAGTTTGAGAGCATAGATTAAAAAGCCGCCGATATTCAGCGGCTTTGAGCGTTTAGTCGATACTATCGAAACGCTAAATCACGTAAGAAAAGTGAAATCGAAGGGAAGAAAATCAGCATCACAGAGACCAAAAGCAAGATGAACACAAACGGTGGTGTCCCGCGAATCACTTCCACATAAGGACGTTTAAACACGGCAATCGCGGTAAAAATATCACAACCGAATGGCGGTGTTGCAGAACCTATCGCAGCTTGCAATGTCACGATGGTGCCGACCAGTACTGGGTCAATGCCAGAGGACTTAATCACAGGTGCAAAGATAGGGATCAAAATCAGCATCACTACGATTGGATCAACGAACATACAACCAATAAAGAACGCAATTGAAATAACGACCAGTAACTCGGTCTGCGAAAGATCATTAATCCCGATCATACCCAACAATTCTTGCGGGATCTGGGCAAATGAAATTACCCAAGAAAAAGCAGCCCCTGCTGCGACTAAGATAAATACCACCGCGGTAACCATGCCCGTAGAAAGCGCGATTTCGCCAAGCTCCTTCCATTTCACTTTCCGGAAGATAACCATTTCTAATAACACAGCGTACAACACCGAAACCGACGCCGCTTCGGTAGGGCTAAATACTCCAGCATAAATACCGCCAACAGTAATGATCGGAAAACCAAATGGTAAAACCGCTTTACGTATTGTGGTCCAACGCTCTTTCCAGCTGGCTCGCGGGGCATTTTCTACAGAGCTTTTACCTGCATAAAAATAACAGTAGGCTGAAAACATCAATAAAATCACGATCGCCGGTCCAATACCAGCAATAAACAGCTCCGCAACCGATGTTCCAGACACCACACCATAGATGATCATACCGATACTCGGTGGAATAAGGAGCGCTAAGTCAGAGGCGTTAATAATCAAAGCCAGAGCAAAACTGTCTTTGTAACCATACTCCAACATTTTCGGTCGCATAATAGAGCCAACAGAAACAACGGTGGCTTGTGTAGACCCAGATACCGCACCAAACATCGCACAGCTAAGCGATGAGGTGATCGCCAGACCGCCACGAACGTGCCCAACAAACGCCATTGCGACATCTAGCAAGCGCGTTGCTGCCACGCCTCGGGTTATAATTTCTGCCGCGAGAATAAACATAGGCACAGCGATCAACGCAGCGGGTTTGATGCCAGCAAGCATTTGCTGGATCATAAAATCTGGCCCCAAGCCAAGAAAAACAATAAATCCCAACATGGTCGCCGCTAATAGCGGTACCAGCATCGGAAAGCCAAAAGCCAACAACGTGATCATCGTTGCAACAAGAGCGGTCGTCATAGCGCTTTCTCCTGCTTAGTGGCAGAGCCGACTCTATCTGGTCGAGATGAGCGTGAAAGCTTTGTCAGCGTTATGAAACGTTTGATATGGCGACCACCCACACGCGCGAACTGAACCGTGCTAAAGAAAAGGCCAATCGGTGCGATTAAGTACACCCAACTCAAAGGTACTTGCATTGCAGGAGAAAGACGCCCCATTTGGCTCACCTTGCCAATGTATTGCCACGAATACCAAGTTAGCACCGCCACCAATGCTGCGGTGAGTAAATAAATAATGCCGTTGGCTAAAGTTTGTATACGCTTTGGAAGCATATCGGTAAATGCCGTCATACGGATATGGCGAGATTGGCGGGCAGCATAACTGCAACCAATAAACGTGACGGCGATAATGAGGAAATAATTGAGTTCTTCTGAAAAGTAGATGCTTTGGCTAAAGAGGTAGCGCCCTAACACGTTAGCAATTGAGTTCAACGCAATAAGAAGCACCGAGCCAATGAGCAGTGCCGCCTCCGCTTTCTGTATATATTTATCTAGCCACTGAAAAATCCCTTTCATCCGCGCTGCTCCTGATCAACAAAAATGTTAATGAAACGTTATCTTCTTCATGACAATCAAGTCAATCAGGTGAATAAGAAAGATTTTCTGAACTTGGCGCTTTCGCAGAAAAAATTGGTCAGAGCATACTGCTCAGACCAAAAAGTGAGAGGTTGGAGGGTTTGTATCGAGAATTTCTGCAATCACAGATAACCCATGCTTGATGTAGCCTCGATTAGTCTCTGCTCCCAAACTGATTCGCACGTAAGGCATTGGCTGATTAGTATCGAGAACAAAAGGTTTATACCCCGTGATCTGCACCCCAGAACGCTTAGCCGAAGCGACCAGATCATCACTGCTCCACTGCTCGGGTAACCTCAACCAAATGTGCTGACCATTCGGGTGTGAGCTATAAACATGCCCTTCTAAGGTGGCTTTTGCTATTCGCTGGCGCTTGGCAAATTCATTGACTTGAAATCGAATAAGTCGATTTAATGTACCGTTTTCGATCCACAAATGAGCGACTTCAAACGGTAACGGGGTCGCAGACCAACTCGTCGCAGCTAAACGGCCAATCGCATGCTGCAAAAAATGACGTGGGACCGTTAAATAGCCCGTACGCATACCTGGCGCTACGACTTTGGTTAAACTGGTAACATAGAAAGCCTGCTCGGGTAACAGTGCGGCGAGAGGTGGGACACGATTGGGCTCTAGTGCCCCATACACGTCATCTTCAATCACGTAGATCTCATACTGCTTCGCAATATTTGCTATCGCCTCTCGCCGCGAAATATCCATATGCGCACTATTCGGATTGGCCATGCTCGGTGTGCAACACAGCGCCTTGATTGGTTTGTGTTTACATGCCCATTCAAATGCATCCGGCGTGATACCAAACTCATCCATCTCAAGCGGCTGTAACTTAAATCCAAGCATTCTCGAGCGAGAGATCAAGCCATGATCGACTAAGTGACCACAAGCGACTAAATCACCGTGTTCAACAACGGTGCTTAAAGCCAAGGTCAAGCCATGGCATGCACCATTTGTGAGTAATATTTGATCGGTACCAACGTCTAACCCTTGGCTACTGAGAAATCGCGCTCCGGACTCAATATGATGAGGCTGACCTGTTACTGGCTTTGCTTTACTGATCAAACTGCGATTGTTTGTTTGCCCAGCAATGTCCATTAACGCCTGATTAAAAAGCGTAATGTGGCGATCGGTTACTACCGGATGAGCGATCGACATATCAATTTCATCCGGCGTTTCTTTCATCTCTTGCGTCAGCATGAACTCCGTGTCCGTGCTTTCATCCACAAAGCCTGATTTTACAAACGTACCGTTTCCCACCCAAGACTCGAGCGCACCTTTTTTCTCTGCATAACCATATGCATGGCTGACGGTTTGTACGCTCACGCCAATTTGCTCCGCAAACTCACGATGTGTGGGTAGTCGAGTACCGGGTTTTAGGTAACCACTGCGGACACATTCGACAAGATAATTGCCAATGGAGATGTACTTAGCGGTGCCTGGGCGAATGATCGGGTTCAAAGAAATTGTCATGACACAATATTTTAATTGATTCATTTTTAATGCTCATTGTAACTTCAATTTAACAAATGGCGAGTTTTTAGCCATCAAATGCGGTGTAATGCACAAAAATGAGCCACAATTGTAATGATTGACATGAGAAATATAGATTCAACAAACATGTTAAATGGCATCGTTTGATCCAAACCCAGCCGCAGTGGTGAGTTGCAATAGTTTTTAAACGCAGGTCTGGCTGACCTGGTGGAAGGTAGAAATACCTCAACGTCTCCGAAGGCCCATAAGGCGTCGGATTTTTAACAAGGAGAAAATATGAGAGGCGTTGCTTTGCATTTTACACTGGATGAATTCCAGGACCGATTAACAAAAGTTCGGCAGTCGATGGAAGAACGAGAGTTGGATGTCCTTATCATTCACGATCCTTCTAACATGGCATGGCTGACAGGTTATGACGGTTGGTCTTTTTATGTCCCACAATGTGTCGTTGTAGGATCATCTGGCGAGCCTGTTTGGTTTGGGCGCTGCCAAGATGCCAATGGGGCATACAGAACTGCGTATATGTCGGCAGAAAATATCACCTACTACCCAGACCATTATGTAATGAACCCACCATTGCACCCAATGGACTTTCTGGTAGAAGCGGTACTCGCCCCGCGTCTTTGGGATCGCGGCCGTATCGGTGTGGAAAAAGATAACTATTACTTTAGTGCCACCGCTTACGAGTCACTCACCACGCACTTACCGAATGCTCAACTTCTCGATGCAACCGGGCTAGTCAATTGGTGTCGCGCCGTTAAATCTGATCAAGAACTGGCTTATATGTACCGCGCAGCTCGCATTGTTGAAAACATGCATCGCGTCGCGTTCGATATGATCGAGCCAGGATTACCGAAACATCACCTTGTCGCCGAGATTAACCGCCAAGCAGTACTTGGGCATGAAGATCACTTTGGCGATTACACCGCGATCGTACCGCTTTTGCCATCTGGTTCTGATGCTTCTGCACCTCACCTAACGTGGGACGATAGACCTTTCAAAAAAGGCGAAGGTACTTTTTTCGAAATCGCTGGGGCGCATCGCCGTTACCATTGCCCACTCTCTCGCACTATTTTTCTTGGAGAACCGGACGACAAATTCAAACGTGCAGATGAAGCATTAACTTTAGGTCTCGAAGCAGGCTTAGAAGTCGCAAGACCAGGCAATACTTGCGCCGACATCGCCAACGCATTGAACCAAGTCCTCGATAAAGCAGGATTCTCACGTGAAGGCGCCCGATGTGGTTACCCAATTGGTCTGAGCTACCCTCCTGACTGGGGCGAACGAACCATGAGCTTGCGAGACACCGATAAAACCGTATTAAAAGAAGGCATGACATTCCACTTTATGCCGGGGCTATGGTTTGAAGATTGGGGGTTAGAAACCACCGAAAGCATTGTGATCACCCGTGATGGTGCAAAAACACTGTGTGATTTCCCACGCCACTTATTTGTTAAACACTAACTTTTCAAACCGTAAGTTCTGTTGAACTAGGCTTAAGAACAAAAAGGACTCGATATGCAAAAGAGCTCGATCACAGCCACCGTAGACTTTGACCGAGAAGGCGTGCAGCACGGCTTTTTAGCGCTGCCCTATTCCCATGATGACTCCGCTTGGGGAAGCATCATGATACCTATCACCGTGATAAAAAATGGTCACGGGCCAACGGCGCTGCTTACTGGCGGTAATCACGGTGATGAATACGAAGGCATCACCAGCCTGCTAAAATTGGCAAACTCGCTGCAAGCAGAGCAAATACAAGGTCGCGTCATTATTGTGCCAATGATGAACTTACCTGCGGTACAAAATGCCTCGCGCACATCGTCTATCGATAAAGGGAATTTAAATCGCAGCTTTCCCGGAAACCCTGTAGGCTCAGTGACCGAAAAAATCGCGGATTACTTTACTCGTTACTTAGTACCCATGTGCGATTTTGCGTTAGACATTCATTCAGGTGGTAAAACGTTAGACATCGTGCCTTTCGCCGCAGCCCATCGCCTCGACAACCTCGATCAAGAAGAAGCATGCATCTTAGGTGCAAAGCTGTTTGGCGCACCTTACACCATGATCTTGCTCGAAATGGACGCCACCAGCCTTTACGACACCGCAGTTGAATCTCAAGGCAAAATTTTCGTCACCACAGAGCTCAGAGGTGGCGGAACCAGCACTCCAGAAACCATCGCTTATGCCGACCGTGGTATTCGTAACTTCTTGCGTTTTTCGGGCAACTTATCAGGTGATTACGAAAAACCAACCCTGCCAACTAGGTTGCTTGATATGCCCGATGCAAGTTGCTACGTGCAAAGCCTGCACAACGGTATCACCGAATACTTATTTGAGCTTGGCGATACCATCAAACAAGACGATGTACTGGCAAGAATCTATTCAACCGAGCGTACAGGGAGCGACCCAATCGAATACAAAGCGCAGCGCAGTGGGATTTTTGCTGCACGTCGTTTCCCTGCCATGGTCAACATTGGTGACACGGTCGCCGTAATTGCCGAAGACTGTGGCGAATTAAACTAACTCTTACTAGGGCGTATTGACCTTTCGCGGTTAAATTTTGTTCGAGGTAAAATCGTTTTAGGCGCGGCGAAGACTATGCAGCCTAGTCATTCTAAGCAAATGGTCTTCAACAAAGCATAAAACGATTTTTGCGGGGGCGCCTAGCTCGAACCCTTCGGGCAGCCTTTGTGGTTCATTTCTACTGCGTTATCGGCTTTTTATGCAGGCCACCCACAAATCGCTGCAAAAATCAGCTCGAAAGGTCAACACGCCCTAAACACGACACAACATCGGGTCTGGTGTATCACCTGCCGTTGGTGAATTGACTCACAAACTGATTAAGGAAGAAATGGATGAATCCGATGAAACACAGCTACCTAACGAGTGCCGTACTGATCGCTGCCAGCTTTGCCACCAGCAATGTTTATGCAGAGACGTGGAAATTCGCTCTAGAAGAAGTCAAAGGCTCGGTGCAAGATGCTTATGCGCAAGAGTTTAAAAAGCGCATCGAAAATGCAACCGATGGCGACGTCACAGTGGAAGTCTATCCATACGGTACATTGGGTCAGTCAGAAGATCTTACCGAGCTTACTGCGAACGGTATTATCCAATTTACCAACGCATCGCCAGGTATTTTTGGTTCATTCGTGCCCGAAATGCAGGTTTTCTCCATCCCTTACCTTTTGTCGCAAGACAATGATGTGAATAAAAAAGTGCTGAGTTCAAGCCCTACTATCTATGACACACTCGGCGGAAAGCTAGAACAGAAAAACCTCAAACTTCTCACTATGTATCCAGAAGGTGAAATGGTGTGGACGACCAACCGTGAGATTCGTTCTCCAAAAGATTTTGATAACTTCAAAATGCGCGTGATGGCATCGCCAATGCTGGTTGAGGCTTATAAATCGTTTGGAGCCGACCCTACGCCTTTACCCTACTCAGAAGTCTATGGTGCTCTGCAACTTAAAATGATCGATGGTCAAGTAAACCCCGTTTTTGCTATCGAAGAAATGAAGTTCTACGAAGTGAACGACTACATGATCTGGGCAGGACAGCAACAATTTACTACGACTGTCATTACCAACAACAGTTGGTTCGAAACCCTCCCACAAGCCCGCCAAGATCAGGTCAATAAAGTCATCGCTGGTATGACTGACTTTATATTTGAAAAACAGGATGAGTTTAACCAAAAACGTCTTGATCAAATTAAGCAAGCCAAACCAGATATGCAGATGATCAAACTCGACAGTGACGAACGTGCAGCATTTAAACAAGCCTCTATGCCAATGCGGGACAAATACATCGAGCTTACAGGCGACAGCGGTAAAGCGGTGCTGAGCTCACTGGAACAAGAGTTCAATCAATAACAGAATCAATAACAGAAAAAGGAGTGGCCTTCGGGCCACCTTATAGCGGTTGACCAGTCATCAACTATTCTGAACTGATTGGTATTTTACAGGGAGACCAATTATGCGCCTCGATCGCTACGACGTAAAAATTCTACAAATACTTCATGACAATGGCCGTATTACCAAATCTCACCTTGCCGAGGCCATTAACCTATCCGTGAGCCCTTGCTGGGAGCGTGTCAAAAAACTGGAAGAAGCAGGCATCATTGAAGGCTACGGGGCAAAAGTAAATACCGATGTTTTGTTCAAACGAACGTCGGTCATGGTTGAAGTTACGCTCAAAGAGCACAGCGCCCAAGCGTTCAAACGTTTCGAGCAACTGGTTCAACACTCACCAGAAGTCACTGATTGTTATGCCACAGGCGGCGGTGTCGATTACATCCTCAAAATTCAGTCGGAAGATATTGATCAATATCAGCGGCTTATCGACAACTGGTTAGAGTCAGAAGTGGGCATTGAGCGCTACTTTACTTACATCGTGACGAAAACAATCAAACGTGATGCAGGCACATTAGAAGTGAACCAAAACGCCTTGTTCTAAAAGGGAAAACACGCTTAAAAGACGACCAGAAAAATCACAATATCTAACGGTGTGGAAAAGAAATTTTTGATGGTTTAAACCTCGGCATCAGAAATTATTTCGGTCACTTCTCCATTACAGTTTAACTATGGACAACGACGCTGGGAGAAGGACTCATGACAGCACTGCACAGCTTACATGCTGAGGAATTAAAAGCCTCGCACGACATGATGGCGATAATGAAAGACGTACGTTTGGTGAGAGGTTTAGCGTACATAAATGGCAAATGGGTAAGTGGTGACCAATTTCATCCGGTGGATAATCCAGCGGATGGTACGGTCATCGGCTACATCACCAAGCTATCTCAGCAACAACTCTATCAAGCGATTGATGAAGCCGACCAAGCCTTTCGTCAATGGCGAAAAATGCAAGCAGAAGAGCGCGCTGAAATTCTCATGCGTTGGCACGATCTGATTTTAGAATCAAAACAAGATCTTGCTCGTTTGATGGTTATGGAGCAAGGCAAAGCATTAGGTGATGCTTTGGGTGAAATCGACTACGGCGCATCTTTTGTTCGTTGGTTTGCAGAGGAAGCACGCCGCAGCTATGGCGAAACCATCCCAAGTCATATTCCGAATGCGCAACTATCGACGGTACGCGAACCGATTGGTGTCGCTGCACTGATTACACCATGGAATTTTCCTAATGCAATGGTCACCCGTAAAGCCGCCGCAGCATTAGCGATAGGCTGTCCGGTGCTCATCAAACCTGCCAGTGAAACGCCTTTCTCCGCATTGGCCTTGGCAGAATTAGCAGACCGAGCTGGCTTTCCACCTGGTGTATTTAACGTGATCACTGGCGATGCGGTGATGGTGTCACAAACCTTGTGTCACTCCGATAAAGTCAAAGCGCTCTCGTTCACAGGTTCAACTCGAGTGGGTAAGTTGCTGCTGCGCGACGCGGCACAAACCGTGAAGAAATGCAGTATGGAGCTCGGTGGTAATGCCCCTTTCATCGTGCTGCCAGATATGGATGTCGAGCAAGCAGCCAAAGCCGCCGTCGATGCCAAGTTTCAAACTGCAGGACAAGACTGCTTGGCTGCAAACCGTATCTTCGTCCCTGACGATAAGTACGAAGCGTTTTTGGAAGCGTTTGCCAAAGAAATGAACCACATTGTTTTGGGCAATGGTTTAGATGAAAAAACCACCATGGGGCCGATGATCAATCGCGCTGCGGTGGATAAAGCGCATGATTTGGTGCGTGACGCACTCGACAAAGGCGCGCGATTGGTAGCGGGATACCACCAGCCCGTACCAGGCGAAAACTTCTTCGCGCCGACATTGCTGGCCGATGTCACCCCTGATATGGCGGTGTATCGCGAAGAGAATTTTTGTCCTGTGGCAGGCGTGTTGCCTTACCAAGACTTAGATACCGTGATTGAAATGAGCAACGACACTGAGTACGGCTTAGCTGCCTATGTTTATGGCCACGATATTCACCAAATTTGGCGCTGCATGCGTGGTTTGGAATTTGGCATGGTGAGCGTGAACTCCGTCAAGATGACTGGCCACCCTATCCCATTCGGCGGCGTGAAACAGTCAGGGCTTGGACGAGAAGGCAGTCGCCACGGCTTTGAAGAATACAGTGAAATCAAATACTGCTGCTTAGGCGCTTTACCAACCGTCAGTGGCAGTTAAGGCACGAAATATGGATATCCAATTATTCGAGGAGAAGGATCATGAGCAACAAAACCCAACAACTTTTAGAGATCGACCGTCAGAGAGTATTTCATGCCTCAACCCACCTGAAGCAGTATGCGGCTGGGGAGCTTTCGGGAAGAATTATCTCGAGCGGAAGCGGAATACGCATCATCGATTCAGAAGGCATCGAGCTGATAGACGGCTTTGCCGGGTTGTATTGTGTGAACATTGGCTATGGTAGGACTGAAATGGCCGATGCCATTTATGAACAAGCCAAAGAGCTGGCGTACTACCATACTTACGTCGGTCATACCAACGAAGCACTAGTGACACTGTCAGATCGCATCATCAAAATGGCGCCTGAAGGCATGAGTAAAGTCTACTACGGCATGTCAGGCAGTGATGCGAACGAAACTCAACTTAAGTTGGTCTGGTATTACAACAATGCTCGTGGTCTACCAGAGAAGAAAAAAATTATCTCCCGTGATCGCGGCTACCATGGTTCAAGTATCGCTTCGGGTTCAATGACAGGGTTGCCTCTGTTCCACGCACATTTTGATTTACCGCTTGAGCGCATCAAGCACACCATGGCGCCGTATTACTATCGCCGTGAAGACGAGAGCATGTCTGAGCTTGAATTCTCTCAATATTGTGCGGATCAACTCGAAGCGATGATCTTGGAAGAAGGCCCTGAAACGGTGGCAGCGATGATTGCAGAACCAGTGCTCGGTACTGGTGGTATTGTGCCACCACCAGAAGGATACTGGCAGGCGATTCGCAAAGTACTCGACAAATACGATGTACTCTTGATTGCGGATGAAGTGGTCTGTGGCTTTGGCCGCCTCGGCTCCGATTTTGGTTCGCTGCACTACGACATGAAACCGGATCTCATCACGGTAGCGAAAGGGTTAACCTCTGCGTATCAACCGCTGTCTGGCGTGATCGTCGGTGAACGAGTTTGGAGTGTGCTAGAAAACGGCACCGACCAATGGGGTGCTATCGGACACGGTTATACCTACTCCGGTCACCCAATGGGAGCGGCAGCCGCGAACTGCAACCTCGATATCATTGAACGTGAAGGCCTGGTGCAAAACGCAGCCGAAGTCGGCGCTTACTTGCAGCAACGTATGGCGGAGACGTTTAACGATCATCCATTGGTCGGTGATACTCGTGGCGTTGGCTTGTTGCATGCGTTGGAGTTTTCTTCAGACAAACTCCGCCGAGCACACTTTGATCCAAACTTGAAAGTGGGTCCGCAAATCGCGGCAGCCTGTTTAGAGCAAGGCTTAATCGCTCGCGCCATGCCACATGGTGACATCCTCGGCTTTGCCCCACCGCTTATCGCAAATCGTAATGACATCGACACTATTGTCGACAAAGCGCACCAAGCGGTCAATAAAGTGATGGATAACCTCGTCACGTCTAAACAGTGGCAGCCAAAATAGCAGCGAATTAACCAACTCACAAACCTACCAACGATTACCGCCCCCTCTGACCAAATTAGAGGGGGCGGTCCTAAGAGACGTACTACATGGAAACACAAGCAATCTTTGCCGCAAAGAAAGCGATTAACGGATTAGTCAGTCGCACCCCATTACTTCACTCACCACTGTTATCGCAACAATATCAATGTGAAATTTGGTTAAAACTGGAAACACTACAACCTATTGGTGCTTTTAAATTGCGTGGAGCGACTCATGCCATGAACAAACTGAGTGAGGAACAAAAACAACATGGCGTCGTCACTTGCTCTACTGGTAATCACGGCCGTGCCGTGGCTTATGCTGGGCAACGACTAGGAGTCCGCACCGTGATTTGTATGTCCAATTTAGTGCCACAAAACAAAGTCGACGCAATTAAAGCTTTAGGCGCAGAAGTTCGAATTGTTGGGCAAGCTCAAGACGACGCGGAGCGAGAAGCATTGAGGCTAACAGAAGAAGAGTCGATGACCTATCTCTCACCATTCGAACACCCAGACATCATCGCCGGACAAGGGACCATTGGGCTAGAAATCATTGAAGATCTTCCTGATGTCGACGTCATTTTCGCCGGGCTATCTGGCGGCGGATTGATTGGTGGTATTGGCTTAGCCGCAAAATCAAACAGCAGCAAAGTGAACGTGTATGGCGTTTCCATGGACAAAGGCGCAGCGATGGTAGAAAGCATTAAAGCAGGAAAACCAGTACAAGTTGAAGAGCACGAATCGTTTGCTGACAGCTTAGGTGGCGGCATAGGTTTAGACAATCGCTATACCTTCAAACTCGTGCAAGAAGTCATGGATAAAGCGTTTTTAGTCAGTGAACACAACATCGCCAAAGGCATGGCAGATATTTTCGATGCAGAAAAATTTGCCGTAGAAGGCGCGGCCGCAGTGGGGCTTGCCGCCATTCACCAGCATCAACTGGACTTACGCGGTAAGAAAGTCGTTTTGGTGCTCAGTGGAAAAAACGTCTCTTCAGACACTTTTGAGACGGCATTAAAAATTGGCCGCCAAGTCAAAGAATAACCGAGGTCGTGCGAATGAAAATCTATAATAAATCTCAGATAGAGCAAGTGACTCAGTTAGATCTTAATGCGTTAGCGGCCGTGGAAAATGGCTTCAAAGCGCTTGGGCAAGGCAACGTCACCATGCCTCCGATTCTTAGCATGGCAATTGAAGAGCATAACGGCGAAGTGGATGTAAAAACGGCGCATATCAAAGGTAATGAGCGCTTCGCGATAAAAATCAGCCCAGGATTTTTTGATAACCCAAAACTAGGACTACCCAGCCTAAATGGTTTGATGGTGCTCTTTAGCGCGAAAACAGGGCTGGTTGATAGCGTATTGTTTGACGAAGGGTATCTAACCGACATTCGTACTGCTCTCGCTGGCGCTATCTCCGCGAAATACCTGTCGAACTCAGAAGCATCCAAAATTACGGTTATTGGCAGTGGGCTTCAAGCAGAACTCCAAGTCGCTGCGATAAAATTAGTTAGGCCAATCTCCCAAGTGAACATCTGGGCAAGAGACAACACAAAATCGCAGGCTTACAAACAACGCATGGAGCAACGATACGATCTATCCGTATCCGTGCATTCCTCTATCCAGCAAGCATGCCAAGAAGCCGACATTATTGTCACGACAACACCATCAAAAGAACCTTTGCTGAATTGGGAAGATATCCCATCAGGAGCACACGTGATCGCTATGGGTTCAGACAGCCCTCATAAACGTGAGCTTGCCACCTCAGTCATCCTAAACGCTGAGCATCTGGTGGTTGATCGAATCAGTCAGTCAGAATCACTTGGCGAATTACGTGGTGTAGACAAACCGCTCACCCGTAGCCTAGTCGAACTTGGCGACATCATTTGCGGCAAGCACCCCTACTCAAGGCGTGTTGACGATGTTTCGGTATGTGATTTAACAGGGACTGGCGTTCAAGACACCGCAATCGCTGACTATACCGCTCAACAACTCACCAGCATTCAATCCACGATGTAACTTATTCCCTGTGACTTTGGCGGTGGGCAACCACCGCACTTTTTGAGGGCCGTAACATGCCAGAGCTCTGTACGTTTCAATCTTTAACCACTCAGTTTGAGTTTTCGGCGGATGTATCCGCTTATCAACGTTCAATCGGACTCATTCAACTCGCGACCGACTATGTGCTAGAAAACGAATGGCGCGAGCATTTACCCGCAGATGTTCGCTTATACACTTCACGCTTTCTCACTACAGGTACTGTCGATCCTCTGCACTTAACAGACATGCAAAACAGTATCCGCGAGTGTGTACTCACCATCGTGCCAATGTGGCCAATCAACGTCATGGCGTTTGGCTGTACGTCAGCTAGTGTGCTCATTGGCTCCGATCAAATCACTGATTTAATTCGTCAAGAGAGACCCGAAGCCATAACAACTAACCCTTGGCAAGCCGCACTGAGAGCGCTTGAACACCATCAAGCTCAAAGAATCGTTATGCTGACGCCGTATACCAATGACGTCAATCACCCACTTTATGAGTCCATGACCGAACATGGCATTGACGTTCTGGCCTTTGGGTATTTCAATCTCGACTACGATCCCCATATCCCAACCATTGGAGGACAAGACGTAGAGAATGCCTTAGCGCAGCTGCTTGAGTCGATTGATTGCACTGTGGACGCGGTATTTATTTCATGCACGAACATGCGAGTCATGCATCTACTGCCTTATTTCTCAAGCCGCTTTGGTATTCCTGTACTAAGCTCCAACCAAGTGATGCTTTGGGACGCATTGCGTTTGCTTGAGTCTGATAATTTCTCCGACGTGTCATCATCGCCCTTTCCTTGCTGATAAGGACTCGCTAAAATGCACAAAATTGCGCACTAACTGGATGAAACATGGCAAAACTTACCCTTCAAGAACAAATGCTGAAAGCTGGCTTAGTTAATGAAAAGAAACTAAAGAAAGCGAAGAAAGGCTCTAAAAAATCACGCGTTCAAGCACGCGAAGTAAAAGCGGCGGTTGAAGAGAATAAACGCCAACAGTTAGAGCGTGATAAACAATTGAGCGAACAGCAAAATGCCGAGCGTTTGAATAAAGAGATCAAAGCGCAAATCAATCAATTGATTGAGATGAACAAGATCGACTTAAAAGATGGCGATATTAAGTACAACTTCACCCATGGCACCTTGGTTAAGTCACTGTATGTTGATGCTCTCATCCGTGAACAGTTGATTAAAGGCATTCTAGCCATTGCTATTGTCGGTGAAAGCTACGTTGTCATTCCACGCGGAGTAGCAAATAAAATTGCTCAACGTGATGAATCCGTCATCATCGAACAGAAAGAACCAGAATCGGACATTCCAGCAGAAGACGACCCATACGCAGATTTCGTCGTGCCAGATGACTTGATGTGGTAACAACAAACAATAGATGCATCAACGAAAAGAGCCGCTGATATAACATCAGCGGCTCTTTTTTAATAGAAAAATACGCTACAGAAATGATATGCGTTATTGCTTACTTAATAGCAAATTCACACCAGATGCTGCTAAAAACAGCGAACATCCGCGATTAAAACGTTTCGCCATTTTTGGATTTGAAAACCAGTGTCTCAAGTACAAACCAAAGATGGCATAGATTGAAATGGCGACCATTTCTAAAATCAAAAACGTGGAGCCAAGGGCAAAAAACTGCTCTTGAACCTTGGCGTTCACGTCAACAAACTGCGGCAAAAATGCAGTAAAAATAAGAATCGCCTTCGGGTTACCGGCGGCAAGCGTAAACTCTTGTTTCGCAAGCCCTGCATAGTTGCGTGAGTTAGTTAACTCAGAGATCGGGCTCGAGTCAGAACGCCAAAGGTTGAATGCAATCCACAATAGATACAACGCACCCACCAGCTTTAACGCTAAAAACAGCATTTCTGATGTGTACAAAATCACGGCGAGCCCAGAGGCAGACAGCGCGATCATGCCAGAAAATGCCGTAATACGCCCTAAACTAGCGACAAACGCGGCACGAAAACCGTAACAACGCGCATTATTCATTGCCAATAAGTTGTTTGGGCCTGGAGTCATATTCAGAGCAAAGCAAGCGGGAATAAAAAGGAGGAGCTTCCAAATATCCATGATAAAAAATGGCCTTAATTTTTAGTAATAGCCCGCACCGTAACATTGGCTGCTAGAATGAGTAAATAAAAATTCTACGCTAGAGCATTTCCGCTTCAAACCGAGCTGCTCTGGCTTGCGCAATCGTACAGTGCGTTTCTGTCATCAACTCCGCCAAGGTGATATTTGGGTTTTGCACCACCAACCGAATCAGTTTTTCTTCCAACGGCTCCAGTTTGTCCTGATGAACGGATAACCCTTTCTCCAACTTATTCATCACAAACCTTAGCTCTTCACACTGTCCTGCTTTTAGCTGATCAAGTAACGCTTTTAAGTTCAAAGCTTCTCCAGAAACTTGCCAATGACGAGAGCGCCTAACTCGCTTAACGTCACACCCGCAATCCGCCGCAATGGCTTTAATGCGTTTAGCATTCTCACCGCCAATGCGATGAATCAGAGAGGGCAGCGAAACAATAATGTCGTCATCTTTCATCCGTTACTCTCCCACCACTGACACATTCTCTCCAACCCAAGTGAGTAGCTGTTTGGCGGCTTTGGAGAGCACCTGATTTTGGCGCACAATGTAGCCGAAATCGGTGTTTGGAAAACTAGGCAAAGGCGTGACTTCTCGGGAAAGCATTAACCTCGGATCAAGAGAGAAATCCGGCACAATGGCGGTCCCAAATCCTGCTTCTGCCCAGTCGATTTGTGCTTCCACACTGCCCACTTCCATCACGCGATGCTTAGGCAGATTTAACTCAGGTAAAGATGCATCTATCAGCTCACGGGTTCGCGTGTCGTGCCCTAGCAGAATCAACGTCTGGCTCTCTTTTCGATTGTCCTGCCACTCAAAAATGTTATCGCCAAACGCACACCAGTGAATTTGCGTGAGAGGCGTAAAATGCAGCGGTTGACTCTCTTTTTGTGCGATAACAAAGCCGATATCGGCACGCGCACTTTTCACCAAATCCACCGCTTGAGAAGACGTGGTATTGAACAATGCCAAGTCGATACCCGGGTATTCACTTTTGAATTGCTGAAATGGTTTGATAAGCAGTAAACGCGAAACGATATCACTTGCCGCGATAGAGAGCGTCCCTTGCGTGAGATCATTGATGGCATTGAGATCCGACTGGCAAATTTGCAGCTCATTGAGCATTCGCTGAGCCGTATCTAACAAACGCTTCCCCGCCTGCGTCAGCTGTACAGGATTTCGCTCAATCAATTTCGTGCGCGTGGCCTGCTCCAACTGCTTGATATGCAAACTTACGTTCGGCTGCGTCATGTGCAGTTCCGTCGCTGTTTTGCCGAAATGTTTTACCTCTGCAAGAGTTACGAAGGTTCGCAGCCAGTTCAAATCTAACATTGCCAATTCCGATATGGGATTCTTATCAAGTTAATGAGTATAATTAATTTCTCTTATTATGGCGAACGCCTTAAGATTTTTGCATCTGTTTTTGGAGATTAAATTATGTCGTCTATCGTTGTTGTGGGTGCAAACTGGGGTGATGAAGGCAAAGGCCGCATCGTTGACTTTTTGGCAGAGCAAGCTTCTGCGAGCATTCGTTTCCAAGGTGGTAACAACGCGGGTCACACCGTGGTTAACGACCTAGGTACGTTCAAGCTGCACCAGCTACCAAGTGGCGTTTTCAACCCAGACTGTTTGGCAGTATTAGGTCCGGGTATGGTTATCAGCCCTGCGTTGCTGTCTCAGGAAATTGCGGAAGTTGAAGAAGCGGGCGTAACAGTGAATATGTGCATCTCTGATCGCGCAACACTGTGTCTACCTCTACACGCACTAGAAGATACGCTGGAAGAACAACGTTTAGGCGACAAAGCATACGGTTCAACTCGTCAAGGTATTGCACCTGCGTACGGTGACCGCGTAATGAAGAAAGGCATCCTTGTTGGTTGGTTGAAGCAACCAGAAGTATTGGTTGAACGCCTTCAATTCATGATGGATTGGAAACTGCCACAACTGCGTGCGCTTTACCCGACGTTCGAGTTTGAACAAACCGCTGAAGAAATGGCGAACTGGTTGCTAGAGGTGTCTGCACCTTGGCGCGATTCAATTTGCAACGTAACGCTTCCTTTAAAAGAGCTACAAGCAAAAGACAAAACATTATTGTTCGAAGCGCAGCTTGGCGCGGGTCGTGACCTTGTTTACGGTGAGTACCCTTGGACAACATCTTCTAACGTTGTATCAATGTATGCGGGTATCGGCAGTGGTCTTCCAGCACTTCGTCCTGAACGCGTGATTGCGGTTGCAAAAGCATTCAGCTCATCAGTAGGTACTGGTACGTTGATCACGGCAATGGAAGAGCAAGAAGCTTTCCGTGAACTTGCAGGCGAGTTCGGTGCAACTACAGGTCGTCCGCGCGATATGGGCTACTTCGACGCAGTCGCTACGAAGAACGGTGTTGAACTGCAAGCAGCAACTGAAATTGCGCTAACTAAAGTAGACTGTTTGACTGGTCTTAACGATCTGAAAATCTGTGTTGGCTACGAAGGCGACCACAGCGAAAACCCAATCTGGCCTCAAACTGCATCTCTTGCGCCAATCTACGAGAAGATGGAAAGCTGGAGCGAGGACATCACAGGTTGTCGTAAGTTTGAAGAGCTTCCAGTAGCAGCACAGAAATACGTTCTACGCATTGAGGAACTGATGGGCGTACCAGTAAAAATGGTGTCTGTGGGTCCTGGTCGTGAACAAATGATTATGCGATAAGATGTGAATTAACACATCATTGGCAAGCGGCTTTTATCTGTTCCGGGGTAAAGCCGCTTTTTTTTACACTGTAAACTTTGAAGAAATTGCACTTCTCAATTCGTGTTTAGTAACCTAATCGCGCCTCCCTTCCCTCTTTATTTCCCAATCAATAGATTAGAGCATATAACGCATTATGCACGTTATTAGTACATCTCACTTGTTAAAGAAGCACGTTATTTAAGTTAATTGTTTGAATTAATGTTCTTTAACTGATTGCTTGATCACGATCTTCATCTGCAATTTGTTGAACTAGTGCTCAAAAAATCTAACCCGCTGTTTTTAGGATAGATGAGTTCCCCAACATCCAACCTAATAGCAGGTGATTCCTATGACGAAAAATCTTTTCCGCCTCAGTACGATAACTCTCGGTTTATGCATCAGTTCGTTCTCTTTTGCGCAATCCGATCTTCCGAACATTAAAATCCTTGCCACTGGTGGCACCATAGCAGGCGCAGGTCAATCTGCGACAGAGTCAAACTACACAGCAGGTAAAGTCGGCGTTGAATCATTGATTTCTGCGGTGCCGAGTATGACCAACATTGCCGATATTTCCGGAGAGCAAGTGGTCAGTATTGGTTCACAAGATATGAATGATGAGGTATGGCTTAAATTAGCCAAACGAGTCAACGAACTGCTCGCTCAAGATGATGTTGACGGTATCGTCATTACTCATGGTACCGATACATTAGAGGAAACCGCTTACTTCCTTGATCTGACCGTCAAGAGCAAAAAGCCAGTCGTGATTGTCGGTGCAATGCGTCCTTCCACCGCAATGAGTGCTGATGGCCCAGTTAATTTATACAACGCCGTCGTGACAGCAACCGATGAAGATTCTGAAGGACGTGGCGTGCTGGTCGCAATGAATGACACGATTTTCGATGCGCGAGATGTGACAAAAACCAATACAACCTCCGTCAGCACTTTCCAGTCACCTAACTTTGGTGCTATCGGCTACATTCATAATAGCGATGCCAAATATCAACGAAGCCCAGAGCGTAAACACACCACAGAAACACCATTCGATGTATCAAAACTCAACACACTACCTAAAGTAGGCATTGTTTATAACTATGCAAATGCGTCGAGCTTACCAGTCAAAGCCTTTGTTGATGCCAAGTTTGACGGTATTGTAAGTGCTGGTGTGGGTAATGGTAACTTGTACCACACGGTCTTTGATGAGCTAGAAAAAGCGAGCAAAGATGGCGTTGTTGTTGTAAGGAGCTCTCGCACACCAACCGGCTCAACCACTTTGGATGCTGAAATTGATGACGACAAATATGGCTTTGTTGCCTCAGGCACACTAAACCCACAAAAAGCACGTATCTTACTGATGCTGTCACTGACTCAAACCAAAAACTATCAAGACATCCAAAAGATGTTCCAATACTATTAATTCTGTGTAAGGCATCTTTAGATGCACAAGAGGAGGTGTTACTCGCCTCCTCTTGCACAAGACAATGTTGGCGCCCCGTATTAACCAAACAAACGGCGCTTCATCCCTGCTTTTTCAAGAATACGCGTGGTGATCTCTTCCACAGAGAGAGAGGACGTATTGATATATGGGATCGCCTCTCTTCTAAACAACGCCTCTACGGTGTCTAGCTCCAGCTTACACTGCTCAGTACTGGCGTAATCACTTCCAGACAAACGATTCTCACGGATTTCAGTCAAACGTTCAGGGTCGATAGTAAGCCCGAATAATTTATGACGATGGATCTCAAACTCAGGCAACAAACGCATCATCTTCACATCTTCCGCAATGAACGGATAGTTCACGACACGTAAACCAAACTGCATCGCCATATATAGGCTGGTGGGGGTTTTCCCGCTGCGCGATACTCCAAGTAAGATGATATCGGCTTGTTCCAGCCCTTTTAGCGTGATGCCATCATCATGCGCCAATGTATATTCAATGGCCGCGATACGATCGAAATAGGTATCGGAATCTTTCCCCACACTGCGAGAACGTTGCAACTTGGGTTTTGGCGCCATCTGAATGTCGTCTTGCACTTTCTGTACAATGCTTTCCAACACATCGTAGCTGTATGCAGGTGCTTCCAGCAGCATTTCACGTACGTCTGGCACCACGATAGAGAAAAACACCAGAGGTTTGACGCCATTGCGTTGGTAGGAAGTTTCAATTTCTTTTACAACGTCAGCAACTTTGTCCTGGCTTTCTACGAACGGAAAGGTTTTTTCGTTAGGAATGAACGGAAATTGACCGAGAACAACATGTCCTAATGTCTCACATGTTATCGCCGTACCGTCAGAAACATAGAACACATCACGACTTTGGTTATTTATTTGCATTTCTGTTTAATTTTTCAAAATCTTTTGAGTAGGATGGTAAACATAATATTAATAAATCAGTTTGGCTTTCAGTTAGGTTCACCACAGCTTTAAAAATTCTTTTGAATTTTTTTCAGCCAGAACGTAATCGTTTGCCTTTGATATCAATCTAAATGAAGCAATGTATGGTCAACGTGTAATAACAGCCAACATGCGATTGTTTAGAGCGATTTAAGTCCCCCTACTAAGCTGCAATGTTTCTGGAGAAAGACATGCAAAAGAACACCCTCTGGTTCAATGGCCTATCCATGGATGATGTCGACAAAGTCGGCGGTAAGAATGCTTCACTTGGCGAAATGGTTTCTAACCTAGCGAACGCAGGCGTTTCTGTACCAAATGGTTTTGCGACAACCTCATACGCGTTTAACCAATTCCTTGACCACGAAGGTTTGGATGAGCGTATTCACCAATTACTTGATGAACTAGACGTTGAGGATGTGGAAGCTCTGCGTAAGACAGGTGCAACCATCCGTCAATGGGTATTAGAGGCCCCTTTCCCTGCGGACCTTGAACAAGAAATCCGTGAAAACTACCAAGAACTGATTGAAGGCAACCCTGAGCTTTCAGTCGCAGTTCGTTCATCTGCTACGGCAGAAGACCTGCCTGATGCTTCTTTTGCTGGTCAGCAAGAAACGTTTTTGAACGTGAAAGGCATCGACGCAGTACTAGAAGCAACTAAGCACGTTTACGCTTCTCTATTTAACGACCGTGCGATCTCTTACCGTGTACACCAAGGTTTCGACCACCGTGGTATCTCGCTATCGGCGGGTATCCAACGTATGGTGCGTTCAGACAAAGCTTCTTCGGGTGTAATGTTTACGCTTGATACTGAGTCTGGTTTCGACCAAGTTGTCTTCATCACCTCTTCATGGGGCCTAGGTGAAATGGTCGTTCAAGGCGCAGTAAACCCTGATGAATTCTACGTTCATAAGCCAATGCTTGAAGCAGGTGAGCACCCGATCGTTAAGAAAACATTTGGTTCTAAGTTGATCAAAATGATCTACTCAGACAACCAAGAGATCGGCAAACAAGTTGATATCGTTGATACTTCTGATGAAGAGCGCAACACGTTCTCACTGAACGACGAAGAGATCAAAGAGCTCGCCAAACAAGCGATGATCATCGAGAAGCACTACCAGCGTCCAATGGACATTGAGTGGGCAAAAGATGGCATCGACGGCAAGCTGTACATTGTTCAAGCGCGTCCTGAAACCGTATGCTCACAAACGGAACAAAACGTGATTGAGCGCTACGAACTACAGAACAAAGCAGATGTTTTGATTGAAGGTCGTGCAATCGGTCAACGTATCGGTAAAGGTGCAGTACGTTTGGTTGATTCTCTGGACCAAATGTCATTGGTTCAGGAAGGTGATGTGTTGGTTACAGACATGACTGATCCAGACTGGGAACCAGTGATGAAGAAAGCTTCTGCTATTGTTACCAACCGTGGCGGACGTACTTGTCACGCAGCAATCATTGCTCGTGAACTTGGTATTCCTGCAATCGTTGGCTGTGGCGATGCGACAAGCAAACTGACTGATGGCGCAACAGTGACCGTATCTTGTGCAGAAGGCGAAACAGGTTACGTTTACCAAGGTGAACTTGAGTTTGATGTAAAACGCTCTTCTGTTGATGAACTGCCACTACTGCCGACTAAAGTGATGATGAATGTGGGCAACCCAGATCGCGCATTCGACTTTGCTCAGATTCCAAACGAAGGTGTTGGTCTTGCTCGTCTAGAGTTCATCATCAACAAGATGATCGGTATTCACCCGAAAGCATTACTTAACTTTGATGCGCAAAGCGATGAGCTAAAAGCAGAAATTAAACAGCGCATTCGTGGTTACAAAGATCCTATCGATTTCTACGTGAGCAAGCTGACTGAAGGCATCGCGACTATCGCTTCTGCTTTCTGGCCAAAACGCGTCATCGTTCGTATGTCTGACTTTAAGTCTAACGAATACAGCAACTTGGTTGGTGGTAAAGCCTACGAACCGCATGAAGAAAACCCAATGCTCGGCTTCCGTGGTGCGTCTCGTTACATTTCTCCAGTGTTTGAAGATTGCTTCGAGTTAGAAACTCAAGCTATCAAGCGCGTTCGTAACGAAATGGGTCTGAAGAACGTTGAAATCATGATCCCATTCGTGCGTACACCAAGCGAAGCTGCATCAGTGATAGATTTGCTAGCGAAGTTTGATCTGCGCCGTGGCGACCAAGGTCTGAAAGTCATCATGATGTGTGAGCTGCCATCCAACGCCGTGCTTGCTGACGAGTTCTTGAAGTACTTCGATGGTTTCTCTATCGGTTCAAACGACATGACTCAGCTAACGCTTGGTCTGGACCGTGATTCTGGCGACGTGGCACATCTGTTTGATGAGCGTAACGCAGCAGTGAAAATCATGCTGAAAATGGCAATAGACGCAGCAACCAAAGCTGGTAAGTACGTGGGTATTTGTGGTCAGGGCCCATCAGATCATGAAGATTTGGCGGAATGGTTGATGGAGCAAGGCATCAGCTCTGTTTCACTAAACCCAGACACCGTTATCGATACTTGGTTACAGCTCGGTAAAGTTAGCAGCAAGTAACGCGCTAAAAACTCAAGCCCTCACACTCCCCTTGTGAGGGCTTTGTTATTCATACGTCATTTCGCAATCAGTTCGTGATTCCTCTCTCAAGATCGCCATTTAGTCAATTTCATTATCAAAGTCTGATGACCTAGAATGAATGATGTATCGACAACTCCAGAGAGAATTTGATGAAAAAGTCTATCGCACTCATTACCACATTGATGCTCCTAGCATCTCCCGCTTACGCAGATTGGGATGATATTTCCAACAAAATGTCTGAGCTAGGCGAAGCGGTTTCTGATACTGCGCAAGATGCTTGGGACGATACCAAAGCCTTTTCAAAACAAGCGTGGCAAGATTTCACGAACTGGTCCGAGGAAGCAATCAATACCGCGGGCGAGTGGACAGAAGCTAGTATCGAGAAAAGCAAAGAATGGATAGATGCAGCCGACAAGAAAATTGATGAACTGATGGAAGGCGACACGCCAGAAGAAGCTCGCCAAGCCGTAGACTTAATGGCGGATAGTGCTTTGCTCAAGTTGTTTAATGAAAAGCCGGAGGCCAAAGCCATTTACGACAACGCTTACGGCTACGCGGTCTTTGATTCTCGTAAATTGTCTTTATTGTTTCACACCAACTCAGGGTCAGGTGTCGCAGTCAATAAGGAAACAGAAAAACGCACTTATATGAATATGTTTGGTTTGGGCGTCGCACTTGGGGCTGGCGGCAAGTTTTACCAACAAGTGATTCTGTTTGAAAGCAAAGAAGACTTTGATACGTTCGTCAACGAAGGATGGGAAGCGACCAGTGAAGCCTCTGCTGTAGCTGGCGAAGATTCTGAGCAACTTTCAAAGCAATTTAACAGTGGCGTCGCCGTTTATCAGTTGAATGCAAAAGGCTTGCTCATCGATGCCAACGTGTCTGGTTCTAAATATTGGATTAACGAAGAGCTCACCAACTCGCAGTAACGCATAGCAACTAATTGCTTAAACAGAACGGTTGTTATGCACCCTTATCAATAAGTTAACGCAGCTATGACTCCTCAAAACTGAGTACTTGTGCAACTTTCTCATGGGAAGTCAACAGAAGATGGTGACTTCCCTTTCTCGTTGGATGGCTTTTCGTTATGCTTGCCCAAAACCATCTGCGATTCGGTATCCCATGCCTGACAATAACTTTAATAATCTGCTGGCAGAAGCAATTTCTGCTCTTAATACGCCTAACTTTACTCCTAAGCTTATGCGTGTCATTCGCACTCTTTTTCATTTTGATTGCGCGGTTATTTTAGGTTATCGAGAAGGTAAACATCCTATTTATCTCTACGACTCGATTGAGAACGAGCGAGAGTTACTTTTTCAACGCTACCTTACTGACTCATTTCAAAATGACCCTTTTTTTCTCAAACTAAACGAGACAAAGCAACAAGGCGTATTTACGCTCAAAGACGTGGCGCGTAAAGGCGTTGACTTCACCTCATACTGCGAGCAGTTCTACCATCAGACAGGGTGGAAAGACGAACTGAGCATGCTAGTCGAAGTCGAACCTGGCCGTTGGGTCATGCTGTACTTCGGGTATATGAATGATGGAAAATACTTTTCTCAACAGCAAATCAATAAATTAAAGCCCTACTTCCCGATAATTCAATCGCTTTGTCAGCAGCACTGGAAACAAACGGAGTTTACCTTTTCTGAGCCTGTTTTTGCCCAGAGTGCTTATTCTGGCAGTATGCGATTAGCCATTGAGCAAGCTTTAGCAACATTTGGCGTAGAATCACTCACTCGTCGCGAGCAAGAGGTGGCTTCACTTCTCGCTCAAGGGTTTGACACCAAAGAAATTGCCGCGCGGTTACACTTAGTTCAAGGCACGGTCAAAAATCATCGAAAACGCATTTACTCGCAGTTAAATGTGTCTTCATTGAGTGAGTTATTCCAGCTTTTCCTCAATCACCTTATTCTCCATTCAAGATAAAAAACTGTCCCTTAAGGGATATATCGACAAAAGGTGTCGCGTTTTAGTCTGAATACAACAACCACTAAGACAGACAAAAAGAATGACGACACCATTACTGCAAGATTTACAAGATCGTGGCTTGATCGCACAAGCCAGCGATTTGGAAGAAATTCAGACACTTCTCTCACAGCCACAAACCGTTTACTGCGGCTTCGATCCTACAGCAGGCAGCTTGCACATCGGCCACCTCGTGCCTTTGATTATGCTTAAGCGCTTTCAAGATGCCGGACACCAGGCTATAGCCTTGATTGGCGGCGCAACGGGCATGATTGGCGACCCAAGCTTTAAAGCGACCGAGCGCAGTCTGAATTCTTCAGAAATCGTCTCAGGTTGGGTTAACGATCTTTCTAATCAAATTCAGCAGTTGATGAATCACCAACTGACCAAGCCAATGATCATGGTGAACAATGCTGACTGGATGAAAGCGATCAACGTCATCGACTTCTTCCGTGATGTAGGTAAGCACTTCTCGATCAATACCATGATCAACCGGGAGTCGGTAAAACAACGTCTGCAACGCCCTGACCAAGGTATCTCCTTCACCGAATTTAGCTACGCTCTGCTGCAATCGTACGATTTTGCCGAGCTAAACCGTCAATACGGTTGCCGTCTGCAAATCGGTGGCAATGACCAATGGGGAAACATCGTCAGCGGGATCGATTTAACTCGTCGTCAAAATGGTGAGCAAGTATTTGGCTTAACTCTGCCGCTGATCACCAAATCCGATGGTACCAAGTTTGGCAAAACCGAAGGCGGCGCAGTGTGGCTAGATCCTAGCAAAACCTCTCCTTACGCCTTCTACCAGTTCTGGCTTGGCGCAGAAGACGCTGACGTTTACCACTTCTTGCGTTACTACACGTTCTTGAGCTGCGAAGAAATTGCCAGCATCGAAGCGCAAGACCAAGCAAGCCAAGGCAAGCCACAAGCACAACGTATTCTCGCTGAAGAAATGACGCGATTTGTTCATGGCGAAGACGGCCTATCTAGTGCCGAGCGCATCACTCAAGCACTGTTCAGCGGTAATGTGCAACAACTCTGTTTGGGTGAATTAAAACAGTTGGAGTTAGATGGTTTACCAAGCATTGAGAGCACACAACAAGATTTGGTTGAGCTATTGATTGAGTCGGGCTTAGCAAGCTCGAAACGTGTTGCGCGCGAACACATCAGCAACAACGCCATCAGTGTAAACGGTGAAAAAGTGTCGGCTGATAACCCGAGTTTAAGCTTCCCACTGTTTGACCAATACTGGTTACTGCAACGCGGTAAAAAGCACTTCTGCCTCGTAAAGCGTACCGCTTAACAAAGCATCGTAGTTACACCTCACAAGGCAAAGTGATATAGCGAGTTAACTGACAAGACTTTATAAGGTTAGCTCGCTCTAGTATCGGCTGTGCATACCAAAATGATGAGACATTCCATCTTCCATTCGGCCGCCTTTCCAGCCACCAGCACCGAATAAATTAAGCACATCTTGAGCGGTATAATCGGCACCAGCAAAGAAGTCATGCGCCACATCAGAGCGGATGGCTTGCAACTCTGGTTGGTTTTCCAAATCAAGTTCTTGCGGATTCGCGTACAACGCCAACGCAATTTTTTGTTGGCACGTGCTTAACTCACTGGTGCTCGTCTTTACCTGACCGACGGAAAAGTACTCACGACTGCCGTATCCCACCACCAATCTGGTACTCATTAGCTTAATCACTTTCTTAATGCGGCGACGTTGTATAAATCTCAACATGTTGAAGCCCTTATTTATATTTCGATAATTAATAATAAGTTTTGTATACCACACATCAATACTCTAGAGTGTCAGGGTTTAGCACGGCGCTCAAAGAGTATGGAGTTCAAGAGTGAAAATTGACGATCTAAAACTGTTCACCAAAGTCGTCCAACTTGGTAGCTTTACAGCGGCAGCCAATGCTTTGGACTTGCCACGAGCGAATGTTAGCCGACGCATTGGAGAACTGGAACGTTACCTCGGAACGCAACTTTTTCACCGCACCACTCGCAGCCTTTCGCTGACAAACAAAGGCGATGCCTACTACCAAGATCTGCAAAAAGTGCTCACCTTACTTGATTCGGCAAACCAGCAAGCCAGTAACGAAAGCATCGAGGTCAGAGGCAAAATCAAACTTGGCCTTCTGCCAGAAACCTATGAACCTCTTCAACCCATTTTGTTTGAATTTCAGGATCAATACCCGCAGGTTGAGCTCGACATTCGCAATATCAACAATGGCTTTATTGATATGTTTCAGCAGGGGTTGGACATCGCGCTGCACGGCGGCATACTGTTTGATTCAGACATTGTCGCGAGAAAGATCTTAACGCTAGACCGATGTGTCGTTGCCTCACCGAACTATCTTCAAACTCACGGCACACCCGCCACATTAGAAGAGTTGAGCGATCATCAGTGCATTTGTTTTCGTTGGCCAAATGGCAATGTCGACAACCTTTGGCATTTTCAGGAACAAAACGTAGCGCTCAAACCGAAACTCATTTCCAACAACATCGGCTTTATCAAAAGCTCCACAGTGCTTGACCGCGGCATTAGTTATATCCCAAAACTGTTGGTAAAAAATGAGCTCGAATCCGGTGCATTGGTGCAAGTATTGTCTCAATATGCCGTCACAGAAGAAACGGGGTGGTTGCTCTACCCTAAGCCGAAAACGCTGAACCAAGCTAGTCGATTACTTATTGAACACTTGTGCAATAAAATACCAAAACTTTTGTAGTTTACATTTATTGTCATAAATTTTGTGACATTGAATCATGCGTACGCATGATTATCTGAACATCTGTGAATTATAAGATGGCGCCGAAATTATGGAGCCATCTTATGAATCATCAAATCAAAACCGCTGCGCTGAGCACTATCGCGCTCTCTCTACTCGGCTGTAATCAAGCTCAACCCCAGGTTGAGGAGCCAAGCTCATCCAGACCCGTTCAAGTAATTGAAGTCAACGAAAGGAATGAAGAACTCAACAAATCATTCAGCGGGATCGTAAAAGCAAAAGAAACCGCCTCACTCTCTTTTCGTGTACCTGGCACCGTGGAAAGCGTGTTCGTAAATAAAGGCAGCTTGGTAGAAAAAGGCCAAGTCATTGCCACGCTGGACAAGCACGATTACCAAGTCTCACTAGAAGAATTACAAGCACGTATGTTAGAAGCACAATCAGCACACAAACTCGCGAAAGCCGAGTTAAAGCGCGTAAAACAAGCGACTTCTGATGATGCCATTGCCAGCGTAAACTTAGACCGAGCCATCAGCAGCTACGAGCGTAGCCTCTCTGCTGTCAAAGTGGTTGAGAAAAACATCCAACGTGCAAAAGATGCCCTACGTTACACCACTCTACGTGCGCCATTCACTGGCATTGTTGCCGACGTTTCTGTTGATCCACATGAGCAAACCTTGCCGGGCGGCAGTGTTGTGTCAATTCAGCAAGAAGGCAGCTGGGAAGTCGACATCGACGTGCCGGAAAATATGATTGCGCAATTCGCACTAGGTCAGCCAGCATCGTTGACTTGGTATGATTCGGAGCAATCCTACCGAGCAACCGTGGCAGAAATCGCGCCGAAAAAGCACCTGCTCAAACAAACCTATACCGTCACGCTAGACATCGATTCGATTTCCAGCGCGCTATTCAACGGTAAAGCAGTCACGGTAAATACCGCGCTCAACACCAGCAACTCAAGCCATTGCTTCCCTTATTCTGCAATTTTGGGGGAGAAACAAACTCTGCACGTGAATGTGGTTCGTGATGCGGTTATTCATTCAGAGCCGGTCAATCTTGACTCTATCGACGCATACCAAGCGTGTGTGACCGGAAGTTTTGAGCAAGGCGATTATGTGGTGATCAGCGGTAGCCATTATCTGAGCGAAGGCGATGCCGCCCCAAACCTGACTATCAAGACGTTGTAGGTGCGAATCCATGATCAATTTAGCTGAATTCGCGATTCGCCAACGTAAGTTCGTTCTGTTCTTTATCGTATTGAGCGTGATCGCTGGCATCTATTCTTACTTCGACTTAGGCAAGTTAGAAGACCCAAGCTTTACGGTAAAAACTGCGGTAGTCGTGACCCTTTATCCGGGTGCATCTGCCGAAGAAGTCGAACACCAAGTCACCGATACCGTTGAAACCAAATTGCAGGAAATGGCGGAGTTGGATCGCTTGCGTTCATTGTCTCGCCCAGGTTTGTCTATGGTCTTTGTTGACCTCAAAGAGAGCCTTAATTCCAAAGCACTTCCGCAGGAATGGGACTTATTGAGACGCAAAGTGGACGATGTAAAACTGCAGCTGCCTTCCAGCGCGCAGATCAGCGTAGTGCAAGACGAGTTCTCTGAAGTCTACGGTATGCTTTTCTCTATCCACAGCACAGATGCTGCGCCAGAAGAGTTGCGTCGCTACGCCGAAGAGCTGCAACGCCAAATCAAAGCCGTCGACGGCATCAAAAAGATCGAGTTACACGGCGTTCAACCTCGCGTTGTACATATCGATATGCCAGACGAGCGCTTGGCTCAATATGGTTTGTCGATCGCACAAGTTTGGAACCAACTGAGCACACAAAACAGCACGTTCGAAGCGGGAAAATTCGATGCAGGTACAGAGCGTATTCGTATTGCGCAAACCAGTGAGTTTCAGTCTCTAGAAGACATTCGCAATTTAATCATCAATGGTGGCACCGCAGAGTTTGGCTCGGGGTTGATTCGTCTTGGTGACATCGCCGATATCACCATGGGTTATCAAACACCAGCATTGGCAGAAAACCGCTACAACGGAGAGCCCGCTGTCACCTTGGCGGTGAGCCCAGTTCAAGGCATCAACGTGGTGTCACTTGGCAATACGATTCAAGACATCATCGCTAACTACCAAGCAACACTGCCGCTGGGTGTCGACATCTCGACCGTTGCTTATCAACCTGAAGAAGTACAAAAGTCTATCGACGACTTTGTTGGCAACCTGCTTGAAAGTGTCGCGATTGTTTTTGTTGTGTTGTTGGTTTTCATGGGCTTTAAGAGTGCAACCATCGTTGGTGCAAGCTTGCTCCTGACGATTTTGCTCACGCTTGTATACATGAACATCGCCAGCATCGATTTGCACCGTGTCTCGCTAGGTACGTTTATTCTCGCACTGGGCATGTTGGTGGATAACGCCATTGTGATCACCGATATGATGATCGCCAAGCTCAACAAAGGTATCGAGCGAACTCGCGCCGCGATTGATTCCGTCAAAGAAACCGCTGTGCCACTTTTAGGCGCAACTGTCATCGCGATTATGGGCGCAAGCCCAGTGTTGTTCTCCAAAACCGACTCCGCCGAGTTTGCGAGCTCTGTGTTCTACATTGTGGCATCGTCACTGTTGCTTTCATGGATCGTCGCGATGACGTTTACGGTATTAATGGCGTGGATGTTCATCAAGCCAAAAGCTAACAGCGAAGAGACCAAACCGAGCCGTTATAAACAGTTGGTATTCTGGACGGTGGACAACCCGCGTAAAGCATTAGCCGCTTTGGTTCCGCTGATTTTAGTCACCGCCGTGGCAATCCCGTATGTGGCCGTGAACTTTATTCCTCAGTCGGATCGCTCAATTGTGTTTCTCGATTACTGGCTACCCAATGGTGCCAAGATTGAACAAACCTCGGCAGACATGCGTAAAGTTGAAGAATGGTTGGTCGCACAACCAGAAGTGGAAAGTATCTCTAGCTATGTCGGCACCAGTGCACCTCGCTTCTCGGTAACGGTAGAGCCTGAACCGCTCGATCCTGCCTACGGCCAGATTCTGATCAACACCAAAGACTACGAGAGCATCAGCCACTTGGTGACGCGTGGTGATGATTGGCTGAAAAAGGCGTTTCCAGATGCCGAACCTCGCTTCCGAGCGCTGAAGCTGGCAACCAAAGATAAGTTCGCGGTTGAGGTGCGTTTTTCTGGTCCGGATGAAACCGTACTACATCAACTAGCGGCGGAAGCGAAAACGATTTTTGCTTCAAACCCTGATGCAAAATATATTCGCGATGATTGGCGCCAAGAAAGCAAAGTGCTCAAGCCGATTCTAAACCAAGACAAAATGCGTCAAGCAGGCATTAACCGCGCCGATGTCGCTTTCGCGCTAAAACGTGCATCAGATGGCATGCCGCTCGGACAAATGAACCTGAATGATGAGCTGATTCCAATTCAGTTACGTGGCACATCGCAAAACATGGCGTCACTAGAAACGCTACCTGTGCGCTCGCTACTTGGCTTTAACAGCGTTCCACTTGGTCAAGTGGTGGATGGATTCGAACTGGTCACCGAAGAGAGCATGATTTGGCGACGAGACCGCGTGAAAACCATCACGGTTCAAGCGGGTGTGAGCCGAGACTCCACACCAGCGAATGTAAGAAATGCCATTAAAGATCAGGTTGAAGCTATCCAACTTCCGGCGGGTTACAGCATGGAATGGGGAGGCGAATATTACGATGAAGACAAAGCGGTCACCGACATCATGAAGCAGCAACCAAAAGCAATGCTGATCATGGTGATCATTTTAGTCGCGATGTTCAACGGCTTTAAGCAACCAATCATCATCCTCGCAACGCTACCACTGGCAGCATCAGGGGCTGTGTTTGCTCTGCTTGGATTCGATAAACCATTTGGCTTTATGGCGCTGATCGGAGCTATCACACTAACCGGGATGATCATCAAAAATGGCATCGTACTAATGGATCAAATTGAGCTCGAACGCACAAATGGCAAGAGCTTGTCTGACGCGATCAAAGAAGCCACGGTCAACCGTACTATGGCCATTTCTATGGGGGCGTTAACGACCGCGCTCGGCATGATCCCGCTGCTGTCAGATCTGCTGTTTGACCAAATGGCGGCAACCATCATCGGAGGCTTGGCAGCCGCAACCATATTGTCACTGTTTGTCATGCCTGCGCTGTATCGCCTTGCTTACAAAGAAAAAGCACCATCCACACAAACCAACGCTGAGCTAGAGGAGGCGTCATCGTGAAAAAATTCATTCTAACGCCTGTCGTTCTAGCCCTAAGTTTAGCGGGCTGTGCAGTGGGGCCAGACTACCAAGCACCGACCACCAGCATGGCAGAAACCTACTTGAACGCCGAAAATGCAGGGTTGAGTACCGATTCACAACACGTTGAGTTTTGGTGGACTAAGTTTCACGATCCGGTGTTGAATCAAATGGTTCAAGACATGCAGAGCCAAAACATTCCGCTGAAAGTGGCGGCCGAGCGGGTGAAAATGGCCAACAACTATAAAACCATGGTGGAGTCATTCAAGGTGCCGACAATTAGTCTCGGTGCGGGTTACATGAACTATCAGTTCAGTAAAAATGACTCTTCACTCGGTCCGATATTGAATCCACTCAGTGATTCCGTGTCGGGTCTGCCACCTCAAATTGGTAACGTCACCCTAATGGATAATCAGCACGATGGTGTATTTGCAGGCGCGAGTATCGCTTGGGAAGTTGATCTGTTTGGGCGCATTGACCGCCAAGCGAACGCGGCGCATATTCGTCTCGAACAAGCTCAGATTTATCAAAGCGGCTTGAACACAGTGATCACGGCGGATTTGATTCACAACTACTTGCAATACCAAGGTGCAAGCGAGCGCCTTGAGTTGGCAAAGTCGAACTTAGAAGATCAACGACTTACACTCGACCTCGTCGAGAAAGTCGTGCGTAGCGGCTACGGTTCTGATCTCGATTTAGCCCAAGCAAAGGCCACGCTTGCGGCGATGGAATCGCTCGTTCCGCAGTTAGAAATTGCACAACAAGCGCACAAACATCGTTTAGCAGTATTGCTTGGTGAGCCGCTAACGCAAGTCGAAATCCGTCTGTCTAAGCAGCATAGTGTACCTGTCATGCAAGACATGGTGCCGGTCGGTTTACCTTCCGATCTGTTGAAACGTCGTACCGATATCCGCTTAGCAGAGCGCGAAATGGCCGCGCTCAATGAAGAGTTAGCAGCAAGTGTTGCTGATCAATATCCGAAGTTCTTTTTGACAGGCGCTCCGGGGTTGTCGGCGTCAAGCTTTGACGATCTTTTCAGTAGCGATTCTTTCGGTTGGATGGGCGCGGCAGGCGTAAGCTGGAACTTGTTCGATGGGGGGCGTGGGGAGGCGATTGAAGCCATCAACCAAGCGCGTTTTGATTCGGCGACATTGTCTTATCAACATACGGTCGAGGCAGCTTTGGCAGAAACCGAATCCTCGCTGTTTGCTTATGGTCGCAGCCAAGAAAATCAGCGCCGAATCGGTGATGCATTGAAAGCCACCAATAACGCCGTCAACAAAGCCAAGTCACTGTACCGAGCAGGCTTGATTGATCACTTATCGGTTTTAGATGCGCAACGTCAGCAACGCATGATGCAAGATCAGCGAGTCGCAGCAAAGTTACAAACCGCACACGCTACGATTGCGCTCTACAAATCGCTTGGTGGTGATTGGACGCTACAACCAGAAGCACAACCCGACACGAATGCCAAAGGTTAGGTTTCTTACAAGCCTCACACCTTTGCGTCATAACGGATGCCGTTAAATCGGTTAAAAAGAGGCCACTTAGATGGCCTCTTAGTTTGTGAGGCAAATATTTCTACCACCTATACCCTCTCTCGGTTGTATAATATCGGGTCTGAAATATTTTGTTACGTTACCTCGGTAACACCTGAGATTACAACATGAACAACAGCAGATGGGTCGGCTTTATAGGCGGCACGATTGTCTTACTTAGTACCTTTATCCTCTTCGGATCTTCCGTCCATGCTGCTTGGTACCGAATCCCTGCGGAAGCCATTCATGGTATCGCCTTCACTCTGGCTTTTGGTTTAGGGTTAAACAGCCTACTGGCGTACGCGACGGCAATGCTTACTCTCGCAGCGCTATTCTACATAGGTTTTGTTGTTGGCTACCGTATTCATCAGAAACTTAAATAAACTTCTGTCTCAACCTGAGCTTAATAACGGATACTTAATAACTAAAAAGGGAGCAAAGGCCCCCTTCTCAGATATCAGCATATAGATTTTCTATGCCCGTTTTAATCACTAAGGTGGTATACCCTCAACGACTGTTGCATGCCGAAAACATCATCACCTAAATACTCAACCGTCATTGGAACGTTGGTCAGCAGAGTAAAACTGGAGTCACTGAACCTGCCATCAACATCACTTTCCAAATGAACAAAAAACGTAGGCTTGTCAGAAATCAATGTAATTTGGCTTCCTTCAATAGAGACATCAATATTGGCTTTTGCCATAGGCAAAGTTTTCAGCTCATGAGTGCAAAACCATGTGTTGCTTATTCTGTCTTCACCGATTTGCGCTTCAACATAGAAGAAGCCTGACGTAAGTTCATCCTTCTCAACCGATTCATTCAATTGCCACAAAATCGTATTGCTGTCTGCTATGACCGCTTGTTCTAAGCTCCAACATTGCTTTTCTTCCCCTTGCCAATCTACCCACTTGAGCAGTGCGTTGACGCTTGCGGGCTCTTTGGCATCATTGAGCAAATGCAGGCTCAACTTGCCTGTATGCTCGGAAAATACCAAATACTGCGGCGCAAAAAAGCGTTTTGCATGGTAGTGCAACTGCTTCCAACGACCACTGTATTCCAAGCTAGACCAAGAACTGACAGGCCAGTTGTCGTTGAGTTGCCAATACAGCATACCGCGACAAACTGGAGAAATGGCACGCCAATGATCGCACGCAGTTTTGATCGCGATTGCCTGCTGAACTTGGCTTAAATACAGCATGTTCTCGAATCCAGAGGGAAAACGGAAATAACGCGTGAACATCTCTGTGATAATACTGTTACCACGAGGATTCTTCTGATGTTGTTCAAAGGTTAGGGACGTGATATTCCAATCTTGCTCCGGGACAAACTGCTTAACTTCTGCAAAAGACGGCCAAGATTGAAAACCAAACTCAGAGCAAAAACGAGGATTCACGTCAAGGTAGGCATTGAATGATTTTCCTGAGTGCCAAACGTCCCAAAAGTGCATATCGCCTTTACTATCATCATGCCACGCGTCACCGAAATCCAGTTCACCATTACACGGGGAACTTGGCCAGAAACGACGAACGCTATCTTGTTCGGTAATCACCTGCTCAATCATGCGGTTGAGGCGATCGTAGTTAACCGTGTATTTGACTTTATTGTGCTTAGATTCTTCGTACCACCCAATAGCTCCAATCACTTCGTTGTCACCACACCAAAGCGCTATTGATGGGTGCTCTTTAAGCCTAGGAATTTGGTATCGAAGCTCATCTTCGACCTCTTTTAAAAACTCGTCGTTTGATGGGTACAGTGAACATGCGAACATCATGTCTTGCCACACTAACAAGCCGAGCTCATCACACAGATTGTAAAAGATCTCGCTCTCGTACTGACCTCCGCCCCACACACGTATCATATTCATGTTGGCGTCAACCGCACTTTGCAAAAGGTTGCGATAACGTGTTTCGCACTCTCGCCCCGGCATTGCGTCAATAGGGATCCAGTTGGCGCCTTTGGCATTAATTGGTACGCCATTGACGATAAATTCCATCGCAGAGCCA
Organism: Vibrio diabolicus; assembly: GCF_011801455.1. Taxonomy (NCBI): domain Bacteria; kingdom Pseudomonadati; phylum Pseudomonadota; class Gammaproteobacteria; order Vibrionales; family Vibrionaceae; genus Vibrio; species Vibrio diabolicus. Next base: position 355,380 of record NZ_CP042452.1, on the reverse strand, counting down.
TGTTCATCAGCTTGGTTATTTAGGGTTAACTGACGCAAACCAACGTTGCGCGTTAACTTTTGCTCTCTGCAAGAAATGGTAATGGGGTAAAGATAAGCTTCGCCATAACCCGATGGCCACCAGCGTTTAGGCTCCGAAATGTGGAACTGGCAATGATAGTGACCACTTCCTTTTGTTTGAATACATTGACGCTCACCATTAAATTCAACAATCAGTTCATGGCGTTGACTGTCCGTTTCCACTTCAACTACTACATCAAGAAACACACTCTCATCGGCTTGCCATTGCTGCTCTGTCGAGAAGCCTTTGAGCCAAAGCTCATTCACAATGTCGATTTGAATGGGGTCGTAAATACCCGATACCATCAAGCAAATGCCCCAGTCCCATCCGGAATGACATTGCGTTTTTCGGATCAAATTCATGTGCGGAATTTGATTATTTCCCATTGCGGAAGGGATTGGGAAAGGCAATTTTTTAGCACGTTCCACACCTTCTATATCGACTCTTGCGAATTGAACAAGAACAGTATTTATGCCCTGTTTTAAATAAGGTTTGATATCAACTCGTTGTTGAGTAAACATGTTGCTGCAAGTTAGTGCTAACTCACCATTAATATAGAAGGTTGCCAAGGTATCGACACGAGTTAGCGTCATCCAAACTTGCTTGGCAGACAACGTAAACGCGTCGACTTCAAACTCACGCGAGATATGCCACTCACACTCTTCAATCCAACGAACTTTGTTTTCATTATCGGCAAAATAAGGATCCGGAATGCGCTCTGCTTGTAAAAGCGCCGAAAGATTATCGCCCGGAATAGACATTGGAATTTCAATATCGGGACGCTGTGGCGAGGTAAGTAACCACTGTCCATTAAGTTCGAAGTGAGCCATTGAGTAAACCTCAGTTTGGAGAAGAAACATGTTTGCTCAATGTAATCCTGAGTAATCCATGCAAAAACAAGGGAAATGTTATTTACATACGAAATGCGGTGCACTTCACGTAAAAACACTTTCCTTTGATCTCTACCCAAAAATCAGCAACTTGGCTAACCTGTTAAAAATTAATCGAAATCTAAGGTTATATTTGCAACTTCGACATGTTAACATCATCGGCTTTTTGAACATCCTCACACTTTTCGTCGAAACGATGTGAGGGGAAATGCACGGCTTCATAGCCCTAAAAAGCGAAGTAATTATGTCAAATATGACGAATGCCGCCTCCCACACAGCGCCTATTCAGGATGCTGACTATTCTGCTATTCATCCCCCATCTCTGCTCAAGCGCCTCGAACTCACCAATCCTGTCTTTTGGTTAAGTGGTAGCTTCCTCACTCTATTCGTTTTACTTGCCCTAACGAATACCGACTCTCTAACCGCAATGGTTAACACCGGCTTCGGCTTTGCTACTAAATATTTCGGAGCTTACTGGCAAGTACTGCTTCTTCTGAATTTCCTTATTGGTTTGGCTCTTGCGTTTGGTCGCACTGGTTATGTGCGTCTAGGTGGTCTAGCGAAACCTGATATTGATAACTTTAAGTGGTTGTCAATTGTACTCTGTACCCTACTTGCAGGTGGTGGTGTGTTCTGGGCCGCTGCTGAGCCTATCGCGCACTTTGTGACTGCCCCACCTTTATACGGTGAAGCTTCACCGAAAACTGCCGCAATCAATGCTCTATCTCAGTCTTTTATGCACTGGGGCTTCTTAGCTTGGGCGATCCTTGGTGGTCTATCTTCCATTGTCTTAATGCACTTGCATTACGATAAAGGCCTGCCTCTTAAGCCGCGTACTCTGCTTTACCCTGTGTTTGGCGATAAAGCCATTAAAGGCTGGATTGGTGATGTTGCTGACGCATGTAGCATTATTGCCGTAGCAGCAGGAACCATCGGCCCTATAGGCTTCTTAGGTTTACAAATTAGCTACGCGCTAAACTCATTGTTTGGCCTGCCAGATACGTTCGTAACGCAAAGCATGGTTATCATGGCAGCGATCCTGATGTATACCCTTTCCGCACTAAGCGGTTTAAGCAAAGGTATTCAAATCGTCAGTCGTTACAACATTATTTTGTCTGTGCTGTTAATTGGTTACATCCTGTTCTTTGGACCGACAAGCTTTATTGTTGATGGCTATGTACAAGGCGTTGGTCGCATGGTAGATAACTTCTTCCCAATGGCGCTTTACCGTGGTGATACGGGCTGGCTAAGCTGGTGGACAGTATTCTTCTGGGGTTGGTTTATCGGTTATGGCCCAATGATGGCGATCTTTATTGCTCGTATCTCTCGTGGTCGTACAATTCGCCAGCTGATCATGTCTATTAGCATCGCAGCACCGCTGATTACTTGCTTCTGGTTTAGTATTGTTGGCGGCAGTGGCCTTGCGTTTGAGCTTGATAACCCTGGCTTGATTTCATCTGCGTTTGAAGGCTTTAACTTGCCTGCAGCACTGCTAGCGATTACCGGTGAATTACCTTACCCAATGATCATTTCGGTTCTGTTCCTGATCTTAACGACAACATTTATCGTGACGACAGGTGACTCGATGACTTACACAATCAGTGTGGTAATGACGGGCTCTACGGAACCAAACGCAGTGATTCGCTCATTCTGGGGCTTGATGATGGGTATTGTCGCTATTGCGCTTATCTCAATGGGCTCTGGTGGTATTTCTGCATTGCAGTCTTTCATTGTAATTACCGCCGTACCTGTGTCTTTCATTTTGCTGCCAAGCATTTGGAAAGCGCCTGGCATAGCAAGTAAAATGGCAAAAGAGCAAGGCCTCGTTTAAACCGCCTCTCTAACCAATATGCGAAAAAGAGCCCTTCATTGGGCTCTTTTTAATTCTGCGCTTTATCCTACGCTATCAATGCGAATCATCACTGCATCTGGACGCCAATACTCGAATTCGCAGTCCATTAATTTGCCATCTTGTTTGTAGTTTACTCGACGAATTTTCAGGACGGGTTGTCCTTCAGCTAGGTTCAACGCCTTAGCGACATGAGCAGGCGCTGACGTTGGAATCACATCAAAACGAGAGCGCTTTGTCTCGTAGCCATACTTCTCACGATAAATACCTGTCAGTGACATGGTGAGGTTCTCGGACAATATACCTTCAAACAGTGCTGCTTTGAGTATATTTTCAACAAACAATACCGCTCGCCCATCAATAAAACGTAACCGTTCAATCACATAAATTGGGGTAATTCGCTCAACCTCTAACGATTTTGCATACTCACCTGCGGCCATTTCACTTCGTACGTTGAGTAATTTGGTTTCCGCAATACGATGCTGCTCTCGAATCATTTGATGGAAGTGAGAACGAGACAACGGGTTGTAACAGATACGCCCCGGAGATACGTACCAGCCACGACGCTCTTCTCGGTAAATCAGGCCTTCGGTTTCCAAAGACACCAACGCATCTTTGATAGTGATTCGAGTCGTAGAAAATAGTTCACTGAGCTCTCTTTCTGATGGCAATTTTTGTCCTTCCGACATGATGCCGGAAAGAATCTGCTGCTTTAAGCTGCTTCTAATTTTTCCTAATTGGGTACCAAATTGGCTGGTGCCTGTCGCTCTCATTCTGATCTAGTCCAACGATAATTTGATGAACAACATAAGGCGTGTACGTAACAAAAATATGACATTAATCAACAGAACACATATTGAGCGTATGAAATATAAGTGCCATAGAAATTCATAAAAACTGTCAAATTACTTGCGCTAAATCGTCACATTCCATCCATAGCATACAAAGCGAACTTACTGACCTAGTCCAGAAGGATGGAGACAATGAAAACTTTGCTAAGTCGTTCAATTACCGCACCAGCGGCAATCATCGCGGTAACGCTTGCAGCACCAACAGTAGCGAAAGAAGCCGATATTGAGTCATTGGTTACCGCAGCACAAAAAGAAGGGGCGGTTTACAGTGTAGGTATGCCCGATAGTTGGGCGAACTGGAAAGACACTTGGGCTGATTTAAAGTCAAACTACAACCTTAAGCACCAAGACACGGATATGAGCTCGGCTCAAGAAATCGCAAAATTCGAAGCTGAGAAGAAAAACGCGACCGCAGACATTGGTGACGTAGGCTTTGCCTTCGCACGTGTAGCGGTTAAAAAAGGCGTCACTCAGCCATACAAACCAACAACTTGGAATGACATTCCAGATTGGGCAAAAGACGAAGATGGTCATTGGGCACTTGCTTACACTGGCACTATTTCTTTTATCTCCAACAATAACCTCGTAAAAGACGCGCCAAAAACGTGGGATGACCTATTAAAAGGCGACTACAAAGTGACCGTAGGTGACGTCGGCGTAGCAGCACAGGCAAACAACGCGGTTCTCGCCGCAGCGTTCGCCAATGGTGGGGACGAATCCAACCTCAAGCCTGCGCTCAAATTCTTTTCTGAACTCGCGAAGCAAGGTCGTCTTTCATTTACCGATCCGAACATCGCCAACTTAGAAAAAGGCGAAGTTGAAGTGGCGATCATGTGGGACTTCAATGCGTTGAACTACCGCGACAAAATTGACCGCGACCGCTTTACAGTAAGCATTCCTCAAGATGGCTCTGTGATATCTGGTTATACAACCATAATCAATAAATACGCGAAGAACCCTAATGCAGCAAAGCTTGCTCGTGAGTACATCTTCAGCGATCAAGGGCAAATCAACTTAGCAGAAGGTTATGCGCGTCCAATTCGAACTAACATCACACTGCCTCAAGCAGTGCAAGACAAGCTAATTGCTAATGACCAATACAGCAATGTTCACCCAGTGACTGACTTCTCAGCTTGGGAAAAGTCCGCACGTAAGCTGCCACGTCAATGGCAAGAAAGTGTCTTAATCCACCAGCAATAAGAGTAAGTAGTTATGAGCAATAAGGTCATCCTTGTTGTTCTAGATGGACTGAACTATCAGGTAGCCCGTGATTGCATGGGCTACCTCAATGGTCTTCTAGAACAAAGTCGTTCCCAACAAGAAACTCGCGCAACGCTTTATCCTGTGCAGTGTGAGCTGCCCTCTATGTCTCGCCCACTTTATGAGTGCATTTTAACTGGCGTTCGCCCTGTAGAAAGCGGCATCGTAAACAACAATATCGTTCGTCTATCCAAACACGATTCCATTTTCAGTCTGGCAAAAGCCCAAGGAAAAGTGACCGCTGCGGCTGCCTACCACTGGGTAAGTGAGCTTTATAATCGCACACCATTTGAACCTGTTCGCGATCGTTTCACGCATGATGAAACCCTGAATATCCAGCACGGCTGCTTTTACCATTGGGATCATTATCCTGATGAAGCCTTGTTCCTGGACGCAGAGTATTTACGTCGCAACTATCAACCTGATTTCTTATTGATCCATCCGATGAATATCGACGATACAGGACATAAGTTTGGCCTAGACTCTCGCCAATACCGCAATTGTGCGCGAGGTGCAGACATTATTCTTTCCAACTATATCGATCAATGGCTTGCTGATGGGTATCAAATCATTGTGACCAGCGATCATGGCATGAACAACGATCTTTCTCACGGTGGGATTTTACCTGAAGAGCGAGAAGTTCCCCTGTTTGTCATTGGTGATAAGTTTACCCATCAAGATTGTCATATTAAGCAAACTGATATTTGTGGCACCGTTTGTCAATTGCTAAACCTTGACCACACGAAGCCATACACTCAGGAATTGTTAGCACTATGAGCAGTTCTGTCCTCTCCCCAAGCTCCAACGAATCACGCTCAAATTTGGCAAGTACTTGGTTAAAGCGCTTTAAGCCAGCCATTTGGTTGGTGCCTTTCGCGCTGTTTTTCTACCTATTTCAACTCGCACCGATGATTTGGGTACTGTTAAACAGCTTTATCTACGATGGCGAGTTTGCCTTCGATAACTACATTGAAGTGCTCGACTCCGCCTTTATGATGCAGGCGTTTGGCAACAGTTTGTGGTTAGCTGTATGGTCGAGCATTTTTGGCTTAGCCATTGCGACTCTGTTGGTCTCTTCTCTACGCAGAGTCGATTCTAAAGTCCGCGACGGTGTGATTGCGTTTACGAACATGAGCAGCAACTTTGCAGGCGTACCTCTGTCATTCGCTTTTATTATTATTTTGGGCACCAATGGGGCGATTACCCTTTTGCTCAAGCAGTATGGCTTACTCGGTGATTTCGACCTTTATGGTAAATGGGGCCTGCTGGCCATTTACATCTACTTCCAAATCCCACTGGCGGTGTTGTTGCTCTACCCTGCGTTCGACGCGTTGAGTGATGATTGGCAAGCAGCTGCTGCGCTACTGGGAGCCAAAACATCACAGTATTGGGCGAAAATCGCGCTGCCAGTGCTCTCACCGGCCTTATTCGGTACCTTTATTATCTTAATAGCCAACGCAATCGGCGCATATGCGAGTGTTTATGCGTTGACCTCCGGTAACTATAACGTCATCACAATTCGAATTGCGAGTCTGGTATCGGGGGACCTGTTCCTTGAACCTAATCTCGCCGCTGCAATTTCGGTGATTCTAATGGCGTTACTTGCCTTTATCACAGTGATTAACCAATGGCTCATTTCGAAAAGCTATGCAGGTAGGAAGTAGTCATGCACAACGTTAATACTCGATTCCATAAAACGGTGGTTTATTCCATTGTTGGGATCATGCTCATCCCGATTTTAGCGACCTTTGTCTATTCGCTTTCATCACGCTGGGGCGCAACGGTGCTTCCGGATGGCTTCACTTTTGATTGGTACGTTAAATTGCTGACCGACCCACGCTTTTTGCAAGCATTTGGGCGTTCGCTGTTTATTTGTATTGCTTCGCTAACCCTCAGTGTGATTCTGGTTCTGCCAGCGATATTCGTGGTGTTTTACTACTTTCCGAAGCTCGATAAGCTCATGAACGTATTGATTTTGCTTCCATTCGCTGTACCACCAGTGGTGTCATCCGTCGGCTTGCTTCAACTTTATGCTGACAGTGAAATCTCCCTTATCGGTACCCCTTGGATTCTAGTAGGTACTTACTTCACCATCGCGTTACCGTTCATGTATCGTGCGATTTCTAATAGCTTCGAAGCAATTAACCTTAATGATTTAATGGACGCTGCACATTTGCTAGGGGCAAGCACAACCAAAGCGTTCTTGATGGTCATTTTACCTAACCTCAAAAAAGGACTGATGGCATCGCTTTTCCTTTCATTTTCATTTCTATTGGGAGAGTTTGTGTTCGCCAATATTTTAGTCGGCACACGTTATGAAACCCTGCAAATCTACTTGTATAACATGCGTCAGACGAGCGGCCACTTTACGTCTGCCTTAGTGATGACCTACTTCCTATTTATTTTTTTACTGACTTGGTTGGCAAGTCGTTTCAGCCGAGGAGTCAAACAATGAGCTACGTAACAGCGAAAAATCTGACTAAACGTTTTGGTGATAACACCGTATTTGAGGACATTCACTTTAACATCGAGCAAGGTGAATTCATTACGCTTTTGGGCCCTAGCGGTTGTGGTAAATCGACACTACTTCGCAGCCTTGCTGGGCTTAACCCTGTCGATGGAGGCGAGATTTGGGTAAACGGAGAAGATATCACGCATCAAGTCCCGCAAGAGCGTGGTATTGGGATGGTCTTTCAATCGTATGCGCTGTTTCCCAATATGACCGTCGAAGGCAACATTGCATTTGGCTTAAAAATGAAAAAGCTTGCGAATGATGATATTCGACGTGAAGTGGCTAAAGTCATCAAACTGGTGGATCTGGCAGGTAAAGAAAAACACTATCCGCATCAACTTTCTGGCGGTCAGCGCCAGCGTGTCGCACTCGCTCGAGCGTTGGTGGTGAAACCTCGCATATTATTGCTTGATGAGCCACTTTCTGCGCTTGATGCCAAAATCCGCAAACACCTTCGTCAGCAAATCCGAGACATTCAGAAAGAGATGAATCTCACCACTATCTTCGTAACTCATGACCAAGAAGAGGCGATGATTATGTCTGATCGTATCTTCCTAATGAGTAAAGGGGAAATTGTTCAAGCAGGAACACCTGAAGAAATTTATACTCACCCTGCTAACGAGTTTGTGGCCGGTTTCATGGGACACTACAACCTTGTAGAAGCCAATAAAGCCAAGCAACTCTTCAACATTGATACCGAATGGAAAGTAGCGATTCGCCCAGAGTCTATATATGTAAAAGAGCAAGATCGTCAATATGATAGCTACATCTCAGCGCCACAAGTAGGTACGATCACCAACCACCAGCTTCTCGGTAACGTTATTCGCTATCAAGTGAACGTTGAAGAGTGTGAGCTCACTGTTGACTTGCTTAACCGCTCTTCAGAACGCTTACTAGCGAATGGCAGCCAACTAGAGCTACTCTTTAACCTAAACGAAATTCAACCAGTGAGAGCCTAAACATGTCCAAACCTTTGTATGTTTTTGATATGGATGAAACCCTAATAAACGCTGACTGCGCAATGATTTGGAACGAGTTTATGGTTGAGAGAGGCATCGCGACTGATCCTTTATTTATTAAGGAAGATCAGCGTCTAATGGCCTTGTACTCTGAAGGTAAAATGGACATGGAAGACTATCTAGCGTTCTCCATGAAGCCGCTAGAAAACATGCCGATTGAAGAAGTAAACGCCTTGGTTGAAGAATGTGTTGAAAGCCATATTTTGCCTAAACAGTTTCCTCAAGCCAAAACTCTGATTGAGCGACTGTCTCGTGATGGTATAGAGATGGTTATCATCTCTGCCAGCGTCACTTTTTTGGTGGAAGCCGTTGGTCGCCGTCTTAATATTCCAACCGCACTTGGCATTGATTTAATCGAGAAAAACAACAGTTATACTGCTGAAATCGACGGTGTCCCTAGTTATCGTGAAGGTAAAGTCACACGCTTAAAACAGTGGCTAGAAAATCAGGCTGAGCCTTATTCAGAAATCCACTTCTATACCGATTCAATCAACGATTTGCCGCTCTGTGAGTACGCGGACTACGCTTACCTGGTAAATCCATGCCCACGCCTAAAAGAACACGCGAATCGATCACATTGGACGCTATTACGTTGGAATTAGCCTTCGGTCTTTATAGCAATAAAGGGCAGCGAACTGCTGCTCTTTTCCTTTAATTGCCTGGTTATACGTGAACTCAAATTTGAGACTATCGAAAAACAAACACACCAGTAACAAAATGGCGCAAGCCATGTCGAATTATTAAAAATAATGAAGATTTAGCAGTGTGATATGACAAGATTTATATAACCAAAATGGATAAAGGAAGGGTCATCTATATCTCATGATGTATTCAAATTCGACAGTCAAGCATTCCAGGAACAATAGAACAACATATTCACAATCCAGACTAACGATAATGAAAACATTGATTGAAGAATTAACATTTTAACAATCATTGCAACAATGTTAACTTTAGCTCCGTTGGTCGCGCTGGTGGTAAGCCTCTCACCAAGCCTATTGTCAGTTTTATATGGACGTTCGACCACCTCCAAAATGAATAGACACCCAATTTGGTGCCCTTTATTACGCCCGCAGAGGAAATTCTTTGCGGGCTTTTTTCTTCCAGCTTTATTGGTCTGGTAGTAAAAACAAAAAAGCCAGCCTTAAAAGGCTGGCAAGTAGAGCAACAAGGTCAGTGCTTACTGCTAACTAGCACTGAACTCGTATTGGATTCATTTTCGTCTGTTAGTCTCTTTATCGGCGGTTATGACTTGCTTGCTTTCTCTTTGTGGCACGTTACCTTTACTAACTGTTCTTGCTCATCTTTAATGTTTTTCACGATACGCTCATCGCGTGCGTGGATGGCATCCATATTCATTTGCTGAATATCTGCTACAGCTTCATGCTTCATTTCAGAAAAGTCCTGACGTAAATCTGAGCTCCACTCCTCTTTGTCTAAAGTGTTAGCAGCAGCGATTGGTGATGACATTACAACAATAAGACTTAGAGTAGATAGAAATACGCTTTTCATAATAAGCTCCTTGAGGATTAGCAGTTCGTTTTAGTTACAATTTATATATTGCACATACGATGCCAACTTTTATTTTGTTATTTTTCAATAGCTTAACCAAACCCATATATTCATCATTATCTCCATCTGGTAAATTTCGCTAACCAAGTGTTAAATTAACCAAGGAAATCAAACACGCAAAAGGTATTCATAAAAAGAATAACTTATCAGGAGATTTTCTCGCTGTTCTTTCATCGAATAAATTACGTAACAACCCACTCTAGAACTGCTTTGAATCAAAATACAGAAATAAAAAAGCAGCCCGAAGGCTGCTCCTAATCGTTAACATCAAGCTTGTTAACTCTATATATTTACTTCAACGCTCGACGTCACTGGCGACTTTCTGAAACGATTGATAAAGCGATGAATAAACCCCTTAATCGATCTGAAAATATTTTTAATATCTTCAAGCATTAAATACAAACAAGGCACCAGCACTAAAGTCAGAACCGTTGCGTACAACACCGCAAAGCCCAAAGCTACAGCCATTGGTATGACAAAACGCGCCTGCAAGCTCGTTTCAAACATAATCGGCAATACACCCGCAAACGTCGTTATGGAGGTGAGCGTGATCGCTCGAAAGCGTGCACAGCCCGCTTCAACCACCGCTTGTTTGATGTTCATACCCTTTTCTCTCACTTGGTTTACGTAATCTGTCATAACTAGAGAGTCGTTGATAACCACGCCAGCAGCGGCGATCAAACCAAATGTCGACATCATACTGATATCCAAACCTAGCCAGAAGTGGCCCCAAATCGCCCCCGTCAGACTAAATGGAATGACTGACATTACAATCAACGGTTGGGTGTAACTTTTTAACGGTACGGCTAACAAGATGTAGACGATGATCATGCCTGCAATAAAGAACAGAATCTGTTCATTACGCTGCGCTGCTTGCTCTTCAATATCACCACCCAATTCCGTTTTCACACTCGGGAAGACTTGCTTCATGTCCGGTAAGATATTGTCGTCGATGACCTTCACGACTTCTTGAGGTTCAACCAATTCTTCGTCTATCGAACCATAGACATAAACGGTTTGATACCCGCCTTCACGCCGAATGCTACTCACGCCCGGCTGCTCGTTGATCTTAACCACATCACCCAGCATGACCTTCTTACCTGCTGGCGTGGTAATCACAGCGTAACGTAATGATGAGAATGCTTCACGTGTCAGTTGCGGGTAACGCACCATAACTTTGATTTCTTCACCATCACGAATAAGACGCTGTGCTTCACCACCGTAGAAGCTGCCACCCACTTGCTCTGCGATCATGGTGAGATCCAGTCCGAGATCGTACGCTACAGGCGCAAGAGAAAGGAGCACTTCTTTGCTTCCTGAATCAATAGAAGATGAAATATCGTATAACCCTTCTTCCTGCTGTAAACGCTCTATCAAGTAACGCCCAGCCTCGTTCAATTCATTAATATTAGAACCAAACAGCAAGTAACCAAACTCATCTCTGTCACCGCCACCCGCGCTCTGCTCGCGGATTTTGATGCTCTTCATTCCAGGAATAACTGGCATAGCTTCACGCCAACGTCGAGCAAGTTCAAATGTGTTGAACGGGCGTAATTCCTCATCAACCAATGGCACTAAAACACGGCCTTCGGTGCGGCTTCGGTTGTACGAAAGCACATCACGAATCATGCCTTGACCATGTTCTGCGATGGTCTCTGATTCAATTTTTTGCATCACACGTTCGATGGTCTTAAGAGCGCTGATTGTTTGCTCACTTGAAACGGTATCGTTCATTTCAATAGTGATCGCAGGATAATCAGTAGGCACTTTAGGGTTAGGGATCACCCGAACATAATTCGCGTTGACCAAAGCCGCACTGATCAGCAGTAAACCGCAAAACACAGCAAACACGGTCCAGCGCCAATGCGTACATGTCGTGACAAAGTTACGATAAGTGCCGTTTACAAAGCCAAAAAAACGTTGGTTAAATCGGTCACGCCAGCCACCAGGTTTAACTGGCTTAAAGTGGGTATGTGCGAGGTGAGCAGGAAGGATTAACTTTGATTCAATCAAACTGAAGATCAAACAAAGAATCACAACACCCGCGATACCATAGAAGAAAGCACTGTCAATACCGCTAGACAACAAGAAAGGGGCAAACACGGCAATTGTGGTTAAAACGCCAAAAGTAGCTGGCGTGGCAACACGTTTGACACCGCGAACCACATTTTCGACGCCACCGCCTTTTTCTTCAATTTCGCTGTAGGCGCTCTCTCCCATCACGATGGCGTCATCGACCACAATACCGAGCACCATAATGAAGGCAAAAAGAGATACGATGTTTACCGTGATCCCTAATGCAGGCATCATCATCACCGCGCCAAGAAAACACACTGGCAGCCCAATCATTACCCACATTGCCAAGCGAAAGCGCAAGAAAATGGTCAGCATAATCGCCACTAGAGCTGCGCCTTGCAGCAAGTTTTTCAACATCATGTCGAGACGACCATTTAAATAATAGGTCGTATCCACTAAGACTTTGAGCTTAACGTCCTGCGGTAATGTCTTATTTTTTGCTTCGATATAATTACGAACAGACTCGGCAACAGGGATAATGTTCTGATCACGAGTCGCTTCAACAGACATGTAGATCGCATTTTGCCCTGAGTACTCAAAGTAGCGCTCTTCTTCCGTAAAGCCATCTTTGATCGTGGCGATATCTTGCAGTAAAACCTTCGCACCATTTGCGCCAAGCTTTACAGGAATATTCCTAAACTCATCACCACGGTAGTACTGATTTTCAATCCTTACTGCGATCATCCCTGAGTTTGTTTTGACTTCGCCCGCAGAAAAGTTGGCAGAATAACGACTGATCGCGCTGCTGATATCGCTCAACGTCAAGTCGTATTTACGAAGAACGAGTGGATCAACTTCAATCGCTATCTCTTCCTCTGGTGCACTCAAATACACCAACATGACATTTTTGAGTTGAAGTAATTCATCCTCGACTTGCTTAGCAATGGGTTTGAGATCTTCAAGCGGTCGGTCCCCAACTAACCCCATTTCTATCACATCTTGACGCCACTCAACTTGGTAGACATTGATCGGTTCCATACCGGCAGGTAAGTTGGATAGAGTATCAATGCGTTGATTTACATCATCCAAGACACGCTTGATATCAGCATTAACGTCTACCTCGATAGAGACATACGCGCTACCTCTAGAGGCCGTTGAGACCGTTTTTTTAATCCCGGTGACATCTTTAATCGATTCCTCAACCTTAACGAGAATACTTTCTTCAATTTCTTGAGGTGAAGCGCCAGGATAAGTCGCACGAACATCAATGTAGTTCACCTCAATGTTCGGAAACATCTGCCTTTGAATAAAGAGAAAACTCACCACACCCATGATGATGATGAACACCATCAAAAGGTTGGCAGCGACGGGGTTATTCGCAAAATAAGCAATTAAGCCCTTTTGTTTAGTATCTTCCATGACAAACTCCTACTTACTGTACGACGGTTTCGGAGTCGTCACTCTTTTTTGCGATTTGTACCGCCATGCCTTTTTGAGGGTACTCCGGCAAGGTAAGTACCAGCTTATCACTTTGCTCTAAGCCTTCCCCCACGAGTAAAAACTCACCTTCTGCTCTCAAGACCGTTACCGTCCGAGGTTGAAGTTGATTCTCACCATTCACTACCCATACCGTGCGATTTTTGACTAATTCCTGTGGCAGGCGATAGATATGCTTTAGCTCCTTACCTGTGAAGCTCACTTCAACGTAGGAGCCAAATTTAATTGGAGGCTGCTGATTATCAATACCATATGGGTCAGCGATTTGAATGACCATGTTAATCATTCGGGTAGCGCTATCAATCATGCCTAAATCACGAACCACTCGACCTTCTCTAGTGGTAGAAAACACACCTTGCTGCGTTACTGTCGCAGTGAGCTCACCAATGGATTCGGGTAAAAATGCACTATCAAAACCGGCAATTGGTACGTGCACCTCCGCCACTTCAATGTTGTTTAGCGTGGCAACTCGAGAGCCAGATGTAACAAATTGACCAACACCAATATCACGCTCAACAACCAGCGCATCGTAAGGTGCAACGACTTTGCAATTTTCTAAATCTCTTTTTGCTCGCTTGAGTGCTGCTTGAGCCGACTTCACTTGCGCTTGCGCGCTCAAAACCTGAGGCTTGCGTAAATACAGGTCTGTCACTTGCTTATCGCTCAGTCTCTTGGCCTGGCGTTTTGCCACTTCCGCTTTGGCTTGCTCCTCAATTAAGCTCGCACGTGCGCTAGCTAAATTGGCTTCGGCTTGCAAAACCGACGCTTCGTAGTTGTCACTTTCAATCGTGAACAGTACTTCTCCTCGTTTCACGATCCCACCCGTTACAAAATTAGGGTGCCAACTTATCACTTCACCACTGACTTGCGCGGAAAGGTGTGTTTTTTCAAAAGGGACTAACTCACCATGGCTGGTTATCACCACTTTATGATCGGTAGGAAAAAGAGAAGAAGCCTGAACGGTAGGCTCTGTAATGGCATCTTTGGTTGACTCTTTTTCCGGAGCTGTCGCGGCGATTGCGGCATATCCTGCATAAGATCCACCAACGACAACGAAAGGTAAAAGCCAACGTAATACGGGTTTTGCTAACATCGAAAATCCTTTTTTATTGTTGTTTTCATCACCATGCTTTTATTAAATCTTTGACTCCCTGTAAGCATGATGGTGAGGGAATTACATTTGAATAGACGTCAAAGCAGCGCGTACCTTGCTTTTTCGGTTGCTAACTACAGAGTTATTGCCAATTCAAAGTTAATAAAATTAACAAAAAATTAACTAACTTCGCAAGCTGCCCTGACTTAACTCTTCTTTTAAATAGCAAGGGACGTGCCAGGAATTTATTTATTAAAATTCAAATAGTTATTATTACTCAACTATTTTAACCAGTGTGCTATTGGTCATAATCACCAGATATTAGTGATTATGACCAATTCAGACACAATCATAATTAAAATAAATGATTATCTGCGTTCAAAAAGGTGAACTTAATCCCGAGAACATGACAATTCATTGATTAATAGCCCGTTATCCAACCTTGTTGGATGCATGCTGCGGCAACTTAGGTCTATAATTTCTGATAAGTAACACTCTGTAAGACAAGGAAATGTACTTTGTTACATACACTCGCTAAGCTGCTCTTCCCTTCTTTATTCACAATTTTATCGGCATGTTCATCCGTGTCATTGAACGATCCCAGTGAAAAATCCACTAGCTTCCAACTTGGGTATCAAGGTGACTCTGTGCTTGCACAGTACTTTGAAGCTTACGGGAAAGACCCAAAGTCAATCACTGGCTTTTCTCCTTTAAATCAAGGACACGATGCCCTTCTTGCTCGCACTTCTCTAATCGAGTCCGCACAAAAAAGCCTTGATCTTCAATACTATATTTACCGTGGTGACGAAACGAGTCAGCTAATAACGTGGCGCTTGTATGAAGCTGCAAAGCGTGGAGTCCGAGTAAGGCTGTTGCTTGACGATATGCAAAAGCGAAACGATGACGTGATGGCTGCCCTCAATGCACATCCTAATATCGAAATCCGCTTATTCAATCCGCATCAGTATCGCGACTCCCGCTGGTTCGCTCTTGCTAGCGATTTTGAACGTCTTAATCGTCGTATGCATAATAAGTCTCTGATTGCAGACAGTGTTTCTGCCATTGTCGGGGGTAGGAATATCGGCAATGAGTACTTTTCTTTTGAATCACAAGTCGAATTTGGTGATTTTGATCTACTGCTCTATGGTGAGGCGGTACAACAAACTGCAGATCAGTTCGACCTCTATTGGAATAGCGCCTATGCGATACCAATGGAATGGATAACACCGGACTCACAGCAAATTACCGACCTGGCGATTCAAAAGCAGGTCGACAAACTCCAGCTAGAGGAAAAGTTCTCAACCGGCCGTTATGACTTCACTAAACTGGATATGTACCAAGCTCTCAAACAAGGCAATCTCAAGCTCTACTGGGGAGAAGCAAAAGTATGGTTTGACTTACCCGATAAAGTTGCGACCCGAGAGAGCCAACTTATTGATAATTTAACGGAGCTGGTTAAAAGTGTTGAACATTCATTTGTTCTTATCTCCCCCTATTTCGTCCCAACCGAAGTCGGCACACAAGCATTGAGTAACGCGGCCAAGCGAGGCGTTGATATCACGATTGTGACCAATAGTCTCGCCTCTAACGACGTGTTTGCCGTGCATGGTTGGTACGCAAAATATCGAACAGACCTACTCGAAGCTGGGGTCAAGCTATGGGAAGTAAAAGCAAGCGCGAAACTCAAAAGCAAGTGGAGCCTCACGGGGAGCAGCAGAGCAAGTTTACACGCAAAAGCAATGACGATTGATGACAAAACTCTGTTTGTTGGCTCGATGAACTGGGATCCACGTTCAGCCGCTTTGAATACCGAAATGGCCGTTGTTATCGAACAGCCAGAATATGTGCAAATGTTTCTAGAACAACTGCCGAATCAATTGTCGAATAACGCCTATGCCTTAACTCTGCGCGACGGAGACATTGTCTGGACCGACATAAAAACAGGCAAAGAATATGATTCTGAACCAGAGGCCGGAGTATGGCGAAAAATGGGCGCTTGGTTCTCCGGCATATTGCCAATTGAAGATCAGCTATAACAATTGCCAATGTTTCAAAACCTCCCCGATAAAGCAAGACAAGAATGGACACTAGATTTGGGGAAACACAATAAATACAAGGAAGTTCAATGTCAGCACAATGGAACGAGTACTATCAGAAAATTTTAAACCAACCTCACCGCCCAAACGTAGAAAATGCCGTAAACCTATTGAAACTCGAGAGCAAAGTCGCTCTTGATATTGGCTGCGGAATAGGTCGAGACAGTCATTTCCTCCTCGAACAGGGGTTTAACGTTCACGCATTTGATAGCCATGAAGATGCAGTAAAAACTTGTTTAACACGCTTTGAAGGCCAGAAGCGTTTCTCAATTTCACAGTGCTGTTTTACTGAGTTTGACTACCCTCAATGCAGCCTGGTTATCGCGAATGCCAGTTTGTTCTTTTGCCCGGACGAAGGCTTTGAGCAAGTTTGGACCAATATAGACAGTGCCTTACAACCTGGCGGTATCTTTTGCGGTGATTTCTTAGGAGTAAAAGACTCCTGGGTTGCATCAGAAATGCATCCGAACATTACCGCATTAACGAAAAAGGAAGTGGAAAGTTTATTCGAGGATTACGAACTCATTTCATTGAATGAAAGAGATGAAGACGGAACCACGGTAGTCGGAAGCCCAAAACACTGGCACATGTTTAGTGTGACCGCTCGCAAGCGCTAAAAGCGGTCTCTCAAGAAAGCAGCACTTCAAATCAGTGCTGCTATCAGCGATTAATTGACTGGATACACCACTTCAAAACGCTCCAAAACTAGCGTACGTTTCTCATGCCAATCTATGTTCAACTCATCGCATTCAGCGTTAAAAAATGCAGTATGCGCGTCACGCCACCAGTTTAAGGTTCTATCACCTTCGCCTTCTGCGTAGGCAAACTCTGCGGTTACATCCTCATATTTGCATGTGCTGACATCAGTAATTCGTATCACACAAATGGGGTCACCGTTCCAATTCGTGACGACTTGTAAATGGCCGACTTGTGGCATGCTTTCGCCATGCTCTCGATACCAAAGCTCCATACTGCAAGAGGCGGTTTTCTGTCCAATTCGAACCAAATCGGCGCATACGTTGGCGTTGTATTCATCGGCACAATAATAGTCAGCACTAACTGATGGTACGGCTGCTCTTTGTTCTGGTGATAATAATTTTAGATACTGCTCTAAGTAATCCTTAGCTCGCGCGTCCATGCTCACTCCATTAATCATAAATTCGCAAGGACGATAAAAGATATCACGGCAAATAACCACCAGGAACAAACTGAAAAACAACAAGAATATGACTTTTACGTAGACGACAATTATTTCTTTTGTAATAACTTTGCTAAACGTTTGTGCTATTTGCTATTGTTGCATGGTCTATCTGTACTCTTCTCGTGAAAGGACGTTTTATGCGCTTATTTATTGGTATTTTTTTCTCGCTGATACTTGCCTTGCCGACAATGGCATCGGACGAAAAGTATTCAGAATCGGATCTGTTAGATAGACCATTAATGGAACGCTATATTTTAGATGAGCTAAAAGCACTGCGTCAGGACTATCAGAGCCTAGAAAAACGAATGATCACAGAGATCACCGACCGCGAGCTGACGGTTGCGGATAAATCGTTGAACTATGCCAACGTGACCGTAACCTACTTCTTCTACATCATCGCAGGTGTCGCATCGCTGATCGCCTTTGTAGGCTGGCAATCTCTGCGTGAGTTTAAACACAACACCAAAGAGATGGCGGATAAACGATTAGAAAAGATCGCCCAAGAATACGAGAAGAAATTTGTCGCCCTTGAGCGAGATTTAAAACGCAAAACTCGCATTATCAGTGAAAACAATAAAGAAATTGAGAAAATCAACGAGATCCATAACTTATGGTTGCGTGCGCAAAGCTCACAAACACCAGAGCAACGTATTGAAATCTATGATGAGATCTTGCTGATTCGCCCAGGTGATTTAGAAGCGTTGACTTACAAAGCAGACGCCGCGATGGAAATCAACGAATACCACTGGGCACTAAGCATCTGTAACCGCGTACTTGAAGTCGATTACACCAATGGTCCTGCACTGTATCAACGCGCTTGTGCATACTCTCGTCTTGGCATTGAAGAGCAAGCCATTGAAGACTTGGAACGCGCTATTGAATACAGCCCATCTATTCGTGACTTGCTTGCCGAAGAGCGAGACCTCGAATTGCTGCATGGTAACGAGCGCTTTGAAAAGCTCTTACACCTAGCAAACGAATAATGGAATGAGCAGCATGAGTAGTCACTTTAACTTAGAAGACGCCAGCCAAGTGTTGGTTGGCGCTTTTGCCCTCGCCGTACCCATCTCTTTTTCTGAAGAGGCGTGGCGACTAGGTGAAAGCTTGCCAATGGCAAACCTGCTCATGCTGTTAAGCCTTTCTGTCATTTTCCTCAGTTTTTTCGCCTATCAAAGCGTGTTCCAAAGCCACATCAAAAATCGCGTATCCATTTTTATTTTTCGTGTGGTTATCGCGTACCTCATTGCGGCCGTTGTGGTGGCGTTAGTTCTTTTCTGTCTTGATAAGCTGCCACTAATGAATGAGCCTTTGGTTGCGATAAAACGGGTCATCGTCATCACAATGCCGGCGTCAATGGGTGCGATTGTGGTGGACAGTTTCGACAAAGAATAGGAATAGCACCTACTCTTCTAACGTTAAATTAGAACCCGAGTGGTCTTTGCCTAACACATCTTCTGGGTTTCGCAGCGCGCAGGTTTCTAACGACAAACACCCGCAGCCAATGCATCCACCCAAATCGTTTTGCAGAGCTTTGAGCTTTTGAATTTTTTGCTCCAACTGTTCATGCCAATGACTCGCCATGACTTCCCATTGCTGTTTGTTTGGCGCTTGATGTTTCGGCAGCTCATCTAGCGCATGTTTGATTTCTTCTAACGACAACCCCACTTGCTGCGCCGCTTTAATCACCGCAACACGGCGCAACACACTGCGATGGTAGCGACGCTGATTGCCTTGATTTCTCCAGCTCGAAATCAGTCCTTTTTGTTCATAAAAATGCAGGGCAGAGACTTTCACTCCGGAACGTTTTGCCACTTCTCCTACGCTGATTTCCATCCTTGACTCCCTGTGTATCAATTTTGTTAAAAAATGCTTTACCTCAAGTTTACTTGAGGTTTTAAAGTTGCACCATCTTAATTAACGCTAAACCCAGATGGTCTCGAAATAATGCGTTCGGAATGAACAAGTTGGTTGACAAACACAGCACCGTTATAAGCCAACGTTTTGAAATCCATCGGGAGATTGAGGTAAACATAATGAAAAATAAAACTCAGCCGTACTTAGCTGGCCGCTTCTTTGACAGTATCTCATCTGGCTTGTTCATGATGGCACTGCCATGGGTCATGCTTTCCGAGCCCCAAATGGGCACATTCGTCGCTTTAGTTTCTCTGAGCTGCACCGCGATTTCTTTTCTGGCAACGCCTTTCTTTTCCACTTTAGTTGACCGACACTCACGCAAAGCACTCCTCGTGCTCAATCAATGGATTCAATCGGGCATGGCTTTGGTGGTGTTCATTGCTTATTGGTTGGGTTTTGAGTCCCACTGGCTGCTGGCTTTTGCGCAATTGGTGTATTGGGTTTCGAGTAATTTTGCATGGACGACCAACAACGCCTTCACCCAAGAAAATTATCAGCATCACGAATACGCAAAAATTTCGGGGCAGCAAGAAATCGTAATGCAATCCACGACCCTAGGAGCTGGTGCGTTGGGTATTGTTTTGCTTGAAATGTGGGGAATGAAAGAGTTTGCTTTGTTTGCAGCCAGCGCATCCGCTTTGGCGGCGATGTTTTATATTCTGACGCCGTATACCCAACAATTAAGGGCATCAAAATCTGTTGCTTTCATCGCACAACTCAAAGAGAGCAAACAAATATTCCGTCTCGAACCCCGCTTTTATGGCTTTATTCTGCTCTCTTGTCTCTCTTATCCTGCATTGACGTATTTGAGCAAATTGGTGCCGATTTGGTTTTCTGAACAAGGCATCTCTGGCGATTGGTTTGCAGGGTTCAACATCAGTTTTGGCCTCGGCTCGTTGCTAACCGGCTTTATTGTCACCAAAGTGCTAAGCCGAGCCTCCCATAGCCACATTATGTTTGCTTCGATGGTCATGGTATCTCTTGCGTTTATCGGGATGAGTTTTGCAATGAGTCCTCTCATAATCTTGTTGTTTACGGCTCTGTTTGGTGTGTTTAACGCGCTAAATCGCATTGCGAGAGTCAACTGGATGCATCACACCGTAGCGGTTCATCAACGTGGTCGTGTTGATGGCGGCATCAGCATGTTTTCCACCACCATTCAATCTCTCAGTTATGTATTAATCGCGATGTTGAGTCATTACGAACTAACACAATACGGTTTTGCAATCGCAGCTGTTGTCATGGTGTTAGCAGTGGTATTGATGGGATTACTCAGCCGAGACGTCGAGCCGTTTAACAACCAGCCCCTTCATGCAGCGGCAAAGTGAAGCATAGAAATTGAGAAGTTGAGAAATTGAAAAAGTGAGATAAGAAGATAACCAACATCGTCTTCCTAATTTTCTACACCAGTACTTTTTTCCTCTATCGCTCATCAGCAAGGTTGGGTATTCTGAGGCGACCAACATGAGCAGAAGGAATTCGCAGTGAACTTAAGACAATTGGAAGTCTTTTACGCCATTATGCAAGCAGGAACGGTGTCAGGCGCGGCTCGCTTACTGCACGTTTCCCAACCTAATGTCACTCGAGTTCTCGCCCATACAGAACAACAACTGAGCTTCGCTTTATTTGAGCGTGTAAAGGGGCGCCTCGTTCCCACTCAAGAAGCCAAAGCCTTATTGCCAGAGGCAGAAAAGGTCTATCAACAACTCGGACAATTTCGCTCTCTGACCAACAAAGTCAAACAGGGAACTCAACATTTGCGAGTCGGTGCTCCGCCTGTTTTGGCCGCGCACTTGTTAGCACCGACTGTCGCCTTGTTGTCGAAAGAGCACGGCATCTCCTTTGAGCTCTTAACGGCCAATCGCGATGAGCTGTGCTCCGGGTTGCTGAAACATGAATTGGATGTCGCCATCGCGTTCGGTGAAGAAACACCACCAGCGATCATGGGGCACGTGTTATTGAAAGAAAACTTAGCACTGATCGCTCCTAAAAGCGCAGCGATACCCGCAGAAAAAGTCGTTATTTTAGAAGAACTCATCAGTCACGATTTACCCATTATCGGTTTAGATAGCCGAGATCCTCTGGGCTTATTGCTGCATCAAACCTTATCGGCGCGTGACGAGCATTATCAACATGCCATTACCGTCCGCAGCTACTCCGCGGCGGCTGAACTGGTGAAAAACGAAGCAGGATTCGCCATTGTAGACCCTTGGACTGCAAAACAATATCGCCAAGATAATGCCGTTTCCGTTCATGCTTTGGAGCCAAATATGTCCTTCTCTGTCTCTATTTTATTCGCAGAGCACACGCCTCAATCCATTGCGACAAAGCAATTTATCACCGCCCTAAAAAAACAGATGGTTTAAAGGTATAACTTGAAGTTATACCTGCCTAACAAATAAGCATTCGGTTTCCTAAATCAGTCTGGCTACATTAATGGGCAATAACGATGACGAAGGGAACCATCATGCAAATTGCTCAACCTTACCTACTCTTTCTTGGCGATGTAACCGATCCACTCGCAGCAAAAACCGCGCGTGGTATATACCAATGGCGACCTGAGATTTGCCTTGGCCAAATCCGCCTGACGCCAGAAACCGTATCGCTTGGTTTAACCGACATGACACTACAACAAGCGCAGCAGCAAGGAGCAAAAACGCTGGTACTTGGCACAGCAAACCCGGGGGGAGTCATTCCCAAAGCTTGGCAAGCAACCTTACTTGAAGCGGCAGAAATGGGATTTGAAATTGCATCGGGCATGCACCAACATTTGGCGGAATTTGCTCCTCTTGCCGATCTAGAACAACGCGGATTAACCAAACTATATGATGTTCGCCATTATGATGCCCCGCTCAAGGTCGGCAATGGCAAAGCTCGCGCAGGCAAGCGAGTACTTACTGTAGGAACAGATTGCTCCGTTGGCAAAATGTACTCTGCCCTTGCCATTGAACACGCATTAAAGCGTAAAAACTGTCGCGCAGAGTTCAAAGCAACGGGTCAAACGGGAATTCTCATCGCAGGCAGTGGCATTTCAATTGATGCCGTAGTTGCCGATTTTATCTCCGGCGCAGTAGAAGCGATCAGCCCCGACTTCACCGACCACGATTGGGACATCATCGAAGGGCAAGGTTCGTTATTTAACCCTTCGTTTGCTGGCGTAAGTTTGGGCTTACTTCACGGCGCACAAGCGGACGCTCTGGTACTGTGCCATGAGATTGGTCGCCCGCACATCCGCAACTTACCACATGCGAGTTTGCCAACCATTGAACAAACGATAGAAGCGAATCTGGCCGCTGCTCGCCTCACAAACGCAAAAGCTCAATTAGTGGGTATTTGCTTAAACACTTCGGCGATCAGCGAAGAAGATGCAGCCCAGCTATGCCAGGATTGGATCGACAAATATCGGGTGCCCGTCACCGACCCTGTGCGTTTTGGCGTTGATGCGGTTGCAGATAAGATCCTTGCGATTTAGGAAACATTTACGGTTTAGAAAATAACTGCGGTTTAGGGAAAACTAGTGAGATGAAAATTCATGTAGAACCCGTCACGATTGCTATGGCGACACCATTTCGCATCTCTCGCGGCAGTCGGACAGAGTGCCACGTAGTCCGCGTGACAATTGAACACCGGGGCATGACCGCCCAAGGTGAATGCACGCCATACCCTCGTTATGGTGAATCGGTTGAATCGGTGATTAAGGCGATTTCTCACGCCGCGCATGAACTGCAAAGTTTGTATGCCAAAGGCGAAGCTGATGTCATGGTTCTCAAAAGCCAGCTTCAATCGTTATTGCCCGCAGGGGCGGCAAGAAATGCATTGGATTGCGCCCTTTGGCATCTTCACGCGCTTTTGAGCCACAAGCAACAGGTTCACGACCTCTTTACGTTACCCGAGGCGATTGTGACGGCGATGACGATTTCTATCGACACGCCGCAAGCGATGGCCAAACAGGCGCAAGCTTACGTTAGTCAAAGCGCAAAACTGCTAAAGGTAAAACTGGATGGTGAAAACGTGATTGAGCGCGTTGCAGCAGTACGCGATGCCGCGCCGCACGTACAAATTGTCTTAGATGCGAATGAAGCGTGGCAAAACCTCGACCTCGCGACGGTATTTGCTCAACTCGAACCGTTTAATATCACCATGATCGAGCAACCGTTGCCACAAGACTGCGACGACGTACTCGCCAGCATTTCTCACCCCATTCCACTTTGCGCCGATGAAAGTTGTCACACCAGAGAGCAATTGCATCAACTGCTTGGCAAATATGAAATGGTGAACATTAAGCTAGATAAAACGGGCGGGCTCAGTGAAGCATTATTGCTGGCCGACGATGCAAAAAAACTCGGTTTTAGCCTCATGTCCGGTTGTATGTTGGGGACGTCGCTGGCGATGCGTGCTGCGTTACCCATTGCTGCTCAGGCGAGCGTTGTCGATCTTGATGGCCCGGTGTTGCTCGGACAAGATGTAACGCCGAGCTTAGTTTATCGCGACGGCGAAATCGTTCTTTCCAAATAGCCTAAACAATCCAGAGGTTTTGATCGAAAAGTCAGAACCTCTGAGTTTATGATCTCGATTAAAAAACAATCAGCCCCATCATGAAATAAGTCACATAAATTATACGGTTATTACGGCATGCTAAGATTACAGTAGTCCAAGAAGGTGGTCTTATGCATCGAGTCATCCGGAAAATGACATGGAAGACGAATAGGCGGTAATCCCGCCCTACTCCAATGCAGTGCGTGGGTTTCTCTAACAACCCACTTCCTAGCAATTCGTAGGTTTTTCACGCCATCTTGCAAGGAGGCTCTATGCCTATAAACAAAATACGCAATATTGCTTTCGTCGGCCAAACCGGGACCGGTAAAACCACGCTGATAGAAAAACTGCTCTTCACCTGCGATGCCACTCACCATTTAGGCAGCGTAGAAAAAGGCGATACCGTTACCGACTTCGACCCTCAATCCATCCAATATCAACACAGCATTGAAGCAACGCCAGTCGCACTACGCTGGAATAAACATCGGCTCAATATCATCGACACTCCGGGACAAAACGAGTTACTTGGCCGTACGATCAGCGTCTTTCCTGCCGTTGAAACATCCGCCCTTGTCATCGACCCTCAAACCCCACTAAATCAAACTTCCGATCGCTTATTCACCTTTGCTAAAGAGCAGCAAAAATGTCAGATGATCATCATCAATAAGCTCGATAACCACGGTCATCAGTTAGAAAGATTGATGGAGAACATCGTTGAGCATTTTGGGGACCACTGCTTGCCGATCAACTTACCTTCGGTTGACGGGGAATCTGTAGTTGACTGCTATTTCGAACCAGAATTGGGACGAGAAACCTTACTTTCGACGGTAGATGAAGCTCATGAGACCTTGATTGACCAAGTTATCGAAGTCGATGAAGAACTGATGGAACTGTATCTGGAACAAGGTTCCGAACTCACCGCAGAGCAACTGCATGATCCGTTTGAAGAAGCACTGAGAACTGGACATGTGATTCCGGTCTGTTTTGTCTCAGCACAAACCGGCGCGGGCGTCGAGTTACTGCTGCGCACCTTGGCGGAGATCATGCCCATGCCAAACGAGGGTAACCCTCCTCTACTGGAAAAGAACGGCAAAAAAATCAAAGTAAATTGCGAAACCTTAGAGCACACCGTCGCACACGTGTACAAAGTCAGCGTCGACCCATATATGGGAAAACTTGCCTACTTACGTGTGTATCAGGGTGAAATCAATGCGGGCAGCCAGCTTTATATTGGCGAAAGCAACAAGGCATTTAAAGTTGGGCACTTATATCAACTGCAGGGCAAAGATAGAACCGAGATCCCTCGCGCGCTTGCAGGCGACTTCTGCGTTTTAGCCAAAGTGGATGATCTCGAATTCGATTCAATCGTTCATGACTCTCACGAAGAAGATGGTGTTCAACTCAAAACGTTGGACCTTCCTGACTCCATGTATTCTTTGTGCTTGAAGCCTCTTAAGCGTGGAGATGAGCAAAAATTAGGCGATGTGCTGAATAAAATCGCCAGTGAAGATCCTTCGCTGCGCATCGAACATCGTGCTCGCACCAACGAAACCATCATCAGCGGCCAAGGGGAGTTTCACCTCAAAGTCGCATTAGAAAAGATGGCGAACGTGTACAAACTGGACGTCGAAACCTGCCAACCAAGCGTCGAATACTTTGAAACCATTACCAAACCTGCCGAAGGGCATTATCGACACAAAAAACAAAGTGGCGGTGCAGGCCAGTTTGGTGAAGTGCAATTGAAGGTTCGTCCACTCGAACGTGGCGCTGGATTTAAGTTCATCAACAAAGTGGTGGGTGGCGCCATTCCAACCGCGCTTATTCCCGCGGTCGAAAAAGGTATTTTACAAGTACTCGAAGAAGGGGCGATTTCTGGCAACCCAATCAAGGATGTGGAAGTCACCGTTTATGACGGTAAATATCACTCCGTCGATTCAAAAGAAATTGCGTTTGTCATCGCAGGTAAGAAAGCCTTTTTAGATGCGATCAACAACGCTGATCCTATTGTGTTAGAGCCCATTGTCCAAATGGAGTTACACGTCCCAACCACAAACGTCGGTGACGTGTCTGGGGATTTGTCAGGTAATCGAGGATTAATAGAAGGCACCGAACCGATTGATAGCCAATTCACGTTGTTGAAAGCCAAATCGCCAGTAAACGAGTTGCAAGATTACGCTCGTCGATTGCGAGCTATCACGGGTGGTGAAGGCAGTTTTAGTATGACTTTAAGCCATTACGAGCCCGCGCCACCAGCAGTGCAAAAACAAGTCTGCCAAGGCAGTGCTCAACAAGGTTAATTCCCTACGATTAAAATCAATCATACAAATAAAAAAGCGCCCTCATTTTGAGGGCGCTTTTAGGTAAATTAAAATTTATTTATCGAGAGACAAACCGATCTGACTGATTTTATTTTCAAACTCTTCGATGCTGTTCGCTTTGTAAGTCGGAGCACCGTTAAAGTAGCGCGGTTTCTCTGGCAGCATCGCATTTTTCAGCTCTTGTTCTTGATCGACATTGTCATGATAAACCGTTACACGATTTGGAATATCCTGCTTTATTACAGCCATATTGGTTCTCCTTGTTTAAATCGAATATTAAGCGTAGAACGTGGTTAACGATGCGTAAAAGCCACTGTGCAAAATTTAGACACCAGCGACAATTTTATACTCAAACCATTGCATTATTTTGTTTCAATGTTCTCTTTAAGTATTCTTGGAGCACACACCTTTCGCGTTTAAGGTAAGTGAAGATTCCACCATCAAAAGACAGGATGCCTCATGTCAAAGCAAGAGCTTAACCAGATGGGCAGTGCCAAAGTTTATCTGGTAGAAAAACACGGCATTTCATTCATTGAAAAGCAGCAGGTAGAACAGGTTGAGGTCGCTTTTTATCAACACCAGGCTAAACCATTCAATGAACTTGGCATTCTTGTACCTGAGCTCATTGATTACGATCACCAACAAAATACGTTACGAATCGAGTATATCCCGCACTCTGTCAATCAAGAATTCCTGCTTGAAGAGCCCCGCGTGATAGAACAACTAGCTAAAATACATAGACTATCTCCGACATCAGATGGTGTTTATCATCCTCATCAGTGGACACAACCAGCCACTTCCCAAGCTTTAAGCACGCTCAAACTAGACGCAAAAACAGAGCGGTTCTTTTATCAGCTACAAGAGCAATCCGGCCCGCTTTTCAACACCAAAAATTTGATCTCAGGAGACACCAATGCCGGGAACTGGGGGCGACGAGATAATGGCGATTTGGTGCTATTCGACTGGGAACGTTTTTCGACAGGGCATATCGCGATAGATTTAGCGACACTAGTCAAAGGCATGGGCACATTCGAAGATTATCTTGGTGTGGCGCATACATATACCAAGACGGCAAAGCAAAGCGATGCGAGTAATTTAGCAAGAACGATTGCAATAGCTAAAACGTGGATGGTGGTAGAAGTGGTGAATATACTGGTCTCGAGACAGAACCCTCAGACCAGTAAATACATTGACTGGTTTAAACAAACCTTACCGAAATGGGCAAAAGATCTTAGCGCTCAGATGACGAATTAGGTTCGGATATTTGATACAAACGTCTTTCAGGCTCTGCACAAGAGGTTTCACAATTGCACACCTTATCAACACCGACATTATTCAATCCGCCACAACTCCCTTGAATACGCTTGTTGTGGAAAATGACGCCAAGCGACATCAACAAAATGATTGCGAGAAAACCAAGAAAGGTAAATAACCAAACCATATTAACCTGCCTTATTAGCCATCGTCTTTAGCCTAAGTATAGCAGGGCGAGATGTCACTTTAAGTAGCCCTGTTGGTGCTTTCGGTCTTGTCAGCAAGGAGGGTTTGGATTTTTTGCCACCACAACCACAGGAACCGCAACCGCCTTTTGGCTTGTGAGCACTTTTCTTATGATTGTTTGAGGGACGACCTTGAGACGGCTCAATGAGAGGCTCTCTTGGAACCGCAAGTACATCTTCCAATGAGCTACGGGTAGAAAGCCTGAATACTTGCGTGCCACTACGAAGTAATTTGGCTAGTGCGCGTTCACCGATATTTCGTACAAGTACAGCATCCACATTGTACTCTTGCAGAGACTGAATTAACTGAGACTTCGCATTGCAACCTGCTTGTGGCATCGAAGCAATGTTCGCTAAGTTTTTCAGCATACCGTCAGTATCAGAATAAATAGCAATATATGGTGCTTTAACAAAGTGGTTTGCCACCCGCTCACCATCATTAGGAATAGCATAAATCATAAGTTTGACTCCTCATCCGGAAAAACTAATGCATGACCTTCAACTAAACTTTTTGCGACTTTCAATCTTGCACTTTTTACTGTGTTACCAAAAGTTTGTCTAGAGACGCCCATCTGTTCAGCAGCTTGCTGCTGGCTAAGACCCTCTAAATCGGCCAAACGCAGTGCTTCTAGCTCTTCTGGTAATATGGCGACTTGCTCCAACTGATGAAATGGCACGCCATTGGGTTTGAAACAATGGTGTGCAGCACGTCCGCATATTCGTCTTTCTATCTTTGGTCTTGCCATCATTATCCCTCGAAAACACAGGGTCAAATTACGCCTTAAACTGGCATATGCCAATAACATTTTTAGCATATGCCAATAAACTAAGTTTGCAAAAATCGACACGATAAATACGTAAGACATCAGGATTAATTAGACATCTAAGAATTGACAAACTTTGGTGACAAACGAGCAAAAAGATCAATTCTAATTATCTAGATAATAAAAACGTTAGTTTGCGCAGACTTTTCATACAAATACGCGCTAATGTATTCATTTTATTGGAGAAGAAAAACTATAATCCGATCAAATCATTCGTTTGAACACTAATGATTATTTTATTAAAAGAGTGTCTCCCTAAGTAACTATAAAGTGCAGGTCGACTGCATTGAAATGAGCCTAAAGGGTAAAACAATAGATGGAGGACCTATCGAACCACCAATCATTACTTGGTCTACGATCCCAGCCATTCTTGCTGAATCACGTCTCTTGAGGGCACCTAGATATATCAGAAAAGGAAGTAAATATGTCTGACTCCAATTGGCTCAGCGAATTCCCAGAAATGGATCGCTCTGATCTTAGAGCGATTCGCAAAACACTCGATGGCGCCTACCGAGATTTCTCTCGTGAATATGGTGAACTTATCGAGTCTCTCTTTGATCCGCTCCTTTCATTTCTTGTCTGGTTTGAAAAACTGCTTATTTCAACACCTTGGGTCGTTGTTTTAGGCGTCTGCACCGCCCTCGTTTATGCCGCTAGTCGCTCTTGGAAACTGGCTATCGCATGTTTTGGCTCACTTATCCTGATTGGCTACTTCGGCATGTGGGAAGACACAATGCGCACGCTCAGTATTATCACGGTGTGTACCATGCTGGCAATCACACTCGGGATCCCTATCGGCATCGCCATGGCGCGCTCTAATCGTATTCAGTCTGTTGTGACGCCATTACTCGACGTCATGCAGACCATGCCGGCATTTGTGTACCTCATCCCAGTTGTTATGTTACTCGGGATCGGCAAAATTCCTGGCCTCATCGCAGTAGTAATCTACGCGATTCCACCTGTTATTCGTTTAACTAATTTGGGTATTCGTTTGGTGGATAAAGAAGTGTTGGAAGCCGCAACCGCATTTGGTGCCAGCAGTAAACAGCGGCTTTTTGGGGTCCAACTTCCGCTCGCAATGCCAACCATCATGGCGGGAATCAACCAAACGATAATGATGGCACTGTCGATGGTTGTCATCGCATCGATGATTGGGGTAAAAGGTTTGGGCCAGCCCGTTCTTAAGTCGATTACCAATCAATATTTCACTCTTGGTCTTTTAAATGGTCTAGCCATTGTCGCCCTAGCGATTCTTTTCGACCGCGCTTCACAAGCGTATGCGAAACGCACTCAAGCCCATCTAGGAGATTTAAAGCATGACTAGTCCACTTATCGAAATCAGCGGTCTGTATAAAATCTTCGGCCCCAAACCCAACAGCGTGATTGAGCGCGTCAAGTTGGGACATAGTAAAGAACACGTGTTGGCGGAAACGGGGCACACGGTCGGGCTAAAAGACATCAACCTCCAAATTAAAAAGGGCGAGATTTTCGTCATCATGGGTTTATCCGGTTCAGGTAAGTCCACCATGATTCGCCACTTCAATCGCCTAATCGATCCAACCATGGGACAGATTTTGGTGGAAGGGGTAGATGTCATGCAGCTTTCTAACAAGGAGTTAGAGCAGTTTCGTCGTCATAAGATGTCGATGGTGTTTCAACGTTTTGGCTTATTGCCTCATCGCACTGTTATCGACAACATCGCTTACGGTTTGGAAATTCAAGGAATAAGTAAAGAAGCGCGCTTATCAAAAGCAAACGAATGGTTGGATACCGTTGGATTAACGGGTTATGAGAACCAATATCCCGCTCAGCTATCAGGTGGTCAGCAGCAACGCGTAGGCCTCGCGCGAGCATTGGCAACCAACGCCGAAATACTGTTGATGGACGAGGCTTTCTCAGCATTGGACCCTCTGATTCGGAGCGAAATGCAGGATCAGTTAATAGAACTGCAACAGCAGTTACACAAAACGATTGTTTTTATTACTCACGACTTAGATGAAGCACTGCGCCTTGGCGATCGCATTGCGATCCTTAAAGACGGTGAGCTTGTCCAACAAGGTTCACCAGACGAAATATTGCTACATCCTGCCGATGAGTACGTTGAAGCCTTTGTAAAAGACGTCAACAGAGCGCGAGCATTGACGGTTGAGACTGTGATGCAGCCACCTTCATATTGCATTGCCGCTAAAACCATTGAAGAAGCGCTCAGTGAGATGAAACGTGTAAAACGTGATTATGCTTATCATGTGACCGATGCAGGCTATAAAGGCGTGATAACGCAACAAGGGTTACTAGACGCGACGAAGTTAGCTCAAACCCCAAGCTGGGATGATGATATCTATGAAGAAGTACCTATCATCTCTCCCCATTCAGCCATTGAGCAAATATTGACTGAAACCATGTCGTGCGAATACTCACTGCCCGTTGTCGATGAGCATGGCCATTTGAAAGGTGAATTAGAGCGTCGTACTGTTGCTGGTTTATTCGCTGATGAAGACAGCACAAAACGAAGCACCTCACGTTCAAACATCGATAAGGCCTCTTAACTGATTTAATAAAACAGCTCACAGCAATGTGGGCTGTTTTCACTATCTCTGCCCCCACCCCTCTAGATATTTATTTGTAGACTCAAGCTTGATATCCCAATCAACATTTACATTGTTCTGATTTTCCTGACAATTTCATACTCATATTCGGTTTTATTGACATAGATAGATCATTCTATTGCTTTTTGATGACGCAAATACCTGATAAATGTCTACTATTACTCTCATACAAAATCTTGATTTAAAGAGGGATAAAATGAAAAAAACAATGTTGGCACTAACAGGCGCGGTAATCATTCTTGCAGGCTGTCAAGATGAGAAACCTGCCGAAACAAGCGCAGTTGAAGTACCTCAAGCGACGGAAACTGAAGTCACCACTAGCGCAGAAGTTACTACAGAGACAATTGACACGCTGCCAGTAGCAGAAGAACAAGTCATCACTGAAGAAACATTTGTAGACTCTGAGCATAACGCACAAAATGCCCTGGACTGGAACGGCACATATAAAGGTACGCTTCCATGTGCGGATTGTTCAGGTATCGACATGACCATCACACTAAATCAAGATGGCACTTACGTACTTGAAGAAAGCTACCAAGACAAAGAAGACGGTCAGTCAAAGTCTGAAGGCCAATTCACTTGGGATGCAAACGGCAGCATCGTAACGTTGACAAACGAAGATGCACCAAACCAATACTTTGTTGGTGAAAATGTACTTATGAAGCTAGACATGAATGGCGAAAAAGTAACAGGTGACCTAGCACCGTTATACAACTTAACGAAACAACAATAAGTTCGTATCGATACCTGATAAATAATCTAAATCCGAGCTACCCCAGCTCGGATTTTTTCTTTCCATCGACGGCAGTTGTCTTTCTTATCTTCCTTCTCCGATCTTACATTCCGCTTCTTATCCTGATGGTTCATTACATTTCCATACGCTTTGCTGATAGAGGCTTACAACTTCATTTTGTACAGTGTTCAAAACAAATCAGAACAACTCGGAAAAATGATGAAAAAGACATTAATTGCACTACTAACTCTGACTGCTGCTGGTTCAGCGGTTGCTGGTGATACTTATATTCGTAACGGTAACATCTACAACAATGAAGGTGGCTGGAACGCGGAAGTCGGAGTGGCTCATGGCAGCGATCTTTTCAAAGATCAAAAATACAATACAGCTCCAATTCTAAATGGCGGTTACCATGGTGACGACTTTAACGCCGATCTAAGTGGCATTAACTACCGCTTCTTCGGTAACACCAATGAATTAATCAACATGAGTGCTTACCTTGTTGGCAGTGGTGTCATGCGTGACGGTGATATTGCAAAGAGCCTGAAAGGCACGGATAAACGTCGCTTTGCTGTCGATTTAGGTTTGAACACTGACTTTACGTTAGATCAACACAATGTGATTTCAACATACCTTCAACATGATATCAGTGGTGCTTACAAAGGTTACTTAGCGGGCGCGACTTACTTCCACATTATGAACTTCGGTAGTGTTGATTTTGTTCCTTTTGCTAACCTAACTTATCAAAGTGAAGACTACGTAGATTACTACTTTGGCGTAAAACAACGCGAAGCAAATGCAAACCGCAAAGCGTACAAAGGTGATTCAACAGTAAGCTATGGTTTAGGCTACAAGCTAGTCATGCCAATCAACGATAACTGGCAAGTGAGCCAAATGACACAATACACTCGCCTAGGCAGCGGTATCAGCGATTCCTCAATTGTTGATAGTGCAAACCAATGGGTTATTGGTGCGAGTGTGTCGTACAACTTCTAACTCTACATTCCACATAAAGCCATCATTACGATGGCTTTATGTATTCATACTCTGTGCTCACCGTGTCGAAATATGCTAGTTAGAGTGAGCGATCCAGAGACGATGCAAATCGCTATAACCCGTATTTTTCACTTGAACACCGCGCACTTGCTGTGTTTTTGTCACCTCTTCATAGCCAACAAATAAAGGCAAATAAAGATACTGCTCTCGTAACGCTTTTTCTACGCCTAAAAGAGATTGTAAAGATTGAGCATTTGTCATGGCTTCGCGAAGGTTTTCTCGATGGAGCAACATCTGGCTTTGATCAAAACTAAAACGCAAACCTGTTGCTATCGATAGCCATTCAAATACGCCATACTCAAACGGCGCTTCCATGACTTCTTCAATTAGGAGCAAGTCCGCTCGATGTGATACGACTTCAGGAAAACTAATGTCATCAATAATGACGATCTCTAGCTCTAATCCCGTCGCCCGAATCACTCGGTGCAACCACTCAGAGTGACGAATTAAACTTGGTATCGTCCAGATTGGCTCGGCTAGCGCTACTTTACCCTGTAGCTTAGGCGTCACAACAGCCTCTGCTATTAGTAAATCTTGCTCTTGAGTCGCTAACTGAATGCTGTCAACGGCACTTTGCGCCTCATAGATTCTCTTTTGCGCATTGATGTAATCGGCGAGTTGATGCCAATCTTCTTTTGCGAGATTAGAGTCCGCGCGCTCCCGATAGGTCAAATATGAAAATGCGCTGATTTTTTCCACTTCAACGTGATCAGAAGTTTGGTTAAAACTCAACATATTCAGAGTCTTAACATTACCATGAGACAGCGTAATTTGGTCTAATAATGCGCGCGCTGAAAAATATTCTTTGTGTGCTTGAAGAAGCATACTCTCTTGGTTCCAACCACTGATTTTAAATGGTCCGGTGCCTATGTGGTAAGAATAACCAGAACCGAAAGAAACAACATCTCGACAAAGAATAGAAGCGTGAGGAGTGGCTAGCATGTATGGAAAAAACATGTTCGGATGTTTCAATGTAATTTTTAAGCAGCTCGATGTTTCGGCAATCACACTGTCAATACACTGCCAGAGCTCGTGTACTGGTCCTTTTATTTCCTTAAGTCTTTCGATGCTCCAAACAACATCTTGTATGCTGAGAAGTTCGCCATCGTGACGATATATTCCAGGCCTCAACCATAACGTCATCACATTGCCTTCCATTTTCCACTCATGTGCTAGCGAAGGCTCAATGCCACCATTGGAATTTTGAGTCAGCAAAACATCATAAACACTTTTCGCCACATGCAGTTCAGTATGACGATAAGTGTTCGCAGGATCGACCTTAGACACCCAAGGATAAGAGGAGATCAAAATAGCGTTATTTGACTCATTCAACTGGTTCACTTTTTCAGAGGCAATCGTCAGCGCCCTGACAGCACTTTGGCCGAACCAATCGATAAGTTTTGTTATCGAGTTCATTCTTCCCCGACCAAGCTCCTCAACCAAAAATTCGGTCATCGCTTGTTGAAGGGAAATAGTAATATTCAGACGGCTGGCGTTACTTCTGCCAATTGCAGGTTTCCAATCTACCCAACCGTAAGAGGCAAGCTTTTTCATCA
Organism: Vibrio diabolicus; assembly: GCF_011801455.1. Classification (NCBI taxonomy): domain Bacteria; kingdom Pseudomonadati; phylum Pseudomonadota; class Gammaproteobacteria; order Vibrionales; family Vibrionaceae; genus Vibrio; species Vibrio diabolicus. Next base: position 320,422 of record NZ_CP042452.1, on the reverse strand, counting down.
CAATAGAAACATTGCGCCTTGACGTACAAATTACCACTTCAAGCTCCGACAGCGTAACGAAGTGATATTGATGAGGTTCAAAGTGCTTTAACAGTAGATCCAGATACCTAAGATTGACATCGTTCACAAAGATTCCTAAGAGTTATTCCAAAGCAAAAAATAGCACAGGACGCTTAGCAACTAAACTTCCTGTGCTATATCTAAACATATTCAAAGCTTGGACTCAGCTCGACCAACAGAAGTCAAAAACGTGTACTAAGCCAAGAGGTAACTTGAATAAGTATTCTTAGAAACGGTAGCTCATACCTACAGAGAACACGTTGATGTCAGCATCAACCGTTACTTTTTCATTACCAAATTTCGCAATGTCTAGCTCAGGCATCATGTATTCCCATTCAACTTGTAGAGCAAAGTTTTCTGTAATAGCGAACTCTGCGCCTAAACCGTACATGCCTGTCACAGTGCTGTCAGAAATGGTGGTATGGCCTGCGCTACCGTCAATCACAGAGTTGCTAATTTTGAATTCAGCATTGAAGTAAGAAAGACCAGCTTTAGCAAAAAGGTTGAAACGATCACCAATAGGTAGAGTCGCCTTTGGTTGAATCGATAAATACTTCATATCACCAACAGTAACAACTTTGCCGTCTAAAGCGTCGTAGCCACCAATGGCTGCTTCTAGAGAAATGTATTCGTTGAACTTGTAACCACCAAATACTTTACCTGAAAGGCTTGAGTCATCTTCAAGTTTAAGCTTAGTGCTAGCGTTGGTACCACCACCATTGATAGAGCCATTAACATCACCAAACGATGCTTGACCTACCGATGCACCAACGTAAGGAGCTGCGTTTGCAACAGAACATGTTGCTAGAAGGGCTGTCATTAGCCATGTTTTTTTAAACATTGTATTTCACTGCCTGTTAATTATTGAGGTTGTGTTTTGCCCATCCTTAAGCACGTCATGCTATCCATTTCACTCGGTTTCAAAACCAAGTTGATGTTAATGAATAAAAACTCAATAAAACATGAAATATTTAAACACAACTTTGCCACTTTATTTCTTAATTATGACAATTTAGTCATTTTACAAGCACTGTTGCTTCAACCAATTGGTGAGTTTGATGATTTCCGCCTGCTTGGCTCGGCTCTTTTTATGAATAAAATAAAAGCTGTCCCCCGTCTCTAATCCATGAGAAGGGATATACACCAAATCATGCGCTTTATCTCTTTCATTGAGCATAAAATCATTCGCAAATGCGATGCCTTGGTCATAACGTGCAGCCTCAATTGCCAACAACATATGACTAAAATGTTGAACATCGACATCTTTTGGCAAAGTGTAACCACCCGCTCTGCACCACTCTGCCCAGTCTTTTCCTCTCTCACGATAAATAGAGTCTGTCGACAAAATAGGATATCGCCAAAGCGCTTCTGGAATGGGTTGATCTTGTAACTCTTTCCAAATTTTATGGCTGCATACCGGATACAGCGTTTCCGCGTATAACTTCACCGACATATAGTTGCGCTTTGGCTTCTCTACCGTGATAAAGCAATCACCAACGCTATCTGTCTGCTCAGGATCACCAACAACCATATTGAGTGTCAGATCGATTTCCGGATGTAACCGCTTAAAATCAGACAAACGCGGAATAAGCCACTTTACGGCAAGCGAGCTATAAATCGCTAAACGTATGCTGCCTTTGTCCCCTTCTCTCACCTTTTGGCTGGCCATCGCAATAGAGCTAATTGCCGGGCTAATATCCTCTAAATAACGAGCACCAGTATCCGATAAAGAGAGCTTTCTTCCTTGACGAATAAATAATGACTCGCCCAAATAATCTTCCAATAATCGTATCTGATGACTAACGGCACTTTGCGTCACATTGAGCTCTTCAGCCGCAAGCGAAAAGCTAGAGTTTCGAGCGACAGATTCAAAACAGTGAACCGCTCTGAGTGGTGGCAATTTCATTATCTAAAAATCTCATACTTAAACTAATAAATATCACTTCACTTCATCCTATGACATCACCTACTCTTTGGCAAAGAAAGAGGAGAGGAAATAAGTGAAAGTTACATCGGTCGGCGCAGCTATGCTGCTATTAATTGTTGGGAATCTCATTGCAGTGCTTTCGGACTCTTTAATTAAAAGTGTCGGAAATGAAGTGCCTATTTTTCAGTTTGTCTTTTTCCGACAAATTTCCGCAGTGCTTTTCCTACTGCCTGTCTGCTTGCTGACAAAAAAGACTCATTTTCTTGAAGGATTTAAATGGCATGCTGTCCGCGCTCACGTGTGGTTGCTTGGTGCTATATTTATGGTTTTGGCGATTTCATCTTTACCGCTCGCAACTGCGAACGCAATCTTCTACGCCGCGCCATTGATCATGTTGCCGCTTGCAGCAATCTTTTTTGGAGAACAGTTATCTAAGCAATCGGTCGCCGCTGCGATAATGGGCTTTGCCGGTGTATTGGTCATCATTCGTCCAGACCAAATCGATTGGGCAGCGATTTCAGCTTTAGTTGTTGCAATTACTTTAGCAATCAATAACTTGCTCATTCGAAAACTGCCAAAAAATCAGTCTGTGATGCAAACGTTATTGATGACAAACTTGGCAGGTATTCCAGTAGCCTTCTTGCTTGTTCTGATCGAAGCAGAACCTTGGGACTGGAGTGCTTTCCCTGTTGCTGCTGGCTCAAGTTTGTTCATCATGATTTATGCGGCAACATGTGTGATCGCTTACCGCTCGATTGATAGCAACAAAATTGCCAGCGCTGAATACAGTGGTTTAATTGGTGCCGTGTTTGTGGGATTAATCTGGTTTGGAGAAGTGCCAGACATATTCATGGCGATAGGAACAATAATGATTGTTGTACCGCTGGTTTGGCTTTCTAAACGAGAACGTCGCAAGAAAAAGCTGCAAGCTCAACAAGAGCGAGAGCAACAAGAGGCGCACGTTACTTAAAATCGCGCTCTACCTCAAAGACTAAAAAAACCGAGTCGTAAGTGCTCGGTTTTTTATGTAGCTCTAATCCATTCTGATGTAAGCGACCACATGAGATAAAAACTGCCTTGCAAAACGATCATTAAACCGGATGCGATATTCATGATCGGCTTCCGATACTAAACGCCAACCTTCAGCAAAGTACTCTTTGATATCATCGACCGCTTCGTCTTCATTTTTGATGTGTTTCGCGTTCCACTGATAAGTGCAAGAGACAACCATCAGCCCGCCAACCTTGGTGGCTTCTTTTTGAGCATTGATCACGCTAAGTGGCGACTCACATTGATCAATCACATTTAAACATACGACTAAATCAAAGCGAGATTGGAGAGTATCGATCTCAAAAGGCTGGTTAATTAGCGTCAAATCAACATGAGCACATTTCTGTACGATATCTCTATTCTCTACCTCTAAAGCGTTTAAGGTGTTCACATCGTGAAGATAAGTTAGCTCGACTCGTTGTTCTTCTATTAATAGTTGCTTCAAGCCATCCATCAACCTATTTGAAGGCTCCACAAGCGTCGCTTCTTTAAGGTTAGGTAAGCGTTGCACTAACTCATAATAGTTTCTTCCCAGCGCCGCGCCAACCTCAAGTAGGGAATACGGCTGAACGCCGCTCTCAAGTGCCGTCTGCGCAATAAAATCAGCAACTTGGTAGCAGTGAGGTGATGACAAAAAAGAGAGTGGGACTTGTTTTGAGCGACTGGTTATCGTCTCAATCTGCTTATCTTCGATGAACTTGTCGAACCATTGCGCTTCGAAATAACCAGCTAAACCGCGATCGGTCAGGTAAAAATCTTCCATGTTTTTTCCGTTCGTACTTTTCGAAAAGTGATTGTATCGAACGCTGAAATTAGCTGGTAATTCTGGCTGCACATTCCCGTGGGAAAATAGATGAAAACACCGCTTATGTGAAAAAGCCCTTTCGTCTCAAAGATAAAAGGGCTTGTTAATTACTTCGGTTGAGGAGCTAGTTATTGCGGAAGAACAACTTTGCCATCTTGAATTGGGAACGTTTTTGTCGCTGGCTTGCTCGCTAAGCGAACGGTCGTTGGCGCACCTGAAACTTCATAAGTGACATCGTAACCCACTACTTTTTCAGATGTTGTGTATTCTGTGTGGCACTGCTTTTTCGTCGTTGTCACTACATCGCCTTGTTGCACGTTCTCCTGAATCTTACGACCCGTTAATGCACCAGCAATCGTACCAGCTGCAGTTGCAATCACTTTACCTGAGCCGCCACCGATTTGGTTACCCAATGCCGCGCCAGCTGCTGCGCCGCCGACCGTACCAATTATTTTATTATCATCCGTAGGAGCAACTTGCTCCGTTACTACCACGTCTTTACATACTTGGTGTGGATTTTTCACACTTTCAGTCACCGCTTCAACCAAAGTAATGTTTGCTTGGGTTGGAGCTGGTGGCGTTTTGTCTTTACAGCCTGCTAATACAGCAACAACTGCCGTTGCAATTGCGATAGATTTCATATTCATGATTTACATCCCAGTATGGTTTGCTTTGATGAGCGGTATAGTAAATCGCAATTAGGAAATCACATCAGGCGAAAACAAACCCTCTGTCATTAACGAGTAAAGAAACACTGTTTTATAAAAGGTACGTCAAGAAACACTCAACAGAATGTCAACTGAGCTAAAACCGTATCATTACTGATTATGGTTAGGCTTGATTAACCTATGAGGCTTATTTTTAAGCCAAGCTTAAAAACAGTTCGTCATCCGTTAAATACTTATGACGGTGGCTTAGATTACGCACGTGCATAAACATAAAATCAGGGAAACCAGGCGCTATAATGTTATTTGGTTCCCAGCATACACCGCCAACAAACACATATCTCCCCTGCTTGTCATCTTCGTGAAGGGGGTTATTAAGAGGAGAAGAAAACTCTGCGCGGCAACCTTCAACCACACAAACAATTTGTCCTTTAAAAAGGCCGATCACGCGCTTAACAAGATTTGCCTTGATGCCACATTTCCATGCTTGACGAGTGGCCATCTCATAGCCATATTTTCGGATCGCTTTCTTTTGCAAATGTACTACTAGGTTCATTTTGACTCCTGATTCAAGCAATTACGCGAAGCCCAAAGTCATAAAAGCAGGTAGACGTCTATACCCGAGTGACCTCATGGTACATGGGAATGAACTACGTGATTAGACTGAGTTTAGTGTCTGATGAAAATACACCTTCCACGATGCTGTAACGTATCGATTTACACCAATCATAGGCACATAGCACAACAAAAAAACAACCTTATTTTCGAGTGCTTTCCTACGCTGTATCTGGTTACTTCTGCGTATTACTATAACGAAATCACCCTCTACGTTTGTCTATATAAATTTGTCGTAACGATAGAGGGTGCTTATCAAGGATGGGAGGATAACGCCTACGCGTCGATGAGATAGTTTTGACCTTCAGTTTCTAGACGATCAATCAGTTTACGACACTCATTTAAATCAAGAGGTTGCTCGAAGCGGCGCTTGAGGTTCATCAAAAAGAAGATATCTTCACACATGGCTTTCTCAGGTTCGTCACTGATTTTTGCGACTGGTGAACCATTGCACGTGACCATTTTGATCACGATAGAAAGTGGCTGGTAGGCTTCACCCTCTTTATTAACATAATCACCCATATCGTTCGCAAGAAAAGTACCGATACCAAAACTCACCTGAATACGTCCTTGGAAATACTCGCAAATATCTAACGCTTGTTCGAAGTTAAGTCCGTCGGTAAACACCAGTGTTTTTGTTAACGGGTCTATATTAAGCGACTGATAGTGTGCAATCATTTTTTCACCCCAGCTATAAGGGCAACCACTATCGTGACGTACACCGAAATACGCGTTACTTAGCTCTTCATCAAAGTCTTTAAGGAAGGCATCAATACCAATCGTGTCGGTCAGTGCAATACCTAGTGCACCGTTAAACATTTTTTGCCAACGTTGCAAAGCCACTTTTTGCGAATCTCGCACATTCACCAGAGCTTGATGGCCCATAAACCATTCATGAGCAACGGTACCGATAGGCGTCAAATTCAGTTCTTTTGCTAAGTGGTAGTTGCTTGTTCCTGTCAAACATTCCGGCACTTCCTGGCACAAGAACTCCAGCATGGTGCGCTGAGCTTGAAAGGAAAAACGTCGACGCGTCGACATATCAGAAAACTTAAAGTTAGTGATGTTACGACGCTTTAGTTCGGATTTTAGGTACCGAACTTTCTCTTCTAAAACGGTGGTAAATTGCGCTACAGGGATATCAGACCAACGCTGACGGCTACGAACTTCAGACACGATACTCATGATGATCGTTTCGTACAAAATAGTATCTCGCCACAAACCATTGATAGTAATGCGTAACTGGCTTGAGCCATCAGCCATGGCTTTATTATGGAAAGAGACATCACTTTGCGGGTTAAACCGGAAATGGCGCAATGCATCAACAAAATCAGGATTCAGGTAAGGCGCGACACGCTTAATATATTCGATTTCTTCTTGCGTAAATTGAATGTCTTGCAGTTTAAGAACTTCTGCTTTTACCTCTGGTAGCAGTTCAGAGAGATCTTCCTCGCTACGCACAATAAACTTGTATGACACCATCGCATCAGGGTAAAGCGCTGTTACTGCGCTCATCATATTGACTTTGTAAACATCAAAATCCAAAGCGCTTTGAATGATGCGGGAAGAAAATAGTTTGGTGGTCATTAGGTGCCCTTCTACACGCCCTTCCTGGGTATATAACTTTTTGTTACTAACTAATTTGCGTAAACAATAAACACCCATCTATAGTTTGTCAACTTTTGTTACTAACCACTCATTTTTATAAGGTTTTTCTGTCTAGAATTCGCACACAGATTGTGAATAAGTCAGATTCATTCGTAGATTTATACTCAAGGCGTACTATGAAGCACTACCAAAAACGTTTCGCACAACTCGTTACTTACCCATTGATTGACCACTTGTTATGCGCTAGATTACTTACAAATCAATATTAGGACCCAACCATGATCGTATCTGTCGACATTATTCCATTCAGGCTATCTGGCTGTGCCGATAAGGGATTGGAAGTGTTGTTGATTAAACGTTCAAATCCAAATCGGCCATACCATGGAGTCTGGGCACTACCGGGCGGATTTGTCTTTGATAAAGACTTAACCAGTGAAGGAGGACGCCCGGCCGATGAAAACTTTGAGGCGGCGCGTCGCCGAATTTGCCGCGAGAAAATCCATACCTACCCTCGTCACTTTAGTGAAGCTTTTATCGACGGCGATCCCAAACGTGATCCAGAAGACTGGAGCTTAAACATTACGCACTACGCCTTAGTCGATCGTAACAATGTAGAGCAAATCAACAATGCAGGTGTACCAGAGTGCCAACTTAAATGGTTTTCGCTACAAGCTATACTCAATGGAGAAGAGACTCTCGCGTTTGACCATCAAAAAACCATTGAAAAAGCGTGGCAGAAGCTTCGTGCATCCATTGAATACACATCGGTTCTTTTGTTTGCATTAGACAAAGAGTTTTTGGTTGCCGACATCATTTCTGCTTATCAAGAGTTTGGTATTGATATTAGCCGAATGACGATTAAGCGCCGCTTGATAGATTCAGGCGTACTAAAGCCCACCAATAAAGTCGCTTCTACCAACAAAGGCAAAGGTGGAAAACCCGCAATGGTATATACGCTGACCAGCGACGAAGTAACCTTTTTTCAAAACTGTTTGCGTGGATAAACGCAGGCAATCAGACAGACAAGGAGTCTGCCATGACTGTTCGAGTAAACTATCAAACTACAGCAGTGATCGACGTTGATCCAGAGAAAGGCTTTAGCGAGTTATGTCCAAATGAACTGCCCGTTGCAGGTGCGTTGGAAATCGTACCGGAGCTTCTGAGTAATCATGCCAAAGGCCGATTAAAACTGGTCAGTCGTGACTTACACCCACCAAAAGCAAAATGGGATGCCGAAACACCAGCCAACATGCTTGAACCCGTCGGTCTACCCAATGTGGATATAAAATGGAACCGCCATTGTGTGCTTGGCACAACAGGTTCTGAACTTTTAGACGGTTTACCACCTGTTTTGGACTATGATTTTCAAGTTAATAAAGGCATGGATCCTGATGCGCATCCTTACGGTATTTTCTTCCATGATATTGCCGATACTAAAACGACAGGTGCACATGAATTTCTAAAGTTCAACGGGATTGATACCCTAGTGATCGGTGGTCTCGCGCTAGATTTTTGTGTGAAGAAATCCGTCATGCAAGCACTGAATCTTGGCTACAATGTGGTGGTCAACCTTGCTTCAACTCGCGCTGTACTGCCTGATAATGTTGAAAATGTGCTTACAGAGCTCAAGGATCAAGGCGCATTATTTGTCGAAAAAGCGGATGACATCATCGTAGAAAAATTCGCCTAGAGACGATAGTAACCGAGAAGGATTTCACTATGCATCAACATGAAAAATTGAATTACGTCGAATTTGGTTCCACCAATATTAACGCTACAAAACAATTTTTCGAGCGTACCTTTGACTGGACTTTTATCGATTATGGTCCTGAATACTCTGCATTTTCAGGACAAGGGTTAGATGGCGGATTCTTCAAATCTGAGTTTGTAAACCAAACCGCAAATGGTGGCGCACTTTTAGTGTTTTATAGCTCAGATATTCAGGCCACGCAGATAAAAGTTGAGCAGCATGGTGGAAAAATTATCCGCCCTATTTTCGAATTTCCCGGCGGCTGCCGATTCCACTTCACCGAACCAAGTGGAAATGAATTCGCAGTATGGTCGGAGAGCCATTAGTACTTACCCCAACAACACTTCCACACCTAGCTTTTTGATTTGCTCAAGGTCGCTTTTCGGAGCGGCTTTGTCAGTTAACAACACCGATATTTCGTTGGTATTGCCAATTGAAGAAGGATAAATCTGTCCAAATTTACTGGAGTCCGTCAGTACGATGTTACGTCTATTCTTTGCCAGAATGGCCTCTGCGATGTCGGCACGCATCATGTCTCGGCTAGTAAAACCAGTGTCTTGGTGAAATCCGTCGATACCCAAGAAAGCCGTGCTGAAGTGAATGTTCTCAATACAGAGTTTGGTGAGCGGGCCAACGAGGCTCTCACCTTGATGCTGATACACACCACCAAGCAAGATGATGTTAGCTGAGGTGTTACGGATGAGATGGGCGATGTACGCCGATGGGGTAATGATGGTCACATCGCCGCGTTCAGCTAAAGTGCGAGCCAAGAGCGCATTAGCACTGCCGCCCTCGATCAATACGGTTTCGTTTGGTGATACCAAGTCCGCCGCTTTATTTGCAAGTGATTGTTTAATATCGAAACGGACTTCTAATCGGGTATCAATATCATCACTTTGCAATGCGGTAGCTGCGCCGTGTACGCGCTTTAGATAGCCCTGTTGCTCCAGAAAATTCAAATCCTGCCTGATGGTCACGCCCGACACGCCGATAATGTCAGAAAGCTCCGTGACTTGAACGCGTTTACGATCATTCACTAATTGCAGGATTTCATTTTGTCTTGGGTTCACAGGCTCACTCCTTATTAATGAGCTTGCAGTATACGCCCGAACACTTTCATATGAAAGCAGCCTGTGAACGATAGAAATAAGCTAAGTCGCGTTACACCGTAAGCTCTAGACGGTTGCCATCCGGATCTAATACGCAGCTTTCGTAGTAACCATCACCCGTTTGTCTCGGACCGTCGATCCATTGGTAGCCATCATCTACTAAGGTTTTGGTTAATTGATCCACCGCCTGCTCTGATACTAAAGCGAAGGCAAAGTGTGCTAATCCTGTTACCTGCATCGCATGAGATTTTTCACAAGCGGTCACACCTTCCATCGACATTAACTCCAATCGCGCTCCACTTTCAAACGAAAGAAAGTAAGATGAAAACTGCTTAGTTGGGTTGTGGTATTTATCGTTAGACACCGCGTTAAAATATTTCTCATAGAAGGCTTTTAACTCTTCCAAACGTTCTGTCCAAATCGCGATATGTTCAATTTTCATTGGGATTCCCCTTAGCTCTTAACTGCGCTCAATCTAACGAGGAAAAGCAGCACAAAAAAGAGAGCAAATCACCACCGAGTTGTTCCTGTTTTATGTCCGAACTGCTCATCGATGAGTCATTAAATCTATGGTTGGAGTTGTGTTTGAGCGAAAGTGATGTCCATAATGGCGCAAAGTTTTACAGGATAAAATGATGGAAGAGATTTACTTCGCAGGCGGCTGCCTTTGGGGCGTGCAAGAATTTATGCGCCACCTTCCGGGCGTAATTGGCACCGAAGCAGGACGAGCAAATGGCACGACGGATAACACTCAATCCGAATACGATGGTTACGCAGAATGCGTGAAAACCCAATTCGACCCTGAACAAGTTTCGGTTGAAACTTTAATGGGGTATCTGTTTGATATCATCGACCCGCACAGTGTTAACAAGCAAGGTGAAGACGTAGGTGAAAAGTACCGTACCGGTGTTTATAGCCAAAACGAGCAACACCTAACGATTGCTAAAGCGTTTATCGCAGCAAGACCGGATGCCGATAAAATCGCCGTAGAAGTGCTGCCACTCACAAACTACGTGCCAAGTGATGATGAGCACCAAGACCGACTCACGCGCTTTCCAAACGACTACTGCCATATCCCGTTAGATTTGCTGCATAAATATAGAAATTAATGGCCAGCTTTTATCACTGTTTCTATTATCTCAAAACTAAGAGGCGCAACGCCTCTTTTTGCATCCTAACCAGGGCTATTGATCCTCCTCCAGTTCATTTTCATGTCCAGTTATTTATTTCAAAATAACTGGAATATAAATCACATAATAAATTTTATAATATTCCGCATTATTAATGACGGCTATCACACTTAAGATTGAGTGATACAAAAGTATAGTTATTGGTTTTTTTTTACTATTTCCGAAAACCACTTCATTAATTAAATTTGACTCATTACTTCAGTACCAATGAGTCACAAAATGATTACAGAACTAACAAACGTCAATTTAATTAACGGCAACTTTCAAGCAAATAATAAAAAAGAAGTCTTTGAAGAGCTAGCACAGATGCTATTCGAAAATAATCGAATCAGTAGCAAAGAGGCTTTTTTAACCGACATCGAAGCACGTGAAGCATTAAGCGTGACTTCAATGGACGGCATCGCCTACCCACACGCAAAAAGCAAAGCGGTTACAGAGCCTGCAATCGCCGTTGGCGTAAAGCACGAAGGCATCGAGTATGGCGACGAAGAGGGAGTCAAACCAACCGTATTCTTCATGATTGCTTCACCTGATAACGGTACCGACCACCATATTTATGTTCTTCAAGAATTATTCGGAAAATTTAGCGAAGAGTTTATTGAAGATATTCATAACGCAAAAGACGAAAACCAAATACTAAATATTTTAATTAATTCATAAGGCGTGAAATTATGAGTACAATCACAGCTCAAGCTAGTAATAATAGCGATTTCAAAAAAATCCTAAGTACCATGAAAGGTCACCTTTTATTCGGTACTTCTCACATGCTTCCATTTATCGTTGCGGGTGGTGTACTACTGGCTCTGGCGGTAATGGCATCCGGTAAAGGTGCGGTTCCTGCAGACGGGTTATTGGCTGATATTTCTAATATCGGTATTAAAGGTCTGGTGTTGTTCCCAATTATTCTTGGTGGCTTCATCGGTTACTCAATTGCAGACAAACCAGCACTAGCGCCAGCGATGATCTCTTCTGGCATCATGGCTGACATGGGCGGCGGCTTCCTAGGTTGTATCGTCGCTGGTTTTATCGCTGGTGGTGTAGTTCTACAACTTAAGAAGATCCCTCTTTCTGCTAACATGACTGCGTTGGGCGCTTACTTCATCTACCCACTTGTTGGTACGCTTATCTCTGCAGGTATCGTTCTATGGGGTATCGGTGAGCCAATCAAGATCTTCATGGCTTCTATGAACGAATTCCTAGCTTCTATGGCTGGCGCTTCTAAAGTGGTTCTAGGTACGATTCTTGGTGGTATGACTGCATTCGATATGGGCGGTCCAATCAACAAAGTAGCAACGCTATTCGCTCAAACTCAAGTTGATACTCAACCATGGCTAATGGGTGGTGTTGGTATCGCAATCTGTACGCCTCCTCTAGGTATGGCGCTAGCAACATTCCTATTCAAGAAGAAGTTCACTAAGCAAGAACAAGAAGCAGGTAAAGCAGCAGCAATCATGGGTTCTATCGGTATCTCTGAAGGTGCTATCCCATTCGCAGCAAACGACCCTGTACGCGTTCTTCCTTCAATCGTTGCTGGTGGTATCGTTGGCTGTGTGTTCGGCTTCCTAACAGACGTACTGCTACACGCACCATGGGGCGGTCTAATCACAGCTCCTGTATCAAGCAACATCCCAATGTACGTTGTGGGTATCGCACTAGGCTCACTAACAACAGCAGTTATCGTTGGCTTCTGGAAACCAGTTGCTGAAGAAGAAGCAGAAGACGAAATCGTAGAAGCAGCACCTGCACAAGCTCAAGCGGCTCCAGCAGCAGGCGAAGGCGAGTACGACATCGTAGCAGTAACATGTTGCCCATCTGGCGTAGCACACACATTCATGGCAGCGAAAGCACTAGAGAAAGCAGGTGCTGCAGCAGGTCTGAAAATCAAAGTAGAAACTCAAGGTCAAAACGGTATCCAGAACCGCATCACTGACCTAGATGTAGCAAACGCGAAGCTGGTTATTCTAGCTCACGATATCCAGGTAAAAGACGCTCACCGCTTTGCAAAAGCAAACGTTGTTGAGTGTTCAACGAAAGAAGCGATGCGTAACGCAGCGACTCTTGTGAAAGCTTAAACCTTAAGCTCCTCCCCCTAAGAGCCCTTTCCCCCAAAGGGCTCTATTTCAAGTTTTTAAGTTTTAGTAATACCCCTGATTTTTTAATTATATAACCCTACAATTTACAAGGCTTTAAAAATGGAATTCAAACCTTCCCTACTCGCTTGCGCAGTTATCAGTGGTCTAGTCGGTCTGACTGGCTGTAACGACGACACAACCAACATTTATGAAGGTGGTGATACCAACCCTGCACTGCCGGATATTCCTGACGACGGCAAGCCAGTATGTCCTCCAGTTGGCGATGGCGACTGTGATGACAAGCCAAACCCAGAAACACCTGAAATCGACATGGGCGTTCACATCCCAGTAGATTTCGCCGATATGGACGTAACACGCTACGTCAACCCATTCATCGGCACAGGTAACCTAGGCAACACCTACCCTGGTGCAACCACACCACACGGCATGGTTCAGCTTTCTCCAAACAACGGTTCTAACGGCTGGGAATACATTTCAGGCTACTACTACCACGACGCACGTACTTCCGGTTTCTCTCATACCCACCTTTCCGGAGCAGGTGCTGGCGACTTGAACGACATTCTCGTCATGCCAATCAACTCGCGTTCGGATTACATGATTGATGAAGGTTCAGCAACGCTAAACCTAGAAGCGTCTCGCTTCCAACATCGTGACGAGCAAGCGACAGCAGGTTACTACAAAGTCGATCTATTGGATTACGACATCAAAGCCGAGTTAACGGCGTCGGATCGCGTTGGTGTGCACCGCTACACCTTCCCTCGTGATGAAAAGTCAGAAATCATCGTGAACACTGGCTTCAAAATTAACTGGGACTACACCTCTGATTCTTACTTGAAATGGGACAAAGACAATAACCGTCTAGAAGGTCACCGTTTCTCTGACGGCTGGGCACCAAGCCAAAAAGAATTCTTCGTGATGGAATTCGACCAACCAATCAAAAACGTTCGCTTTGCTTACTACGATAAAGAGCAAGGTCGTTACATGGACGTGCCCGAAGGCATTGCAGAAATCGGTAACGAGACACGCGGCAAGTACCAATACGCGCGCGCTTACGTTGAATTCGACACATCCAAAGACGGCTTAACGGTTGAAGCGAAATTAGCGCTATCAAACGTTGAGATTGGCGAGAACGGTAAATCAGGTGCTTCTCTTAACATGACAGAAGTTGCGGGCATGAACTTCGACCAAGTACGCGAAGCGGCAACAAAGAAATGGGAAGACGAACTCGGCAAGATCCAAGTCTCTGGCGACGAAGATTACAAACAGACGTTCTACACCGCGATGTACCACTCGTACCTAGGTCAAACCATTCACTCTGACTTAGATGGTCGCTACCGCCAAGTTCACCAAGGTCGTAATGCTTACCCAGATGGCAACACACCTTGGGGCGATAAGATCGATACGCTGAAAGAGTCAATTCGCACTGCCGATGCCAACAAAGATGGCAAAGCAGACTTCACGCGCTATGACACTTTCTCGTTGTGGGATACCTACCGCGCGGTTCAACCGCTGTCTTCGATTCTTGAGCCAGACCGCCTAGCAGACGTGGTGCTGTCTATGCTGTCTTACGCCGAAGAAGAATGGGTGGATGACAAAGGCAACGTGCGCAAAGGTCGCCTGCCTGAGTGGACATTCAAAGGCAACGAAACCGGCATGATGATGGGCATGCACTCAACGCCTGTGATTCATGATGTGTTGTCGAAAGGCTCACTAGAAAAACGCATGATTGATCTTGGCTTCACAGAAGCTGAACGCAAAGACGTCAAAGAGCGCTTAGTTGAAGCAATGATCACTGACGCGCGTGCCGCAACGAGCCAAGGCGTAGCATGGATCAAAGAATACGAAGAACAAGGTTACGTGCCAGCGCAACTGCACGACACTCCACCAGATTCTTACGGCGGTCACTCACCATTTAAAGATTCTTGGACAGCATCTTACTCGCTTGAATACTCAATGAACGACTGGGCAATCGCACAATCGATCAAAGAAGTCTTTGGTGAAGAAGATCCACGCTACACCGAGTTCGCTAACCGTTCTAAAAACTGGCAAGCGCAATTCGACTTCGGCGGTAAGCAATACCAAGGTTGGTTCAAAGCCCGTGACTACGATGGCGAGTTTATCGATGCAGGTTGGGTAGACCCAATCACTGGTCGCGCGGTGGGTAAAGACTGGCGTCCAGATATGTTCAACTGGTCATTCTCTGAATCGAACGGCTGGCAATACTCGTTCAGCGTTCAACACGACATTCATGGCTTGATTGACCTGATGACACGCTTCGACAAGACACAAAACCCCGAAGCAGAACGCGGTGACTTGTTCGCAGCTCGCTTGGATGAGTACTGGTCAACCTACCCAGATCGCAACGCAGGCGACAACCAATTCCCAGTGTTCAACACAGGTAACGTTGGTCAGCACGTTCAAGGTAACGAACCAGATATCCACGTTCCTTACTTGTACAACTACGTCGGTCAACCTTGGAAAGGTCAGGCAGCCATCGCCGCAGCAACCAACATTTGCTACAAGAACACCGCTGACGGCATTTGTGGTAACGACGACTTCGGTACGCTCTCTGCGTGGTTCGTGTTCCGTGCACTTGGCTTCTACCCAGTGAACGCTTCTTCTGGCATCTACGAAATCGGTACCCCGCTGTTTGAAAGCGCGTCTATCGATGTTGGCAACAACCAGAAGTTCACGGTTACCGCGAAGAACGTTAGCCGCGAAAACATCTTCATTCAATCGGCTCGCTACAACGGCAAAGACTTCAACCGTACTTACCTGACTCATGCCGAAATCATGTACGGCGGTGAGTTGGAGTTCGTGATGGGCGACAAACCAAATCAACGTTGGGGCTCTCTAGAGCAAGATCTTCCACCAGCACAAGGCATCGGTGAGTTCTTGCATGAAGACGAGATGCCAGCAGGTTCTCGTTAATCCCAATAGTGACAACTCAGCCGGGGGAGCGCATCTCCCGGCTATCCCTACAAGCAAATTTTATAAGCAGTCCTTTATAAACAGTCTCTTATAAAAACTTTTTATATACGAATAACGACAAAACGGTATGCACATGTTTAAACGTAATCTTATCTCTTTGGCTATCCTGGTTGGTCTGACGGGTGGCTTGGCTGGCTGTAACAGCGACAACGATTCTTCCTCTTCACTGCCGGGCGATCCAATTGTTGATCTCGCGGTGTTGAAATACGTCGATCCAATGATCGGCACAGCGGCATCTGGTCATACATTCCCGGGCGCGACGGTACCGGCAGGTATGGTTCAACTGTCTCCAGATACTTTCATCGGCTCTAACACAGACCATGAATCAGGGCTTAACCCTTGGCACTCGGCATCTGGCTACTGGGATTCATCCAACTACGAAACTGGCGAAGTAGTTAACACTGATGTTCCGCTGTACGGCTTCTCCCATACTCACCTTTCAGGTACAGGCGCAACGGACTTAGGCGACATCTTGGTTCTGCCATACGCAGACATGGCGAACACACAACTGAACTCTTTCGACAAAGCCAATGAAGAAGCAAGCGCAGGCTACTACAAAACCAAGCTAAACCAAGGTCAAATCGAAGTGGAACTGAGCGCAACCAAACGCGTTGGTTTGCACAAATACACCTTTGCTGATGGCGCAGACCGCAACGTGAAGTTCGATTTAGGTCATACCCTAATGAACAACAACGGCAAATCTTTGAAGAACAAAGTAGAAGTGGTGGACGAATACACTATTCGTGGTCGTAAAACATCAACTGGTTGGTTCCAAGGGCAAGATCACCAAGGTCAGGACATCTTCTTCTACGCGAAATTCAACCAACCAATCGCCAAAGCACTGTTAGGCGAACAAGACCTAGAACCAACGCGCGAAATGCGTAATGGTGCGGTTTACTCAGGCGATGATCTGACTGCTTACCTAAACTTCGGCACAGGCGAAGAGCCAATTGAAATCCGCGTGGGTATCTCTCCAGTTAACTGGCAAGGCGCACAGAAAAACTTAGAAGCGGAAGCGCCAAGTTTCGACCTAGCAAAAGTAAAAGAAGACGCAGAATACGCGTGGGCTGAGAAGCTAGCAAAAATCAAAGTAGAAGGCGGCACTGACGCAGAGAAAACCAACTTCTACACTGGCATGTACCACATGATGATCGCACCAATCGAGTTTTACGATGTGGATGGTCAATACGTGGATATGCTTGGCACAGTGCGCACACTGAAAGATGGCGACACACCAAACTACTCGATTTACTCAACGTGGGATACGTTCCGCGCAGTTCACCCAATGTGGACCATCATCGACCCAGACCAAGCAACGCTATACGTGAAAGACTTGATTCGTAAATCCAACGACGAGTTTGGTCTATTGCCGAAATGGGAAGGTCACGGCTCAGAAACCGGCACCATGATCGGCTACCCATCGGCTGCGATTCTGGGCGACGCGGTAACCAAAGGCTTGATTGATGCAGAGCAAGCTTACACCGCATCAGTGAAATCAGCTCGATACACACCGCATGAGTACCCACAGATTCATGACGACATCCTAAGCTCACTCATGGCAGGTCAGTTGAACTACCACGAGAAAGAACAGTGTGTTCGTTACCCGAACTGGAACTCAGTGTCGTACTCGTTGGAATTCTCATTCTACGATTGGACGATCGCAGAAATGGCAAAAGCCGCTGGCGATATGGACGCGTATGAAGAGTTCAAAGCTCGTTCTTACAACTCTTTGAAACACTGGGATGCAGAAGCAGGTAACGCAGACGGCACGGGCTTCTTCGTACCAACAGAACTGAAAGAAGGCGACCCATGTGCGCTGAAATACGCTTCAACTGATTTCGACCCTTACAAGTCTGACGCGTTCTACTACACAGAAGGTAACGCGTGGCAGTGGCAATGGGCGTTCATGCAAGACTTGGATAAGCTGACTGAAATCATGGGCGGCACGCAAGGTCTGAACGACAAACTGAACAACCTATTTACTGCCGATCCAAATGGCGGCGAAGCGCACCAAGACATGACAGGCTACATCGGTCAGTACATTCACGGTAACGAGCCTTCGCACCACGTCATCTACTTGTACAACCGTACTGAAGAGTCTTACAAGGCGCAGGAATACCTAGACCAAGTTTATGACCAGCTCTACAAACCGACACCAGACGGCATCATCGGTAACGAAGACGTAGGTCAGATGTCGGCGTGGTACTTGATGTCAGCACTGGGCTTCTACCAAATCTCGCCAACCGATCCAACCTACAGCATCGGTCGTCCAATCTTCGACAAAGCGACGGTAGACATTGGCTCTGGCACCTTCACGGTAACGGCTGAGAACAACGGTCCAGACAACATGTACATCAAAGAAGTGACCATCAACGGTAAGCCTCTGGATGTGTACAACACCTTCCAGCACAGCGAATTCAAAGCAGGCGGCGAACTGCACTTCGTGATGACGGCTGACAAGTCTGAAGCAATGCAAGCCAACCTAGGCGAATAATGATTTTGAGGGGACCTCGTGTCCCCTTTTCTCGTGGAATAAAAACAATGAAACTAAAAAGAACCCTACTCTCTACCGCAGTGTTAACCGCCATGCTTGGTCTTGCTGGTTGTGGCAGCGACTCTGATCCGGAAACTCCGGTTATCTCTACCCCTACTTTGGAATTCGTTGATACCTTGATCGGCACTAAAGGTCTTGGCAACGTTAACCCATCTCCAGTTATGCCAGAAGGTATGATTCAACCTTCACCAGATAACTTCGATCCAAACGGTTGGAATGGTAAAGGCTCGCCTGTTGAATACGATCCTGTGCACAGCCTGCTTTCTGGCTTCTCAATGACCCACATTTCCGGCGCAGGTAAAGGCGACCTAAACGACTTCGCTTTCTTGCCATACACAGGCTTTAATACCGATGCCGTGACCATGGATAAAAGCTCGGAAGTGGCAGAAGTTGGTTACTACTCGGTTGACCTTGTAGAAACCGGCGTAAAAGCTGAACTGTCGGCAACAGACCGCGTGGTGTTCCAACGTTACACCTTTAAGCCGGGTGAAGATCGCAAAGTACGTATCGATCTTCAACACGAACTGTTGGAGCAATACGGCAACCACTCTCGCAGCATTTACTACAAACGCGTTAACGACACTACCGTCGTAGGCGCGCGTACCTCAAACGAATGGGGTCAATGGCAAACCGTGTTCTTCGCGGCAGAATTCTCTGATCCAATCATTGAAGAAAACCTGTACACCAAGCTGGCTTCTGAGAGCAAACTGACTCCAACTGACGCTACCGAAGTCGGCTTGGAAGATTACCGCGGCTACGCAGAGCACAAACCAATGCCGGGCGAACCAGAACCTGACCCAGAACGTTTGGCAAAACGCGCAAACGATGTCCTGACACATTTGAACTTTGGTAAGAGCGACGAGCCATTGGTGGTCAAAGTAGCGATTTCTGGCACTGGTGTTGACGGCGCACTGAAAAACCTAGAAGCAGACACCAACGGCTGGGATTTCGACAACGTCGTACAACAAAACCGCGTGGCTTGGGAAAACATCCTTGGCGAGTTTGAACTGGAAGGCGGCAACAAAGCTGACAAGACCATGTTCTACACCTCGCTCTACCGTACGTTCGTTGCTCCATTCCTATATCAAGACGTGGATGGCAAATACCGTGGCATGGATGGCAAAGTGCACCAAGCAGAAGATGGCTTAGTGAACTACTCAGTGTACTCAATGTGGGATACCTTCCGCGCCGCACACCCACTAAAAACCATCATCGATAAAGACCGCGCAATTGAACACGCACGCGATCTATTGAACAAATACCAAACGGGTGGCGTGCTGCCAAAATGGGAACTGCACTCGGATTACACCGGTGAAATGGTCGGTCATCCTGCGGTTTCGGTTATCGCCGATATCATGGTCAAACACCCAGAAGCCTTTACCACTGCTGAGTTTGATTTGGCACTGAAAGCCGCTGACGAAACAGTCAACTTCAACCTTGATAAAACAGAGAGCTGGGTACCTTACCAAGATGCTTGGAACGGTGACAAACGCTTCACGGTCATGACGCGTCATAACGACTACCAAGAAGACGTCGGCTTTATTCCAGCCAATACCAAATGGGCGCCGGATTCTGGTGACAAACCGGGTTACGTGGAAGGCTTGAAAGTCGATAAATACGACGAGCTCGTGAACGAGTCGGTGTCTTACGGTCTTGAGAACGCTTACTACGACTGGTGTATCGCCCAGATCGCTAAACTTGCTGGCAACGACCAACAGTACGACCGCTACATGGCACGTTCTGAATCGTTCAAGAACTACTTCGATTACAACCCAGAACAATACGGCAAACTGCAAGACACCAAAGGCAACGCATTGGGTGCAACGGGCTTTATGCGTCCGGCTTACATGAACAGCGGCAGCAAGGTTTGGGCAAATAACCTGAAAGCCGAATGTTTGGACGAGAACATGGCGTTGTCTATCCCAGACGGTATGGACTACAACGCGTGTAAAGACCGCAAAGCACTCAACGAAAGTGACGTGTTCTGGCCTTACCGCGCCGAACACCGAGGCGAAGACTTTACTGAAGGCAACACATGGCAATGGACATGGTTTGCACCGCACAACCTGAACGGTCTGGCTAACGTGATGGGCGGTGAGCACATCGACCGTACTGACTTCTCTCTTCCTGAAGACGTAACCGATCAAGGCAAAGCGGCATTCTTAGCCAACTTGAATGCGCTGTTTAATGCGGACTCCAACGCCGATACGAGCCAATCACACGACATGTCTGGCTACATCGGTCAATTCGTGATGGGTAACGAGCCTGATCACCACGTTCCTTACCTATACAACTGGACGGCGGAACCTTGGAAGACACAAGAAATTGTCGACCAAGCGATGAACGAGTTCTACCACCCAACGCATGAAGGTCTGATTGGTAACGAAGACGTCGGTCAGATGTCGGCGTGGTATGTGATGTCTGCATTGGGCTTCTATCAAGTCACTCCGGGCGAAGCAAGCTACACCATCGGTCGTCCTCTGTTCGACAAAGCCGTGATTCCAGTCGCGGACGGTAAATTCACCATCACCTCAGAAAATAACAGCCAAGAGAGCATCTACGTGAAGTCGGTGACCATCAACGGCAAACAATTGAGTGACAACTTCAGCTTCGCGCACAGCGATTTGAAAGACGGTGGTGAACTGCATTTCGTCATGACTTCAGACAAATCTGAAGCGATGAAAGCGCAGTAACCGATACCTATCCAAATAACGAAAGGGGGCATCGAGCCCCCTAAAAACTTCACTTCAGTGGAACCATAAAAATGAAACTAAAAAGAACCCTTATCTCTACCGCTATACTCGCTACCATGTTTGGTCTTGCTGGTTGTAACAGTGATGACGACAACAGCAAATCTGGTATTCCATCCCTCGACACCACACTAACTCAATACGTCAATCCATTGATTGGTACAGGTGCAGATGGTCACACCTTCCCGGGGGCGGTTGTGCCTTACGGTTTAGTGCAACTTTCTCCTGATACCGAAATGGAAGGCTGGGGCTCTGCTGCAGGCTACTTCGACCACGGCAAGCTGACTGAAATCCCAGTGTATGGCTTCTCCCACACTCACCTTTCTGGCACAGGCATTACCGATCTTGGTGACATCTTAGTTTTGCCTTTCACCAAGAAAGAAAACGCCGTTTTCAATACCTTCGATAAAGACAACGAAACCGCAGAAGCGGGTTACTACGCGGTTGAACTGAACAAAGGCGAAATCAAAGCTGAGCTAACTACCACGCAACGTGTTGGCTTCCACCGCTACACCTTCAAAGAAGGCACCACGCCACACATCAAGTTCGATTTAGACCACACCCTCAACAAAGGTCACTTCAACAACCGCACCATGAAGGGTGATTTAGAGTTCATCGACGCTTACACCATTCGCGGTTTACGTAGCTCGAACGGTTGGGCGAACAACCAGCACGTTTACTTCTACGCCACCTTCAACCAACCTATTGTCAAAGCCATTGCTCTAGTTGACGGCGCAGAAACGGAAATCGATGTAAACAACGACAACATCGACGCAGTGAAAACCATCGCTTACCTAGAATTCGCACCATCATCAACACCGCTAGAAATCCAAGTAGGCTTGTCACCAACAGGCACAGAAGGTGCGGAGAAAAACCTAGAAGCAGAAGCGAAAAACGTGTCATTTGATACTGCGCGCGCTCAAGCCAACGACGCATGGCACCAAGAGCTTAGCCGCATGATGGTATCTGGCGGCACGGAAGATCAGAAAGAGATCTTCTACACTGCGCTTTACCACGCCTCTATTGCTCCAATGATTTTCCAAGATGTCGACGGCCAATACCCTGCGATGCGTACTCGCATTCAAAAAGACGCGGGCGACACACCAAACTACTCTGTGTACTCCATGTGGGATACTTTCCGTGCAGCGCACCCACTGAAAACCATTATCGACCCAGAACGTGCCGAAGAGTTTGCCAACGACCTGATTCGTAAATACGAAGACGGTGGCATTCTGCCGAAATGGGAACTGCACAGCCATTACACGGGCACTATGATCGGCTTCCCAGCGGTTTCTATCATTGCTGACGCGATGGCGAAAGGCTTAGACATCGACCCACAACTGGCCAAAGAAGCGGCTGAGTTTACGGTGCGTTCCCACGAGGCGTCTGAATTCCCAGATTGGACGGAAGACAACAACATCGGCGCAGCAAACGTTGTGCAAGTGAAGGTGTACGAAGAAAACGGCTTTGTTCACCACGGCTACTGGAACAGTGCGTCATACACGCTTGAGTTTGCTTACGGTGACTGGGCAATGGCAGAAATCGCGCGCATGGCTGGCGATGTAAAACTGCAAGAAGAGTTTATGACTCGTGCCGACAACTGGCTTAACCATTGGGATGCAGAGACTGGCTTCTTACGTCCGAAAAACCACCCGCTAAGCTCATCACCAAACAAACCGCCTTTGGAGTTCAACCAACCAATTGATGAAGAGCGTTTGGATGAGTGTGAAATGGTTGAGTGGCCAGAAGGCTCGGGCGTGATGAAAGAGAAATGCCCGCTGCTACCATTCGACCCTTACTACGTGGACGAGTTTGCCTACACCGAAGGGAACGCGTGGCAATGGAAGTTCCAACCAATGCACGATTTCAATCGCCTGAAACAAGAAATCTACCAAGCCGACTTAGCGCAAGGCAAAGACACTACGCCAGAGAAAGCCTTCCGTGAAGACTTGGACGAGCTATTCAATGCGCGTTCTTCAAACACAGGTGAAGAGCTACCAGACCTAACGGGTTACATCGGTCAGTACATGCACGGTAACGAGCCATCGCACCACACTCCTTACTTATACGCGCTAACGGATGAGCCATGGAAAGCGCAAGAGTACCTAGACCGCATCATGTCAGAGATGTACACCAGCGAGCCAACCGGTTTGATTGGTAACGAAGACGTGGGTCAGATGAGCTCTTGGTACTTGATGTCAGCAATGGGCTTCTACCAAGTGACGCCTGCGGATCCGGTCTACACCATCGGTCGTCCTATGTTTGATGAAATCACCATTCCAGTGGAAGGCGGCGAGTTCACAGTCATCGCAGACAACAACAGCCCACACAACAAGTACGTGAAGTCCGTAACCATAAACGGCAAACCGCTGGATGCCAACTTCACCTTCAAGCACAGCGAAATCAAAGCGGACGGCGAGCTTCACTTCGTCATGACGGGTGACAAGCAAGAAGCGCTTCAAGCTCAGTAACGTTTTATGTAATTCGTGTTTAAAGAATAAGCAGATAGATTAACTCAGTGGCAGGAAGTGACTCGCTTCCTGCCTAAGGAATCAAGATTATGAACTTTACGAAAACCGCTATCGCCACCGCTGTGATTGCGAGTGTTATTGGTTTGGCTGGCTGCAACGATGACGACGATAACACCTCACCAAGCGTTGATACTTCCAACCTAAAATACGTCGACCCATTCATTGGTACCGGCTTTAACGGACACACATTCCCGGGTCCTGTTGTGCCAGAAGGCATGGTGCAACTTTCTCCAGATACCGAGCTGATCGGCTGGCACTCTTCATCAGGTTACCACTTCGATAAAAAGACTCTATTTGGCTTTTCACACACTCACCTATCTGGCACTGGTATGGGCGGCTTAGGTGACATTCTGTTCCTGCCGTTTACCGAAGACAAAGCCAAGTACATCGAAGACAGCGACGACTACCGCGAAGCGATTTCAGTCAAGATGGACAAAACCTCAGAGGTGGCAGAAGCGGGTTACTACTCGGTGAAGATTGCTGAGAACGGTATCAAAGCTGAGCTTACTGCGTCTGAACGGGTCGGCTTCCATCGTTACACCTATCCGCAAGGTCAACCACAACGTCTGAAGATAGACCTCAACTCCATCCTTAACAGTGACTGGGGTTCGACCTCTCTGCGCAATAAACTGACGGTGAGCGAAGACGGTCATACCATCACGGGCGAGCGCGATGCAGCGCACTTCTCTGGCTGGGCGAAAAACCAAAAAATCTTCTTCTATGCGACTTTCGATAAGAAGATCAAAGACGTCTACATCCTTGCTAATGGTGAGCCTGTTGACGGCCTAACGGCAGAGCACGTTTCTGAATTGATTTACGATGACCAAGGCAATGCTATCAAACGTGTAAAAGCGGACGTCACTGCCTACATCGAATTTGAAGATGAAGGCTCACAAGAGCTGAATGCGCAAGTGGCGTTATCTGCGGTTGACCCTCAAGGTGCAGAAAACAACTACGATGCCGAAGCGAATGTCTCTTTCGATACTGCACGTAACAACGCACGCGAGAAATGGGCAAAAGCACTCAACTTCTCTATCGAAGGGGGTACGGAAGATCAGAAAGAGATCTTCTACACTGCGCTTTACCACACCAAGATTGCGCCGATGGTGCATCAAGATGTAGATGGTCGATTCCGTGGCATGGGCAAAGGCTCAATTCGTGAAGGCGAAGGGGAATACTCCATCGCTTACGGTCAAGCAACGGAAGAACAGCCAAACTTCTCGGTTTACTCTCTATGGGATACCCAACGTGCATTACACCCACTGAAAACCATCACAGAGCCAACTCGCGCGGTGCAATACGCGAAGAACCTAGTTCAGAAGTACACTGAAAGCGGCTTGCTACCGAAATGGGAGCACTTAGGCGACGAGACAGGCACCATGGTCGGTTACCCAGCGGTAGCAGTGATTGCGGATGCGATCACCAAATTCCCAGAAGAGTTTACTCAACAAGAGAAAGAGCTGGCGCTGAAAGCCGCGATCAACTCTTCGACTTACGAGAACTACCCTGCATTGCAAGCCGATTGGGATCAGGGCGTATTGGATCGCACTTTAACCAAGCACATCGACTACATTGAGAAAAACGGCTTCACGCCTGCCATCCAACGTGTCGATGGTGAGCCAGTATTTGAAGACTACACGGTTGAGTCTGTTTCTTACGGTCTGGAAAACGCGTTCTACGATTGGGCTATCGCGCAAATCGCCAAAGCAGCCGGTGATACTCAAGCGGAAGAGCAATACCTTGAACGCTCAAAAGGCTACAAAAAGTACTTCGATTACAACCCAACGGAATACGCAGAACATGGTGTAACTGGCTTCATGCGCCCAGTGATGATTGATGAAACCTTCATGACGCCATTCGACCCATACGGTACAGAACACGAGACAGGCAACTACACCGAAGGTAACGCGTGGCAGTGGACTTGGTTTGTACCGCATGACATCGCGGGCTTGAAGACCATCATGGGTGGCGATGCTGAATTCCAGAAAAACCTAGAAGCCACCTTCACCGCAGAAAGCCAAGGCACAGAAACACCGGATATGTCTGGTTTGATTGGTCAAGTTGCGTTTGGTAACGAGCCTTCGCACCACATTCCTTACCTATTCAACTGGACTGCAGAACCATGGAAGACGCAACAAGTCGTCGACCACATTCTGGATGACATGTACTTTGCTGCTCCAGAAGGCGTCATTGGTAACGAAGACGTAGGCGCAATGTCCGCGTGGTATGTGATGTCTGCATTAGGCTTCTACCAAGTAAACGCAGCAGAACCTATTTACACTGTGGGTCGTCCGCTATTCGACAAAGCGGTGATTCCGGTGAGAGGCGGTACGTTCACCATCACCACAGAGAACAACACCGATGACAACATATACATCAAGTCTGTCACCATCAATGGCAAAGCTTTGGATAACGGTTTCTTCTTCGACCACTCCGAGTTCAAACCGGGTGGTGAGTTGCACTTCGTGATGACGAGCGATCAATCTGAAGCGATGAAAGCGCCTCAATAACCTTCACTTGAAATGTGTTCCTCAGGCCAAATCAGTCTGAGGAACATAAGTTCAAATCAATCCCTTCCACTAATGATAGTGTCATTTCTGCTGCCGGAACTTCTTTGCAACCCGACGAATTTTGTCCGCACCACAACGGCGTAAATTCATCTCGGTTTTGCTTCTCCATAAGCACTCTTAACTGAGTCATTTCAATGGAAGCATATGGGAATTTCGGCGCAGACTCACAGATGTAACCTAGCTCCGACATCGCGCGATTCACAATGCCTCGTGCTGGCCGACCCGAGAAAACATTAGTCACCGCCGTATGCTGCGCGCGCTCACTGGCAATCGCATATCGATGTAAAGACGAGGTTTTTGCCTCATCACACAACAAATAGGCGCTGCCAACCTGCACGGCACTTGCTCCTAACTTTAGCGCGGCTTCAACACCGCTTTTATCGGCAATTCCTCCTGCTGCAATAACAGGTAAATTCACGCGCTTAACGATTTGCGGTAACAACGCCATCAAGCCTAATTGAGTAGATAAATCATCCGATAAAAACATGCCTCGGTGTCCACCAGCCTCCAAGCCTTGAGCGATAATACCGTCAACGCCTTTTGCTTCTAGCCAAAGTGCTTCGTCCACCGTGGTCGCTGACGAAAGGATCTTCCCGCCCCACCCTCTAATTCGAGCTAACAGATCATCGTCTGGCAAACCAAAGTGGAAACTGATCACTGGCGGTGCAAATGGTTCAATCGCGTCAGCAATATCATGATTGAAAGGCATCCTTGTCGGAGCGTTTGGCTGAGCCTGTACGGTTGCACCAACTTCAGAAAAATACGGTTGCAGCGTTTTTTGCCACTCTTCGTGCTTGTTGGCGTCGTATTCCGGCATTTCATGGCAAAAGAAGTTGAGGTTGAACGGTCGATTGGTCGCCTGTTGAATAAGTTGAAGTTCTTTAACGATGGCGTCTTTATTCAGCATTCCACAAGGTAACGAGCCAAGCCCGCCAACATTACTGACAGCTATGGTCATTTGGCTGTCTTGCACGCCGGCCATTGGCGCTTGAATAATCGGTAACTCTGTTCCCAAAAGTGTATTAAATACCTTGTTTATCATGATCTTTCCTTGAAAACTTAACCTTTACCTGTGATGGCTCTGCGCCATAG
The DNA here is from genome assembly GCF_011801455.1 of Vibrio diabolicus. Taxonomy (NCBI): domain Bacteria; kingdom Pseudomonadati; phylum Pseudomonadota; class Gammaproteobacteria; order Vibrionales; family Vibrionaceae; genus Vibrio; species Vibrio diabolicus. The sequence continues at coordinate 293,062 of NZ_CP042452.1, read as the reverse complement.
TTATCCAGACTAGACTTTCACATGATTAACCACTTATAAAGTTAAAGTGATGCATTTGTGCGCTATGCACTTTTGATAGAAATGACAAAGGGAGCACATGGCTCCCTTGATGTAGTGGCGAACAATAATTGAAATGGCTATCGTGCTACATCTGATTCAAGCTCTAATTCTGCAACAGAAAGCATGGCAAACTCTTCTTCGGCAGTTGCTGCCACCAATTTGTTGCGGCTGTATAAACCATAATAAACACCACCGATAAGAAACAATCCCATTGTCATGAAAAAGGCAGAGGGATCAAAAGCATAAACACCTGTCATTGCGATCAAAGAAAGCACCAGAGAAATACTCGAAGTGATTACCCCGCCAGGCGTTTTATATGGGCGAGCTAACTCCGGCTGTTTAATTCGCAATAAAATATGGCTCAAGGACATTAATGCGTACGATACCGTCGCACCGACAACTGCCATCGCCAAGATTAAGTCCCCCTCTCCCGTAAGGGAAACCAAGAACCCAAAAACGCCCGGAACCAAAAGCGCACGAGAAGGCACTTTTTTGTCACTGGTTAATGACAAAGTTTGCGGCAAATAACCCGCGCGGGAAAGCGCAAACACCAAGCGACTGTAACCATAAATGATAGAGAAGAAAGAAGCGATAAGACCAGCCAATCCAAGTAAGTTCACGGCCATTGCTATCGTTGAATTGCCTGTAAGCTTCAGCGCGTCAACTAATGGCACCGCGCTATCGCCTATGACCTTTGAACCAACCGCACCAGCCAAAAGAACGACTACTAGAGTTGCGGTTAGTAATAAAAACAACATCGCACCAATGATGCCTTTTGGAACATCTTTTGCCGGATTTTTTGCTTCCTCTGCCGCTAAAGGTACACCTTCAACCGCAAGAAACAACCACATTGCAAATGGCAACGCCGCCCATACGCCATACCACCCAAACGGCAAGATTTCTGTTGCCTGAGCCGTCGCCGGAGCAATATCGAATAAGTTATTAACATCAAAGTGACCAATAAGCACAGCAGCAGTGATTAGAATAGCTAGCACAGCCAAACCGCTGATGACCATCATTACTTTGAGAGCTTCGCCAACACCTGCCATGTGAATAGCGATAAAGACGGCGTAGAAAAGTGCGTAAACAACAGGGCCATCGATACCAACCAATTCATTCACTGCTGAGCCAATAAAAATTACTATCGCAGCAGGTGCGAGCGCATATTCAATCAAAACTGATAAGCCCGTGAAAAAGCCACCTGTCGGCCCCATCGCCTGTCTTGCGAAGCTGTAACCACCACCCGCAGCAGGAATAGCCGCAGACATTTCAGCTAAAGACAATACTAGCGTGAAATACATTACTGCCATCGCGATAGCAGCAATAAGAAAGCCTCCCCATCCTGCTTGAGCGATGCCAAAGTTCCAACCGGCAAAGTCACCTGATATAACATACGAGACACCTAAGCCAGCAAGTAAAATCCAACCTGCGGTGCCTCTTTTTAGCTGCCTTTTGGCCAAGTACTCCTGATGTTTAGACATAGTAAATCCTTCTACTTTGATGAAATTAAAAAGTTGTCGCTGTGTTTATCTTCAATGCTTGCGCCACTTGGCTCATTGATGTCGGAGCGATCTTTCAGGTTCACTCCTGACAGTTGTAATTTTCGAGCCTCTTTGAGCAAGTAAAATGCGCGTTCACAGGCATCGTCATAATTGAGCCCCTGAGGGCGCACATTGGAAATGCAGTTTCTTTGGGAATCTTTAGAGCCTCGTTTAGCCCCCCAAGTGAGATACATACCCATGCTATCCGGAGAAGTTAGACCGGGCCTCTCTCCAATTAAAACCAGCACGGCCTTGGCGTTAAAACATTCACTAACATCATCCCCTACCGCCACTCTTCCTTGCTTTACGATTGTGATAGGTGCGAATTTCCATTGATGTTCATCATCAGCGCTTAAAAGAGAAATCAATCGAGTAACAACAGGCACGGCATGGTTTTGAATTGCGACGGAAGAAAGTCCATCAGCAATAACAATCGCAAGATCAATGTCAGTGTTATGCTCATTTGCTATCAAGTTGAGCGTTTGCCAAGAAGATTCATCGAGTTGCCGTCCTAAATCGGGCCTTTGCAGGTACATAAGTCGGTCACTCACTTGACTGCTCACTACCACCGGAGGCTCTAAGGTATTTTCAAGAATCGAGTAAGAGTCCGACAAACCAGCAACGAGAGAGTCAACATTTAAACTGCAATGCACTGCATCCATAGCTTGGGCGTGATCCAGCTGAAATGAGAGTAACTCGTTGGTTGGTACACTGTTCCCGCTGCGACCCAGAGCGATCCGAGCAGAGGTGAAGTCGCGTAACTTGCCCCAAGGGTTGTGTGTGACAACTTCAGACTCGTCTTGTGTGGACTGAGCAATGGTGATCACTTTACCCATGAGAATACCCCTTATTCAGTTGATTTATTGCTCCCGAAAACGAGCGAGAGATTTGCTCACTTAACCGAACGTCTTGCACGCTCTCGAAAATCTGCATCTCCATTAACCATTGTTCAAACTCTGGTGCGGGCTTCAAACCGAGTACTTTTCTTGCATAAAGGGCATCGTGAAATGAGGTAGTTTGATAGTTGAGCATGATGTCATCAGACCCTGGAATACCCATGATGAACGAGCACTCGGCAACACCTAATAGTGTCAGCAAGTTATCCATGTCATTCTGATCGGCATAGGCATGATTGGTGTAACAGATGTCGCAACCCATAGGTAAACCAAGCAGCTTCCCACAGAAATGATCTTCAAGCCCAGCACGAATGATCTGTTTGCCATCAAACAGGTACTCTGGGCCAATGAACCCAACGACTGTATTAACCAATAAAGGATCGAACTGTTTCGCGACAGCATAAGCACGAGCTTCGCAAGTCTGTTGATCGACCCCATGAAATGCATTCGCAGACAACGCTGTACCTTGTCCGGTTTCAAAATACATCACATTGTTTCCTACGCTACCTCGATTCAAAGACAATGCCGCTTCATGGGCCTCTTTCAAAATCGATAAGTCTATTCCGAATGTATCATTCGTTCCTTGCGTGCCGCCTATCGACTGAAAAACGAGATCGACTGGTGCACCCATTTCAATGGCTTCGATCGTGTTCGTGACATGAGTTAACACACAAGACTGAGTCGGTATTTGATAATGTTGAATCACCTCATCCATTAAGTTCATTAACTTGATAGCTTGAGGCACATTATCTGTTGCCGGATTGATACCGATAACCGCGTCGCCATTTCCGTACATCAGACCATCAAAAATGGTCGCTGCGATACCATTGAGAGAATCAGTGGGATGATTCGGCTGTAAACGAGTAGACAGGCGACTCGGCAAACCAATCGTATTCCGAAAAGCCGTGACAACTTGGCATTTTTTAGCAACGAGAATCAAATCCTGGTTGCGCATAATCTTACTGACTGCGGCCACCATTTCTGGTGTTAAACCTTGACGAATTTTAGCCAACGTTTCACCATCGGCTTCTTCACTCAGCAGCCAATTTCGAAAATCTCCGACCGTCAAGTGCTCAATCGGCTTAAAGGCTTCAAGGTCATGCGTATCGATAATTAGGCGAGTGATATCGTCGCTTTCGTATGGAATAACCGCCTCGTTGAGAAACGTTTTAAGTGGTAACTCAGACAGCGCCATTTGTGCGACTACACGTTCTGCCGCTGACTGAGCACAAACCCCGGCTAACGCATCGCCTGAGCGCTCCGGTGTCGCTTTCGCCATCAAGTCAGCTAATGACTTAAAGGTATAGACTTTACTGCCTTGTTGCCGACGATAAGTAGCCGTCATTGCTCTTCCTCTTCACTGTTTGGTTCGCTTTTTGCTGAACTATCAATAAGCTTTAAGAAAGTATTGCCAAATGTGTTCCGTAGCGTTATCAAAAACTGGCAACATTTATAAACCAATAATAAACAATGAGTTATATAAACACTGCTCCAACATGACTCACAAAAAAGGAATGAGTATCACAAGGATGAGTAACCAAATGCCCCAAACTGCACCAATGCTGTGCATCCATCACACTAAGGATGCAAACCAACAAGCTGCAAGCCTAATAAACTGGCAACAGGAATACGATCAACTCAGCGATGGCCGATTTTTAGGTCAAATTCGAGAACGACGATTTCCCAATTTCCATGTATTTCGTGAAGACAGTAACCGCTCACTAAGACAGCAATGCAGGGTTGAAGAGGGAGGAATTTGGTTGGGCTTGAGTGCGGAAAATAAGCCGCTACACCTAAATCACAGTCAGTTTAATGCAAGCCAGCTTTTGCTTAGACAAGGCGGTGCAGATTTTGAGTTAATGACACCTGAACAGTTTTCTATCTATGGGATAGTACTCGACAGAAAACTGGTTCAAATCATAGAAAAACAGCTCGAGTTAGACGGTATCGGCTGCAACACACCGCACTTAGCGGGACCAACAGAAAAGCACATTCAACAACTTAAATTCTACTTGGGTACTTTACTCGGTCCCATTGAGTCGCGATGGTCTGACAGCACACATCAGGTGGTTTTAAAAGACATCGTACTCGAACTGTTCTCAATCAGTTCACCAAGCGCAAGCCACCCGATATCAATCTCTCATCGTCAGCATGTGATGCACCGCATAAAGCAACAGCTACACGACTTAGATTACAGAACTCCGATCACCGTCAGTGAACTGTGTGACGCTGTGCACGTCAGTCGCCGAACACTGCAGTACACCTTTGAGCATTGCTGTAATACTTCGCCAAAGCAATTCATACACCGAATGCGGCTGAATCAAGTACGTAGAGTGCTACAAAGCCCTGAAGATAATCGAACAATTGCAGAAATCGCTTTTGACTTTGGTTTTTTTCATCTCGGGCAGTTCAGCCAAAGCTACAAGCGGCTATTTGGTGAGACGCCAACTGAAACGAGAAAATGGGAGTCCAGCAAATAAAATGACAGGCAGTATATTCTTTCAGATTCTGCGTTGGGGCCATTTTATGTAGTCGCAATGATTTGCTGAAACTTAGCATGAAGATCTGTAAGCGCGGCTTCAACATCCGGTTCTGCTCGGCTCAAATGTGCGATTAGCGTCATGAAGTAGCAGTCAAAAATCAACGGCATTTTGTCTTCAAGAACAGAACTTACGCTCGCAGATTGAAACAAAGCTTGGTTAAACGACTGATAATAATCCAAATCCCAAATCACCTCTTTCAACAAGGCTCGGCTCAGCTCGACGTTCGCAAAATAGTAGCGATAGTATTTCTCCGTCAGCGCCAAACCAATGTCGATAGCTGTCTTACCTTCCACACTGACTAGCGTCTCTTGGCTGATCTGTTGCAGTTGCGTCAGCATCCCTTCGCGCAAAATCGACAGTTTGGTCGGGAAGTGGCTGAACACCGTACCATCGGCGACTCCTGCTTCTCTCGCAATCTGCCTTGTGGTCGTCATGTCATAGCCATTCTGAGCAAAAGATGCCCACGCGGCTTTTAGGATTTTGTCTCTGGTTTGTTGTCGCTTCGTCATTGATGTATCTGCTTAATGAGCCTGAAAGGATCATACCTTGAGCGGCTGATATTGACAAATTGAGCGCGCTCAATTATAAAAAATGAGCACGCTCAATTTTATATAAAAACAAAAGGAATTGCTCATGTACGTATTAAACAAACTAGGCCAAGGATTGATTTTCTTGCCGACCATATTCTGCTTTTCGTATATTTTAAGACCAATATTGATGGTGATTCTCATACCAGGTGGACTCGCACTTTTGGCGTTAATCGGTGGGGCAGAAGTCAGAGCAGAACTCAAAGCCATGCTGCTTGAGGAGCTTTTTGGGGTCAGTCCATCGTACACCACCTCGAAAAAGGCGTGAGTGCGCGAGAAACGTTGGCAAGGTTAAGCAAAAAACAAAACGCGCAGGTATCGAGATCTTAATACCTGCGCGATATAGATGTTCTGACAAGAGGACTGGCGTTAATCAGTATTCATGTTTTGACCGATTCGCCATAAAACGCCACTAGGGTCAAACAAACAACATTCGCGCATGCCCCAAGGTTGCTCGACCAGCTCAGTCAAACGCGAGCCAAATTCCTCATGGCCCACTTTGGATAAGTGCTGATGCCAGCTTTCTGCGTCTTCTACGAGCAAGTGCATCATGAAGTTGTTGCCGTGTTCTGGCTCATAAAAATTCTGTAAAAGGAACGCGCAGCTGCCTTGAGAGAAGTACGCCACATCACCGAAGTCTGACGCCATATCAAAGCCTATCGCCTCATAAAAACGTTTTGAGAGCGCGTAATCTTTCGCTGGAACAAATGATTTGATTTCAACAATATTGAGGTTTTCCATTTCCAATTTCCTAAGCCCTTTTCCATCAAACTGACTGACGTAATCACGCTCTACGCCTTCTATTCGCCTTGCGTATTTTGCTGCGATGGTAGTGGTACACACTCTACCATTTGCGTTTGTAACCACGTGATAAATTTGTGTTCGAGTTCTGTACGCTTTTTATCTTGGCTCAATAAAACATAATTGCAACCTGATAGCACAAAACCAAATGGCGCGACCAAATTACCGCGCCTAATATCGTCCATAACAAAAGGATACGATCCCATCGCCGCGCCTAAGCTATCCACCGCGGCTTGTATGCAAAAATAAAAATGCGCAAATGATTGCTGAGTGTTGCCGTTGAAGGTTTCACAACGTGTTGATTGCTGCCAATCCGCCCAAGCATGTGGGGCGGGTTTGGTCATTTTCGGCGCGATGCTGGGCTTAAAGGCTTAACACGCTTGCGGTCAGAGTTTGAACACAAAAAATGCGGCTACTAGAGCCGCATTACAATCCACAAACCTTCGGTCTGATAAGTGAAACGTTTATTGAGTGATAACGGTGAGCGTATCCCAATCAATCGTGAAGCGAATTTGTGCCTCAGTGTAGTGGCTCGTTGTGCCTTGATCGTACCAGTTACACGCATTGCGAGAGAAACCTTCTTCAACTTCTTTCATGCCAGCTCGTGCGATCATCTCCGTTTTGGGCTCTTCTCCACGCTCAAATTCTGGTGTGAACACGTACTGGAATTTCGGTTTGAAACCGTAGATCAAACGCGGCAAGTTCTCTTCGGGTAATAGGTTCTCGTTTGAACAACCTGTGTAGTGGTAAACACCCGCCCATTTACCGTAGTACTGGTAATCGTTGGTGTAAATTTGGCTAAGAGAGGTGGTCCACTTAACGCCCATACCGCGTTCCATGGACGCCTTTGGTTTGGCTGCGGTGACGTAATCCTTACTTGAGTAGCGAGACGTATAAGCCACACCTAGGTCGGTCGTCAACGAGCCAGAAAAACTTGGTGCCGAGCCCGGTGTTGCAGTCGTGGTTAAGCCGATAGACGGAGCAACCGTGGTTGTCGATACGGAAACATCATTGGCTTCGTTTTGCGGTGAGTAATCCTCACTAAATACCGGCGTGCCACCAGCTTGATAGATACTGTAGTCGAACGCGACTGGGTAGTTTTGAGTAAAACGGTCCACAATCGCAGCATCGTAAGTGTGTTTTACACCCGGATTACCTGGTACATAACCATTCCCTAGAGTGATCACGCGAGCCGCTTTTTTGTCGTTCTTTGAATTATGGAATAACTCAACCAGTAACTTCATTTGCACACGGCTACCACGAAACGCGTACGGGAAAAGCTCAGGCTCGCTTTGCATCACGACCTCATAGCTTTTCTTCACGTAACCTTCTAGCGCGATGTCATCAATCAAGACACTTTCTACAACCTTGTTATCAGAAGCAGCGGCAGTAGCGGAAATCCCTAACATTAAGGGAAGCAGTATTTTCTTATTCATTATTTTATTACCTTACTTGGGAACAGTCCCAATTTAAGCTAACACATTGAACAAGTAGCGACAAACAAACGAAAACGATTCACATTATCAATAATTTGACCTACACCCAGAAATGAAAAAAAACAGCCAACTTACGCTGGCTGTTTCGATGCAGTTAATGAATGACCCGTGCGTCCCCTTTAAATAACTGAGACAAATCGATAGTGAATATTGTCACTGTCGGACGTTTAGGCAGAGCATTTTCGATCGAAAACTCTGGCCCAGCTGGAACGAGGGGGAAGTGAATAGCCGTCGGCCACGTTGACGAAGCTTCATTACCGCTCGGCTCAGATATTGAGAAAGAAAACGCGGGTAAACGGGTCATAACACTTACCTCAAATGACTGATTCGCGGGCTCAAGCGAGCCCGCTTAGGTTTTGCAATGTTATTGTTGTTTTAACGCCTACTTAATCACTAACGATTGATAACGTTAGATATCAAGTTCTTTGTCTTCAACGTGGTTGGTGATCATCGCTTCAGTCGTGATCATCAAGCCAGCAACAGACGCCGCGAATTGAAGCGCTGAACGTGTTACTTTCGCAGGGTCCAAGATACCCATTTCGATCATGCTGCCGTATTCACCTGTTGCAGCGTTGTAACCGTAATCGGCATCACCCGCTTTGACAGCATTCGCTACGACTGAAGCTTCGTCACCTGCGTTAGTTGCGATTTGACGAAGAGGCTCTTCCATCGCACGTAGCGCAACTCGGATACCCACGTTTTGGTCATCGTTGTCACCTTTTAGATCCGCCAATTCTTTCGCGATCTTAGTTAGGGCAACACCACCACCAGCAACAATACCTTCTTCAACCGCTGCGCGAGTAGCGTGTAGCGCATCGTCCACGCGGTCTTTCTTCTCTTTCATCTCAACTTCAGTTGCAGCGCCGATCTTGATCACCGCTACGCCGCCAGAAAGCTTCGCAACACGTTGTTGAAGCTTGTCTTTGTCGTATTGAGAAGTGGTTGTTTCGATTTGTTTTTCAATCGAAGCCACACGATCAGCAATCGCGCTTGCTTCTGCTGCGCCACCCACAATAGTTGTTGTGTCTTTGGTGATGGTCACTTTCTTCGCGCTACCTAGTTGCTCTAGCGTTGCTTTTTCGAGTTCTAGGCCGATTTCTTCAGAGATGACCGTACCTGCGGTTAGTACCGCAATGTCTTCCATCATCGCTTTACGGTTGTCACCAAAACCAGGTGCTTTCACCGCAGTTGCACGCACGATGCCGCGCATGTTGTTCACAACCAATGTCGCTAACGCTTCACCTTCGATGTCTTCAGCAATAATCAATAGCGAGCGAGAAGATTTCGCCACTTCTTCTAGCACTGGCAATAGCTCGCGGATGCTGCTGACTTTTTTGTCCACCAATAGGATGTAAGGGTTGTCTAGCTCTACGCTGCCATTTTCTTGGTTAGTGATGAAGTATGGCGACAAGTAACCGCGGTCGAATTGCATACCTTCAACCACAGACAATTCGTTGTCTAGACCTTGGCCTTCTTCCACCGTAATCACGCCATTGCGACCCACTTTTTCCATCGCTTCTGCAATGATTTCACCGATCGCGCGATCGCTGTTTGCAGAAATGCTACCCACTTGGGTGATGGATTCTTTGTCGCTGCATGGCTTAGACATTTCACGTAGTTTCTCAACCGCCGCTTCAGTGGCTTTGTCGATACCACGTTTTAGGTCCATTGGGTTCATGCCAGAGGCTACCGCTTTAAGACCTTCATTGATGAAAGATTGCGCCAGCACGGTAGCCGTCGTTGTACCGTCACCCGCTTCATCATTCGCTTTGGACGCCACTTGTTTCACCATTTGTGCGCCCATGTTTTCGAACTTGTCTTTCAGTTCGATTTCTTTCGCTACAGACACACCATCTTTGGTAATGGTTGGCGCGCCGTAAGATTTATCAAGCACAACGTTGCGGCCTTTAGGGCCTAGTGTCACTTTTACTGCGTCCGCCAGTAAGTTCACACCTTTCAGCATTTTTTGACGTGCGTCATTAGCAAATAATACGTCTTTTGCAGCCATAATTATCTCCTCAAAAAACTACTACAAAAATAATTACTCAACGATTGCTAACACATCAGATTCGGACAGAATCAAGTATTCTGCGCCGTCAATTTTCTCGGTTTTCACCCCGTAACCGTCATTGAAAATGATTTGGTCGCCCACTTTGACTTCCATCGCAGCGCGTTCGCCATTTTCAAGGCGTTTACCTAAACCAACAGCAATGACTTTCCCGCGGTTTGATTTTTTCACCGACTGAGAAGTTAAAACGATTCCCCCTTCAGATTTATTTTCCACCTCTTGTCTTTCAACAATTAGCTTGTCATTTAAAGGACGAATTTTCATTTTTAAGTGCCTCCTACTTGGAACCAAAAATAAAAGACAGAATAAACATCAAGATGGATTTGCGAGTCGACCGCTCGCTTTCGATGAGAATAATAAGGTCGAAAAATTGGAGTTCAAGAGGTGGATTTCATAAAAATTTTTTATTGAATTGAATAAAATCTTCTATCGAAACTTTTGACATTCACGACCACTTAAAACCTCTTTATGATGGAAAATGTGTTCAATCAAATCTAGAGTGGTTACATACTCTTAAAAAGGATAATCAAACAATGAAAAAGGTCGTATCTCTGTTTCTTGCAACATTGTGCGTTGACTTGCTTCCTCCCAACGTGGCGGCTTCTGAGCGTGCTGAACAAGGGTGGCAACTGATTGAGAAAGGCGCAATGATTGTCGATGTACGCACGCCGCAAGAGTTCTCTGAGGGGCATTTAGACAATGCGGTCAATTTCCCTCTATCTGAGCTTGATAAACATTTCCAAGACGTCGATAAAGATCAAGCGATCGTATTGTACTGCCGCAGTGGTAACCGCTCTGGTAAAGCGTATCAATATTTGCAATCGCAAGGGTTCACGAATCTGCACAATGCAGGTGGCTTAGAAGAACTGCAAGACGCCAAATAATCATCTCTGTTCTAATTTCAAAAATAAAAGCACAGAGGGCGTTGCAGACTTATTGCAACGCCCTCTGTTACTAAATAATTCTCTTCCGCTACTACTCTATTTGGGCCCGGCCTCAAACTGAGTCAGGTTATCCGATATCTCAAGCCACGGCGCTTTGGACGCGACAAAAATATGGAAATTTGGCTTGTGGGATGGTGCATCATCCAAGACCCCTAGGCGAATATTGACAATCCCATTGTTCTTTTTCGAATACAGGCTCGATCCACAATGGCGACAAAAACATAACATGGTATTTTCGCTTTTCTGATAAGTTTGAATATCCTCTTTTCCTTGGATAATGAGCAACTTATCTAGAGTAATACCGCCCGCCGATGAATAGTCAGAGCCAGTAAATTTTCGACATTCCGAGCAATGGCAATTTCCCATGTACTTGAATTCATCTGCCACTTCCAATTTCACCTTACCACACAGACATGAGCCTTTGAGTACTTCCATTTGAGTCCCTTTTTGTTATGAATCTAATTGAATTAGACGAATACACCGACACCTTGCCACTGCAATGCGAAAAATTAAAGGCAGGTAATACAGGTTTTCAAAAATGAAACGAAAATGTAAAACACTCTACTCAGAGGAAAGATAGGTGTGCTCAGCACGTGAGAGCTCAAGCTATTGTCGATACAAAAACACCAAGCAAGACGCTTGGTGTTTTCTTAATATTTTGTCTAACACAGTCATCGCTCTTAATGAGAGACGCCTTGTTGAGAAAGTGTAGTGCTTAGAAAATGCAGTGCTTAGTAAAACTGGTAGCTTCGTTTGCACTCCAGTCACCTTTTGGCTTATCTTTCAAGTTCTCACACCATTGCTCGCTGCCCACACCATCTTGAAGAACACAGTGCTTCGCAAAGTCTACTGCGTTGTCTGCTGTCCATTCTGTTTTTGGCTTATCGCGCATGTCGTTACACCAGCCTTCAGTGCCCACTTCATCACTACAAGCGGTTAAAGCAGAAGCCGCCAACATCAGCATGACTAGTTTTTTCATAAATTTAAGGTTCCAGTTGCAAACAATATTAAAATAAAACTCAATCGCTTCAACAAATGCCCATTCAACTGTTGAACTAAGCAGTCACTTGTTGAAATGACTTTTGTATCAACTATAACGAAATTATCAGTCTACGTGTTAAGACACCGAAAAATTATTGAGCCAAGCTGCGTAAATGACACCATAAACACCTATAAGCAGCGCGCTTGCGTTAATGCGCTGATCTTAGAAGACCCCGTGCCAAAACATGATAAACGTAACTCTAACGCCATTTGCTCAAAGTGCTCGACCACCGCTTGAGTGCTTATGGTAGCCGCTTTCAAGACTGCGCCCGCTTGCCCAACGAGATTGGCGCCCAAATGTATGGCTTTCGCCGCTTCAAGTCCGTTATGCACACCACCTGAGGCGATCAAAGGTAATGTAGGATGCTGTGCTCGTATTTGAGTCAAACATTTTGCCGTTGGGATGCCCCAATCGCGGAAAAGTTCGGCTGCACGCTGCATTTTCGGGTTATCTTGGCAATAGCCTTCAACCGCGCTCCAACTTGTGCCACCCGCGCCCGCTACGTCAATGGCATCCACACCGGCGTCAACCAATCGCTGCGCAACGTGACCACTAATACCAAAACCGACTTCTTTAATAATGATCGGAACATTCACGCGAGATTTAAGCTGCTCGATAGCGTGTAAGACCCCAATCCAATTATGGTCGCCATTTTTCTGAAACGCTTCCTGCATTGGGTTTACGTGTACAAACAACGCATCCGCTTGAATGGATTCAACCGCACGCTGCGCATTATCAAGTTTACCTTTGTCGCGCAACTGAGCGGCTCCAAGGTTGGAATAAAGCGGCACATCTTTGGCTAAATCACGAATGGTTTTACCTAGACCTGCGTGTTGGCGCTCTTCTAAGCTAATACGCTGCGACCCCACGCCCATCGCAATGCCTAATTCACTGGCGGCTTCAGCCAAACGACAATTGATCACTTCAGCGTCTTTTGCTCCACCTGTCATTGAGCTAATCAAAAACGGCAGCGCCAGTCGGTGGCCAAGAAACTCTGTCGACAGGTCGATCGCCTGAAAGTCACATTCTGGCAGCGCGCAGTGTTCAAACTCGACAGACTCAAAGCCCGCCGTTTTATGCTTCATGCTCATGTCATGATGTAAAACAGCGTCTAGATGTAAATCTTTTCGGTTAGTTTGCGGAGCCATAATGTCACCCTAAAGTAAAACAGTCGCGCAGTATTGCGATCCTTATCAGTAACGTCAATGCGAATTTTCTGAATTCACGAGATTACTTTTCCGAAACCAGTAATGAATCACGACTTACTCTGACATTATAGAAAGAGAAACTCGCCTTCTGTTTTAAACAAGCAGGCGAGTGTTTCTCCAAGTTGAAGTAATCAGCGTGCGAGACACCACGATAAAAATGGGCCGCATACTTCTCTAATTTACTTTGCGCTTTCTGACAGAATCAGAGACACAACGGTGCTTGTGGTGGTTGGAGCAAACTGCTCAGGGTCATCACAGAATTGAATTTTCCCTTTTTCTTCAACGTGGAACAACGGCACTACCGAGTTCCCTTTGTGATGCGCTAAATAGTCTTGATACGTAAAGTTGTCGCTCAATTTCGTGTGTTTTATCTCTGCACCGCGGCTCAACAAACTGGCCAGTTGGGTATAGCTTACGTTACCGCCCATCAGCAATTTACCGTGGTACTCCTGAGCCACGGAGTGCTTCTCGCTACCATTGCCGTTGGTTTTCACTTTTTGCAAGCAGTGAACTTTATCTTCACCAAACTCGTCGACAAATTGCATGCAAGCCATAATGTTGAAATGCTGGTCAGGTGTTAATGCAACGACTTGTCCCACCCCTATCAGGTTCAAATTGTCATCTGCGTGACTAGAAATCGGATTCCCGTAATAGTAATCCAGCCCCAACATACGAACTTGACTGATGTACTCCCAGTTAGAATCGGTCATCAATATGCGGCGGTCATAACGTGCCAACGCTTGACCAATTTCTCTGGCTACTCGGTTAGCACCAATCAACAAGAAGCCGCGTGGCGCTGGCTCCGCGACGCCCAGCATCAATGCGACAGGACGTGCCGTTGCACTTTGTAAAACAACCGTTCCGATGATCACCATGAAGGTCATAGGAACCAGTAAAATCGCTTCATCAATACCGTATTCGGTCAATTTGATCGCGAAAAGAGACGAAATAGAGGCAGCGACAATACCGCGCGGTGCAACCCAAGACAGGAACAGTTTATCTTTAAGTCTCAAGTTACTGCGGATGGTTGAGAGGAAAATCGACAACGGACGCGACACCAACTGCATAAATACAAACAGCAATAACGCGCCACTACCCAGCGCAGCAAAATCATCCAAGCTGATGCGTGCAGCAAGGAAAATAAATAGGCCGGTGATCAGCAATATGGTCAAGTGCTCTTTAAAGTGCAGAATTTGTTGAATATTGATGCCCTTTGCGTTGGCAAGCCACATACCCATTACAGTAACCGTGAGTAATCCGGCTTCAGACTCAATATGGTTGGAGACGGAAAATACGCCGAGCACGATCATCAAAACCGCAAATGGCTGCAAGTATTCCGGTAACCACGCACGGCGCATAATCGTTGCGACTGCTGCGCCGGAGGCCGCACCAAGAATGACGCCCACGGCAATGAGCGTCCCGAACACTTCGACGCTATTTATCGCGCTGTGCGATACGATGAACTCATAAACCATCACAACAAAAAGCGCACCGAGTGGATCAATCAAGATCCCCTCCCAACGCAAAATATTAGCAAGCGTACTGTTAGGCCTTACCGTCCGAAGAAGTGGCACGATCACCGTCGGACCTGTTACCACGGTTAAGCTGCCGAACAACATGGCGAGCTCCCAAGTAAAACCGAGGAAATAGTGCGTCGCAATACTGGTTGCTACCCACGAAATGATGGCCCCGATGGAAACGATACTCCAGACTGAGCCACTCACACCGCGAATTTCTTTAAAATTTAGGGTCAAGCTGCCTTCGAAAAGAATCACCGCAACCGCCAATGAAACCAACGGAAAGAGCAAATTCCCTAAAATCTCATCTGGATTTAACCACTGCATAAATGGCCCGACAATCAACCCAGCTAGCAGCAAAAATAAAATCGCTGGTAAGCGCAATCGCCATGCCAACCACTGACAACCTAAACCAATGACCCCAACCGCTGATAGAACCAGCGCTTCATTACCCACTTGCATTAATCATTACCTGTTTTGTCTTTTTTCGCGTGAATGCGCTATACCCAAATAACCTCGGGCGTGCGGTTCAATAAGCATGACTTGGCATGCAGACTAAACGGCTTACCTTCGACTCTTCGACAGCATGCCTCTGAAATGCACATTTTTGAGGTCACTTGGGTATCGCATCAGAATTATGAATATAGTTGAACCCCAATGACTTAACGACTCATTTCTGTTCATCAGATCTTAAAGTGACACACAAGTATGTCGCTTTGTCGAATTCATCATTACGCATTGAGTTTCATTATGTAGAATGATTCTTAAAGAAAGCGCGGAACCTAGCACTATATGAAGCTAAGGCAAAGCGCTTGGACTAAGCTTTAGCGTACGTGCTCAAAGTTAAGAATCGTGTGTCACGCGACGTACGCAGGGAGAAATGGATTGTACGTAATACTAGCACTGTTCATGGCGTTGCTCGCCATCCTCATCGGAGTGAAAGCCGCCAACCGAGCAGCACTTTTAGAAAAAGAGCTAACCAAACTTCGTGAAGAGGTAACATCACTGCGAGTCAGTCTAAATAAGGACTCGAACCAACCAACGCGCCAACAATCCAGTGTTGAAGAGGTAACAAAAGAGGCAAACTCCTCATCCTCTAAGGAGCATGACCCGATTACCGACCGAGCATCTTATCCAAACGCAACACATCAAGCTCAATACCAGACAAGCGAAGTTCAACTGGACGTTTTTAGTCAAGAACAAGAGTCTATATTGCCAAGTAGAGTGCAGAGTCTGTTTAGCAACATTCAAGAAAACTGGTTGGTTTGGGTGGGCGCGCTGGCAATGCTAATTGGTGGGGGGTATCTCGTACAGGTTATTAGTAGTCACATTGAGTTTTCGCCACTTATGCGTGTGTCCTTTGCGTTTGTACTCTCGTTACTTATGGTGCTTGTTGGCGAATGGTTCCACCGCAAAGAACAACAAAATCCTCAACGAGCAACACGAGCCCAAGGCTTTACTTATGTGCCTGCCGCCGTTACCGGAACCGGGCTAACTGGCATTTACTGCACGGTTATCTTTGCGTTTGTTGTTTATCAAATGCTGACGCCTAGTGTCTCGCTTATCATCTTAGCCGCTGCTGCATTTTGTAGCTTGGCTCTATCTTTACAGCAAGGGCCGTTGATGGCGGTGCTTGGTCTGATTGGTGGATACACCGCACCGTTATGGATTGGTGGAAGCGAGCCTAATTACTTCTTATTAGCTGGGTATATCAGCGCGATCTTGGTCGCGGCAACATTGCTAATGCAAAAAGTGCGTAGTGCATGGATTTCTCCAAGCATCGCGCTTCCACATGTTGTTTGGATGCTGTTGCTCATTGAAAGCATGCCGCTTGAGACGCTTTTTTCTTGGCTGGCTATTTATCTCTCAATTACGCTTTATCTTATTTTCGCCGTTCCAAGACTGGGTTGGACACTCAATCCTCGTTATCATCACTGCCAGAATAAGTGGACAAATCCGCCGACCGCTACCTCTCTCGCGATTGCGTTATTGACCTTTTCGGCTGTCACTAGAATGCCAGAATTGGACACACTACAAATGGTGTACTGTTATGCGCTGCTCGTTGCGACAGTATGGCTCCCAGCGGTTCGCACAGGTTGGTCATTGCGCGTATTTTTGCCTTCCATATTGGTCTCTGCGACCGCACTTGTTGTCCTCACTGTCGCGTTTGACGCTTTGTATATGCCAGAACATGGTGCCAGTATCTTACTCGCATTGGCCACCAGTATTGCACTGATCTGCTGTCGAACTTATTGCCAGTCACTCAGTGACCGATCGCAACTTAGCGGCGTACTTCTGTTAGTACTGGCTCCTGCAATGAGTTTGATTACGCTGTTTTATGTCGACGAATTTATGCAAGGCTACCTGTGGCACTGGACTGCATTCTGCGCATTGGTGACCGTTTATTACGTTGTACTTGGTCAGCGCTTACATTCGCTAGCATTGGAATGTTCTGCCGTCATGCACGCTTTAATCGTAGGCATCGCCTTTGTTTGGTTAAGCGATACCTGGTTGACGACAGCAATCTCGATACAAGTTGCGGTAATGGCGCTACAGACTCAATCAGGGTTATTTCGCCCCGCAAGTTGGGCGATTAAAGTGGCGATGGGGATACTGGTCATCCGCCTCACACTTTTACCCTTCATCCCTGAATGGCAACCCGTAGAAGCAGGACATTGGGCTTGGGTTATTGTGAGTTACCTACCGTCTCTCATCATCCTGCTCTATGCTCGAGCAACGCTAAAGCAAGTGGACCTCGAACTGACCAACTGGTTTGAAGGCGCATTTTTGCATGTATTCTTAATGGCGCTATTCACCCAAACCAACTACTGGTTAACTGGGCAGTACGGCTATTTAGGACACATTGATTTCGCAAGCGCCATCGTTTTTGCTAACCAAGCGTTGGTTATGGGTTTGGTGTACAGCTACCGTAGCCAATTTGCACAACGCTTAAGCCGCATCTATGAAGCCTACAGCTACCTGCTTTGGTGTGCCTTCGCATTGCTGATAATTTTGCTTAATACGGCAGAGTCGCCATTGGTGACTGACAACGTCTCAGCCCAAGCTCTTCCCGTCATTAATATGCTAAGCGTCGGCTGGTTGCTGCCAGCTTGTATCCTACTTATCGCAACATTTAGAGGCTGGAATACGTTACAGGTTCATCGATTTGCGGTTGCTAGCCTAGGCTTTGCACTTGCTGCTATTTGGTTAGGTATGTCTATCCGTCAATTCTGGCAAACCACATCCATGATGTTGTACCAACCGACCAGCATGGCAGAACTGTTCAGTTATTCAGTAGCAGGTTTGCTCGTGGGTGGATTGCTTACTTGGCGCGGTGTGACACACAGAGGGTTGATGATGCAGCGCGTGGGTCTAGTGGTTTTAGCTTTTGTCGCACTCAAAGTATTCTTATGGGATGTTAGTTCTCTGGATGGGTTCTGGAGAGCAATCAGCTTCTTAGGTTTAGGAGCATCTTTAATCGCGCTTGGGTGGTTATTCCAGAAATTGAATCGCTCGGTGGCAAAAGCACTCGAACCATAAACGAATTAAAGAGAGATTCCCGACAATGCACCGTTCTCGTTATTGGGGGGCGATAGCGATGCAAAGCCGGGAATCATTGGAGTGTTCGTTATTTTAGCAACGCAACAACCGTATGACGACGCACGTTTGCTTGTGCATTCAACGCTTGGAAAGTCGAGGTAAACTCACCAGACTTCTGCACAAAACCATCCAGTTTTGCATTCACATCATCCACAGAAAGCTGCGCGGTTTTATTTTGAATTGAGCGCATTTGAGTATTCAACTCTCCATGAAATGCTTTCGCTTCCTGCAAGCTCGTTTGCACTTGTCTTAGGTGCTGGTTCACTTTGGCAATCGTCTGTTTCATACCATCGCGTGACGCCAAATCAAACCCAAGTTCTGCAATACCATCTGGCTCTGACTTTAGATTTAGAACGTTCGGCTGGCCCGCAGGAAAACGGTGCCCTTCGCCCGTGACCATCACTTTCTGCTGCATTTGCTGATAAGCGTTGTCTCTGGCTTCAAATAAAATGCTGCCATCGTCAGCTAATGAGGCGCGCATCCCTAAAGCAATCAAGCTTCGGTCAAGCATTTTGACAGTTCGAACACCATCGGCTTGTCCATCGAACTGAATCATTACCGCTTGACCCTGAGGGAAATCCAAACGAATTTGCTCAGCTTTGTCACTTAAGCGATGCACATTCAAGCCAGGAATAGAAAAGCGACGAATGTCTGCTTTATCTAGCTTTAAATGCAGTTCGTTGTTGAGCACTTTCTGGCCGTCGAAACGAGCATGCTCCACAACGTTCTGAATGGTGGCTTTAGAACGAACCAATGTATCTTGCAAGCCAGGCACATTTTGCACGCCTTGATTCACCGCTTGCGTCAAACCACGTTTAATTTGAGTCAGCTCTTTGCCAATCACCTGCAACGATTTCGATGCGATCTGCACTGCCGTCGCTTGCTGCTGACCCTGGGTCAGTTGAATCCCAGAGACAGAGTAGGCTGACGCAGTGTCAGCCTGAACTTGCGCCGGGCGCGGTTTAATTGCAGCATTTGAGTCTGCAGAACGGGTCGGCATGATAGAGGCTTGTTCTTGCCCACCCAAGCGTATGCTATGGGGTCTAACCTCTACTGTACTCATTACCATAAAAGAACTTCCTAACCTTATAGACGGTCAAACAACGATAGATCATTGATCTTTACATAGCTCGCTTGCGTTGCTTGCAAAGCCGCCATGTAATTGCTCAAGCGTACCGATGCTTCACCGTAATCCAGAGCTGAGAGGTCACCTGATACTTTATCGACGAACAGTTTATTCTCACCATGAGCACCGCCAACCAAATCTAGGTTATTGTGTCGGCCACCAATCTCCGTCATCGTGCCAAGTACGCTTGCCAACGTATCATCAATGGCACTTAGACTTGCGTCCACTTCAGCTTGGAAATTCGGACTCGGGTTCTCAAATTCTGTAATTAGATTATTAATTTGATCCAGTACGTTTTTGCCGCCACCAAGGTCCAAAATGTCCTTTGCCGTCATGTTGGAATCCATCGTTACGCCTTTCGCAATCGTCACGACACGTTTATCGCTGTTGCCCTCGATGACATAACTACCGCTTGCACTGTTTATAGCAGGGGTGTCAGTTTTGGTGCCTGAAAATAGGTAATGTCCTTCTTCATCCTGAGCATTGAAAGACGACTCAATTGAATCACGATAGCTCTTTAGCTCCGTGATCATACCGGTACGGTCTTGATCAGTCAGTGAGCCATTCGCGCCCCATAATGCAATATCACGCATGCTCATTAGGCTCTCTTTCACTGAGTCTAAATGTGTTTCTTGACTCGAAAGCGTGGTTTTGACGTTTGCGATATTGTTTTGATATTGGGCGATGGCGCTGTTTTCACGATCCAAATTAAGCAGCTTAATCGATGCCATTGGATCGTCAGATAGCTTAGTTAGACGCTCACCTGTCGTCATTTGTTGTAGCACGTGCCCCAGACCTGCATTGTTACCTTGCAGGCTTTGCAGCATCATTTGGCTAAATTGATTGTCACTGATTCGCATCTGGGTTTCCTTTAGAATAACTGCAATACAGAATCGAACAGCTGATTCGCTGTGCTGATCACTTTCATGTTGGCATTGTGTGCATTAGCAAACGTCATTAAGTTAGCCGCTTCTTCATCACTGTTAACGGCACTTACATTGTCACGAGCCGCATGTGCTTGCTTGTTCATGGCTAACTTAGCTTGGTAATCGGCGTCTGCTTGGCGTGCTTTAATCGCGGTTTGACCCACCATAGAACTGAATGCGTCATTCAAACTCACTGAGCCATAGCCAGTCACAGAAACAGGCTTGTTGCTTAAATTAATCAACGACTGCAATACATCCGCATTACCTGGCGTACCATCACTTGAAAACGCAAGCTCACCTGGAGTCAACTCAGTGATATCCAAACTTGCCGCTGGGTTGGCAGGGTCGTAGCTGAACAATGGTTTACCTGGGTTACCATTTAAATCTTGTCCAGTAGCGAGCACAGCGTTGTATTCATCCGCTAATGCTTTCGCCATGTCATTCAAAGCCAATTGGTTTGGTTTTAATACATCGGTTTGATAATCGTTAATCGCACCTAATTTGCCACCAAGAGAGTCACCAATCGCAAAACTTTGGCTTGAGAATGTTACGTGTAAGTCTGCTACGTAAGGGTCACTAGGATCTGGAACGGCTGCGAGTTTGCCATGGTCCGTGCCCATCACAAGTGGCTGACCAGAGGTCAACGTTACCTGAACACTGCCGTCAGGCTGTTCTGTTGTTCTGATTTCGATGGTTTGAGATAACTCGCCGATCAATTTATCTCGTTCATCCATAAGTTGCGATGGGTTGCCGCCTGTTCCTTGCATTTCAACCAGCTGCTTGTTTACCTTCGCGATGTTTTCCATGAGGCTATTCGCGTGGTTGAGTGCCGCATTACGCTGGTCGCTCATATCTTTATGTTGGTTGTGCAAAGACTCGGTCAACGTATTAAAGCGGCGCGCCAACGCTTCAGATTCGTTGATGATTTGTTGACGGTAAGGGATCGACTCAGGCTTAACCGTAGCATCGTTAAGCGCAGCGTTTAGAGAGTCCAAACCAGCAGAAATACTGAAGCCATCGGCCCCTAGCGTATTTTCCAATTGGCTCATGTTGCTGGTGTAGCCAGAAGCGTACGCCGCCATACTGTTAGTGGACCACGTTTGCTTAATCAGAAATTGGTCTGTAACGCGGCGAATGCTGGTGACCTCTACCCCTAAACCAGGGCTTAAGCGGTTGGCTTTTCCGTCATCAACTGATGCCATCAACGCTTGTTGACGGCTGTAGCCCACAGTATTCACGTTCGCCACGTTTTGTGCCGTTACGTCTAAGGCCACGCGGTTCGCGCCTAAACCTGAAAGGGCAATATTAACTAGGTTCATTTACAGCTCCATTTTCCTGATCAACGGCTGAGAAAACGCGGTAGTCATACCGGCCTCACCGAGCACCTGTTTTACAGAGGCGACGGCTTGAGAGGCGGTATTAAATAAGCTTGAGTTCCCCTCAATCTCGTTAGCATCAAGCTGTGAGATAGATTCAGAATTCGCACCTTTACCATCGTTTGCAGATGAGATGTTACGCGCAGCATCAAAGGCGACTTCGCGCATAGAGGGGCTAAGTTGCTGGATGAGCATATTGGCAATGCCAGAGCTCTGCTTTTTTGCCAGTTCCATTGCCAGTTGCCCATCGTACATATCGCGGAAAACACCTTGCTGTTGGCTCGCAAACGGGCTGTCTTTATCCGCTAGAACATCGCTGCTGCTGCGCATTTGACGCAGCACCATTTGTAAAAACATCGCCTCAAATTGACCCGCCACTACTTCAAGCGCGCCTTCCTGATCTCGACTCTGCTTGATGTTGGCAAGTGCGCTGTTGTCGTGATACAGCATCGAATTCAGTTGAGTTTGTTCATTGGTACTGTCTAGTTTCATCCTTAACTCCTTAAATCACGACCAATTCAGCGTTCAATGCACCCGCTTCGCTCAGTGCTTGCAGGATAGACATTAAGTCAGTAGGTGTGGCACCTAAGCTGTTTACCGCAGTCACAATAGTGTTGAGCTCCGTGCCTGGAGGCCAAATCACCATTTGAGCTAAATCTTCGTTCACATCAAGATCCGTTTGGTTAACGACTTTCGTATCGCCATTTGCAAACGCATTTGGCTGACTGACTTGTTGTGATTCAGAAATTCGCACGGTTAAGTTGCCGTGGCTCACTGCCGCCTCACTCACTTTGACACTCTTACCGATCACGACCGTTCCCGTGCGAGAGTTAAAGACAATTCGAGCCGGCTTGCGGCCTTCCACGACGCTCATTTCTTCAAGCATCGACATCATCACTACGCGCTGTTGGGTATCTTTTGGTGCACGCATATCAATGCGCGCTTTATTGATCGCAACAGCAACGTTAGGCCCAAAAGTATTGTTAATTTCACGCGCGATATTTTTTGCCGTCGTGAAGCTTGGTTTACGCAGGTTTAAGGTGACTTCATCACGCTGGTTGAAATCAGTTTTGATTTCTCTCTCTAACGTCGCACCATTCGGGACGCGACCTGCCGTTGGTGTATTAACTTCGACTTTGGAGCCGCTTCGCCCTTCTGCAGACAAACCGCCCACCACGACGTTTCCTTGTGCAATGGCATACACTTCACCATCAATACCGCGTAAAGGCGTCAACAATAGCGTACCGCCACGGAGGCTTTTCGCGTCACCAATTGAAGACACGACCACGTCCAAAGTTTGTCCGGGGCCCGCCATTGGATCAACGGTTGCTGTCACGCTCACAGAAGCCACGTTTCGTAGCTTAGGGTTCATACTGTCATCAATTTGAACCCCAAACTGACGAAGCATGTTGGTAATAGATTGAGAAGTAAATTTCACTTGGTTTCGGTCACCCTGGCCAGCTAAGCCAACCACCAAACCATAACCAACCAATTGGTTTTCTCGAATGCCGCGTACATCGACCAAGTCCATGATCGGAATTTCCACTTCAGCATGTGAAGTGGTTGGTAATCCCAAGGTCAACACCAATAGGAAAGACATAAAGAAAGATTGCATTGTCTTCATTAGAAA
Source organism: Vibrio diabolicus (assembly GCF_011801455.1). Lineage (NCBI taxonomy): Bacteria > Pseudomonadati > Pseudomonadota > Gammaproteobacteria > Vibrionales > Vibrionaceae > Vibrio > Vibrio diabolicus. The sequence goes on along the minus strand of NZ_CP042452.1, from coordinate 269,701 downwards.
GGTACCCATGGGCTGTTGAAGAATTGAGTTAGCCATCCGGCTGCGTTGCTGTCAGCCAGAGCTCCGCGACCTGCGTAGGTAATTCGTGCATCAGCAATTCGTTGAGAAGAAACTTGGTTGCTGCGATTAATATCATCCACACGAACAATGCCAGTGAGACGAATAAACTCATCTCCCTGGTTTAGGCGCAGCCATTTTTCGCCACTGATACGCAATACACCATTAGGTAATACCTCGTGTACCGTTACGGTGATTGCACCTTGCAGCTTATTGCCCTGTGAGCTTGAAGCACTGCCATCAAAGTTGCGGCTGCCATCGACACTAACCCCTAACTCATCGAACGTTTTCGTTCCTATGGTCGGCGCCGCGAAATTAACCGCTGAGCTTTTGCCAAACTTAGTACCCGCTTTTTTGCTCGATGAGGTTTCTTCTGATAGTTGAACCGTTAACACATCGCCAACTCGGTAAGCACGACGATCCTGAAACAGGGTCATCGTGTATTGGTGACGATAAAGGCTACCAGACTGGGTTTCCGGCAACGTGTAATCGAGCGTTGGTGGTGCGTATTCCTCGGCATTTGGCTCAGGCGGAATAAATTCCTGACGGCCGGCACATCCCACCAGCAACACGGCGGCTACTGCCCAACTCTTAGAAAGCCATTTCATTGCTTTTTCCTTCATCATCACCAATTTCATACTTACATTGATTGCGAAACAAACTTCAGCATGTCATCTGCAGCAGAGACCACTTTCGCATTCATCTCATACGCACGTTGAGTCGTGATCATGTCGACCATCTCTTCCACGACTTGTACGTTTGAACCTTCCAATGCACCTTGCTTGATGAGGCCTGCGCCATCTTCACCAGCAATCAGTTCATCTGCCGGGCCGCTGGCTTCCGTTTCACGGAACAAGTTACCACCCACGGCCTCTAAGCCTGCTGGGTTAATGAATTTTGCGAGAGTGATTTGACCCAGCTGCTGTGGCGTTGGATCGTCCGCCGTCGTTGTTGTTACCGTGCCATCAACACCAACAGAGAATGAAGAGGCATTATCTGGGATCTGAATTTGTGGCTCTAACGGCAAGCCTTGGCTGTTAACCATCAAGCCTTCAGAGTTGACATGGAACTGACCATTACGTGTGTACATGATCTGTCCATCCGAGTTTTCGATTTGAAAGAAACCCTGTCCCATTACGGCAAGATCCAACTCTTGTGTTGTATTTTGAGTGTTACCTTGCGTAAACACTTTTTGCGTGCCAACTACGCGAACACCGCTACCTAGCTGAATACCACTTGGCAACTCGTTAACTTGGTCTACTTGAGCACCAGGTTGACGCTGAATGCTGTAGAAAAGGTCTTCGAATACAACTCGGTCACGCTTAAAGCCAACTGTATTTACGTTCGCTAGGTTGTTAGAAATGGCAGTCATCTTCGTGTCCTGCGCTGCCATGCCTGTTTTACTTACCCATAATGCTGAATGCATTTTTTATTACTCCTTGCGGGGCGAGACTTATCTCGCCGCCATTAATTTATTACCAGCTTGTGCCAACGTCTCGGCCGTTTTCATCATGCGAACTTGCATCTCGAAGTTACGCGTTAACGACATCACGCTAATCAACTCATCAATGGCAGATACGTTACTGCCCTCGATGTGCTCAGGAGAAAGTTGCACGGTTTCATCGGCAGCGAATGGCACGCCATCTACACTGTGCAGTAGGCTGTCACTCTCTTTTTGAAGTTGGTTCATTTCTGGTTTAACCAACTTCAACGTTCCCGCGACGATTTCTGCGCCACCACCTGGCGGAATCACGGATACTTGACCACGCTCGCTGATTTCAATCTTTTGATAATCAGGCACAACCAAAGGCCCATTTTCACCAAGAACAGGAAAACCGTTGATGGTCATGGCACCAAAAGTGTCGACTTGGATATTGCCCGCTCGCGTGTACGCTTCGTTACCCGCAGGAGTTTCAACAGCAAGATAACCCTCACCCATGATGGCGACATCCAACGGGCGTCCCGTTTTCATAATGTCGCCAGAATCAAAACGCGTTGAGGCAGAGTTGGTCACAACCATAGTGCGACCATCAAAACCTGGGCCTTGCATTTCTACACTGCGCACGCGCTCCATATCCGCTCGAAAGCCAGCAGTATCAGCGTTTGATAAGTTGTTTGAACGCACGTGCTGAGCCTTAAGAACTCGACTCGCACCTGACGTTGCAGTAAATAACAAGCTATCCATGCAAAACTCCCATTACACCGCGTTAAACAAAGCTTGAGTTAGCTTGTCGCTGGTAGAGATGGTTTTCGCGTTTGCTTGGTAGTTACGCTGTGCGGTCATAAGCGCCACAAGCTCACTGGTTAGGTCAACGTTAGAACCTTCTAGCGCACCTGGGGTTAAATCACCCAACGTACCTGAACCAGGGACACCCGTGATTGGCGCACCAGAGCTGAAGCTTTGAGTCCATGCCGTACCACTCACTTTTGCTAAACCTTGTGTGTTGGCGAAGTCTGCAAGTACAACTTGACCTTGCAGCTGTGATTGGCCGTTAGTGTAGGTCGCGTAAACCATGCCATTACCTTCAACGCGTACACCTGCAAGCTCACCGGATGTATAGCCGTTCGGGCTGTTAGTACTTACGCCGAATTTCGCACCGAACTGCGTGCTGCCCTTCAAGTTAATGTCGACACTCATCGCGTTTGCGCCTGCCGCAGGGAATGAAACATTAAACGGAGCCGTCGGTGAAGAAAGCGAACCGTCTTTGTCAAACGTTACTGGCACCGTTGTCACTGGTGTTGCACCACCATCCACTTGAACATTCACTTCCCAAGAGTTAGAAGCGGTCTTAGTGAAGTACTGAGTTACCGTGTGCGAGTTACCCAGCGAGTCATAGACTTTTGTGGTGTAAGACGAATTGAATGAGTTTGGATCGTCCGGATTAAACGGCGTTACCGTTTTATCAATGGCAGACGCACTTGCATCAAAGTTTGCAACAAAATCAAGACCGTCTGTCGCTTTTGCATTCAGTGATGACGTAGATACTTGGATATTGCCCACAGAGCCTGTCATCAGGTTGTTGTTGCTATCCACACTGTAACCTTGCAGTTTTGCGCCACTGTTAGCGGTAACAAAGTTATCTTTATCTGTCGCGAATACACCTGAACGCGTGTATAGCGTTTGACCCATGTTGTCTTTAGTGACAAAGAAGCCACCACCGTTGATCGCCAAGTCCATCGCACGGCCAGTTCCTGAGATACTGCCGTCTTTGTCGAAGTTCTGTGAAATTGACGCGACTTCTACACCACCAGGTTGCATGCCGTTGTATACTGCGGAGAATTCTGTGCGGCCACCTTTAAAACCATACGTTGATGCGTTGGCAATGTTGTGACTGATTGTGTTTAGCTCTGTGTTGGTCGCGTCCAGACCACTTAGTGCGATGTTAAAACTCATAAAAAGACCTCTGATTTCCCTATTTGGTTAAGCACCAAACTGAGTGATTTGATAGAAAGGAACGTTGCCAACGCCATGGACATTGACTAATGCTGCGCCGCCAGTATTTGGAATACGCACTTGCTCAACAGTGCCAGCCATGAGCACATTTGGACTTGCTTGCCCTTCTTGCACTTCTACTGCCACTGAGTATTTGCCTGGTTTAAGACCAAGTTCTTCAGGATTAATTGAAAAGTCGACGTCACCTTTGCCGTGAGCACCTAATGGCACTTTAGTAGATTGACCAAACTCATCTTTCACAACTAACGTCACTTGGTTTGAGCTATGAGCCAGTTCGATTTTTCCGTTCTGAACGCCTTCACCAAGCTCAAATTCTTTGGAATTGACGTAAACAGTTTGTCCTACGAGCCCCGCTGTCGATAGCACTTGCATGTTGTCGAGGAGAATCATGCTCTGTTGCATTGTCTTGGACATATTCTCGGTACTTTGAACTTGAGAGAATTGAGCCAACTGACCAACGTATTCCGTGCCATCAAGTGGGTTAAGTGGATCTTGGTTTTGGATCTGCGCCACCATCAAAGAAATGAATTCGTTCTCTAATGAAGAAGCACTGTTCATATCTTTAGGATTTGGTGCAATGCCATTGTTCTCTTTTGCTTTAGTGCTCACAGGAGCATCAGACGATAAAGGTGTATATTGTGCGAGACTCATTAACTGCCCTGCCCTAATCTAAGCAGACCTTGCTGCATACTTTTCACATTTGATAACACTTCAACATTGGTTTCGAAGCTACGTGTCGCTGACATCATGTCTGCCATTTCAGCCACGACATCGATATCTGGGTAATACACATAACCTTCACCATTGGCCAACGGGTTGTTTGGCTCAAAGCGTTTCTCGGCTTCTCCCGCATTTTTCACAACGTCAACAATGCGAACTTCAGCATTGGGATAAACCCCGTTTTCCGTTGTCAGCTGCGCTTTTTGGTACACAGTCGCGAATACGGGCTTCAGCGCTTTATAAGCGTCATCTGGATTTGCAGACACCGCGTCCGCGTTAGCTAAGTTACTGGCGACCGTGTTAAGACGCACAGTTTGTGCCGTCATCGCGGATCCAGTGATCGAGTAAATATCAGTGAATGACATAATTAACGTCCCTCAATCGCTTTCGTTAAGCCATTAAATTTCATGTTGAGAAACGTCAGGCTAGTTTGAAAGTCCATGTTGTTTTGCGTGAATTTCGCTTGTTCAACACCCAGTTCTACAGTGTTGCCATCTTTGCTGTTCTGGTAAGGCACCGAGTATTGGGCCTGAACCTGAAACTTAGGCACTGGTTTGTTCACACCGCCTGCAGCCACCTGGTTCATTACGGTGGTGAAACTTAGGTCTTTCGCCAAATACCCAGGGGTGTCAACATTTGCTAGGTTACTGGCAAGGACTTTGGTACGCTGAACGCGAAAATTAAGTGCCTCTGGATGTACACCTAAAGCATTTTCAAATGTGATCGCCATGCATCTTCCTTACAGTTGGCTCGAATACGCCAACATACAAACAAGATGCGTGCCATAAAAAATAGTTATATATATCAATGACTTACAAACAAGGATGGAAGCCAAACTTCCGGCTCACGGAAAGCATTAAAAGCAAGGGGAAAGTGCTTACTTCCTCAACATTAATGCTAACTCTGCTTGCTCTAATACCAGGGCAAACTTTCGCCAACACCTCTGGCAGAACCCTAAGCGTTGAGGAGATAAAATCCGTTGTAGCAGAGCATTTCAAACAAGAAGTGGCCCAAAATGCTCACTCTAACCAGTGGGGAGAATACCAACTGGATTTCGACATGTGGGTACCAGGCTCGGCGAATCACCTACCTGAGTGTGAGTCGCCTCTGGTCATCACTGGTCGCGACAATCAAGCGTTGCCAGTTGGAAACCTTAAGCGCTCAGTAAGTTGCGATGACATCGCTTCACCCTGGCGAATTAACGTCACGATAAAATCTTCTCTGACACTGCCTGTCTTGGTTGCCACAACCACGGTCGGTCGAAATGAAGTTGTGACTGCCAAGCACGTTAAACTGGAAACGCGCACCATCTCGCGACAAGACGATTTTTATACTCGCCCAGGACAAGCAATAGGCTTAGAAACCTCTCGCCGTTTACGTGCAGGGCAAGTGGTCAACCCATCCAATTTATCGGCTCCACCTTTAATCGAAAAAGGCAATGAGGTCATAGTGATTGCGAGCAAAAATGGATTTAGCGCCAGCACGAAAGGAGTCGCCTTAGAAGATGGTGCGAAAGGGCAACAAATTGAAGTAGAAAACCTAAGTTCTGGCAAGGTCATTAGAGCTGTCGTAACCGGGTTAAACCAGGTTCATACTCAATTTTGATTTTGGACTCAGAGTAACATTTTTTAATTTTGGCTCTCGTCAGTAACGCTGAATTTCGAGTACAAAAAAAATATTTAATGTTTATCACATCCTAACCGCCTACTTAATTTAGAACATGATGATGAGGACCACAGCATGAAAATCGACAAAGTCGCGGGCGGTCATGTCCCACAAACAAAATTACAGCAAGCAAGCAAACAGCCTGTCGACGTCGTCGAACAGAGCAAGGTACACGAGCCTACATTTCAAGCGAATACCGTAGCGATAGATCGCGCTCAAGCTGAAATGGCATCACTACCTGATGTTGATATGGAAAAAGTAGAACAAGTACGTAACGCATTAGCGCGTGGCGAACTTAGCCTAGATACCAAAGCACTATCAAAGGCGATCATGCAATTCCATACAGGTCACGAGTAATAACACACTAGGAAGAGATCATGGCAAGCGCAGTATCGCAGCGAATTCAACAATTTATTCGCTCAATACCTGAGGATATCAAGCTCTATCAACAACTTATCCCTTTGCTTCAACAGCAAAAAACGTTGTACTTAAAGTTTGATGGTGAGGCACTGAGTAACAATGTTCAGAAACAAATGCCAATACTCAATAAACTTAGCCGCTCAGCCAGTGATAGAAGCCAGTGTATGCGAGAGCTGGGGTTAGCGTGTAATGACGCCAGCGTAAAACGAATTTTCAATGCTTTGCCTGCCCAAATAGGTATGCAAGCTAGAAAACAATGGGCGCTATTGGAAACGTTGGTAAGTCAGTGCCAACAATACAATCAGAGCAATGGCCACAGCTCTGCGGCGTTCCATGAGTTGGTCAGTCAACTCAAACAACCTGTGCAACACACTTATGAAGATAAATCGTTCTAAACGATGTTCGTCTTGCCTACAGATTCAGTCGCCATCTCGGCTGAGTACTGTAGGCCTTTTTATTTTTATCGCCTTACTATCCTGCCTTTCAATCACCAGTCAGGCGAAACCAAGCCCAGCTGATATTCAAACGCAATATCAAGTTTTAGCCCCATACAAACCACAAATTGCCAAGCGTCTCGATTCATCCAGCCTAGTGATTCATCATATTTTCAAACAACTGCAAAGCCACTCTTTACCAAAGAGTCTAGCCTTAGTGCCAATGTTGGAATCCTCTTACAACCCCAAAGCCGTTTCTCATGCCAACGCCGCCGGACTTTGGCAACTGATACCAGCAACAGCTCAACGATTCGGGTTGACCGTAGATACAAAACAAGACGATCGCTTTGATACAGAAGCAAGCACAGCTGCAGCACTCAAGTATCTGACGTTTTTATACAACAAATTCGATCAAAACATGGCGCTGACATTAGCGGCCTACAATGCAGGTGAAGGGCGTGTCGCACGCGCTATTCAGCGAGCAGGCAGTAACGACTTTCAGAAGCTCACACTACCTAAAGAGACTCGCCAATACGTTAGTCGATTCTTCGCGCTGGAAAAGTTGATAGATATCCGTCAGTTACAATCCTCATCATTTCAACCTTTACTCTTATTTGCTTCAGATGCTCCGATGGTTTCGCAACCGCTGATCGACTTTAGTCCACTACCTCCGTTGGTCAATTTGTGATAAAAATCACGACAAAATCCAATGTCAGAAAAACGTAAAATTACAAGATCGTGTTCGGCCAATTTGAAAACTCGTGATCTCTATGCAAACGTGTGCAAAAAAGTTGAGGTAAGGTATCTTAAAGATAAGAAAGAGTAGTGGTTTATTAAAAGGTACCCAAATTGCGCTTGCCAATTGGGTAGATATGCGTCACATTGCGTTTGCAAAAAACATGAAAACCAATGGTTGGACCTAATAATTATTTACACACTAAATGTAAAACAGCTATTGTTTTCATAGTTCGAAACAAATTTAAAATATCAAGATGACGCTTCGCTTGCGCGTCTGGAATAAGTCCGGGTTCCGGGGGGGAGTCCGGACTTTTTTTATCGATTTAAAAGCTGACCTATTAACAGAACAACGAGTAGGTAAGTCACTATGAGGCAAGCTAAGTTATTTATAGTAATTCTTTAGAAATCAACTGAAGCAAAAACGTTTCGCGCTCGATGCTCATGCCTTTTTTCGGGCTTTCTGCCATGGTCTTTTCATTGTGCGCTATCGCTTCGTGAATGTTCATCCATACTGGACGCATTCCATTTTTAACTTCATAGTCTTCATAAGCCGTTTCGCCTAACTCACGATCGATTTTACATGTATAGCAATACGACACCATGTGCATTACGTCAGCGTCGTCTTTGTACCAAGGACGAAACTCCTCAAAAATTCCGAAAGGCTTAATACCATGGATATTCTGCGCGCCGGTTTCTTCTTCTAGTTCACGAACTAGTCCAGCAATCACATCTTCACCATCATCAATACCACCACCTGGCAAAGTGTAGTCATGGTAACGCTCTGTATAGAGCAACAACACATCTTCACCATCTAGTACGATGGCGCGTGCCGCATTGCGCTGGAAAATAATTTTGTCGTCCAAGTGCTCAATGTCCGGATGAACGGTCGATTTTAAGTGTCTCATCGAAAATACCACTGTCATGTTTTGCGCGCATATTACCGAACTTCACGCTTTAAATCATCGTTGTCGGTCCAAATGCGTTCAAGACATTGGTTTGAACGCAACGGTTCTAACCTTCGTAACAATCCGCAACAAATAGAAGTGTGACGTGATAACCAGTAAAAGATGAGAATATCTAAATTCTTATACGTCCCTCTTACTTTTAACATCGATAAGACAATAATCTCTGAAAGTTGCCTATAATCAATACAATACTCGCCCACCCCATGCGGAGATAAAGAATGAAAAAGACAAATTTAATGATGGCTATGGCTGCAACGTTGGTACTGGCTGGTTGTTCAACTTACGAAGGTGCCACTCGCTCGACTGAGTATACCTCCGTCGCAAATCCTGCAGCCGTTTACTGTGTTCAGCAAGGTGGTGAGTTGGATACCGTTTCGGAAAATGGCGAACGTGTGACTTACTGCGTGCTGTCTGACGATAATCATGTCGAGCAATGGGAATACTATCGCGACAATCATAAAGAAAGTGAGAGTGGCGACTACTAAATTTTTTTGTCGACACGCCAGATTCCCTCTATCACTTAGGAGCCTTTAGGCTCCTTTTTTATTTGATTTATCAAACTTTCTCACTTCATTTTTACATACCTCTGACTTTACCGCACATCGATACTATATCGAACAGTGTTCTATTCTTGACATTCCTCTGACATAACTTTCCACTTGGACAATAAAATCCCAAACACAGATCACACTAATTCACATTTATTCCACATTTTCTGGAACAGGTGAGCAAGATGAAAACACAAATAGTAAAAGAAGCCGAGTCAGCCCCAAGCAACGTTGTTACTGAAGAGTCAAAGCGCATCATTTATAAATCGAGTTTAAGTGCATTGATGATTGTCGCTATCAGTATTCTCGTTAACCTCAGTCTTCGCCTTGATTATGTCGTGTTGGGTTCAAGCCTTGGTGAGCTTTCCATAACAGAAACACTCCAGCTTGTGATGCTCGCGATTGCGTCATGGTCATTTTTCAGTCTATCTAAACAACAGCCTCAGCTAAAGCATGCGGCCATTTTGATTGCCGGCTTTTTCGCGGTGCTCATTATTCGTGAAACAGACTATTGGACAGACATGATTCGTCATGGTTCTTGGGTTTTCCCTGCGCTCGCTGTCACCGCACTGGCTTGCGCCAAAGCTTACCAAGGTGGTAAAGGTACCATGAACGAAATGGCGACCATCTTAACGGTTCCCCACATGAAACTGTTAATTGGTGCCGTGATGCTATTGTTGGTCTTCTCTCGCTTGTATGGCATGGGCAGTTTTTGGCAACAAGTGATGGACGAGAACTACATCCGTGATGTTAAAAATATTTCGGAAGAAGGCATGGAACTCCTTTGCTACTGTTTGATCGCATTGAGCGCAGTCCGCACAAAACGCGAACTTAATGAATAGATTCAGGATCCAAGCGGCGGTTCAATGCAGTTAATATCGGATGAACGATCCTTAACGCTTGTTCCGCAACTCCTACAGATTCATCCAAGGCCGTCATTTCGATGGCCTTTTTCATATCTTCAATCTGTTGCAAACTATCTTTATCGAGTGGTAAAGCGAGCAATTGCTGAATGGCATGTCTCGCGATCATAAGCGGCTTCTTTCGGACAACCGATAAGTCTCGTAAAAATGCTCCCAGCTTGACCCCTTCTAAATAAACTCGGTAAGTCGTGAGTTCATCCAGTAATAAAAATACCGCCGCCACAGGCCCTTTATGTGGGTATGGTACGCTGATATGTTTGTTGATATCCAATGGTAAGTTGAGAGTAACGCCCATGGAGGCGCACTCAGATTTTAGTACTCGTAATAATCCCTGCTCATCCATCAAGGTTTGGATTTCTATGATTCGCTCAAGGTGGTAGTCATTCGACAACAAGGTGACCTCAACCGGACGCGCTGACCATAACTGGAACAAACCACTATCACACAAAACGCGAGAAGCGTAACGCATGTTCTGAAACGTATTCAAAGAACGATTTTCTAAAAGTACTTGATGTTCAGGGAACGGATGCACAGCGGCCGCATTTAGAGATTTAAAATAACTGTACATTGCATCTGCTTCAGAAATGCATTGTCCTTGCGTTAATCCACCACAAAAAATAATCGCCGTTCGCTCTGTCGGCAATGACGCAATCGTATTAGATAAGGCTTCGACTCTTGTTACCCCTTCAACGGTCAATCTGCTATTGACGAGGCGTTTACCTAAAACAATGACCACATTGTCTAACTTCATTTCAAAATCTCGCGCTTAGTTGGCAGTGTTACAAAAATCTTCTTTCACTCCCGGCCTACAGGCTTTAACATCTAGTTAACAACACTGTTCTAGAGAACTTTATAAAGGTTCACTGCTAAAGGAAGTCAATTATGCTGTCGATTTTCGATATATTTAAGATTGGTGTCGGGCCTTCTAGCTCCCACACTAATGGTCCTATGCTTGCCGGATTCCATTTCACTCAACTAGTTAGCGACTCTATGGCGAAAGTGCATCGGGTGCAAGTGGACCTTTATGGCTCATTATCGCTCACTGGTAGAGGGCACCACACAGACCGAGCCACTGTCCTTGGTTTGATGGGAAATAAACCCGATACCATCAAAATGAGTAGCGCTAAAAGTGCGCTACAAAATACTATAGACAACAACACGCTGCTGCTCGCTGGTACGCACCAGATTGAGTTTAGCTACGACCATGACATCGTCTTTCATAGTGACAACCTTCCCCTGCATGAAAACGGAATGACGATTACCGCACTAGACGCTGCGGGAGACCAAGTGGCGTTTGAAATTTATTATTCCATCGGAGGTGGGTTCATCGCCACCGCTGACGAACTAGAAAACGGCACGCAACAAGATGAAGTCGCGGTACCATTTCCTTTCACATCAGCGGATGAGATGCTGGAAAAAGCCGAGACTAACGGTTTTAGTTTGGGAGGCATGATTCTACAAAACGAACTGGCATTCCGCTCAGATGAAGAAATTAGCCAAAGAGCAGAACAAATTTGGAAAGTGATGTCGCTCTGCATGCAACGTGGTTTCGATACGGAAGGGATTTTAGAAGGTGGTCTCAATGTCACTCGTCGTGCACCAAACCTTTTGAAAAAGCTCGAAGCCAACGCTGCAGTTGAGAATGATCCAATGGAGATCATGGATTGGATTAACCTCTTTGCCTTTGCGGTTAGCGAAGAAAATGCAGCTGGCGGACAAGTCGTTACTTCTCCAACTAATGGCGCTGCTGGGGTGATTCCGGCGGTATTGATGTACTACCATCGCTTCATCAAAGAGCTTGATATTAAACAGCTGAAAGACTTTCTCGCAGTCGCTGGCGCTATCGGCATCTTATACAAAACTAACGCGTCAATTTCCGGCGCCGAAGTGGGTTGTCAGGGAGAGGTCGGGGTATCTTCATCCATGGCAGCCGCTGGTTTAACGGCACTCAGAGGCGGCAGTAACGAGCAGATTTGTATAGCCGCGGAAATTGCGATGGAGCATTCATTAGGAATGACTTGTGACCCGATCGGCGGCTTGGTTCAAGTGCCTTGCATTGAAAGAAATGCCATGGGCGCAATGAAAGCCATTAATGCCTCACGTATGGCATTAAAGCGCACGAGCAAATGCCTTATTTCATTAGATAAAGTTATCGAAACCATGTATCAAACTGGTAAAGATATGAACAAAAAATACCGTGAAACTTCCTTAGGTGGCTTGGCCGTCATTCATATGGCACCGCCATGCGAATAGTCAAATAAGCCCGCTATATCATTGCTGGCGATGCACTTCGTCAGCAATTTCCTTTCTCGCAAGACCTCTTTTTATTTACCAGTAATCCTATAAACCCCCTTTAGCCTCAATCAGTAACAAATACAACAAAATTAAACAAAAACAGAATTAAGCACTGCTTTATTCAAATTGATCTAGAACAACACATTAGCATTTAGCTACCTAAGCATTAGAAAATATAGTGCAGCATTTCCACGTTATGCGACAATTATTTCAATACTCAATCTTTCGTTTCATTACTATTTAATAGAAATAACAATACCTACCTTTCTCCGCTAATGTGAGTACAAAATTATGTGGAATAAACTCAATAAATCCATGATGTTCTGCCAAATGATGTTTGGCTTATCATTTTACGGTGTATTAGTAAGTCTAACTCGATTTTTTCTAGAGGATCTAAATTACAACGAAGCCGATACGATGATGATCGTTGGTGCTTTTTCGGCGATCGGGCCACTTTTCGCGATTGCGGGCGGCTTTATTGCAGATAAGTTTTTAGGAGCTTATCGCTCACTTTCTATCGCATATTTCGCTTTTGCATCCGGTTACGTATTACTCGTGTTGGGGGCTTCTGCTTCTAACGTTCCACTTTCAATGTGTGGTATTGCGCTCGCCAGTTACGGCCGCGGCCTGATGTCACCCTCTTACCCTAGCCTCTATAAACGAACGTTCAAATCACAAGAAGATTTTGAAAAAGGATACCCAATCAATTATTCAGTGAATAATGTTGGCGCCTTTTTAGGTCAATATTTGTTCCCAATGATTGTCCTTGTGATCGGCTTTAATGGCGGTTTTACCATCTCTGCTGTTATGGCAGCAGCGGCATTGATCATGCTATTGGTATTCCGCAAAGATCTTGTTGGCGTAGCCTCTGAGCTTGATCAAAAAACCGTAAGTTTAAAAAACTGGGTACTTTTTGCATTGATTTCATTGGCAATGATCGCGTTGGTATTTTTCATGTTTTCAAACATGGATATTGGCCAAAATATCGTATACGCCATCGGAGGGGCGGCGATCGCATACTTCATATCTCTGATGCTTAAAGCAAGCAAAGCTGAGTCTTTGAAGATGGGGACCATCTTAATTGTGACCTTGCTGACAACCTGTTTCTTTGTTTACTACGGACAAATGATGACCTCGATGAACATGGTTGCTATCAACACATTAAAAGGCTCTCTATTTGGTTTTATTCCGCTCGAACCAGAAGCAGCAATGGCAATGAACCCGCTTTGGTGTATGGTTGGTGGTCCTATCGTAGCTGGCTTTTTTGGGTTGCTGGAAAAGCGCGATATCTACCTCTCTACCGCGACAAAAATCGCCTTGGCATTTGTACTGACCGCGATAGCGTTTGGTATCTTGACGTTTGCCGTGACTACCGTGGGTGAAGATGTCGTGATCATGCCAGAAATCTTTCTCGCTATTCACTTCTTCCAAGCGATTGCAGAAGTCATCGTGGGTTCGATGGTCGTAGCGTTTATTCTTTCCGTCGCGCCGAAGCACATCGAAAACTTCTCTGTGAGCCTATTTTCTGTGGCAATCGCATTAAGCGGTATTATTGGTGCTGCATTCTCAACCTCTATCGCGTTAGAGAAAGGACAGACCATCACACAAGACATTGTACAAAACGTATATGGTGATTATTTCCAATTACTCACTGTCCTTGCTGTTGTCATGGTCGCTATCGCAATGGCAGCGTCACTCATTATTCGCAAGATGCTTGATGCGGCGAAAGAAAGCGATACTCAAGCGCAACCAGTCGAGATCGAAGCTGGGGTTGAAGTTCAAAGCTGAGTTTGATGATTTACCTATCTCAAAATATAAAAAATGCCGCGATATTCGCGGCATTTTCTTAACAACAACATGTTCGATTAATCACGTCGACCACGAAGTTCGATTTTTTGTGTAGCAGCATCCGTTTGGATAATTACCCCGCCATAGGCCGTTTCATTTCGACCTTTCAGCGTCAGTTGAGAATCTGCGCGCTCGACGTCGACCTGATTTTTCGTAGCCATCGTCATATCAATCGTGCCCGTGTATGACCCATCGCCAGCTAATGCTATGTTTGTTGAGCAAACCATCAAACCAAGTGCGATTAATTTTTTCATACGTCACCTCTGTTTTTGTTCTTACTTTCTTTCGATGAAAAAACTGTAACAACAGAAACATGTTCATACGAGGAAAGTCATCATTTACCAAATGGAAATCCAAACCACTAAATTGATATGACCAAGCCTATTTGCTGTCCACCGTCGCCTTCAATAAACCATAAGATACGACAGCATGCTTAAATTGACCGAACGTTGTCTTTTGTTCAGCAATCCAGAGATATGATTTCTCAGCAGAAGACAAATGAGACGATGTATGAGCATTAATCTGGACATTCAAAACGTATTGGTACTAAAACGGATGTATGAGTTACGTAGCGTCCGATTGGTGGCAGATTCACTCGGAAAGACATCAGGATCAATCAGCAAAAACCTGACAAAAATGAAAGCGCAGCTCGATGACCCTTTGTTCATTCAGACTAAAAATGGCTTTGAACCGACCGCTTTTGTCGAGGCGAACATGCCACATTTTGAACAAATCCTCACCAGTATTGATTCCATCAAACCACAGAGTTTTTCACCCGCTCATTTTGACGGCTCGATCACTATTTATGCGAACACATTGTTTTGGGATTACTTTGGTGACAAGTTTTACTTAGAATTACTAAAACACGCCCCAAAAGCAAAGTTCGCTTGTTTACGTTGGGGGAGCGACGCGAAAAAGCGATTAACTGAGGGTGAAAACGCTATTGCGATTCATTATTTTGATGAGGATCTTCCGCAGTCAATTATTCAAAACGAACTAGGTCGAGGAAAAGCAGTATTTTTTGTTCGAGATAAGCATCCCGCTCAACATTTCCAAGAGCTAGAAAACTACCCCTTTTTACTTTTCAAAACGCCGGGATGGAACGACTACCGATACCCGTTGTTGGAAAGGCTCAATCATATGGGGTTCAGAACCACACCTAAGGTAGAAATTGAACATCCTGCGATGATTCAAAAAGTGCTCCTACAAACGGATCATTTTGGTATAACCATGAGTGGACATGTGCCTAAGGGCTGCCGAAGTATCGCGCTTCCTGGCGGGTTAGAGCTTGATGTTCGCTACGTGATGAGCTGTCGTCGCTCACAACAGCAAGCCCCGATAAACCAGTGGTTATTCAATGTCATTAAAGATATCACCCAGCCCTAACCTAAAAGTCCTAGGGTGATGACTTGTCTATGTTTTCTTAGGTACTCGATATCGTTGAGGTAAGCGGTATGATGGCAATCTTCTAGGTTCGCTTGAAACCTATCATCACCTTGAGCTGCGACCCCTCTCATAAAATCAACTAACGCGGAGAGTCGATGTGTCATCACCTCCACCAGCTCTTCCCGTTCCAATCTCGAACACCCATAAGCGTCACAGAAGAGTTTTGCACGCTGAATTTGTTGCTCCAAACAGCCCATTTTATCGTGCTCATCGGTTTTAAATGGTGCCCAACCATAGACCGAAAAAGCGACATCCCAAACTCTTGGTGCCGGATGCGCCGTATCAAAATCAAACACACCAACGACAAACTCTCCATGGAGTGCCACGTTATATGGCATGAAATCACCATGACAAATCACCTCTTGTGGTGTTCGTGGTGGCAGCATCCAGTGCAGCGTTTCATTTTGATATTGCTTAAGGAAACCCTCAGATGCATCGTGCATATCGCGTAACATTTTTGCCGCAGATTGGAGCGCGGAAACAGAAGCAATGTTGCCAATCAATGGATAGTTGTCAGTCTCTCCTTCGACATAGCTAACCCACTCTTTTCCTTTCTCAATACCAACCGCTTTAGGGCATGCCGTAAAGCCTCGTGAATGAAGATAGGTAAGTAGCAGATGGACAGTCATCGTCCAATAACTGGCAGGACGAGATATCAAATTCCCTTTTCGATAGATGGCATTTTCTCTACCGCCTTGCATTGTTTCCATAACAGTATCCTGTGTGGATTAAGCGCGCATCAGATAACGTAAAGCTAGATCATCATACACTCAAAGCTTTTAGAGAAGGTTGACTGACCCTATAAGAAACCGCGCATTTTGTTAGGTAAATCGCAAGAATAAGTACCGCTGTAAAAATAGACCGTAAAACATCAAAGGCCTTGTATTAACCATTGGGCAAAGGTGTTTACGTGTGACTTTTCTGATGCTCTAACCATCATATAGTGTGCGCCGGAGCTGGGCATACGCCAATCTCCGATTTGTACTAATATCCCTTGTTGCAACTCATCCTCAACAAGAAAGTCTCTCACCAGCAAGACACCAAGTTGATTAGTTGCAGCTTGAATAGCAAGCAATGAATGTTCAAATTCGGCTATCACTTTGCTCACCTTGCCTTGATAACCTTGGTACGCAAACCATACCTGCCAAGATTCATGATAACCGCCGGTGCAGATTTTAGGTGTTTGAGACAACTTCGTGAGGTCATCAATCGGATTTAACTGAATAAAGCCGGGGCTTGCTACAACGATCCAGTTTTCTTGGGTAAGCTGAATAGCTTGTTGCTCTTGCCAATCGCCATCTCCGTTAATAATTTCTATATCTGAGATCGCACTGGCGTTTGGAACCGTATTCGCGGTTGTCGAGATCTTAAAGGAAACATCTGGAAATTGACGCTGAAAATCGGCCAGCCTTGGTATTAGCCATTGCGAGCAAAAACTGTGGGCGACATGTAAGGTAATTTGCTTGTTCTGTGGGCGAGTAAATAAATGATGGGTCGAGGTTGATAAGGTTTGAAGCACATGGTTAACCACAGGCCAGTATTCTTTTGCTGAGCTGGTCAGCGTAAGGTGCGTACCCTTGCGCTCGAATAATGTTGCATTTAACTGCAGCTCTAGCGATTTCACCTGCTGACTGACGGCCGCACGGGTCACATTGAGCTCCTCTGCGGCTTTAGTGAAGCTCTGTAATCGCGCCGTGGCTTCAAACGCTCGGAGCAAATTAAGCGGCGGTAAACTTTGCATAACACTCTCCCAAATACTTGGCAGCCATGGTATGAACTGGTGATGACAAATTGATGAAAGTGCTGAGTTTGTTAAGTGGGATCAAAAAAGCCAGCGTGATACACGCTGGCTTTTGGAACTGTCTCTTAAGCAGGAATTATTCTGCTTTCTCAGTGGTTTGGTATTCAAACGCAGGAACAACTACTTCAACACGACGGTTCATTTGACGACCTTGACGTGTTTCGTTGCTTGCTACTGGGTTAGCTTCACCCATGCCTTTCACTGTCATACGCTCAGCCGCAATACCTTTTGCTTGGAACTCGTCAGCAACGGCTTTCGCGCGTTTTTCTGTAAGTTGCTGGTTGTACGCAGCAGAACCCGTCGTATCACTGTAACCCGTGATCTCAACTTGAGCTTGTGGGTAAGTGTTCATCAGATCAACGGTACCAGAAAGAGTCGATGCATCTTTCACTTCTGCACTTTCTAGGTCGAATTGTACTGTCGCTGTTGTTTGAGCAGGGTAAACATGCTCAACAATACGTGTTGCAGGGCGTGTTTCTACTACTTCCTCAACCACTTCTTCTTGAACTACTGGCTCAGAACCAAACTTGTAGTTGAAACCGATACCGAAGAAATCTGAATCCATGTCTTCAATCACGTCATCAGACATATCTTGGTAACGTTGGTATTCAGCACGTAGGCTCCAGTTGTAGTTGATTTTGTACTCAGCACCTAGAGAGCCTGTTGGTACGAAATCTTTTTCGTCACCCGCCATCATGTATGCAGCACCAACTTTCGCGAATAGATTCCAAGAATCTGTTAGCGGTAGGTTGAATTTAGGAGCAAGAGTCAACGCCCAAAGATCACCGTCAACGGTGTTTAGGCCCGGCTTTTTGAAGTTTGCAGTGAAGTCACCAAGGTAATCAACACCGTACTCTGCTGCAACGTACTCGTTGAAGCTGTAGCCCAGGTGCATAGATGCTGCAAAACTGTCGTCGTCACAAGGTTCGTTTAGGTAACACGCATCATTTAGAGAGTTGTAACCTACTTTACCGCCCATGTAAGTGTCAGCAAGTGCAACGTTTGAGATCACACCACCAGCAAGTACAGTAGCCACTGCTATAGCGATTTTTTTCATTATTCTTTTCCTTTTTCTTGTACACAAAGCAACACATCGAGGCAGCATACTGCCGTAAAATATGAAGCCGTAACTTTCTCTTTTCTTCGAACAGAAATAGCTAAATAGCGTAGGAAAGAATCAAAAAATGATATTCAAACGCCAATGACGTAAAACGGAGAAAGATAACCTCAAGACCATCTATTCATGAGCTTCATCCGCATACCCAACCGAGAAATAAAGTCTCGTTGCGTTGGTTTAGCCATAGTCAATTCGTTGCGGAGAATATCACAAAATAGCCAGTTTTCTGTGACGCAAATCACCATAAAAAACCATTTTCTCAAATTTAAGAATCGACATTTAAGCCTGTGAATGGCAACAAATTTTTACAGGAGAGAATGGATATCAAAGGCATAAAAAAACAGCTCATTTAAAATGAGCTGTTTTCGAAATAATGAACAGACGTGAACTTATCGAACTAGATTTTATCCGCCACGGTAAGCGTTGCAGCTAAGACATCTTGCCCAAATAATACACTGCGTTCTGGTGACCAACCATAAAGCGGATCTGGGTGATTGTTGTTGTCTTTAAATGGCATCTCGATCGTGTACGACAGGCATTTGAACTGCTCCGCGACCCAGTTTGAGCCTACCGTCAAATTCGCTTTACCCGGCTCATCTTTATCATAACCAATCTCATCTTGGAACTCAGGTGTAATAGTCAGTAGCGCTTGCTTAAATGATGCCTCTAAAGCGGCAAGATTTTCATCGTAAGAAGGAATACCTTCTGAGCCAGCGACGAAGTTGTAAGGAATTGCTTCATCACCATGGATATCTAAAAACATGTCAACACCCGTTTCCAGCATACGTTGACGAACAAGGTAGACTTCTGGACTTTTCTCCATAGACGGAGTTTGCCATTCACGGTTCAAGTTCACGCCTACCGCGTTCGTACGCAAGTGGCCGCGAATACCACCGTCTGGGTTCATGTTTGGTACCACGTAAAGCACTGCTTTTTCCAGTAATGCACGCGCAACCGTGTCATTTTCATCCAGTAAACGTTGGATCATGCCTTCCATGAACCATTCAGCCATGGTTTCACCCGGATGTTGGCGTGCAATCATCCAGATTTTCTTTTTGCCTTCTTCCGGCTCACCAAACGTTAGCAAGCTCATGTCATTGCCGTCTAATGTGTGGCCTAGTGTTTCTAGTTGGCAGTGGTGCGCGCTTTGTGCCATGTGTAACAAGTCTAAATGACGATCGTATGTGTAAGGCGCAAAGTACGCGAAGTAAATTGAGCTACGCTCAGGGATAACAGTGAAAGTCAGCGTGTCGCCATCGAACTCTGCTGGTATACGGAACCATTCTTCACGGTCGTAAGACGCTACGACATCATAACCTTGCCACCCTTCTGGATAAGCCGACTTAGCCAAATCAAGCAGTTTGATCGTGTGCGACTGCTCGGCTTCGGTTTCTAGACGGAAATGGAACCACTGGTAGAATTCCGACATATTGTCATTAGGGATTTTAAGTTGGATGTCATTTTTGTCGTCCGCTTTCACTACGTGAATGCTGCCGCTATCGAAGTTGCTGAATACTTTCATTATATTACTCACCTTTTAAATCTGAGCTTGAAAGACAGAGGCTAACACAAGGCTACATCGCCCCCCAATGACTTTCACTGCAAACTGTCTCGTTTGTGGCTAAAGTCTTCAGTTTAGTCGAGCTTATCCGCTTTGCCTGCTGGTCCTGCGAGTTTCGCTAGCCATTTATCCCAAACAAACGGATGTTTCTCATTGTCTTCCGCTTCCTCTTTTCGGCGAACAGCATTTCGTACCATCATTGCTCCCAGCCAACGTATTGGTTCTGGTGGAAAATACCCAAGCGGTCCTTGCGCTAAACCACTTCGCGTCCATTCGTTATCTAGCCCTAACACCAACGACGATAAAATTTTTCCACCCATTCGAGTTTGGGCAACGCCGTTACCTGAATAACCAAACCCGTAAAAGACATTACTTTGCTCATCCAATTGGCCAAAAAAAGGAAACCCAGTTGCGGAACGATCCGAACCGCCAGTCCAAGAGTACTCAAATTCAGCCCCTTTTAAGCGAGGAAAAAGGTTGTCGAATGATTTTTTTAGTAGAGTTTGATAACGCGTCGGCTTGTTAAACATCGCGTCAACTTGGTTGTTGAAAGAGAACTGATTACCGCCTTTGCCTAGCATCAAACGGCCATCTGGCGTATCTCGGTAATAATGTACGAAGATGCGTGAGTCCAACACACTCGAACCCGCTTGCCAACCAGATTGAGACAAAGTATCACCAAGCGGCTTGGTGATCACCATGTCGGAAGAGACCACCACGATACTGTTTTTGAACTGTTTAAACTGCTCCACCATCCATGCATTTAATGCCAACACCACCTGCTGCGCTTGAATGTTTCCTTTAGGTGTACAGACGGTGGCAGGTTTTCCATAATCTAGACGCGTCATTGGCGTGTTCTCATAAACTTCTACACCCAGATCAATAGCAATACGGCGTAACCCTCGCGCAAGTAAGGCGGGTTGTACGTTAGCAGCAACCGGAGAGTGGTAGCCTTCAATATGGCGAGGTGAACCCGCATTAGCACACAGTTCCTCCACCGAGCAACGACGCCAACTGTTCACATCTAGCCGTTGTAACTCGTCGACAACTGGTTGCATTCCTCCAGCTTGCGCTCGGTTTGTCGCCGTATAATAAACACCGTTGAGTGATAGCTGTGCATCAATCCCATGTTGCTTGCAAAATGCGTCAATCTCCAACACCACTTGTTCCGACTCTTTTACCAACCAAACAGCATGTTCTTCACCGAATAACCGTTTTAACGTTGGGAACTTGGTAGACCATGTCAGCATACAGCCGCCATTCGCGCCAGATGCCCCACTGCCACACAAGCCCTTTTCGATAACAACCACCTGTTTTTCAGGAGATTGCTGCTTAATCATAATCGCTGTCCAAAGTCCGGTGTAGCCACCACCGACAATAGCAACATCGGTATCAATATTTTGATGTAATGGTTGCGGCGTTTCTGGCTGTTCAGCTTCAATGGCCTGTTTGAACCAGTATGAACTATGTGTCATCGGATATCCTTGTTAGTGCGTTGCATCGTTTCTGTAAACACTTTACAAACGATGAGCACAATCAACGAGCAAGAATATCTAACGCTGAGCGATAGCAAATGTTGCGCTGAGAGAGTGGAAGTTTCTGCTATCAATGAATACAAAAATGGGGAGCAGCGCTCCCCAAAACAAACAGCAAGGATATAAATTATCGGAAAATCGAGACCGTCTTACTGGTTAGTATTTACCGGTTTCACGCATGCGGTACTCGTATTGAACATTGAGAATAGGCTGGTATACAACTTGCCCGTCACTTTGCAAGAACTCATTCACCATGACTTTTGAGTCAGTGATAGAAAACGACTGGCGATCAACATACTCTGTAAGGCTTGTAAACTCGTCACGAAGCTGACCTGGTGATTTGCTTTGATAGTTCTGAATCATGTCACGACCCATTTCATAAGCCGCTTGTTTGCTATCCATAACATCACCATGGATCGTTTCGGTATCGTTTGTCCACTGATAGCCACCAGCAAAAACAACAGAAGGTGCAGCAGTCAGAGCAATCATACTTGCTAAAGTCATTAAGCGTTTCATAAACCTCTCCTTACTTACCTTTATATCGGACCTAAATTGGCTCGATATTTATAAGGTACGTATAAAGACCAGAAACACGTCAAAATAATTTCAAATAACGTTCAATTCTTGTTCAACTCATTTCACTTTAACTTAGCAACACGGCATCATACTCTGCCAACACGAGCATTTTTCCACCTCGTAATCACAACGTTCAAAGTGGCTTCCAAACTGACATTTCCTTACCAACCCATACAATACCTAAGGTCAATTTTCTCTTAGAATCCCAACAAAAGAACAGTGTTCAAAACCTTATATAAACGTCGGGCACAGCAAAACCTCCCCTTTTAGTAGTGCTTTGTATTTCCCCTTTTTCGGGTTCTTCGCTGCTCGTCCGTCGGTTCTTAATTGTGGCTGTTGAGCACACGTTAATCTGGAGTGAAAATGACCGCGAACAAATCCATTTTTTACCATAGCAAATCAATTTACTCAGATGATTATGCTGATGTCTATAAGCCAATTTGGACCTACAGAGCTAAGTTCATCTTGCGCGCACTTTACTACAAACGAGCGTTTAAGCACCTGTCAGATAATATTGAATCGTCATTGCTAGAGATACTTTGTGCACGTACGCACCGATTTTTAGAAAAACCGTTTCGTCCCTACATCATCAAAAATAACTCAGCGTTCGATCGTTCAAACCTAGTGGTTGATCACTACAAAACCATTTCAGAGCTGTTTTCTAAACAGACCATTGAAGAGATCTATACCGATTCGACTGGCTTAACATTAACATCATTTGAAATCGACGAGACATTGTACTCTGTGCGCTTGGTGTACGAAGCGCGTTACCAAAAAGAAGGCGACATGAGCCTAGTGCTACACAGCGCGGAGGATGGCAACTTTTATACGCTCTCATTTACTCTCGGCCACATAGAATCTGGACGCAGCATTATGATTGGCGGCTTGCAAGGGCCACGCAGCAGTGAAGAGAACAACGCGAAAATTAAAAAGTTAACTCGTAAACTTTACGGGCAAAGACCAAAAAGCTTGATGGTGAGTTTGCTCACTTTACTCGCGCAAATTTGGGAAGTGAATACGATTCTAGCGGTAAAAACACAATCCCATACTTATGCTGCACGACGCTACAGTAAAGGACGAATCAAAACCGATTACGATGCACTCTGGCAAGAGTTGGGCGGCACCGAATACAACCGTCATTTCTACTCACTCGATGTGAATGCCCCGCGTCGTGATATCGAAGGCATGTCGCGTTCTAAGCGTTCGATGTATCGACGTCGTTACGAATGGTTAAACAATACCAAAGCGGAGTTCATGACAAGGCTACGTTAACCCAACGCACCACATGACGTTTTGTTTTTTCATTTTATGATTCGGAGTTTTTATGTCTTACAAGTACGCCGTTGCATGCTTACTGTCCGCACTTTCCTTAACGGCTCATGCACAACCAACCCAACATGTTGTTGGAGCAAATTTAGGCTACGGTAATGTTAGTTACGATGTGAACAATAGCCATGATGAAGGTGACATGTTCCTTGGTGATGTATATTACCGTTACATGTTCGATCACAACTTTGGTATTGAAGCCGGCTATAAGGGCGCATTTAACGGCATTGGCTCCGTACTTATCAGTCCCTTAACAGAAATCACCGATGTCAGTTATGGCGGGCCTCGACTCAGCGGTTACGCAAGTTACCCTCTGGGAGCTGGCTTTGAGCTTTACGGGAAAGGCGGTATCACTTACTACACGTTAAGTTACACGCTTAAAAACAATGGTCAGAATAAAGAATATGACGAGTCTAGTCTTGGCGGAGAAGCCGCTGCTGGTGTCGCTTGGGCCTATAAACACTTTGGTTTGAACTTAGAGTACAACTACGCCAAGAATAGCGATTTTGATTCTGGCGGTGTGATGTTTGGTGCGCAACTGCGTTTTTAAACAAGGCTTACAAGTTAATACAAAAGGCAGCGAGAGGCTCATTCGCTGCCTTTTTTCGTGAATATAGGTCAATACGCAAGCGCGAGAATGATCCCCGCCACGATAGAAGTAACGCCAAGCCCTCGGGTGAGATACCATTTCTCAGACAGAAACCAAATCCCCATAAACAATCCAAACACAATGCTGATTTGCCTTAGTGCCACGACCAAACTGACGTTGTCTGTCATGGTCATCGCAAACAGTACCAAACCGTAGGTGGATGCCATCATTACCCCTGCCATGCTGGCGGTTTTGCGGATCTGCCACGCAGTCTTAATCTCATCTGGTTTGCCTGTAACCAAGCACCACACAAAGGCAGGAATACCTATCGCCCAAAACTGCACGCCTAAGTAAAAGATCGCACTGTACTGATCATTCAAGATCTCTGATGCTTGTCCTGTGAGTAAACTCAGCGCTTCTTTGTCGACCACCGAGTAACCCGTTGTGCCTATTGCGGCAATTAATGCCCAGAACACACCGACGTTCAAATAGGAGCCGAATGTCATTTGACGAAAGTTCGTCAGTGGTACCAGCATACAACCAAGGGTAATCAGCAAGAATCCAAGCCACTGCTGACTGGATAATTCATGCCCCAATGCCACACTGATTGCGCCAACCATCATTACAGGCAGCGCCCGAGCAATCGGATAAACCACACCCACGTCTGCGTGCTTATAAGCGATAATCAAACCAACCAGATAAACCATTTGTGAAATGCCGCTAATGAACAGCAATCCCCAAAATTCACTCGGCAATGATGTCCAGCCAATGGTCGCCAAATACCAAATCAAATAAGGGGTAAGAATGAAACATGCAGAAAAGCTGGCCGCCATAGTAAACGCGAGTCCAGAGCCTGAGTTGCTTTTACCAAGGATATTCCAACCCGCATGGAGAACAGCAGAGAAAACGACGAGACCAATCGCCAACAAATCCATTTCAATGTTCCTGTCTGAATAAAATAAAGGCCCCGAGATGGAGCCTTAGATAATGAGAAAATCCACTTAACGATTGAGTTCCGCCAGAGATTCAATGCTGATGGCATCGTGTCGCCAATACTCGATATCGCAATCAATCAACTCACCGTGCTGGTTGTAGTTGATGCGCTCCACCACCATCGCTGGCGTGCCGGCTGTCGCGCGCAATGCTTGAGCCATTTCACCCAACAAAGTGCTGGTTGAAATGCGGTAGCGAATCTTTTGATACGTCACACCATAGTGTTCACGATAAATGTCGGTTAACGAGTTTGATAAATCATAAGACAATAAGTTGGGAAATATGTCTGGTCGAATGTAGTTCGTGACATAAACCACCGGACGCTCTTCTAGGTAACGAACGCGGTCGACACGAAATACGTCTGAAAACGGCTGAAGGTCCAACAAACGAGCGGCCAATTTATTAGCCAAAGTGCCTTTTGCGGCTATCACTTCTGTTTTTGGCACACGATTTTGCGCTTTCGCCATGTTCGGAAAATTAAGTGTTTGGGTTGGATCGTAACGCAATGGTTCAGGTGAGATAAACCAGCCTCGGCGGTCTTCGCGATAGATTCGACCTTCCGCTTCTAGCAATGATAAAGCTTCACGCAGAGTGACGCGTGTAGTATCGAACGATTCCGCCAACTTACGCTCTGCTGGCAGTTTTTGACGCGGCGATAGCATGCCCGCTTCAATCTGTTCAACAATCGAATCTTTAATTTTTACGTATTGCACGAAGTGTCCTTATCTTTTGCGCCAAGCTTGTGTGCGATTCTCTAACAATTTACCCAAAGTCATCTGAACAATCTTCGCAATTGCGGCAGCAATCATGATCATCACAGCCATTGCCGATGCAGCGCCAGTTTGACCTGCATCGTCCATATTCAGAATCGAGACCGAAGCCGGAATCGTATCGGTTGAGTAAAGGAATACTACCGCAGAAGTGGTGGTCAATGCATTAACAAACAAGTAAGTCGCAATGTCCAAAATCGCAGGTAAACACACAGGTAATGTCACTTTAAAGAACAACTTGTATTGAGGAAGCTTCACCGATGCCGCCGTGGCTTCAATCTCCGATGGCAACTGCTTTAGCGCTGTCAGGGCTGTCATGTGACCCACGGTGTAGTAATGCACTACCGTGTTAATCACCAAGAATGCCATGGTGCCATAAAGCACGTTCAAAGGATTGTTCGCATCATTGAAGTAAAAGATGTAACCCAAGCCAAGCACCATACCCGGAACTGCCATTGGCACCACGCTAAGCATTTGCATCACCTGACGAATTGGACCAAACGCACGCCCTTTCTCAATGCAGTAAGCACCGACAAAGATGATGGCTGTACCGATCACTGCCGTCCAACCTGCCAGCGTTAGCGAGTTGAAGAATGGGCTCCAACCGTAAGTGCTCATTTCAGCAAAGTTGTAATTGTTTAGCGTCAACGCTTTGTTCCAAGGCCAGAACGTAACTAACGAGCCATACACCGCCATGCCAAGCACAGCCAGCACTGCAATAGAAATGATGCTGCAGTAGACCAAACAGATGCTGTCGCGCGCTTTATTAGGTTCTGGCTGATAAGGCACCGAGCGAGTGTCGAATAAGCTCTTTTGTTTTTTCTGTACCCAGCGGTCTGCGCCAAACGCCATTACCGCAGGGAATAACAACATAATGCTAGTCACCGCACCCATGGCAAAGTTTTGCTGTCCCACGACTTGCTTGAAGATGTCAGTCGCCAGAACGTTGTAGCTGCCCCCAATCACTTTCGGCACACCAAAGTCCGTGATAACTAGCGTAAAGACGACGATAAGCGTACTGATCAAACCGTATTTCGCCGCAGGTAACGTCACCATAAAGAAGGTTTTGATGGGTGAGGTTTTAAGTGCACGGGCGGCTTCATACAAGCGAGCATCTGAAGTACGCAGCGAAGTGGTTAAAATCATCAATGCATGAGGAAAGGTCCAGAAAATCAAACCCATCGAGATACCAATCACGCCATAAATCGAGTTTCCTAACAGCATCTCTTTGGCAATGCCTTGATTACCAAAAAGGAAGATCAAACTGATCGCTGGCAGTAACGAAGGCGCGAGGATCGGCGCGGTACCTAGGATTTGAAACAAACCTTTAAACGGCATGCATGAACGAGTCAGCGCGTAGGCATAACCAAACGCAAGCACACCCACTACCGAGGTCACAATCACGCCCAAAGTGAAGGTGTTTCCCACTGACACCCACAAGCTTGAAGAGGAAAAGTACGTCGCAAAGTTTGCCAGACCGACAAATTCGCCATTGGCATTTTGCACACTCTTGGTCAACATTGCCCAAAGCGGCATCAAGATGAACAGCACCATCATAGTCGACAAACCAGCGAGCAAACCGAACAACACAAGGTTGTCGCGGCTAACACGTCCGAGTAGGGATTTTGCTTTGTCTTGCGTGGTTAGGCTATTCATCGTCATTGTCTTCGCATCCATGTTTACACCTACGCTGCTAGCGCTTTATCAACCGAGGGCACGGCGTAACCATGCAGCCCTTCTTCAGCAAACTGGATGTAACGTACATCGCCCGCTTTGATATTGAGTTTTTGAACCGTTTCCACAGGCACATCCACTGCGATGGTTTTCATTGAGCTGTCGTTTTGCAATACGCAATCAATACGGAAAAACGCCCCCAAAAACTCGGTAGCCGTAACTCGCACTGGTAAAGAGTTGGTGTAGTTTTCAACGAACTTGATGCTTTCAGGACGCACCGCAAGGTCGAAGCGGTCACCACGTTGGATCTTACGATTGGTCAAGCTTGGCGCTGGCATCAGGGTTTCTGCAATTCGTACTTGGGAGTCCGTTGCGACTGAGGTTTCAATAAAGTTCATGCTGCCGACAAACTCAGCGACAAAGCGCGTTGCTGGTTGTTGGTAGATCTCTTGAGGTGTGCCGACTTGCTCAATCACACCATGGTTCATTACCACGATACGATCCGCCATCGACAACGCTTCATCCTGATCGTGCGTAACCATGATGGTGGTGATGCCAAGCTTACGCTGCAGCTTACAAATCTCGTCACGTAAGTGAACACGTACTTTTGCATCCAGCGCTGACAGCGGCTCATCAAGTAGCAGTAGACCCGGAGACAACGCTAATGCGCGAGCAAGTGCCACACGCTGTTGTTGACCACCAGAAAGTTGGTTAGGGAATTTCTCGCCAGAGGTTGGAAGACCAATGGTTTCTAGCCAGTAATCCACCTTCTCTAACGCTTCTTTGGTCGACATACCTTGGTTCTTCAAGCCCACCGCAATGTTCTCTTGCACAGTTAGGTTCGGAAACAGCGCGTAAGACTGGAATACAATGCCGAAATCGCGCTTCTCTGGTGGTAGGAATGTGGTCTCTTGACCGTTTTGAAAGATTGCACCAGACGTTGGCAAGTCTAAACCTGCAATAGCACGTAATAGAGTGGTTTTACCGCAGCCAGAAGGACCAAGAAAACAAACAAACTCGCCCTTTTCAATCGCTAGCGAGATTTTCTTTAATGCAGTGAACTGTCCGAATTGCTTCACTACATTTTCGATATTTAGGTAATGTTGGTTAGTTGACATAACACACGCTCCAAATGGTATATACCAATTTTAATTTTGGAGTGTTACGTTCCAATGACAAATTTATAGCCAGAAGATGACAAATAGATGAAGGACGATGAGGTTTGTTTAAGTGGTAATTAGAGATTCCCGACCACTCCTTTATTACTCTCGAGAGTGATGCTGTGAATACGAATAGAAGCTCCCAACTTTCTTAAGTCCGTCATTCCAGCAAACCTAGGTGAGACTAGGAATCTACTTTCAACAAACTCTGAAATAACAGAGAAAACCAAAAATCCACCTCAACCGAGGTGGATTTCAGTATTCAACTCAAAGCAAATTCGATTAAGACTTTGGCTCTGATTTCGCGTCGAACTTCTCAGACCAAGCCGCTAGAATCTCTGCACGCTTGCTGCCCATTTGCGCGAAGTCCATCTTCGCCATGTTCTCTTGAACGTTCGGGAAGTTAGATACGGTCGCTTTCACTTCTTTATGTGCAACCACTGGGTACATTTCTACGTAAAGCTCGTTTGCTGCTTTAGAGATTGACCAGTCGACAACACGTTTCGCTGCATCCGACTCTTTTACTAGACCAACGGCTTCTGATTCCCAGCCGATGCCTTTTGGTGTGATAACCGCTAGTGGTGCGCCTTGTGTTTTCAGCTTCGCGCCGCGGCTTGCCATAGAAATACCGATAGCCACTTCACCCATACCCGCTTGAACACATGGCTTAGAGCCAGAGTGCGTGTAGTGTGCAATGTTCTTGTCTAAGTCACGCATGTAGTTCCATGCTTGATCTTCACCCATGTTTTGTAGCCAAGCAGAAACCTGCATGTAGCCAGTGCCTGAAGACGCTGGGTTCGGCATTGCAATGTGACCTTTGTAAACCGGCTTCGTTAGGTCTTCCCAAGACGTTGGTTTAGGCAGGTTAAGTTGTTTCGCTACCGCTTCGTTAAAACAAACTGCGTTAAAGAACGCATCGTTACCAAACCAAGCTTGGTTTGATTGAGGGTCGTTTAGATTCGCGTGCAGCTCTTCCAAACCTTTTGGTGTGTAAGGCTTAAGAAGACCTTCATCTTTAAGCAGTGCCATTGACGAGCCAGCCAGACCCCAAACCACTTCCGCTTGAGGGTTGTTCTTTTCGGCCAGCAATTTCGCCGTCATGATACCGGTGGAATCGCGAACCCACTTAATCTTGATATCTGGGTTATCTTTCTCAAACGCAGACTTGTATTTAGCAAGAATGTCAGTTTCGAAAGCGGTGTAAACCGTGACTTCCTGTGCTGCCATTGCATTCGTAGCTAGCAGAGAGACAAGTGCAGCCAGCGTTCCTTTCATCAAACGGTTTTTCATCATTTTCTCCAGTTAATTTGGCTAAGTTTTAATTTGGTCTGTACCAGTTGACGATTACACCCTACTGAGCCTTTGTGACGAAATCATGACCATTAAATGGCAGTTTTACGAAAATTTGCGATGAATAATCGTTCAATTGATCCGCCATTTTCTGGATATTAAAGTTTTATGAAATTGGATATTCGCCTATTTACTGCCCTTTTCTTCCTCGCTAGAGTGAACTCGAAATTTGGTGTAGACCAATTAGCCTATTCTAATGGAAATCGAGATGAAAAACGAATACCTACTACTGACTCCAGGTCCTCTATCTACTTCTGAAACGGTACGTGAAGCCATGCTTAAAGACTGGTGTACTTGGGATGATGAATACAACAAAGACATCGTAGAAGTGACCCGCACTAAGCTTGTAAAACTGGCGACGGAGCAAGACGGCTACACCAGTGTACTAATGCAAGGTAGCGGCACCGCATCAGTAGAAGCGACGATTGGCAGCGCCATTGGCAAAGATGGAAAATTGTTGGTTGTCGACAACGGTGCGTACGGTGCACGTATCGCTCAGATCGCTGAATACCTAAATATTCCATGCCATGTAGTTTCCCCAGGCGAAACATCACAGCCACACTTGAACGAGGTGGAAACTGCATTGGCATCGGATCCTGCTATCACACACGTGGCAATTGTTCATTGCGAGACAACCACTGGCATGCTGAATCCAATTGAGGCATTTGCTTCCGCGGCAAAAGCACACGGTAAAGTGGTGATTCTCGATGCCATGTCGAGCTTTGGTGGCATTCCTATCGATATTGCAGAATTAGGCATCGATTTTATGATCAGCTCTGCAAACAAATGTATTCAAGGCGTGCCGGGCTTTGGCTTTGTGATTGCGAAACAAACTGAACTCGAAAAGTGCAAAGGTCAGGCACGCTCTTTGAGTCTTGATCTTTACGACCAGTGGCAGTGCATGGAAGTGAACCACGGCAAATGGCGTTTCACATCTCCAACGCACACGGTTCGCGCTTTCTATCAAGCCTTGTTAGAACTGGAACAAGAAGGCGGCATTGAAGCGCGTCATAACCGTTACCAAACTAACCAGAAAACACTGGTTGCTGGTATGCGTTCTCTGGGTTTCGAGCCACTACTGAGTGATGACCTTCACTCGCCAATCATCACTTCTTTCTACTCTCCGACGCACATTGATTACCAGTTCAAAGCGTTCTACACACGTTTGAAAGAGCAGGGCTTCGTGATCTATCCGGGTAAGGTATCGAACGCAGATTGCTTCCGTATCGGCAACATTGGTGAAGTTTACCCAGCAGATATCGAGCGCTTAATCGGTGCGATTGAAAAAGCAATGTATTGGCAAGTTGCGTAAAGCAGCCTTCTGATTGAGAAAGCGTTATGACTCAGAATATCAAACCGACCCACTTCCGCAGCGAAGGCGATGTCAACACAACACCAGCGCGCCAAGCTTGGAATGCCTCAATGGACGACGAACGCACGCAAGCATTACTGAAGCGTGATTCGGAGGTCTTTCTTCATCAAGCCATGTCAACACCTTGCTTAGATACCTTGGAAGCAGCTGAAGGCATCTACATCCAAGATGCTACCGGCAAAAAGTACATGGACTTCCATGGCAATAACGTCCATCAGCTGGGCTATGGTCATCCGCATGTGATTAAACGTGTGCAAGAGCAAATTGCCAAACTGCCGTTTTCACCACGTCGTTTTACCAACGAGACTGCGATTGAATGTGCCGAAAAACTCACCCAAATCTGTGGTGGCGAATTGAACCGCGTGTTGTTTGCTCCGGGTGGCACATCTGCGGTTGGCATGGCACTTAAACTAGCGCGCCACATCACGGGCAACTACAAGGTGGTGTCTCTGTGGGATTCTTTCCACGGCGCATCGTTGGATGCCATCTCAGTGGGCGGCGAAGCGTGTTTCCGTCAAGGCATGGGACCATTAATGGCAGGTGTTGAGCGCATTCCACCAGCCGTATCTTACCGTGGTGCTTTCCCTGTCGCGGACGGCAGCGACGTGCATTACGCCGACTACCTTGAATACGTGATTGAGAAAGAAGGCGGCGTGGGCGCGTTTATCGCAGAAGCAGTTCGCAACACGGATGTTCAAGTGCCGAGCAAAGCTTACTGGAAACGCATCCGCGAAATCTGTGACAAACACAATGTCATGCTGATCATCGACGACATCCCTAATGGCATGGGTCGCAGCGGTGAATGGTTTACCTACCAAGCCTATGACATCGAGCCAGATATGCTCTGCATCGGTAAAGGCTTAGGCGGAGGGTTAGTGCCTATCGCAGCCATGGTAACCAAAGACAAATACAACACCGCCGAGCAAATCTCCATGGGTCATTACACTCATGAGAAAAGCCCTATCGGTTGTGCTGCAGCACTGGCAACCATGGAAGCCATTGAGCAAGACGGCTTGCTAGATAAAGCCAAAGCCGACAGCCAGTTCATGCGTGCAAAGCTGCTAGAGATGAAAGCCAAATACCCAGTGATTGGTGATGTGCGTGGCATCGGCATGTTATGGGGCATTGAGTTGGTCACTGACCACGAAAGCAAAGCACGGGCGTATGACGAAGCGGAAGCTGTGCTGTACCAATGCCTCAACAACGGAGTGAGCTTCAAAGTATCGCAAGGTAACGTGATTCAACTCAGCCCACCGCTGATCATCACTCGCGAGCAACTGACAGAAGCGTTGGCGATCTTCGAAGAAGCGATCGCCAAAGTGTGCAAAGACTTTAACTACTTCTAGGGTCAATAGACCTCTACAAAAACCAATTTATCTAGAGCGCGGTTCCAACGTGTAGGCAAGCGCTCTGGCAAGCAAGAAAAAGGATTGAACATGAGCAACTCACCAATTCAAGCAGTGATCTTTGACTGGGCTGGCACTATCGTCGATTTCGGATCTTTTGCACCAACCAGCATCTTTGTGGAAGCGTTCAAACAAGGTTTTGATTTTGAAATCGACCTTGAAGAAGCGCGTGAACCAATGGGGCTTGGTAAGTGGAATCACATCCAAGCTGTGGGTCGCATCCCTGCAGTTGATAAGCGTTGGAACGAGAAGTTTGGGCGCTCAATGACCAGCGAAGACATCGACGCTATCTATGCGGCATTTATGCCTCTGCAAAAAGCAAAAGTGGCTGACCACGCAGAACCAATCCTCAACGCAGTTGAAGTGGTAAACGGTCTGAAAGACAAAGGCATCAAGATCGGTTCTTGTTCGGGTTACCCTCGCGAAGTAATGGATGTACTGATTCCAGTTGCAGCGGATTACGGCTACCAACCAGATTACGTTGTCGCGACAGACGATCTGCCACAAGGTGGTCGCCCTGCGCCGTTTATGGCACTGAAAAACGTGATTGAGCTTGGTGTAACCGACGTTAAAGCATGCGTCAAAGTGGACGACTCAGCACCAGGCATCTTTGAAGGTCACAATGCGGGCATGTGGACGGTAGGTCTGCTGCTTTCTGGTAACGAAGCGGGTCTGACATTTGAAGAATACCAAGCTGCAGACGAAGCAACCTTAGAGAAAGCTCGTGAAAAAGCACGCGCGAAGTTTATCAAGAGTGCACCTCACTACTTAATCGACACCATCTCCGATCTGCCAGAGGTGATCGTAGATATCGAACAACGCCTAGCCGCGGGCGAACGTCCGTAGTTTTCGCTCGTGAATTCAGAATGTAAAAAGCCTCTCCATATTGAGAGGCTTTTTGTATTTATGGAAAGCGGAGGGGTCAATTAATCGCGGTACTTGCTCGACGCTTTAGCTTAAAGCCCATACTGGTTGGCCTTTCTTCTGGCTCACCTTTGATGGCATGCAACAGTTTTTCTGCCGCCTTGGTGCCCATGCGCTCGTAATCAAATTCTGCCGATGTCAAACTTGGGTAAGCATGCTCCCCCATAGAAGAACCTTCAAGGCAAATAATGGCAATGTCGGTCGGGACTTTGAGCACGCGGCGATGGCACTCAAAGAGCGCACCAATTGCTATCTCCTCATGGCTACACACCAAAGCATTCAAGCTTGAATCGCGCAGCAATAACTTCGCCAATCCTTCCGCACCCAATTGTGAAGATGGCGCTTCATGAGTCGTCAGAAAATGATCTGGGGTGAGATAGTTTTCAATCATCACACTTTGCCAACCGTGTAACTGGCGTTGCAACGTTGAGTGATTCCCGCGCGCCCCAATAAAACCAACGTTCTTAAAACCTTGTTCAATCAGGTGTCTGGTACAGGCCTTACCCACTTCGAAGTGATCCACGCCAATGTTGAGATAACTGGCCTTTGAGCTTAGTTCGGCAATCTCTAACACTGGCGTATTTGATGCCTCTAACAGTTGATGCGTTCGCTGACTATGCTCACTTCCAAACAGTACAACGCCCGCAGGACGGCTCTCTAAAAAGGTCGAAAGCAACTTTTCTTCTTGCTCAGTCGAGTAGTCGCTGTAAC
The DNA here is from genome assembly GCF_011801455.1 of Vibrio diabolicus. Classification (NCBI taxonomy): domain Bacteria; kingdom Pseudomonadati; phylum Pseudomonadota; class Gammaproteobacteria; order Vibrionales; family Vibrionaceae; genus Vibrio; species Vibrio diabolicus. The sequence goes on along the minus strand of NZ_CP042452.1, from coordinate 235,323 downwards.
CCAGCAATAGTTGATAACCCGCTTTGTTTAACGCCTGTTGGAAGCTTGGTAAGAAATGCGCGCATGCTTTTTCAAACAGTGACGGAATGATTAGAGCGATGGAATAACTTTCTGCAGATGCGAGTGCCCCTGCGGCTTTGTTCGGGATATAGCCGAGCTCATCAACCACTTGTTGAATTTTTTCTCTCAGCTTATCGGATACCAGCTCTGGCGTTCGTAATGCTCGCGACACCGTCATCGTGCCTACGCCTGCTTGTTTGGCGACATCAGCCAAAGTGACGTTGCCGGTACTTCTTCGTTTGCGAGGTTCGCTCATTGTTTTTATTTAATGTTCTCTAATTTCAGCTGCAACATCTTATCACAGCGCTTTAATGGTTTTGATATTAGCGCATTAGAACTCGAACACCAGCACATGAAACTTCGATGCCTGATAAAAATGATAGCGCTATCACAATTAATGGTAGCGCTATCAGATAGCGCTACCATTTGTGATCACTCTCAGGTTTTTCTGGCAAATTGATCGATAAAGTACGCAGCAACAAAACAACAAATCGGAAACATTCCAATGCTACGTGAACTGATTACCTCTGATGTCATTCGCATCCATTCTGACGCAACCGACTGGAAAGATGCGATCAGCAAATCTTGTGAAGCTTTGATTGAAAATGGCGCGATAGAACCAAGTTACGTTGAAGCAATTTACCGCTCGCACAAAGAGCTTGGCCCTTACTACGTGGTAGGTCCGGGCATGGCGATGCCACACGCTCGCCCTGAAGATGGCGTTAACCGTTTGTCACTGGCGATCACGGTGATCCAAAACGGCGTCAACTTTAACTCTGAAGAAAATGACCCAGTAAAAATGCTGGTCACGCTAGCGGCAACGGACAGTAATAGCCACGTTGATGCGATTTCGAAACTGGCGGAATTGTTTATGAATGAAGAGCATGTAGAGGCCATCTGCAACGCTCAAAGCAAAGAAGATGTTCTTGCGATCATCGACAAATACTAAGTTTTACTCCTGACATACCCCATTCACAAATGGGTATACCCCCTATAAAAAAGAAAAGGTCTGAATTATGAAAATTATGGTTGTTTGCGGTCACGGTCTTGGTACTAGCCTAATGATGGAAATGAGCATCAAAAGCATCGTAAAAGAATTGAACGTCGATGCCGCTGTAGATCACATCGATCTTGGCTCAGCAAAAGGCACAAGTTGCGACATTTTCATCGGCACAAAAGACATTGCAGAACAGTTGGAAGCACTTGGCGTTGAACAACGTATCGTAGCGCTTGATAACATGGTCGACAAAGTCGCAATGAAAGAGCGTTTATCTGTGGCACTTCAAGAGCTTGGCGCTCTATAAGGTGGCGTTATGGAATTCTTCAGTTTCTTAATGAACGATGTCCTATCAGAGCCAGCGGTTCTGGTCGGTCTCATCGCTCTAATCGGCTTAATTGCCCAGAAAAAACCGGTCACCGAGTGCATTAAAGGCACGGTAAAAACCATTCTTGGTTTCATCGTGCTTGGCGCGGGGGCAGGTCTAGTTGTGAGCTCGCTAGGCGACTTCGCGACGATTTTCCAACACGCATTTGGCATTACAGGCGTGGTTCCAAACAACGAAGCTATCGTCTCTATCGCGCAAGAAGCGTTTGGTAAAGAGATGGCGATGATCATGTTCTTCGGTATGTTAGTGAACATCTTGATCGCTCGCTTCACGCCATGGAAATTCATCTTCCTAACCGGTCACCACACACTATTTATGTCGATGATGGTAGCAGCGATTCTGGCATCTAGCGGCATGAAAGGTGTTCCACTGATCGCGCTTGGCTCTGTGGTTGTGGGTTCTGTAATGGTGTTCTTCCCTGCGATCGCTCACAAGTACATGAAGCAAGTTACAGGTTCTGATGACGTTGCGATTGGTCACTTCTCTACCCTTTCTTACGTGCTAGCTGGCTTTATTGGCAGCAAGTTCGGTAACAAAGAACACTCTACTGAAGAGATGAATGTCCCTAAAAGCTTGCTGTTCCTACGTGATACACCAGTGGCGATCTCGTTCACCATGGGCATCATCTTTGTGGTGACGTGTTTGTTCGCTGGCGGTGATTTTGTCCGTGAAGTCAGTGGCGGTAAACATTGGTCTATGTTTGCGCTAATGCAATCCATCACATTTGCAGGTGGTGTGTACGTTATCCTGCAAGGTGTACGTATGGTTATCGCAGAAATCGTTCCTGCATTTAAAGGCATCTCAGACAAACTGGTTCCAAACGCAAAACCTGCACTGGATTGTCCGGTTGTGTTCCCATACGCACCAAATGCGGTATTGGTGGGCTTCCTATCGAGCTTTGCAGCCGGTCTAGTGGGCATGTTCCTGCTGTACGTGATGGGGCTTACTGTGATTATCCCTGGTGTAGTTCCACACTTCTTTGTGGGTGCGGCTGCGGGTGTATTTGGTAACGCAACAGGTGGTCGTCGCGGCGCAATTCTAGGTGCGTTTGCACAAGGTCTACTGATTACTTTCCTACCTGTCTTCCTAATGCCAGTACTGGGTGATCTTGGCTTTGCAAACACAACATTCAGTGATGCTGACTTCAGCATTGTAGGTATCCTACTTGGCCTGATTGTGCGCTAAGCTTTTATTCTTATGAATGCAGAATTAGGCTCGTCGGCATTCATCTCTAAGAAAAGCACTCAAACAAAACGCCCCTCACGTGAGGGGCGTTTTTCATATTGAGGCTATCTTATTGAGACAACAACTTTCTCGTTGGTTCTTGCTCAGTGTATTCAACGGATTCGTTACCAGATAGCTTATCGACGTCCGCTTGTTCGCCGCTCACCACCAGTACCTGTTGCTTCACCAACGCATCAACCACTTTAAGGTTATGTTGACGAAGAAGCGCTCTCACTTCGCTCTCTTTCCCTTTGTGATACTTAACAAAGTAACGCGTAGGTTGTTGCTCAGCTTGTTCGGAACGTTCATCCACGAGCGGAAACCCTTGATTGTTCGCCAAGCTGGCCGAGCTTAGTCCGATTGCCAATAGTGCGGTAGCACTCACCGCAGACAAAGAAAGTAAGGTCAACTTCTTCATAGCCACTCCTTATTGAAAAGTCAGAGTCCAACTGTTGATTGTGCCTGTGTCTCTTCTGGCACTGTCTACCGCTTTTAGTTCCCAAGAACCTTGTGATTCAAAACCAGAGAAATCCGCTTGGAAAGTGGCTTTGATATCGTTAGCGCTGCCGCCAGTATTATCGTGAAGCACGACTTCTCCACCAGTCGGTGAAGTTAGCGTCACTCGTAGGTCACCGATGTAAGTGTGGCTAATATCAACGTCAATACTTACTGTACCTGAATCACCAGAGCGATCGACATCTACTGCGCTGATTGCGCCAGAAGATTTGTTGTCAGGAATCGCAACAGGGCTGGTGTTTGAGAAGCTAGAGTCCGAAGAGCTACCGCCACCGTCAGGACCGTTACAGCCCGCATCCAAGAACAGTTTCGCCGCTTCCGCATTCACTAGGCCGTGACCTGTGCGGTTGTCTCGTCCAGCAACATCAATGTCTGTTGCCGTTTGAACTAGGGCATTACGTACTTGCGCTGCTGTACACGTTGGGTGGTAACTCCACACCAAGCCTGCTACGCCAGTTACATGAGGTGTTGCCATCGATGTACCATTGTAGTACTCGTAATCTTCACCAGAGGTGGTTGAAACCGTAATTTCTTGACCTACATACCCCAACAGCTCTTGACCAAATGCACGATCAACCGTTACCGAAACCATACGATAAGCGTTGTTTGTGTCAACCAAGAATGGGTTTTGTAAACCAGGTAGTTCCGAGTTGCTGTATACGATTGCCGCTCGTGCACCTGCATTGTAACAAGCTTGAACCGCATCCACTTCTGGGTAGTTACCTGAAGACTGGTTGCCAATACGTTCAGTCAAACAAATTTTGCCCGACATATCACCACAGTTAAAGTTACCGCCAGATACATCACAGCTATCTAGCATTGCTGTTACTGAACCAGCGATTGGATCTGGCACATACGAAGAACCGTTATTGATCAAACGATTGTGAGGGACAATGCCGCGATCAAACTGACTTACACCATTCAAGGTAATATCAGAAAGTTTACCTTCGCCTACCGTAACCGTTGATAAGATCGCCACACCTGGGCCAGAGATCTCAACTTGATCAGTAGATTGCGAGAACGCCGCATGATCATTTTGGTTATCGACAGCAGCAACAGACATAACTGAATCGTAAGAAGCTGGGTAGCTGTGTGCGGTGTTACCGTCATTACCAGCTGCGGCGATTAGCAGAACGCCTTGATCGTAAATGTTTTGCAGTGCATTTTGCTCAGTTCGGCTTGATTGACTACCACCAAGACTCATATTCACAACGTTGGCACCATTATCTGCACACGTTTGGATCGCTTTAACAAGCCCAGATGAGTAACCCCAACCTGATTCGTTAAATACTTTCACGATGTGCAAATTCACATTCTGGTTTGGCATCACACCCTTCACACCTTCGGTGTTGGCAATCGCTGCGATAGTACCTGCAACGTGAGTACCGTGGGCGTTATTGTTACCCGGATCGCTCCATGATCCTGTACCACTATCGTTAGTACCTGCAACACGGTTGCCGCTTAGGTCGTTGTGCGAGATGTCGTACCCTGAATCGATAATACATACAGTGCGATTACCAGCATTGAAGTCGTCTAACTGTTGAGCATTAACCGCTTCATAACCCCACGGGGTAGTTTCGCTGAGCAAATAGCGAGGCGGATCGACTTCGACATATTCCACATCACTGCGATTACGAAGTGGTTCTAAGTCATCACCATCCAACTCAACGCTGTAAATGGCGCGATTACCTAGTTTTTCCACCTTACGTGCCTTCACCTGTTCTAAAACAGACTCCTGCGCGATTCGTGGTCCCCAAAAAGAGTTACCACCCATTGAAGATCGGCTGACTGCATCTTCTTTGAATTTGACGATGTACTTCGTCGGTAACTTAGATTCATCAAATCCCATTGGTGGAGCCGCAAACGCTGACATAGAAGTGGTCAGTGCTATCGCTACGGCAGACAACGAAAATAAGCCTTGTTTTTTACTTGTTGTGTAGTGCATTTGCCCTATTCCTTATTTGAGCTAATTTTTATTCACTATATTCTCATGAAAAGTCATCACCATGATGTTCGCATGAGAGCTTCAGCTATAGTTTATAGGCCAAAAATGCCAAACAATTTGTTTCATGAATATACAACTTTGTACAAAAGATCATTCAATAAACATTTTTAGTTAACATCAAAAAGCATAAACAAAACCTTATAAAGCAATCACTTAATTAACGAAAAGTGCATGTTAAATTAATGTTAGTGAGTAATTATTCTAAATAATACACATTTAATCGATTGCTATGCTGAATGGATTTTTTGACCGTGGTGCCAAAACTGAAATATTGAATATTTAGTTGTTGACTGTCTTGAGTATTTACTCAGAATTAGAAGGTTTAGTGAGAAAAATTCTCATCTAAATACTGTTATAGCCGAGCGTATTCACGTATTCGGAACCATAACCATTACAAGAAGAGTGAATGATGAAAAAAACAATCACACTATTAACTGCATTACTTCCGCTTGCCTCTGCCGTTGCAGAGGAGCCAACATTATCACCAGAAATGGTTTCTGCGTCTGAAGTGGTCAGCACGCAAGAAAATCAAACCTATACTTACGTTCGCTGCTGGTATCGTACGAGCCACTCTAAGGATGATGCGGCTACCGACTGGAAATGGGCAAAAAACCAAGATGGTAGTGACTTCACTATCGACGGTTATTGGTGGAGCTCTGTTTCATTTAAAAACATGTTCTACACCAACACTTCACAAAACGTGATTCGCCAGCGCTGTGAAGAAACACTAGATCTGGCGAACGAGAACGCAGACATTACGTTTTTTGCTGCTGACAATCGCTATTCTTATAACCACACGATCTGGAGCAATGATGCTGCAATGCAACCAGATCAAATCAACAAAGTAGTGGCTTTGGGCGACAGCTTATCTGATACAGGCAACATCTTTAACGCTTCCCAATGGCGCTTCCCTAACCCAAACAGCTGGTTCTTAGGTCACTTCTCGAACGGTTTTGTTTGGACGGAATACGTTGCTAAAGCCAAAAACTTACCGCTTTATAACTGGGCAGTTGGCGGCGCAGCAGGTGAGAACCAATACATTGCGCTAACAGGTGTCGGCGAACAAGTTTCTTCTTACTTGACCTACACAAAACTGGCGAAAAACTACAACCCAGCAAACACATTGTTTACGTTGGAGTTTGGTTTAAATGATTTCATGAACTACAACCGTAGCGTGCCGGAAGTAAAAGCGGATTACGCTGAAGCTCTGATTCGTCTAACAGACGCGGGCGCGAAGAACTTCATGTTGATGACACTGCCAGACGCAACCAAAGCACCACAGTTCAAATACTCAACGCAGGAAGAAATTGAAACGATTCGCGCGAAAGTATTGAAAATGAACGAGTTCATCAAAGCACAAGCGATGTACTATAAAGCTCAAGGTTACAACATTTCATTGTTTGATACGCACGCGCTGTTTGAGACGTTAACCTCGGCACCAGAAGAACACGGGTTCGTGAATGCAAGTGATCCTTGTCTGGACATCAACCGCTCATCTTCTGTGGATTACATGTACACCCATTCATTACGCTCTGAGTGTGCGGCATCTGGCGCAGATAAGTTTGTGTTCTGGGATGTGACTCACCCAACCACAGCCACGCATCGTTATGTTGCTGAAAAAATGTTGGAAAGCAGCAGTAACTTAGAAGAGTTTCGCTTTTAATAAGACTTTCTTATAGGTTAAACTCTTAATCATCATAAATACGTTGATGATTAAAAATGGCCACGATATTTCGTGGTCATTTTTTTAATATATATGAGTCTACTTTTATATTTAAATATAGATGAACAGTAATTTAAATACAAAATTTAAAGTTATAAGTATTATAAACAAAACTTTTAAATACCAATAAACCAGTAAAATAAAAAATTATTCAATATGCCATCTATTAAAATTTAATTATGGTAATTTTGATTATGTATTTAAAGAGGAGTTAAGTGGCAAGTTAAATAAAAAATACCCACATAACACAGGTAAGACCGAGAGGAGTGTGTCATGTGGGTTTAAACGATAGTTCTCTTGCTGATTCGAACTACCAACGTTGGGATGCAATGGAAATACAAATGACTCAGAGTTTCCATCACGGACACTTTATCGCTGGATTTCCCTCTATTTGTTAGGGAACAGTCAGCACAATAAAAATAGAGAAGTAATACCGCAAAAATAAAAATAGAGGCTCTGAGTTTAATTTACACGTAAAATAACCACCACATTCACGACATGAACCATTAATAAATTCACCAATAAATATTTATTAAGTTAAATTTACTTATTGTCAGAACACTGTTAGTTTTACCCCTAAATATACTGGTCAGATTTGTTTATTTTACTGATTTTCGTTGCAATACAACTTCTAATTAATTCATGAGAAAAACATGCAGCGACAATTAACTCTTTCACAGATTTATTTATTAATCGGGTTAGCCTCCTCGACGGCGTATGCCGGTGGTTTTCAAATTAACGAACATTCGGCGACGGGTCTTGGTCGTGCTTTTGCTGGTGATGCCGTCATTGGTGATAATGCTTCTGTAGTCAGCCGCAACGCCGCAGCGATGACGCTGTTTAAACAAAGTGCCTTATCGTTCGGTGTCACTTACGTCAAACCTGACGTTACCGTAAAAAATGCGCAATATCATCGAGCTAATATTAATGCAGATGTCAATGTTGGTATGGGCGGTTTTCCTCCGTCCCCTCAAGTTGACATTACCCCGTCCTTCTCTCAAACCGTGACCGACATTGATGACGTCGATGGCGTTGGTCAACCAGCCGTTGTACCCAATTTTTACTTTATTCACCCTATCAACGACGACTGGTATCTAGGCTTATCGGCATACTCCAACTTCGGAACCGACATGGAGTTTAAACCAAACTATGGCGCACCTGTTTTTGGCGGTGTCACCAGCGTAGCGAGTGTCAACCTTGGTGCAAGCTTGGCATACAAGGTGAACGACCGTTTTAGTATCGGTGGTGGTATTGATGTGATTTACGGCTCTGGTGAGCTGTACCGCGATATGGACGTGGGTGTTTGCGTTGGTGGGAACATACTTGGAAACGAACTAGAACAACGCTGTGGATCCGTAAAAGGCAACGCACTTGATGTGGAAGCTGGCGGCATTGGGCTTGGTGCGAATATTGGCATGATATACGAGTTTAACGAACGTCATCGCTTAGGTTTAAGCTACAAGCACAGCCCTAACATTGATGCCAAGGGTGACATCCACTTTGCTGGCGAATCGTACGACTCGCTTGCTATGCCGCTACCGGATATTGCGGAGTTTTCCGGTTATCACCGCGTCTTACCTAAATTTGCCCTGCACTATTCTGTGCAGTGGATTGGTTGGTCAGCATTTGACAGCTTGAAAGCTGATGATCAGTTGCTAAAAGATTTTCAGTGGCAAGACTCCGCGCACTACTCCATCGGTGCGACTTGGTACGCCAATGAACGTTGGACACTTCGCACGGGTTACATGTTCGACAAAACACCTGTCGATGAGCTGACTTCGCTTTCTATCCCAGATTCGAACCGTCACTGGTTATCTGCGGGTGCCTCTTACCAATGGTCATCAGATACCACGGTTGACATCGGCATGACGTACTTGATTGGTGAAGATGTCAACGTAGAAGAGTGCGCGTATGAAGGTGTTCCTGCACCGATGGTGACAGGCGTGACCCATTCAAATGCGTTCCTAATTGGTGCCCAACTCAGCCACCGTTTCTAATTTGTCAGGCAGTGATCAAACCTCTAGGTCATTGCCTTGTAACAACGCTTATCGAAGCGACCGAACAGAGACATTATTATGAAGAAAACACTACTTGCTTTTTCACTCTCACTTCTCACTCTAAGCGCTGCTCAGGCTTCGGAATGGGGCTATGGCAATGACAAACACGGGCCAGAGCACTGGGGAGAAATCGCCAAAGACTGTGCTACCACAAAAAACCAAAGCCCAATCAACATCGACAACCCTGCCGATGCAAAACTGGAAGCATTGAACCTTTCGTACACTGGTCAGGTCATTGGCTTAACCAATAATGGTCATACGCTGCAAGCGCAAGTGAACGGACGTAACAGCTTCACCATCGATGGCGAAACGTTCGAGCTGCAACAGTTCCATTTCCACACACCATCAGAAAACCAAATCAAAGGCCGCCAATATCCACTTGAAGCGCACTTTGTACACGCCAACGCAGACGGCGAGTTGGCGGTAATTTCGGTGATGTTTGATGCTGGCGATCAAAACGCAGCGCTGTCTAAACTGATCAACGCAATCCCACAAGAGAATCAAACCACGTTCTTAAAAGATACGTTTGAGATTAACGACTTACTGCCAAAAACTGCAAACTACTATCGATTTAATGGCTCTTTAACCACACCACCATGTTCAGAAGGTGTGCGCTGGTTTGTGCTTAAAGACACTCAAACCTTATCCAAAGATCAAGCCGCGAAACTGATGGAAGTCATGGGACAAAACAATCGTCCGCTGCAACCGCTAAATGCGCGCGTTGTACTTTCTAACTAATCGCCACATCCGATAAGGGACATCGTATTTGCCCCTTAATTTAATTTGCTCTAACCTCACTTCGTTACAGGAACCCCCAATGAAAACGCCATCTGTTCTGTCATTCTTACTCGCTCTCGCCCCGACACTCGCCTTCTCTCATAGCCTTTCTGTCGGTCAAACCACCCCTTCCGTCAGCATTGATACCTATGGCGAAATGACGCTGCAAGGAGACGATGTGGCTTATAAACCTTGGGCAACTCAGCAGATGTTAGGCAAAGTCCGTGTGATACAAGCCATTGCAGGTCGTAGTAAAGCCAAAGAGATGAACGCGCCGCTGATGTCAGCAATCACTGCCGCTCACTTTCCTGAAGATCAGTATCAGACCACAACCGTGATCAACCAAGAAGACGCCATATGGGGAACCGGTACATTTGTAAAATCGTCGGCAGAGGACAGCAAAAAGACATTCTCTTGGTCTTCCATGGTGTTGGACAAAAATGGCGTATTAGCAACGACTTGGGATCTGCAGCAAGAAAGTTCTGCGATTATCGTACAAAATAAACAAGGCGAAATTTTATTCGTGAAAGAAGGGGCTTTAACTCAAGACGAAGTCACACACGTCATCAAACTGATTAAACAGAATATTTAAACCTAAGGTAAGGAAAAGCTATGAAACTGTTCAACACCATCGCGCTCTGTCTTTTAGCGGCTGTAGCCTCTTTCCAATCGGTTGCAGGAGACAACGATTGGGACAAGATTGCAGATAAAACCGTCAGTTTTAAATCGGAAACCGACACAGTCAATCCACTGTCCCCATTTGCTAACGCTCGTTTCAGCCACATAAAAATCAAATGTACGCAAGGTACGGTCGATCTGAAAAGCGTTAAAGTAATCATGAAAGATGGTCAGGAAAAGACGTTCGACAGTTTAGGTGTTCTGACTAAAGGCATGTCATCAAGAAGCTTAAGCCTACCAACAAAAGATAACGCGAAATTAGACAAGATCGAGTTGAACTATGAATCGGTTGGCAGCACAGCGCTGCAAGTCGCGGGGGTGACCAAAAAAGCGCAAGTGGAAATCTTAGGTAAGAAAATCGACGAGTAAGCGATGGCTCAACGAACTCACCCAAACTAAAAACAGCGGCACTAGGCCGCTGTTTTCATTAAAAAATCGTCATGGATAACTAAATGAATTTCTTCAGCTTCGCCAAACCATAAGCGGCGATGGTGACACAATCTTTGATCGTGCCGTCGATCATCATCTGTTCGAACTCCTCAACAGAAAAAGCGCGAGTGATCAAATCCTCTTCTTCACTGTCGAGTTGATTGCCCACGTCCGTTAAATCACTGGCGAAGTAGACGTGACATGTCTGATTCAAAAAGCCGTATGCGATAAACTGCGCGCCGACATACGCCATTGCGCTCGCCTGCATGCCCGTTTCTTCACGCAGCTCGCCTTTGGCAAGCTCAAGGTGATCCGCATCTGGGTTTGATTCCCACGCCCCTTGTGGGATCTCCCAACAACGTTGACCTACGGTGTAACGGTACTGCTGAACCAAGTGAATCATCCCATTATCGATAGCCAGAATCGCAGCACAATCAGGTTTGTCGACCACACCATAGATGCCCTCTGCGCCGCTCGGACGTAAAATTTTGTCCTCACGCACCGTCATCCACTTATTCTGGTAAACGACTTTGCTGTCTAGCTGTTTGATGTCTGGCATGGTTATTCCTTGATTTTTCTGAGGGTTACTGCGGAATAATACCCGATTCGGTTACGCCACCAAAATGTTCTTTAGTTCACTCAAAGACTCAACGGTGTAATTTGGTGCGATACGCTCATCGACACTTGCGCCTGTGGTATTTAACCAGCAAGTTTCAATACCAAAGTTATTGCCACCAAGAATATCGGAATGCAGGTTGTCACCCACCATCAGTACACGCGTTTTGCATGGGTTGCCCATTTGCTGCATCGCGTATTCAAAAATGCCTAAGTCCGGTTTTGCGACGCCCACTTGTTCAGAGATCACCACTTTATCGAAGTACTCAGTCATCCCTGTGCGCTCAAGGCGAATTGCTTGCAACTCTGTAAAACCGTTGGTGATGATGCCCATTTTAGCTTTGCCTTGCAGCGCTTCCATCAGCTCTTTTGCACCTGGCAACAAACTGCAAATATCGGCCATTGCTTCTAAAAATGCGCTATTGAGATCTGCTGTTGTGGTATTCAACTTCTCAGCCCACTCGGTAAAGCGGTTATGTTTTAGCTCATCTGCCGTTACTTTGCCGTCTTGGTAATCCACCCAAAGCGGTTTGTTTACGGTTTGGTAATGAGCAAAATCTTGTTCAGTAAAATCTACGCCTTTGCGAGAAAACATAAGCTGCAAACCTTTGAAAGCATCAAAGTGGAATAAGGTTTCGTCAGCGTCAAACAGGATCCAATCGTACTTCATTTTCTTCTTCCCAAAATCAAGGTCGTAATACTGATGCATAGTCTAGATTGTTTTCTTCTTGAAGATAATCTCTATAATTGGAAATTAATTGTATCCTTGTGCTCAACAATAAATGCTTCACGATGATAGGAGATTGATGTGAACGCGATTGCCTCCCTGCCCGTTTTTGTTGCTGTTGTCGAATGCGGCAGCTTTTCCCTTGCGGCCAAACAGCTGAATCTGACGAAATCGGCGATAAGCAAACGCATCAACCAACTAGAAGACGATTTGGGTATTCGTCTCCTTAACCGAACCACGCGTAAGCTGAGCCTGACCGAAGCGGGAGAACGCTATTTTGAGTACGCCTCTCAAGCGCTCAACCTAGCCCAGCAAGGCGTGGACGCGGTATCGGAGCTGCAAGGCTCTCCACAAGGTCGGCTCAAAATTACCGTGCCGATGTCTTTCGGTGTGCTGCATATCGCGCCTTTGATCAGCGAGTTTCTCGCTCGTTACCCGAAAATTGAAGTGGATTTAAACCTCGAAGACAAAATGGTCGATTTGGTTAAAGACGGTTTTGATTTGGGGATCCGTATTGGTGAACTCACCTCTTCCAATCTAATCGCAAAACGTCTCGCCCCTTGTAAAAGTGTGCTTTGTGCCTCGCCAGATTACTTAGCGGAGTTTGGAACACCACAAAAACCAAGTGATTTAGTCAGTCACAACTGCCTGCGTTATTCCTATTTCCGTGGCGGCGTCGAATGGATGTTCATCAACAATGGCAGCGAATACAAGGTGCTTCCAAAAGGAAACTTTATCGTCAATAACAGCGAAGCCATTCGCCAGTTGCTGTTGAGAGGTTCGGGCATTGCGCAACTGCCGACGTTTATTGCAGGAAGAGACTTTGCCGCAGGAAATCTAAAACCGGTGATGGAAGAGTATTCTCTACCAGAACACGCCATTTATGCGGTGTTCCCTGAGCGCAAGCACATGCCGTTGAAAGTAAGAGCCTTTATCGATTTTATCAGCGAAAAACTCGGCACAGATTTACCTTACTGGGATCGTTACAACAGCCCAGAAAAATAACCATATTGATGATAAGTGAGTGAGATTTCACTACTGACATGTTCTGACATTCCATCCGCGTAACCTTATTTGGAACTCAACAGGCAATCCGCCAAAACCAATAAGGAATCACAATATGGAAACCGTTATCGAAACTGTGCAATTTCGTCTAACCGCAGGCACAACAGAGCAAGACGTGATCGCTGCTGCCAAACAGTCACAAACGTTTGTGAAGAATCTGCCGGGCTTTTTGTATCGCTCACTCAGTCACGAAGCGACGGACGATGTGTGGACAGACATCATTTACTGGCGTTCAATGGACGATGCAAAACAGGCGGGAAAACAGATTAAGCAAGCCGTTGAATTTCAGCCTCTGTTATCAATGATTGACTGCGAAAGCTTCGAGCTTAAACATCACAACTTAAAAATGTGCAGTGAGCTAGAGAAGTAATCAGCCACACTACCACTAACAACCAGTAGGTCTAGATAAGGAACATCATGAGCAAATCAGAACGACTGTTTGAGCTACTGACGCTTTTGCGCGCAAAGCGTTACGCCGTGACAGCGAAAGAGCTCGCAGAAAGAATGGAAGTCAGCGAACGTACGATTTATCGCGATATTCAGTCGTTGCTCAGTTCTGGTGTTCCTATTCAAGGTGAAGCAGGTGTCGGCTACCTGTTGCAAGCTGGCTCTCATCTGCCGCCTTTGATGTTCTCAGAAAAAGAGATGATGGCGCTTGAACTGGGTATGCGGATGGTTCGAGCCTGGTCGGATGCCGAACTTGCCGAAGCGTCTCACTCTGCGTCCACCAAAATACTTTCGGTATTGCCCGATAAGCTCAAACAACAAGTGGAAGATTGTCCGCTGATTGTGCCCGATTATCATACCCAATCCGAGACTGCCAAACGAGGGCAGCTTCTGCGCCACGCGATTGATCATCAGTTTAAGGTCAGTTTGGATTACCAAGATGAAAGCGGACAGGTGACCGAGAGAAAAATCCAACCGTTAGGCCAGTTCTTTTGGGGCAAAGTCTGGACGCTGGTCGCCTGGTGCGAATTGCGCGATGACTACCGCCAGTTCCGCCTCGACCGTATCCAAGCACTGCGTATGCACGATGAAGAGTTTCAGAGTGCGGAAACCAAATCTCTCAAACATTATATTGCGCAGTATGAATCGAAAGATTGAGTGTTTTTCATCCCTCCATCACAAGGATTCTAAATTGCTCTGCTCAATGCGCGATATTTGGAAAGGCACATTTGGTTAAACTAATGTTTCATTTTTAACAGATGCGCAACCAACCTAAGATCGTTAACTTAAGTAGCACGTCAACCACACCGGAGCGTGAAGCTATGAAAGTACTGATTCAATACACCCAAGCAGGGAAATATCGAGATCAAGCGTGGGAATCTTTAACTCTTCGATCTAAAGGTGATATGCAGGCCGTTACCCCTTCTTATGCTGCCCAACTTATCGAACAAAGCAAAGCGACACTTGTGATGACAGAAGACGGACAGATCATCTTTCACTCCTAAATTCCATCAGTCCTATGACGAAAAAGGCCTGCATTGCTGCAGGCCTTTGTATGAGTGAATTAAGAGTTATTTACTGGAAACTCACTGCAGTTGGTAGGCGATCAAGCATCTTGTAGTAATCACCAGCCACAGCGCCGATATCACCACGCAAATACGCTTGAATCATATTGAGATCTTTCAGCCAAAGTTCTTTGTCAGCATCTGAAGACGCCATGTACCCTGCGTACACATTGTCGACCGCGAACATCATGTCTTCGGCGTGATCGTTGTAAATCAAAAGCATCGCATCAGTGTAAGCTTCGAACGCTTTCAGCTCATCGTGCGCTTTACCACCTTTGTAGCTCAATGTGCCCGAAGTTGCATCGATGACCAAATCACCCGAAGTCACATTCGCTGTCGTAAAGTTGATGAAAGACTGGCTAAACGACAGCATACCTGCCGCGATATCCGCATCAATGGTTCGCTTCATTGCGTTGACCATTGGTGCATCCAGCAGCAATACAGGATCGTGGAACGCTGGGACAATCGCTGTTCGGAATGGCCCCCAAGCGCTATCGATGCTCTCTGCAACCTTGTTTAGTGTTGCAGGCTCATAGCTATCTAGGTACGTTTTGAGATCGTAACCTTTGGACGTCACCAGTTGATTTGCGTAGTCGTAAGCCAGCTTGTTTGCTTTTGTTGCCACAAACTTCTCGCCGTCGATAACAAACTCAACCTTGTCACCCGCGATGATACCGTAGCGGTCTTGCTGCTTCGTAAACGTATCAAACTGAGATTGACCACGAGTCTTCACTGTATAATCGTAAGACTTCATTTGGTTCACACCCATTCTCAAGATGACATCGCCAACACGTCCGCGACCTTCTGCACCAATATCAAGGAATCTTGCAATACCACGAGGCATTGGTGGTAGGGACTCCATTTGCTCAGTGATGTGTAGGTTCACGGTAACACCTTTTAGATTGGTGTATTCCTTACCGTCTTTACCCACCAATTTGACTGGCGTATTTAACGCGTCATTTGCCACGATGTTGCCCATGATGTCTTCGTATTCAGCTTGCACCCCAGGGATATCAAGCAGCGATGCAAAGCTCACCTCATCAGTAAAACGGTTCGAGAATCGACGTGCTAAGAAATAGCTCGCAAGCGCTTTGTCTGGCCAGTTACCCAACACAGACACCGCATTTGACCAAGGGTAATCCGGGTCAAAGCTACCAATTGAGTTTAGGAAGCGTCCATTCGCAGTTTCCGCAACAGCTATATAGCCCTCATCTGAATCTTCGATAAAGCGTGCTGCCAAATCATCAAAACAGCTGGCTGTTGAAAGATCGTAATCAGCCGGAATTTGGTGTGAGTTGTTGTCTAACAGTTGACCAAAAGAAATCACTTTTTGGTTGCCTGCCGCATTTTCTATCACACATTGATGCTCTGGTGTGCGCAAGATATCAAGGAAGAACGCCGCGGATTTTTTCGCCCCATTCGCGTAATCACAGAACCATGAGTTATCGGCTTTGTCTTCGCTACAGTATTGAGGGTTTGAAGCAAGGCGCAATAAGAAATCACCCGGCTTATCCGTTGACGAAGTGTAACCAAGATTGGTGTACAGGTTATCGATGCGCTCAAGATCTTCCATCTTGTCACGGATAGCGCTCATTTCCATGTAACGGCGCACTAAGTAACCAGGATAATCGGACGAGAATAATCCCGTCGTCCCATATAACTCCAAGTTGCGTCGCTCATAGCTATCGAGATAGTTCTGCCACTCGTAAGAAACAATTTCTTCTAGGTTTGTACCTTCGTCAAAACGGTTGCAGTCGCTGTTTAGAGAAACGTTCCCATCGGTACAGAAATCGTAAGACTTACGCTCAATTTCATTCACTTTATCTAGGTAGTAAAGTGCGCCATAACGAGTTTTCGCATTCAGTTCAGGATCATCAGACAACGCGGCGGTATCGAATCGGCTGAAGTCACAGTTGTAGAGTGATTTGCCTTTCTCGTTCCCCGTTAATGCCTTCACTTCAGAACACACCATCAGCGATGTGTTGTCTGGATTGTTGCCAAACTTGTATGCAAAGCTTTGTTGGTAGGCTTGCTGATCAGCGAGGTAACGAGCGTATGCCGCTTTGTCTTCATCGCTCGCACTGTCTGCCGGTTTCGCAACAGGCGCGGGAGCTGAGCCTGAAGAATCTTGAATCGTCTCGACTTTACGACCATAACCAAACTTAAAGGCCGCAATGTCGTACAGACCCCAAGTTGGCGTTTCATCCAACATGCTTGGCGCGTAGTCCATCGTCGAACTGTAAGCAGGAATGTTGTTCAAACCAAGTTGATGCGCTTGCTCTAGCGTGTAGTAGTTCGCTTTGTCATTTGAGCCTTTAAAGTTATGGCGCAGACCCATGTTGTGGCCAAGCTCGTGAACGAGCGTATTGCTGTAAGTCGCAACCGTAATCGCATCTGCGACTTTCACTTGCAACTCTTTTGGCAGGTATTTCCAGCGCTTAAGCTGACGTGATACTTCGTTACCTGCGTCATCGAGTTTGATCTCAAAGTAACGCTCGTCGTCCAACTTCAAGTTGTCCAACATGGCCTTGTTAGTTGAAGAAACCCACGACGCTTCAATTGGATAGACGTTGTTCTCTGCCCAGAAAGACAAACGGTTCTCTTCAGCTTCAACCACCTTTTCAAACTCCATATCATCATTGAAGTTTTTCATTAGCTGAGTTGGGCTCTTTGTCGCCGCCTTGCCAGAAACGATATCTTCTTTTGATACGAAAGGCACATAAATGTTTTCATCCGATTTCAGGCTCGCCATTGCTGCCATTGTCGAGAGGGCTTCAACTCTATCCTCGACCTCTGTTTTCACCGTTTCACTATTAGTCGGCAGTGGATCCAATCCATCTAAGTCCAGCTGATTACGATTGTAGAATCGCGCCAAGTTATCCCAATAGAAAGGTACACCCGTTCTTGCAACGCCTGCGTATTGGTTCACGTGGCCTTTGATGATTTCCCCCGTCATCGGGTTAGAAACCGACGGGCCGTAGCCAAGCAGACCGTTCGCTAGAGGCTCGTCAATCAGATTAATCACGTTGTAACGCAGATCTCCTGGGTGAATACCAGCCGCTTTGGTTTTGTTCACAATCTCGATTTCAGGCTTGCCTGCATCCGCCCCAAATACATTCAGCGCTTGGTTCATCTTGTCGATCGATTGCAGCGTTGCATCCAAGAACAACTTGTTCTTCTCTTCAAAGAAGTTATCGCTCAAGTAGTATTTGATAGAACCTTGATTCGGGTTGAAACGATTGAGGTAAACCACATCACGGTCGTATTTATTCGTGACTGGGTTAAGCTTTTTCGTCGACGTAGTGAAGAAGCCAATGTCGTTCTCATCACCCACTGGGTACAAGATCGGTTGGTAACCTTCAGTTGCCACTTCACTTTCGTGCACTAACGAGTAGTAGAAACGAGATTTAAACGCGCCATCAACAAGCGCTTCATCCAAGCTCGCTTTCGTTGCAAAGTTGATGTAGTCGGAAATATTATCTAAATCGATACGGAACGTGCGCTCTAGTTCGAAATTGAGAAGACCGTTTTTAGGGTCAAAGTCCCACGAGATCAATCGTGGTGTGCCAATTTCATCAATGCCCTCGGTAATGCCATACAGATCTTCCATATTGAATTCTGCAATTTCGAGATCTTCAGGACGAGGAGTGAAGTGAGTTTTCTTCTTGTAGTTTAAGCTTGCGTCTTCGTTGGTTTCTTCTTTGTTGGTGCAATCACCATGCGCGTCTTCTTGACAGCGATACGCCGCAAAGTCACCCGGAATCGTCAGCACTTGTGCGAAGTTAACGCCGTCGTCGTCTGCGACAAATTTCTCTTCACCGCAGTAATTATTGGCATCTTTGCTTAGATGCGCGTCTGGGTAGTTTTTATCGTAACTGCGAACTTCCAGACCTTCTTTGGTAAAACAAAGCTCAACGTAACGAGGTGAACCTTGCAAGAATGGGAATTGGTTCAGAGCAAAGCGTGGCGCGGCACCAGTCGTCGGAACGTAAAACCAACGACCGTCTTTAAGATCTTTTACTGCGACTTCTTTTGCATCTCTTTCGACATAGTCATACGCCTGATCATCTGCGCCACAGCCTGCAAGTGCGGCCGTTATTGCTGACACCAGAGTCAATTTTTTAAACATTATTTGGATATCCTTAATTGTTGTTATTTTCCTAGAAGGAGTAAGTCACTGTCGCGATGTAAGACGCTTTCTCTTGGTCCAACAAATCGATGTTGCCCAAGGTGCCTCGCTCTGCATCTTGATAGAAACCCATTGATGACGCCGCGAGTAGCAATGACCAGCTTTCATCAAACTCGTATGTGCCGTACAACGCCCCTTCATACTGCCAACTGCTTCTGCGCGTACCTTGATAACTGATGCTGTTACCACCTAACGCCGTGATCCCCACTGCGAACGATTCCCACGACTTTTCCGCAACAGCAAACAACGAGTAAGTCCACTCAGTCAGCGAGCGTCCACCCATGGTTTTGTATTCGTGGAAATTTTTTCTCAGTCTTGGCGAAACCGAAAAATCGACGCTCCAAGCTGAAAAAGAGATCGGCACATCTAAACGAACCGCGGTGTGCAATTCATCTTTACGAGATGTTTCTGAAGTTGGAATGGTGAGCTGACCCGCAACGCCGATTTTCCCTGTATCTCCAAAGCGATATAGGTTCGTGTATTGCAAGCCCAACACCGAATCTGTCGCGTAGGTGCCGACTTCATCTTCTAGGGCACGATAGCCACCCGTAGAAAAATAGGCTTTTGTGTCGCTCGAAAAGGAATAAACGAGATCGCCTCCCCACGAGAAATTGCGGACAGAACGGTAGTCGTCTTTATCGTAAATGTTTGTATCGTAAGATAGGTAAACGGCCCCACTAAACTTACAAACAATACAGGACGCATCTCCTTCATTTTGTGTAGATTCAGGCGTGCTAGTGCTATCAATTACACTCGTTTCCACCGCGAATGATGGCGCTGAAAACAGCGTACCCAACAACATTGCAAGCGGCGTCATCATCCACTTTGTTGTGTGCTGCATGTTTTGAAACTTCCATGAGAATTAAGTTTATTAGAATAAACTTAAAGACAAACAGATTATTGGGATGAAATTCCATAAAAATTCAGATAATCAACCTCAATAAACCTATCAACCATAAAATTACTCTTATGGTTAAATCCTTATTTAATTTTTTAATACTATTTATCTGAGTATTGTCGCGTTCCACTTTGCTTAAAAACGTACTTTAAAATGACTTTTTATAAATAAAGCCACTCACCACAACATTAAAGAAGCAGCAAAGCAACGCCATTAAAACAAAAGCCAAAAGACAATTATTATCAACAACTTAAAATCAACAAAAACAGTTAAAATGAATGAGTAAAAATGTATAAGTTAAAATACAATAAAAAATATAAGAACATCATTCTGTTTAATTTTAGTCGTTATTTTATTGAAAAAGTTTAATTTTCAATTTCTAAAATTGGAGGGATACACATAAGAGAAATCATCAAAACCATCCGTTGTTAATAATGAATTTCGCATTTAAAACAAAAGATAGAAACAAGATCAAATTCATGTTTTCTAATATATCGATTCAACCTTTCACAAGTTTGAATAGAAAGTCAAACCTTCAGTCAATCTAAAAACAACAAAACATTCACCAAGTGAATACTAAAAAGATAAGTCAAAACTAAATAGCACACACGGTCAGCATATTTGTGAATTACTATTCATTAATTATTTTTTTATAAATTAAACATTAATGTGACCAATTTCACACAATTGCACTACGTACAACATAAAGTAAACGAAATTTAAGTGTTTACTGACTCAAAACGTGTCGATAGAACAGAGGTTAAACATCGAGCTGAAACACGTATTTCCCACCAAAATTTATTATACATAGCAGTGAGTTACCTGTATCCAAGCGGTTAAAATGCGTACTAATGTGACTCATTTTTGAGAGAGGAACATAAGAAGAGCAAAAGCACTAAAAGAGGATAATACGATTTGAATAACCAGTGCTTCAAACCGCACTTATGAACTTATGCAGAGAAAGAAGGACTATCAGTTACTGTTGAATGGTTTTATGACCACAGTTTTCGCAGATCAAGTGACGTTCAAATTCATCCATAGAAGCAAGGAAGGCGCCGAACACTACACTTTTGAGAAATCCAGCGATGAACTCTTTCTTGTTGCGATTTTTATCGCCTTCAAAGCCACTTTTCTTTCTGACTAACACCACTACATGATGCGTTTCTACCCCACATGTAGGGCACATGAGGACTTCTGTCTTGTTCGACATCTTAGACTCCTTGGCGAATTACCCCTTTCTGATGGCATGATTCTCTTATGCCTGTAAAGCGAGTCATCATACCATCACTATCGATTCTTACTCTTCTTCGTTGAGACGACGAATCAACTTAGCAGGTGTGCCTCCGTATAGACAATCTGGCGGCACATCATGGTTGACGACCGAGTTCGCCGCAATCACCGAGCGAGCACCAATCGTTACACCTTGGTTAATGACGGAGTTACCACCAATCCACACATCATCTTCAATCGTGATAGGTTTACAAAACGTCTCCCAACGTCGGCGACTTCGGTAATCAACAGAATGAGAAGCCGTATACAATTGCACGCTTGGACCGATTAGCACGTGGTTCCCGATGGTAATTTTAGCGCCATCAAGCATGACCACATTCATATTGATAAAGGTTTCTTCGCCTATTTCGATGGTTTTACCGAACTCGCAATGGAAAGGGGCTTGAACAATGCAAAGACCCGCTTTGCCAAACAGCTGTTTTTGTAATTCGTCGCGCTGACTTTCGTCGGTATTGTTATTGAGCGCTCTAAGTGCTTGAAGAGCATGACTTCTAATGGCGTCAATTTCTTTGTCCATGCCATCAAAGATTTGACCAGACATCATTTTTTCGAGTTCTGTCACTGGGAGACTCCTAAAACCTGCGATTACTACTTTCAGATTAATCACACGGTACGTGAATTGCGGAATAAAAAAAGAGAAAAGCCTGCACTTTTCTCTTTCCTGTTTTTTATATTTTGTGGAGTCTGTCGACTTACACGATTTCCCAGCTGTGGGTCATCTCAACACCTTCACCTAGCATTAAGCAAACCGAGCAGTATTTTTCTAGCGAGTCAGCCGCCACTTTTGCTACGACTTCTGGGTCAAGCTCGTCACCTGAAACTTCAAAGTGGATATTCACTTGCGTAAAGATACGTGGTGCGGTTTCACGACGCTCTGTGGTTAGCTTGGCATTAACTGACAAGACCTTTTGGCCTGCCGTTTTCAAACCGTCGACAACATCGACAGAGCTACAGCCACCAGCGGCCATTAGTACCATTTCCATTGGGCTTGGTGCCGTTGCACCGCCATTGCCATCCATCACTACGGAGTGACCCGACTGAGATTGCCCAAGGAATTTAAAATCTTCTACCCATTTAACTTCTGCTTGCATGATTTACCTCATTTAGCATCGCTCGTTGAAGACATCGTTGCCCTATCAAGCGGTGTATTTCGTGTCGATACTTTAGCTTTCTCGCATAAAAGGGCAACGGAATTTTCAACATTGCTGTAATTTTTTCGCTCGGTTGCCTTTCTCTATACGTAACACTTTTTATTTCAGTCACACTTTCTACGGAAAACAACGTTGAGGTAGCTATGAAGAATATATCTAAGTTATTGGTCGGATTCTCTTTCGCACTTCCTGTCTTGTTCCTACTTTTGAGTAAAGCAGGCACCGCCGATACGATGGATAAGATGAAGGCTTCAGAGAATGCAGAAATCGCGACACTGGCTGGCGGCTGTTTCTGGTGTACAGAATCGGATTTGGAACAGTTGACTGGCGTAGTCGATGTCGTATCAGGCTATTCTGGTGGTCATGTTGAAAACCCAACTTATCGCCAAGTTTCATCAGGTAAATCAGGTCACATAGAAGTGATCGAAGTTAAGTACGATCCTAAAGTGGTTAGTTACGAGCAAGTGTTGGACTACTTTTTCCGTCATATCGATCCTACTGACGATAAAGGCTCTTTTGTCGACCGTGGCCCACAGTATCGCCCTGCTATTTTCTATCATAACGCGGAACAAAAGCAGATCGCAGAACAGTTTATAATGGAAATCGACAAGGCGATGATCTATCCCAAACCGTTGAAAACAGAACTGATCGAGTTTGAGAAGTTTTATCCTGCAGAAGAGTATCACCAAGACTATTACAAAAAGAGCAGCTTAAAGTATAAGTATTACCGCTATGCGTCTGGTCGAGATAAATACTTGGATGAAGTATTTGGTGATGATCGTAAAGAGACCCCAAAAACGCTTCGTCAGTTGATCGAAGAAAAAAAGTTGCTATCGAAAGTGAAAGCGTACAGTAAGCCTGCTAAGTCCGAGATCAAATCAAACTTAACAGAGTTGCAATACTACGTAACGCAAGAAGAAGGCACCGAGCGTCCGTTCGACAACGAATATTGGGACAACAAAGAAGCGGGGATTTACGTTGATATCGTAACTGGTGAGCCGTTGTTTTCTTCTACCGATAAATACAAATCAGGGACGGGTTGGCCAAGTTTCACTAAGCCAATCAACCCAGGTTACATCGTTGAAAAAACCGATTACAAGCTGATTTATCCAAGAACGGAAGTTCGCAGTAAGTTTGGCGATTCTCACCTTGGTCATGTGTTTAAAGACGGTCCGAAGCCAACAGGATTACGCTACTGCATGAACTCTGCGGCAATGAAATTTGTACCTGTAAGTGAAATGAAAACGCAGGGGTATGAAGAGTATCTGTATCTCTTTGATAAATAGTTCGTATTCATTCAACTTCAAGGGCATACGATGGCGAATGGGGAGGACCAGATGAAAGGTTTTAAAACACAATTACCAACCAAAATCTGCTCTGTTTGCCATCGCCCATTTTCTTGGAGAAAGAAATGGGCAAGAAATTGGGACGAAGTCGTTTACTGTTCTGAGCGCTGCCGAAGAAACAAATCAGTCAAAAGTTAGAACCACAAAAACTTTATGCCGCACTGCTAGCCTTATTTTCCAAGGTAACGTGGCCCAGACCAAGCTGCGCTTCACCAAGGTAACAAGGCACCATCATAAGCCCAAAATGCCCCACTATCCTGCGGGGTTGCTTTGTCAATCAATCCCCATAAGTCTCGCGCGACACGCTCTGGGCTAAACAGCTTTCCTTCAGGTACATTCGCTTGAAAAGGTGCCGACAAAGCCGTATCTGTTGTGCCTGGGTGAAGAGCGAGTACAGTCCCGTGTTTGACCATTCTCCGCCATTCAATCGACATGGTTTTGAGGAACATATTTAACGCGGCTTTCGATGCACGATAGCTGTACCAACCGCCTAAGTGATTATCACTAATACTGCCAACTTTGGCCGAAATGGTCGCAAACTTAGGGTTGGCACTGCGTTTTAACTTGGGCGTGAAGTATTTCGCCAACAGTAAACTCGGCAAAGTATTAACCATGATGGTTTGCTGAAAAAAGTCTGCGTCGAGCGAGCTAAGATTCTTCTCAGGACCTTTATCTTGGGTGTGCAACATACCAACGCAGTTCACCAACCAATCAACATGTTCAATTTGCTCACTGAGTGCTTTCACCTGCTCGTCCTGCGATACATCCACTTGATGCCAAAATACATTTGGGTGTTGCCAATCTGGTTGGTGATTACGATAAGTGGCATGCACGCGAGCTTGGGGAAAGCGAACTAGCGCTTGTTGAACCATCGCCAATCCAATGCCGCCATTTCCACCAACGATCAGTATGTCCATTACAAGCTCTCCAAGTTTTCCATATAGTGCTCTGCGGTATCTAATATCGCTTGGCGTTGCTGCTCTTCCATATTGTCCCAAGATCGGAAAATCATCCCTATACGTGGATTCGTTGCTAAGCGTTTGTCGTGTTTGTTCATAAAGCGCCAATACAAGCTGTTAAACGGACACGATCCTTCCCCGCTCCTCGCCTTATTGTCGTAATGGCAACCCTTACAGTAGTCGCTCATTTTGTTGATGTAAGAACCACTCGCCGCGTAAGGTTTGGTGCCAACAATGCCGTCATCCGCAAACAATGCCATGCCACGTGTATTGGGCATTTCTACCCATTCAATCGCATCAACATAGATACCGAGATACCACTCATCCACTTGGTCTGGATCTATCTCGGTTAGCAAACAAAAGTTACCAGTGACCATCAAACGTTGGATGTGGTGTGCGTAGGCATAATCGAGAGACTGACCAATCGCGTTGCGCATACAGGCCATTTTGGTTTCGCCGTTCCAGAAGAAGTCTGGCAGCTTTCTACTCGCTTCCAGTTCATTCTTTTTCGGGTAATGAGGCATGTTCGCCCAATAAACGCCTCTGATGTACTCTCGCCATCCCAAGATCTGACGAATAAAACCTTCTACTTGAGAAATGTCTATGTCGGCATTGGCATGAAATGCCTTAAGTGAAGCGTCAATCACCTCTCGCGGATTCAGCAGCTTACTGTTCAGCGAGAACGAAATCCGGCTATGATACAAGCTCCATTTAGCCTCGTGCTGACCTGTCATGGCGTCTTGAAAACGACCAAACAGTGGCAAACAGACCTGACAAAAATGCGCGAGTAAAGACATGCTTTGAGAGCGACTTACTGGCCAAAGTAAATCACCATTTAATTTACCTATGGTTTGAATGTTGTGCCGACCTAAGCGCTCGACAATATCACTGACGTCATGACTAAACATTAATGGCTTTGGCAGCTGTTCAATGTCTTTTGCTTTAAGTTTATTTCGGTTATTGGCGTCGTAGTTCCACTTTCCACCAATAGGCTTACCGTCTTGCATCAAAATGTTGAAACGCTTACGCATCCGGCGGTAAAAGTGCTCCATCATGATGTGTTTACCTTGAGGAAACTGCGATTCTATTTCCTCAAACGGTAACAAAAAGTGTTCCGAATCGACGCTGCGCATCACGACCCCATCAAGCTTTAGTTTGGCTAACTGCTCTAGTAAACGGTATTCGTCGGGACGTTGATATTCAAACTTACTTGCACCAACTTCACTCACGTAGTGTTGTAAGACTTGCGCAAGATCCTCGAAAGATTGTGTGTCATCCAACGTAAGGTGCAAAACTTGATGCCCTTCTTCCTGCAGCTCGTTGGCAAAATTCGCCATCGCAGAGAAAAAAGCACACACCTTTTGAATGTGATGCGTAACGTAAGTATTTTCTTGTTTTAACTCAGCGACAAGGTAAAGCACCGAATCGTCTACACGTTGAAACCACGAATGCTCGCTATTAAGTTGGTCACCAAGAATGAGCCGAACCGTCTCGTAATGCATTGGTTATCTCCCGCTCTCTTTTTTTGGCGCAATCGGCCAATCCACCATATCGACACTATCAAGATGTACGCCTACGCATCTCCCCTGCCATTTGTCGATAAATGAGAAATCTGGATCATAAGTTTGTGTCTGCTTTTCTAGATTAAACTGACGTGAGCCACGTGGGTCAGCGCCAACACCAGCCAAATACTGCCAGTTGCCCCAATTAGAGCCGACATCGTAATCAATCAACTGAGTTTCAAAATAAGCAGCACCGTAGCGCCAGTCGAGTCCGAGTTCATGAACCAGACAGCTCGCGACCAGTTGGCGCCCTCGGTTAGACATATAACCCGTTTTATTAAGCTGATGCATACATGCGTTAACGATTGGAAAAGGTGTCTCGCCTTTCTTCCACTGCTTAAAGCGTTGCGCATAAAAACTGGTCAGTGGTGGCTGGTTGGCGATACCGCCAAATCGAAACAACTTCTGTTGATACTTTCTCGCGTACCAATAAAAGTATTCCCGCCACAACAACTCGAAATAGATCCAATAGGTTGAATCATTAGCTCCGTTCTTCCGCTCATATTGTTTGAGCATGGCATAAATGATTGTAGGAGAGACGCAACCATGAGCTAACCAAGGTGAAAATTTAGTTGAATACTCCATCCCATCGAGCCCATTGCGCGTCTGTTTATATTCACTCGCTAAACTTGAAGCAAAATAGCGTCGACAATGTTCAAGACCGCTCAGTTCTCCGCCATCAAATGCTGGTTTGGTGTCAAAGTAATATGTCGTGGCGGTAGGAAAATTCATACCTGAAGGTTCTGGCGGTAAAGCATGAACGCTCTCGTAAGGTTGAGAGAGGTCTAAACCTTCGACCTGCTTTCTAAATTTCGTGAAGGTCGCAGGCAGTTGCCTTAATTCAAATGGCAACTGTTCTTCGCACAGCAAAGTGCGGATCGCTTGCTGTTTGATGTTCACATGGGGAGTGCCTTTAATTGCACGCTCTAGTGCCTGTTGCTCATCCGAACCAGCAAACGCATCAGCATAAATATGAGTGATACCGAAATGACTGATCGCATATTTGATCGCTTGATAAGGTGTCAGTTCAACCGTCCATAATCGTTGCCCCAATTTAGCTAAAGATTGATTAAGTTCATTAAGCGATGCCTCGAGAAACTGCAATTTCGCACGGCCTAAAGAGGTCTCCTGCGCAAAGTGCTGCAAGTAAGGTGTCACCGAGGGGCGACAATACAAACAAATTAACTCATCCATTTCTGCACAAGCGTCTATCAACAGCGGGTTGTCATGCAAACGCAGGTCATTAGTGAACCAATACAGTCCTATTTTCTTATCCAAGTCGCACCCTCTTTTTGTAAACTCGTTTTTTGTAAACTCGGAGTCCCGCGTTCTTGTTGCAAATAGCCTAAGCGTTAAGTCTTTTATTCCACTCGTTGTTGTACGGGCAATAGAGCTTTACGATCATTAGGTTACTGACAATCTCACTAAACCAATTGGCTGGTCATCTTAGGGCCCTTAATACCAAAACATCGTTTGCGCATGTTTCATACTAAGATTTTATAAAATTAAAATTTGGCGATATTGATAACGGTCTTAATCACTCATTTTTTATATAAACCATGCAAAAATGATAAAAATTAAAGCGATATTGGTTAATATCCGTTAATCTAAGTCCAATTCCATTTTGCTAGTACCATCGCAGAAATGACCGACGAGTTTAAGAAATCGACCGCTAATTTGAAAAAAGCGGTCCCACTAATGATCAAAAATCATGTTGCTGCCACGCCAGCCAACTATGCGCTTTGGTATACCTACGTTGACAAGACCATTCCTGAACTCAACTTTGAGTTGGATACGGTGTTAGAAAACTACGGTATCTGCCCGCCTGCAACCAATAAACAGCTTTATAACAACTATGTTGCCAGTAAAGCAGAAACTAGCCTTGAAGATCTTAGAACCAATGTAGAAGTTCTGCTGCATGAAGTGTCCAGCTCGATGAGCGATACACTTTCAGATACTTCTTCCTTTTCTGAAATGGTAGACAAAAGTTTTAATAAGCTAGAAAAAGTTGAAGACAACAGCTTAAGTATTGAAGAAGTGATGGTGGTGATTCGTCAACTTGTCGCAGAGTCACACGAAATTCGTCACTCGACAAAGTTTTTGAATAGCCAATTAACTAATGCGAGTGAAGAAATTTCTCGCCTCAAAAATCAGCTGGCTGAAGTACAGCAAGACGCATTGTTTGATGGTCTATCCAACCTTTACAACCGTCGAGCTTTTGATAAAGATCTGTCTTCGCTTATCGCATCAAATCAAGCAATGACCTTGATCATGCTTGATATCGACCATTTCAAGTCATTTAACGACAATTATGGCCACCTTTTCGGCGATACGGTACTAAAAGCCATTGCCCGTCGACTACAACAAAGCTGTCGAGATGGAATATGCGCGTATCGTTTTGGTGGTGAAGAGTTCGCTTTAATTGTGCCCAATAAATCTCTGCGAATTGCTCGCCAATATGCAGACACACTACGCCGCATGATAGAAAAACTGCGCATCAGAGATAAGCGTTCTGGTACACAAGTTCACAGCATTACCGCTTCTTTTGGGGTAGCAGAATATGAGGTGGGTGATACACCTGAAGCTCTGGTCAATAAAGCCGATAAGCAACTTTATGAGGCAAAACAACTCGGTCGTAACCGCGTGATGCCCATTTAAATCAATTTGTTATGTAAGCTTGGTTAATAGGACCGACTTTTTCGAAATAGAATAAAAAACCCGCACTATTGAGTGCGGGGTCTATTTATCTGGCGCTTCACATCTTAATCGACACTGTAGCAGTAGCTTAGAATATAGTCGTCACCGTTTTTCGCAGTGTATTCTTTATCTTCACTGCATGCCATCGGCTTACCTTTTTTGTCGCCTTTGATTAAGCTGATCCAGTGGCGCATCGCCGTCGGCGCATTACCCGTTAGTTCAGGATTAAACGTAGTGCGTGTTTCCAGTTGAATGTCATCAATATCCATCAACTCCACACAACCGGTGCCTTTATGACAGCCAAATAGCACTTCTACGTGGTTACCTGAATCGTCTTTAAACAAGATCGATTTTGGATCTTCTTTCTCACCCGTATACGCCACAAAGTGTTTTGGGCTTTTCAGGCCGCTGTGTGTGCCGTCTTTGAAGTAAGCCAATACATGGCGGTAATCAATTACGTAACTTGATACATCTTGGTGCGACCCGTTCTCCAATGGGAACATGCGGTCTAGTAGTTGCTTCGCTTTTACTTGCTTCTCGCTCTGCTGCTCAGCACTTACCGCTTCGACGGCAAATACAGCTTCAGCGATAAATGGGCGTTGTTGTTGTTGCATCTCTTTTTTATCGAAGTTCAGCATATTCATCGTCATATCCTCGCACTTAAAAAAACTCGTCCTAGAGTAAAAACTTAATTCCTTCGTTTAAGTTTCAGGCAATTCTGTGAAGTTGATGGTTAATTTCCTTGCCTGCTTATTATGTAGACTAGCGAAATATTGACTACAATTTCACAACAAAAATTTTACAATGTGAATTTTACAAAATGTCTGTGTCAAAAAGCCTTATTCGTCAGTCCCATTTTCTAGGTACGAAAATTCGCAACCTAAGGAAAAACAACCATTTAACGATGGAGGATTTATCTGCACGCTGTGTAAGGATTAATCCTGAGTACGCACCGTCGGTATCTTACCTTTCGATGATAGAGCGCGGAAAACGCGTTCCGAGTATTGATATGCTCGAAGTAATCGCGGAAGTTTTTCAAAAAGATCCTGCGTGGTTTTTAGATGATGAACCGGAATTAGAAGCCATTACACCCAACAAAGGGAATCGTGGCGGTATCAACGGTATGGCATTGGAGCCGAGCTTTTTGTTCTCCAATGATATTCTCCAAATCGCGATTCCAGAGATGTTGTCTCAAACGGGTATTACTGGACGTCAATTCGCCCACTTGTTGATCCGTGCGCACCAAGAGAACCATCAAAACCATTTTCCTGATTTAGAACGCGCAGCCGAAGAGGTCGGCTTGAAACGCCTGAATCTATCAGTAGAAGATCTGATAGATATTGCGAAAAGCATGGGGTTGGATATCCGCTGGGTAGACCGAGCACCACAGGATGTGATTGATGAACTGGGCGTCTGCGCCAAACAGTTGATTACGTCTTTCATGGAGCCACCTGGCACCATTTATCTCAATAAACGAATGCGTGACTACCCAACCCGCTTGAAATATGACTTGGCGGTATACATCGGCCATCGCGTGCTCCATAGCAGTGATGCAATGAATAACGTTTTATCTATTGGGCACCAAAACAACTGGGAGCAAATGGACAGCCCAGTTTCCAACTCTGAGCTCAACTCGCAAGATATCCTACAAGCATGGCGCGATTTTGAGTCCAGCTTTTTTGCTGGTGCCCTGCTTTGCCCCAAAGTACCATTTCGTCAGTTACTTGACCGTTCCGGTTACGAAATTGATGTTCACAAAAAGGCCGGCGTTTCTCCTTCCGTTGCGATGCGTCGTATGACCGTGGTTTCTCCGTACCCTCATTGGCACTACTTTGATGCCTATGGTCCGGGCAAGTTGAAAGCGGTATATCGTGGAAATGGCATCCCGCTTCCTTGGGGCAATATGCGCAAAGTGAACGATCCTTGCCAACACTGGGCCGTATTTAGACGTCTAGCCCAACCTTTGGATACCAGTTCAGCGCAAATTTCGATTTTGAATGTAGGCGACGAGCCACGTATTTACTGTTGTGAATCAGTCAACGTATTTGACCCTGCGGGGAACAACCGAGTGTTGTGCGCGGGGATAGATTTAAACCCTGCGATTTCTGCGCAAGGTGGTGATGCGGTTTCTATTGCGGAAGAGCTGAAGTCACTTTGTGTCGCTTCCGGCGGAAGTAGTGTCATTCCTCCCCACATCAAAAAAGACTTAACAACCATCGCTAAGATATTAAACATCAATTGGATAGAACGAGGTATTCAAACCCAAGCTAGGCTAATCTGCTCAAGAGGGGCCGTTTGTCCAAGGCAGCCTAGTTGTTACAGTAAGTGCGGAGAAGCCGATGAGACAGGTGACAACGTGAATATTATTGGTCTCTAGAAAGAAAAAACGCCAATCACAATAATCGTGATTGGCGGTATATACTTGTGAACAATGTGTATTCACTAACAACGTCAGTTGGCTAGGTGACCCTCGGCTTAATAAGGGTCACTCTAGATAAAGCACGATGCGTGCCAACTTTAAAAAGGCCGTTTTTTAATAGATCCAGATGCATATCGTTGCTTTATTAACCATAAATTTCGCAAACTGCATTTGCAAAATGCAACAACGTGCAAATATGCCACTTTATGCACTGCTAATAATGACTCTCTCAGCAAAGAGTCTATTGACATGTAAAGTCATATATTCTTATACCCAAATGATGGTGAGATTTCGGATTCTCAACCTTACCACTGCTCCAAAGTCCTTATTGAAACTGGGCTCAGGCTCATCCGCCATGTTTTTGTTGATACATTCTCTCATCAGCGATTTTCATCATTTGCTCTGGAGATGACATGTCCGGATCAAATATCGCGTACCCAATGCTGGTTCTCAGGTAGATGAGCGCTTCATCGTAAATCACGGGCGTCGAACATAAAGCTAACCTGAGCTTTTGTAGCAGAGACTGAACATTTTCTTCCGTCCCAGGGTTATGAACGACAACTAAAAACTCATCACCTCCCATTCGGGCCACTATATCTGATTTACGCAGAGAGCTTCTCACTCTTTCAGCCGTAGCGACTAAGACCTTGTCGCCTGCGTCATGACCATAGGTATCGTTAATATGTTTAAACCTATCCAGATCTATATTGATTAAGGCGAAGCTGTAACGCTTTTTGTAACGTTTCGCTATTTCAAACTGCTGCTTGTAAAACTTCATAAAATAGCGACGGTTTGGTAAGTGCGTCAGTTCATCATGCAGTGCTCTATCATCCGCAATGGTGTACAAGCGATAAATCGCAATAAGCGCGAGGCTCAGTGCAAAAACAATGGGATAACCGATGAGCCTTGCTAAATAAAGCTGATGCCAAGGAATTTGATGGTCTAGTTTGTCTCCGGAGAAAACCACCATACTCCACCCACCATAAGGAAAATGAACCATTTCTTTCGCGTATGGCTTTTTGGTTTCACTCAGTGCGCCAAAGAAAACGTCACCAAAAGCACCGCCACTGTCGTAACCACGAATCATCAAAGGATAGCGATAAGAGAAATCGATCACGCCAGTTTCTCGCATCAGAGCATCAAAATTAATCACCGCACTGATCACACCCCAATAATCTTGGTTCAACGGTGGATCAAGAAAAACCGGAACCCGCACGATCAAGCCTTTGCCGCCTTGAATCAAGTTGACAGGCCCTGCTATAAATATTTCTTGTATATCCTTAGCTTTTTGTACCTGTACCCACTGCTGTGGCACCGTTCGGTAATCGAGGCCGATTAAACGCTCATTACCTTGGCGGGGAAATATATGACTGATAACATCATTCTTCGCAATGCCAATGATCGTAATATGTTCGCTTTTGCTCAGAATGCGGTGAGCCGCAATGTTCAATTCGTCTTCTTGGTTTTTAGGCAGTAAAGTAATGAGTGTCGCCAAGGTACTGGCTTTATAGATATCCGCCATAAGTACCGCTTCCAAATTGGAACGGAGGGTGGAAAGTTGCTCTTTAGCCTCAACTTGAACTCGCTCTTGATGAAGCTCTAGCTGATTTCGATGCAACAGCTCAATAACCCCAACGCATAAAGCGAAAAAACAGAGGAAGAACAATGCAAAATAGCATCGCTTTCTGGGTAAATAACGCATTTTCTCCCCACAACTCGTATATCGTTACGAGATTTTTATTTATTGTTAAAATTCTTATTATCACAAGAATAACCAATCCCAATCGGAAAGGTAACAGTGATTAAAATTTTTTATGTTTTAGGTATGAGATGATGCATCAACAAGGCGATTTATTTGGCGGTACTCAGTGGCAAGAAGTAGAAAGGGGTAAACTCTATTACGATCCTTACTTTCTTAGCCATCTAGAAGCGGATCACTACTTTGACCAACTTCTGGAAATACTGCCATGGCATCAAGAGCGCATTACCATGTTCGGCAAGTCAGTACTTCAACCTCGTTTACAAGCGTGGCACGGTGATGCAGCATATACTTACTCAGGCTTAACCATGCAGCCTCACCCTTGGACTCCTGAGTTAACTCAGCTCAAAGTGCGCTGTGAGACGATTGCGGATGTAGCCTTCAACTCTGTACTTGCCAACCTATACCGACACGGCCAAGATTCGATGGGCTGGCACCAAGACAATGAACCAGAGCTAGGTAGAAATCCGGTTATCGCCTCTTTGAATTTAGGTGAAACACGTCGATTTTTGCTCAGAAATTTACATTGTAAAACTGAGATTGAATATGAGCTTTCTCACGGCTCCTTACTGGTTATGGCTGGCGAGCTCCAACATCACTGGAAACACTGTGTACCAAAAACCGCGAAAACCAAAGGTGAACGTATCAATCTGACTTTTCGACAGATTTTTAACTATTGACTCAGCTTTTACATTCTTAATTAATATTGATGGTAGGTTTAGATTCAGGACTTCATAGGGAATGGATTTATGCGTATCAAACCTCTTAGCTTAGCGGTCTTACTCTCTTGCTCACTTACCTTTGCTGTTCAGGCATCACAGGAAGAGATACCGCTCCTAGATAATGCTCAATCAGCACAGTTGATTCGTAATACCTACGAGCAGGAACTGTTCACTTTACCTGCGTTTAAAGAGGGGCACTTTGGCTTACGCATGTACCGCCAGACATTAGATGAGAAATATCACGCTGCCGTTTGGACCGACATGGCACAAATAGCTAGCCGATTAAACCGATTTGCTAATGAAGTCGTTGAACCTGAAGATATTATTCTTTATTCATCACAAAGATTGACCGCGTATCAAGAGAAAGAAAGTGAGCGAGGGCAACGACGCTATACCGTCACTAAACACCATCCTGAATATCTTTATCTTGGCGTGGATTTGCTTGGCGCAATGGCAAGAGCAAACGAATATGGTCTGAAACACAAGCAAGACAAAACGCTGAGAAAGATCCTGAGGCGCTACGATTTCTCGCGTTACGTTACGGACAAAGAAATGATAGAGGCGTGGGCAGCTCAGCTCGCAAACCAAGTCTACTGGCTTCGCCAGCTTGGTGAGCAAGATGTGGTCGAGGAATTTACTCAAACCTTTCGCAATACCTACCCCGACGATAAAGATAAGATGCTGTCAGCTCAGCAGTATTGGAATAAACTCTATGGTATGACGCACATCATCTTTGCCGACTCACAGTACTATCAAGAACGAGTAAGCGAAAAGAAACACCAATGGATTTATGATTACTTTCGCAACAACATCGACACTATTCTACTGCGCGCCAAAGAAGATGTGATTGCAGAAGTCGGCATTTCGTTTTTGTTAGCAGGCTTGGACCATGATCCGGTCGTAAAGAAAACCCGCCAAGCCATTCGTCACGCAATCAACGCTGAAAAAGGGATGATTCCATCGGTCGATGGGAGTTTTGATCTCAAGTACGGCGAGCACCGTAACGTGCTAGCCATCATGCTGCTAGATTGGAAAGGGGTACATAAAGCGCCAACTTATCAAGAGCACCCTGACGCTTTTAAATCAATACCCTACGGCTTAATACCTAAGCCTTAGAAATAATAAAACCCGCCATTTAGGCGGGTTTTTAGTGTGCATCTTCAATCTAAATTAGAGCGAGATGAAAATACCCGCTAAACACGCACTCATCAGGTTAGCGAGTGTGCCAGCAGCAACCGCTTTTAGGCCTAAACTTGCTACATCTTTGCGGCGCTCAGGTGCCATCACGCCGATAGAACC
This sequence comes from Vibrio diabolicus, assembly GCF_011801455.1. Taxonomy (NCBI): domain Bacteria; kingdom Pseudomonadati; phylum Pseudomonadota; class Gammaproteobacteria; order Vibrionales; family Vibrionaceae; genus Vibrio; species Vibrio diabolicus. Next base: position 200,260 of record NZ_CP042452.1, on the reverse strand, counting down.
CAGCTGAATAGCAATTGAACCAATGTTTGCAAAGCCACACAACGCAAAAGTGATGATGACTTGAGTATGCTCAGACAGCGTCGCTTTGTGCTGTACAAAATCGATAAACGCGACAAATTCGTTCATCACAACTTTCTGACCAATGTATGAACCCGCAGCAAGGATTTCGTGGCTTGGCACACCAATCAACCACGCTAGAGGTGCAAACAAGTAACCAAAAATCGCTTGTAGCGTCACACCAGAGAAACCAAGTATGTCACCTAAGTTTTCTAGTCCCGTGTTCACCATCGCGATAACACTAACAAAAGCGATAAGCATGGTACCAACAGCAACGGCCACTTTCATACCGCCCATAGCACCGCTTGCTAGCGCATCAATAACGTTGCTTTCTTCTGATTTATCTAGCTCAATATCGTTGTAATCGCTTGGCGTTTGGCGTTCAGGAACAATGATTTTTGCCATCATCAAACTACCTGGAGCTGCCATAAAGCTTGCCGCAATCAAGTATTTTAGGTCAACACCTAAACCGGCATAACCACCAAGCACACTGCCCGCCACTGAAGCCATACCACCAGCCATCACAGCAAACAGTTCAGAGCGAGTCATGTTCGAAAGAAATGGACGAATAAGAAGTGGGGACTCGCCTTGAGATAAGAAAATGTTACCTGTTGCAACCAGAGACTCTGCTTTGCTGGTGCCCAAGAACTTCTGGATAGCACCGCCAATAAATTGAATCACTTTTTGCATAATGCCCAAGTAGTAAAGGGCGGAGATAAGAGCACTGAAGAAGATGATGATAGGAAGGACACGAATAGCGAAGATAAAGCCAGAAGAAGCGAGGTCACCAAAGAGGAATTTAATCCCCTCATCAGCAAAGCTGAGTAGCCCCGCGACACCATTACTTAAACTCGCCAGCGCCGCCTGACCTAACGGGAAATAAAGCACTAAGGCAGCAAATCCCATTTGTAGCATCAAGGCGCGAGATACGGTTTTCCAATTAATGGAAGAACGGCCCTCAGAAAGTAGGAAAGCACAACCTAGCAGTGCAACAATACCAAATAGACTAAATAGAACACTCATGAGCTGGACCTACTGAACGTTGAAAAAGAAAAAAGAGCCAAAGGAATTGGCAGAAGAAAGGGACAACGCAGCGAGTGATAACTCGCCTTCAGATCCAGAATGTAGACAGAACGAATAGTTCGACATCTTATTTTTACCTTATACAAGCAATTGAACGTAGCTGGTCCGGTCCGTGGGGTCATTCACTGCTGGCGAGCGCATTGCTTGGCCTGCTCCATGTGACGGCTTGTATGGGTAAGGGTCCTGAACAACTAAACCCTAATTCCCGCTTAAACGGGACGCAAGTATAGCCAACAAAAAGAGATATTCATCACATTTATTTACGCAAACGTTCAAGCGTTCAAAATTTAGGCAAAAACGTTCTTTTGTCGTCATACTGTTAATAAAAGTAAGGGCATAAGGACAGACTTTGATGGTAAAAAACGCAAAAGTGACCAATAAATACGCAATCAAACTCGAAAGAGCCAAAATTCGTCATTTTGCTCTCGCCAACAGGTGGATTTTGGTTATACAATTCGCGTTGCTTCTTTCGAGGCCTCTGAGTACTCAGAGCATCATGATGCCGAGATGGTGAAATTGGTAGACACGCTAGCATGAGGTGCTAGTGCCTTTGGTGTGAGGGTTCGAGTCCCTCTCTCGGCACCATTATCCTTCTTCCCTAATTTTGTTCGAGTGTAATGCAAAGTTCTAAGCAGGCAAGACAGTCTACAGATGCTAACCAACTTCTGAGTGAGCTTGCGGTTCACGCTTTATTACACCTGCACTTTAAAATTCACGCGTCCTCACATGGTCTCTCCCTTAAAGAGCGTAACGACTTACTGCAGAAATGGCTGAAGCCAAAACTGAAGAGTAATCGCTATAAGCTGATTAAAAAGCCGTTAAAGTCTTTGACTCAACAGGCAAAAGGCGAGAACGGAAATCTGGAAGCGTTACTCGAACGTTGCGTGGGTGCAGATAAACCAAGTAACCCTCAACCTGATCTAGATAGCTACTTGCTGTTGATTAACGAGATTGAGAAGAAGTTGGGGACTACTGTATTATTATCTCGACCGGAAGACGTCGACTTATCTCACGACCAACACGGCTGTTTGCTGTGTGTGCTTTCTGAGAACTTAAATCAGCATTTCGATGATAATAACGCCCTAATCGCTCCTATTTCGATGCTGTTCCGTGGACCAATGAGCCAACGTTCACTTTTCCTTGGCAGTATTTACGCCAGTGGCACCTTCAATTATGAAGTGCAGTACCAGGACGATCAGTTCGTTCGCATTACATTAGAGTTGGCGTAAGTGTAACGCTAAGAAACAAATCGAAAAAGGCCGCGAAACTCGCGGCCTTTTGCTTTTCTATATTCAAACCTTAATTAATCGATTTCTTTAAACCGAGCAGTAAAGTGGCGCAGCACTGGTGGTTCATACTCAAAAGTGAGCCCTTTTAACTCATGTGCACGATTTTTCAGTTCGATAATCGCATCCGCAATGTAATCCATATGATCGTTTGTGTAGACACGGCGTGGAATGGTCAAACGCATTAATTCTAACTCTGACGCTTTTTGTTTACCTGTTTCAGGGTCACGACCAAGCAATAGTGATCCTATCTCTACTGCTCGAATACCCGCCTCCAAGTACAAAGCATTACACAATACCTGCGCAGGGAACTGATCCGCTGGAATGTGTGGCAAAATCTTAGCGGCATCCACAAACACCGCGTGACCTCCCGTTGGGTATTGAATCGGAATACCGCCTTCACGTAAGCGTTCACCTAAGTATTGAACTTGGCTAATTCTATAGTGAAGAAAATCCTCATCCGCGGCTTCATACAAACCGCGAGCGAGCGCTTCCATATCACGCCCAGCCATGCCGCCGTATGTTACAAATCCTTCCATGGGTACGCAGCGCGTCTGCACCGCCTGGAACAACTCCTTATGGTCACGAATACAACACATGCCACCAATGTTTACCATCGGGTCTTTCTTAGCTGACATGGTGAGCATATCGCCGTATTGATACATCTCGCGAATGATTTCCAGAATCGATTTATCTTCGTACCCTTCTTCACGCTGCTTAATAAAGTAGGCGTTCTCACAGTAACGAGCCGAGTCAATCACCACCGGAATATCGTACTTGGTTGCGATTTCGTACACGCTGCGCATGTTTTCCATCGACACAGGCTGGCCACCGGAGCTATTACAAGTAATCGTGGTGATAATCGCACATATGTTATGTGAACCGTGCGCTTCAATTGTTGCCACCAGCTTATCGATATCAAAGTTGCCCTTCCAATCATAAGGCGTAGTGGTGTCGAATGCTTCTTCCGTTACCACGTTAATCGCTTTACCGCCATTGAGCTCGATGTGACCCGCGGTGGTATCAAAATGGTAGTTCGATATAAATACTGGCGTTTCACCACCACGAACCTGACGCATACGCTCAATCAAAGCTGGGAACAAAATTTGCTCGGCACCACGTCCTTGGTGCGCAGGCACGGTGAGCTTGTAACCAAAGAAGTGCTCTACTGCATCACACAGGTTGTAGTAATTTCGGCTACCCGCATAGGATTCATCCCCCATCATGATGCCAGCCCACTGATTATCGCTCATGGCACCAGTGCCAGAGTCAGTCAGCAAATCGATATAAACATCATCACTACGAAGAAGAAATGGGTTATAACCCGCTTCTTTTAACGCGACTTCACGGTCTGCCAAAGTGGTCATTTTGATTGGCTCAACCATTTTGATACGGAAAGGTTCTGGAATACGTTTCATTGTTAATTTCCTTATACGCATTGTCCTACGCGCTATCACGTAAGACTAAAAAACAAATAGATAAAATGCTTTTCAATGCGGTTGCATTGAGGAAATCAACGAGAAGAGATTTTACTAAGAAGAGATAAGCAGTAGTCTAGGTTGTACCAGAACGACAGCACCAAACGGCTATCGAGAATATCCTTTATTCTCATCGTCTTCGCCCTCCTGATAAAAATAAAAAGCCAGAAACCCCATGTTTCTGACCTTTTCAATATAGTGCAGTTTTCAATCAACTTTCAGTGAAGTCACCCTCATTTTAAGAAGGTCTCGCCCTTTTCATTCTGCGTTTGATATTACTTTCTTTGACTAAATAATCGAAAAGTGGCGCGAATAAGTTAGCAAATAGAATCGCTAACATGATGCCTTCTGGATAAGCTGGGTTCAGCACTCGGATAAAAATCGTCATCACACCGATTAATAGTCCGTATGCCCATTTACCGCCATTGGTAAAAGCCGCCGAGACAGGATCTGTCGCCATAAAGAAGGTACCAAACGCGACCCCACCAATCACGAAGTGCCAGTAAAACGGCATGGAGAACATTGGGTTAGAGTCCGAACCGATCGCATTCAATAATAATGAAGCCGCCACTAAACCAACCAACACACCTGCAACGATTCGCCACGACGCTATCTTCATAAAGATGAGAACCAAGCCTGTTAGTGCGATCAACAACGTGGAGACTTCACCCATCGAGCCTGGTAAATTACCAACAAAAGCATCTCCCCATGAAAGTGGCTCTCCCGTCATATTATTTATCAAGGCACTTTGCCCACCTTCATACCATTGGCTCAGCGGTGTAGCGCCAGAGTAACCATCTGCCGCAACCCACACGGCACCACCGGACATGTTAGCGGGATAAGCGAAGTACAAGAAGGCTCGCCCTGCTAGTGCCGGGTTTAAGAAGTTTCGCCCCGTACCACCGAAAATCTCCTTCGCCACAACAATACCGAAAGTGATACCTAAAGCCGCTTGCCACAGTGGAATTGTCGGTGGAAGGATCAGCGCAAAGAGTATAGAGCTGACAAAAAAGCCTTCATTTACCTCATGCTTTCGCACAATAGCAAACAGAACTTCCCAGAAACCACCAACGATAAACACCGTCGCATAAACGGGTAGAAAATAAGTAGCACCAAGCCACATTTTACTTGCCCACCCCGCTTGTGAAACCGCATCTAACGAGCCCCATACCCAACTCAGTTGCCACGAAGAAGCCAGCGCTTGCTGAGCTGAGGCTTGCTCCATTCCATACAACAAAGCATCGCTGGACTGCTGACCTATGTTGTACATACCCCAGAACATGGCAGGGAAGACCGCCAGCCACACCATGATCATAATACGTTTTAAATCGATGCTATCTCGAACGTGAGTCATGCCCTGATTAACCTTACCAGGCGTGTAAAAAATGGTTTCGACAGCTTCGAACAATGGATAGAACTTGTGATACTTCCCACCTGGGCCAAACTTAGGTGTCGCTTTCTCAAAGTAGTGTTTAAGGCTCATAACAACTCCTCCTTTACCTAAAAGATGGTACGCACTGCCGTAAAAAGCGATCGTTTTTTAATCTCTTAGCCTTCCTTCTTCGTATTCCATTTTGTTCGTCGCTCTTCCCTCATCTCTTCTAATTCGGCGAACTGTTAATTCGAAACTTAAAAGGGAATGCCCATGGACACACTCGCCATCGATTTAGCCAGATTCCAATTTGCCTTTACTGTCTCTTTCCACATCATTTTTCCAGCGTTTACGATTGGTTTGGCAAGTTACCTCGCCGTGTTAGAGGGCTTGTACTTAAAAACGGGCAACAAACAGTACATGCAGATCTATAAATACTGGCTCAAAATCTTTGCCATCAGTTTTGGTATGGGTGTGGTAAGTGGCATCGTGTTGAGCTATCAATTCGGAACCAACTGGAGCGTATTTGCCGACAAAACAGGCCCAATCTTAGGCCCGTTAATGGGCTATGAAGTTTTCACTGCGTTTTTCCTCGAAGCGGGGTTTTTAGGCGTGATGCTCTTCGGTATGGATAAGGTAGGTAAGAGGCTTCACTTCGCCGCGACTTGTATTGTTGCATTCGGGACGTTTTTGTCTGCGTTTTGGATACTTTCGGTTAATAGTTGGATGCAAACACCAGCGGGCTACAGTATCAACGAAGCCGGACAGTTTATCCCAGAAGACTGGTGGGCGATTGTCTTCAACCCTTCCTTCCCTTACCGGCTCGTTCATATGTTGCTCGCCGCTTACCTTACTACTGCCTTTGTTGTAGCCGGCGTTGCCGCTTATCACTTACTAAAAGCAAACCATAACCCTCTAGCCAGAATTATGTTCTCGATGGCAATGTGGATGGCTGCCATCGTGACACCAATTCAAATCGTTGCTGGAGACATGCATGGTTTAAACACCCTTGAACATCAACCCGCCAAAGTCGCCGCGATGGAAGGGCACTATGAGTCTCACCAAGGCGCGCCATTGATCCTCTTCGGTATCCCTAACGATGAAGAAAAACGCATGGAATACGCACTGGAAATCCCCAAACTCGGTAGTTTGATCTTAACTCATGACCTCAACGGTGAAGTGAAGGGATTAGATGCTTTTCCAGAGGAGGAACACCCTCCTGTCTCTATCGTTTTCTGGTCTTTCCGAGTAATGGTCGCGCTTGGTTTTGGCATGCTTGTTATTGGTTTGTGGAGCCTATGGTTAAGAAAACGTCGCAAACTTTTTGATTCAAGGGCACTTCAACGTATTTGTGTCCTGTTTGCCCCAGCGGGGTTCATTGCAGTTTTAGCAGGCTGGATAACCACCGAAGTCGGTCGCCAGCCTTACACCGTATACGGTCTTTTAACCACAGCCAATTCGGCATCGCCTATTGATGCCGCCGCGGTGAGCGTCTCCCTGACGGCGTTCATCGTGGTTTACTTTGTGGTTTTTGGAGCTGGCTTCTTCTATCTCCTACGTTTGATGCGTAAGTCTCCAACTCGATATGAAGAAGGTCTAGATAGCCGACTTCCTGATGGCACGAAAACCGATGCCATCACACATTCTAACCATCTAACCTAGGAGCTAACTCATGGATTACGCATTAATTTGGTACGCTTTGATTGGGCTCGCCGTTCTGATTTATGTCGTGTTAGATGGCTTTGATCTCGGTATTGGTATCCTATTCCTCAGCGCTAATGACGATGAAGAGCGCGACATGATGATGAACAGCATCGCTCCTGTTTGGGATGGGAATGAAACTTGGTTAGTTCTTGGCGGTGGTGGGCTTTTTGCCGTGTTCCCCCTCGCCTACGCGGTCATTATGCCAGCACTCTATGCTCCCCTGATTTTAATGCTGCTCGGGTTAATTCTGCGCGGGGTTTCTTTTGAGTATCGCTTCCGAACACAACGCGGAAAGTTTTTATGGGATAGCGCTTTTTTCATTGGTTCACTCACCGCGGCATTGATGCAAGGCATTATGCTTGGAACCCTGATCCAAGGTATAGAAGTTAGTGAACGAGCATACGCAGGTGGATGGTTTGATTGGCTTTCACCATTTAGCGTATTTTGTGGCTTGGCGCTTGTTTGTGCTTATATTCTGCTTGGTTCATGCTGGTTATTAATCAAGCTTCCAGAAGAGCTGATGGGGCGGTACTACGTGGTCGCGCAACGATGGGGGCTAGCGATGGTAGCCTGTATATTCATCGCCAGTTTGTGGTTGCCATTGAGCCAACATATCGTCTTTGAACGTTGGTTCTCATTACCAAACTCGCTGCTGTTTTTCATCTTACCAATTATTGCAGTGGCACTCATTTGGCAGCTATTCAAAGCCTTACTCGACCACAAAGCTGTTCGTGCCTATGTACTTGCCATCGGCCTATTTCTTGTTTCCGCGATGGGTTTCGGTGTCAGTACATTTCCTTACTTGGTCCCATTCGCACTCACTTATCAAGACGTCGCCGCGCCAGATAAAAGTTTGGCATTTTTACTTACCGGTGCGGTGGTATTACTTCCTCTGATCATAGCCTACACGGCTTATTCGTATTGGGTTTTCCGCGGTAAGATGAAACGTGGAGAAGGATATCACTAATGAAACTAAAACCCATTTTGTGGTTCATTGGCATTTGGCTGGCAAGCGTGGTCGCCTTGTTTATCGTCAGTTCGCTGATACGAGCTGCGATATTGTAGGCCAAGAGTCTACTGCACCACATCTGAAGTCATTGAGGTCTATACTCAAGCAAGAGTAAAACAACGGAGTGTTTTTATGACCTTAAAGCAGATTCTGGCAACTTTGATTCCTTTGACAGGTCTACTGTTTTCACCAAATGCATTGGCCGTAGACAAGCAGATGTCATCCGCCATGAAAAGTAAAATGCGGTCTATTTGCTCCGCAACAAACGAACAGAGCCATTGGCAAGTTGCTCAAGCTACTCCTGACGCTAGACGCTCACTCAACATGGTGCTTTATCAAATGAATGCCGATGATAAATTGAAAGCGATTCATGAGGTGAGAACGAAAATGGTCGGCGGCACCCATTATGCGTTTGAGTTCGAGTTGCAAGATGGCCAAGTCTGGAATGCGATTGTATTGCACAGTGCCCGAGGAGATTACATGATCGAAAGACACGCCAAGAAAGGCGAACTTTGCCCTAAAGAAGGCGAGTCATAAAACGTCGCTTCAAATATAGCAAAGGCGACAGTTACGTCGCCTTTGTTTTATACCGTTTTAGCCTCTATCTTCTCATTCACCTTATCGCAAATGTACTCCCCAATCGGCATTGCCGATGTCGCTGCGGGAGAGGGGGCATTGCAAACGTGTAGGCTTCTTGCGCTCTCGGCAAACAAGAAGTCATGAACCAAAGTGCCATCGGATAACACTGCTTGTGCGCGAATACCCGCAGGATATGGTTTGAGATCTTCCACCTTGATGCTTGGGCAGTATTTGTTGACCAACTTGAGATAGCCCGGCTTCCACCAAGAGTTCTTAAACTCATCCAATCCGGTTTTAAAATGCTTTTGTGTCACCTTCCAGAAACCGGAGAAACTAAGCATCTGCATGGTATCTTGCAGGCTAAAGTTAACCTTGTCGTACCCTTCTCGTTTCCAGCCTTGCACCGCATTTGGACCAACGGTCACACTGCCATCAATCATGCGAGTTAGGTGGACACCTAAGAATGGCAAATCAGGGTCGGGAATTGGATAAATAAGATGATTCACCACTTGGTCGTATTTGCTATCTAAGCGGTAGTATTCACCACGATAAGGGATGATCTGAAAGTCAGTTGGAATACCCATCATCTTAGTCATGCGATCCGCCATCAAGCCGCTGCAAGTGATCAAGAATTTGGCATTGAGCTGCATCGTTTGACCGTCTGAAATGCAGGTTAGTTGGACTTCTTCGTCCTTCTCTTCGGCAGCCACCACTTTGGTTCTCAGGCTGATTTGACCACCGAGCTTTTTGAACTCTTCTGCCATCTGCTCAGTGACCAAACGATAATCGACAATACTGGTGGTTTTGACATAAATCGCACCCAAGCCTGTGATGTTTGGTTCAGCCAGCTTGAGTTGGACTTCATCGAGTAGCTTTACGTCGATGCCGTTGACATGGCAGCGCTCATAGAGGGCATTCATGCGTTCGACTTCTTGCTCGTTGGTCGCAACCAGTAACTTGCCACAGTTCTCCACCGGAATATCGTGCTCGGCGCAGAACGAAATGGTTCGCTCTACCCCACGCTTACAAAAATCGGCTTTTAAGCTGCCCGGCGCGTAGTACACCCCGGCATGAATCACGCCGCTGTTGTGTCCAGTTTGATGCTTGGCAAAGCCGGACTCTTTCTCAACCAATAAAATGGATTTGTCAGGGTGACGTTGCTGCAGTTGCCATGCCGTCGACACGCCAACGATACCGCCACCAACAATGATGTAGTCATAGACTGATTTCATACGACCTCTTATAAAACCGATAGTTGAGATTGTTGCAATTTGAACTTGCGACCACTGTAAATGAACACCGCGACAAATACCGCGCAGCTTGCCACACGAACCAACATTGGGATGTCGTGCCAAACCAGCAATGTACCCACCACTACCAACAAGAGACGCGTCAGAATGTTTAGAGGACCTTCCAAGTAACCTTCAATCGCACCAATCAATGCATAGGTACCGATGATGGCAAAGAAGCCCACGGTAATCACCGACGCCACATCCCAACTGACCAAGCCTGTGTAAGCAATCAACAGCGGGACAAGATACAAACCTTTGGCGATTTTCCACGCCATTAAACCGGTGCGCATTGGCGGTGTTTTAGCAATGGTCGCTGCTGCAAAAGCGGTCAAACACACTGGTGGTGTTACGTTACTGTCTTGCGATAGCCAGAAGATGATGAGATGAGCAGCCAGCAGTGCTAAACCTACCGCTTCCATACCCAAACTTTGCTCTAGTAGGGTTTCCATAAAGTCCGCAGGTACTAGCGCCACCATTTCTTTCGCCGTTTCCAACGCCATTGGTGCATTAAGCAGTTCCAGCTTTTCTGGCGCTGCCAACATAAAGATCGCTTTTGCTTGCTCTGGCAATTGACCTGACACCATCAATTCAAGCAATTGGTTTTCCGCAATCAACTTGTAAAGCGCAGGGGCAGACAATGTGCCCAATACAATATACGCCGCTGTCACGGGTAAGCCCATACCCAAAACAAGAGAAGCGAGTGCAATCAGAACGATCATGATGAACAAGTCACCATTCGCCCAACCATCGATCATCAATGAGAACGTGTTGCCGATGCCCGTTGTACTGATCACGTTGATCACCAAACCAATACCCACCAGCAATACAGCGGTTGTCGCCATGTTTTTCGCGCCTTGCGAAAGTGCTTCGATGATCGCTTTTGGTCCCATCTTATGATCTTTCGAAAACCAAGAAGCCACCACCACTGAAATGATCGACAAGCCCGCAGCGTAAGTTGGCGTAAAACCTTGAACCAACAAAGTGACCAATACCGCCAGTGGGATAAGGTTGTGCCAACCGCTGATCAACACTTTCAGTAGAGATTCATCGCTGGTCGTGATTTTTTGAACGCCGCTGCGTTTGGCTTCGATACGCACAAAGAACGCCACAGACAAGAAATAGATAAGAGCAGGAATGAAAGAAACGGCAATAATATCAACATAAGGAATTTGCGTGTAAGACGCCATGATGAAAGCGCCCGCTCCCATCACTGGTGGCATCAACTGACCACCTGTCGACGCCGCAGCTTCAACGCCCGCCGCGAAGCGCGAAGGAAAACCTGCTTTTTGCATCAAAGGAATACTGATAACACCGGTTGAAACCGTATTTGCCACGCTTGAGCCAGACACTGAGCCCATCAAACCGGAGCCAATCACTGCGATAAAACCCGGACCACCAATGATTTTGCCAGCCGCAGCACGTGCCACATTGATAATGTAATCACCGACACCAGAGCGAACAAGAAACGCCCCAAACAGAATGAACATGAACACGAAAGTCCAACTGATGCGCGAGATAGAGCCAAACATGCCCTCAGAAGAATAAAAGCTACGGTAGAGCAAAGTTTCCATGCTCAAACCCGGGAAGTGGAAAATACCTGTCGCCCACTTACCCCAAAGCACAACGTAACTCAGACACACCACAATCAGCACTGGAATAAACCAGCCCATGGTGCGTCGAATCAGTTCGATAACAATCAGAATTGCCATGATGGCGAAGACCCAATCGCTGGTCACGAACTTCACACCGCGTTCGTACAGCGCATCTTCGGCATAGGGAATGTAGAGCAAACACGCGACCGCGCCCATAGCAATTAACACATCGATGCCGAGTGCAATCTTACTCTGCTTGAGAGAGATATGAGCCGGATACCAAAGCGCACAAATCACCGCAAAGCCAGCAAAGTGGGTCGCGGAAATCCATAACTCCGGTAACGTCGATAAGGTATTAAACCAAATGTGCAAAGCAGACAGCACCACGCCAAACACTGTGATTGTGGTGGTTACCCACGGAAAATCAGTGCGCGTGGGCAGCTCAAACTTCTGCAATTCCTTTTCTATTGAGTCGCTCATCTCATACTCCAAGCTCTGGCGGCTTTTTCCATCTTAGAAATCGGTAGGGATAAAATGCCCCGAGCCGAAGCTCGGGGCCAAGTAGGCGTTATTTCGCCATTAGGTCTGATGGGATTTCGATGCCCATTTCTTTGTAGTAACGCGCCGCGCCTGGGTGAAGAGGCACTGGTAAGCCAGCGATCGCTTTCTCAATCGCCATTGCTTTTGTTGCTTTGTGAATGCCTTGTAGGAAAGGTAGGTTCTCGTAGATCGCTTTGGTTAGCTGGTAAACGTCTTCTTCCGAGATATCTTCACGAACTGCCAAGAAGTTTGGCTGTGCAATGGTGGTGATTGGCTTATCTAGACCCGGGTACGTGTTCGCTGGGATCTCGTACTTCGTCCATAGGTTGTAATTGCCGTTCGCCTCTTTGATTTGTTCGTCAGTAAACGAAAGAATCGAAATGTCTTTACCCAGCGCAGCAAAAGCTTGAGTAACCGCACCAACAGGTACACCTGCAGGCGTGTTCATACCGTCAATGGTACCGTTTTGAAGTGCGCTCGCGCTGCCGCCGTAGCCCATGTAAGCAAGATTGAATTTATCAGGGTCTACCTTCAGACCTTTCATGATTTGGCGACCCGAGTTCTCAGTACCAGAGTTCTTCTTACCGATAGAGAACTTCTTGCCATCTAGGTTGTTCAGGTCAGTCACTGTGCCCGTTTTTGCTAGGTCAGAGCGAACAATAAAGTGCTCAACGTTTTGCCACAACATAGAGACCGAACGCAGCTGCTCTTGGCGACCGCTTTTCTCATAAGGACCTTCGCCAGACCAAGCCCATGCACCGTAAAGACCTTGCAGAATCGCGAACTGTGCTTCATTTTCGTTCAGCAGTTTGACGTTTTCACCAGAGCCCGCAGAGCTGATTGCAGAAAGGGAGAAGTGGTGCTTTGGTGCCAATTTCACTTTGCTTAAAGTCGCCAACGCTACGCCCACAGGGTAGTAAGTACCCCCTGTCGATGCCGTTGCAAGAATGTAGCTACGATCTTCTGCCGCAGCGTTAGCAGCAATACCAAAAGAAGTCACAGCGACAGCCAAAGCTTTTACCAGCTTATTCATTTTCATTATTACTCTCCGTGTAGTGGTTTCACGATTGGGGATTTACATCATGTTAAATCTTCATTAACAACAAATTCCCTAGAGCAATTGAAATGCCAACTTTTAGGTCATTGTATTTATTGACATAAGCACAAAAAGACATCAAAAATGAGCAAAATCATGCTGATTTGATAGCAAAGTAATGAGCAAGATCTTGCTCATTGAAGAGAAGAAGGTTGCACGCCTAGATCGCAAAAGGTTAATAAAATGTGATCAAGACAAAATAAATGCACGATTCACTAATAAGCAATATTTTGCCGATGCAATTTTGGATTGAACTGCAACTAATGAGCGTCTTAACAATAAGAAGAAAAAGCGCATCATTCTAAACTGCTCACTTTATCAGCGGAGGTTTATAGCCTAAACGACTACAAATAGCACAAAAATACAGCAAAACAAGCCATGTTACAGAAATGAAAAGTCATTTATTCTGATTTTGAATTTAAAAAGCAGTTCGATCCACCAGTTCAGAAACAAACATTGACCGTATCAACTTATTTTCTACTTCGGGGTTGTGCCAATAGCCCTATGTTCGTTAGGGTAACAACACGCCAAGGCAAACGTATTACTTGGTATTTTTTCGTCATTAAGGATCACCCATGTCAGCAACTGCGCAATTACAATTCGCTTTAAAACGCCCATCTGGCGTTGCTGCTGCGATCCTCCTGCTCTCTCTGAAACTGATTCAGAGCTGACAGGCTATATCTAAACTTTCTGTCAGCTTGAGAAGAAGCTGACGGGAACACCACATACTCCTCCCATTCCTTTCAGTTTCTTCCAAGCGAAACATAAGAGGAATAACAATGTTAAGCGCACGCAATATCGCCGCTTTGGGCTTCATGACTTTCGCCATGTACTTAGGCGCAGGTAACCTGATCTTCCCTCCATTTTTGGGTTACCAAGCAGGTGAAAACTTTCTGAGCGGGATGTCTGGCTTCCTCTTGACGGGTGTAGGTCTGCCTGCGATGGCACTGGTGATGGTGGCTATCGTAAACGGTTCAGACAAATTAACCGCTGCCCTACCTAAACCTTTGGCGACCAGTTTTTGGGTGATGGTGTTTATCGTGATTGGCCCTGCGTTCGTGATTCCGCGCGCAATTACCGTGGCTTACCAGTTCAGCTTTGCGCCAATGTTTGGTGATGCCGCTTTGGTGCCTTTCACTATTGCCTTCTGTGCTATCACCATTCTATTTGCCCTATATCCGGGTAAGTTGGTCGACAACCTAGGTAAGATCTTAACGCCTGCATTGATGGCGATCTTGATCATCATGTCTGTGACTGCTTTGGTTTCTCCTGCAGGCGAACTAACTGCCGCAACGGGACCATACGTATCTGGTGCATTTGCTGAAGGCTTAACGCAAGGCTACATGACCATGGATGCACTAGGCTCTATCGGTTTTGGTTGGATTATCTTCCGTGCGATTCGCAGCATGGGTGTGGATTGTCCGAAAGCCACTGCAAAATACACACTAATTGCTGCTTTGATGTATGCAGTTGCCATGGCATTTGTTTACATCTCATTGGCTTACATTGGCTCAACAAGCTCATACTTAGGTTCTGAATTCAGCAATGGTGGCGACATCTTAACGGCATTCACCTTCAGCCACTTCGGCGCATTTGGCTCACTATTACTAGGTGCCGTGATGGTATTGGCGTGTTTGACTACTGCTATCGGCGTAACCACCGCAGGCAGTGAGTTCTACGACAACACTTTCAGCAAAGTGAACTACAAAGGCTGCGTGATCACGACCATGGTATTGGCTGGTTTGATCGCCAACGTAGGTCTGGAGCAACTATTGGCTATCACATTGCCAGCGGTTGTGGCGCTTCACCCAGTAGCGATTGCATTGATGATCATGGCACCAGTGCGTAACAAGATGTCGCAAATCATGGTGGTCGCGACCGCATTCACTGCTCTAACGTTTGGTTGTGTTGATGCGCTGCACATCCTAGGTTATATGCCAGATTCCACCAATGAGTGGATGGGTAATTACATGCCTCTGTACAATGACTTTGCTAGCTGGATTATGCCTAGCGTATTTATGATGATTGTTGGTCTGCTGTTTACGACGAAAACCAACCAAACCGAACAATTCGAGCTGATAAATGAATAGCCGTTTAACATAAGACATCACTCAATAAGTAAGTTAATATGTAGTTCGCTTATTGATATCAGGCAAAGGAGTTGCCTGAACTATGGATTGATGTGGAGCGCTTATGGACAATCAGTATTTAGACATCAGAACGCTCAACTTTATCGTTATTCTGTTCTCTTGCATTTACTCAATCAGTCTACTTTGTTACCAATACACACAAAAAAAGATCAAAGGCTTAAAGACTTTTTCTCTCTCGCTGTTATTTATTGGCTTTGGGCCTTTTTTACTGGGATTTAGAGGCTCCGCACCAGATTGGCTTACCATCGTCATAGCTAATACGCTCATATTAATCGGCTTCTTGCTTACGCTTTACAGCGTGAGCATTTTTCGTCAATTCCCTCTAAAACTGGCCCACTCACTCGCTTTTTTAACGCCCATTTTCAGCGGTTCGTTCTATTATTTCACCTTCCATGACCATTCAATTAAAAGCCGTATCATTTACTTAAGTGTTTATATCTGCATCGTTACGTTTTTTAGTGGGATCGCCATGCTGAAAGGCACCAAGCAAGACCAAAAACTCCCAACCATAGTGATGGCGTGCTCCTTCTTTTGCTTCAGTATTTTTATGGGCTTCAGAGCACTTTGGAGCGCTTTCGCCAATGAAGTGCCAAATTTTATGACCGCAGGTTTTATCCACCAGATGACGTTTTTACTTAGCATCTGTCTGATTGTCGCTATGAGCTTTAGCATGTTGTGGCTAATTAATGGCCGCTTGATACAGTCAATCAATGATCTCTCACATTTAGACGCCCTCACAGGGCTTCATAATCGTCGCGCGATGGAAGAAATTGTTCCAAACCTTGTTAATCAAGCGCACAAACGGAAGCAATCAATAAGCATCATCATGACCGACATGGACGAGTTCAAAGCGATTAATGATCATTATGGCCATACGGTAGGCGATTCCGTCATGGCTACGATTGCCGCTATCTTTAAGAAACACCTCCCGGAGTCAGCTTGCACAGTACGATTTGGTGGTGATGAGTTCATGATTGTTTTACTTGAAAAAGCACAACGCGCCAAAATTGTTGCCGAGCAAATTCGCCTAGCGGTAGAAACAGAAGCCTCACTGCAGTCATTCGAAAATGAGATCACCATGAGCTTTGGAATCAGTGAGTTATCTGAGGGACAATCGCTTCACGAGGTCGTTGCTGAAGCAGACGAAGCGCTGTATAGCTCTAAACATACGGGCAGAAACCAAGTCACCTTGTTTGGAGAGGGGGAAGGCCTAACTTATAAGTTTGTCCCGACTCCCTCGAAAAGCGCATAATCATATTTGTGACGCCCATAGCGGTAAGTCAGCTTAAAAATTGCGTTAAGTATAATCAGAGCGATTTAAACCAAACTTTTGCATTTTTTGGTTAAGGGTTCGACGTGGTAAATCCAACTCCTGCATCACTTCATTGATGCGTCCGTGATGCCTGACCAATGAATCATGCAGCACCTTGCGCTCAAAATTATGTAATTGAATAACCAGTGGAACACCCACTTGCGTCTCCTCCGTGGTTGACGAAGGACGGCTAGAGAGAATTTCCATCACAGATACCGTTTCATCCAAAGCAAAACGCATAGCCACGTTTCGCAGCTCTCGAACATTCCCAGGCCAAGCGTAGGAAAGCACTGCGTTTCTGTCGGCATCACTCAATGGTCGGGTTTCAGGGTTAGTTTGCAAGGTGAAGTGCTCAAACAAAATCAGTGAATCTTCTTCTCGCTCACGTAATGGTGGCAAATAGATCTGCGCCACATTGAGTCGATAATACAAATCTTGACGAAACTCATCATGATCATTGAGATCTTCTTTCGCGGCGGCGATCACTCTCAAATCAACCGAGATCTGTTGATTGCCTCCAACGCGCTCAACTGTATGTTCCTGTAATGAGCGCAGCACTTTCACCTGCATGGACAGCGGCATACTCTCGATTTCATCAAAGAATAAGGTGCCTTTATCCGCGTATTCCAACTTGCCAATGCGCTTTTTACCCGCTCCGGTAAATGCCCCAGCTTCATGCCCAAACAGCTCACTTTCAAACAGGTTCTCAGGAATGGCGCCACAGTTGATTGGCACAAAATGATGGGTTCTGCGTTGGCTTTCATTATGTAAACTGGTCGCCACCAGCTCTTTACCACAACCTGTTTCGCCGTAAATGATCACGTTAGTATCGATTTTCGCCAATTTCGCAACTTGCTCGCGTAATTGCTGCATCACTCGACTTTGACCAATGAGCACCTCTTCTAAACCACTCATGCTAGCTAGATACTCTTGGCGGTGAAGCGTCGATGTTTGCGCGCGATGGCTCTCGACCGCATCTGTGACACGTTGAGACAAACGCTCCGGTTGGAAAGGTTTTTCAATAAAATCAAACGCGCCGTTTTGTAGCGCATTCACCGCCATATCCACATCACCATGACCAGTAATTAGTATCATTGGTGTTGGAATGTGATTCGCAATAAGGCTCTCTAAAATCGAAATTCCATCAGTATCTGGCAAACGAACATCACTAACTATCGCATCAAACTCTTGGTTCAGAATGGCGGTTTTACCTTCCTCCCCCGAGCTAAAAGCTATGACGTCAAACCCCGCCAATTGCAGCCATTGGCTTGTTGCTTGACGAACGATGTCATCATCTTCAATTAGGGCGATACGCGGAATGTCGTCAAAAGTCATGAGTTACTGCCTGATCGGTGATAGAAGTCTTTGCTAAAGTTAGCAAAAACCATGCTATAGAAAAGGAGCTAGATCCCACTTCTTAATCACAATTCTTTAACATCCAATCAGTTAAGCGCACTCTTTCACTACCAACTACGATAACTATGTTCAGCCAAACGGAGCTCGTATGCAGCGCACTAAGAATGGGAAAATGTGGCTAACCGCCGTATTGATCAGTGCGCTGGTGATCTTTTTCTACGGTGCTAGCCGAGAGGTGGCCCATCAATGGCTGAGCGTCCAAACTCAACAAGAAGCACAACAGAAACTCCTCGACTACATTGGTGAAGTCCGCCGAGCATTAAAACGTTTCTATCACCTTCCCTATCTCGTCACGAATAACCCAGAAACAATTTCGTTTGTGAAAGGCAATTTAAACTACTACGAGCCACTTCAAGCACAACTGACACAGCTCGATAAAGCCGCGAATACAGAGGGCTGGTTGATACTTTCAACCTCGGGAGAAGTGTTGGTATCGAGTCTGATCGATGAACGGTTCAGCCGCTCTGACCGCCGTGCGATTGTCGAACAAATACAACGTCAGGGAGAAGGCGTCTCACTGGTGAATAAAACAAAAGGTTCTAGTCCGCTTTACTACCTCTCTGCACCAATTTTTGATGGTTTGGAGATAGCGGGCATCGTTGTTGTTCAAATCAACCTGAGTTTGCTAACAGAGCAGACCATCACCAGCCAAGACATCATCACGCTACAAAATCGCCATCAACGCTTCTTCCTCTCCAGCAGCACAAACTATAACGCCGACTGGTTTAATGAACCGAATAACCAAGTCAAAGTCGAAACTCAAACGCTATATGACAATACGGTGATTCATTTCTGGACTCTCAATCAGCAGCGCTACTTTGCACACACAGTAAAGCTGGACGACTTAAACTGGTTTGTCAGTTACCTTATTCCGACCAAACCTGTTCAGCAAACGATTAGTGTCATTGGATGGAGCATCGCAGCGCTCCTCCTACTCCTTATCCTGTTGGTGATCATTGGTTTACAGCGTCGACAAAAGCATCTCAATCAGCAGCGTATTCAAGCCTTACTAGAAGAATCGCAACGCCGACTTAAACAGATGATCAATAAAACACATGTTGGTTTGTTGTTGATTGATGAACAAGGTCTATTGTTCGACCTCAACCCAATGGCAAAACGCCTTTTTTGTCTTCCTGAAAGTGTGAATCGTCATACCTTCGCCTGGGAATTATTTGATGCAGGTAATTCAAATTCAACCACACTCACTTTGCTTAGAGATCTGCCAAAGCATAAGGAACTGGCAGAGATTAGCGCTGTAGAAACCATGGCGCGACGCAGTGATGGCAGCGTATTTCCTGTACTATTTTCACTCACTAGCTTCCCATGGCACGGTGAGCAGTATTTTCTTGCTACCATAATCGACATTAGCAAACGTAAAAAAGCGGAACAATCGCTGCAACTGATTAACCAAGAGCTCGCTCAAAGGGTGGAAGAGCGAACTCAAGCTTTAAAACAAGCCCAAGAGCAATTGATTGAATCAAGCAAAATGGCAGCATTGGGCAGAATGTCGAGCGCGATTACCCACGAGTTAAACCAACCATTGACTGGCCTGCGTACCCTTTTAACCACCAACGAGTTACTAGCAGAACGTGGACAAACAGACATGATGAAAGCCAATAACAAGTTGATTCAAAAGTTGATTGACCGCATGGCGAGCATGACCAGTCAGCTAAAAACGTTTGCCTACAATAAACCAGAAACACTGCACGAGATATCGCTGACAAACGCTTTAGAAGAGACGCTACGCGTCTATCAATCTCAACTCGCAAAGGTAGACGTTCGGGTACGCATTCCCAACGACTTACCCAATATCATTGGCGAAGAGCAACGCCTACAACAAGTGCTCGGCAACCTAATTTCTAACGCATTAGATGCGATGAAAGAGACCCAAGATCCCCAGTTAATGATTGCCGTTACACCCACTACCGATAATGTTGAGGTCGTGGTAAGTGATAATGGGTGTGGGGTACCTTCAGACCAACTCGATACCATGTTCGAGCCTTTCCAAACCAGTAAAAAAATTGGTGAAGGACTGGGGTTAGGACTTTCCATCACCGCCAACAATATGCGAGATATGCAAGGGAAAATCAGTGCGCAGCTCAACGCTGATAAAGGCATGTCCTTCACCTTAATGTTTGAGCTCGCTCCTCATCGTAGCTAATCCAACGCCATCCACCTCTCCAGCTTTTCTCCACACAATTAAAGAGCAATAAATCTTAATCAACTTTATAAAGCGAGTTGCCTAACCTACGCTTAACTTGATGAATCGCCACATGCTATTCATCAGCACAATTTTTGGTGGTTGACACCAAGTTTTAGCTCCCACCATCTAATTTATTGATAAGTAATTATTTAAAGTAAGAATGGATGCGTTATGAGAAAACTAACTTTAGCAGCAACAGGGGCGCTTTTTATTTTATCACCTCACGCTTTTGCAGCACCTTACGCAGCAGACGCTCGAAGTCACGGAATGGGAAATACAGGCGTCGTTTCCGCTGACTATTTAACCGCTCCTCTACACAACCCAGCCCTAGGCGCTCTCTATCGAGAAAATGACGATATCGGCCTACTCATTCCTGCTCTCGGCGTCAATATTCACGATGAGGATGAAGCTTTATCAGCCGTTGATGATGTTCAAGACCTTTACGATAGTATTCAGGGCATTCCCACACCTGCGAACGAAGCCGAACTTAATCGACTACTCGATCAATTAGATAAGAGTGCTCCAGTCGTCATTAACGGAGGTCTGAGCCTCGCGATTGCGATTCCGACACGCTACATGTCGGTAAACCTTTTTAGCGCTGGTTATGTGGAGATACTTGCGGCACCCGATATCTCAGATTCAACAAACACCGCAGATCGATACCTCAATTCTGCCGTCGACCTAGCGGCTTTCGGTAGTGCGGAATATGGCGTTGCCTTGGCTCGCGCATACACGATAGGTGGGCAGCAATTCGCATTTGGTATTACGCCCAAATACCAACAACTTAAAACCTATACGCAGCGTACAACACTAGATGACTTTGATATCGAGGATTACGACAAAAGTGAAGTATCAAAGAACACGTTCAATATGGATCTTGGGGTCGCTTGGTATCACAACGCATTTAGAGCTGGTCTCTCGTTAAAAGACGTCTTCGAGCAAGATATAGAAACAAAACTAGGCAACTATACCTACGAACTCACGCCACAAGCGACCCTTGGTATCGGCTATGTCGGGGACTATGTCGCTCTGAGCCTAGACGCCGATCTCACCAAACAAAAGCGCTTTAAAGAGCTCGACGATGACACCCAGTTTATTCGCGTTGGTATCGAGGGGAATGCTTGGGGATGGGCTCAACTCCGCGCTGGTTATGAAGTTGACCTAGAAAATAACCTCGATAACTCGGTGACAGGTGGCATTGGCATCAGTCCTTTTGATGTGATCAGTGTAGACCTAGCAGGGTCTTACGCTGGCGATAACCAGTTTGGCGCGGCGGCGAATTTAGCATTTACGTTTTGAATACGAATGCCAACCTAAATTCACTTAGGTTGGCATTGTTAACAACCATCCTATATCTCAATGTTTATCATTACTGACGTTTGGTGATGAACTGATAAAAACACGATCTCGCTATAAGTATCGAGATGTCTCCTACACTATTCTCAAGCAATAAATCCACAAACATTTCCTAAATATAAAGAGTGAGAAACATGATTAAGTTTCCAGATAATTTCCTTTGGGGTGGTGCCATTGCGGCAAACCAGGTAGAGGGGGCATACAACCTTGGGGGGAAAGGTTTATCAACATCAGATATGTTGCCAAACGGCATTCTAAGCCCGCATCAAACGCGTGAAGAACGAACGCCTGGTATCAAAGATCTTGCGATCGATTTCTACAATCGCTATCCAGAAGATATTGCCCTGTTTAAAGAGATGGGATTCACCTGCCTGCGCTTGTCCATCGCTTGGAGTCGTATTTTTCCTAATGGCGATGAGCTTGAGCCAAACGAAGAAGGACTGGCGTTTTACGACAAAATTTTTGATGAGCTAGCCAAACACGATATGCAACCATTTGTGACGCTTTCTCATTACGAGATGCCTTACGCCTTGGTTGAGAATTATGGTGGTTGGAGCGATCGTCGAGTGATCGAGTTTTTCGAGCGTTACGCTCGCACCGTGCTGGAACGCTACAAAGACAAAGTGAAGCTGTGGCTTACCTTTAACGAAATCAACATGTCACTTCATGCGCCATTTACGGGAGTGGGCTTGCAAGAAGACGCCTGTGAACAAGACATTTATCAAGCGATTCACCACCAGCTTGTAGCAAACGCGAAAGCGGTAAAACTGTGTCAGCAAATCGTACCAAACGGCAAGATTGGTAACATGCTGCTTGGCGCAATCAACTACCCATACACCTGCAACCCTGATGATGTGCTTGCTGCTATGCATGAAAACAATAAGTGGTTGTTCTTCGGTGATGTGCAGACTCGTGGTCAGTACCCAGGCTACATGAAACGTTACTTCCGTGAAAACGGCATTGAAATACAAATGGAAGCTGGCGACTTAGAAGACATTGCCTCGGCAAGTGTCGATTTTATTTCCTTCAGCTACTACGCAAGTGGCTGTGCGAGTGCCGATCCGAAACAGAAAGAAGTGGGTAACATCGTCGATAGCGTACCAAACCCATACCTTGAAAAGAGCCAATGGGGCTGGTTGATCGATCCAAAAGGCCTGCGCGTTTTGCTTAACTTCCTTCACGATCGTTACCAAAAGCCGCTATTTATCGTCGAGAATGGCTTAGGCGCTCGCGATGAATTCGATGAAAACGGGGAAATCCAAGACGATTATCGAATCTCATACCTTAATGATCATTTGGTTCAAGCACACGAAGCGATTCTTGATGGCGTTGAGTTGATGGGCTTCACCAGCTGGGGGCCAATCGACTTGGTGGCTAACTCAACAGCCGAAATGAGCAAGCGTTACGGTTATATTTATGTCGATCGTCATGATGATGGGCAAGGAACGCTAGAGCGTAAACGCAAGAAGAGCTTCTACTGGTATCAAGACGTGATTCGTACTTCAGGCGGTTCATTGAAAAGCTAAGCCTGTTGTCTGGATATAAAGTGCGACTAGGCATTCGCCTAAACCATCAAGCCCTGCATTTGCAGGGCTTGAATTTTAAGGTGTTAATGCATTTAGAGATTAAACTGCAATCTCTCCACCGTCTTCACGTCGAATAACCACCGTCGCCGCTCGTGGGCGCACAGAAACACCAGCAGGCGTTTCTTCGGCGGCATCTTCACTGTATGGCCAGTTGCCTGGGTGCTGAATATTCACAAACAATGATTTGTAATCAGGGCTGATAGTAAAGCCTGTCACTTCACAACCATTTGGTCCAACAAAGAAGCGTTTAAGCTCCGCTTGGTTATCCGCACCAATCACTGCTTGGTCACCATTCTCATCTGTTAGCTTAGATGGCACAACAGCCAACATTTGATCATTAGTGTAAGACGTAACTTCATCTGCACCGTTATCGGTCTGAATCCACAAAATACCACGGCCATCAAACGCTAATCCGTCAGGGCTAGCAAACTGGTTTAGCTCATTCAGGCCAGAACGGTTGGTATCTGCATCACCATTTGCTGGCGAACCAAAGACAAAAATATCCCAAGTAAAGTCTGTAGCTGAAGCCCCTTCATCCCAACGAATAACGTGACCAAACTTATTGTTCAAACGTGGGTTCGCAGGATTGGTTTCATCAGTACGGCGCGTATTATTCGTCAATGTTAAGTAAACCGAGCCTGTAAATGGATCAACCGTACACCACTCTGGGCGATCCATTGGAGTTGCCCCAACGAGGTCAGCCGCGCCTGCCGTATTAATGATAATTTCAGCCAATGAGTTAAAGTGATCCGCTAACGTACCACCAGATTTTGTTACGCTATCAAGCGTCAACGGTAACCAAGTACCTGTGCTGTCTTCATTGAAGCGCGCAACATACAGTGTGCCTTTGTCCATGTACTTGTCACCCATCGCCAAACGGTTATCAGGGTTAGCATCTGCTGGATCCCACGCTGCCGCAGATTCAAATTTGTATAGGTACTCAAAGCGAGAGTCGTGACCAGAGTAGAATACCACTGGTTTGCCTTCTTCCAACTTACCGAAAGTACAGCCTTCGTGGCGGAAACGACCTAGTGCAGTACGCTTCTTCGCACGCGAGTTTTGCGTGTAAGGGTCAATTTCGACGATGTAACCGTGACCATTGGCTTCATTACGGTAATCATCCATTGCACTTGCTCCTGTTGGAGCCACGTTAAAGCGAGAGAACTCATCGAGACGCTCTTCTGCATTTCCTGCAAGTGTTTCCCACAAGTAGCGTGTGCTTTGGTCATCAACACCAATGCGATCTTGTTCTTCTGTACGAGTCCCGGTATTAACAAAGTAACCTGGCCAGTTCTCTTCACACGTTAAGTACGTGCCCCACGGCGTATAGCCGTTGCCACAGTTGTTTAACGTACCACGTGCTTGGCTGCCATCTGGCGAGAAACGAGTGACGGTTAGTGACGTGTGCGCGACTGGGCCAGATAAGTCCATTGCTGTCGCACCAGTGTAACGGCGGTTTAGTGGATCGGTATCAACCAACTTCCACATGTTGTCTTCAAGCTGAATGCGAACCACTGACACACCGTGCGCGTTAATCTCTTTACGCACTTCATCTACAATGGTACGTACGCCATTTTCAACCGTCGGACCGTTTGGATGCAGTGCTGATGTATCAATGTACTCGTGGTTGATGCAAAGCAGACCGTCGGTCGTACTGTCATTTAATGGGAAAAAGTGCATGCCATCATGGTGCATGCCCAACGCGTTAAGTTGGTCTGAGCTGGTATTGCTGCCATCATTTTTCCACGCGCTGCCTTGAGCATTCAGCGGTGTACCCCAAGGTACCAGTACTTGTGCGGTGTAGCCTTGTGGAATTGAAACGGCGTCAGTGAGTGAGCCAGGGATAGATTCAAAGTTAAGAACGGCTTTAGATACGCCCGAGCCACTGCTTACTGTACTTCCTGAGTCCGATGAATTACAACCAGCCAATCCGAAAGCACCAAACGCTGTCATCGCACTGATACCTAAACCACCTTTTAGAATGCTGCGTCGAGATAGGCTCGCTTCTAATACTTCTTCAAATGGTTTGTTTTCACTTTGGTTATAACGCGTCGCGTCAAAGGTTTCCTTGCTCATTTTTACTTTCCCGATCTTATAGTTTAATTAATAAATAAGTGATTAGTTGAACGGCAAGAAGTTTGGAGAAGAAAAATGACAAAAGTGCTTAAAACATATGAAACTTGTGTTTCAGCAGTGCAGCAAACTCAGCAGCGTTACCAATTGAGCAATTAAGTTTTGGTCACATAATCACCAACTGTATCGCTTCATTCTGATTTTACTTGGGCTAAAGTGTGATAGAAGGTATAAGGTGTACGAATTCAAATCATCTACGAGAGATAATCATGAAATTAGACAAGATCGATAACAAGAGCCGTCGTATCCGTAAAAAGCTGTTCTTAGGTGAGTTCGCAATCCTAGGTTTCGAGATCAGCTGTGAAACAGACATCAACGACTTCGACCGTTACGATGCATTCGTTGATGACTTTATCGACTACATTGATGGGCTTGGCCTTTGCTTCGGCGGCGGTGGTCTAGAACTGTTTGAAGGCTTCCTATGCTCTACTGACCGTTACGGCAGTGCTACTGAAGAGCAAAAAGCACAAGTTATTGCATGGTTAGAAGCACGTCCAGAAGTGAAAAGCGCAAAAGCTGGCGACTTGGTTGACGCAAACTACCTGTAAGTAACAGAGTCATACTGACAATAATAAAAAGCTGGTCTCCGGACTGGCTTTTTTACTTTTGGAAGTGTGTGATAGTAAAAGTAGAGTGCTGGGAGGTTGTGCGGAGTGAATGTGATTGTGGCGTTTTTGAGCTGGCAATCAGCGGGAAACGGCGTTCCACTGCCAGCTCGTGCCTTTAGGTATCATTAACTATGATTTTTTAGCTGGTGCGTCTTTCGTGTCTTTCCAGTATTGAATACGCACACGATGTAGCTGAGCTCTTCTAGTCTTTTTCATAGTAAAATCCCTCATCTTATATAAGTAACGCTCCTTATGGAGCTTATTGTCTAAGGTCGAATCCCCTTCAATCTATAAGGGAACCAATTATTTAACCGTGACCAATTTCACAACATAATGATAATTACCGATTTCTTGCAGTCATCTTTGGCTAGTAAACGGCGTATTATCTCTCTGACACGGTTAACTTACTCACCAGATATGACAGAAAAATGGCAATCAAGTTCCCTATATTATCTGTCACTGAATCTTAATAATGATTCCTGAAAAATTTTGCAAGTAAGATATCAATTGCCCATCACTTTCAACCGAGCAACTCTTTTCGCGTTCGTGATCGCAGTTGTGTGCAACCCAATTAAGGCTGGATTCGCTGCTGATATTGCTGGCGGTACTCGCGTGGCGTAAGCCCTTTATACGTTTTGAAGTGACGATTAAACAGGGCTTGGTTTCGATACCCTACTCTCTCAAACACAATTCCAATCGGCAAAGGCGTTGATTGCAGCAAATCTGCGGCATGATTGATCCGCAATTTCATTAGGCGTTGGCTAAACGGCTCTTTAAAGTGCTTTTGAAACAATCTTGTGACCGCACTTTCACTCAGCGATAAGTAGTTCGCCAAGTCTGCGAGCGTCACCTTAGTTGCAAAGTGCTGTTCGAGATACGCGTTGACACTTGCCACTCGTTCTCTTTCCTGTAATTCGTGTTCACTCATCGATAAGTAAGAGTGAGTCATCAGTGTTTTCGCCCCTTCATCGTGAGCAATCAAAGACAAAACATGGAGAAATCTCGAGAGTTGCTCCATTGCAGGAAACGTCATGAGCTCATGCAGAAGATCCACAACGTGCTGAGCTGTCCGCTCAGAAAACATCACACCTTTGTTGGCCGCTTTTAAAAGCGGATCAAGCTTTCTAAGCTCTGCGCAATAGAACATCAAATTGGCAATCCACTCACGCTTAAACCAAATCACATGAGTCTCGCACTTGCTTTCGACCAATGTGGAGTGAATAGAGTGAGGCACACCAGGCGCGATCAATAGCATTTGGTTGTGAGTCACTTCTAATTCGTGATGACCAATATGCAAACTACCAGTGAAGTGGCGATGGATGACTAATTCAAACACATCATCGTGAAAATGGAGATCGTACTCTTTTTCTGGCTCATCAATGCGACGATAGCGCCAAGAAAAACCTGGTCTTTGTGGTACTTTTTCGATGTGTGCCATTGGCTACTCCACAAAATAGTATTGTTTCACGCTCAAATAATATCAGTATTGCCAGCTTAATCTTCATCACGCCGAAATAGTATTGATATTAAGCGGCATACTATCAACTTTGTGTCGTCACGCTCCTTATTGTTGCCTTGAAAGACAAGATAACTAAGGAGGCTTTCATGAGTCACTTCACTGTCAAGCTACGCCAAGCCCTGCACAAAACACGTGATGAATGGGCAACATTCGCCATCAAAGAAATGGAAATTCCACCTGACACTATCGCCAAATTTTATGGCTACAAATCGAGTTGTGATCTTGAGCAAATTCTTAAACAGGATGAAAACGACGCCAGTTCGGACATTTGCTCGACACCTTGTGCGAAATCTCTTACAAGCAATGTAAGCAAAACGACCATCATTGACTAAGACAAAATCGAAAAATTAACATAAGCCATTGAAAATTATCAGTTATATCATTTCAAACAATATTCGCTGCCAAAGTTTTTTTACCTAGCTAATTGAGAGTAATCAGCAAAACATCAATACTGATTGTGTCGACAGGATGTTGGCGGGAACAGGAAAAAAACCTAATGGACTAGGTATCTTCAGGATGAAGATTTGGTAGCTTAGGATGAGTTATCAGCAAGGATGTAGTTAAGCTCTAGGATAGAGTTCGCCCGTCAGGATGATAGGCAAGAATGGACACCGCTAGGAAGGCGATGAACAAGGAACTCGGTTAAAGGACTTAACCACAATCAAGGATAGATGCAGGGAGCACCTATAGTAGCCGGATTGCTGCGAAAAAGAATAAGCCCCGTCTGGGAAACCAGGCGGGGTTTTATTTTGTCTGCTATTTATTATTCGCGAGGCACCCGATTCTCTTGCGTCGATTTATTTCGTGCCGTGCTATCATTTTCTCTACGTCTTTCAGCAAGCTCACAGCAAATCTCACATTATGCTTAATCCTGTTTGGTTACATACATTTAAGACATTGATTGAAGTCGGTCATTTCACACAAACGGCAGAAAAACTTTTTATGACCCAACCTGGTGTCAGCCAACACATCAAAAAGTTAGAGCAAAGTTGTCAGCATGCGCTGATCAAACGTGAAAACAAAAGCTTCGAATTAACAGAGCAAGGTCGGATTGTTTACGCCTACGCGCTGGAGTTAGAAGAAAGAGAGAAAGCGTTGCTCGAAGAACTCAGTTTTGATGATGCATTTTCAGGTCACTGTAAACTGGCCTGTTCTGGCGCAATGGCATTGATGCTGTATGGCCCTCTTTTAGAAAAGCAAAAACAGCACCCAGGCTTATCGCTGCATTTAGAAGCCGCACCCAATCACTCGATTCTCAATGCAATAACGGAAGGAAGCATTGATATTGGTATCGTAACTGATGTTCCTCACAAAGGTTTATTTCACAGTGAAAGAATTGGTAAGGAGCAGTTGTGCTTAGTCCTACCTAATCAATACCGCGAAAAGCAGATAACACCACAACTCTTGCACGACTGTGGTGTCATTGCCCATCCTGATGCCAAGCACTACATGACGCTGTTTTTTGACCAATGCGCGGAACAAGATCTCCAAGAAATTAAGATGAGCGATTTACCATTATCCGGCTACGTGAATCAATTAAGCCAAATTTTACTACCTGTGAGTAAAGGACTCGGCTTCACCGTGCTGCCTCAAAGTGCTGTCGACAACTTCCCACAAAAAGATACCTTGCACATCGCACAACTGAAAAACACCGTGTGTGAAGAGTTATTTTTAGTTCGCAAACGAAGTCGTGTTCTGCCACTGCGCTATCAAACAATTAAAGATGTGTTATTGGACGTCATCACAAACTCAAAACAAACTACAGAATAGCCTAGCGTTTTAAACTCGTCGTAATCCGTTTGCTTAAAAAAGTCCATAGACAACTTCCGGCTTACGACGCGAGAATGTCCGATGATTCAACAAATTACTTTTGTCGTAACGACGAGTTTTTTTCGTTTTCTTCTCGCAAGAAAAAAAACTAAGGTGCGCACCTCTAACGAAGTGGTTGTCCAACCACACATCTAAATCGTTGAAGTCAGTAGGTAATATCACCTAAATATCACATACCTGCTGCATTCTATACTCTATACTTATATTTTTAATTTGGTACTGACTTACTAAGGAATTGCCATGCGTATTGCTATTCTCTCTCGTAATGAGAATTTATATTCAACCATGCGCCTAAAACAGGCAGGTGAAGAGCGTGGACATCAAGTAGACGTCATCGATACTCTGCACTGTTATATGGACATTACGAGCAACAACCCTAAGATCCGCTATAAGGGTGAAGAATTGCCACAATACGACGCTGTGATTCCTCGCATCGGTGCATCCATCACATTCTACGGTACCGCGGTTGTACGTCAGTTTGAAATGATGGGCACATTTTGTGTCAACGAATCGGTCGCAATCAGTCGTTCTCGTGACAAATTACGCTCGTTGCAACTGTTATCGCGTAAAGGCATCGGCTTGCCGCGCACTGGCTTTGCTCACCACCCTGATAACATTCAGGACGTGATCAAAAATGTTGGTGGCGCACCTCTAGTCATTAAATTGCTAGAAGGAACTCAAGGCATCGGTGTTGTGCTTGCTGAAACCAACAAAGCAGCAGAAAGCGTGATCGAAGCATTCATGGGGTTGAAAGCAAATATCATGGTGCAAGAGTTCATCGAAGAAGCTAAAGGCGCAGACATACGTTGCTTTGTTGTCGGTAATAAAGTGATTGCAGCGATGAAGCGCCAAGCGAAAGAAGGCGAGTTCCGCTCTAACTTACATCGCGGCGGCTCTGCACAGTTAGTGCGACTAAGCAAAGAAGAACGCGCTACTGCGATTAACGCGGCAAAAGTCATGGGGTTAAACCTATGCGGTGTAGATATCCTTCAATCTAAAAACGGCCCAGTGGTAATGGAAGTGAATTCTTCACCAGGTCTTGAAGGTATCGAGCTCGCTACAGAAAAAGACGTTGCTGGTATGATTTTCGACTTTATCGAGAAAAACGCAAAACCACACGCAAACCGTACTCGTGGTAAAGGTTGATAATTGTTTGAGTGAGAGCCTGCTTAGTAGGCTCTCGTATTACTCATCGCTAGGATGACACTATGAATCAGAAAATGATCATTGGGAACGCCGAAGCTATTTGCTTACCTGAGTTAGGGATTACTCACCTTGAAGCGCGCATTGATACGGGCGCACAAACCTCTTCATTGCATGTAGATAACATTGATTGCTTTGAAAAAGATGGTCAGTCTTACGTTGCATTCGATCTACACCCGGATGTTTATCATTTAGAACAAGTGGTTCGCTGCACAGCGAAGCTAAAGGCAAACCGTAAAGTTAAATCTTCAAACGGTACCTTTGAGCATCGCTGCGTTATCACCACCATGCTGCGCATGGGTGACAAACAATGGCCAATCGACATTACGTTGACCAACCGTGAAAAAATGACTTACATGATGCTGTTAGGTCGTCAGGGCATGGCAGACAAAGTGCTGGTAGACCCTAGCCAATCTCACTTATTGGCATCTTAACCCCGTAGCTTCAGATGAGTGATCGAACGTTTTTGTTGAGCATCACTCGTCTGGCTTTATCTTCGTCTACTTCCTACTAAATAGCGCAAACAACAATCCCTTCGCTTTGACCTTTGTAACGCGCCAATGGGTCATCGGCTTAGTTGGCGCAGTATGCAGAATGTGCTGATACGCTTTCTCATCAAAAGTCACCTCTCCCCCATGCGCCAAAAGCAAACATTGCGGATTCATCTCAAACACACGCTTTAATGATTGGCGATATTGGTTTGGATGAAATATGGGAAACGGCGCAATAAGATGTTTCTTAACCTGCACCATCAAATCCGCCACATACAATACATCTTGTTCAGAATGATAAACCGACAAATCTCTATCGGTATGTCCCTGCGTTTCTAGCACCTGCCAATCATCAAACCCCGGAATACACTCACCATCGATGAGTTCTATATCGGGCTTTAACTTGCGCGAATACCACAGGTTTTGCTTTGGTTTACGCATCCGGTTCGCCATCCAGCGCGCTAACATCAAATCGGTCAAATGCATTAGCCAACCATCTACACCGCTATACCATTGGCTCTCTCGCTTTGCGGCCAATAGCTTACATCCAGTTAAATCACGCAGTTTGTGCGCGCCACCAGCGTGGTCTGGATGCATGTGAGTTACAACGACCAACTTTAGGTCAGAAAAAGGACGATGGAGTTGATGTTCAATAAAATCTTTAAGGTGAGGAATGTCTGCTCGACTTGCACCATCAAGCAACATTAATTTATCGGGATATTCGGCGAGATACATGGTCTGAATGTATCCCTGAATTCTGTGCAGCTGCAAAATATGTCCTTATTTGAGTGAGATTTTTCATGACCGCTTCCATGCTGGTCAGACCAACTATAACAGCTGAATGGACGCACTGGTAAACAAATGTTCACATCAGCGCACGACAAGAAATCATAATCGAGATGATAGATTTTAATCATTAGACTCAGCGGCACTTTTATCCGTTAATGCGCGCACACGGAGTTCGTGTCAGGGTATGAGGTTAATGCCTCATGATTTGCTTTTTTGTACTTTTCCTTCTAATTAAGGAGTTAAGTACATTTTTGTGAGAATCGAGTTGGAAAAAGCAACTAAATTAGACCGCATCCGCGCGGACTACAACGTTCACTACTGGAGCCAAGGTTTCTACGGTATTGATGACCAAGGCGAGGTTTACGTATCACCTCGTAGTGATCGTGCACATCAAATCCCTTTCAGTGCCATTGTAAATGAGCTAGAAGCGAAGCAGTTAAATCTGCCTGTATTAGTGCGCTTCCCGCAAATCGTGCACCAACGTGTGCATGGAATTTGCCACGCTTTCAACCAAGCAATTGAAGAATACCAATATCCAAACAAATACCTGTTGGTGTACCCAATTAAAGTAAACCAACAACGTGAAGTGGTGGATGAAATTCTAGCGAGCCAAGCTCAACTAGAAACCAAACAGCTTGGTCTTGAAGCGGGTAGCAAGCCAGAATTGTTGGCAGTACTTGCATTGGCTCAACAAGGCAGCTCCGTGATCGTGTGTAACGGCTACAAAGACCGTGAGTATGTGCGTCTTGCACTGATCGGTGAAAAGCTGGGCCACAAAGTATTCATCGTACTAGAGAAGCTTTCTGAGCTGGATCTGGTGCTAGAAGAAGCGAAAAGCTTGGGCGTAAAACCGCGCCTTGGTTTGCGCATTCGCCTCGCCTCTCAAGGTGCGGGGAAATGGCAAGCAAGTGGCGGTGAAAAATCGAAATTTGGTTTGTCTGCATCGCAAGTGCTTAGCGTTATTGGACGTCTGAAACGCGAAGGCAGCCTAGATGCGATGCAACTGGTTCACTTCCACCTTGGCTCACAGATGGCAAACATCCGTGACGTACGTAATGGTGTGAATGAGTCTGCACGTTTCTACTGCGAACTGCGCGCACTGGGTGCAAACATCGAATACTTCGATGTGGGCGGCGGTTTGGCAGTCGACTACGACGGCACACGCAGCCAATCATCGAACTCGATGAACTACGGCCTTGCAGAGTACGCACGTAATATCGTCAACACAGTGGGCGACGTGTGTCAGCAATACGAACAACCGATGCCAGTGATCATATCGGAATCCGGTCGTTCACTGACAGCGCACCACGCTGTGTTGATTTCTAACGTAATTGGTACAGAAACATACCAACCGGAAGAAGTGCATGAACTTGGCGCAGATACTCCACTTTTACTACAAAACATGTGGCGAAACTGGGAAAACTTACAAGATGGTACCGACGCTCGTGCGTTAATTGAGATCTACAACGATACCCAAAGTGATTTGGCAGAGGTACACTCTCAATTCGCAACTGGCGTGCTTAACTTGGAGCAACGTGCGTGGGCAGAGCAACTGTCACTGCGCATTTACTTCGAACTAAGCCGCAAGATGAGCACTAAAAATCGCTTCCACCGTCCGATTCTGGACGAGTTGAGCGAACGTCTTGCAGATAAGTTCTTCGTGAACTTCTCTCTCTTCCAATCTCTACCAGATGCTTGGGGTATTGATCAGGTGTTCCCTGTTCTACCACTTTCTGGCCTTGGCGATGCGGAAGAGCGTCGTGCGGTAATGTTGGACATCACCTGTGACTCTGATGGCGCGATCGATCACTACGTTGATGGTCAAGGCATCGAGAGCACGCTACCAGTACCAGCTTGGAGCAAAGACAAACCATACCTAATGGGCTTTTTCCTAGTAGGCGCATACCAAGAAATCCTTGGTGACATGCACAACCTATTTGGTGACACCCACAGTGCAGTAGTCAATGTTGATGAACACGGTCAATTTGAGATCAGTTACATCAATGAAGGTGATAGTGTAGAAGACATGATGCGCTACGTTCATATCGACGTGGATGCGATTCGTGACAATTACAAACAATTGGTTTCCCAAAGAGTTGAAGCCAATGAACAAGCACAAATCCTAGCAGAACTAGAACAAGGTCTAGCGGGATACACCTATTTAGAGGACTTCTGATATGAATGATTTGTTTACTAAAACCGATTATTCGCTTTACTCCAACTCTATGTCGTTTTTACGTCTACCGTACATTCGTAATCCGGTATCGGCAGACGCAGACGTTGTGGTGCTAGGAGTTCCTCTGGACATGGCTACATCTGGTCGTCCAGGCGCGCGCATGGGTCCAGATGCGATTCGCCGTGCCTCAGTCAACTTGGCATGGGAAGGTAAGAAGTTCCCTTGGGACTTCAACGTATTGGATAAGCTGAAAGTGATCGACGCGGGCGATCTCGTGTTTGACTGTGGTGATGCGGAAGATTTCACTTACCGTCTAGAGGCGGCAACCAGTGAAATTCTAAAAAGCGGTAAAACCATGTTGGGATTGGGCGGTGACCACTTCATCACACTGCCTATCCTGCGTGCCTACGCGAAGCATCATGGTCAAATGGCTCTGATTCACTTTGACGCTCATACGGATACCTACGCAAATGGCAGTTCATACGACCACGGTACAATGTTCTACCATGCGCCGAAAGAAGGTTTGATCTCTGCGAAGAACTCAGTACAAATCGGTATTCGTACTGAATACAAACAGCAAGATCACGGCTTCAATGTGATTAATGCGATGCAAGCGAATGACATGTCGGTGGACGAGATCTTAGAAGAGATTCGTCGCACCGTCGCAGACAAGCCAGTGTATGTTACTTTTGACATCGACTGCTTGGATCCAGCCTTCGCACCAGGAACAGGTACACCCGTTTGTGGTGGCTTGAACTCAGACAAAGCACTGAAGATCATTCGTGGCTTAGCCGGTATGAATATTGTGGGTATGGATGTTGTAGAAGTATCGCCTCCGTACGACCACAGTGATGTTACCGCATTAGCGGGAGCAACCATCGCGCTAGAAATGCTTTACGCATACGCATCTGGCCGCGAATAAACATAATCATTTCTAAGGGAGCTTCGGCTCCCTTTTTGTTCATGGTGCCTTCTCCAGTCTTTTCTTCGTTCGAACCATGTCTTGCTCTGGCTAACCAAAACAATTCTTCTCCCCTCGATTTTAACCATAAAAACCAATGACCTATAAGTAGGTTTACATTCACAACAAATAAGAGATTTAACGTAATTCAACAAAGAAAAGCAGCCTATTTCCGAATGCAAATTAAGATTAGTTTTTCTAATGCATATTATAGATTTTTATCTTGCTCAACTTCACACTTTTCGATTGCTAATTGTACACGCAAAGACTAATATCTCGCGCAAATAGCCCCGTAACACCAAAAGTCTGTTGGCACTCTGCATTAGAGCGCTAAGGGTTTTTACGTCTTAAATTTTTTGGAGAGATACGCAAATGTCTGCTTCGTTTCCATTAGCGAAACTTACCTTTTTAATCGCAATATTGACTGCCGTGGGTCAAATGACCCAAACAATGTACGTGCCTTCAATCGGTCATATGGCGGGTGAGTTTTTGGTGTCTGCGTCATCACTTCAAGCTGTGATGGCTTGTTACCTGATTCCATATGGCTTATCGCAATTCGTGTACGGTACGTTATCGGACCGCTTAGGTCGCAAGCCAATCATCATAGCAGGCCTACTTATCTACATCGTAGGTACATTGGTGGCGCTCTTTGCACACCAATTTGAATGGTTCTTGATTGGTAGTTTCATCCAAGGTTTAGGTATTGGCTGCGGTGGTGCGATGTCACGTACTCTGACTCGCGACTGCTTTGAAGGTTCTGAGCTACACAGAGCAAATAGCTTAATCAGCATGTGTGTGATTTTCTCACCATTGTTGGCTCCCGTACTTGGCGGCTACTTAACCGAAGCGTTTGGCTGGCGCTCTAGCTACCTATTCTTAGCGCTGTTTGGCATTGCAGTGGTGATTACCATGATGACCAGCATGATGGAGACGCTACCAAAAGAGAAACGCAAGTTCGAACCAGTAGCCAAAAGCTACAAACACGTTTTGTCTGACCGCCGCTTCCAAGGCTTTTTGATCTGCCTAGTTGCGACGTTTGCTGGCGTAGGTGTGTTCGAGGCAGCAGCTGGGGTATTGCTAGGTGGTGTATTGGCATTACCAGCAACAACGGTAAGTTTACTGTTTATCTTACCGATCCCGGGTTACTTGGTGGGTGCCGGCTTATCTAGCTACATCGCGCAGCGTCGCTCTGAGCGTCGTGCTTTAAATGTGGGCTTGGTATCGATTTTTGTTGGCTCTGCTATTGTGCTCATCCCTGGCTTGTTTGGTTTAACCACGGCGTTAACGCTGGTTGGTGGCGCAACCGTGTACTTTTTGGGTGCGGGTATCCTATTCCCAGCCGCAACAACCGGAGCAATTGCTCCGTTCCCTTACCACGCGGGGACAGCTGGTGCGACTCTGGGTGGCATGCAGAACTTGGGCGCCGGTATTGCAACCTTGCTTGCATCGCTATTTCCAGCGCATAACCAGATGCCACTAGGTGTTTTGATGATGGCAATGTCGGTAATTGCAATGCTTGGGCTCATGTGGGTAAATCGAGCGCACAACCACTCAAACGAAGTGCCGCAAGTCATCTGATCATTATCGACTAACGTTCAAAATCCAAAAGGGACACACTAAACTAGTGTGTCCCTTTTTCATATCACACTATATCGATTTACCGATGAGAATGATTTAACTTTCGAATTGATATTTGTTAAAAATAACAGCTGCTTACACAATGTGTTTTCAGCTCCCTTCAAATTGAGTAGCCAACTCGGAAATATTGAGAATTCTCACTTTTTCGGCACACCCCATAACAAAGAATGGACAACTGAAAACCACTAACGAAATGAAAGCCCAGCCCTCAGGATGAGGCCACTTGGGCGTATAATAAGGACAAAAACAGATGCGTTTCACTTTAACTACGTTGGCCGTCTCGGTCGCGCTTGTCGCCGGATGCAGCAATCAAGGAACCCCCAGCATGACTCAATACTCCCAATCACAGATCGTTGCTCAACAAACTCAAGCTCCGGTTGCGAAAAAAGTCCCTCACGCGATGACTATTCATGGTGATACTCGCGTTGATAACTACTACTGGATGCGTGACGACGAACGTAAAGATCCGGAAATTTTGCAGCACCTAGAGCAAGAAAATCAGTATGCGGAAACCGTTCTCAAGCACACTGAAGCTCTTCAAAATGAGCTATTTGAAGAAATTAAAGGTCGCATAGCAAAAGACGACAACTCCGTTCCTGTGCGTAAAGGCAACTACTTCTACTCAAGTGAAGTGACCGGAGATAACGAATACGAAGTTCACCTTCGAGCTAAAGACTTTGGAGGTAAAGACAAGCAAGTCATTTTAGATGTCAATGAACTTGCAAAAGCACATGAGTTCTTCAGTATTGGCGGCTTGTACGTTAGTCCGAATGAAAACTTACTAGCGTATGGCGAAGATACATTAAGCCGCCGCGTTTACACTCTTAAGATCAAAGACCTGAAAACAGGCAATTACCTACAAGATGAAATCGAAGGCGCCTCAAGCGCGATTGCATGGCAGAACGATAACAACGCCTTTTACTACATCAAAAAAGATCCACAGACCTTGCTGGGCTACCAAGTGTATCGTCATGTTTTAGGCACGCCACAAAGCAGTGATGAGTTGATTTTTGAAGAAACCGACAGCGCCTATTACACCTCACTAAGCAAAAGCAAAGATGGCGAAGATATTTATATCTGGCATTCCAGTACAGAAACCAGCGGCGTCTCCATCATCGATGCGAACAACCCTAAAGCAAAGGCGAAGCCTTTTTATCCTCGTGAAAATGGCATTGAATACAGCATTTCTAAGCTAGGCGATTGGTATTACATTTATACCAACTATCAAGCCGTGAACTTCCGTTTGATGAAAGTTAAGCAAGAAGAGATGCACGATCGCTCTAAGTGGCAAGACGTGATTGCCGCAGACGACAAGACTCAACTTGTCGACTTCGAGCTATTCGATGATCACCTCGTCTATGAGCAGCGCTCTAACGGCCTAGCAAGCGTCACTGTACGTCAGCTCTCTACAGGAAAAGAATTCCCCCTCACATTTAATGACGATGCGTTTGCAGCCTATTTGACAGGTAACCTAGAGCTGGATAACGAGAAAGTTCGTTTTTATTACAGCAGTTTAACCACTCCAGGAACCTACTACGATTTCGATCTAAAAACGGGCGAGTCAGAAATCATGAAGCGAACACCTGTACTTGGTGATTTTAATCCTGACAATTACCAATCAGAACGCATTATGATCACAGCCCGTGACGGTAAAGAAGTACCCGTTTCTTTGGTGTATCGTAAAGACTTATTTAAGAAGGATGGTACGAATCCACTCTACCAATATGGTTATGGATCTTATGGCGCAACCATTGAGCCAACTTTCCGCTCGACACGTTTGAGTCTATTAGACCGCGGCTTTGTTTACGCCATCGCTCACATTCGCGGTTCTGAAATGCTTGGCCGTCCTTGGTATGAGGATGGTAAAAAACTCACCAAGCAAAACACATTCAACGACTTTATTGATGTAACTAAAGGTTTGGTTGAACAAGGCTACGGCGCGAAAGATAAAGTCTTCGCTGTTGGTGGCTCTGCAGGTGGTCTCTTAATGGGGGCAGTCATCAACCAAGCACCAGAATTGTATCGCGGTATCGGTGCACATGTTCCGTTTGTGGACGTGGTAACCACCATGCTCGATGAATCAATTCCATTGACCACCAATGAATATGATGAATGGGGTAACCCAAATAACAAAACATACTATGACTATATGTTGAGTTACTCGCCTTACGACAACATCAAGGCGCAAAACTACCCAAACATGTTGGTAACGACTGGCTTGCACGACTCTCAAGTACAGTACTTTGAACCAATGAAGTGGGTCGCCAAACTTCGTGAAATGAAGACAGACGATAACGTCTTGTTGTTCAAAACCGATATGGAAGCCGGACACGGCGGCGCATCTGGTCGATTTAAACGCTTAAAAGAAGATACGCTAGAGTATGCGTTCTTTCTCGATTTACTCGATAAAAAATAATCGTTTCAATTGAACTGTATCTCTAACAACAAAATGCCCGCAGTTGCGGGCATTTTTTATAGACGCACTCTCTAAACAGAGAGTTGGGGTACCTAAGCACATCATTACCAGTGTCTCTTATAGCCAACGGAAAGCAGAAAGAAAAACGCCTACTCACAACGAGTAGGCGTTAACACAATAAATGTGTTTAGGCAGTAGAAACTGGCCTATTTATTAGAAGTAGTAACGAGCACCTAGAGTCCAGTAGTCGTTCTCTTCGCTAGTGTAATCGTTACCTAGGTCAAACTGGTAAGCAGCAAACGTTACGAAAGCAGGAGTTACAGCGTACTCTGCTTGTAGCGCAGTTTCGCTTGAAACTGTCTTGTTGTCTTCTTCGTCTTCTACGCCTTCGTAGTTAACGCTGAATGTCCAATCGTTCACGCCGTATGCCAAAAGAGCTTCAATTTGAGAAGTCTCTTTACGCATCTCGTAGAAGTAATCGTTCATACCGTATACTACTGCTGCGTATAGACCTGAACCGTACTGACCGTAGTTTACAGAGAATAGGTGTGATTCAGCGTTCTTAGTACCTAGAGTCGCGTTTTTAACATCACCGCCGCTGTATACGTAGCCTAGGCCAAAGCCAGCTACAGAACCGCTCAGTGCAACTTGACCACGTTGCTCGTATGTTGTTGCATCTGAAGTTTGCTCACCTTGCCAACCTAGACCTAGGTTGAAAGCAAAGCCTTCACCAAATTCAAAACCTTTACGGTAGCTAAGCATTTTATCAGCACGAGCTGAGCCTAGGTTGCCGTGGTTGTCGTACAAAAAGTCGTTCGCAAACGCGATTGGTAGATCCGCAACACCAGCGACATCGTAGTAAGGTGACCATTGAGTACCTGCAACAAGGCGACCGTACTGCTCGTGAGTTGCACCGATGTAACCTAGACGAGTTTTGAATGACTGTTCACCACCATTTAGGTAGTTAAGCGCCCATTCACCTTTAGCGTCGATAGTGATACCGTTGCCAATGTCTTTCTTACCCGCGACGTTAATACGTGGAGACACTTGATGAACTTTCACATCTTCCTCGTAGTACTCACCCACGCCAACTGAAACGTGACCGCCGATCGATAAAGATGTACCATCGCTGTTATAAACTTCTGCTGCGAAGGCCTGTGAACCACATGCTAGTGCCGCCACTGCAACGGCTAGAGTTTTCATTTTCATTGTTAACATCCGTATAGTTGTTTGTACCGGTTCGCTTAGAGACAGATTAAATCCGAATCAATCGCAACGAACACATAACAAAGTAGTAATGAAATAGAAATGAAACAAACACTTTCTTATGCAACCAGTGGTATTAATGCTCACATTTTGAACTAAGTCACAAAAAAATAGGGAACTTTTCATTCCCCATCATAAAATCTGTGGCTTTTTACGTGTCACATCTCCCAACGTGCGAGTGGCTTCTCAGTTTTGATACCCTTACTGCCCCAGCGGTCAATAACATCAATTTGCAGTATACGACTCGGTTTAATAAGCGATGTCAAGGTTTTCGACGGTCGTTTATCCGTCACTAACCATAGCGTTTTATCTTGTTCAAACTGAGCTTTTAAAGATAATTTGTCTTCTTCTGTCCACTCGAGTTCCGGCTTAAATTCGCGCCCAACCACAAACAATTGGTTGCCAGAGGCAAAGTCCTCTAGTGACTCACTCATCAGTACCACTGAATCGATGCTTTTATCGAAGATCTCTGCCTGTTGTTGGTTGATCAGTTCACGCACATTGAGCATAAAAGCCTGTTGATTCGTTTGAATCGCCTTTTGGTGTTCAGGATATACACGTTGTAGATCCTCTCCAACAATACCCGCCATTCGGATTAAGTTTGTAGGGTTCAGCCACGCGTACTTCGATGTTGACCCGTTTTCCAATGTCAGTACTGCAACTCCTTGAGCTCTAGGAGAAATGGCCTGCGATGCATCGATTTCAATCAAGTGAATGTTGCCCTGTCGAGCGTAAACATAAGTCGGGTCTTGTTTCCAAATCGCACCAAGAGTAATAGCAACCGTCGCGGCTTGACCCGCTTGCTTAACTTGCTCTGTACCTTTATTTGCGAACCAGTTCTCAAGACGCTCAACGCCGTAACGCTTTGGAGGCAGATACTGAGTCTCTATCCCTGTACCTTTCATGAGTTGCTCAGACAACATGTACGTGACGGGAGTGCTGGTTAAAATGTCTTTGGCGCTTGCCAACGATGGAAGTGTCGTCGCTATAACCAAACCAAAAGTTATCGCTAATTTTTTTATCTTCATGTTCATTACTTTATAAAAAGGGTTACGCTTTTTGGATAATTCGGTAAACCGTTGCTGTTAGGAAAAAGGCCGCAGAAACAATGATGATGGATGCGCCTGATGGCACTGGTAGCTCAAGCTCCATCGGCAGTATGGTTCCGACTAAACACGCAATGGTTGCCAATAAAGAAGAAAGGAGAACGAAACTGCCCATGCGTTTAGTCAATAACCTAGCCGTTGCACCAGGAATCAGTAGCAATGCACCAACCAATACCGCGCCAATAATCTTGACCGCGGCGATGGTGACCAAGGTGATCATCATGACAAATAAGTAATCATAAAAGCTGGTATTAAAGCCGCGTACACGTGCAATATCCGGGCTGATACAAGTCAGCAAAATGCGGTTAAACGTAGGAATAAGAAGCAGTAATATGATCAAACAACTGATCGCTAAAATAAGGATATCGTTGTCCGTCACCGTCAAGATCGATCCAAACAACACGTTCTCCAACATGTGAATGTTGATCTTACGAGCGACGTACATTAACAGCGCAGCACCAACCGCTAACGCTAGTGCAAGAAAAACCCCAACCAGTGTGTCGTAAGGTACATTCGTACGATTACGAACAAAGTGAAGCAACAGCGCAAAAATCATACAAAAGCTAAACAATCCGATGATCGGATTCTCTGGCGGCTCACCGATTAACACACCAATCGCGATTCCGGTAAGCGCAGCGTGCCCAACCGCTTCGGAGAAAAAAGCCAGTCGCTTGGCGATGACTAATGTACCAAGGCCACCAAGTAATGGTCCTAATATCAACGCAGCCACAATTGCGTTCACCATGAAGGCATAAGAAAAGCTATCGCTTAACCATCCAGCTTCAACGCCGCTAACCGCTAACTCTCGTAACCAATCCATTATGCAGCCTCCACTTTTGCTGTGTAGTGCTTAAATAATGTTTCTATACGATCAGGGCTTAGCACATCTGAATGGTGACCTGACGCCACAATTTGACGATTTACGACATGGACCTGAGCATCTAAACGGCGCACTGCGGTCACGTCATGGTGTACTGCCAGTACCGTTTTGCCTTCTCCAACGACTTCATGAATCAAACCTTCAAGATACCGAACACCTTGCTCGTCCATACCAGTTGTAGGTTCATCTAAAACCAATAAATTGGGCTCATCCAGTAAAGCTTGCGCAAACAAAACACGCTGTTGTTCACCGCCAGAGAGTTGCCCCATACGACGGTCGCTACGCGTTGCCATACCCACGCGATCCAGCTGGGCCAGGGCATGTTGAGTTTGTTTAGTTTTACGTCGCCAAAATAGAGGGATACGGGTTTGATTAAGCAGCACAAAATCCATCACGGTTAACGGGAGGCTTGCCTCGAACATCGCCTTTTGTGGTACATATCCTATCTTACCCGATGCAGCTGATTGCTCTGGCCAATTGAGTGCAATGTTTCCCGAAAATGTTGTTAGCCCAAGTATCGAACGAAGCAAAGAGGTTTTCCCACCACCATTCGGCCCCATGATAACGTGGCATTTAGCGCTCTCGAATTCAGCGCTGATGTTCTGCAAAATAATATTGTCGGCGTATTTTAGGCCCACGTTACTTAAGGAAACGGAAGGTCCAGTCATTACGCCTTTTCCCCTGCTCGCTTGCTCGCAACAAACTTCATTGCCTCAATGAGCGTTTCCACGTTATCTCGCATCTCAAGTTCGACTTTATCAGCCTCATACTCACCGTGAGTCATGTGAGAAAAGCGATAAAGCTGCACCCCAGTCGCCTCTTCGATGGTATCAACAAAACGGTTCGGCATATTGAGCTCATAAAACAGCACATCAATACCCGATTCACGAATTTTCTCAATCGTTTCCTGCAACTGACTGGCACTTGGTTCAACGCCATGAGCAGGCTCAATGACAGCTGCGACGTCAACACCAAACTCCTGAAGGATATAGCCGTAAGCATTATGGGTTGTCGCCACCTTCATACCAGCCGTGTCCAACTCACCAAGAGACAACATTGCATCACGCTTCATCAGGCGGAAAGTTTTCGCATATTTACGAGCATTTTGGCGATAAAAAGTAGCGTTGTCTGGGTCCAGTTTACTTAGCTCACTCGCGATGGTGTAAACCTTTTGAATAGTGGTCGATAGACCAACAAAGGTGTGAGGGTTCACTGCACCTTGACCAACTGACTGCCCCATCGCCGGTAACAGAGGCACTTCTTTGTTCGCTTCGATAACCACGAGATCATCACGCTGAGAGGCTTTGATCACTTTCAGTGCAAAATCGTCATGACCAATACCATTGATCACTATCGCATCCATTTCATTCAAACGTTTAAGATCATTGGGTTGCGGTAAATAGTTATGAGGGTTAAAACCAGCATCGACCAGAGGAATGATGTTCGCCTTGTCATCAACAACAGCTTTGACATAGCTGTAATAAGGTTGAAGCGTAATACCAATACTGAGTTTATCGGCAGCAAAGCCTGTAGAAGACACCGTCAATAACACGG
This sequence comes from Vibrio diabolicus, assembly GCF_011801455.1. Taxonomy (NCBI): domain Bacteria; kingdom Pseudomonadati; phylum Pseudomonadota; class Gammaproteobacteria; order Vibrionales; family Vibrionaceae; genus Vibrio; species Vibrio diabolicus. The sequence continues at coordinate 156,579 of NZ_CP042452.1, read as the reverse complement.
TGGCTGTAAGAATACGACGTAAAAGAGAGCGTTTGATCATAGTACTTATCAATTATGTTGTCTTAATGGGCGTGAGAATGGGAAGAAGAGGAATCTGACAGAACGATTTGTTGCCAGCCATGCTGGCGGCGTTTTGCTAGATCGCTTAGTACCTCCGCATTTAACGATCGGCTAGAATCACTAAACCAAATATCAGCTTGAGAGCCACGGCTATCCAGAAGCATAGAGGCAGAACCTTGGGCATTTTTCTTCATGCCAATGTAGACTCCGTCATCGATTCGTTTCCACTGATGAGACCCTTTGCGCTTCCAGTTTTGGTCTTTTACGAATGGAGCAATCCAAAGCGCCTCCATGTCAGAGACCTCAGGCCAAGTTCCAGTTTCTAGCTGCAAATCACGAATCTCTTCATGAGCAAGCTTAAGTTCAGCGATCAAACCCAACTCGTTTTGATGTAAGTCCGTGATTAAAACTTGATGAGCCTGTATGTCTGGCTTTTCAGTCGCGACCTGATGGTAGGGCATAATTATGGCTGCAGAACCGAGAATCACTGCGATTGTCAGTGCGACCCACTTTCCTTCTCGGTTACCATCATCAGGGCGAACTTTCTGTACACTCATTTCTCTTTCAGCTCAACGATATCCACTTCCACCGGGCTTTCATGTCCGGCATCAAATACCAAATAGAAATCTGTTTCAGGGTGAGTAAATTCTGCGATGGAACGCTTATCTGTTTTTTCTTTGGCGATCAGATTGTCGTCGTAATCGTACATTTCGACATCGTAGTCGACCGCTGTCGATCCATCCGAGTAGCCCGCTTCACAAATCACTTTATCTTGCGCCAAGTGACAACTCATCAGAGGGAAGTGTGCAGCAGCGTGAAAAGAAGCAAATCCAGAAAAAAGCAAAACCGCTTTTAGAAGAGAAGTGTTATTCATGATAATTCCAAAATGGCCCAGCAATTGCTGAGCCTAATTCGATTAGTTAAGTTGAGTTTCAAACGTAAGATGAACATTGGCACTCGCTTTATCCGCCAATGGATTATCTTTTAATTCACCTTTGTAGTTCGCTTTCATTAAGTAGCGCCCGGCGACTTCTGGCGTGAAGATCACTTTGCCATCTTTATCGCTCACCACATCGATTTGTTCTTGATGGTTTCGGTACATGGTACCTTCACGTGTGATCTCCGCTGTGACGCCCTCTTGTGGCTCACCATTGAAGAAAAACTGGAAAGTGACTGGTTCACCTTCAATGATATCCGATGGATGCGTGATCGGTTTCATCTCCAGCATTTTGCCTTCAATCTCCAACGCTTTGTCCGTTGGCATACCAACCGTAATGTAGCTTTCTGCTCGGGTGTAGCTTAGTTGAGTAACCACATCACGCGCTTGCTCGGGAAGCACGTCATCACGCTCAGCTTTGTTTGCTCGCGCCCATTTCACCGTATCACGACGGCCCGCTTTGTATTGTGTGTAATAGCTCGGCTGATTATTAATCGCGACTTTGTGCGTGCCTTCTTCTGTAAAAAAGAAATCAAACATAGAGCGACGCTTGCCACGAACAACAAAGTTAGGACGCTCAGAGCGGCCATCCGGCATCACCACAAACGCCTGGTCACTACCCGCAGGCTTATCAAAAACAAACGTTCCGTGAGAGGCAGTAACATCAAATGTCAGCCAGTCACCGCCTTCTTTAGAAACCGTAAAGTGAGAGGGCAGAACCCAACGTGGATGTGCTTGTGCGGTGGTGGTTACAGCCAATCCCATTGCCATTACACTCGCCCATGCCACTGCTTTCATTTTGGTTTTCATTGTTGTGTCCTTTAATCACTTAACTTGATAATTGACGGTGATGACACCCGTCTCTTGTGTTGGTTTAAGCTCATAGCGCACGTCACTGTCCGCTAGCGTTATTTTTTGACGTAAGTAGTTTCGCCCACCATGTTCACGAACAACTTCGACGTACAACGTGTAATTTCCTTGCTCCAAACGCTTTCCTGCATCATTGGTTCCGTCCCAGACAAAACGGTACTGTCCAGCAGGGCGCGTTGCAGACGTCACCGCATCAACAAGTTCACGATCATAACGACCCGCTTTTCTCCACCAGCTGCGCAGGTCTTTTAGCCATTCGTCTTTTCCTACCCATAGCTGAATGGTTTTAACCGGTTTACGCTGGTCATTTTCAACCCACACCGCCACATAAGGGCGTGCGTACATTGAAGTGTCTATCTTTGGAAGTTCGAATTCGAAATCGATCTTCGCGTTATCTGGTAGAGGAGCCGCAGAAAGAGAGAAAGGAGCAAAAGCCGCGATCAAAGCGGCTTTACAAAAGTGATTACGGCGGAAAAATCTTCCTGTGTTCAACATAAGTGTTCTCTAAAAAAGCTGTTATGGAACAGCAACAAAATAAATCACGAGCGACAGTAACGTACCAAAGCTCATCCATTGCATTGACGTTCTAAGCGTCTTCTTCTTAGGCAGTAATAAGCACACACCTGTTAGAACAAAAAACACCATCAAAAGCGCAGTGACGTCGATAAACCACTTCCAAATCCCACCACTGTTGCGGCCTTTATGTAGATCGTTCAACAACGCAACAATACCGTAGTGCGTCGTTTCAACCTCTGCCGCACCGGTGGTCATATCGATAAAGACCGTAGCGTTATAACCTGGGCCTTTAAAATCCATAGACAGCTCTCCGAGTAACAACTCACCTTGCTCAACTTCGGTATACACATCTAGTGCGGAGGGAGTGCCGCGAAGCTCGGTTTCTTTAGTCAAGAAAGCCACCAGCCCTTCACGATTAGGTTGAAAGGTATCTGAATGTGAGAATAGAACTGAGTGCGGAACCGTCAGAGTATGTTGTTGAATGATAGGTTCACGGCGTTCAAATAATTCGGGGCGATTGAGGGTAATTCCAGTTATTGCAAAAAACAGCGTAACTAAGAGAAGAGCCATCGAAATATAGATATGTAGGCGGCGAGCCCAAGTTTGAACACCTTTGCTTTTAAGCAGCATAGAAACAATCATCACCAATAAATGTGGGGCATAATTTAGGTGATAATCATTCGTATTGGCATTTAATTTACATTGTTTACTTTTTCAATTCAGCTTGGCTGGCGCATGTTGTAACTATTTGCGCCAATATGAGTGACCAATTGCCTACCCTCTAGATAATAACCCTATTAATTTTAATGACTCAAAATTTAATGATATTTCCAATACTAAAAAGTGGGATAGACTCCACCAAAATGCGCCTTTATGTATATTTAATGAAAAGCTTAAAAGCTATCGATAAGCTAGATTAAAAAGGTAAGCTAAGAAGTTAGTGTAGGGTTAGATAGAGAAGATTTTCTGATGCTAGCCAAACGTTATGGTGTAGTTCAGAAGGAAAAATATGAACAAGAATGTTGGAATAATTCTCTTATCACTTTTCTCAAGTGTCACTTTCGCAAGTGAAAAGTTTGAAGCCAGTTTGTTTAACAACGTAAGCCAATCTATCGATAATTATGGTGCTAAGATAAAGCTGTGCGAATCTATGGCAGACCAGAATACACCTGACAAACAAACCCTAGAGTATTCAAAGAAGCATATAGAAGCATTTACTCCTGTTCTGCCGTTTTTAAGCGAGAAAGCTTTTGAGGCTTGTGTATTAAAAGAGAAGCAAGAACTAGCGTATTATCTATTAATAGCAAAAAATAACGCTTCAAGAACTTCAACATTAAAGCTTGTAGAATCGACTGAAAGCCTTACTTTTCATATCGAATCTACATCGAGAGAAAAGTTTGAAACACTAAGCAAAGTGCATCAAGAATATATAGAGAAAAGCCCTTTTTTCTCCCGACCATTTGATGCGTTAGCCTTTTATGAAAAGCTCATACAGTAAATAGCCTTTATGACTTTAGACAAAAAAATACCCGAGACTGAGCTCGGGTATTTAATAAAAGTGTTCGCTATGAGTTCTGCGTCGATTCTACTTTGCGTAGCTGTGATAGATACTTAACCCAACTTTTTGCCTGATTCGACGGTTTAATCTCATTCGCTCTTTTGGCATTAGCGAGCGCATCTTCAAACCGCTTAAGTTTGTAGTAAGCGCGAGTTTTGATAAGTGCGACATCCGCCTTACGTCCACTGACCTTATCGAGCGCGGCAAGGGCATCTTTATAGTGGCCTTCTTGCACCAATAATTGAGAATAGTTCCAGTAATACTGTCGGTCTAACTGAGCAGCAACACGCCAACTATCGATAGACTCTTCCCACTCTTTTGCCATTTGCCAATACGTCGCTTGCTGAGCTTTCAGTTTACTATTCGAGTTTACATCCTCTAGCTCGTTCATCACCAACGCAGCTCTCTCAGGAATACCTCGTTTCGCGTACAATTGTGCCAGCAGCTTTAAGTCATCTTGGCTAAGTTGTAATCCTTTCAGTTTTGCCAACGCCAAAGAGTCCAGAGCACGTTTGTTGTCATCAACACGCAGGTAAAGAGCAACAAGCTGACGCCACCATTCAATTCGCTCAGGTTCAATCGCGATCAATCGTTTGATGGTCGAGATTGCCGGCTTCCACTTTTTCAGTTCTAGCTCAGCAGAAAGCTTTATCGACAATGCGCCAAGCTTGTCTGGCTGACCAAACTTCTCATAACGAGCCATTGCTGAAAGCACTTTCTGCCACTGACTCAGTTGATAATGAGATTGGGAAATACGCAGCCATAGCTCATGCGCTTTTTGACCTTTAGGAATGTTTTTGCTCAAGGCATAGTAATGAGGTAACGCCTTAGAAAAGCGTTGCTCGTTCAGCAGTATATCTGCCAACATTTTTCGGGTTTGCCATGCTTGCTCATCTTGTAGCAAACCACTATTGACTGCCAACTCAAGTTGCTTAATCGCCGCTTGAGTTTGCTCGTTCTGCCAGTAAAAAATACCCAACATTCGAGCGACATAAGCTTGGTCATATCCACGAGAAAGCTCCATAGCTTCAAGAGATGAAATCGCTTCTTTTAGTTTCTCCTCTTGAGCCAAGTTATGTGCTCGTTGAACTCTCGCGGCAGTGTATTGGCTTAACTCACTGGCAATAGTTGAGAGTACACTCAGACTTAATACCGTACCGATTAAGAATTTTTTCATCATTTGGCTAACTTGAACTCCACTTTAGCGGTTTGTCCATACTGCTCAATTGACACACCATCCTCAACTTTTGGCTGATACTTCCATTTTTTAAGCGCACGAATCGCTTCTCTTTCGAACATACGCTGTGGCTCAGCCTCGATCACTTCAATATCTTTTGGTCGTCCCGTAGCGTCGATCGTGAAACGCATAATGACATAGCCTTCAACTCTACGTTTCAGCGCCTTACTTGGATAACGAGGATCAACACGATACAACGGCAGTGCTTGTTGGTTACCCATTGTTCCCTTCAAGTTTGGCGCGCTGATCGCGATACCTTCAAGAGCAGTGTTCAAACCTAAAGCACTGACTGGCGTCATCTGGCTCATTGGCTCCATTTGAGTGTCAGCTTGAGACAGATCCATTGGCTCCGGCGCTTGGGGTGGTTCTGGTTGCTCCGGCACTGAACGTTGACGACGCTGCACGTCTGCTTCATTCTCTACCATCACCATATCAAAACGAACCGCTTCCGAAGCTTCTGGCGCACGCTGGTTGCCTTTATCAACCATCCACGCCATAAAGCTAAACAGGCTCACAGAAATTAACAATGATGCTGGTAGTGCAAGTAACAGCCTGCCCATTAAGGTTTCTCCGCCGCCAATGCGATGTTTTTCACGCCCGCCGCTTTTGCAGCGTCCATCACTTTCACGACAGTGCCATTGTAAGCATGCTCGTCAGCTTGGATAACTAACGAAGCATCAGGCTGATCAAGTAACAAGTGCTCAATAGAGGCCTCAACACGCTCAATATCAACCACTCGTTTGTCGATGTACACGTCATTTGCTGCCGTTACCGCGATAAAAATGCCCGCATCTTTTTGGCTTACCACATTAGAAGCCTGAGGGCGGTTCACTTCTACACCGGATTCACGTACAAACGAACTAGTCACAATGAAGAAGATCAACATGATGAAGACGATATCAAGCATCGACGTTAAATCGACTTGAGCTTCATCTTGTTGGTTAGGTCTGCGTCCGAGTCTCACTTTTGACTCCTTAAAGATTGTTCTAACTGGATAGCTTTTCGTTCACACACTTTGCTAAGGCGAGCATGAATAAACATGCCCGCCAGCGCTGCTACCATACCCGCCATGGTTGGCAGCGTAGCAAGTGAGATACCAGAAGCCATCAATTTCGGATTGCTGCTGCCTTGCGATGCCATTACGTCAAACACCGTAATCATGCCCGTCACCGTCCCTAACAACCCTAACATTGGGCAAACCGCCACAAGTAGTTTAATAGTCGATAGGTTTTGGCGCAGTTCGATTTGCGCTTTTGCAATCCATCCTTCACGGATTTGATGCGCGTACCAAGAGTGGTGCTCTGATCTTGCTTGCCACTGCTCACAAAGCTGTTTCTTTACCCCAGGGAAAACCGTTGTGAGATAAATAACTCGCTCCATAACCAACAGCCAGCACACCGCCACGACGGCAGCCAGCCACCATAGGATTTGACCACCTTGCTGCATAAAGCTCATCAAGGTTGTGGCCCAATCCTCACTGATCAAACCCAATGTGTTGAGTAGGATCTGCTCCATTACGCTGCGTTCTCCGCTAAGGTGTTAGAGTGACTTTTGTTGCTCGGCATATCACGCTCAGCTTGTTCTGCAACTAAACCGATACCTTGCTTTTCTAAGATACTGCGAATATTTTCTGCTTGAGAGCTCAATACGTTGTGCGCCAATAACAATGGCATGGCTGAAACAAGGCCAAGTACAGTAGTTACAAGCGCCATCGAAATACCACCCGCCATTACTTTCGGATCACCATTACCAAATTGAGTGATGACTTGGAAGGTTTCGATCATACCCGTTACCGTGCCCAGTAGACCAAGCATAGGGGCCAGCGCAGCAAGAAGCTTCAGCATCGACAACCCTTTTTCTAGGTGGGTTTGCTCATCAACAACGGCTTCCAAAAGACGTAGCTCTAACGCTTCTACGCTGCGATGCTTATCTTTCTGATACACCGCAAGCACACGACCCAAAGGGTTGTCTCCTGGCTGTGCTGGAGTTTTCAGTTGCTTCATGATTTTCTGGCGCGAAATCATCAGAGATGCACCACGTACGAGAGCAATCAATAGGCCGATAGCTAATAAACCAAGGATGATTTTACCGACAACGCCGCCTGCATTTAGGCGATCAGCCAAAGTCGGTGAGTTTGCGAGCTGCTCAAGAAGAATGCCGCGTGACGGGTCAATGACAAGCGCATCAATGTCACCAGAGGAAATAGTATTCGCTGTTGGACCGCTTTCAGGCTGACGAAGATAGTTTACCGCATCTCCGCGTTGACCATTCCACTTAACGTAGCCAGTGTCATCCAGCAGCGCCATAGAACCAAGACGAACACCATTAACCGTTTGTTCACGACCTTCGCCATTTAGCAGTGTGAAAGAGACGTTTGCCATCTCACCACTTGCTTTGATTTGTTCTTCCATGCTGCGCCACATCGCCTGAAGTTGGGTCAACGTTGGCAGTGATTTAGCTGCAACAATAGCATCGATATCTTTCTGATATGAATTTGCATCAACACCCGTTACTGAGCTCTTGAGCTCTGACTCTAGCTCTTTTGCGTTCTGGCGAACGACGCCAAATAGCTCACCTAAGCTCCCGGTTTCTAGACGTAGCTTTTCTTCTAGCTGCGCCAGTTCCGCTTCGTTTTCACCGAAAGTAACACTTAATGAGTCCGCTTCTGCTTGAAGAGCCGCTCGCTCTGCGGCCAATTTATTCTTTATAGCCTGTAGCTCTTGCTCTGTTTTCTTAAAACCTGATTCACGCGTGACATTGTGCGATTGCTGTTGACGATTTTCTTGCTGCGCCTTTTGTAACAACGCATCACTAGCAACAGTTGTATGAGGCATTAATGCGGCTGTCGAGATTAGTGCAACCGATAACCATTTTTTCATCATTTATTTGCCCTCCGCAGCGGTTAACGACACTGGCAGAGTTAACATACTCGGCGCGATCTGTTTATTCGCCATAGCGAACGCTTTATCTAGCTCTGATTTTTGCTCAGAACCCACTTGTTGCCATGCTTGTTGTTGCTGTGACCAGCTCCAGAATGTGTCACCAGATAAGCTACGTGCTACCAAAGACAAACGCCCTAAATAGAGAATGTCCGCCTCCACAGCTTCATTGTCACCCAGGTTAACCTTGCCTTGGTAAACGCCAAGCTTGGTGCCGTAATCCATTTCAATTTGGTACGCTTCTAAAATACGACGAAACTTCTCTGCATCCGCAACGTCTGCACGCGTCATCATGGAATCCAGCTTTGCAATTCGTTCCTCACGTTGCGCTTTGCGTATAGGTTTGTCGTTAGCAACGAGCGCTTTTAAGCCTTCAAGCATGTGATACATCAAAGGCACGACACCTTGACGAGTTTGAGCAATCTGCTCAATTTGCTCGTTCAAGCTATCAACTTCTTGATTTTGGCTCTCAACAAGGCTTGCAAGATGATCGCGATAAATCTTCAAGTTACCGACTTCCTCTTGCAGCTGCTCAATTTCAGCTTCTAGAGTAAGTGATTTTTCTGCGCTTGCATCAATACGTTTTTGGCTTACCGCCGACGACTGGTTTGTTTTACTCTGCACAGCTTGTGCATCGTTTAAGTTCGCCGCGTGAGCGGGAATCAAAACCGATGATATCAACAGAGCGATACTTGATTTCATTAGATTCATACGAGTTATATTTCTGTGTTCCAAAAACGACCAAAGGGGAAGACTACCCTTCCCCTTTAATAATCAAATTGTTATCAGTACTTGAACTGGATTGTTGCCATGTAGTTGCGGCTTTCTCCAACCACAACCCCACTCGCACCTTTTTGCTCGCTATTCGTGCTACCACCACCTGCGAAGTAGTCGGTATCGAATAAATTCTCGACATTGAATCGAGCAATGATATCCAAGTTTTCATCGTACTTATGTTTGTATGACACGCCCATATCAACGCGAGCGTAGCCATCTTTCTTGAAGGTATTCGCTGCATCACCGTAGCGATCACCTTCATAAATCAAACCAAGGTTTAGGTTCGTATTGTCCTGAACCTTGTAGCTAGACCATAGACTTGCTGAAAACTCTGGCACATCTACAGGGCGGTTGCCTTCATATCTTTCTGCCTTCTTAAGCTCTGCATCCAAGTACATTGCAGAAGCGGTTAGCGACAACTCTGGGGTCACAAAACCTTGAGCCATTAACTCAGCACCTTTGTGAACTTGCTCACCACCTTGCGTTTTCTTGTGTAGGAGATTACCGCCTGCGTCTTTGCCGCTTTCAACATCCAGCGAGATGTTCTCTAATGTGATATCAAACACTGCACCGGATACAAATAAGCGCTGATCGAACAGTTCCCACTTAGTTCCGATCTCGTAAGAGATACCACGCTCTGCGTCTAGCTTCTCGCCATCGTTCACGTAAGTTTTGCCACGACCACTGCTGACTTCACCTTGTGGCATAAAGCTTTCAGAGTACTGAACGTAAACCGAGCCATTTGTCGCTGGGTGGAAAATCACACCAAACTTAGGAGAAACTTGATTCTCTGTCAGGTCATCATTACGCTTTTCATCATAACGAACCCCTGCAAGTACTTGCCAAGACTCGTTAATAGTCATCATGTTTTGCGCATAGATACCCCAAGTATCGTACTCAGTTGTTGGTGATTTCTTCGAACTACGATAGCCAGGCTTAGGCACCGTTTCTCCTGGCGCAATACTCGCCTCATTATGAAATGCCATAAAGCGATCATAACTGTAATCTAAGTAGTTAGCGCCCACTAACAACGTGTTTTCCGTACCGAACAAAGTCAAGTCCGTCGTCACATCTATATATGCAGTATCAAATACCCAATTATCGGAGCGATCATTCCCTTTGTGTCGAATCACACCGTCTTTGTCATAATTATCAAACTTAGGGTAAGACTCCACATCAAAACGCTTAAAGTCTTGGCGGTTGTAACCCGCTTTTACGTTTACATTGTCAGTCACTTGAGCATTAATATCGATGCCATAGTTTTCTACATCGTTATCAATTTCAGACCACTGCGCATCCCAGATATACTTATCACCGCGAACCGCTTTGCCATCAATAATGTATGCACCAGAATCCACGCTACCATCGTCTTTCGTGCGATCGTAATGCGCTGACACCATAAAGTTGTCGGTGATGTCGTACTCAACCACTAGGCCCGCAACCGTACGATCCGTTTCTGGCTCGGTACCATCGCCGTAGCTGCGCCAAGAGCCGTAGCTTTCTTTGGCAAAAATTGCGCGCGCGCGCAGTGTCTCTGCATCATTTAGCGCGCCACTCACATCAAGCACCGTGCGTGAGTGATCATTCGAACCTAGATCTTGACTCAAACTAGCTTGTGTTTGAGTTGTTGGTTTTTTCGAAACCATGTTTACTAAGCCACCCGGCTCAGATTTACCATATAGCAGGCCTGATGGACCTTTAAGCACTTCAACACGCTCTAAAAGCTCAATTGGCTGACGGTAGTGTGACCAGTGTTGACGGCCATCACGAAGAAAACCGTCTGAACTACTAAGCTCAAAACCACGTAGAGAGAAACGTTCGCGGTTACGGCTTGTACCACCCGCGCTAACACTTGCATCGTTACGTAGCACTTCACCAAGTGTACTTGCACGCTGCTCATCAATTACCGTTTCATCGATAACCGCTACTTGTCCTGGCGTTTCCAGCTGCGTCATTTCCATGCGCATTGCTGTACTGTTTGTATCCGCCTTGTAGCCGAACTCTCGACCTTCTACAACTACATGTTCGTCTGTTTGAACGTCCGCCACTGCAGGTGTTGCTAACACCGCACCGATCACTAGCGCCAAATGGCTCTTAGTAAACATATCCTTTCACTCCGATTATTATTTTTCGGGTCACATGCTTGTTGAATGCGATTCCCTCTTAATTATTTCGCGGGTGAATATAAGTGATAAGTATTACCATTTGCATTAAATTTACATTCTTTGCATTTGCAAACTTTTGTAAAGTACTCTCTGATGATGAGCTACAATAACGTGATCAAAATCACAGTTAATAAGACTTAACCATACTTACTGCTTGAACACCAAAGTAACACTCAGACCTCCTTGTTCACGATTTTTCGCCGTAACGGATCCACCCATAATGCGCATGGATTCTTTGACAATCGCGAGACCTAAGCCGTAGCCGCCAAGCTTCTTATCTCTTGATGCATCTAAGCGAGTAAACGGGTCAAAAATATCGACCAACTTGTTCTCTGGAATACCAGGCCCATTGTCGGATACAGACATGGAAATCAATTGCTGCCCATCTTTGACATGATTAGCCAGAGAAACTTCTATCTGAGATGCTTGCCCTGAATATTTGATGGCATTTCCAACAAGATTATTCAAACAACGAATGATGAGCGTTTCTTCGCAAAAAGCTTTGGCGCATGTTGCTTCTGAACGGAATGACAATGTTTGTTCTGGTTTTAAATCGATTTTGCACCGCTCTACTTGCGGTGCGAGCAACACCTCTAAATCACGGCGTTTCGCACCTTTGTCGAAACGCGCATTTTCCAAGCGACTGAACTCCAAGATATCGCTTATCAAATGGTTTAGCTCTTTAGCTTCGTCTTCTAGCCTGGTCACCAAGCTTTGCTCGTTCTCCCCAACTCGCTTCCGCAAAAGGTGTAGAACTAAATTCTGTCTTGCTAACGGCGTTCGGAGCTCGTGGGAGACATCTCTTATAAGCAATCGCTGCTTTTCGGCAAGAGAATGAATTTGCTGTGTCATGTGGTCGAAGTCTTGCGCCAGCTCGTTAAACTCACGCGTATTCGATTTTAACTCTTTCACCACACTGACATTAAAGTCGCCGTTAGATAGCTTTTTGCTTGCTTCTCTTAAGCGATCAAGCGGCTGTTGTAAGTTGCGTGCCATTAGCAATGAGAACAACGCCAAAATAACTACCGCAATCACCACTTTGAGAATAGAGAAATATAAAATGAAGTCATGTGCGGGATGCAGTCGATGTGGCAGTTGAATCACCAAGCTATTATCTTTAACCAAAGGGATATTGATAATCGGGCGATTTACCTTTCCCTCAAGTTGATCATCAATACTTCTTTTAAATTGAAGTTTGAACTCGAAGTGTGGATGCATTAAACGGTGAGTGACGGGTTGCTGGTGCTCATTCAGCACAAACAGATAAAAGTTTTGCGCGTTCGCCCAATCCGCAAGTTCATCCATGTCTCCGTGCTCAATCAGCACATTGGCTTGATGTGCAAGATCGAGCATTTCTTCTCGCACACTGTCCGGCACTTTTAGCATGGCTTTCACGAGAGCTTGCTCCGCCATTGCTTGTACGACCAAAATACTTATCACAATTGCAGTCATATAACTAAACAACTTAAACGCTAAGCTGTCTTTACGTTTCGCGATAAAAGGTGGGCACGTGAGCTTCATTAATTGTTTACAGCCTCTAGGTAGCTGTAACCTTTGCCACGGAAGGTTTTGATATGTTGCTTAGAGAGCCCTGCTTCTACTAGCTTGCGACGTATATTACTGATGTGCATATCAAGGTTGCGGTCAAAAGGGCTTAGCTCTTTCTTTAATACTTCGGTTTGGAGTTCCGCTTTTGAAATCACCACACCTTGGTTTTTGACTAGATAGCTCAGTAACTCGGCTTCCGTGCTTGTGAGTGGTAAGCTATTGAGCTGATCACTGATCGTTTGAACGGTACTGCACATCGCCTGACGTTGGCGCTCTAAACCAACACGACGAAGAATCGCTTTGATGCGCATCAGAAGCTCAGCAACATTAAAAGGCTTTCCTATGTACTGATCGGCTCCCGCTTGGTAGCCATCAAGCATCGAGTTTTCATCATTAAGAGCAGTAAGCATTAGAATAGGTGTCGCGAAGCGTTGACAGATTCTACGGGCAACTTGCATGCCGTTAAGGTTTGGTAACATGACATCAAGCAGTACAAGATCTACCGGCGTTTTTTCCATATATTGCAAAGCACTTTCACCGCAATGTACAGAAGAGACAATATAGCCCTCCTCTTGCAAAACTGCTTCTAATAGCTCACACAAAGGAACGTCATCATCCACTATCAAAACTCGAGACATTACCACTCACCATTCAAATAAAAATGGTTCGCATTCTATTACTCATTTACAAATTAAACAACTACACATCCTAGGGCTTTAGTACAAATAGCTCTATAGCAGTAGACCGGAGTGCTAAGTTAACTAGCACCTGATAATGAGGGTAGATCAGGGCATTAGATTCGTCTGCTTAGCGACATTTTCCACGATGTGTTTTAAATGGGTGCTGATCGTTTTTAATGTGACAAGCTCCTCTTCAGTGAAGGGATGCATCAGAACTGAATTTGCTCCGCTTTTTCCAATAACCGTAGGTAGGCTGAGAACAACATCATGCAAACCATATTGCCCCGACATCATCGTACCGACGGGCAACACCGATCGTTCGTTAATCGTCACAGCTTGAATGATTCGAAAGACACTGGCGGCAATGCCATGAACGGTGTTCTGCTTACGCCGAAAGATTTCGTATCCCGCCTGTTTCACCGCCTCAAGAAGTGCGTGCGGATCAATTCTCTCAATGTTATGGGTATCGCAGTAATAGTCGGCCGGTTGCCCAGCGATAGAAATTAAGCTCTTAGGAGTAAAGCAATGGCTACCATGCTCTCCTAATACATAACCAAACACGTTCTTCGGGTCTAGGTCTACACGGCCAGCAACAATACTCATTAAACGAGCGGTATCAACTACACAGCCACTGCTAATAACTTTACTAGGCTCAAAACCGGTGTTGGTGACAATAAAGTGCGCCACGATATCACATGGGTTTGACACAACAATCAACACCGCATTTGGCGCTACGCGTTCTATTTGACGCGCAATATCAACTCCAATTTGAGCATTAACCTCAGCAATATCTAAACGAGTTTGTCCTTGTTTAATCTGCGTACCAGCGGTGATAACAACAAGAGAGGCTTCGAGTAAATCTAAGTAATCATCCGACGGCATAATGCGTGTGTTTTTTGAAAAAGTCAGTGCCATCGTGTGACGAAAGTCAAACACTTCACCCTCGGCACGTTCTAAATTTTTATCAAGTAGAACAAGCTCACTAATACCACCCAGAGTGAGTAAGTAATTACATACTCCCACACCAACAGCTCCTGCACCAATAACACCGATCTTCATATTTCTCTCTCCCGATAACCATGATGCACTCGCAACTACCTTGCTCTTTAAAAATGAGCGGCAGGAGAATAAAAGTCCAACTTTGGTTCATGATTCGACAGGAGTGCTTCCAACGACCTACCTTGACGAATGGGCGATGTAGCTTTTATTAAGACGATCTTACAACATGCACCTTGAGGTATATCTTCAAAGCAAAAAACGAGTACAATCTGCTCATCACAAAGCAGAAGATGAAGAACATGGAAACATTAGTAATTGGTCATCGTGGTGTTGCTGGCTCATACCCAGAAAATACAAAAGTGAGCGTTCAGGCCGCCATTGACCTCGGATTAAATTGGGTTGAAGTTGATGTACAACCGACCAAAGATAATGTTTTAGTGGTTTGCCATGATCACACCATAAATCGATGCAGTAATGGACAAGGGCGTGTCGATGAACTGACTCTGGAAGAGTTAAAGGCGTTGGATTTTGGTAGCTGGTTCAGCGCAGATTTTTCAGGTGAGAAAATCATGACATTAGATGAGCTGCTCACTTTAGCTACTGAGCATAAGCTTAACTTGAATATTGAAGTTAAGGTAGATCGCCACCCAGCAGAAGAAGTGGCACAAGCTCTCGCAAACGTACTGGCAAAAAGTCCCATGCCGCAAGAGAAGGTACTACTCTCCAGTTTTAGTCATGATGTCATTAGAGCGCTGCATAAATACTGCAGTGAGTATCGATTAGGTGTATTGAGTGAATTCTTAACGAGAAAAGATAAACGCCTTTTGGAAGAAGTTAACGCCTATAGCTGCAACCTAAACATTAACTGGGTTCGCTCGCGCCAAATAAACAAACTCCAGCAGGCGGGTTACAAAGTGATGTGTTATACAGTGAACAATCCAAACAAACTGAAGTACCTACCTCAGTTAGACGGTATATTCAGTGATCATCCACAACGCTTTATGCCATAGCACATACCACCTTGAGCTTCAGAGGCACCATTTCGTTACCACTCAATCTGAATTGGTGTCCCCATCTCGACAAGCTGGATAAATTCATCCATCTCTTCATTGGTAATCGCAATACACCCATTGGTCCAATCAAAGCTTTGGATATAAATCGGCAACTGACTCTCACCGTTTTTTAAACCATGAATTTTGATGTTTCCTCCTGGGGACACACCTCGGCGCTTCGCTTCCAACGTATCAATCGCATCAGGGTAGCTAATATGCACAGAACGATAAAAAGCAGAGTCTTCTATAACGTAATCTAAGGTGTATTCGCCCTCAGGTGTACGATTGTCTCCCTCTTCTTGTTTATGCCCTTGAGGGCTTGCCCCTAAAGCAATGCGGTATTCTTTTAGTATTGTGCCTTGTTCCATTAAATACATTCGACGCTTTGACTTGTCGACTTTAACAAGATCTACAGCTGCATGGACGCCAGAAGCCAACACACAACACAAGAACATAGAGAACCATTTCACTGACATTGCCGGAACGCCTAACCTAACTAAAGTGAACAAGAAAAGAGCGATTATGCTAGTCAGTTAGCGCCCGTAAAGCAAACAGTATCTAGGGTAGACCCTGTATTACCCCAGGAGCTAATGGATGAACGCACAAGTGCAGAATCGTAAGATAATACTCATTGAAAGGCGTGATCGTTATCGTTGTTTGATATGGCAAAAGTTAAAGAGAAGATTTCTCTATTCATTCCGCCTAAGTTGCATTACTTTATAAGTATATTTATTTATAAAGTCCGCACTTTTTGAGAGGGAACCATGATTAATATTGCTTTTTTTAGTGCAAAATCCTACGACGAGGCCTCTTTTAATAAAATTAAAAATAACCGAGATTTTGAATTCCACTATCACGACTTCCGGCTAACCGAAAAAACCGCCAAAATGGCACATGGTTGCGATGTCGTGTGTGCTTTCGTCAATGATGACCTTTCAGCTCCCGTTCTTAAACAGCTTTCTCTAGGCGGAACTAAGCTTATTGCCATGCGCTGCGCGGGTTTTGATAAAGTTGATCTACAAGCCGCTAAAGAACTTGGCTTACAAGTGGTTCGAGTTCCTGCTTACTCACCAGAAGCGGTGGCTGAACACACAGTCGGTTTGATGATGTGCCTAAATCGTCGCCTTCACAAAGCCTACCAACGTACACGTGACGCCAACTTCTCGCTAGAGGGCCTAGTTGGCTTTAACTTTTACGGGAAAACCGTTGGTGTCATTGGTACAGGTAAGATTGGTATCGCGACGATGCGTATCTTCAAAGGGCTTGGCATGGAGCTGCTTTGCTATGACCCTTACGAAAATCCATTAGCACTAAAAATGGGAGCGCGTTACTGTTCGCTTGAAGAAATCTACGCTAATGCGGATATTATCTCTCTCCATTGTCCAATGAGTGAAGAAAACTATCACCTATTGAACGAAAAAGCCTTCGCGCAAATGAAAGATGGTGTGATGATCATTAACACCAGTCGAGGCGAGTTGCTGGATTCACTAGCAGCGATAGAGGCATTGAAACAAGGTAAGATTGGCGCGCTTGGTCTAGACGTGTATGACAATGAAAAAGACTTGTTCTTCCAAGATAAATCTAACGATGTCATTGTAGACGATGTTTTCCGTCGCTTATCGGCTTGTCATAACGTGCTCTTTACTGGCCACCAAGCATTCTTGACTCACGAAGCACTTAATAATATTGCCTCAGTTACGCTCGATAACGTCGAAGCCTTCTTCTCTGGTAACGTATCGGGCAATGAACTGATTAACTAAAGCCAGACAATCGAGAAGTATAGTAGAGCGTGTGATCTCAGCTATGCTATACTTCTCGACTATTTAAAATTTGAGCCAAATTACCATGAGCATAAAAACTGATATTCAAAAGCTGCACAACCGTTTAGATACATGCCAACGTAAACTTGATGCGGCACGTTCTCGTGGTGATCACGAAATGATTACAAAGTTCACGGATGAAGTAGAACAGCTAACCAAAAAGCTTAACCAGTTAAAGCATAAGCAAAACTATGAGCTGAACAAAGAACGTAAAAGCTTACTTGATATGCCATTCTCTCGTGAAATCACCAAAGCAGAACAAGCGGACATCGGCAAACTGAAAAAACGCGTACGCGGCTTAGTAATCGTTCACCCACTAACAAAAGTTGGTAAAGAGCTTCGCCTCGATGTCATGACAGGCTTTGCGCCAAAAGAGTTTTAAACTCATATTAATACTCGTTGAGCCTAAGCATTTGCTTGGGCTTTTTATTTTGTACTGCTTCATTAAATTTCATCGAAATATCAACCCATAAGCTCTTAAAAAGGCCAGCGACAAAAGCCACTGACCAAATTCAAAATGCCAGTCTGCATTACTCGCCTACGACAGTTGCTGCAACTTGTGCTCCACAACGGGGTCATTCGGAACTAACTGCTGAGCCACTTCCAAAAGTTGTACTGCATCTTGCGGATTGTCATGCTCATGCTTCATCGCAATATCAACAAGTGGCTGAATATCGATTTGCGCTTGATGCTCCTTCACATGTTCTTTCTTTTCTTCAATTAACACATTATGAGCGGTACTCAGTAAGTTCAAACGATGCTGTGAACTCGCATTCGCCTTGTTAAGGCACTGATAGTAATCTTCTTTTAATCGCAGCGTTTTAGTCTGATGACGAAACTGCGCTATATCTATCTTCTGATAACGTATAAAGTCTACAGCCACTTGCTTATAAAAACCGAATTTATTCAAATACGTCGCGTGGGTACCATGTCCCATACCGAAGACTCTCAAGTGAGTGAGCTCTGGGTAGCGTTTGGCGTGAAGGCGGTCGATTTCATTGGTTGGATCATAAATGATGTAACCTTTTGCATCTCCAAGGTCGAGGTCGTGGTACTTTCCTTCCCAATCAAATTGTTGGGCAAGTTCAGTACTTGGCCTGTCATCCCATGGCACTAGCACTTTGTTTTTTGTACTGACCGGGTGAAACATCAATACTTGATCCAACTTTAATAGATTGGAAAAAGCGCCAATAGCAAAACCACCGCGGCTAAGGCCATAACCTAAACGGCATTCAAAAGGCTCAAGTAATGTCGATAACTGCTCTAGAAAGAAAATCAAATTACGGCTGCGAAACCAGTTACTTTTCCCAAGGTGCTGAAAAGAAATAATATTTACTTTTTGTTTCTGGGCTAAGCGATAGCCCCAAGGCGCAAAGTCTGAGTGTAAGTCCTGTACTTGTAGATTCGTACCAGCAGGGGAAAAGGTGAACAACAGCGGTTTATTGCGGTCGACAAACTCATACTTAACAAACACATCATCAAGTAAGTCCTCCCCGGACATCGGTAGCCTGGTTTGCTGGTCTTCACGAGAAAGAGCCAGCCATTCATCCAACCAGTACAGTAACTTCATTAATCCTCCATCTAAATTGCGCCTAGCAATTGTGTTAAAAATCTAGTTTTTAGTGTGTGATCATCTCCCCCTGGTTACAGGGGACTCTGATATCAGTCCTCTTTTAAAACAAAGCGTGAATTTGCTTATTAAATTGGTCAATATCTATGGTTTGATGACGAACAAACTCCTTCGCCACCAGATTAAAAAATTCTAATTTATCTAATTGTGTGGATTGAGTGCCGTGCCCCATACCGACGACTTTTAAATGAGTTAGCTCTGGGTAACGTTCAGCATGAAGACGATCAATACGATTGGTGGGGTCATAAATAATGTAACCTTTGGCATTGCCCAAATCTCGATCATGGTAGCCGCCTTCCCAATCGAACTGTTGAGCAAGCTCAGTGCTGGGCCGATCATCCCAAGGCACTAAAGCTTTATTTTTTGTGCTCACAGGATAAAACAACAAAAGATGTTCTAATTTCAGCAAGTTAGCGAACGCGCCAATTGCAAAGCCACCTCGACTTTGCCCATAACCCAAACGACATTGGAAGGGATGAAGCAACTCAGACAGCTGCTCCAGAAAGAAAATCAAATTCCGACTACGGAACCAATTACTTTGTCCTAAATGTTGAAAGGCAATAATGTTTACTTTTTGTTGTATTCCGAGCTCGTAGCCCCAAGGAGAAAAATTCGGAGTTAAATCTTGTACCTGCACATCAGTGCCGGAAGGAGAAAATGTGAACAACAATGGCTTGTTAAGATCGACGAGTTCATACTTCACAAATACATCATCAAGTAAATCGTAGCCAGAAATTGGTAAAGCAGCATTTTGCTCTTTTTGAGTAAGCACTTGCCATTCATCTAACCAGTAAAGTAGCTTCATTTTTTCTCCTAGTACATCAGCAGTATTTAGACTGAAACTCTATCAAAATGCTTTTAAGCATCCCACGTTGAGACTTAACAAAGCTCTACTTAAAGCCTAAATGACCTATGAAAATGTCTTCGATTGCAGATATTACTGCGTAAACTAAACCCAAAGTGAGTACGCTAAAGAACTTAGAGAAAGGGCCGGAGAAAAGCCAATTAGAAGTTTTCGATAACAGCTGTTAAAAAACAGCAGATACAAAAAAACCGCTGTAAGAACAGCGGTTTTTTAAAGGTGGCGGAGAGATAGGGATTTGAACCCTAGATACGCTATTAACGTATGCCGGTTTTCAAGACCGGTGCTTTCAACCACTCAGCCATCTCTCCACAAATTGTCACTAAAACTTAGTCTTATACTATCGATGCTAATTTTTAGTTTTGCCTTAAGTTATCTCAATTAAGATAAAACTTGAAAGCGATATTTAAAGCCTGGCGATGTCCTACTCTCACATGGGGAAGCCCCACACTACCATCGGCGCTATTTCGTTTCACTTCTGAGTTCGGTATGGAAGTCAGGTGGGTCCAAAACGCTATGGTCGCCAAGCAAATTCTTTAATTCGGAAAGCTGTTTTCGTTCTTACACATTCAATGTTCTTTCATTGAGTCCATCAAAACCCCTTGGGTGTTGTATGGTTAAGCCTCACGGGCAATTAGTACAGGTTAGCTCAACGCCTCACAACGCTTACACACCCTGCCTATCAACGTCGTAGTCTACGACAACCCTTTAGGATACTTAAAGTATCAGGGAGAACTCATCTCAAGGCTCGCTTCCCGCTTAGATGCTTTCAGCGGTTATCGATCCCGAACTTAGCTACCGGGCAATGCGTCTGGCGACACAACCCGAACACCAGAGGTTCGTCCACTCCGGTCCTCTCGTACTAGGAGCAGCCCCTTTCAATTCTCCAACGCCCACGGCAGATAGGGACCGAACTGTCTCACGACGTTCTAAACCCAGCTCGCGTACCACTTTAAATGGCGAACAGCCATACCCTTGGGACCGACTTCAGCCCCAGGATGTGATGAGCCGACATCGAGGTGCCAAACACCGCCGTCGATATGAACTCTTGGGCGGTATCAGCCTGTTATCCCCGGAGTACCTTTTATCCGTTGAGCGATGGCCCTTCCATTCAGAACCACCGGATCACTATGACCTGCTTTCGCACCTGCTCGAATTGTCATTCTCGCAGTCAAGCGGGCTTATGCCATTGCACTAACCTCACGATGTCCAACCGTGATTAGCCCACCTTCGTGCTCCTCCGTTACGCTTTGGGAGGAGACCGCCCCAGTCAAACTACCCACCAGGCACTGTCCGCAACCCCGATGAGGGGTCGACGTTAGAACATCAACACTACAAGGGTGGTATTTCAAGGACGGCTCCACGCAATCTAGCGACTGCGCTTCAAAGCCTCCCACCTATCCTACACATGTAGGGTCAATGTTCAGTGCCAAGCTGTAGTAAAGGTTCACGGGGTCTTTCCGTCTAGCCGCGGGTACACTGCATCTTCACAGCGATTTCAATTTCACTGAGTCTCGGGTGGAGACAGCGTGGCCATCATTACGCCATTCGTGCAGGTCGGAACTTACCCGACAAGGAATTTCGCTACCTTAGGACCGTTATAGTTACGGCCGCCGTTTACCGGGGCTTCGATCAAGAGCTTCGACCGAAGTCTAACCCCATCAATTAACCTTCCGGCACCGGGCAGGCGTCACACCGTATACGTCATCTTGCGATTTTGCACAGTGCTGTGTTTTTAATAAACAGTTG
The DNA here is from genome assembly GCF_011801455.1 of Vibrio diabolicus. NCBI lineage: Bacteria > Pseudomonadati > Pseudomonadota > Gammaproteobacteria > Vibrionales > Vibrionaceae > Vibrio > Vibrio diabolicus. Next base: position 135,180 of record NZ_CP042452.1, on the reverse strand, counting down.
CAGCCACCTGGTATCTGCGACTCTCAATAGCTCCATCCGCGAGGGACTTCACCGTCGAGAGCGTACCTTCTCCCGAAGTTACGGTACCATTTTGCCTAGTTCCTTCACCCGAGTTCTCTCAAGCGCCTTGGTATTCTCTACCCGACCACCTGTGTCGGTTTGGGGTACGATTCCTTACAATCTGAAGCTTAGAGGCTTTTCCTGGAAGCATGGCATCAATGACTTCACATCCGTAGATGCTCGACGTCGTGTCTCAGCCTTAAAAAGAGCCGGATTTACCTAACTCTTAAGCCTACGCACTTGAACCTGGACAACCGTCGCCAGGCCCACCTAGCCTTCTCCGTCCCCCCATCGCAATTGTAAGAAGTACGGGAATATTAACCCGTTTCCCATCGACTACGCCTTTCGGCCTCGCCTTAGGGGTCGACTTACCCTGCCCCGATTAACGTTGGACAGGAACCCTTGGTCTTCCGGCGAGGAGGTTTTTCACCCCCTTTATCGTTACTCATGTCAGCATTCGCACTTCTGATACGTCCAGCATGCGTTACCACACACCTTCAACCGCTTACAGAACGCTCCCCTACCCAATGCACTAAAGTGCATTGCCGCAGCTTCGGTTTACTACTTAGCCCCGTTACATCTTCCGCGCAGGCCGACTCGACCAGTGAGCTATTACGCTTTCTTTAAATGATGGCTGCTTCTAAGCCAACATCCTGGCTGTCTGAGCCTTCCCACATCGTTTCCCACTTAGTAGTAATTTGGGACCTTAGCTGGCGGTCTGGGTTGTTTCCCTCTCCACGACGGACGTTAGCACCCGCCGTGTGTCTCCCGGATAGTACTTACTGGTATTCGGAGTTTGCAAAGGGTTGGTAAGTCGGGATGACCCCCTAGCCTTAACAGTGCTCTACCCCCAGTAGTATTCGTCCGAGGCGCTACCTAAATAGCTTTCGGGGAGAACCAGCTATCTCCAGGTTTGATTGGCCTTTCACCCCTAGCCACAAGTCATCCGCTAATTTTTCAACATTAGTCGGTTCGGTCCTCCAGTTGATGTTACTCAACCTTCAACCTGCCCATGGCTAGATCACCTGGTTTCGGGTCTATATCCAGAGACTGAACGCCCAGTTAAGACTCGGTTTCCCTACGGCTCCCCTAGATGGTTAACCTTGCCACTGAATATAAGTCGCTGACCCATTATACAAAAGGTACGCAGTCACAGGACAAAGCCTGCTCCTACTGCTTGTACGTACACGGTTTCAGGTTCTATTTCACTCCCCTCACAGGGGTTCTTTTCGCCTTTCCCTCACGGTACTGGTTCACTATCGGTCAGTCAGTAGTATTTAGCCTTGGAGGATGGTCCCCCCATATTCAGACAGGATATCACGTGTCCCGCCCTACTCGATTTCACTGAATATGCGTCGTCAGTTACGGGGCTATCACCCTGTATCGCCAAGCTTTCCAGCTTGTTCACCTAACGCCTATAAAGCTTAAGGGCTAGTCCAATTTCGCTCGCCGCTACTTTCGGAATCTCGGTTGATTTCTTTTCCTCGGGGTACTTAGATGTTTCAGTTCCCCCGGTTCGCCTCGTTATGCTATGTATTCACATAACGATACTTACTTATGTAAGTGGGTTTCCCCATTCGGAAATCCCAGACTCAAGTGGTTTTTACTACCTAATCTGGGCTTATCGCAAGTTAATACGTCCTTCATCGCCTCTGACTGCCAAGGCATCCACCGTGTACGCTTAGTCACTTAACCATACAACCCGAAGGAGTTTCGAATTGAAGTTAAACAACCAAAGTTGTCTCTCATTATTTGAATGAGCGAGAGACATTCGATTTTGCCGGACTCATCTCTTTACCTTCATTTTTAGAAAAAATGAAAACAAAAAGCCAAGAACACTTGAATGTGTTTTTTGGTGTTTATCTTTCGATAAACATTGAGAACTTTACAAACAACAATAAATTGTTGTTTTGTCAGCTTTCCAAATTGTTAAAGAGCTATGTTTCTTCACAAGGAAGTTACATTTTCTAAAGACTTTCAGAGTCAAAAATGCCAACCAGTATCAATTGCTTGTTCTGGTTTGGACGTTTTATTCCAAAAATACTTAGAGAATGGTGGGCGATACCGGGCTCGAACCAGTGACCCCCTGCTTGTAAGGCAGGTGCTCTCCCAACTGAGCTAATCGCCCACATTATTTTGATTTCCGTGGAAGGAAATGGTGGGTCGTGCAGGATTCGAACCTGCGACCAATTGATTAAAAGTCAACTGCTCTACCAACTGAGCTAACGACCCAATGGTATCCCGTAGGGGAGTCGAACCCCTGTTACCGCCGTGAAAGGGCGGTGTCCTAGGCCTCTAGACGAACGGGACACTAAGTTGAACATCTTGGGGGATGTTCTATCTCTTAAACTTCATAAACCGTATCAATCTGTGTGAACACTCATCGCAATAATCATCGTTTAAGGAGGTGATCCAGCGCCAGGTTCCCCTAGCGCTACCTTGTTACGACTTCACCCCAGTCATGAACCACAAAGTGGTAAGCGTCCCCCCGAAGGTTAAACTACCTACTTCTTTTGCAGCCCACTCCCATGGTGTGACGGGCGGTGTGTACAAGGCCCGGGAACGTATTCACCGTGGCATTCTGATCCACGATTACTAGCGATTCCGACTTCATGGAGTCGAGTTGCAGACTCCAATCCGGACTACGACGCACTTTTTGGGATTCGCTCACTTTCGCAAGTTGGCTGCCCTCTGTATGCGCCATTGTAGCACGTGTGTAGCCCTACTCGTAAGGGCCATGATGACTTGACGTCGTCCCCACCTTCCTCCGGTTTATCACCGGCAGTCTCCCTGGAGTTCCCGACATTACTCGCTGGCAAACAAGGATAAGGGTTGCGCTCGTTGCGGGACTTAACCCAACATTTCACAACACGAGCTGACGACAGCCATGCAGCACCTGTCTCAGAGTTCCCGAAGGCACCAATCCATCTCTGGAAAGTTCTCTGGATGTCAAGAGTAGGTAAGGTTCTTCGCGTTGCATCGAATTAAACCACATGCTCCACCGCTTGTGCGGGCCCCCGTCAATTCATTTGAGTTTTAATCTTGCGACCGTACTCCCCAGGCGGTCTACTTAACGCGTTAGCTCCGAAAGCCACGGCTCAAGGCCACAACCTCCAAGTAGACATCGTTTACGGCGTGGACTACCAGGGTATCTAATCCTGTTTGCTCCCCACGCTTTCGCATCTGAGTGTCAGTATCTGTCCAGGGGGCCGCCTTCGCCACCGGTATTCCTTCAGATCTCTACGCATTTCACCGCTACACCTGAAATTCTACCCCCCTCTACAGTACTCTAGTCTGCCAGTTTCAAATGCTATTCCGAGGTTGAGCCCCGGGCTTTCACATCTGACTTAACAAACCACCTGCATGCGCTTTACGCCCAGTAATTCCGATTAACGCTCGCACCCTCCGTATTACCGCGGCTGCTGGCACGGAGTTAGCCGGTGCTTCTTCTGTCGCTAACGTCAAACGATGCAGCTATTAACTACACCGCCTTCCTCACGACTGAAAGTGCTTTACAACCCGAAGGCCTTCTTCACACACGCGGCATGGCTGCATCAGGCTTGCGCCCATTGTGCAATATTCCCCACTGCTGCCTCCCGTAGGAGTCTGGACCGTGTCTCAGTTCCAGTGTGGCTGATCATCCTCTCAGACCAGCTAGGGATCGTCGCCTTGGTGAGCCCTTACCTCACCAACTAGCTAATCCCACCTAGGCATATCCTGACGCGAGAGGCCCGAAGGTCCCCCTCTTTGGCCCGTAGGCATCATGCGGTATTAGCCATCGTTTCCAATGGTTATCCCCCACATCAGGGCAATTTCCTAGGCATTACTCACCCGTCCGCCGCTCGACGCCGTTATCGTTCCCCGAAGGTTCAGATAACTCGTTTCCGCTCGACTTGCATGTGTTAGGCCTGCCGCCAGCGTTCAATCTGAGCCATGATCAAACTCTTCAATTTAAGATTTTGTTCGGCTCAATGAATACTGAACATTACATAAGTAATGTTTGAATTGACTGTGCTCTTATTGGTTTTCACTTTTAAAAAGTGAAATAAAACAGCTCAAGGCTGCTTTCCAATTCGAATGGTCACTTCGTTTCATTGAAACCTAATTTGAAGCCGAAGCTTCTAATTGGATTATCATCAACGAGTGCCCACACAGATTGATAGGTCTATATTGTTAAAGAGCTTGCTTCGTAAGCTTTGCTATCGAAGTGGAGGCGTATTTTAAGGAATTAACTTTCAGTGTCAAACACTTTTTTAAATTAATTTTTAGAAGCTTTTCTTTCGCCTTGTTGCCAACCGCTTTTGCGTTTCCGCTTTGCCCTGACAACGGAGGCGCATTATAGGGAGATGATTTTTCTTGGCAACCCCTTTTTAGAAAAAAAACTAAAAAAAAGCGTCGAATGATTAAATCTCACTCAAACGCTTATTTTTAGCACTCAGTTGTTAACTTCAAGTAGCAAATAGGCAATCAGTATGTGTCTACCCAGCTCTCTTTAAAGCTGGTGATATCAAGATCCAGTGATTGCGCCGCTTCGATTTGCTCAATTGCCTCTAATTCTTTATTTACACTATTCATCGTCAATGTGTTGTTGTCTAACTCAAACACTTGTTGTTGAGTTTTGTAATAGAACTTAAGCGTAGTGAGCGCTTTTACATCGTCATTGCTCGCGGCTGCTTTAATGCTTTTTAGTTTACGAAATATTTTATTGTGCAGTTGCTTGAGCTTCCAAACGTACAGCACCTCTTCCATGTATGGTCGAGTTTTAATTTGATTCAATAAAGAGAGGGAAGTTGCGACTGCGAGAACGACACCAATCAAATTCCAATGAAAGTTTCCCGTTGATTGTTCAGGTACGACTTCAGTGTTGCCAAACAAAACAATAAGCAAGGTACTAAAGGCAAGAGATGAGATAGCGAGCAACGCAACAAAACCGCCAATCACCAGGTTTACTTTCTTTTTATAAATGTCTTTATTTATCTTTTTGATTTCCATATACCGCTCCTAACAGGGTTGCCTCCTATTCTAACCAGCACACTCCGCACGACAATCGAAGCTTTGTAAGTAAGTTCACATTTACTATTAAACTCGCATCCCTTCCCTGCTTGGGTATATACTTCCGCGCATTCACTCTTCCTATATAGAGGCTAAATTCATGCGCTCTTTTGTTTTACGAGCTCGCGCGGCGCCAACCACCAGCAAAGCACTATTAGAAGGTGTTGGTAACGAGGCGCATACCGAGATCCTTGCTCATACCATGATGAACACCATGTTCGTGGCACAATCTCACCGTGAAGATGTGGTTGTCCACTTGGTATTAGAGAGCACGAAGGATTACTCGCGCACGATTACCATTCGTTCAAACGACATTACCAATATTGGTGGTTTTCACGAGTCAACGTTGATCGCTGCCGTTGCCCGTGCGTTAGACGCATCTGTTGGTATGGGTAAAGAGCAGCTTCGCGAAGTTGAACCGGGTATTACGGTTCGTACAGTAAGCTTCGAACGCTTGGTTCAAGAACTAGCCGAAGATCACCAGCTTTATATGTTGGACAAGAAAGGCGAATTTGTTCGTGACACAGAAATTGGTGAAAACCCATGTTTCTTGCTAACCGATCACATCCCGATGCCGAAGAAGTCGTTCAACAGCTTGAAGCGCCTAGGTACTGAGAAGATCAGCTTAGGTCCTAAGATGCTTTTCGCTTCTCAGTGTGTGGTATTGATCCACAACGAACTGGATATCCGCGAATTATAGTTATTCGCGTACACGTTGCTAGATGATGAAAGAGGACTCGATCGAGTCCTCTTTTTTGTTTCTGACTTTCTATGCCGCGCTTACTTACCGCCAATGCTCAATCGAGCAAAACGCACATCTGGCGCGAAGAAAGTGCGGCTATCATTAATAAGCTGCGTATCACCCACAGCTTCTACTTCTTGCAGCATCTTATAGAAGTTACCGGCTACCGTGATCCCACGAACTGGTTGAACGCGCTCTCCATCACGGCACAAGAAGCCACTCGCACCAAATGAGAAATCACCACTGACAGCATCTGCACCAGAGTGAACCCCTTGCAGTTCGACTAATTCTAGGTATTCACCTGCTTTGACTTCTGGCGCACTGCTGTTGCCTGTCGCAATCACTTTATGATTTGCCGATACGTCTAGGCTCGATTTTGCACTGCGAGATGCACTTGCCGTCGACACTGCACCCAAATAACTCGCTGTTTGGCTATTGTGCAATAGCGTATTCAGTTGGCCATTGGCGATCAACACATTGTTTTGAGTAGCAAAGCCTTCACTATCAAAACTTGCGATTGCCATACCATTTGGCATGTAAGCCGCATCGGTAAAGGTGATCAGTTCACTTGCAACGCTTTGACCAAGCTTGTCACCCAGTGGCGAGATGCCTTTCATCGCACTCACACCAGAAAACGCACTGCCGAATGCACCAAACAGGCTGCTTAAAGCATTGATGTGGAAAATGGCCGGATAGTTACCTGTCGCAACCGGAGCGCCTTCAAGAAGATCGCGAGCAAGGTTGTAACCGCCTTCTATACAATAAGCTGGATCCAACTCATCAAAACGGCGACCTAGCGACATTCTTCCCGCCATCGACTGTTTGCCGTCTTTTTCAAACAAGGTATACGCGTAACAAGTGAACGATCGCTCGAAATGTTGACATAACGTACCTTGAGTATTCGCGATGATGAGCTGAGTTTCACCGTCACTGTAACCATTGTATGGTGAGCTTGAAGCGTGAGGCAGAGCCACAACACCTTGCTCAAGCGCAAGGGACAGTTCAATTTTCTCATCGACCGATGTGGTATCGTCTTGCGCAATTTCTGCAATATCAGTGGTGATTTTGCTGTTTACGCAGCTGATGGTTTGATGCTCATCTTGCTTGGAAAAGCGAGCACTTTGCAGCGCGTTTGTGAGCATCAAATCTAAACTTGGTTGCTCTAGTGATTCAGAATAACTTGTCGCGACACGAGCATCTTTAATAACTCGAACACCCAGCACTTGACTTGAGCTTACTTTGTACTCATCCAGCTTGCCTTGGTTTGCTTTCAGCGAAAAGCTGCTGTTACGGTTCACAATCACGTCCGCTTCCGCACCTTGACGCTTTGCTTCTGATAGGACGTAATCAACCGCATTAAGAAGTTGTTGTTCTTGGCTCATTAGTTACCGCCTCCTACCAGAATATTATCTACTTTCAGTGTTGGCTGACCGACTGTTGTTGGTACTGAACCACTTACTGAACCACACATGCCCGGCGCAAGCGCCATGTCTTTGCCGACCATGCTGATTTCTTTCAACACTTTTGGACCCGTGCTGATCAGCGTTGCTGTTTTCAGAGGTTTGGTGATTTTGCCATTTTCAATGAGGTAAGCTTCACGAACAGCAAAGTTAAACTCGCCCGTTCCCGGTTGAACCGAGCCGCCGCCCATCTTCTTCGCATAGATACCACGTTCGATACCTGCCAGCATGTCGTCAAGTGAATGCTCGCCTTCTTCGATAAAGGTGTTACGCATCCGCGAGGTTGGTGCGAACTTGTAGTTCTGACGACGACCAGAACCCGTAGGCTCATAACCTGTCTTCATGCCACCCATTTTATCGACCATAAAGCTGGTTAGCTTACCGTCTTTGATCAATTGAGTTCGCTGAGTCTTCATGCCTTCGTCATCAACATGAATCGAGCCCCATTCGTTGGTCATGGTGCCATCATCGACAGCATTCACTGCAGTGTGAGCAACCATTTCGCCCATTTTGTCGTGGAATACGGACGCTTTCTTCGCAACCGAAGTGGTTTCGAGTAAGTGACCACACGCTTCATGGAAGATAACGCCGCCAAAGCCGTTACCAATTACCACTGGCATTTCACCCGATGGACAAGCATCCGCGCCAAGTTTCACTAACGCTTGCTGCGCGATAGTTTGACCCAGCTCTTTCGAATCAAGTTGTTCGCTGAACTCCCAACCAGCAAGAGCGCCAGGACCTTCCATACCAGAAGACTGCTCATTACCTTTTTGAGCAACGGTGTTACCCGCCACACGAATGTAGTGACGCGTATCGTCTACATGCAAACCTTCTGAGTTGAAGATAGACACTTGCTGCTCGCGCTGAAGCACACTACCAATGAACTGGCTGATGTACTCACTTTCTGCACGCGCAGCTTGGTCAACTTTCAATAGAAACGCGATTTTTGAATCTAAGTTGGCATCCTGACTTAACGGCATGCGGCAACCGTGTTGGATTGGGTAGCGGTTCAAATTTAAAGAACCTGCTGACGCGATTTGCTCACGCTTGTCTTTTGCCGCAAGCAATGAGGTTACGCGTTTTAGCTCGGCTTCGTCCGTGCTATTGGTGTATCCATAAAGCACTTTGTGACCGAAGAAGAGGCGAATACCGATACCAAAATCAATCCCCGAATTGATCTTGTCCACCTCACCAGATGCGATCTGGACGGTGTTAGTTTGATGATGTTCAACGAATAGTTCAGCGAAATCAGCCCCTAAAAAGAGAGCATGATCGATCACTGACTTCGCTGTTGCAGAATTAAGCATGAAGTCTCCTTGCTCGATGATCGTCTTAGCCTTCCTAATTAACTGTCGAAAAGTTCAACAAAGTTAAATTGGCAACGCGTTAAATTTTAACAGTTTTTTAACCTTGTTTTGTGCTAATCCTTGCTTAGCGAGACCACGATTATTTATTAAATATTCCAGGTTCAGCTCTTTCACCAGAGCGTTGCACTAGTAAATTCCACACGACGAACCATTTAGATGCTTACTCTATCACTCACCTCGCATAATTGAATACTCAATAATAATTACTCTCAAAAAACGTATCCCTTCCGCAATGGTCCTGCTATCATCCGAGCGAAATAGTCGGGGGGCCACGCGATAAGCGTTGGCTGAGATCGAGATTCGAGACCCGTTGAACCTGATTCAGTTAGCACTGACGTAGGGAACTATGCGCACTTTGCCTTTCGCCGCCCCTCTTAGGTAAGCGATAGCGATCGAAAAATCGATCTATCTGCAACGGTCAAAGTCAGTTCCTATACGTCTTGTAGTAGGAGCGACCATGACGCAGCAATCACAACCTCATTCACATCACACGCCAGCCTTGCCTACCCCTATCGTATTGACCATCGCGGGCTCAGACAGTGGTGGCGGTGCAGGTATTCAAGCCGACATCAAAGCGATGTCCGCAACCGGCAGTTTTGCTTGCTCGGTAATCACGGCGATTACTTCGCAAAATACCCAAGGCGTTTCTGCGATTTTCCCCATTCCTCTCGACCATGTAGAGAGCCAACTTGATGCAGTATTTACCGACCTCAACATCGTTGCAGTCAAAGTGGGCATGCTAGCCGACTCCAACATCATCAAAGTTGTTGCAGACAAAATTAAACAATACCAGCCAAAACACCTCGTGATTGACCCTGTAATGGTGGCCACCAGCGGCGATCTATTACTGGAACAGTCGGCAATCAGCACATTAAAAGAAGAGTTAATTCCACTGGCAGACATCATCACTCCTAACCTGCCAGAAGGTGCAGCATTGACGGGTAAGCCAGTGCCTCAATCAGAATCTGAAATGAACGATATGATTACCGACCTTCGTGCACTTGGTGCCAAAGCTATTCTGCTCAAAGGCGGTCATCTTGAAGAAAATGAAAACAGCAACGATCTGCTGATCATGCAAGACTGTGCCGAGTTAATCAGCGCCAAGCGTTTTCCGACCAAAAACACCCACGGTACGGGCTGTACACTGTCTTCCGCCATTGCGTCTTACCTTAGCCAAGGCAACAACCTACACAAAGCAGTGCACCTTGGTAAGCAGTACATCAGCCAAGCTATCGCACACGCTGATGAATTGGATGTCGGTAAAGGTCACGGCCCTGTGAATCACTTTTTTTCGGGTCATACTTATGTTCGCTAACGCGATTGGCATTCAGCTTTCCGACGCCAGTTTGCAATACAAAGACAGCCAAACACCGACTTTAGCGAAAGTGAACATGGTCATTCCTATCGGTCAATGGACGGTATTACTCGGGCGAAGTGGCTGCGGAAAAACCACGATATTGCGTTACTTAGCTGGCCTACTGGATAACCAAGTTGACTGGCATGGCGAACTCATCACAACCGATGGCGCCGCACTGCATGACCGTATCGCTTACATGGCTCAGCAGGATTTATTGCTACCGTGGCTTAACGTGCTGGATAACGTCTGCCTTAGCTCGCGCTTTTCTCACGCCAACTCAAATTCAGCGGATGATAAACAACGTGCTCTCAACTTATTAGAGCACGTTGGGTTGGCTGATTATGCTAACGCCAAACCCGCTCAACTCTCTGGAGGTATGCGACAACGCGTAGCCCTTGCTCGCACTCTGATGCAAGACAAACCTTTGGTTTTGATGGATGAACCTTTCTCGGCATTGGACGCCGTGACTCGCCACAAATTGCAAACTCTCTCAGCCGAGCTACTAAAGGACAAAACCGTTGTCTTGATTACGCACGACCCACAAGAAGCGGTGCGATTGTCACACCAACTCTATGTGTTGCAAGGCACGCCTGCTCAAGCGCAGCACTTGGTTGTTCCGGACTCCAAGCCACCAAGATCTCTCGATGGAGAGTGCGCAGCGCTACAGCAGGCGATTTTGGATCAGTTGGAGAAAGACTATGAGTGATATGACTCAGTACAACTCCGCTTCGGCGCGTATTAGTAAAAAGGAACGCGTAACTCATCCGGCGTTGCGTCTGCTGATCAGCGCAGCCGTGATCTTAGGTTTGTGGCAACTCATTGTAGTGGTGTTTGACATGCCAAGCTTCATCTTGCCTTCGCCAATTGAAGTATTGGATAGATTAGTCACTCGATACGACGTGCTACTCAAACACACTTGGGTAACGGCACAAGAGATCCTACTTGGCCTCGCACTCGGCTTATCGATGGGTTTGCTATTCGCTTTGCAAATGCTGATGTTCGAGCCGCTCAAACGCTGGCTATTGCCGATTCTTATCGCTAGCCAAGCCATTCCAGTATTTGCTATCGCGCCCGTGTTGATGCTGTGGCTCGGTTACGGCATCGCATCGAAAGTAGTAATGGCGGCGATCATCATCTTTTTCCCCGTCACGACATGTTGCTACGACGGTTTACGCAATACACCAACTGGTTACCTCGATCTTGCCAAAACCATGGGCGCATCGAAATGGCAATTACTGCGCCATATTCAACTACCTGCCGCCCTACCAACGTTAGCGTCTGGTATTCGCGTTGCCGTGGTTATTGCGCCGATTGGTGCCGTGGTAGGTGAATGGGTCGGCTCAAGTGAAGGCTTGGGCTATCTGATGCTCCAAGCTAACGCTCGCATGATCATTGATGAGATGTTTGCGGCGCTGTTTATCCTCGCCGCGCTGTCTATCGCACTCTATTTCACTACTGACAAATTACTGAAAAAAGCCATTCCCTGGGAAAACAAATAGGGAAAGAAAAAGGAAGAACCCCGTGAATAAAAACAAACTTATGAGCGCTGCTGCTCTGCTCGCTTCAATCGTTTCAACTAACGTACTTGCTGCCGAAAAGGAGCTTACTTTAATGCTGGATTGGTTCGTTAACCCGAACCATGGCCCTATCGTGATCGCACAAGAGCGCGGCTACTTTAAACAGCAAGGTTTGAAGGTCAATATCCAAGAACCCGCCGACCCAAGCACTCCACCCAAACTAGTTGCGGCTGGCAAAGTCGATATGGCGATTTCATACCAACCTAGCCTGACCATCGACGTAGCGGCTGGCTTGCCATTAATTCGCTCTGCGACCTTGATTGCTACTCCCCTCAACACATTGATGGTGTTGGATAACGGTAAGAACGATAACCTTGGCGACCTTAAAGGCAAGAAAATCGGTATTGCTATCGCAGGTAACGAAGAGGCGACAATCGGCACCATGCTTACGCAGGAGAACGTGAAGTTTTCTGACGTGCAAATCATCAACGTCGGTTGGGCTCTCTCTTCCTCTCTCGCATCCGGTAAAGTAGACGCTATTTGGGGCGGCTTGCGTAACTTCGAAACCAACCAACTTGCGCTAGAAGGCTACAAAGCCAAAGCCTTCTTCCCAGAAGAACACGGCGTACCAGCGTATGACGAACTGGTGTTTGTGGCGAATGCAAAAACCTATGACAAAGCGGCTATCAAAGCGTTCAACAAAGCGCTGGAGCAAGCGACCACTTACATCGTCAACCATCCTAAAGAGTCTTGGAAAGAGTTTGTCGCTTACTCGCCAGACACACTAAACAACGAGCTCAACCAACGCGCTTGGAATGACACGTTAACTCGTTTCGCGCTTCGCCCATCAGCAGTCGATCTAAAACGCTATGACGACTACGCCGAGTTCATGTATTCACAAAAAATCATCAAAACACTGCCAAAAGCGAAAGATTACGTACCGAGCTTTGACTAATTCTACTGACCTTAGAATCTCAGCCTAGGGTCTTTTGATAACGAGATACCCATAATGAAATACCAAGATTTGATCGACGCTTGCCGCCAAGATTGGCAAGAATACACAGAGCATGCCTTCGTGCAGCAATTGGCCAAAGGCACACTGGCTCAACCTTGTTTTCTGCATTACTTGAAACAAGATTTCTTATTCCTAAAACAGTACGCGCGAGCTTATGCGCTGGCAATCTACAAAGCACGTACGTTAGACGACATGCGCCGCGCACTACCAAGTGTACATGCACTTTTAGATTCAGAGATTGCCCACCATGTTACCTACTGCGGTCAGTGGGGATTGACGGAATCTGATCTCGAAAACGAGCCGGAAGATTTTGGCACGGTGGCTTACACGCGCTACGTATTGGATGCGGGAATGACGGGCGACTTAGTTGACTTGTATGCCGCGCTCGCCCCTTGCTCCATCGGCTACGCCGTCATTGGTAAAATGCTGATTGAAGATGAAAACACGGTATTCGAAGGCAATCCTTACGCAAGTTGGATTAACTTGTACGGCGGTGAAGAGTTCCAATCTGGCGTGGCAAGTGGGGCCGAACACTTTAACCAGCTACTGGCTGAAATAGACATCCACAGCCAGCGCGGTCAAAACCTAATTCAGGTCTTCAAAACCGCAACGCGTATGGAAGTGGCGTTTTGGCAACAAGGTCTAAACGCGCAATAAGGTTAATTGGAGAATCTCATGTTAATAGAACAAATCACTCAAGCATTAACCGCAGTGCGTCAGCAAAAGCCTTTAGTCGTGAACATTACCAACTACGTGGTGATGAACAACACGGCGAACGCTTTGTTGGCTATCGGTGCTTCGCCAATCATGGCGCATTCAAAGCAAGAAATGGCAGAAATGATGTCGTTTGCTGGCGCTTTGGTGATCAACATCGGCACCCTAGACAGCGTTTGGACGCCGCGCATGAGCTATGCCGTCGAGCAAGCCAACTCGAACGGTAAAATCGTTGTGCTCGACCCTGTCGGTTGCGGTGCAAGTTCACTACGTACCGAAACCTCGCGCGAAATCGCCCGCCTTGCAAACAAGTTAATCATTCGTGGTAATGCGTCCGAAATCATTGCTCTCGCTGGTGAGCAAGCGCAAAGCAAAGGTGTAGATGCACTCGACAGTAGTGATGCAGCCCTTGGGGCGGCTCACTTCTTAATTGAAGAATATGGAGCGAGCGTGGTGATCTCCGGCGAAACTGACTACATCGTGACAAAAGAGCAAACCGTCCAGTTGAATAATGGTCACGAGATGATGCCATACGTAACGGGCATGGGCTGCACACTGACGGCACTGACTGGCGCTTTCGCAGCAATCGGCGACGAAACGGGCCTTGCTGCGGCAGCGGTGCTTGGCGTTGTGGGTGAAATTGCGGCTGAGCAAGCGCGAGGGCCTGGTAGCTTGCAAATGCATCTTTTGGATGAGCTTTACCAACTGGACGAAGAAACACTGGCAACACGTCTTAAATTACAAGTGAGATAAATCACTTCTCAATGCTTTAAACGCCTCTCACTCCAAAGACAGTGGGAGGCAAAAGGAAACATAATGAACGCCTATCGTTTGTATTTGGTCACCGACGACCAACAAGATTTATCCACTCTCAAACACGTTGTAAGAAAGGCGGTAGAAGGTGGGGTAACCATGGTACAGGTACGCGAAAAACATGGTGACGTTCGTGCATTTATTGAACGAGCTCAAGCCGTAAAGACGGTCCTTGAAGGCACTGACGTCCCGTTAATCATCAATGATCGTGTTGATGTTGCCCTTGCCGTCGATGCCGATGGTGTTCACCTCGGGCAGTCAGACATGCCAGCAGAGATCGCTCGTCAATTGATTGGCCCAAACAAGATTCTAGGCTTGTCGATTGAGACTGAAGAGCAGTTGGCAGAGGCGGATTCTCTGCCCATTGATTACATCGGTTTGAGTGCCATCTTCGCTACACCAACCAAAACCAACACCAAAAAACACTGGGGTATTGAAGGTTTGAAGATGGCGCTGAACACCACGTCTTTACCAATCGTCGCTATTGGTGGCATCAACGAAACCAACATTCCTGCCCTGAGTGCGACAGGTGTGCATGGTTTGGCTTTGGTTTCTGCCATTTGTCATGCAGAAAACCCAACCAAAGCAGCAGAATACTTACGTTCTCTGATGGATTAAGACCCCAACGCTTAAGGATGAGCGCCTTTACCCTCCGGATAAATGTCATCAATTCATCACTCAGCCTTCATTCTCTCGTCAAATTGACAAAGCGTTGATAAGTTTTTCACGCCAGATAACGTAAGATAAGCCCCTTATTTCACGTGGTTGAATAACCCTCAATAAAAACAAAACGCTCTCAATGAAAACCAAAAAATATGGATTGATGATGCTCGCCTTGTTTGTTCTTGGCATCATCCCAATGTCGCTGTTTGGCTCTTATCACAATCTCACTTCACAGGTGCCTGAAAGTCTGGGTATTACTTTTACTTTGCTCACAGATTCTGCTGGCAGCAAAGGCTTTTTAATTACCTTAACGCTGCTACTGCTTTCTTTATTTCGCTTTAAACCAAGTCGCACTGAGTGGATGCAAAAACTCTCAATGTTAGGGCTGTTACTTGTGATTGGCTTTGCCAGCAAAACGGGGCTAAAACTGATGACAGAAAGCCCGCGCCCATACACGGAATTGCTCGCAGCAGAACAATTGATTGAAACACCAGAAACGTTTTATCAGTTAGATACAAAACAACAAGCCAACGTAATTAACCAGATTTCTGAACGAGTCAGTGATTGGCGGACGCGCCATTGGCAAGGCGAGAAAGACTATTCTTTCCCATCCGGCCATACGATTTTCGTTTCGATTTGTTTGGCTTTCTTTGGTGGGTTGTTCTTACAGAACAAGTGCTATATCTCTGCACTGTCATTATGGATGTGGGGAATGAGCGTAGCATATAGCCGCTTATGGCTGGGCATGCATCGCCCTGAAGATTTAATAGGCTCAGTCTTGTTTGTCGCGATTGTATTTACTTTACTCCCGACATTTCAGATTAAGAAACAGATGCCGTTTGTTTCTCTTGCTTCGCGCTAATGTGAACGATTACTAGATAAAAAAGAAGCCAGCGATTCGCTGGCTTCTTGCTTTCAAGCGCTACTTTTTTCTAGCCATTTTTTGGTGGTTCAAACGCTGTTAGTTCTAATTCTGGGCCAGTGTATTTTTCAATACGAACCAGTGCCGAGTTCGCCGCACAGCCGTTTGCAAGTCGAGAGGTCGGAATATCCAACGTTAACACGTTACAACCGCCGTTCTTACAAATGCCGGTTTTCGGATCCAAATCCGGCCAACCGCCTTCATGAATACATACTGAACCTTGCTTGATTCGGTCAGTCACTTCCGCGCCAACCAATACTTGACCACGGTCGTTAAACGCACGAACTAGATCGCCCGTTTTAATACCACGCGCTTTCGCATCTTCAGGGTGAATCCAAATAGGTTCACGGTTTGCAATTGCGTACTCTTCGCGAATCTTCGCGTAGTTAAACTGGCTGTGTAGACGATGCGCTGCGTGCGCGGTCATTAGCTGCAACTCGCCATCTTTTGCATTGCCGGTGTACTCGGTTGGTGCCATCCACGTAGGGTGAGGAGGACAGTCTTCCAACTGGTAACCTTCAATGGTTTTCGAGAAGATTTCAATCTTACCACTTGGCGTACCTAGCGGGTTCATGATCGGGTCTTCACGGAAATCCGCGTAACGAACAAACTGTGCGTTCTTCTCGTTCCACTTCATCTCGATCAGTTGGTTATCCTCCCAGAACTTGCTGAAGTTCGGCATTGCTACGCGAGAGCCACGGCCACCTTGTTGCGCCGCCTTGTAGAAGCCGTACAGCCATTCCATTTCAGTCTTGCCTTCGGTGTACACGTCACGGCCACCCGGAGCTAGCATCTCTGCCATGTCCGCGAATACATCGAAGTCATTACGCGCTTCACCTTGCGGCTCAACCACTTTCTTCATTGGCACCAAGTGTTGGTTACTGTAGTCACCCGTCATCGTTAAGTCGTTACGCTCGAACGATGTGGTGATTGGCAGAACGATGTCCGCATGCTTCGCAGCCGCAGTCCAGTAAGGTTCTGAAATCACGATCAGCTCAGGCTTTTGCCATGCTTTAATCAAGCGGTTGGTGTCTTGGTGGTGAGTAAAGTTCGCACCACCTGCCCACCAAATCATCTTGATATCTGGGAACGTCAGTTCATGACCGTTGTGATGGTAGGATTGACCTGGGTTTTCCAACGCCTCGACAATACGCGCCACAGGGAAGCTTTGCACCGCGCCAGATACCGCCCAGTCGTTACCCGCAGAAGAGCCGCCACCCAGTGATGCTGAAATCGCAGGAAGCACGCCAGCGTCACGAGCAGGGTTACCACCGTTTGAGTAGTGGTAAGAGAAACCAAAACCACCACCCGGTAAACCGATTTGACCCAACATTGTTGCCAGTGTAACCAGCATCCAGTGACGCTGTTCACCGTATTGTTGGCGCTGCATGCCCCAACCCGCCATCAGCATGGTGCGGTTTTTACTGAAGATGTCAGCCAGTAGCTCAAGTTGCTTCGCAGGTACGCCACAGATTTGCGATGCCCACTCCGCTGATTTTTCTACGCCGTCTTCTTCGCCCATCAGGTACGCTTCAAATTTGTCGTAACCAGCGGTGTATTTATAGAGGAAGGCTTTATCGTGCTTACCTTGTTTCACCAAGGTGTGTGCGATACCCATCATCATCGCTACGTCGGTCATTGGGTGAGGAGCAATCCACTCCGCATTCTCACCAAAAAACTCAATGGTTTCAGAACGAATAGGGTCAATCGCAATAACCGTCTTGCCTGATTTTTTCAATTGATGGAAGAACTCAAGCCCCGCGCAGTCTGTTGAACTCCACGCGATTTTTAGGGTGTTGATCGGGTTTAAGCCCCAAAGCACAACCACATCACTGTGCTCTAGCACCACTGGGTACGTGGTTTGTTGCTCGTACACTTCGATAGAGCCCACAACGTGCGGCATGATGATCTGCGCAGCACCCGTTGAGTAGTCACCCAAGTGGCCTGAGTAGCCGCCTGCCATGCTCATGTAACGTTGCAGCAAGGTCTGTGCTTTGTGCAGCACGCCACTTGAACGCCAGCCGTAAGAGCCAGCAAACACAGAAGCTGGGCCATATTCTTTACGAATACGCATGTGCTGTTCGTGGATCAGCTTGTAAGCCTCATCCCAAGACACACGCACAAACTCATCACTACCGCGCACACCTTCTGGCGACGATGGGTTTGCCAAGTAGCCTTTACGTACCATTGGGTACTTCACACGCGCCTTGGTATGCACTTGGTCAGGCCCAGTAGTTTGTAGACTATTTGGTACAGTTTGTGGAAGAGCATTAGTAGTCGAAACCAACTTACCATCTTTCACTTCACATAACATTGGGCCCATGCGACCCGCTGTCAAAATGCCCTTGCCACGCTGGTTTGAAGACGCAACAGACATAGGTGCAAAAGAAGTAAATGCCATGGCGCCAGCCGCCATACCTGTGCCTTTTAGAAATCCACGACGGGTTAAATTAGTCATAATCTTATCCTTCTATTTATCGTTAGTGACCAACCACATCTTTCGCGTGGTGCTGGAAGAACTTAGTAAGAATTTCTAGGTTTTCGGCAGTGATGTCTGTTCGATCACCCATACTCTTCGCCACTGGTCCCCAAGCGTTCACTGTGAAGTGATTTGAAGGAATTTTCGCGTGACAAGTTGCACAATAAACGTTGTCTAGCTCTTCTGCGTATGACCAAACTGGGTCAAGTGTATCCACAACAGGAGAATCGATCGTGCCTGTTAGTGACACTGCGCGCCATTCGTTGCCGTAAACGTCGGCCTTAAACTCACCGCCCTCAAGAGCTTGCTGACCTTGCTCGGTTAGCGTTGCTACGATGGCACGTTGACCTTCACCCATGTACAGCACTTGCTCTGCGCCTTTCATTTGGAATGCGTCCAACTTAACAGTACGCTCATCACCTTCAGAGCTGATTACTTCTAACTTCGTCGTTGGGTTAATTTTACCCATCTCACCCATTGCGATTTCAGTCACAGGGTAAACGACTTTGGCACCAGGTGATGTTTTTGTGGTGAAGCTCATCAACGTTTCAAATGCCTTGCTGTCTAGCTCAGCTTCTGGTGCAAAGTGAGCAACGCCTTTGTGACAATCGATACACGTTTGATCGTTCGCTTTTGCGTACTCGTGCATTTTCGCTGCATCGCGAGATTGCTCAAATTCTTCCATCGCGTCAAAGTCGTGGCAAGAACGGCACGTTGCAGAGTCGTTTTCACGGAACTGCTCCCACACCATCTCCGCAAGCTCTTTGCGGTGCGCTTCGTATTTTTCTGGCGTGTCGATCTTGCCAGTCACGAACTCATGGTAGATGTCTTTCGATGCACGAATCTTCGTGATCAGGTAGTCCATCGGTTCTTGTGGGATGTGGCAATCAGAACACTCGGCACGAATGCCTTTCGCATTACTGAAGTGCACTGAGCCTTGGTACTCTTTGTAAGGAATTTCCATAGAGTGGCACGAGAGACAGAACTCAGTATCAGAGGTGTAATGCATCACCGCTGCAGTACCACCTAATGTTAACCAGCCCACACCAATGCCGGCAGCAACCAGCAGTGCAACATATCGTTTTTTTATTGACATAATTAGCAACACTTCCAAATAAAATGTAATTATAGATCGCAAAATACTACTTTATGGGTAGTTCTCTCTTGATCCACATCATTTCCGTGTTGCTCTATGTGTCTCAAGTATGAAATTTCGTTATTTTCATCCCACAAATGAATATTCAGTAAGAATTCATTCCCCAACTAGACATTCACCACACAAATCACTTTTGTAAGTGCAACCGTTTGATTAAAGAGATAAGAGGATGAGAAACTGGCTCTCTACATAAATGCTGTAAGGACACGCATGTCAGTTTATATTGAGACTCACCGAAGCCGATTAAGACCTATCGAAGCCAGCGATTGGGAACTATTTCAGCGATTACATTCCGAACCAGAGATCATTGAGCTCTGTTTTGATCGCCCGAGCGAAAAACAAATAAAAGAAAAATTTGCTTCGCGATTATTACCATGGACACCAGACAGTCAGCACTGGCTTTGCCTCGTCATACTCGATAAGCAATCTGAACAACCGATTGGCGTCACTGGCCTTGCCATTGAAGAAGGTAACGCAGAGGTGGGTTACTTACTTTTGCCTGAATTTCATGGCCGACAGTTTGGAACAGAAACCCTTCAAGCGCTTCTAAATTGGGCGAGAGCAACACATTACATCGACCGCTTTTCCGCTACGGTCACTGAAGGGAATATTGCTTCAGAGCGTGTTCTCATGAAGTGCGGATTCGAGCTATCTGAAGTCATTCCTGACGCATACCAAATTGGCGACAAGCGTTACGCCGACAAAATCTACTCGCTACAAAAATAAGGATGTATTTTGAATAAAGTAGTCATCGTTACTGGCGCAAGCCGAGGCATTGGAGCCGCAACAGCGAAAAAACTGGCCGAGCAAGGCTATGCCGTGTGTGTTAATTACCGTGCGCAAAGTGAAGCAGCTCACCAAGTGGTCAGAGACATACAAGCAAATGGCGGAAAAGCGATCGCCGTTCAAGCAGATGTATCTGACGAGCAACAAGTGCTCTCCTTGTTTGATGAAACAGAACGTGAATTTGGTGCAGTGACGCACTTGGTCAACAACGTTGGCATTCTATTTACTCAGTCACCGTTGGCGGAAATCAGCTTGGAACGCTTTCAGAAAGTAATGAACACTAATGTAAATAGCTGCTTTCTCTGTTGTAGAGAAGCGGCGAAGCGATTCAGTACTGGTGGCGCAATTGTGAATGTTTCTTCTGGGGCATCACGCTCAGGCGCGCCATTTGAATATGTCGATTACGCCACATCAAAAGGCGCAATGGATACCTTAACCAAAGGGCTATCGCTTGAATTGGCAAACCGAAATATTCGCGTCAATGGCGTTCGACCTGGTTTCATTTACACCGATATGCACGCCGATGGTGGAGAACCAAACCGAGTGGATAGGCTCAGCCCTCAAATACCACTGAAACGGGGCGGTACGGTAGAAGAAGTGGCGAATGCGATCGCTTGGCTACTCAGTGATGAAGCTTCTTATGTTACAGGCTCTTTTATCGATCTTTCAGGCGGTAAGTAAAATGGAAGTCAACATTCGACAAGCAAGTCCCGACGATTTGGATGCAATTTTTGAATTAAACCTACAAATCAACGCACTGCATTTTGCCAATGCGCCTGAAGCTTTTGTAGCACCTTCGGAAGACGACCGAGCGTTCCTCACTCAGGCTCTCGAGAATGATGAACGCTTGTTTTTAGTCGCAGAACATGAAAAGGAGGTAGTCGGCTTTTTAACCGCGATGATCACTCAGAATGAAACCGTCAGCTTTCTGATCAAAGATCCAATTTGTCGAGTAGGAACGATTGTCGTCAATGAAGAACAAAAGCAGCAGGGTATCGGTCGCCAAATGCTTGAGGCCTGTGAGCAATGGGCGCGCGATGCCAATGCTACACAAGTTCGATTAGAAGTGATGGAATTCAATCAACCAGCACAGCGGTTTTACGACAAGCAAGGTTTTAAAACTAACTCACGCATTATGCTGAAACATTTGTAACGATAACGACAATTAAGCGCTTTTCACGACTAAAGCCACCTAAATCGCATTTATCGATGCAATTTATCCCCTGATTTTAGAAAAGACGATATGATGTGCGGATAAAGGAGATTCGAACATGATTTATCTTTTCGATTGGGGGAACACCTTAATGGTGGATTTCCCTCACGCACAAGGAAAAATGTGCGATTGGGAACACGTAGAAACGATTCCTCTGGCCAAAGAAACACTGGCAACACTTTCCCAAAATCATGCTATTTACATCGCGACCAGTGCGTCTGATTCCAACATGGAAGAGGTTCAGCGTGCATTCGTCCGCGTCGACTTAGACCAGCACTTAAATGGCTACTTTTGTTTTGCCAATCTCGGCATCGCTAAAAAACAACCTGAGTTTTATCTTGCTATCGCAAAACAGCTAGGGGTTAACGTGAGTGAGTTAACTATGGTTGGCGACTTGCCTCATAAAGACATTTACCCTGCAATGCAAGCTGGCGTAAATACGATTTGGTTTAATCCAACAGGAGCCAATGCGCCAGCCGATCCCATTCCGAATCAAATTCGCTGTTTATCTGAACTCGTACCTTAACCATCACTAACCTGCACTAATCAAGGAAGATGAATGCAAATCAGACCCATCCAGGTAAGCGATATTGAGCGCTTTACCGAACTGTGGAACCGAGTCTATGCCGAAGGTAAATACCTGCGCAGTCCGGCTCCAGATAAAGACACCCTGACCAATATTTTACGTCGCGTAGAACTTGAATCGATTCCTCAATTTGTTGCTTTGGACCATCACGTTCTGATTGGTAGTGTAGAGATTTTTCCTGCCGAACTGTGCGGTTATGAAGGTGGTCAACTCACTAGCACAGGCATTTTAGGTATTCATATCGATAGAACATTCAGAGGAAAAGGGCTAGGTAAGCAGCTATTGTCTGTCGCACTTAAAAGTGCCTGGGAATATGGTTACGACACCATTGTACTTAATGTTTATAAGGACAACCTTGCCGCGATAGCGTTGTACGAACGATTTGGATTTGAGCACCATGGTGAACTAGGAGAAGTCACTCTCCCCAATGGCGAAGTGTTGATGAGTCAGAAGATGATGTTAAGCGCGCCTAACAACCCTCAGTAACGTGCCCTCGGACGATAGACTCTGTGGATGCTTGATTTACATAATAGAAATAGCATGCCTCTTCTGCCAAGGTATACCCTTGCGGCCAAATGTACACCACCCGATCAAGACCTGACTGGTCGACAAATTGATAATCGGGAATAGACACAAAGTGGGTACTATTTGGGTGTTGCTGACCAATAATACAAAAGTCACTGCCTTTGCAGGGAACATCAATTTTGGACACGCCACTCTGCGGCAAATCGATTTCTAATAACGCGCCAATGCTATTGGCGCTCGCTTCTGGCATACCACTTAAGGTTTTTACGTTCCTATCAATATAGTGGACTTGGTTTTGCTCGGCAGCATTGTCTATCACCACTCGGGCGTTAAAAAATTTAAGCGCGGTACCCAATGACGAATTGGAACTGTGTAACATCGACGCATAGGCTTGGCGATGAATGTGGAGTAGTGTTGGCAACGCAGCCAAAGCGATGAAAGCCAAAGTGGCGAGCACTATGGTGATTTCCATCAGAGTAAATCCCTTTAATCTCACTTTTTTATCTCAGCAGAATGAATGGTCGTTTGCCTCACATCCATGTGAGACCTTGCCAATATATCGCTGATTTAAAACGTTTAAAGCCCTAGTAGATGACAAACAAGAGTCATGGGCCAAAGTTGAGACCGCTCGCCAAGTTACTATGCAAACGCACACATTTATGTGTCAATTTTAGGACTTTATTTATCAATCACTTATTTACTGAAGTAGATTACCCGAGTAGTGGAACGTTATTACGCACAAGTCCGCGACGTACGTTAGTGCACATCTTCCCGAAACGACGGATCTCATCAAACTGCGGAATCACACCCCGCTCCATTGCCGACTCCCAATAAGTAACCTCTGAATCGACCATTTCTAATAATTTCTTTGGACAACCGATGCACTGCCCTTCCGGCCCACACACAAAGGTTTCCGGTTCGTAAATCGGTAGTTCAGCTTTTACTTGCTCGATGATATTACGCATCGCGGTCATTCGATCTGGCTTTAACGTCATCACTCTGCTCCACGGATTAAGATGAAGCAGAATTGTACTCACTGGCACGTTAATGTCCCTACCCAATTTAGGTATATTCTGTTTGAACCGATTTTTTTATCGTCAGATCTGGCTTTTTAACCACTAGATAGACCGCCGTGGCCGCCAATGCAAAGCCAGAAATGCCCATCCAATCAAACGACTCACCAAACGCGAGCCAAGCTTGAATCGCGGTTGTTGGCGGCACTAGGTAAAACACAGACGCCACACTCGAAGACGCGCCATTTCTCACCATGTACAGCAGCAGCAGGATAGCCACACAAGAGAGCACGACGACCAACCACAACACGGTCAAAATAAACTCCAGTTTCCACTGAACTTGCATGGTTTCAAACTGCATCGCAACAGGCAGAAACATGATGAGTGCGGCCAAATATTGCACCGTCGCACCACCAACCATATCCACCTGTTGGCAATATTTCTTCTGATACAGCGTCCCTAACGTTATACCAACCAAAGACAGTAAACAGACTCCAATGGCTAAGAACTTATGTTGCTCAGACTGCCACTCCATGTTTCCCATCAGCACCATAGCGATGCCGACAAAGCCTAGAGCCAAACCCAGCCATTGCGAGGGTTTAAATTCCTCACGAACAAACACCACCAGCAAAGCCGCGGTTAAAATCGGCTGAATGCCCACCAACAACGAACTCAGCCCGGCAGGCATACCCAAATCAATAGCGAAATAAGTGCCGCCTAAATAGAAGCCATGGATCAACACACCCACCACACAGCTGTGCCAGAAATCGCTTCCTGTTGGCAACCTTCTACGCAACATCGCCACAAGAACCAAAAACAGTAAGACATTGAATGCCATACGGATAGAAAGTAGTGTCGCTGGCTCGGCATACTGCAAACCAAAACGCGCACCAACAAATCCAGAAGCCCAAAGGATGACAAATACAAAAGGGATGGCTCGGATTAACATGATCGCCTCACTCACGCTTGTTTTATGTTTTGAGATACTGTTAATGTAATTAGGTACAGTGTTTTCAAAAAGTGACAGATGGAAGTGTTTTTATGGGCACAGATTTATTGGAAAGCGGTGAAGGGAATAAGTACCTCGTGGTGGAAAAGCACCTTAAACAAGCCATCAATGGTGGCGTTTACCAAGTGGATGATCGACTGCCCTCCATTCGCTCATTGAGCCAAGAATTAAGCGTCAGTAAAAACACCGTGATTCGTGCGTATCAAGAGCTGGAAGCGCAAAACTTGGTGTACTCGGTTCCCAAGTCGGGTTATCGAGTAAAAATCGCCTTGCCGACCTCTCGCTCAATTCCGGATCCGACTCGCGTGGATTTGCTCTCGATCTGCAAAGAAATCCTCACGTACCCTGAATACCAAGAGCGTTTGCCCGCAGGCTCTGCCCACCCAAACATTGACTCCCCCGCGATCAAAAGCTTGTACGCCGAGATTGGCCGCCACAGCCGCCAGCAAACGCATGTACCGAGCCATTACCAATTGCCACCCGGTGATCACCTCTTAATCAAACAACTGGCGAAAATCACACAAGATTTGGGCACGCCAACCAAGTTGGATGAGATCATGGTGACGCACGGCGCGCAGCAAGCAATTAGCCTAGCGCTGCGCGCAACGACACAAAAAGGCGATATCGTCGCGGTGGAGTCCCCTTGCTATTTTGGTAATTTATTGATGCTCGAATCACTCGGCCTCAAAGTAGTGGAAATTCCGAGTTGCCCACGAGACGGTATGTGCCCCGAAGCCTTAGCAAAAGCAATGGCGACATGGGACATAAAAGCGATCATCGTAACGCCAAACTTCACCAACCCAACTGGTGCCATGATGCCGCTAGAAAAGCGCCAGCAATTGCTATTGTCGTCTGGCAATATTCCTATTATCGAAGACGATGTGTTTGGCGGGTTAAGTTATAACAAGCCTTTGCCAAGCTTGAGGTTGCTCGATGACAAGCAACGCGTAATTTACGTGAATTCGTTATCCAAAACGCTCGATTCGCGTTTGAGAATTGGTTGGATGTTGGCGGGGCGATATCGAGATCAAATTGAGCAATATCTACTGTGTGAGAACATGGGCAGTTTGAATCTGATGCAATCTGCCGTGGCAACGTTTCTAACGTCAGGCAAGTATCGAACGCATACTGCGCGAATGGGTCGGGTTTATCAAAACAACATGCGCCGATTCATCCAGATGCTTCATCAATACTTAGATGAATACGAATCTCTAAAAAATCGATACCAGATCAACGCCGTGCAAGGTTCGTTCTTGCTTTGGTTGCGCCTGCCCAAAGAAACGGACAGCTATGCGTTGTATCAAGCGTGTAATCAACACAGAATCAGCCTACTTCCCGGTACCGTATTTGGCACTCAAGGACAATATCGACATTGCGTGCGCCTCAGCGTAGCAAACTTTGGTAGTGAAACCGATTGGATTCACGCGATGCAAACACTGGCAAAGTTGATAGCAAAGCATGTTCGTTAACTCGCTCTTGCTAAATGAACTTATGCCCGCATACGTAGACTGGTAACAACAAAAAACTCCACGCAAAGGTGGAGTTTTTTCGTATCGTTATCGCCCTCAGTGCGACTTAATTTGCCACATTCTCGCGACGTTTTCGGCTAAATTGGCAACGTTGACGTCGGCCTCTTTCATGGCCTCAGGTAAGCTCATCGCCCTTGGTACACAAGCAAACACCGCATCAATGCCGCACTCATAAACCGCCTGATAGTTGTCGCCCACACAGCCTGCTAATGCAATGACTGGTAAATTACACTGCTTAGCCACCTGAGCAACGCCCATCGGCGTTTTGCCATGTGCGGTTTGATGATCGATTCGACCCTCGCCTGTAAATACGATATCCGCATCCGCAACATGCTGAGCAAGTTTGACCGTTTCAAGCACAATCTCAATTCCCGGTTGCAAACGTGCTGGCGTGTACCCAAGCAAGGCCGCTCCCATACCACCAGCAGCACCCGCCCCTTCACGAGTCAGTACGTGCTTACCCGTCGCTTGTTCCGTCAACTCGCCAAACTTGCGCAATGCGTTATCGAGCAGAGTGACGTCTGACGCCGTCGCTCCCTTTTGTGGGCCAAAGATAGCCGACGCGCCTTTGTCACCACAGAGTGGGTTATCAACATCGCACGCTACCAACACTTCGCAAGTTGCTAAACGAGGGTCAAGACCAGAAATATCGATGGACGCAAGCGCCGCTAACCCGTCTCCATTTGGGGTAATTGCATGACCAGATTCATCAAGAAACGCCACCCCCAACGCGGTCAACATGCCCACGCCACCATCATTGGTAGCGCTGCCACCCAAACCAATGATTAAGCGTTGAATACCTCTGTCTAGCGCGTGTTTGATCAGCTGTCCGGTACCAATGCTGCTGGTCAGTTTTGGGTCGCGAGCATCACTCGGCACAAGGTGCAGCCCACTGGCCTCCGCCATTTCAATAACCGCGGTTTCGCCGTCGCCGAGGATGCCATAAAACGCTTCAACATCATTCCCTAATGGCGCGGTCACCGTTGTGAAGACTTGTTCGCCTTGAGTTGCATCAATCAAAGATTGAACCGTGCCTTCGCCACCGTCTGCGACCGGAACCGTAACAAACTCAGCATCATGCCATACGCGAGCAAGACCTGTTTTGATTGCCTCGCTCACTTGTTTGGCGGTTAAGCTTTCTTTAAATGAATCAGGTGCAATTACCACTTTCATACGTATTTCCAGAGACTTATAAGAGAACGAGGCTCAAAATGTACACCAATGCCATTGCCGTGACACCTTGAACGAGCGTAGCCATGGTTTGCGCGCGGTACGCTAAGCCCACCGACATGCGACTAAACTGCGAAACTACCCAGAAGAAACTGTCGTTTGCATGAGAAACCGTCATCGCACCTGCACCGATCGCCATCACCGTTAATACGCGGCCCATTTCTGAATCGAGCCCCAATTGCGTAAGCATAGGCGCAACCAAAGCCGATGTGGTCACCAATGCAACCGTTGATGACCCTTGCGCCGACTTTAGCGCAGCCGCAACGATAAATGGCATGAAAATACCCACGCCCAGCGCCGATAGCGTCGTACCTAAGTATTCACCTAGCGGCGTGGCTTTTAATACCGCGCCAAATGCACCACCCGCACCGGTAATCAAAAGAATAGGCGCAGCAGCCGTAATACCTTGGCTGATTCGCTCGCCAAATTCTTCAATCTTGTTGTCTGACTTGAGTAGGCGAACAGAAAGGAACAGGCCAATCACCAATGCCGTTAGTGGCTGTCCTAAGAAAGTCAGAACATCAAACACAAAACCTTCGCCCAACGGTAAGCTTGGGAATTTCGCGATAGAGC
Source organism: Vibrio diabolicus (assembly GCF_011801455.1). Lineage (NCBI taxonomy): Bacteria > Pseudomonadati > Pseudomonadota > Gammaproteobacteria > Vibrionales > Vibrionaceae > Vibrio > Vibrio diabolicus. The sequence goes on along the minus strand of NZ_CP042452.1, from coordinate 107,399 downwards.
CAAAACAGATCAATAAGATAGGAACAAAAATAGGAGCGAATGCTTGGCTCGCCGTTGGCAATTTGCCGTAAGACGCTTTGAGTGCTTGCCAGTCTTGCTGAATTTCTTCTACGGCTTCAATGCCATCTGGTTCAACATGTTGGAATCGGTTCGCCCACAGCATACCCGCTAACGCCGCAACCGCTGCAACAAACACACCCACACCAATCACTAAACCAAGGTTAGATTCCAGGCCTAAGTTACCCGCAGCGGCAATCGGGCCAGGAGTTGGCGGCACAAACGTGTGCGTCGCGTATAGGCCAGTAGCCAACGCCACACTCATCGCAACGCTTGAGGTTTTTAAACGCTTCGCGAGTGATTCTTTGAGCGAGTTCAGAATGACAAAGCCTGAATCACAAAATACCGGAACAGAAACGATGTAACCGATGATGCTCATAGTCAATGTTGGGAAACGCTCACCCAACACTTTAATAACCGTATCAGCCATGGTGATCGCCGCACCACTTTTCTCCAAAATAACACCGATGATGGTACCTAAAACGATAACCAAGCCAATGTAACCAAGGATGCCGCCAAAGCCAGAAGCAATGGTTTTGGCAATGCTATCTGCCGGTAAGCCGTAAGCAAATGCCGCAAGGAACGCCGCGATGATCAGCGCTAAAAAGGGATGTAATTTGAATTTGGTGGTCGTGAGCACAATAAATGCGATCACCCCGAGCAGGATTAATATAAGGTTCATGATAACTCCATTTATTCTTATTTTGCTGAGCGAGTCCGTGTTGGCTCACTCAACATGTAGGGACGCATGAATTATTAATCGTTTGCTTTCGAATTCCTTTAGGCGGAGTGACAAATGATGTGGTCAAAAAATGACGCGTATTGTGCAAATGCACAATATCACGCCATTTTTGAGAGCCGAGTCGCAATATAAAGCTCCGCTAACCCCACAAAATTGGTGGTTGGCAGCCCTGTTATCTCGGTGATTTTTTCTAACCGATAACGCAGAGTGTTCCGGTGAATAAACAGCATTTTAGAGCATTCCGTCACATTGCCATTGCATTCAAACAATGCATCTAGGGTTTTCAGCAATTGCCCAGACTTGTCTTTCTCTTTCAATCGTTTCACGCCATCAATAATTTGTTCACCTTGCCAAATATCCGCCAACGGCGCTAACAGCACAGGCAAACGAAGTTCATCGAACAGGTACTTACGTTTCTCTGGGTAGAACTGCTTGCCAATGGCTAATACCTGCTTCGCGCTTTGGTATGACAACGCGACATCTTTAGGCTCATTAAACAGCTGCCCTAGCGCAATGTGAAACGTATGCGAATCGTGATCGCTTAAACGCGACATCAACTTATCAATGCGTTCACTTTCGATTTGGCTATCCCACTGCTTGGCGGAATGACACGGTTTCAACACCACAATTTCATTCACCGAGACAATCGCAACCAGATTGTTACGCTCCGGATATTCAAGCAGCTCAACAATATTGCGCACGCTCTTCATGCTTTTTGAAGCGGACGGCGTCGAGACTTCAATCACCGTTGCCACTCTTGGTTGAGTCACATCGATAGAAAGACGCATCGCCCAATCTTTCAGCTCTTCATCGGTCAATTTGCCATTGATCCAAGCCAGAATAAACTCTTCGCGATGACGTCTGTCCCACTGAAATTTTTCCACCAGCGCGGCTTGCTCGATTGTTAGTTCAGCGGTCATTTTGACCAGCTTGGCGAAATCTCGGATTTTCTCCGGCTCGCCTGTCACACCAACAATACCGACCACGTCGCCATGCAATTTCAACAGCATATTGATTCCGGGTTTGACACCTTGCAACGTCAAGCATTGCTGCTCATTCAGCTCTAGTGAATCGCCGTGATTCAACGCCAATACCGCGCCATCATGCACTTGCCCAACGCGTTTGGGATCGCCACTGCCAATGATGATGCCTGCGGAGTTCATCACATTTACGTTGTGACCAATGATGGACATGGTTCGATCGACAATTTGCTGTGCTAGGGAGTGGTCGAGAATAACCATTTCGATTTTCCAGATTGACAATTTAATCATTCAATAAATCACAAATAGCCAACTGTCGCGATGATGCAGTTAAAAATAACTGAAGCAGCTCAAAGCATTACTCAATTAACCACACGATAAAAATGGATTAAACCCTCATTTTGAGCTGAGAGTTATATACTTAGAACAAAGGTCACCGATGCATTCGTCACTGTGCATCGATACCGCTCGTCTACCTACAGAGGAGGAAACAACATGGAATTACGTAATAAATCGGGTGAAGTCGCAAAAATTGCAGATAATCTCACTTTGAAGGAAATCACAGAAATGGGCTACACCGTAGATTTATGCGATGAAGCATTTGACCCCGGTGAGCATTGGAAAGCGGAAGGTAAAACGCAAGGTATGGGCGAGTACCCAGAGGAGTAAACGTCCTGACGGGCCAGCGCACGAAGCGCTCCATAAACAGAAAAACCGAGCGACTTAACGCTCGGTTTTTTACTTTTGAACTTCTTGAATAAACAAGCCCATCTCTTCAAGATAATTGCCGTTTGAGCATCCCCAATCGGTGACTTCAATCAGCTCGGTAACTAACTGTCCAGATTCATCATTTTGTACTCGTTGCACAAACGCTTCAAAGCGTTCTAACTGCGCCTGAGTTTTAATGCCATGCACAGCATATTCTACAAGCAAGCCGTTGTATGTCTGCCAGCGCTGTTCACCTGAAACATCACTGCTTAAAATTACAGAGCACTTTTGTTGAATGTTCTCAACCGCATCATTTCTTGGCGGCGTGACAGAAGAGCATCCAACCAAAATCGTACCTAGCGCCAATAGCGTAACTTTTGTCTTATTTATCATATCGTTTCCATATGTACTGCCGCGATATAGAAATATTATTACACATGACAAAGATCATCGAGAGCGCCTAGCAGATTAATTAACTGATGAACTGTAAACCCCGTGCCAATCTAAACACTGCGCACTCCAAACTCGTAACAACTCTTGCTAACTCATTAAAATGTAAACAAATAGTAAAATCACGTTTACGCAGTACACTACCAGCAAATTAATTTGTCCCTCCTTTATTATCAACAAGCGTGCAATAATTAGGGGTCTACTCCCAACCATTTGAAGGATCAAAATGACCGCAACGGATTATCTCAACGACCTCAATCAACGTTACCTCTCGATTCACCGCACCAAAGAAGATTTCTTTTGGGAAACTTACATGGGGATCAGCGATGACCATGATGGCTCGACGCAAGCACAAACGGCGTGGACAAGCTTTTTGAGCAACGCCGAGCAAATTACTGCCATCAAACAACAGCTTGAAGCCGCGGACTCAATTACCGACCCACAAGAGAAACAGCAAACCATTACGGGTCTTTCTGGTTGGCTAGCGATGTTTGAATCTCACGCAATCGAGGGAGAAAAAGCACAAGCGTTGAAAAATCAGCTCATTGCCTTTGAAGCTGAACTATTCGAGAAAAAACAGAACCACGTACAAACGTTTACCGATGAAAACGGCAAGCAAGTGGAAGGTTCACTGCCAGTATTGAGCTCAACCATTCGCACCAACAATCATGAAGAAGTTCGCCAATCGGCTCACCAAGCGTTGCTGAACCTTGAACAATGGCTACTGCAAAACGGCTTTATAGAACTGATCAAACTGCGCAACCAGTTCGCTCGCTCACTGGGTTATGCGACCTTCTTTGATTACTCCGTACAAAAAACGGAAAAGATGAGCTCTGAGCAGCTATTCGAGATTTTGGAAGATTTCGAACAACGCACGCGAGATGCGCACCTAAACAGCTTAGAAAACTTGGCGAAAGAGAAAGGCGCAAGCGCACTAACGGGTTTCAACTTTGTTTACTCGTTCGCGGGTGACGTCATGCGTGACCTTGACCCATACGTGCCGTTCTCTAAATCTCTGAGACGCTGGGTAGAATCGTTTGGTCGTCTGAATATTGATTACTCTGGCGCGACGCTAACGCTGGATTTGTTAGACCGCAAAGGTAAGTACCCGAACGGGTTCTGTCACGGCCCTATCCCTTCTTTCTACAATCAAGGCGAATGGGTCGCAGCACAGGTGAACTTCACCAGCAATGCCAAACCAGACCAAGTGGGCAGCGGCTACGATGGCATTAACACGCTGTTCCACGAAGGTGGCCACGCAGCACACTTTGCGAACGTAAAAATGAACGCGCCTTGTTTCTCGCAGGAGTTTGCGCCGACTTCAATGGCTTACGCAGAAACTCAGTCGATGTTCTGTGACAGCCTGTTAACCGATGCCGATTGGCTAAAACAATACGCACTGGATGATGAAGGGAATCCGGTTCCTGATGAGATCATTCAAGCGATGATCAACAGTCGTCAGCCATTCAAAGCTTATGAAGAACGTAGCATCTTGGTTGTGCCGTACTTTGAACGCGCGTTATATCAACTTAGCGATGACGAGTTAACGCCAGAGCGCATCACTAAGCTGGCTCGCGATTGTGAAAAACAGATCCTTGGTTTGGAATGCAGCCCTCGCCCACTGATGGCGATTCCACATTTGCTATCCGACGAAGCGGCTTGTGCGTATCAAGGTTACCTACTCGCGCACATGGCGGTATACCAGACCCGTGCATACTTCCTTGAGAAGTTTGGCTATCTGACGGATAACCCAGAAATTGGCCCACTGCTGGCAAAACACTACTGGCACGCAGGCAATCATTTGTCGCACAACGAAACCATTTTCAGCCTGACTGGCGAGGGGTTCAATGCTAAGTACTTGGCAGATGTATGTAATCTATCGCCAGAGCAAGCGTGGGAAGTACAGCAGAAGAAAATCGACTCACTTGCAACACGAGAACGAGCACCAGTTGCTTCACTGAACGCGACAATTAAAGTCGTCGACGGCAGTAAAGAACTGGCAAGCAACGTCATCTCTGACGAACAAATGTGTGACGATTTTGAACGTTACATCGTAGAGACTTACGGTCGATAACACGCCAAAAGCCAGAAGCCACGCTTCTGGCTTTTTGCTATTAAGGCACAACAAAAGGAAGCGCCATGCATCAACAAATCATCAAGTTCTGGTTCGAAGAGCTAACGCCTCAAAACTGGTTTGAAAACAACCCAGAACTGGACAAACATATTGCATCACGATTTGCCTCGGTACTAGAACAAGCCGCTCGTTGTGAACTGTTTAATTGGCGTGACAGCGCACAAGGACGATTGGCCGAAATCATCGTCCTCGATCAGTTTTCACGGAATGTGTATCGCAACACCCCAAAAGCATTTGCGCAAGACCCGCTCGCATTAGCATTGGCTCAAGAAGCAATTCGGTTAGGACACGATCAAGAATTAGTGCCTGAGCAGCTAAGCTTTTTGTACATGCCGTTTATGCACAGCGAATCTCGCCTCATTCATGTCGAAGCAGAGAAATTGTTTCGCGCATCAGGGCTTGAAAATAACTACGATTTTGAGCTAAAACACAAAGCCATCATCGACCAATTTGGACGTTACCCACATCGCAACGCCATCTTGGGTAGAGAAAGCACACCCGAAGAGTTAGCATTTTTGCAGCAACCCGGTTCCAGCTTTTAACCATCAATAACAACGAGAACGTTGAATGAAATTAGACGCCATATTGTGGGATTACGATGGGACACTCGTAAACTCTGTACCGAAAAACATCGACATCACCAAAGCGATCTTAGCCATCGTTGCCCCGCATTTAACTGGCGATAATTTACCGAAATATCTCCATTCAGAAGCCAACTATCACTACGCAAACCACGCGGCGAAAAACTGGCAAGAGCTCTACGTGGATTACTACGGCATGTCCCATGATGAAATGCTAAAAGCTGGTGGTTTATGGGCAGAGCATCAAGAGAAAAACCAAACACCAGTAACCCTGTTTGAAGGCATTGATGGCGTGATTAAAGAGTTTGCGCAGCTGCCTCACGGCATTTGCTCTCAAAACTCACAAAGCAATATTCGTCGAGTGCTGTCCGACAACGGCATCAGCGCGCCGTTTAAATCCATCGTCGGGTATGATGACGTCTCAAACGGGCACCAAAAGCCCAATGCTTACAGTGGCATCAAATGCGTTGAGTCGATTTTTGGTTGCGCAGAAAATCGACAGCTGATGTACATCGGTGACCATGAAGCCGACACGCAATTCGCACGCAACATCGAACAGCAGTTGGGTGGCCAAAGTAAGGTGATTGCCGTTGCAGCAGCGTACAGCGGCGCGATGCCAGAGCGTTGGAGCGTGCAACCAGATTACGTGGCAAGAACGGTTGACGAGCTGTTTTCGATTATTGCTCAACACATGTAATTTTTGACTGCGGTTTAAGGCCAACACCTTGAATATCAGCGCTCACCTTGCCCTTTCAGACATTGAAACAATTTTAGCCACTACACTGGAGGCCCCATGGTTACATGGCCATGTTTATTGAAACTCGATGGCGACGATGAACTTATCTATTTGCGTTCTCATGCCGATCTTGATTCCGAATGCGAAGCGCTCATTTTGGGGCCAGATGATTACGTAATTGACTCAAATGGCAACACGTTCGGGTTGCAATACAACGATTCGAACACCACCGTTTTACAACCGGAAGAACGCACTCTGTCCGTCGAGGAAGTTACGTCGCTCATCCAGTCGCATGAGTTTAGTCTCGCACAAAGGTGCATCATCAAAATTCACTTCACCTCGGTACAGCAAGCAGTTGAGGCATTAGCCAATTAGCTCGAACTCTGCTCCATTGATTACATAAAATTATTATTTTTATAATTTATGATAATTTCATGTGATTAAAACCGCACCATATACTCTCCCACATCGAAACAAAACAACGTTTAAGCACACATGTTGGGAGCAAACAAATGAAAATGAATCATGTCGGTATTATGGTCGGAGATATGGATAAAGCGGTTGAGTTTTACACGCAAGCGCTTGGTCTAAAAGTCGTTATGGGTAACACGAAAGTGATTGAAGAACGCGAAACCGCAATTGGCAGAATGTGTATTGCGGTCTTTGGTAAGGGCTTTAAAGGCTTCAACATTGCGCATCTAGTGACAAGCGATGGCATCGGACTTGAGTTATTTGAAATGAAAGAGCGTCAAGAGCGCCATGAAGTGGATTTTTCTCGCATCGGTATCTTCCATTTCTGTTTGCAGACGGACGACTTTGAAGGTGCAATCAAGCGCACTGAAGCGTTTGGTGGCAAAGTTCGTATGGACATCATGCGTTACCACCCAGAAGACGATAACAAGCCTGCGAAAATGGTTTATCTAGAAGACCCATTCGGCAACCTGTTCGAGCTTTACTCGCACACTTATGAAGAAACTTACGCTTCTGAATACGAGTAATTACATCATGCAACACAACCGGGATCAGTGCGTTACTGAACCCGGTTGTTCAAACCGTTTCACCAACCATTGTTACGACTCAATGCCTAACGACTTCATCAACGATTCAACGGTATTGTTAACCCACAATATCAACGGATCATTACGGCGCTTTACGCTGTAAACGTAACCGAAGTTACCCTCTAATTTCGGCAGCGCGTCATCAAATTCGATAAAAGAAAAACGCTTATCTAACTGATTGATCAAGTGACGCGAACAAGGAAACAGCACATCGCTATCCGCAACCAAATTCAAAATGGTGTTGATGTGCGTGGTACGCAGTTGAATTCTTGGGACAACTGAAAAAGGCTGTAATAAGCGCGAGATGTGATCTTCTTTTTCATTCCAATGTTGGATGATGTGAACCGCGTACGCGTACTCTGAAATGTCATCCAAATACATGCGTTTGCCACCATGCGGATGCGTCGCGCGACAGGCCAGAGCAAAGTCGTCCCGCCCGCCTTTTTTCTGAACCAGATGCTTCGGCAATTCCATAGGGAAATAGTTGATGCCAAAAGCGATTTCACCCGCATCGATTTTGTCTGGCGTGGTTTCCGTCCAGTCTTCGATCACCAAGTTCATAAACGGCGCTTCTTTGGCTAGCAGCTGAGTAAACGCGGCAGAAAACCATTGCGCAATGGACGAGTTGATCGCAACACGCAGAACACAGCTTTCGGTCGCAGGATCAAAACTATGAGAAACATTCACTAGCTTGTCGATGTCGTTGATGATCCCAGAAAGCTGCGCTTTGATCTCTTCGGCTTTCGGCGTGAGCTCCATATTGGTGCCCTTACGCACTAAAATGTCGTCGTTAAACAAATCCCGAATTTTACGCAAGCTTCGACTCACAGCTGGCTGGCTGGTGCACAAACGCTCCGCAGCCGTTGTGGTGTTGCGTGTTTCAAGAATCACCGCAAGCACCTTGAGCAAATTGTAATCAAAGTTCATCAACGTTATCTCTTTAGCTTTTCTCAAAGCATATCACTTTTGATATAGACTAAATACTCACAATTCATTTCTGTAATAAACGGGTTAACGACTAAGCTTAGCTGGAAACATATCCTCACAAACAAATGGATGAAACCAGCCATGAAACAAAAATTACTCGTTACTCTATTGGGATTATCAGCGCTAGGAGCCAGCTCTGTATTTGCGGCTAACACCAATGTTGATCTTGCAGAAGATGCTTATATCTACGGCTACTCTATCGATGAAGCGTACAAGTTTTTCTATCACACGGCGGTAGAAAACAACTATCCACTGAACCGCTTTCAGAATATTCGTGCTCTAGCTGATGACTCTTACACCGCTCACCCAACCATTAATAACGATACGCTTCACCTTATGGGCTGGTTAGATGTTGCTGCAGAACCTGTCATTGTGAGCGTGCCTGATATGGATGAAGGCCGTTACTGGATCTTGCACACAATGGACATGGGCCACTACACCAACGCAGCGTTCAGTTCTCGTACTCGCGGAACAAAAGGCGGCCAGTTCATGTTTGCAGCACAAGATTGGCAAGGTGAAGTGCCAGCGTCTGTCGACGAAGTGGTTCGCGTAGACAGCAATCTTGTGAAGCTGATGGGTCGCATCATGGCAGTGAATGACGAAGACGCAAAAGTCGCGCTTAACTACATGGACCAATGGAACATTCGTACCCTATCGGAATATTTAGGTAAGAACGGGCCAAAACCAGTACAAAGAACGTATCCAGATCCAAAAAATTCAACATGGCTTGAACGCGTGAACTTCGTGCTATGTGATGGCTCGATGGGCAATGCAGACAAACAGTGGTTGGACAAATACCAATCTATCGGCGTTGAACCATGCAAAACTGACTTCACACCTGAGCAGCTAAAACTGGCAAAAGTTGGTGAGAAGAAAGGCATGGAACACCTCGTCGAACTTGCACCTAAAATGACAGATGCTCGTACGTTGCTTGGTACACGCGATACCTTGGGTGATGCGCCACGCGATATTTTTGCAGAAGGTACTTACCTTGGTCAGTGGGGTTTACCACCTATCGAAGCGTCTTACCGTAAATCAGATTTCGACAGCACTGGTCAAAAACTGGATGGTTCGAAGCATGATTACGTGATGCGCTTTAAAGCGCCGAACGTCAGCGAATTCTGGTCTGTTACTATTTACGGCAACGACAACCGTTTGATGGCGAAAAACGACCTAAACCGCCACAGCCGTGGCGACCGAACCATGAAAGCGGACAAAGACGGTTACTACACCATTTACATGAGTGCGAACGAGAAAGGCCGAGCAGACGATCCAAACTTCTTGCCAGTACCTGAAAAACCGTTCTACGCCATCATGCGTTTTTACGGCGCAGACGATGCAATCCAAAGTGGTGAGTATCAAATGCCTGAAATCAAAGTAGTCAAATAATTCGTTTTAACGAACCACTACTCTGTCGCCTCCTTAGCTCGTAAGTGCGTTAAGGAGGCTTATTTCAAGGTGGGTGCCTAGGGCGAACATCTAGCCCAAAAATCAAAGATACGCCCACTGAATCTAGTGATTATTTTTATTTAGGTATCGTATGGATTTTAATCTAATCCAAACCTTTTTAATTGTTGCTGAATATCAATCTTACTCTCGCGCCGCAGAGCACCTAGGGCTAACTCAGCCAGCGATTAGCGCATCCATGAAGCGTTTGGAAAAAGAAACCAACAAATCGTTATTTGTGAAGGATGGGCGACAAATCAAACTCACTTCTGTAGCGCATCAGTTGCTACCTAAATTTCATCAGGCGTTTGCGATGATCAATGATGCCATTTCCGATCAAAGCACTTTCCGCCTGAGCTGTAACGAAGCGCTGCTCCACCGCATCACACCAACCAACACGATCAGCATTTGCGCCGATACGGATTTACCTTCGTTATTGAACGATCTACGACTTAAACAGATCGATTTGATTATTAGCCCAACGACCATTCATGACCCATCATTTATCAGTGAGTCAATTTTTGAAGAGCCAATGGTGGTGATTTGTCGTCAAGATCACCCACGTATCGCAGGAAAAATCGAACAAGAACAGTTTTATTCTGAAAAGCACTGTCGGTTTGTCGGAGACGAAGACTTCCCAGTTAGCAACACCGAAATTCACCAGCCAGGGCTGCAAGAGCGTGATGTGGAAATGATGACAACATCGCTCTCTGGCATGATGCTTTATGTGGCGAAACACGATTGCTTAGGCGTGCTTCCCCTGTCTTTGGCGCAGAAATGGCAATCGGCTTTGAATCTGCAAGTCATTCAAACTCCAATGTTTTCCGAGCCAGTCAGCTATAAGCTGATTTTCCATAAACGAGATGAATCCAGCACTTCCCATCAATGTTTGCGAGCTTGGGCGCGTGAGCAATTTGCTACAGGCCTAAACGCCTGACTCGGTCGCACATCAAGGCGTTTCGCCAAAAACTCTTTCTCTCTTCTTAAACGCACTCTTTATGACTAAATGCGCATATGTTAAAAATGGCTTAACGATCAATATGGACGTTCAGGTCGTATACTTTTCCATAACCGCACAAAAGGAGTGAAGCATGCCCACCAACAACCCAATCGCAATCCAAGCCCTTGATCATGTCGTGTTAAGAACGTGCAACCTCGACGCCATGTTGCATTTCTATCGAGATATTTTGGGCTGCCCTGTCGAGCGCGAAGTAATGGAGCTTGGTTTAACCCAGCTCAGGACTGGTAACGCATTGATTGATGTGGTGACGGTGGACAGCGAGTTAGGGCAACTTGGCGGAAAGCCACCAGCTCAAAATGGTCGTAATATTGACCATTTTTGCCTGCAACTAGCGCCTTTTTCCGAAAATGAAATACTGGAATATCTGCGTTCGAACGGCATTGAAACCGAAGAGTTTGCGAAGCGGTATGGCGCACAAGGGTTCGGTAGATCACTCTATATACATGATCCGGAAGGAAATGTCGTCGAGTTAAAACCTCAAGTGATTGATGAGTAAGCTACACTTAACTGTGTTACTGACCATTTGTTTCTCATCATTGTAGAAGGCTCAAAAAAATGAACGCGATCTCGTTAGTCCAAGGCGACATTACCACCGCACATGTCGATGCCATCGTGAATGCAGCAAACCCGAGAATGCTCGGCGGAGGTGGCGTCGATGGTGCCATTCATCGCGCAGCAGGGCCTGCGCTTATCAATGCGTGTTATGCCGTTGATGATGTCGACGGTATTCGATGCCCGTTTGGTGACGCACGCATTACTGAGGCTGGCAATTTAAACGCGCGTTACGTCATTCATGCCGTTGGCCCGATTTACGATAAATTCGCCGATCCAAAAGCGGTGTTGGAATCTGCATATCAACGTTCGCTGGATCTCGCGCTCGACAAGCATTGCCAAAGTGTGGCACTGCCTGCGATTTCTTGCGGAGTGTATGGTTACCCGCCCCAAGAAGCAGCAGAAGTCGCGATGGCCGTTTGCCAAAGACCGGAATACGCGGCACTCGACATGCGCTTTTACTTGTTTAGTGAAGAGATGCTTTCGATTTGGCAACGCGCCCTGACCCAGCACTAAAATCTGTGTGACAAGAGACATAAAAAAACCGGACTGCCAATACAGTCCGGTTTGTCTTATTTATCACTGAATTATCGTTCGTTAAGCGCTACGAATGCTAGGGGGTCATCCAAAGCGCCTAATGTGTGCGATCTAGTTTTTGAAGAATCCGTTGTACATCATGTACAAATGCGCCGCAGACCAAGAAAAGTTCGACGCACCTTGTACCGCGCCCGTCTCTGGGTTGTAGTTTTCACGAATTGGCATGTCACCCGTCATACCTTCTGCGTTGTTAAACAACTCATTCGCCATTGCAATCGCTTCTTCTTTGTAGCCGTAGTTTTCCATTGCACGGAAGCCAAAGTACACTTGATCTAGCCACACGCGACCACGCCAGTACACATCTTTACCGTAAGCAGGGTTGGTTTGCGATGCGGTCGGCAAAGGCACACCCGTTCCTTGGAATTTATCTGGCGTGTTGAACTCGTCTTGATCACGCATCACCGCGATCACTTTATCGGCATGCTCTTGCGTTGCTGCACCATTAAACAGCGGCGACCAACCTTCAGGGCCACGTCCACGCTCTACAATCGGCAAACCCGCACAGCCATTTGCAAGAGGCTCAGGAGTAGTGCCATCTTCAGCCACATTTAAGTGAATGTCGTAGAAGAATCCTGTGCTTTCATCAAACATACATTGGTTAATGTACGTCTTGATTTTTTCTGCGCCGTTAAGGAATTCTTGCGCACGATCTTTACCTTCTACGCCATCGGACACCAACTTCGCCATTTCCGCTAAGTATTTGTTGTCTGAGTACATGTAAGAGGCTTGATCCACCGATTCTTGCAGCATAGAGAAGCCAAGCAGCTCACCGTCCGCTGCGTTATTGTTGGTGCGGTTTTCTGCAAAACGAACTTCCCAATCTTTCTTCGCTAGATCGAGTTTCGCTAAGTTTTCCGCTGACGTATTGCTGTACACCCACTCTTCGCCTTCCAGCTTGATGCTGTTATCAAAGCCGTACGCACTTGCCGCGTAGCGACCAAGTTGATCCACATTTCTGTCTGGATTACTGATGTCTTCAGCTTGCGAATTCATGTTGTGGATATTGTAGATAAAGCCAAAACGAGCCGCGTTATCCATGCCCGATTCCCAGCCCGCCGCTTCTTGTGCGCCGACGTGAATCGTCATGTAATCCACTTCATCGAGAATCTTATTGTAAGACGCCATGCCTTTTACTTTGTAAGAATTGCCGTTTTGCTCGATGATGTCTTCTGCAGGAATAATGGTCGTGAAGTTAGGATCGCGCGTTTCTACCCAAACGTACATCACGCCTTCTTCCGTGTTGTGTGCTGGGTCTACTGCCGCGCCGTATTCAGGCACACCATTTTGGTTGTGGTCGCGGTTGGATAGCCACCAATCGTGGTATGCCACCAACTTCGGATACATTTCATCAATGAATTTTTGCGCGTCTTCTGGGCGATCAAACTGGTTCACGAGAGCGTAATACACCTCCATCACAGACCATGCCGCCAACGATGGTTTCGTATTGCGTTCGTTCCAGTTTTCAGAGCCAGCACCACCACGACTAACAGGTTTGGTGTACGTCAACACATCCAGCAAGTAGCCTTTATCTTGCGGACGAATCTTGTCATCAGCTTGAACTTGCTCTTGGAATACCGTGCGAATGTTGTCCATCGCAACATCTGGGTTGAAATGCGCCATCGCGTACGCTCGTTTCCACGAATCCCACGGCCATGTTAAGTTACCAGAGAACCAACGCGCAGTGACCGATGGCGTGACTGTCGCTTGTTCAATATCGCCCGCCGCAGAGCGCCAGTTACCGTTTAGGGTCTCCATCGCTTTTACCGCTACGCGAGCTTGGTCTGCTGTCGCTTCTTTGTTGATAAGACCATTCGCTAAATAGCCGTCCCAACGCGCTTTCGACGCTTCCATGTATTGAGTTGGATTCGCCAATACATCTTGCAATTTCAACGATTCTAACTGCACTTCTTTCGCATTGTGCAGGTTAGAATACGCCGTATAAACCGCCGATGTTTGCTCAGCTGGTAGGCTCATCTCCGCGGTAGAACTGAATGAGGTTTCGTTGGTGAACGTCTTCGTCGGTAGAGAACGAGTAATGCGGAACTCGGCATCGCGGTCATTACGGATCGCCCAGTTGTCTTTCATCTCGCTAAAGTTAATTTTAATGCCGTTTTCGATGGTCGAAATCTGGCGCTTGTAATCTGGGTAGTACTGCGCCACGGTTTGGTCTTTGCGCGTCGACAGCGCGTATTTCACCAACTCGCCGTCCCACTCCAACGCCAAGTTCATATCACGATCAGTTTTGTTAGTGATGAGCGTTTCCACCAGCGAAGAGCGGTCAGTCACGAAGCGCAGCACCATTTGCACGTGAATATCGTCCAAGTCCAACACCTGCACTAACGCACCTGGAATGGAATAGACTTTCGCTTCTGCGTTCGATAAATCGTAAGTTTGGCCACTCACTTTGTCGGTCAACGTGAGCTTGTCGAACGTTTGGCCAGACATAAAATGCGCGTACTCTTGCGTCACTTGCATAATACCGCCGAAAGCGCCATAACCCGCCGCATCTTCAGGTAGCAAATGGCCATGCCACGCGCCGTTGTCCGTGAGTGCATTGTACTTCAGGTTCGAATAACTGTCGTAATCACGCAGGTAAGTTGGATTACCAGTGCGATCAATCACGTTAGTAAATTCTGACGTTGGCGCCTGTGGTAAACGGATTTCAGTTTTATCATTGGAACCACATCCAACAAGCGAAATAGTAGCCCCGATCAGAATGGCAAGTGTGCTCTTTTTAAACATACTTTTTCCCTATTATTTACGTTATTTTTATATTCTCATTTATATAAATGAGTGTTTTTAGTGTGCAGAAGCCCGGCTCGCACTAAATAAGCACAAGCTTCCGATAATTATTCTTTTATTTTTCTTTAGCGACAGTGATGGATTTTAATAAATCGCCATTAATATTCGGAATTGTGTCAGCCAAAAATATCTGATTACCAGGTGTAAAAGTGAGTAAAACGTTTTTTAGGCGTTGACTGTTTTCACTGGTTTTATTTTGAACATCAAACTCAATTAATTTGTTGTACACTTCATTTGCCAGTTTTTCTTCTTGTTCTTCGGTAATCGCAATACGTCCAACACAAATTGGAGGTCGAATATCGTGGCTAAACACTTCTTCACGAAAGCGCTGTGCAAATAGCGAGTCTAAATTTGAACCTTCTTCAAAAATAAAGCGGCCTGTATCTTTAAATTGATAGTGTTTATCCCCTTTCAGTTCAATGTAATCCATCATTTCTAGTGCACGTAAATAGAGCGCAACGGAAGTATCACTCAGCTGGTATCTCCGAGCGATCTCTTCTAAAGACCACTCAGGTCGACGCAAAAGATAAAGAAAATCAAATAAGTGAGGATATTGATGGAAAATCTCACTGTTGGTGTCGGTGATAAACTGTTCACTCTCTTGCTGCAGCTGCTTACCTCGCATGGATAACTCAACCAAATCCGTATCAAGGTGCGTGGCGTACAACAAGATTTTATCTAAACCAAGAGACGTATTGTGAAGCTGCCTTTTTATAGTAGAAAGCGGGATTCCAAGTCCAATAGAAAGCTCGGAATATCCAATGCCTTTTTCTTTTATTTTTTCTCGTAAAGCAGCAAGTAAATACGTTGCAGAATTATTCATCTAACAATGCCTGTATTTTATTTATTCAGCATCCATGATGATAAATTCAAGAGAGTCCTACTCTTGTGATTTTGGTCTCAATATTCTATCTTGTTGGCGTAAAACATATCTTATCCATTAAATTTTTTACTTTTCTTTAACTGGATGTATTTTACCCAATCTGAACAAGTTATGGACATTGCTCTATGGGCTTATCAAGATAATAGTCAGTATAATTGTTTTGAAGAGTAAAATTAAGATGGCAAAGATTTTTACTAAAACTTTTCTGATAAGAGCGCAAATTTTCATATGAAAAGTATCAAAAAATGACACCAATCGATTTATAAAAGCGTGAGATCACAATTGGAAAGTGAACCTATGGAAATTTTGAATTTCAATGACCAGTAAAAACCTTGTTATATTCTGAAAATAACAAGGTTAATTTATAAAATAATTATTGAAGTAAGATCATGTTATTAAGTAAAAATTATATCTGGCTCACATATTTCTTTTTCTCGCCACCATTGTTTATTTATATGTTCTTGATGAACGTAAAAACTCTCCCCCGGCATTGGCGTCAGCAGCGTTATATGTTCTTTTTGACAATGGGTAAGCAAATCTAAAATCGGTTCGTCCCAGCGGTGAGTAAACAGTTCGTATGTAGCCCAATGTACTGGCAACAGTTTTTTCGCATTTAAATCGCGAAACGCTTGCACGGTATGATGAGCCTGCATGTGCCCCCAGTTTTCGACCGGATAACCTTGGTCTTTCACATCGGCAGCCACTTCCAAACAGGCAATGTCGATTGGCCCACATCGCTGTGCGATCTCAGAAAAGTGCGAATCGTAAGCTGAATCGCCACTAAAATAGAGCGTCTCTTCTTTGCCTTTGATGACCCAAGAAGCCCACAAGGTCGAGTTTTTATCGAAATAAGTACGACCCGAATTATGGTTAGCGGGCGTACAAATCAGTTCGATTCCAGCATAGTGCACGCTATCCCACCAATCGAATTCCACGATGTTGTCTGCGCAAACGCCCCATTTTATCAGATGCTTGCCAACCCCTAAGGGCACATAAAACGTCACGGGTTTATCGGCGTAGAAACGTATGGTCGACGCTTCTAAATGGTCGTAATGATCGTGCGAAATCACGATAATTTCAGGAATCGGCAAACAATCTCTGGCGTGAGTATTGGGAATATTGCGTTCAAACCACGCTTTTGCGATGAACGGAGAAGCGTAATCAAATACCGGATCGGTCAGAATTCGAATGCCATCGACCTCCACCAGCATAGTGGAATGGCCCAGCCAAGTAAGGCGCATCGATTCACTTCGCTGCGCAAACTGCGTGGGTTGAATTGGGGAATGTGGCAGATGTTCGTTAGGACTCAACGGTGTTCTACCACCAAGATAACTCCAACAAACCTGCCAGAACGATTGCGGACTAGGGACATTTGGCATCTCGTTTTTAACGCGGCCGTTTTCAAATTGAGGCGAGTGGTGAACACGGTGCGCCAACTGCTCATGGTAGGTTTGAGGCGGAATCAGTGAACTTGGCTTTTGTGTCTTTTGTTCACTCGTTAGGTATGTGCGCTTAAGTATCGTCTCAGACATATCGTTGTTTTGTCTCGCTTGCGAACGCTCAACAGTAGGTTTATTAAAACGTGCGTGTATGTCTATTTCGTGACCAAAATGAGGTGTAAGATGAAGATTCAGTTTCAATCAAACGTCTTCTATTTAAGGATACGGTTCTCAAACCTTCTGAATACTGCGTCGGTTTGAAAGGAGAAAACTATGGTGACTTGCAGCCAATACGATTTTATTGAAATCGCCTGTATGTTTAAGCTCCCTATCGAGATCACACTAAAAAATGGTGAAACTCATCAGGGCAACGCGTTCGACACAGGCTACGACATGCAGCGACAAGAGTGCTTGTTTTTAGATATGGATGGTGAGCACACCGCTTTCCCGACTGAACAATTAGTCGCAATGCGCGCGCTCAAAGCCAATCCGCATTTTGACGAAGTGACGTTTGAGTAAACGTTCTTCTTTCACTGACGCCGTCCAATAAAAAACGCCTCTCAAGCTGACACAACTTGAGAGGCGTTCTCTTACACGGTTCACCTGAACTTGTTGTTATTCACGCGACCGGATGAAAACTAGCATCGGCATCATGATCACGAACATCACTCCCACAAGCTGGAAGGTGTGCACAAACGCGACCATTTGCGATTGCTGCTGCAACATCTGTTGGTATTGGTCTAACGCAACCGGGTCAGTAATGGAAAGCCCCTGATTGGCCGCCCAGTCATGCAAGTTGGGGTTATAAGGATTAATACCCTCTCCCAGCGCATGCCATTGCTGCTGACTATCTCGATATTGGAACGTGGTGGCGATAGAAATACCAAACGAACTACCAATGGTACGGAACAGATTGTAAATGCTCGCCGCCGCGACAGATTGCTCTTTCGGAATCGTTAAATACGCCAAGGTGGACAGCGTCGAGAAGGTTAAACCAAGCCCCATGCCCTGAATCATACTCGGCATCACAATCCAAAATGTATCGATCTGCAGTGAGTATTGCGTCATCAAATAACTACCAATCCCGATGCAGCTCAAGCCAAAGACTATTTTGATTCTGGGATCGAATTGCGGATTGAGTTTAATCACCAAAATCAACATCGCCGCTGACGCCAATCCACGCGGTGCCATTAACAAGCCAGTGGTTGAGACCGGATAATTCAGCAAGCTTTCCAACAACATCGGTTGTTGAGTCGTCAGACCAAACATCGCCATCGACACCACAGCAATCATCAGCGACGAGACCATAAGATTTCGGTCTTTAAGCAGCCATAATGGCGCTATTGGGCTTTTGGTTTTCCAACTGCGATGGATCCACATGACCAATCCCATGACCGCGAGCAATATCGCCGTCTGAATCATGCGTGAGTTGAGCCAGTCTTCTTCGTTACCTTTATCCAACACAAACTGCAACGCGCCCACACCTAACGCCATGTAACCGATGATCCACCAGTCAAAGTTAGGTTTGGATTTGTTGTCGATATGGATATAGCGATAAATCAAAGAGGTACAGATCAAACCGAATGGCAAGTTGATGTAAAAAATCCAGCGCCAGTTAATGTTGTCGGTGATCACACCACCTACAACTGGGCCCAAAATAGGACCAAGCAAAATGCCGATGGAGAAAATCGCCATCGCTTTGCCTTTTTGCTCATACGGATAGATCTGCACTAACGTCGACTGCGCCAATGGAATCACCGACGCGCCGAAAGCGCCTTGGATAATGCGAAATAGCACCATCTCTTCAAGAGACTGTGCTTGCCCACAAAGCGCACTGGCAATCACAAAACCGATCACAGCAACCAGCATGACTTTGCGTTCACCAAAGCGCGACACCCAGAAACTGGTCATCGGAATGAAGATCGCTTCCGCCATGCTGTAACCCGTCAGCACCCACGTAATTTGGTCTGCTGTTGCGCCCAACGCGCCCATCATGTGCGATAGCGACACGTTCGCAACGGTCATATCGATTAACACCATGATGGCAGAAAGCATCACGGCGACGGTGGCAATCCCCCGTTTGTCTGCCGTAATTTGATGGTTCATTGCACGCTACTTTGCAAATCAATGGTGACTTCTGAGCTCGCACCCACGCGAAGTTGCGGCGCATGAGCCGGTACTTCTAATGCCAAACGTACAGGGAAACGCTGTTTGATTTTAACCCAGTTACCCGTTGCGTTTTCTGGTGGCATCAAGGAGAACGACGTACCACTCGCAGGTGATAGCTGTTCTACCGTTGCTTTCCACACCACGTCTGGGTACATATCAATCACCACATCCGCATGCATGCCAGGTTTAATGTGAGTAAGATCGGTTTCTTTAAAATTCGCGCGTACCCAATAGCTATCTTTTAAAATCACAGGGAACAGCGTTTGACCCACGCTAACGACCGAGCCTACGTGCGTATTGATCTCACCGGCAATGCCATCCACTGGTGACGTAATGTCGGTGTAGCTCAAGTTCAGCTCCGCTTGCGCTAACTGTGCTGCCGCTTGTTGAACAACCGCAGCCTCTGCGCCTTCTTCACCACGGTTCGCAATGGCTTTTTCTACCGTCGCGCGCGCTTGCTCCAGACTCGCTTGGGCATTGGCAAGTTTGTTTTTCGCCGTATCTAAATCTTGGTCCGAGGCCAGTTTGCGTTTCACCAAGGAATCCGTACGTTTGTATTCTACTTGCGCTTCTGTCAGGTTAGAGCGCGCCGCATCTAAGCCCGCAACGGCTTCAGTTACCTGCTTATCGGCAACGTCATGTTGCTGGACCGCCAATTGGTATGCCGCTTTTGCTTGCTTCACTGCCAACAAATATGGACGTGAATCTATCTTCAGCAGTAGGTCACCTTTGTTAACAGATTGGAAATCTTTGACATCCACAGAAACCACTTGGCCTTTTACTTGAGGCGCTACCGACAAAATTTTTGCCCTAACGTAGGCATCTTCCGTGCTTGGATGACTGTCTGAATACTGCCAAGACCAATACATCGCACCAAATGCGATAACACAGAGAGTAAAGAAAAGAGTTTTTACCAGCTTAGATCTGGAGGAAGAATGCTTCGCTATGTCGCCGCTCATTTATATTGTCCACTTGTTCAATTATGTGATCAGTGTAGGACTTTTCGATCTTCCGACAATAAAATGATCTGCAAGGTAAAGATCCAATTTTGCATGTTGCTAAGTGGAGTAAATGATGTGCAATCAAAACGAGGATAAAAAAGAGGGGCAGTCCCCGTAACCGCCCCCAAAGTCATGCCAATAATAGTAATGTGCGTGTAACTACTGGTTTTTCTTAGAACTTGTAACCGCCGCTGATCATAAATACCCAAGGGTTAATTTTGACGTCGGTTTTTTGCTTCGCTCCACCTGCTTTGTAAGTTGCTTCTGTTTCAATGTTTGCGTACCACGCAGCAGCGTTGAGGAACCATTGATCGTTAATCATGTAGTCCACACCAATATTCGCTGCTAGACCGAATGAGTCCTCCAACTTAAGATCTGAAAGGCCAGCGCCTTTACCCGTGCTATTGAAACCCTCATCAAAGAACATGGTGTAGTTGAGACCTGCACCAACATATGGACGGAACTTACTTTGTGGCTCGCCAAAGTAGTACTGCACCATTAGCGTTGGTGGAAGATGTTTGGTGTCCGCGATATCACCAAGACCTAACAAATCTGTTGAGATATCGTGGCTGAATGGTGTTGCTGCTAGAAGCTCTAGGCTGATGTTATCTGTGAACATGTAGCCAAACGTCAAACCAAGCTGCGTATTTGAATCCACTTTCAATTCTTCTTGAGAACCAAGAATCTTATCGCTGCTGTCATTTGGAACGACAGACGCCGCACCAACACGAAGAACGAAGTCACCTTGTTTATGAGCGAAAACACTTGGTGACACGAGTGCAGCAACCACTGCTAGACTGCAGATTGTTTTTTTCATTTTTTATTTCCTTTTATAGGGCTTCGTTATGTCGTACCCAAAGGTGTGCCTGCTGACTGGCCTTAGATTTCAAGTAAACTCATCGCCTTGAAGCACACGGGCATCTATATTTTTTTGAGCTGCGCGCAATCTAGCACATAGAAACCCTACTATTTTGATGGAAATCAATTTGTGAAAAATATAGGTTTTTTGTATAGAGAAACGCCATACCGATCAACAAATTATGCAAATCGGATACAATCCTGTAATGCAAACTGTGCGTGTGAGAAGCTATACATGCTCAACAACACGAATCCTCTCGCTAAGGTCCGTAGACAGCAAAAACTTTTTTCTTCCTCTACGTCTTCTATTTTCAAAAAACCACCTACTTAAAACGCTCATTTGACCCCTTAAAATCGCGATTTGAGGGGTTTGTAAAACACTGAAATACAAGAAGTTATTTTTCTGGAAAATCAGTCACTTGGAGTGCTAGTCTGCTCGCAGCTAAGGAGAAGATATGTTAAAAACCGATCTCATTTTTGAACGAGAAAACTTTTCTCATCACGATTTTCAGAATGCCATCTTTAAAAACTGCCACTTTTATATGTGCAGTTTCGACCATGCCGATCTGCGCGATGCTAAGTTCATCGACTGTCGCTTTATCGAATCCAAAGCGCTAGAGGGGTGTAGTTTTCGCTTCGCGAACTTAAAAGATGCCAGCTTTACAAACTGTATGTTGGCGATGAGCCTGTTTAACGGCGCAAATTGTATGGGCTTGGAGCTGCGTAAGTGCGATCTCAAAGGGGCAAACTTCCAAGGTGCGAACTTTGCTAATCGCGTCAGTAACACCATGTTTTTCTGTTCTGCTTTTATTACTGGCTGCAACCTCACCTACTGTAACTTCGAGCGAGTGTTACTAGAAAAATGTGACCTCTTTGAAAACCGTTGGAACGGAGCGAACCTCGCGGGGGCAACTCTTAAAGGCTCGGATTTATCTCGCTGCGAATTCTCGCCAGAACAATGGGGAGCCTTTAACGTTGAGCAATGTGATCTGACTCATGTCGAACTAGACGGGCTGGATGTTCGCCGCGTTTCTCTGTTTGGTGTTAAAATTTGTGATTGGCAACAAGAGCAATTGCTTGCGCCTTTTGGACTGATCATTATCTAAGGAAAGGCCATGAACCTGTTTAAAGACTTACCGAATAACCTCGACGAGGAAGTGTTCGAAGACCTGCTGACCCACAAAAACCTGCGTATAGAACGCATTGTCTCAACAGGGCAAACCTCGCCCAAAAGTGGCTGGTACGATCAAGAAGAACATGAATGGGTATTGGTTCTTAAAGGAACTGGAGAGCTGACTTTTGAATCAGGTGCAGTGAAACGACTTGAGGCAGGCGATCACATTACGATTCCAGCTCATACTAAACACAAAGTGAGCTGGACTGACCCAACGCAAGAAACCATTTGGTTGGCAGTGTTTTATCAATAAACACAAAACGATCTTAAATCGAAAAATAGGCGCTGAATTTGCTCGATACTACCAAGCCGTCACTGGCACTGTTTGATTTTGATGGCACCATTACCCGAGAGGATATGTTTAGCCTTTTCCTCCACTATTCTGCTTATGGCCTGCGCAAGCGAGTAGGAAAGGTCGCTATCATGCCATTTTATGCGCTGTACAAACTCGGAGTGTTACCCGCTCGTCTTATGCGTCCGCTCAGCAGTTTTATTGCATTTTCAGGGAAAGAAACGCAGCAAATTGAAGCGATTGGCGCTCAGTTTGCCCATGAAGTGATCCCGCTGTACTTACGGCCAGAAGCGATGGAAAGGTTGGCGTGGCATCAACACAGAGGCGATACCATTGTGGTGGTGTCGGCATCACTCAATGCGTATCTCAAGCCTTGGTGTGAAGCGAACGGTTACCGCTTGCTGTGCAGTGAACTGATCTCAGAACAGCCAAAACTGAGTGGCTTTTACCAGCAAGGTGATTGCAGTTTAGAAAGAAAAGTCTCGCGCGTTAAGGCGGCGTTTTCGCTCGACGAGTTTGAGTCTATTTATGCCTACGGTGATACACACGAAGACATTCCGATGCTCAAACTGGCAGACTACGCGATGCTCAACTGGATCGAGTGGAGAGCAAGCGAATAACGATATGTGCTCTGATTTTCAAGACAACCACTCCGCCAAAGTGGTCGTTTTAGACTGAAAAAACAAACCCTTCTCACATGAGAAGGGTTTTATTGATCAGGGCCCGAATAAATGGCTTAACGCCATACACCCCATTGACCCGTTGTGCCTGGTTCCTCACCAGACGTCCACCACTGGGCAGTCCATTCTTTACCGTTGTGCGTCACCACATCACCTTGGTCGTAAACGGCCGTCTTGTCCCATAAGTTGGTTGGTTCAACTGGTGGCGGTACATCCGCTTTGATCAGTGACAACGCATAACTGAAGTCTGCGCTTGGCGCTAATACTTGGTTCGCATTCACGTTCTTACCATCGAACATGTAGTGGTTCATCTCTTGATGCCAAATGCCCACATACCAATCGCCCGTTTGCTGCGCGTTAAATTGATCCGCAATTTCTGCCGCCCAAGTCGTCGTATTGTTTGCGCTGATTGGCAGTGAAATATCAACAATTTCATTGCCTGTCGCATTAAGCGTACGGAAACGGATGGTGTCACCCGCTTCTACTGGTCCAAAACCTTGCTGAACAAAGTAGCCCAGAGATGTCAGATTATTACCCGGTTCGGTTGGATCAACGGGGTCAGTCGGCAGCGTCGTACCTGTTCCGTTTAACGTAATGTCACTACAGTTGTAGAAACCTTCACCAGCCACATCAATGCGCTGCCAACGAGTATAAAGCACTGCATCGCCCGAGCGCTCAGCTGGGAAAGTCACCTGTATACGGTAGCGTTTTTCCGCATCAACATACACATCACCTGCGGTGTCGATCAGCTCTAAATCACTCCAAGTAAGAGGCTTTGAATCATCATAGGTCGGCTTGGTGAGATAGAATTCCCAGTATGATGGGTTGTGCGGCGCCTTGCCGTAAAACACCAATTCAATCTGGTTATTTGCATCTGGCGTAACATTGGTGCGCTGCCAGTTTGGAGAAGGAATGTTCAAGCCTTTCTTAGCCGCATCTCCAGCAGAACACAGTTCGCCGTCACGGACTACGGCTTTAACATGCTCCATATCTCGGTAATTTGGTACGTTTGCTGCAATTTCACTGCGTTGCACAAACGGGTAAGCACCAGATTCTTCAAAAGCCGCTTTACACGCTTGGTTGGGGATCTCATTAGTCCAAAAACCACCGTCTAAATAACACGTATTCTGACGAGCACTTGGAAATTCTACCCAGCCGTGGGCGTTGACGTTAAATGAGCTCAATGCGGCAACAGCGCTTAAGCTCAAAAGAGGAAGTGTTACATGTGATTTCATCGTTCATCCTTAAATTTGCTGACTCGCCGCTCATGAACACAAGCGGTTTAAGCAAAACTAGCAGGATGAGATTATTTCGAAGGTGAGAATAAAGGTGGAAATTGTAAGAGTGCCATCTGCTTTCCAGCATTTGTTGTGTACTTATCTCATACTCGACTGACTCTTTCGAGTCACTTCAAATTCATGTGCCACAAAACCATGCCACTCTTGACCGACTAACGTTCGTCTTTCGGTGTGTCCATTACCACCATGGTTGTGATCGACTTGACGTGCTCACACTCACCCAGTACATCGGCATGGAACGCTTTATATGCGGCTAAACTTTGCGTTTCTACGCGTATTAAATATTCATTAGCTCCCGTAATATTGTGACATTCCACCACTTCATCCACAAAGCGCACGTGTTCTTCAAAACCAAGCTGTGCTTGCTTAGAGTGCGAGGCCAAACCAATCGACACATAAGCGACAAAACCCACGCCAAGTTGCTGATTATCCAGTACTGCTCGGTAGCCTTTGATCACGCCTTTACGCTCTAAATCTTGCACTCGGCGTAAGGTTGCAGACGGAGATAAACCAACGCGTTCCGACAGCTCCACATTGGAGATTCTTCCATCTCGTTTGAGCACTTGCAATATTCTTTCGTCAAATCTATCCATGATGATGTTTCATTGCTTATTTAGTTTCTAATCATCAAATAAAAGCACAATATTGACCTCAGTTCTACTTATAGTTGTTCTCAACTTATCGAGAACTGATTCAAGGAACAATCTATGGAATATCATCAACTGGGCGCTTTGGCGTTGTTCGCTTTTGTCTCCACTTTTACGCCGGGTCCCAATAACATTATGTTGATGACCTCAGGGGCAAATGTTGGATTTAAACGCACCATTCCACACATGTTGGGCATTACCTTCGGTTTTGGTGCCATGCTGATTTTAGTAGGCATTGGTTTGATGAGTCTCTTCAACGCTTACCCGATTACTCACTCCATTTTGAAAGTATTGAGCTTGAGTTATTTGCTGTACTTGACGTACAAAATCGCCACGAGCGGCAAAACCGAAGCAAAACACGATTTTCGCCCAATGTCTTTTTTAGGGGCGGTGGCATTCCAATGGGTGAACCCGAAGGGTTGGTCGATGGCGTTGACGGCCATTACGGTATACACCAGTGGCGGTTCTTGGCTTGAACTGACTTTTATCGCGGGTATCTTCTGCTTAGCTAACTTGCCATCGGTAACATTTTGGACTGCGGCAGGCATGCAACTTCAACGCTGGTTGACCACATCTAGGCGTGTAAAAGGGTTTAACTATGGGATGGCAGCGCTTTTACTGCTGTCGACTATCCCAATGATATAGAAGACAAAATATCCGTAAAACCGTGATCTAATACAAAGTTCAGGTAGATACTGAATCAATAATCATAATCTAACGCCACTTTTGGACAATGCCAGGGTCATAGTAGCGAAGCAATGCGCTATTTATTAAAAGCACGCTAATCATAAGCCACAGCTATTTTTATGTTCGTTGCTTGCTCGCAGTAACTGCGATGAATCTATCACCCTGGCCAAAAGCTCATGAGCTTAAGGTCCTTTACACAAGGAGCGTTACACAATGCACACTCGCAAGCTTATTCTTGCTGCCACTTTTGGATTATTATTGGCGGGTTGCAGTCAAACATCCACTACAACCGATGCTGAAATGATTCCACCCGAGTATCCAGTGGATTATTTCTTTAAAAACAGCGAAGTTTCTAGCTATCAAATCTCTCCTGCTGGTGACTACATCTCAATGATGAAGCCATGGCAAGACCGTAAGAACGTCTTTGTTTATCCCACAGATAACCCCGATCAGATAAAACGCGTCACATCCGTAACAGGGCGCGACATTGCATACTACTACTGGGTTGGCGAAGACACCGTAATTTACTCTCGTGATACGGGAGGAGATGAGAACTTTTATCTCGTGACGGTTAATGTCAAAACAGGCGAAGAGAAAACCATCACACCGACATCCGGTGTTGTGGCATACGTTATCGACACACTAGACAATCAACCCGATGACATTTTGATTTCGAGTAACGAGCGTAACCCGCAAGTCTTTGATGTCTATCGACATAATCTAAAAACAGGCGAAAATACTCTCGTCGCGCAAAACCCGGGCAATGTGCGCTCATGGGGTACCGATCACGATGGCAACATTCGTGTCATCACCACATCAGATGGTGTTAATACCTCCGTTTTATATCGCGATACGGTTGAAGATGAATTTAAGCCGCTAAAGAATCTCACTTTCAAAGAGAGCTTTAGCCCCATTTCATTCACGCCGGACAACAAAAACTTATATGTGGCATCACGAATTACGCGTGATAAATCAGCCATCGTTGAATACGATGTAAAAGCCAATAAAGAAATACGAGAAATCTTCTCTCACCCGGAAGTTGACGTGAATAGCGCTCACTACTCTGAAGCGCTTAATAAGCTGGTTTCAGTCTCTTACGTGACAGATAAAAACCACTATCACTTCTTAGATGATTCCTACCAACAAACCTTCGAGCGCCTCTCAGAGAAACTGCCAAATGTAGAAATTTCTGTAACCAGTGCGACGCGAGATGAAAGTAAAATGATTGTCGTCACCTACAGCGATGTCGATCGACCAAATTACTACTTCTACGATCGTAAAGCAGACAAATTGGAGAAATTGGCAGAAAACGCTCCATGGCATAAGCCAGAACATATGGCGAAGATGACGCCTATCCAATACACCGCTCGCGATGGAGAAACCATTCATGGGTACCTAACGCTGCCGAAGGGTCGAGAAGCCAAAGATCTGCCTTTGCTTGTGCTCCCACACGGTGGTCCATGGGCTCGTGATCACTGGGGATTTCAGCCTGAGGTACAATTATTCGCTAACCGTGGTATCGCCGTGCTGCAAATGAACTTCAGAGGCTCAACTGGTTATGGTCGCGAGTTTTGGGAGAAGTCGTTCAAGCAATGGGGACAATCCATGCAGGATGACATTACCGACGGTGTCAAATGGGCTACCGAACAAGGTTACGCACAAGATGGCAACGTATGTATTTATGGTGCCTCTTATGGCGGCTACGCAACTCTGGCGGGGGTGACATTCACTCCTGATTTGTATAAGTGCGGAATCGACTACGTTGGCGTATCTAACTTATTTACCTTTATGGACTCCATTCCACCTTATTGGGCACCATTCCTTGCAATGTTACACGAGCAAGTAGGCAATCCGAATGATCCTGAAGACGCGAAAATGATGAAAGCCTACTCACCAGTGTTCCATGTCGACCAAATTAAGGCACCCTTATTGGTTCTACAGGGAGCACAAGATCCACGCGTGGTGAAGAGCGAGTCAGACCAAATCGTTAATGCACTGCGTGAACGAGGCGTCGAGGTCGAATACATCGTGAAGGAAAATGAGGGGCACGGATTCCGCTCTTTAGAGAACCGTCTTGATGGTTACCAAGCGATGGATAGATTCCTAAAAACACATTTACTTGAGCAGACTCAGTAAGCCTTTACATCGTTAAGTTCGAGAGGGCATGTTGGCGTGCCCTTTCTTATTTTTTCTACGTATTTTGCTCGCCCCAGTCCCCAGTACTACTGCAATACTCCAATAATCCAGCTCAATTCACAGTGTAAATTTATATAAAGACACTACCCTCTTATGAGAGATCTTGATAACCTTAAATGAGAAAGAGAATAATTATCGAGTAGAGTCAAAGATGAAGAAGAAGCCTCAACCTAAAACGATTGTTGTCACAGATACAGAGACAATTACCCCAAATATGCAGCGTATTACTTTGCAAGGTGAAGCGCTAAGCCAGTTTCCACGCGACTGCGAAGGTAGCTACATCAAGCTATTGTTCAATGAGATGGGCGGTACCGATTTGAGCACGCTAAGCGACGATGACCGACCATTAATGCGAACCTATACTATTCGTCGTTTCCATCCGGAAATACACACCATCGAAGTCGACTTTGTCCGCCACACCACACAAGATTTACAGTGTGGCTTTGCCGCACGTTGGGCAATGGCCGCGCAAAAAGGCGACACGATCAGCATCGTGGGGCCGGGTAGCATCTCCAACTTAAATACTGAGGCGGATTGGTTCTTCATGGCTGCCGATATGACGGCACTTCCAGCGCTTTCTGCGAAAATTCGTACGTTGCCAGAAGAGGCCAAAGGCTACGCAGTGATCAGCGTGATGTCTCCAGCCGACATCCAACCCCTACACGCGCCAGCAGGCATGGAGTTGATTTGGCTAACCGAAGGGCAAACCTTGGCTGATAGCGTTCGCGAACTCGAGTGGTTAGATGGTAACGCTTCGATATGGTGTGCGTGTGAGTTCGATTCAATGCGTGCGCTGCGCCAATATTTCCGCAATGAGAAAGAAGTCGATCGCGAGAATATCTACATCAGCAGCTATTGGAAGCAAGGCGTGTCTGAAGATGGGCACAAAGTGATTAAACGTGAAGACGCGGAATCCAACCAATAGTGGTTCATGTCTTTTCGATTCCAGCTCTCATCCCAATAAAAACGCCCGGCATCACCGGGCGTTTTTCATCATCATGTTTGACGTAATCAGTGTTTGTAAGACTCCGGCACGTCCGCAATGTAAATCGCAGGAACGCCTTCAAAGTCACTGGTAAACAACACGCCATCATCGTTCGGTGTGAATGACGGATGCGGGTGAGTAATTTGGCGATCGCCATCCAACACATCCCAAGATGTGCTGTGCTTACACAGTTTTTGCGCCGATTTCGCTTTTGTGTTCAATATATACAAGAACGGGTCATTTTCGATGTTGTAGCTGTCTGCATCTGCAACATCAACTGGCGCATCGCAACCATCACCGACCATCAAAGAACCATCGAAGTTACTCATGAGGTGAGAACAAGGTGGCATCACCATCACTTCTTCATTCTCTAATGTCTCTGGGTTAGCTTTGTAAATCACGCGATCAGTTTGACCTTTGAAGTAAGAAACGTACGCCATTGCGCTGCCATCTGGAATCCAGAACTCGTGCGTGCACGATTCACCTTCTGCGTGCTCTTTGATCTTACGAACGTTGCTGCCATCTTCATTGACCAGCCACATGCGCGCATCCACCAAATCATGCGGACCTTCATGACAGAAACCAACCGTTGAGTCATCAAACGGACGGTAAATCGGGTGACCTAGCCACGCAGTGTCTTGATGGATCACCTCCAGCTCACCGGTTTCGATATCCACTTTAATTAGGCGGCAAGTTGGATTGGTGTGGTAGAACTCGGCAAACTTTTCCCACGATGTCAGCGGTTGCCAATCACGTTTTAAAATCTCGATGCCGACTAACTTGGTACAGTCAGAATTTGCCACCCAAGTACCGTAGCCTTTCCACTCTTCATCGACCGTATAAATGACTTGTTCTTCCAGCGTTTCTAAATCGACTTTCATCAAATTCAGTTCGTTTTTCACGTAGAAAAAGGCACGCTCATCCGTCGAAATGAAACCGCCAAAGGTGTTGTCACCTTTACCTTCCGTCAGTTGGACTGCTTGTTGCGTTTCAAGGTTAAGCAGGTAATAGTTGCGATTTCCGTCGAAATCACCTGCAAACAGCAGCTTTTTTCCATCCTGAGTAAAGCACTTCTGGTAAAAGTAGTTACGGTGACAAATCACGTCCGTTGGCGTTAATCGCGTCACTTTCACTTGGGTATCACTATCAACAAACGTTTCGAAGTTGAGAGTAATCACATCACCTTTAGCCATAATATATCTCCACAAAAGGGCTGCCCAAGCGAGGGCAGCCAAAACAAAAATTCAGATTATTGGGTCGTTGTCGCGGCTACTTTAGAGGGCTGCGTGTCTAGCTTGGCACTCTTCTTCAAGCCGTAGCCCACAGCAAAGACTGACGCTGCACAGGCAAGGAACAATAAGCGGCCCCATAGTGGGTTTGGAATCAACACCATCAGTGTTAAACCTGCGGCCATGTAGATAACCAGCGTACCCAATTTCGCGCGTTGCATGCGGTCAACAATGTCTTGGCCTTCTTCTGCAACACACTCGGTGTCCACATCTTTAAAGAATTCCGCCGTTGTCTCTTTGTGCGTGTCTGTTTCTTCTTTGTAGAACAGAGTCGATAGGCAGAAGAAACCAGCAGTAAAGACAAGGTGAGCAGCAATGGTGATCATTGTGCGCATTTCACCTGCTTCGCGGCGTGTTAGCTCATCCATACCGAACCAGCTACCAACAAATTCTGGAGTGAAGATTTTCACCACTGACCAAGAGACAAACATACCAACCACAACTGTTGCCCATGGTGCCCATTTCGGCGTTCTGCGAATGATGATGCCAAGGAACAATGGAACTAGGATTGGTGATTGAAGTAGCGTCGCCACTTGCATCATTAGGTCAAACAAGCTTAGGTGTTTCAGTGAGTTGAAGAACTGAGCCATCATGATAACGAGGATGCCGTTCACCAAACATGCGATTTGACCAGCACGCAGTAGCTCTTTATCCGAAGCTTGGCCTTTACGCACGATGTTTGAGTAGAAGCTGCGAACGAAAATACCTGAGTTACGGTTTAGTGCTGAGTCCATCGAAGACATGGTCGCCGCAAACAGACCTGCCATGAGCAGACCAACGGTGCCTAGAGGCATTGTTTCACGAGCGAAGACAAGGTAAACCGCATCGCTTGCTTTCGCACCCAATGATGAGTATTGCGTTGCTGCATCTGGGTACAGGATTGCTGAAGCCCAAGGTGGGATGAACCAAATTACCGCGCCAAATAGCATCATCACAAGCGCCATCAGCGCAGCTTTGCTTGCGTTTTTCGAATCTTTCGCGTTAAGGAAACGGTAAGACTCCTGCATGTTGTTGATACTTTGCAGCTGTTTCACTACGAAGAAGATGAACGTACAAACTAACAGTAGTGGGTAGTTCATATCTGGGCCCATGATGAAGCCACCAGGGAAGTTCTCAACGATCTCGCCAGGGCCACCAACGACGTACAATGCAACTGCCGCACAAGCAATGGAGATAACCGCAACAACCAGCGTTTGAATAAAGTCCGACGCCACTACGCCCCACGCACCACTCAGCAATGAGATAGCCAATACCGCAAGGCCAGTCACCCAAATAGTAGTCACGATGTCGGCATTAAATACCGCAGAAGCAAACACACCCAAACCGTTTAGCCAAACACCCGCGTTAATCACACTTAACGGAATGATTACCCAAGTGAAAAACTGCTCGTTAGTGTTACCAAAGCGGCGTTTTACCCCTTCAGTTGGTGTATCGACTCGCATTTGGCGGAAGCGGCGAGCAAAGTAGAAGTAAGCGAAAACGTACGCCACCATGTTGCCAACAAACACGGCCAATACCGCGAAGCCATCGTTAAACGCTTTACCCGCTGCACCGGTAAACGTCCATGCAGAGAACTGAGTCATAAATGCTGTGGCACCAACCATCCACCAAAGCATCTTACCGCCCCCGCGGAAATAGTCGCTGGTACTATTGCTTGCCATTTTTTTGAACAGCAAGCTGATTGCCACCATCAGGGCAAAGTAGCCTGCTATTACTAAGTAATCGTATTCCATAATAGAAACCTCGAAACGCTGTTTTAATTTAGATAAATTATATTTTCAAAAAACAAAACTAACTGAGACAAAAATCAAAACAACGGTTCATTTTTTATTTTTTGCGTTCAAACGTGATGAAGATCAATAGTGAGCGTCTTGTAAATAATTGCGGATCCATACTCGTCGTTGCTGCATTCCCTTAGTTAATCTTAGAACCAAAAAGAGATTGTCACTGACAAGTCGAAAAGCGTAAAAATGCGACCGTTGTAAGGTGAGTTTTGACGAAAAAAAGGGCTCCTGAGAGCCCGTAGTTACTCGTTAGTGAATAAGTTGCTTAAGCTGCATCGCCTCTTGCTTACCCGGAATGGCTTGCTGGGTATCAATCACCGACGCTTGCTTT
This sequence comes from Vibrio diabolicus, assembly GCF_011801455.1. Classification (NCBI taxonomy): domain Bacteria; kingdom Pseudomonadati; phylum Pseudomonadota; class Gammaproteobacteria; order Vibrionales; family Vibrionaceae; genus Vibrio; species Vibrio diabolicus. Next base: position 74,835 of record NZ_CP042452.1, on the reverse strand, counting down.
AATGGCGCGAGCGTTTTGCTGTCGACCGCTTTGCCATCACTGGTGTAAGTCGTGCCATTTTCGACCAACGCATTGCCAGTCGATTTCGCACTGTTGATCACGTCGTCATATTTGCTGCTGACGTGGAATCGGTAAGAACGGTTATTGGTGAACGTGCCTTGCTCAATCTCGCCGGAATATGGGCTCTTACGGAACAAGTAGTTGAAGCGCTTGTTATCAATCGACACGTTGTCGCTCAATACCAGTGCACCAGGGTTAAAGTTGTCCGTAAATCCGTCCATATTGTTATTGAAAGACAGGCTGTTTTTCACCACATGTGGAACCGGAATCCCCTCGCCGCCTAGCTTGAAGCCGTTACCAATCGTGCCACCCTTGTTGGCAACATCGAGTGCGCGCCCGTTGCTGAAAGAGATGGAATCCAAAATGGTCACCGCACCGTTTGCGCCATCTTCCACTTTGTTGAACAAGTCCCAACCGTCATCAATGTTGTGGTGAGACAAACAACGGATGAAGGTGTTGCCATCGCCGATACGCATCTTGGCCGCAAAACCGTCTGCGTTGATCTGCGAAGGATCCATGTTGTTGTAGCTTTCGCTTTCAATCACTTGGTTGTAACTTGCCCACAGTGCGCGGCCAATGTTTTCAGGAGAGGTGATCACGAAACCAGTATCTGGAGCGCCGTGTGTCACCATTTTTTCGAAGGTGTTGTGGCTACCATGAACAATGAACTGCGCACCCGCAACTTCAATACCTTGGTAATGCCAGTAATTTGCCTCGTGACGAAGTTCCGAAACAAAGCGAACATTGTCTCTTTCCGCACGTAGGTGCTTGAGCTTGTCGACACTGCCACTCGCCGTCAGCGGGATTTCCATCCCTTGGTAGTCACCATCTTTCAAAATGATGGTGCCACCAGCAGGAAGCAGTTCTACTGCGGTAGCTAAATCAAGCGGTTGTGCTTGAGATCCGTTGCCTTTGTCGCTGCCGTTTGGTGCAACATACAGCGTCATTGGGTCTGGCAGAGAAACAACGTCAACGCTGTAACGATGCGCTTGTGTCTCTTTGTTTGGGCCGTCAATGGCGGTGAATCTCACTTCCATTTGATTCGCGCCGCTATCGAGTGTCAGCCACTGGCTGAACAACTCGCCCGCCGTCACGGTTTGCTTCGCAACCACTTTGTCATTGTGCAGAACTTCAAATTCGCCCGAGTAGTTGGCACGAGCTTGAACCGGATACTCCTTGGTTGCAGATCGAGGTGAAGAAGCGATTTGGAATACCAATTCTCCCTGCTTGGCCGCGTATTTTGGAGCGTCCACGGTATCCGCCGCAGCAAGCTGCAAATCGACATTGCTCACCGTCATTTTTGCATTGCGTGACGCAAAGAAGCCGACGTATTGCGAGTCTGAGTTTTGCATTTCAACGATATTGGCATTCGCGCCTTTTACCGCTTGCTCAACGAATTTTTCGCCATTACGGTAGCTGACTTTGAAACCATCATTGGTGCGTGTCAGCGTCATGCGGTAGGTTTCAGCCGTGCCGTAAGGCACCCCTTCCACATAATCGACACGGCTTAAACGGTTACCCGGTGTTCCCCAAGGTTGATAAACGCCTTCACGAAACGATGCGTTGATGTTGGTCATGCCATCGTTCGTGCGGGTGTGAGAACGCATTAGGTTCATCACCATGTTCGATGCAGACGGAAACTCTTCATGGCCCTCAGGTTGCGGCACTAAACGCTCGGCACCTAGAATGTCGCGCACCATCAAACCTGCGCCTTCTTGGCGGTTGGGTGTCGCGCCCGTTTCTGGGCCAAGCTGTTCAAGCACCACATCGGCACTGAGGGTAAAGTTCACATCGGTTGGTAGCTCGGTGTAGTAAAAGGTGAGTCCTTCATGCGAGTTAGCTAACTTGCCGCCGCGGCTTTCAATGGTAAATGTGGACGCTAACTTGCCAGCAGCGACAGCCTCACCATTGACCGTCACTTGGTTCACGCCGACTTTTTCCGGCAAAATGGTTGAGCCAAAGTTCATGTCGGTCGATTGACCAAAAGTGATCGCTTTCCAAGTCAGGTCTTCGACCTTAATCTCAGCAGCGTGTGCGACTGGGGCCAATATGGCCGCCAGACACAAGGCTAAAGTGTGTTTTTTCATGGTCACTTTTCCTTGTTAGAAGTTGTATTTCAAACCGACACGGAAACGAGGAACATATTCATCTTTAAACTCTGAGCCGTCACCCTTGTGCGTGATAGCCGCGATAGCGAAGAATGGAATCACGCCACTTTCTAACTTGGTGTATTCGCCTTTAAAGTCGATCAGCTGATCATGACCTTTGTCTTTCCAGCCACCTTCACCGCCATGAATATCTTTGTACTCCGCTTCTACGCCAAGCTTGCCCCATTCAAACTTACGGTTTGCGTAAAGGTTGAGCTGGTTGTAGCGCGAGTCGTCCGTGTTTTTGTCCCCATGACGAATACGCGCAGCGACATCCCACTCGTCATTGATTTTGTACGCGCCAGTCAAGTTGTACTTGAACACTGACGCACCCGATGGGCTGGCATCAATGTTAATGCCCGGCGTTAGAGAGAAATTGTCGGTCGCTTTCCAACGGTAGCTCACGCCAGTTTCATGGCCTGCATTGCCCATGTGACCATCTTTGTAGTTCCATTTTGCTTCCACGCTAAAACCGATTTGGTTGTCGAAACGGTGAGAAACGTAAATACGATCTCGATGTTCGTCACCATCACGATCAGGCACATATTCATGACGAATATCCACCGATGCGGCAGCCGCTAAACCAGAAGTCATTGCAAGTAAGAGTGCAGAAGTAAGGTATCTAACTTTCATTTTGAAACACCATTTTATTTTATAATAAATCTTGTTTTAATATATTCATTATTACGTACTGATAAAGTTCTTATCGGTATTTTTGTGATCTTTAAAACGGTGTTTTAATTTTTTCGTGAGCTATGACACATGACTTTATTGGATTCGATGATCGTAATGATCTATCTGCTCTTTATTGGGATCGCTGCGTGGCTATTTCGCCGCTTTTCCACCTCGTCGAACGACTTCCTTCAAGGTGGAGGAACCATGATGTGGTGGATGGCTGGCGCGACCGCATTCATGACGCAATTTTCAGCGTGGACGTTTACGGGTGCCGCAGCCAAAGCGTATGAAGATGGCATCAGCGTGATGTTCATCTTTTGGGGAAATGCGTTGGGATTTTTCGTCGCGGCAGCATTTTTTGCGCGTCGCTATCGAAGGTTACGCGTAGAAACCGCCATGGAAGTGATTCGAGTGCGGTTTGGCCACACATCAGAACAGCTATTCACATGGTTAAGCTTTCCGCTGACTTTGATCGCCTGTGCTATTTGGATGAATGGATTGGCGTCTTTTTTCTCTGCTGTTTTTGCCATTGAGATGTCGACCACCATTCTCGCTATGGGGGTGGTCGTCACTTTGATCGCCGTGAGCGGAGGCGCGTGGACGGTGTCTGTGACGAATGTAATTCAATTAATTTTGCTGATCGCCATTACTCTAGTGATCGGCTATACCGCACTGCAACGCTTTGACTCACCAAGCGAAGTATTTGCGCACGCCACGCCAATTTATGGTGAACAGATCAGGATGCCGTCTCTGTTTGTGATGTGGGCAATCGCCATGCTGCTGCAACAAACCATGAGTAATAACCACACCTTGAGCTGCTATCGCTTTCTGACCACCGCCAACGATAAAGACGCCACCAAGGCCGCATTCGTTGCTGGTGTGCTGTTTGTTTTTGCCCCTGTACTGTGGTTTATGCCAGCGTGGTTCGTGGCAGCGCAAAACATCGATTTACTGGCAATCTATCCTGCACTAGAGCAGAGTGCGAACAACGCCGCTTATCTTTACTACATCCAACATTACATGCCTCAAGGTTTACTCGGATTGGTGATGGTGGCATTGGTGGCCGCGACCATTGCACCGCTTTCATCAGCACACAACCGCAACGCTGGCATTGTGGTCAAAAGCCTCTACCAAGTGTGGTTCAACCCAAATGCTACCAGTCGTCAGCAGTTGATGGTTGGAAAAATTGCGACGATAGTATCTGGCGTATTAGCCACGGTCACAGCTTTGCTGCTGGCGTCTGTTGAGTCGTACAGCTTGTTCGACATGATGATTGTGTTCGCGGCGTTCATTCAGATGCCAATCAACATCCCATCTCTGCTTGCGCTTGTCAGTATGAAAACACCAAACTGGTCGGGGTGGGCCACCGTTATGGTCGGATGCGCAGTATCGCTCTTTATGATGTTTATCTTTGATGTACAGTGGCTCTCTTCCTCGCCATTAACGCCAAGAGAAAGCAAAGACCTGTCCGTGGTCGCTACGCTTGCCGTTCATTTACTGGTGACGGGAGGCTTCTTCCTGTTTACGCGGGTCTTTTATGCCAAAGAGCCACCATCAATCCAGCAAAGTCGCACTGCACTTGCGATTCAACTCGCCACACCGATCAGCGACGAGGAGCAGTCCCCTATCAATCATAAGCAAGGACTTTATGTCGGCTCCATCACAGCGTTGGCGGGCATGTTACTGATTCTAGCCGGCGTCGTGTTAGCGGGCTCTTCTCAATCCATCTTTGTCGCAATTGGCTGCATTGTGTTGCTGTTTAGCTTGTTCCTACTACAACCTACCCAGCACTCTAAACGTGCTTGGCAGAAACAAAAAACTAAGTAAGTAAATGGGTAAGTAAACCGAGTTGGGCGCGTTGTTTTGTGTCGCGCCTAATGGAAAGCTGGCTTTTTAACTCGCCAAAACTGCACATAAAAAAACGCCTACGGTGGAGCCGCAGGCGTTGGCAAATTGCTCAAAAGATCGTTCGACTATCTACGATAGTTCTCGGCGCTAACCGGGGTGAGGAATTATTCGATAATTCCCGCAACTTCACGAACCAGCTTCGCCAGTTCATCCCATTGCTCGTTGTCAATCAAATCACCGGGTACCATCCAAGTACCACCACACGCTAAGACTGAAGAAATAGACAAGTAATCTTTAACATTGCTTGGGCTCACGCCACCGGTTGGCATGAATTTTACAGGGTAAACCGCAGACAATGCTTTTAGCATCGCGACGCCGCCTGACGGTTCTGCTGGGAAAAACTTCAGCGTACGCAGACCCATTTCCATTGCTTGTTCAACCAAGCTTGGGTTGTTGACACCAGGGACGATGGTCACGTTACGCTGTTGGCAGTATTTCACTATAGTTGGGTTGAAACCTGGGCTCACAATAAAGTCCACGCCCGCATCAATCGCTTCATCCACTTGCGCGCTTGTCAGCACAGTTCCCGCGCCAATCAACATCTCTGGGTACGCTTCGCGCATGTTTTTGATCGCTAAAGCGGCATCCTCAGTACGGAACGTCACTTCAGCACATGGCAGGCCATTTTCAATCAGCACCTGTGCCAATTTCACTGCCTTGCCTGCGTCTTTGATCGCGATAACAGGGACTACTTTAATTTCTGAAAGTTGTTGGTTCAGATCTTTCATTTCATCGTTCCTTAAATAGTTGGCATCGCTTGGCTTGGAATGATCGCGCCGCGATGTTGAATAACCGTGCCAGCCACTTTGTGCCCAGCAAGCGCAGACTCAGCAACGTCTCCGCCTAAAATTCGTTTTGCAAGATAACCCGCACTAAAAGAATCACCCGCCGCCGTAGTATCCACCACAGCATCGACCTTCAAGGCCGCAACGGTGTGTTGTTGATCTTGTGTTACAACAAAACAGTCGTCCGCGCCACGTTTCACGATGATCTCTTTCACGCCAAAGTTTTTCGTACGACTGATCGCTTCATCTTCGTGCTTATCTCCCCACAGCATGACCTCGTCATCGAAGGTCAAAAATGCCATGTCGGTGACGCTGAGGATCTTTGAGTAAAAATCACGAGCTTGCTCGATGTTAGGCCAGAGCTTAGGGCGGAAGTTGTTATCGAATGCGATTTTCACACCTTCTTTACGGCACATTGTTAGCAGCTCAATCAACATCTGACGACAATCGTCCGAGATGATCGCCAAGCTAATACCACTCAGGTAGATCATTTGATGCTGACAAAGATCTTTCACCAACGACAACAATGCTCGTTCACGCAACCAGTATTTTGCTGCCGCATCATTACGCCAGTAAAAGAAGCTACGCTCGCCATCTTCGGCGGTTTCAATCGCGTAGATGCCTGGCAATTTATCTTCAGAAAGGTAGACCATGTCCGTATTGATCCCCTCTTCACGCCATGCCGTTAGCATTTCACGACTAAACGGATCATGCCCTAATCCCGTCACATACGAAGTTTCGACCCCGTGTTGTTTGGTTAGACGAGAAAGGTACACCGCGGTATTGAGCGTATCACCGCCAAAACCTTGCTGTAGCACGCCGTCATGTTTTTTAAGCTCCACCATACATTCGCCGATGATGGCGACACGACTGATTGGGTTCATGGGAAGTCTCCTCAGTATTTGATGTCGCCATTATTGCAATTACAAAACCAGTTAACAATAAAAATAAAACAATGGTTCATTTATTTCGTGAACTTGATCTATCTGCGTGCTTTCTCGGCCAGATTTTGTAGCCATGCAGAGAGCAATTGCGGCCACGCCGCGACAGGCAAACCTTGTGCATCGCGAATACCAAAACCGTGTTTACCTTGCTCAAACAGATGCATTTCGGTCGCGATTTCGTGCTGGCGAAGTGCTTGCCAAAACACGAGGCTGTTTTCCGCACTCACGGCGGTATCGTCACTGGCATGTAAAAGAAAACAAGGCGGCATGTCTGACGTCACCTGTTTTTCTAGCGAAAATCGGAGAAGGTCAGATTCACGTTCCAAATTAGCCAGTAACTCGGCACGCGAGCCCATGTGCGCAATATCGATGTTCATACTGATCACCGGGTACATCAAAGCGCAAAAATCGGGCTTGGCAGATACACGCTCCGCCTCATCTTGAAGAGGATAAATATCCAATGCGTTATTCGTCGCTAAGCTCGCTGCAACGTGTCCGCCAGCCGAGAAACCTAAAACACCAATCGATGATAAGTGAGACGCCAAAGGCAACCGACGCACCAAACGCATTGCTCGCTGCGCGTCCGCCAGTGGCGTCCAAGATCCAAATTCGTGCCCTTCGTTTGGCATGCGATAGGTCATCACAAACACGGTAAAACCTGCTTGGTTCAACACGTGTGCGCTGTCCGCCCCTTCTTTATCCACCGAGACTCGCTGATAACCACCACCGGGCATCAATAAAATACCAATCCCGTTGGATTGCTCTGGTTCAAACACGACAATTTCGGGATGCGTGATCTCAAACACTTCGCGATCTGGTAACAACTCGTTCGGATTTCTTTCTTGATAACTTTGCACCAGATGGGAGGGGATTTGAGGCTCAGACCACAAAGGCAAAACGAGATGTTCAGGAAACCAAGTCTGTAGTGAAGTAATCGGCGCAACGTGCATGGCATTCTCTCCGGCTTAAAAACAAAAAAAGCCAGCACAATGGCTGGCCTTAACCTATTTCCCGATAAAATGAGTGCTTAGTCTAGTAGCGACTTCACATATTCTGCAATTTCAGGTACTTGGCAGTGCGCGAAGAAACACTCTTGGAATTGCGTGCTGCCTACTGCAGTTTTCACTAGCTCTTGGTCGATAGCACGTAGACCTTCAACCACGTCTTTTGCTACCGCTGATTTCACGTTGTTTAGGATAGCTGCGTTCGCTTGCTGAGGTGCTGCTCGCTCAATTGGGTAACCTTCGCCGCGCTTGCCTGTGAACGCTTTTTCGAAGATGTAACGAACGTTCAATTCACCCGCCCAACCAAAACCTTTCGCAAATGCTAGAGAAATCGCGTTGCCGTTATTGATTTGGTTGAACAGGAACGCGTCTGATGGCTCTAGGCAGTAACCACAAACAACGCCAGGGTGTAGGTTGCAAGACATCAATGCACCTTGGCCAGTACCACAACCAGTTACCACGAAGTCCACAGCTTTTGAGTTCAGCAGAATGCTCGCCATGATACCTAGGTGAATGTAAGTTAGGTGATGGTCGTTTTCATCCGTCATACCAACGTTGAAAACATCGTGACCAAGGCCACCTGCTACTGAGTTAAGCTCACCAGCCACCATTGCGTTTTTCGCTGCTTGGCTGTTTTCCATCATTAGTGCAATTTTCATGTGTTACTCCTGCGGAAACTCCGCATTCAAATTTCAATTCTTAAACAAAATCTTTGCGCATTGGGGTGAAAGTATCGATAAGTACACCCGCTTTCAGACAAACACAGCCATGCTCAATGTTTGGCTCTTTGTACATAGTATCGCCCGTTTTGACGATTTTTTTCTCATCACCGATGGTGAATTCAAACTCACCAGAAAGCACGTAAGTCAGCTGCTCGTGCGGGTGTGAGTGCATCGCACCAATTGCACCTTCTTCAAAGTGCACTTCTACCGACATCATGTTGTCGCTGTGTGCCAGTACTTTGCGTGAAATCCCTTCGCCGAGATCTTCCATCGGAATGTCTTGGTTAAATACGAACATGGTTCACCTAATAACTTGATTGATTAATCATGGATTCTGATTGCTGACGATGTAAGCGATAAATCGTCAATAAATTCATCACGATCACGGTCATTTCTAACAGCGTTCCACCAATGGACCCCACCAGAATATTATTGGTTAGCCAGCAAGACGCGCCGAGCAAAAAGCCAATGCGCATCCTGATCCCTGACAAGCAGAACACCGAGTATGTACCAATCACCGTCCCGATAATCGGCCATAAATCACGCCATTGCTCTGCTACCCAAAAGCCACTGACTAAACTGATCACAATAAAGACAGCAGCGACTCGTTTCGACGAGACAAAAATCGCCGTGGTCGTTCTGAGCGCCGACAGCAATGCGCTCAGCGCAGAGACCATCGAGCCCAGCAATAAAAAGTGGAGAAGATGATTGAGGTTAAAAATCAGCATCAAGATTTTTAGGTGCCTGTCATTCTTCTGGTAGAAGACGGAGAATCCCAAACCAAAACTAATAAACCCTAAAGCTTGCGCTAATATCGTGGTATCCACCATCACCTTCTCGCAACTCGATTAGCGCGCTAGCCAGCCACCATCTACTGCGATGGTGTAGCCGTTGATGTAATCCGCAGCTTTAGATGCTAGGAATACACAAGGGCCAGCTAGATCTTCTGGCGTACCCCAGCGAGCAGCAGGAATACGGTCTACGATTTCTTTGTTGCGCTGTTCATCGGCACGCAATGCCGCGGTGTTGTTGGTTGCCATGTAACCCGGAGCAATCGCGTTTACGTTGATGCCGTGGCTTGCCCATTCGTTCGCCATTAGGCGAGTCACACCCATTACGCCACTTTTAGACGCAGTGTAAGAAGGCACGCGAATACCGCCTTGGAAAGAAAGCATTGATGCGATGTTGATGATCTTGCCGCCTTCACCTTGCGCGATGAACTGTTTTGCAACCGCTTGAGACATAAAGAACACAGACTTCACGTTGATGTTCATTACGTCATCCCAATCTTGCTCAGAAAACTCGATGGCATCGTTACGACGAATGATGCCCGCGTTGTTCACTAAGATATCAATGCGACCAAGTTCGGTTACTGCGCGGTCAACGATAGTTGGGATGTCGTCTAGTTTCATTAAGTTAGCGCGGATATCGACGAACTTACGGCCTTCAGCCTCTACTTTCTCAATCGTTTCTGTTGGTTCGCTGATGTTTACGCCAACAATGTCACAGCCCGCTTTTGCTAGACCAAGCGCCATACCTTGACCAAGACCAGTGTCACAACCAGTAACAATGGCCACTTTTCCCTCAAGGTTAAATGAATCAAGAATCATGTCGTTTTCCTCAATAGTAGGTAATGTCGTGATTTGGCGTCTTGGCCATGTCACTTTGTATGCATTCATCCTGACCCAAAAAGAAACTGTTTGCAATTTTTTTTGAAAAGGCGTTTTAAAAATATTGATTGCGATCTTGTTTTTATGGATTCTTTAATTGCGCGGTTTCAAATTTTTGAAAAGGCATTTTAAAAATACTGGTTCTTAAATTTTTCAGCGATATAATGCAGAAAACTAAGAATGAAAGGGGCAACAATGGAAAAGTCGACTCAGCCTGAAGCGGTTTCGTCAGTACTTAAGGTTTTTCATATTCTTCAAGCACTTGGTGAACAGAAAGCCATCGGCGTTTCAGAGCTTTCACAACGTCTAATGATGTCGAAAGCGACTACTTACCGTTTTCTGCAGACCATGAAATCACTCGGTTACGTGTCTCAAGAAGGCGAAGCGGATAAGTACTCTCTAACACTTAAGTTGTTCGAGTTGGGCGCAAAATCGCTTGAGTACGTCGATCTGATCGAACTGGCCGACAAAGAAATGCGCCACATTTCAGAACAAACCAACGAAGCCTTGCACCTTGGTGCGCTGGATGAAAATGCCATCATTTACATCCACAAAATCGACTCTGGCTACAACCTACGCATGCAATCGCGCATCGGTCGTCGCAATCCGCTCTACAGTACTGCGATTGGTAAAGTGCTGCTTTCTGAGCGCGATGAAAGCTTCGTTCGTGACGTATTGAGCGATGTCGAGTTCATTAAGCACACAGAAAAAACATTGGAAAACACCGATCAAGTGCTAGAAGAATTGGCGAAAGTGCGCGATTTCCACTATGCAGAAGATAACGAAGAGCAAGAACCAGGTCTTCGTTGTATCGCTGCGCCGATTTATGACCGCTTTGGTCAAATCATTGCTGGCTTGTCTATCTCATTCCCAACCATCCGTTTCGATGAAGAGAGAATGGAATATTACGTCGGCTTACTGCATCAAGCAGGTAAAAACATTTCTGAGCAATTGGGTTACCACGATTACCCGGCATAATCAGAAACAAGAGGCAGCCGCGAGGCTGCTTTTTTTGCCACTTAGAACAATGTTGAAACACCGGTTCATTTTAGAGGTAAACCATGGGCACATCCGTCACTCCAAACATCTTCGACTTTTTAATCAAAATTGACCCCTTTGATAAACTGCCAGAACCTGTGGTTGAAAGCATCGCGAACTCCGTCAAGGTCAAGTACCTCGTGAGGGGTGAAACCATCGGTTTTAGCGCCTTGTGCGATCAACGTTACCTCTACATTATCCGAACCGGCGCCATTGAACAGCGCACGCCTAACGGCGAACTGCGTGCACGCCTTGGACAAGATGATCAATTTGGTTTTACTTTCCTCGACCCACTCGAAAATGCCGAAGATGGTTACCAAGCGGAAGCGATTGAAGATTCATTGCTCTATTTGATCCCCCATTCTGAGCTAAAACTGGTCAGCGAAGAACACCCAGAATTTGCCGACTATTTTGCCGCCCAAGCCAATGTGCGCTTGAGTTCTGCGGTGAAGTACGTTTGTCGGAAAGAAGAAAAAGGGCTGTTCTTTCGTACTGTTGGCGAGATCGCCAGCGAAAACATTGCGATTGTCGATGTGAACGACTCTATCCGCAGTGTGGCGCAAACCATGTGCGGCAAACAACGCAGCTCCTGTGCCGTTGTGATGAAAGAAGGCGAGATTATTGGCTTAGTCACCGACCGAGATATGACGAAATCGGTCGTCGCACAAGACATGGATACCAATCAGCCCATTGCCGATGTGATGACGCCAAACCCCGTGTTGATCGAGGACGATGCTAAAGTGATTCAAGCCATTTCCTTGATGCTGCAATACAACATTCGCTGTTTGCCCGTGGTACATGGCAAGCAAGTGAAAGGACTTCTAACGACAACACATTTAGTGCATAACCACCGCACGCAGTCTTTGTTCTTAATTGAGAAAATCAAATACGCGAGTTCACTCAACGCGCTGGCGGCGTTGAAAGAAGAACGTCAAACCATTTTCCAAGCGTTGGTGGAAAGCGGTGTGAGTGCGGAAATTCAGGGTCGAGTGATGTCGATGATCATGGACGCTTTCACGCGCCGCATCATTCAGCTCAATGAAGAACTGTTGGGCCCACCGCCGTGTGATTACGCGTGGTTGGTTGCAGGCTCTCACGCCCGTAACGAAGTGCACATGCTGTCAGACCAAGACAGTGCGATTGTGCTTTCCGATGACGCCACCGAAGAACATAAACTGTACTTCACTCACCTTGCTATGCGGGTGTGTAATGGTTTAGCGGCGTGCGGCTATCCGCTTTGTGACGGCAAGTACATGGCGGCGTCACCAAAGTGGTGTCAGCCAATTCGTCGTTGGAAAGAGTACTATCAGAAATGGGTGGCCAGCCCAGAATACAACAAACTATTGAGCATTAGCGTATTCCTTGAAGTACGTGCCATTCACGGCAACCGCGAGTTTGTCGACCAAATCCAACAACACTTGCATGACTGCATTCAAAAGAGCCCGAGCTTTATTCCGGCTTTGGTGCGCGATGCGATTGACACTCAGCCGCCACTTGGCATTTTCAACAATTTGGTGTTGGAAAAAGGTGGGGAAAACAGCAACACGTTAAACATCAAAAAGTACGCCTTGAATCTGATCATCGATCTGGCGCGTATTTTCAGTCTTGCCGCTGGCGGCTCGTTAACTGGCACAGAAGAGCGTTTTCGCTACGCAGCCCAGCACGGCACATTGTCGAAAGACAGTGTCGAAAACATCATTGGCGCTTATCGCTTTATTACTCAGGTACGTTTCCGTCATCAACTCAATGCGATTCTGGCAGGCACCACACCTGACAACCACATCGCACCCGATGATTTCAGTAGCTTTGAACGCAAGCACTTAAAAGATGCATTTAAGATCATCAGTGAGCTGCAAGATGTCGCGAAACTGAAGTTTGTGAAAGGGGCGTAACCATGATTAAACGTTGGTTTAAGCGGTGGGAAACGCCGCTCTCTCCTGAGCAAAAACGCCAAGCCATTCACGTTATCGACGATTGGCCAATCGTGCTGAAAGACTATCTTCAACAGCCTTTGGTGGATGACTCAACGACCTTGAAGGATTTGAGTTTTGTTGCGTTGGACTTTGAAACCACAGGCGTGGACGCGCAAGGTGATAAAATCTTATCGATTGGCGTGGTTGACCTAACGCTGGACGGCATTGATATCGCCAGCTCCAAAGAGTGGTACATTTGTCATGGACAATTCATCAAACCAGAAACAGCGCAAATTAATGGCTTAACTCCGCAAGATCTCGCTAAAGGACTGCCATTGGATGAAGGGATGAATCGGTTGTTGGAACGCATCACAGGAAAAGTGGTGCTCGCCCACGGATGCTGCATTGAAAAAGCCTTCATTCACGCTTATTTTTCCTCTCGCTACCAAGTAGAGGATTTCCCCGCGTATTTTGTCGACACTCTGCAAATCGAAAAGCAGTTTAGCTATGCAGGGAAAAGCGGCTCGCACAGCAGTTATCAGTTGGACGATTTGCGCCGCTATTATCATCTGCCGGGGTACTTATCGCACTCTGCCGCCAGTGATGCCTTGGCGTGCGCGGAATTGTTCTTGGTGCAAAGTAAAAAACTGACCGCGCTTCCGGACGTCACGTTGCGTCAGTTGATGCGCTGATCACGCCAACTCTTGCGCCAAAAAGTCGATCAACAACCGCACTTTGGGCGACAAATTGCGACTTTGCGGATACAGCGCCCAAATGCCTTCGCGGTCGTCGCGGTAACTGGTCAGCACTTCGACCAACTCGCCGCTGTCTAACGCCTCTTGCACGTAGTAGTCCGGCAGCTGCACCAAACCCAATCCGCGTTTCGCTGCATCCACCAAAGCAAAGCCGCTGTTGCATTTGATCCGTCCCGACACGCGCAAAGACTTATCGCGTTTATTTTCCTTAAAGTGCCAATAGTCGACCGAGCCAACCAAGCACTGATGCCGTCCCAATTCCGACAACGTATGTGGCTCACCAAAACGCTCCAAATACATCGGACTGGCACACACATAGTTTTGGCGCGACGAAAGACGTTTAGCGATCATGCTGGAATCTTGCAAGCGGCCAAGACGAATCGCCACGTCCACACCTTGCTCAATCAAATCCAGCTTTTGGTTGGTCAGCACTAAGTCGAGATCCACACGCGGGTACTTTTCCAAAAACTGATGCAAAAGCGGCGCGAGGTTCATTTCCCCATACGTCACAGGAGCCGTCACGCGCAGTAAACCGCGCGGTTCCGTCTGCATTTGCGTTACGGCAAGCTCGGCCAGTTCTAACCCTTCCACCAAATGTTTACACTGCTGGTAATAGAGTTGTCCGGCTTCAGACAGGGAGACTTTTCGCGTCGTGCGATGCAGCAATTTCACCGCAAGTCGTTCTTCAAGTGCCGATACCCGACGACTGATTTGTGCCACCGATGTTTTCAGCTTAGCTGCTGCTCCGGTAAAACTGTTGGTTTCCGCCACAGCAACAAATTCGCTGACCCCTTCCCAATTCGCCATGCTGTATTCCTGTCGACCTCTTTTAGACAAATAGTGATGAAAATGTTTTCGGCGCGCTACGCTTTGAAAACGGGAGAGTTTTACGCATCAGGCAACGGACGAAGATCGCCGTACTGCGCATCAAGCTCAATGCCGAAATATTCTTTCAATGCATCAAGATAGGCTTGGCCCGGCTCTAACTCTAATTCTGTCTGCTCACCTTGGCTGGTGTATTTGAGTGTGTAGTTAAGCAATGTCACCAACCCACTTTCTGTTGCTTTCGCCGCGACTCTTGCGCTGGTAAAACGCGAGTTGGGAGAAGTGGAGGTAAAAAAGTTGCCACACGCGATGTCACCTGCAAACACAAACTCTAAATCGAAGCTATAAAGGTTGTTCCATGTGTCCGTTCCGTCCGTTGACAACACTTGAAGGAAGTAACCAAACTGAGCATCTTCGACAAAGCGGAAGGTTTGTAAATCCGTCTGAATCACTTGGTTGAGGATAAACGGCAATGGCGCGCGCGGCGTATTGGAGCCAAAGCCTACATCGACAATCCATGCTTGTTCATCCAGCGTCACCAACGTGATTTGATGGCTGCGACCTGTCGGCGTCCCCATCACGTGAACACGCCCAAGTAAGCTGCGCGCTTCAAACCCGAGGGTCTTGAGCACATCGAGCATTAAGCCATTCAGTTCAAAGCAGTAGCCACCACGGGAGTGATACACGGTTTTTTGAATGATGTCTTCAATCTCAACAGAGATGCCACGCTGCAACGAAATATCAAAGTTCTCAAACGGCAGGCAACGGTGCTGCGCTACGTGAATCTTGTGCAATGACTCCAAATCGGCGGGTAACTCACTCGACAAACCGAGCTTGGTTAAATAGGCGTTCAGATCCGTCTTATTCATAATCACTCTTACTTAGCTGATGGGTCGATTGTTTTCTACTCTAGTCCCTCTACCTAACCTCAGGTCAATCGCCTTTTCCGTTTTCCCTTCTGTTTTGAGGAGGCATCACACTCTTGTTGTCCACTCACTTTAACATTATTACGTATATGTAAAAATCATTTTCAAAATGGACGGATTATCATTTTTATTGAAACACCTAGAATGGATACCAGCAAAACGACGCAGCGCAGGAAGCAAACCTTAACTACGCTTATTACGTCACTCCATATACTGAGAATATAAAGGAAAATCCAATGACTGTTGAAATCAAACCTGGTCAAACTCACATCAAATCCAAGGCAATGGTTGCATGGGCCTCTGGCGAACCACTGAAAATGGAAGAAGTGGATGTACAGCTTCCTAAAGCGGGTGAAGTGCTAGTGCGCATCGTCGCGACAGGTGTTTGTCATACTGATGCGTTCACTCTGTCAGGCGACGATCCAGAAGGCATCTTCCCTTCTATTCTTGGTCACGAAGGTGGCGGCATTGTTGAAATGGTGGGCGAAGGTGTCACTAGCGTTAAGGTTGGCGACCACGTGATTCCTCTTTACACCGCAGAATGTGGCGAGTGTAAGTTCTGTAAATCGGGCAAAACCAACCTTTGTCAGGCCGTGCGTGAAACACAAGGTAAAGGTCTGATGCCCGATGGTACAAGCCGTTTTTCTATCAACGGTGAAACCATCTTCCACTACATGGGTTGTTCTACTTTCTCTGAGTACACGGTACTCCCTGAAATCTCGCTAGCGAAAGTAAACAAAGATGCACCACTTGAAGAAGTGTGTCTGTTAGGTTGTGGCGTAACAACCGGTATGGGCGCAGTTATGAATACGGCAAAAGTTGAAAAAGGCGACACGGTTGCGATCTTTGGTCTGGGCGGCATCGGTCTTTCAGCGATCATCGGTGCACGCATGGTGGGTGCAAGCCGCATCATCGGTATCGATATCAACGAAAGCAAATTCGATCTTGCAAAACAGCTAGGCGCAACCGATGTGATTAACCCACAGAAATTCGACAAGCCTATCCAAGAAGTGATTGTTGAAATGACTGACGGTGGTGTTGACTACTCATTCGAATGTATCGGTAACGTAAACGTGATGCGTCAGGCACTTGAGTGTTGTCACAAAGGTTGGGGTGAGTCGGTGATCATCGGTGTTGCGGGTGCAGGTCAAGAGATCTCTACTCGTCCATTCCAGCTAGTAACTGGTCGTGTATGGCGTGGCTCGGCTTTCGGTGGTGTTAAAGGCCGCTCTGAGCTTCCAGAAATCGTAAACCGTTACATGGCTGGTGAGTTTGGCTTGCAAGAGTTCATTACTCATACAATGGGATTGGCTGACGTAAACAAAGCGTTTGATCTGATGCACGAAGGTAAGAGCATCCGTACTGTTATTCATATGGATCAATAATGCTGCCTCAGGCTCTCCTTTTGGGGAGCCTGAATTCATTCTGTTGTTAGAGAGTTTATTCATGACCATTGAAAATGTAAGCCAGGCCAAAGTGTTTGGCGGTTGGCACAAACAATATACACACGAATCCAAAGCCCTAAACTGCACGATGCGCTTCGCAATTTTCTTACCACCGAATGCCACTAAATCGAACCCCGTACCCGCTTTGTACTGGCTATCTGGTTTAACCTGCACCGATGAAAACTTTATGCAGAAAGCGGGCGCATTTCGTATGGCGGCCGAGCTTGGCATTGCGATCATTGCTCCGGACACGAGTCCAAGAGGCGAAGGTATCGCTGACGATGAAAACTATGACCTGGGTAAAGGAGCTGGCTTTTACCTTAATGCGACTCAAGCACCTTGGTCACTGCATTACTTCATGTACGATTACGTGACTAAAGAGTTACCAGAGATCATTGAAAGCAATTTCCCTGTCTCAGAAGTAAAATCGATTTCTGGGCACAGCATGGGAGGTCACGGAGCATTAACCATTGGTCTGAAAAACGCAGAACAATATCGCTCAATATCGGCGTTTAGCCCTATCTGTAACCCAGTCCAATGCCCTTGGGGACAAAAAGCCTTTACTGCTTACTTGGGCAAAGATATTGAGAGCTGGAAGCAATACGATGCAAGTGAGCTTCTCAAGCAAAAACCATCACCACTTCCTATTTTGGTTGATCAAGGTGATGCTGATGGCTTCCTCAACGAGCAACTTAGGCCAGAAGCGCTGGTTGCTGCAGCAAAAGTGCATGATTCAAACCTGAACTTAAGAATGCAACCTGGTTATGACCATAGCTATTATTTCATTTCAAGCTTTATTGACGATCATCTCAACTTCCATGCGAAGTATTTGTTTGCCTAATTCATAGAAGTAACTTGATGAATTAAAAAATAAAGTCACCTACCTAGGTGGCTTTATTTTTGGTGCGTATTAACATACCAATCTTAAATAACATTGGAATAAAGATAGAGAACAATGTAAGGATGAAATCGGATTTGCTTGTACCTCAATCATTAACCCTTCTAATTCTCATTCACAATACAATTCATCGGTTGAAAATAGGATTAATTTCCATTAAAAATCTGCGAACTGACACGAATTCGTTATAGAGCGAAATAATAACGCATATTTCTGACCTTTTAATTAAGAAGTCACTTAATAACCTTGACGTACAGTAAACCGACAGTTACTTTTCAAACATAACATATTATAAAATCTCATCCGGTTGGCTCTATTATTACAATTACAAATAAAGTACCGCTAGCACCTTTGTCCTAGCTCAGCAAAAAGAATAAAACTCAAAGGGCATATGATGAAAAAGATAGTCGCGCTAGGTCTGTTTTTTGTTGCGCCATTCTTATCTGCAAGTACGATCGTATTTAGCAGTAGCCAACAACCTAGTGTCACATTAAAACTGGAAGAGATTCAATCTTTACCAACCACCAGCTACACAACCACGCTGCCTTGGATCCCTGCTTCTTCTGAATTTCTTGGGGTCAAACTTAGCACGCTCCTCACCCACGTCTATGGCAAAGTGCCAGAACAAGTTGATGTCAGTAGCTTGAATGACTATCACTCGACACTGTCTCGACAAGACATTCTTAGATACCAACCAATACTGGCTTACCAACAAGATCAACACTATATAAAAGTCAGGAATAAGGGGCCATTTTGGGTAATATACTCTCTTAGTCTCTATCCTGAGCTCAACTACAATAAATATCACGCGCAAATGGTCTGGCAAGTAAATGAGATGAAAGCAAAATAATAAGAATGAAGTTATCAGAACCCACCCATCAAAAGCAGAGAGCACCACAATACTCTACAACTAGTAAAATGTTACTTGTGGTGTTTGCCACTTCTTTGCTTCTCGCAAATGTATTGCTTCTGCAGCAGACACGCGCACTGTCACAAAACTTTAATAATGAGCAAAAACAAGCAACCTGGTTTTTATTCCAACTCTCTAAAGAGCTTTCGGAACTTGTCGGAGAAGCGAGACGAGTCGATGAAAATGTATTAAATATCGAAGGTGCAGAGCTGCAATATGAATTGGCCTGGAGTAGATTCGATTTATTAATTAGTAGTAATGAAGCCTACACTTTTTTCTCTCGAAATAATATGCATCAGTATTTCATTGATCTTTTTGAGGAATTTCAGGGGCTGGAAGCGCAATTAGTTGAAGCAAGAACTGGCGATAGCCAAGCTGCGGCTCAATTTTATCGATCCACTCAAACACTGTACTTAAGCTTGGTCGATTTCGTTAATCAGAACTTTCGCCTAAGCAGCAAAGTCTATGAGGCACAGAAAGGAGAAACGCAACGGTTAATGCAAGCGCAGTATATGCTGTTTGCTACATTCGTTTTGTCGATCCTGTCTCTGACTTATTTCTTTTATCGTGAATCCCATTTCCATAGAAAACTGGCGCTCAGCGACCCACTGACTCATCTTGGAAATCGCAATGCACTATTTATCAACCTGAATGAGCTCACTCAAGAGAAAAGGCCTTTTTCTCTGTGGATTTTAGATTTAAATGGTTTTAAAAGTGTCAACGATACACACGGTCACCAAGTGGGAGACACCGTACTACGTGAAATTGCTAGACGGCTTAAATCTATGGCGTTGAATGATTTTACCGTCTATCGCATGGGAGGCGATGAGTTCGCCGTCATCCTCGAAGGGGAGCATGTTGATGAAGAAGGCGTTCGTGAGCATATCAATGCGGTATTTGATGCGCCAATACTAAATTCCGACAACGTCGCAACACTATCAACCAGCATGGGCTTAGCCCAATACCCAAAAGACAGTAACAATGTTGACTTTCTTATCAGCATAGCGGATAAGCGCATGTACAAAATGAAATTTCAACGTTAAACGGTATTTATGATGAGAAAGTTCATGCAAGTACTGCTTCTACTAGCAGTCATTGCGGCAGGTGTGTTGGCTTGGGTATTTATCCCATCGCACGAAACCATCGGGCAAAAAACGCTTGAGCAGGCACTCAACGACGACTACAGCCTCGTTGGGCATCGAATCTACTCAACCGATCCGGATGCTGGCAACCGATTCGGCTACTTCGTATTGGCAACGGGACAGAGCATTGAAGAACAAGAGCCGTTTTTGGTCACTTCGGATCAGTTTATTCGCATGGAACAAACGGGTGATAATACCTTGTCTGTGACCGTCAATGGCCGTATCTACCAATACCACAACGATTTGTGGGTACCAAAATCGGATGGAAAGTTGCAGCACTTTTTAGTCAGCGCAACCGCTAAGTACGTACGCTAAAAAACGGGAACATTACTACCCCATCCCACCACACACAAAAAAAAACAAAGCCCCGCATGTACTGCGGGGCTTTTTACGTTAAGAAGAAAGTAACATCGAAAGGAGGGCGTTACTTCGCTAACACTTTCTCTTTAATCACTTTGAGTACCCCAGCCTCTTGGTTGCTTGGCGCAGAATAACGAGCGATTTTCTTAATCTCTTCATGCGCGTTAGCAACCGCATACGAATGCTCACTGACTTGCAGCATTTCGAGGTCGTTGAGGTAATCACCAAACGTCATGGTTTCTGCCGGAGTAAAATTCATCGTCTCTTGAAGATGCTTAATGGCGGCGCCTTTAGAGGCCTCGGCATTCATAACATCCAGCCAAATTTTTGCGCTCACTACAACTTTATGCGTTGCGCCAAACTTCGCGTTCATGGTCGGGAACAGGAGCTCTTCCGAACCGTCAAAGTGACAAATCGCTACCTTGATGAACTCGTCTTCGACCTCAAGCAAATCCGTCACCGTTTCACAGCGATGGTAGTACTTTTGAAACTCTTCCAGTGATTGCTGATCATGCGTTTCGATGTACGCCGAGCGCTTGCCACATAATACGATGTTCGCCCCGTCAATTTCACGAGCCGCTTTCACAATCTCCGCCACTTCCGCTTTAGGAATGGTGCAACTGTAGAGCTCTTTGTCTTGGTACATCACCAAGGTGCCGTTTTCGGCCACATACAACACTCGATCTTTGATTGGCGCGAACGTGTCTCGCAGGCTGTAATACTGACGACCAGACGCAGCGGAGAACAAAATACCTTGCTCTTCCAATTGCAAAAACAGATCGAAAAACTCTGGATCCAAACGACCGTATTGGTCAAGCAAAGTGCCGTCCATATCGGAAGCAATAAATTTTATGCGAACTTGTGACATTAACTAAAACTCTAAATGACGCTGCGAAAAATATATCCATGTAAGGTACAGGATCTTGTATGAATCTCAAGCCGGGATGACGAGGCCTTTCGCGATTACCAAGGGTGCTGTTTAAAGTAATCTTCACTGTGATCGATGAACGCTCTCACCGCAGGAGACAAGTGTTTACGCGATGAATACAGCGCGTAAATGTTGAGATCATTTGGCTTCCAATCCGGCAACACCGACTCAAGCTGACCCGATTGCAGATAGATATTGCTCAAATAGGTTGGCAGCATCGAAATACCCATGCCTTGCAAAGCGCCATGCAATAACGCCGTGGCCTCATTGCTGGTTAGGCTACACTCAATTCCCACCGATTCGAACTGGTCGCCCTGAGACAAATGCCACACGTGACGCTCAAAGTTTTTGTAACCCAAACAGTCGTGTGAAGATAAATCTCGCGGATGCGCGATCGCGCGATGAGTTTGCAAGTATTGCGGTGATGCCACCAACACCGATTCACACACCGCAATCGGCTTACCAATCAAAGAAGGATCGGGATCTGACGCAATTCGGATCGCTAGATCGATGCGTTGCTCGGTTAGATCACTCACTGAATCTTGCAGATCAATGTCGATATGCACTTTGGGGTGCTTTTGCATAAAACTGTTTACTGCTGGGATCAACTGTGAGAACCCAAATGAAGTGCTAGACGCGAGACGGATTTTTCCGGACAGCTCACCATCAACGGCAATGTTTGACGTCAACGTATCGGCCTGTTTTAACCAGCGCTCAATCTGAGGCAAGCTGCGTTCCCCTGCGGTGGTGAGGGACACCTTGCGCGTGGTGCGGTGCAACAAACGAGTTTGTAGCCAGTTCTCCATCGCCTCTACATAACGAGTCACCATTGGCCGAGACATGTCTAACCGCTCGGCGGTCGCGGTAAAACTGCCAGAATACACCACATCCACAAATACTTTTGCTGCCGTTACTCTGTCCATATATTTGCTCGAAATAAGAAATAGTGATGCACATTATTGTGTATTTTTCCGAGCGTATCAATTTCCTAATATAGCTCCCGTTCCCAAGCCATCGTCGCTTGGCCCCAAATTCTTTAGGAGCTTATTATGAAAAAATTCACTTTTATTGCTACATCCATTTTAATGGCAAGCCCTGTCCTAGCGGCAAACCACTCTCCCCTTACTCTTGAGGTTTACAACGCCGACGGTAACAGCTTCCACGTTAACTCAACCTTGGTATACGGTAAGACTGATGCCATGGTCATCGACACTGGCTTCACCAAAGCTGACGCGATGCGCATTGCCGCCAAAGTGTTGGACTCAGGCAAAACGCTTAAAACCATTTTCATCAGCCAAGCCGACCCAGATTACTACTTTGGCGCAGAGGCCTTACACCAACAGTTCCCTGATGCGCAGATCATCACAACGCCAGCGGTTCAAAAAATTATTAAAGAGAAGTTGGCTGGAAAGCTGGCGTACTGGGGACCAAAACTTGGCGCAAACGCACCGGTAAAACCAGTGATCCCTGTCGCGTACGACAAAGCATCATTAGAGCTAGAAGGCCATAAGATTGAAATCCGTGGTAACCATGGCACATCAGCACACCGCCCTTACCTATGGATTCCAGATAACAAAGCGATTCTGGGTAACGTAGCCGTGTACTCAAACGTGCATTTATGGATGGCCGATGCCGCTGACCAAACCGCCATCAATGCTTGGGAGCAGCAGCTTAGCGAGATGCTTGCGCTTAAACCTCAAGTGGTCATTCCTGGTCACATGAAAGCAGGCACAAAGCTGAACGCAGACACCATTCGCTACTCGCAACAATACTTGCAGGATTTTCAGCAAGCGAAAAAACACAGCAATAACAGCGCTCTACTCATTGACACCATGTCAGCGAAATACCCAGAAGCTCAATTGCCAATCGCGCTAGAAATCGGTGCAAAAGTGCATACTGGTGAAATGTCATGGTAACCGTGCATTACTTCTTCGATCCCATGTGTGGTTGGTGCTACGGGGCATCACCACTCATCGAAGCCTTGATGGACAACTCTCAATTTAAGGTAGTGCTTCATCCCGGCGGCATGATCGAGAAACGCGCGATTGAGCCTGAATTTCGTCAGCACATCATCAACAGTGACACTCGTATCGCAACCGAAACGGGAGCAACGTTTGGTGAGGCTTATTTACAACGCGTGAAAAGCGAAGATGCGTTTGTTCTTGATTCTTATCTACCAACACAAGCGATCTTGAGTGCGGAGAAAATGGGGCGGAATCCATGGCACATGCTAAAGGCCATCCAATCCGCGCATTATCAGCTCGGGTTAAAAGTGAATGAAGCATCGACGCTCAAAGCCATTGCAGAATCGCTAGGTTTAGCAAACGATGTGTGGGAGCAAAACATGACGTTAAGCGAAGCCGATCTAGATGAGAAAATTCGCTCTAGCCGACAGTTGATGCGCCAGTTACACGTTGGTGGTTATCCAACCCTGATTGCAGAAGTAAATGGCGAGTACCTGACCTTGCCGCACTCGGCCTACTACGACAAACCGGCACAGTGGAAGCTGGCATTACAAAAACTGCAATAAGCTCTTCCCCACTCGCTCTTGTTCTTAATCCAAGAGCGAGTGCCAACACCGACATGGCAATCCTGACTCAAACAGGTACAATCCTCGCTCGATTTTTTACTCGCGCGGATACCCACCATGCACTCGCCTGAACATTGTTTTACTCGTTTTACTGCTGATACTTCTGACTATGAATTACCAACGCAGTTTACGTTTCCGTTCTACTACACGCCGCATCCTCTTTGCGTTATGGCTGCAAAGCAATTGCAACAGCACTTATTAGCGCAAACCGACTTCGAACACGATTTTGGTTTGGTTAATGAAGAAACGGGACGAGGCAAAATGTTTGGCGTATTACTAGTAGAAAGCTCTCAAGGCGAGCTCGGCTTTTTAAGTGCGTTTTCTGGCAAAATAGCTGACCAAAACTTGATTCCAGGATTTGTCCCTCCTGTGTACGACATGCTGACCGATGAAGGCTTCTTCCGTGCAGAAACGGATGCCATCAACGCCGCCAATGCGGAGTACAAAACCTGTGCCGCGAATCCGGAATTGGCGGAGCTTAAAGCGCAAATCCAAGCCGACCGAGCCGCTTATCAGCAAGAGGAGCAAACACAGCGCCAAGTGATGATTGACGGCCGCGCCGCACGCAAACAACAGCGCCAACAGGGCGAGCAAACGCTCAATGCCGATGACCTCAAAATCTTGTTGGATGAGTTGGGTAAGCAAAGTGTCGCCGAGAAAAACGTTCTCAAATACTTAAAGCAAGCGTGGGATGAAAAGCTTGCAATCAAAGAAGCTCGCTTGGCCGAGTTAGAGCAGCAACTTGCTCATCTGAAAGAGCAGCGCAAAACGCTCTCCAACGCTTTGCAGCACAAATTGCATAAACAATACCGCTTCCTAAACAACCATGGCGAAGCACGCGACTTGGTGGACATTTTTTCGGACACCACAAACCCAATCCCACCAGCAGGTGCGGGGGAATGTGCTGCGCCAAAACTGCTTCAATACGCGTTTAAACACGGATTCAAACCGCTGGCGTTGGCAGAATTTTGGTGGGGTGTGTCGCCAAAGTCTGAAGTTCGCCAACACAAAAAATTCTACCCATCATGCAACAGCAAATGTCAGCCGATTTTAGGCCATATGATGCAAGGGCTGGACGTCGAACCCAACCCATTAGCGGAGAATTGGGCAGAAGACAAAGAGCTGGAGATAATCTACCAAGACGACGCTATGGTCGTCGTCAACAAGCCCTCGGGCTTACTTTCAGTGCCTGGTAAAACTATCAAGGACTCTGCTTATACGCGCCTACAAGCGATGTACCCTGATGTGGAAGGGCCGTTTGTGATTCATCGCCTCGACATGGCGACCTCTGGCATTTTGGTGTTTGCCTTAACCAAGCGCGCGAACAAAAGTCTGCAAAAACAGTTTATGGCTCGCGACGTACAAAAACGTTATATGGCACTGCTCGAAGGCGTATTAAACGAGCCTGAAGGGGAAATCTCACTGCCAATGCGTGGTGACCCCGACGACCGCCCACGTCAACTGGTGTGTTTTGAACACGGGAAACATGCAGAAACCTACTGGCAACTGATTGACGTCAAAGATGGACGCAGCAAGGTATACATGTATCCGAAAACCGGGCGAACTCACCAACTACGTGTACACAGTGCTCATCACATGGGATTAAACATGCCAATGGTTGGTGATGGTTTATACGGCGAAAAAGCGAATCGCTTGCACCTGCATGCTGAGATGCTAGAGCTGGATCATCCATACAGCAAAGAGCGTATGGTGTTCCAAGCTGAGTGCGAATTCTAACGTCTTCCCGATTTTAAATAACAAAAAGGCACTGACTAACAGTGCCTTTTTTGTTTTCTAACAACAGAATAAGCGTGATGCGCAATACCGAAAACCGTTAGCTCACCTTAAACTTGGTCCACACCTGAGAGCGCCAACGTCTTGCCATGATGATACCACGTACCCATTCATCGAGTGCGATTGCCATCCAAGCCCCTAAAACGCCATAACCCAAGTGGATGCCAAAGATGTAAGAGAAAAGCACGCCTAATCCCCACATACTCAAAATCCCCATTTGCACTGGGAACTTGATGTCACCCGCGCCTTTGAGCCCCGCGATAAAAATCAGGTTAAACACACGTCCAGCTTCGAGCAAAATTGAGCCCATGACTAACGAGCTTGCCAATGCGAGTATTTCCGGTTGATCGGTAAATACGCGCAGAATCTCTTCTCTAAACAGGTAAACCAGTGTGGTTGCAGCCGTTGATGCCACAAATCCCACTAAGAAGTAGATTTGTACGCGTTTTAAAATGCTACTCACCCAACCTTTACCGATGTAGTAACCGGTCTGAATTTGCGCAGCCTGACCAATTGCCAGCGCGAAAGCAAACGAGAAACGGGCAATGTTTTGCGCATAAGTGAAAGCCGCTAACGATGCCGTCCCCATTTGCACCACAAAGTACACAATGCAGATTTGCGCCACATTGTAAGACAGCACTTCACCCGCGTTCATACCGCCGATTTTTAAGATTTTTTTGTAAATCTCTGCCGGTACTTGTTTCATAGTCGACATTGGTAGTTCAATGCTACTGCGAGCGAGAATAAACCATAACATTAACGTACCGATGACTTGGCTGACGACGGTTGCTATTGCTACACCTTGCACACCATACACAGGTAAACCGAATGGCTGGTAAAGCGCAATATAGTTACCAATGATGTTGAACACACCCGAGATCAAGTTCACCACCATTGGAGAGCGCGAATAGCCATGGCTACGCAGAATGGTCGTAAAGACTATGCCTATGGTGACGTTGAACGTCGTCGCTCCGCTGATCAGCAAATATTCACGTGCGTATTGCTCGACTTGCGCCTCCAAACCGTAATACGGGAGCAGGAATATCGCACCAAGCACGGCAATCACACTCAATAGCACACCGACGAGCACAGACAACGCAATACTCGCAACACCAACGCTCACAGACTCTTGCTCGCGCCCTGCGCCATTGTATTGGGCAATCAAAATCCCCGTTCCGCTGCTGACAAACGTCGAAACGATGATTAAGAAAAAGGTAATCTGCGTGATCACACCAACAGCGGATACGGCTTTGTCCGAGTAGCCACTCAGCATGAACACGTCACTGGTTCCTAAAGCCGTCCGTAGCAAAATTTCGACAAGAATCGGCCAAGCTAACGCCACAATAGACATTCGCTGGTTGATGTTCTGGCTTTTAGGCATGTTTGTAACCTTTCCTACAACTAAAAACTGCCTCACAAAATGTGTGAAGCAGTTTGGAAAAAGAGTGACTCGAACGAAGCTCGATATGAGGTCGTGATTTAGCGCGGATTCTAGTCGCATATTGGTCACAACGACAACAATATTTCGCTCTGTTTCGGAAAAATATTTCTAATGCTTTTTCACAACGAAAAACTCATTGCCGGAACTTAGAGATCGTCGATTGACGAACAATGAGCTCAATAGGTAGAAGGCGCAGTTCATGCTACTCCCAACAGAGTTGAGTCAGGATAGATCCTGCAAATACGGCGGTGGAAATGCATTACTTTGAATTATAAATAGAACTATCTGAAGCCATAAAGATCCGCCATGGAAAAATTTATAAGCTTGTGTTGTGCTTTGAGCACTCTCACCAAACCACATTTCTAGGCCCATACTAAAAATGACTGACATCACATTTGGAAACTTTGTTGTTCTATTTATCGCTAAAATACCGCCTAGAATAAGCGTACACGTTAATTAAGTAAGGATACGTAATGTCGACATTGGCTGGAGCACGCTTAGAGGAAATGGCGGATATCCGCTCAACAAGAAAAAAGAAAATTGTCTTTTTATGCTCCAGTATCGCCGCGGCATGTTTAACTTATGGCTCCATTGCTCAATTGTTTGAGGATAATTGGGGATTAAGCTTTTTCCATGCTCTGTGTGCCTTAGCCTGTTTAGGTATCAGTTATGTGATAAAGGTTCAACGACATCATCAATATGCCGACCTATGGCTGAGTGCAGTTTTGATGTTCGAAGGGTTATTGCTACTTCTGTATAACGATGCCCCCTCAGGCAAACTACTATGGCTATACCCTATTGTCGCCACTCTGGTGCTGATCAATGAGTTTAAAGTCGGTCTGCTGTTTAGTGGCACCTATATCTTACTGATCTTTTTTGGCGTCGTTTTTTTAGATCGGCTACCAACAGCCAGTGACATCATAGAACGACGATTTATGCTGACCCTGATAGCAACTGCATTTGTGTGTCACACATTCTCGTATTACTACACAAAAGTCCTCAACTACATTCAAACACTTTATCGTGAAGGGATTGAAGAGTTGGCGTATTTTGACCAACTCACAGGGCTTGCCAACCGCTGGAGCTTTGAAACTTGGGCGCGAGCAAAGCTCGATGAGATCAACCATTCATCTGATGACAGCATCACTGCTCTGGTCTTCCTAGATATTGATAACTTCAAACATATTAACGACACCTACGGACACGATATTGGTGACCAAGTGCTTCAAGCCTTTGCAACTCGATTAAAAAACAATGTTCGCCATAAAGACAGAAAAACCGACAAACACGACTACTCCATCGCTCGATTTGCGGGCGACGAGTTTGTGCTCATGCTGTACGACATAAACAGTAAAGATGACCTCGACAGCATTTTGAAGCGTATTGTGAATCTATTCCCAAAAGGCTACCGAAGCTACGATATGATTAACGAGTTAACAATGAGTGTGGGCGCTGCTATCTACAAACAAGATGCGAAGGATTTATCTGAATTGACTCGGTGCGCAGATAAAGCAATGTATGCGGCTAAACACACAGGGAAAAACCAATACGCGTATTACGAACACTGCAATACCGAAGAGAAGTCAGCCTCTGAAACGCCGGCTGTGTCAGAAGCTTGCTAACGGTTAAGCGAATACATGCATCACCCATAGCCCCAGCACCAGAAATACGATTAGCCACACAGCTTGCAGCACTCTGCTCGGCTTATCTTGCTGGCGACCGAATTGGCCTTTAAACGCACGGTCCTTCACTTTGCCCATTAAGCCTTTTCCTAGAGCACGTCGATAGAATTCACGTCTCTTATGGGCTGCATTGGCGACCTCGGTAAAACGATGTCTTTGCTCATTGGTGAGATCTTTGTCCTCGTAACGAGGAGGGAGATCAGAATGCTTGCGTTGTACTGCCATCACTTCCTCCCTGGTCGATGGGTACATTTTTATTAAGTATATACCCAAATAACCAAAAGATGCGTTATAAGTGAAGGACATAGACGAAAAAACCACCCGAAGGTGGCTTTGTTACAGGCAAAAAGGACGCTTTAGAAGTACTCACATAAATACGCAGTCGCGTCTTTCACTTGAAGTTCAAATGAGGAGTTCCCTTCCACTTCAAAAAACTCACCACTTTGGTAAGTCGTCCAATCACTCTCGCCGACACGCTTGACCACAAGTGCACCTTTTACAACCGTCATACGCTCAGGCGCTTGAGTGCCGAACGTGTATTCACCAGGAAGCATTACACCAACGCTAACGTCCTGATCATTCTGGTTAAAGCCTAGTGATTTTACACTACCTGCAAAATAGCTATTTTCCTTAATACTCATTATTGGTTTCCTTATCAAAAGTCCGCTCTTTTTTACCTTGTTTCTTCCTGTTACTCAAGCTCTGAAAGCCATTAAGCTCAACGTTATAAAGCACATCCTTTGCTACTGAGCGAGGCCACCTTTTTCTAGGCTTAACCAGACGACGTAATTAGTGAGATAAAGTCGGTGAATTAGTTAACGCTAGCAAACAATAAAACCATCAATAAGAGTGTATCCGAATGTAAAAGTGGACATTAGATCATAATTTCTTAGTCTTAATGGCGGGATTGTTTGTTTTTGAGAAGGAAGGTTTCCACCATATTAAAAAAGGGAAGAAAAGTAGACCAATGACGGACTCAGCTCGCCGAAGGCGGAAAACAAGACAGGAACCAAAACTTTCATTTTGGGCTCGCCACCAATCCAAAGTCCTCAAAAGCACATTTGCCGTTTTTGGGGTGGGTCTTTTGACGTTTTTCAGCTATCAAATCCACCTATCCTATCAAGACCATATTGACCCGGAAAAAGTCTACGGCGAGTGGATTGAGATCGGCGCGCCACCCTACCAAACAGAACGTCTGACTTTCACAGAGGATGGGGTATATCGAAACCATCGACTCATCACGACAGAATTTGAATTCGATGGAAAGGTCATCACGTTGAACACTGGATTAGGAAAAACCGCGTACCAGATCTCGGGCTCTCACCTTTCACCTCAGATTCGCCGTATTGAGCCTCTTATTCCAGATCAACGATTCATCCGTAAGGGATTTGAGCATACCGTTCAAGGCTCAGAAACCGGAGCGGCTTCAAAACGTCGCGCTGCATTAAGTGAACATTTCAGCCGTGACTAGCACGTCTTCACGGCTATTTCTCCTTTCAATTCTCTTTCTACTTCGATGAAACAAAACCTTAATAAACAATGAAATAAGGTGTTCATCGCATTTATCACACTCGCTACTGAGTAAACAATAATTTTAGTTTCTGCTGAGATTTTATAAATTATTGACTCAGTCTGACACTTTCTGTGTAACAGAGTGCGAGTTTTAGTTAAGTTCTCTCAAGTGCCTCGAAAACCGTCTTAATTTTTTTTGACGAAAAAAAACTCTCTGAAATGCTGAGTGTGATGCTTTTGCACATGGAGTAAATCCAATCATCTTATCTGGTGCAAGAGCAGCCTATGTTCTAGGTAGAACATGAATCCAAGGATTGAGAGAGAAGTTATGATTCGATTTAACCTATGTGCAGCTGGCGTTGCTTTAGCACTATCAGGTGCTGCAGTTGCGGCTCCAACCGCGCCAAGTATCGATATGTACGGTTCCAACAACCTTCAGTTTTCTAAAATTGAACTCGCGATGGAAACCACGTCAGGCTACTACGACATGGTGAAATACCATGAGCAAGCGAAGATCACTGTTAAGTTTAACCAGTGGAGTGGCACGCCAGGTGATACTTACAACGTCTATTTTGATGGTGCAAAAGTAGCAACCGGCCCAATCACTGGTAGCCAAACAACAGCGACATTTGAATATGGTCAGGGCGGCCTATACCAAATGGAAATCGAGGCGTGTGATGCGACAGGTTGTGCGAAAAGCGCACCAGCTGAAATCACGATTGCAGATACCGATGGTTCTCACTTGAAGCCACTGACGATGAACGTTGATCCAAACAACAAAACGTACAATACCGATCCAAGCGTCGTGATGGGTACGTATTTTGTTGAGTGGGGCATCTATGGTCGTGACTACACGGTCGATAACATGCCAGTCGACAACTTGACTCACATCCTTTACGGTTTTATCCCAATTTGTGGCCCAAATGAGTCTGTGAAGTCTGTTGGCGGCAACAGCTTCAATGCACTACAAACCGCTTGTACAGGCGTGCCTGACTACGAAGTCGTGATCCACGACCCTTGGGCCGCTTATCAAAAGAGCTTCCCACAAGCTGGTCATGAATACAGCACACCTATCAAGGGTAACTACGCAATGCTAATGGCATTGAAACAACGTAACCCTGATCTAAAAATCATCCCATCTATCGGTGGCTGGACGCTGTCTGACCCATTCTTCGATTTCGTAGACAAGAAAAACCGAGACACATTCGTCGCATCGGTTAAGAAGTTCCTGAAAACTTGGAAATTCTACGACGGTGTTGATATCGACTGGGAATTCCCTGGTGGCGGCGGTGCAGCCGCGGATAAGGGCGACCCTGTAAACGATGGCCCTGCTTACATCGCACTGATGCGTGAATTGCGCGTAATGCTTGATGAATTAGAAGCTGAGACAGGCCGTACTTACGAGCTAACGTCAGCTATCGGTGTCGGTTACGACAAGATTGAAGACGTAGACTATGCAGATGCGGTTCAATACATGGACTACATCTTCGCGATGACTTACGACTTCTATGGCGGTTGGAACAACGTTCCTGGTCACCAAACTGCGCTTTACTGTGGTTCATTCATGCGCCCTGGTCAGTGTGACGGTAGTGGCGTTGATGAGAACGGCGAACCGTACAAAGGTCCTGCTTACACAGCAGATAACGGCATCCAGCTTCTTCTTGCTCAAGGCGTTCCTGCGAACAAGCTAGTACTTGGTACAGCAATGTACGGTCGTGGCTGGGAAGGCGTAACTCCAGATACGCTCACTGATCCAAACGACCCAATGACAGGTACTGCTACAGGTAAACTGAAGGGCAGCACAGCGCAAGGTGTTTGGGAAGATGGCGTAATCGACTACAAAGGCATTAAGTCATTCATGCTAGGTGCAAACAACACTGGCATTAACGGCTTCGAGTACGGCTATGATGCACAAGCAGAAGCACCATGGGTGTGGAACCGCACAACGGGTGAGTTGATCACATTTGATGACCATCGCTCAGTGCTAGCAAAAGGTAGCTACGCTAAGTCTCTAGGTCTAGCGGGTCTATTCTCTTGGGAAATCGACGCGGATAACGGCGACATTCTCAACGCAATGCACGAAGGTATGGCTGGCGGTGTAGTTCCTCAACCAAACCGTAAACCAACCGCAGCTGCTGGCGCAGATCAATCTGTAACTGGCCCAGCAAGTGTGGTTCTAGATGGTAGCCTATCGAAAGACTCTGACGGTACTATCGCGAGTTACGCGTGGGAACAAGTATCTGGTACAGCAGTGGTACTAGCAGGCGCAGACACAGCGAAAGCAAGCTTTGATGCAGCAGAGGTTACTGTTGAGGAGCAATTAACTTTCAAGCTGACAGTGACTGACAACGAAGGTGCAACGGCATCTGACCTTGTTGTAGTAACTGTGAAGCCAGCAGGTGTGGTTGACCCAGCGAACAATGCGCCAGTAGCGCAAGTTGTTGCTCCAGCAACAGCAAACGCTGGTGACGTTGTGGTTGTAGATGCGTCAGCCTCTAGCGATGCAGACAACGATACTCTTACTTTCAACTGGACGCTGCCTCAAGGTTTGAACGCAACGGTTGAAGGTTCTAAAGTAACTTTCACTGCTGCTGAATACCCGCAAGACACTAGCCTAAGCTTTACCGTAAGTGTGAGCGACGGCAAAGCGTCTTCAACGGCAAGCGCAACTGTTGTTGTTGCACAGCATACCACCGATCCAAACCCAGGCACCTGTGACAACGCATGGGATGCAAGCGCAGTGTACACAGGCGGCAACCAAGTCACTCATGCAGGTAA
Source organism: Vibrio diabolicus (assembly GCF_011801455.1). Lineage (NCBI taxonomy): Bacteria > Pseudomonadati > Pseudomonadota > Gammaproteobacteria > Vibrionales > Vibrionaceae > Vibrio > Vibrio diabolicus. The sequence continues at coordinate 41,983 of NZ_CP042452.1, read as the reverse complement.
AACTTGGGAAGCGAAATGGTGGACTCAGGGTGACGATCCTAGCCAATCTGGCGAATGGGGCGTTTGGAAAGAAGTTGGCGTAGCTAACTGTAACTAAGCCCAACCTTGCAGACTTTCTGTAAAGTTAACGATCAAAGGACAGCTTCGGCTGTCCTTTTTTGTTTTTATCTCATAACGAGAAAGGCGATACCATAGACGAAAAACAATCCGAGGTATTGCTTTCAAATCGAATTAGCCCAAAACGGACCGAGCCAATTAGCAAGCATGAAGATTACCAAGCACGATCGAGTAAACGGTCAAAACTACTGAAGACTTGTGCACACTTCATCACTCGGCCATGGCCTTGACCTTGCGTTGTCACTAACTCAACATTTTCAATCTCTTCAGCGGCTTGTGCAGAGATACTGTACTTAGTGAACTTATCCTGCTCATCATGAACAATGATGGCTGGAGACGAGCGCTCAGCCAAACGCTTCAGCGGATCAATTGACTGTAATGGGTAACCAAATTGATCTTCAACTTCAGAAACTACGGCATTAAAAAGCTTCATCGAATAACCTGAACGCGCAATGCTACCGAATAGGTTCTCTACGTAATTCAATACCGGTGCAATAAGCAGTAAAGGCTTGTTTTCTAATTTGCTATGTCGGCACTCAAGAGCAGAAGCGGTGCCCATGCTGTGCCCAACTAGACCAACAATATCGTCTACCGTATCTAACACATCTTCTAACCCTTTGACAAAACCCGGAATGTGCCCATACTGCCCTTCACTCTCACCATGTGCTGGATGATCGTATGCCAAAGCGGTGAAACCTTTCGACGCAATATGTTCCATCAACGGATAAAACTGACTTGCGGTGCCAGACCAACCATGAGTTAACACCCAAATAGGTCCAGAGCCCAAAGTGTAGGTTTTGATAATGCCTGCATGCCCTTTAATTTCACCTTTGGCAAGTCCTTGAGGTTCGGTGTTTTTAGGTGCTGTGCGAGCAGGTGTCAGGAGCAACTTACGCGCGGTATTCTTTGCATGGGAAGGGGCCAGCGTATGGTGTAAACGCGTACTGATGTTCACCAAACTGCGCTTAATACTGAAACGTTGCGATGTATTAAAGTAAATTTTTTCACTCATGATTATGTCCTTAACTATCAGCTACGCACAAAAATAGAACGGTCGTGCTTTTTATGCTGATAAGAAAGAGCGAACTCAGCCGCTCTTTATGATTTTATGTCTACAAATCTGGAAAGCGAATAACTGGTATCAGCCTTTCCAGCGAGAAAATAAGTTGTCGATCCCTTGCCAAAACAGGCGCAAGCTTTCTTCCTCACCTTTAATTGAGTAAAAAACATGCGCACTCAAATAAAGACCGTATAAATCAAACGTTGCTTGGCGTGTATCTAAGTCTGCTGCAAATTCTTGCTTCTCTTTGCCTTTCGTTATTTGGATCTCCAAATAGCTCAGCCAAGTGTCTATGGATTTACGCAGTCCGGCCTGAAGTGGGCAATCTTTATCTGCCGTGTCATTCCAAGCGTCTAGAAACATACAACTTCCTTGAAATGCGTGGTTCCAAGTCATCCAAGAGTCGAGCAACCCTCGAATTTTACGTTCGATATTGCCATCCCCTGCTTCACGAACAGGCTCAATAACTCGGGCGGCGAACACTTTATTGGCGTGCTCCAATACCGATAGTTGTAAATTCAACTTCGAATTGAAGTGGGCAAACAGACCACTTTTCGACATACCGCATTGCTTGGCTAACTCACCAATCGTAAGACTTTCTAATCCGTCTTCGCTGGCGATCTCAAAAGCCCGTTGCAGAATAAACTCTTTTGTCACTTTTCCTTTTTGCATAATCTTATTTTTAGCACGATCGTTCTTTTTTGCAATCTAGAGTTAACTGGTCTAACCATACATTAGTGTCATTTTCGACTCGCTAATCACGTATTGAGTTGGTTAATGGGTTAATAATTAAGAAGTTTGAAGTAAGTCTTAAATTTAAACACAGCTTCAGTGTAAGCGCGAGTCTGTTGACTTTTTCACGCATTAATTCAGCCACAACCTGCTACTTTCACCTAAGTTTTTTTTATTTAGGTAAGTAATGTAATGGCAAAGAAACAAAAAATAGCCAGCTTAGAGTTTGCGCGTATTATTGCGATGTTTGCAATTATAGGATTGCACTGCCAGATGGCCCTGACATACTGGCAATGGGATGGAATACCGTGGGTTGGCTATATACTCAACCAATTGGCTCGTTTTGCTGTGCCACTGTTTTTTCTCATTTCTGGTTATCTTATCCAGCCCAAGCTAAGCCGCGCACCTATCGAAACACTAAAAAACTACGCCAAACCACTGATGAAGGTTTGGCTCATTTGGAGCGTGATCAGTTTATTGATGCCATTCCAGTGGCAAACTGTCGCTGAGGCGGGGTATCTCGCCGAAAGGCAGGGCTACTGGGGCTACTTAATGTCGACCCCGCTCAATTCACTCGTCGAAGGCGGGCTCGTTCACCTGTGGTTTATTCCAGCTCTGGTTATTGCCGTTGCCTTAATTGCCTTCCTCGTGCATATCAATATGGCTCAATTGGTACTGCCAACCGCCGTATTGCTATACATATACGGCGTGTTTGCTGGCAGTTATTCGACCATTACCGACCTGCCAGCGCCTTTCTTTACTCGTAATGGGCCGTTTTTCAGTACGTTGCTGGTAACACTGGGTTATCTAGCACGAGAAGAACAGTGGCGATGGTCGCGAAACAATACGATTCGATGCATTCTTCTTGGTATGGCGCTGCACTTTGGTGAAGCTTATTGGCTAATGCAACACGAGGTCGCTTTTAATTCTCACGACTTCCTGTTTGGTACTGTTATCTGGGCCCTGGGTGTCTTTATGTGGCTCTTAGTCCACCCACATTTTGGCGATATGCCTTGGGTATTCAAACTATCTCCTAGCGTGTTAGGCATTTATGTTAGCCATCTGCTTGTGATAATTATAATGATGAATGTCGCTGGATTTATCGGGTTGCAACACCTCGCGAAAGACGCATTTATTTATCCTGCAACGATTGTCGCAACCATAATACTTATGAAAGCAATTGAGGCTTCGCCGTTGAGAAAATGGCTGCTGCGCTAAATCCATTCAGCGCTCGATATAGCTAGCTCTAGCTCAAAAGGGTTAGAGCTAGCCAGTTAAAAATGAGATTTCTCTCTCACTGACCAATTTTTGACTTTCTAATCCTTCAGAATTTGCCGTCACTCACAAAAAACATTGTTCATTTCCTTTAAATTGGCTCGACTATTACAACATTGCTCATTAAACGGAGGCTGTATGTGGGCAGGTCAAGGACTCGTTCCTTTTTTAGAGATTAGCCATTGGTTAACTTACGGTTTGTATGCCGCTGTGGTTTTATTTGGCGCAGCAAGCATTGCGTCACTCAGAAAATAGTGGCGCACACTATCATTTCCTAACTCCTACTGTTAATTCGAGCTCTCTCACAACTAACTCATTAATTTGTGGCTAATATTTCTCCAACCAGACAAAGGAGAAATGTCTATGCCAATCTATCCAATTGTAGCTTTCTGCTGTTTGTTGTTCTCTAGCGCCACCTTTGCTGCCCCCACCAATGAACTGAACCTTGTTAATTCTGGTGTTGGTTACGCGGCTCTCATTATCTTTTCGATTGCTTACATACTGGTTATGTTGGAAGAGTATCTGAAAATGAGAAAATCCAAGCCTGTGCTGCTCGCTGCAGGGTTAATTTGGATTCTAATTGGCTACACCTTTGCTCAACACAACCAGCCAGAAATCGCCAAATCCGCACTAGAGCACAACTTGTTGGAATACGCGGAACTGCTGCTGTTTTTGTTAGTAGCGATGACTTACATCAATGCTATGGAAGAGCGCAAACTCTTCGATGCCTTACAGGCGTGGATGGTCGGCAAAGGCTTTGGCTTCAAAAAGCTGTTTTGGCTGACGGGGTTTATCGCCTTTATTATTTCACCGATTGCCGATAACTTAACCACAGCCCTCTTGATGTGCGCTGTGGTGATGAAAGTCTCTGGTGATAATCCTAGATTCGTGAATCTTGCCTGTATCAACATTGTTATCGCTGCCAACGCTGGCGGTGCATTCAGCCCGTTTGGTGACATTACGACCCTGATGGTGTGGCAAGCCGGGCATGTCAGCTTTGCTGAATTCATCCCGTTATTCGTCCCGTCACTGGTGAACTATTTGGTTCCTGCGTTTTTGATGTCACTCTTTGTTCCAAACACCAAACCGAATACGATTCACCAACACGTAGAACTGAAACGCGGCGCGAGACGTATTGTCGCACTATTCATTCTGACGATTGCCACCGCAGTCTCTTTCCACGCTTTACTGCACTTCCCACCCGTTATGGGCATGATGATGGGCTTGGCTTACTTACAATTTTTCGGCTACTTCTTACGCCAAACACTCAAACATTCCTTGGCAAAAAAAGCGGCCATGGCAATTGCCAATGGCGACGATCACGCATTAAAACGCTTAGGTTCAGTCGTTCCGTTTGACGTGTTCCACCGTGTATCTCGCGCAGAATGGGATACCTTGCTGTTCTTCTACGGCGTAGTGATGTGTGTCGGCGGTTTGAGCTTACTTGGCTATCTCGAACTGGTTTCAAACGTCATGTACAACCAATGGAACCCTGTCTGGGCCAACGTGATGGTTGGTGTTCTATCTGCCATCGTCGATAACATTCCGGTTATGTTTGCTGTACTGACTATGGAACCAAGCATGTCGATGGGGAACTGGTTACTTGTCACATTGACTGCGGGTGTGGGGGGCAGCTTGCTTTCAATTGGCTCTGCGGCAGGTGTCGCATTAATGGGAGCCGCGCGTGGTCAATATACCTTCTTTGGCCACCTAAAATGGGCTCCCGTCATCGCCTTGGGTTATGCCGCCAGTATTGCAGTGCACTTGTGGATGAATAGCGGTTTATTTACCTAAAAGCACCGTGAGTCAGGCGCTTAACTTGCGATATAACCTAACTGTCGGATGGATGGTTAACGCCATCCATCACTTCGATAGTTCCCAATTCATATGGGTTGACGCCCTCTAAACAGCCGACATTATAGCCGTACTCACTCGGGTCAGAGCGACGCTGATGGTGCGTATAAATACCACATTCGCCACAGAAAAAGTGCTTCGCTGTGCGAGTGTTAAATTGATACAGCTTCAAAACGTCTTCGCCTTGCACGATACGAATACCATTCAGAGGCACAGATGCCACAATCGCGCCGCGACGTCGACACATGGAGCAATCACATCGTCTCGGCTTCTCAATACCATTAGGTAATGCAAGTTCCAGCTCAACTTTTCCGCAGTGACAACTCAGTCGATGTAATGCGTTGATTTGGGTAGTGCCGACTGTCTTAATCATAACTTTTCCTTGTTGTTTTTCTACCTGTGTACATTATGTTAAACAGGCTAGCATCAGCACAATCTTGTCCAAAAACTCGACATTCATCACTTTTCGCGACATTTTATTGGCCGATTTGTTAGTTGCTATTTTGGCAACTGTTTATCGCGTTGGATGGACGTGTTGTCTCCGGCGCGTTTTTTAAACCAAGGAAAAAATTTTATGGATAAAGATCATAGCCTAAGAGAGAACCTCTTGGCTCTGACGCTCGGCAGTGCGTTAGTGTCGCTTGGGGTAATATTTTTCAGCAAAGTAGGATTGCTCACTGGCGGTACGGCTGGTTTGGCGATCTTCCTTACCAAAGTGAGTGACTTCAGCTTTGGTCAGATATTTTTCGCTCTCAACCTCCCTTTTTATATTTTGTCTGTAATGCGCATGGGATGGCGCTTCACCATTAATACCTTCATTGCGGTCTCGATTGTTTCTTTTGCGGTCGATCATCTGCACCATGTGATTGAAATTTCACGAATCGAACCTTTCTATGCAGCACTTCTAGGTGGTGGGTTAATTGGAATAGGTATGTTGGTGATTTTCCGCCACAAGATGAGTTTAGGCGGTTTTAACATTTTAGCGTTGTACCTTCAGGAACGTTTTGGGATTCGAGCAGGTAAAGTTCAGATGGCACTCGATTGTGCCATCGTAGTGATGTCGCTGTTCATTGTGGATGTGCACCTTATCGCTCTATCCGTCCTAGGTGCCGTGGCGACAAACTTGATTTTGGCGATGAACCATAAACCAGGACGATACCAGGCAAAAGCGCAAATAGCTTAATCAACATCGTGTAATGAGTGAACTTACAAAATATGAGCCCCGAGCCATTCGCTCGGGGCTTTTTTATTCAACGTTGAGATCATGTCAACGAACTCGTTGTGCAGTATTGCTGCATCCCCACATCCACTTGAGCTTTATATTTCTGGCTAAGATGGAAGTGCACTTGCATCAGCAAATCATGCGCATGGAACAGCTCAAACGCGTCACCACCATTTTGCTGACAAATGGCTTCGCAGCGCTCGGCATGCTGCTTGGCTTGTCCGGCTTCACCCGCTTTGAGTAAACTCATCGCTAAGCGATACTCAGCACGTTCTTCTTGCATCCAACCACCCGCCACTTTCTAGTAATCCAACGCGAGCTTCGCCGCTTCTAGCATCCTCGATTTTTCCACATCCGTGCGCTCAGCCAGCGCTTCATACTGGCACGCCAAGTTGTTTGCTGTGATTGCGATAGAGCGCGCTAGCGGCCCTTCAGCATCTTGTGGTGTCATACCTAGCGCGGCTTTCGCCAGCCATTGGCTCGCCAGTTCAAGCTGAGCAAGCGCAGACAGTTCATTCGAAATCAAAGCGTAAACTCGTCGTTGGTCTTGCTCTTCCAATAATTCCATATTGACAGTGCCATCTACGAAGTAGCGCGCAACGGCAATATTGCGTTGCAATGCCGAACTCTCGGCAACCTTGCGTTCATCAAAGCGCTCTAAACAAGCAAGAAACGGTTCTGGACGCTGGAGGTGCCCAATCGCGGTGTGCAGCATCAATGCGAATATTCGCTCGATGTGGTTAACGTTTTCCACCTCACTCAGAGCCGTTTCCAATTGAGCATAAGTTTGTTCGGGCTGTGTTTCGTGATGCTGCCAACACTCACTCATGAATGCATCAAAATCCGTTTTGAAAGGCATGTCCTTATTATCCTTTTTCTATTCGTATAACGAATATGAAACTCTACACTATCGTTTCCCCTGTGTAGCACGCTTGAATCGCCTCACTTAAAGCGGTGTACCTTGCTCCAACGCAAGTAAACGTTGCTTGCGCTCTACTCCACCAGCATACCCTGTCAATTTACCGCTTTTGCCAATAACGCGATGACAAGGCACCACGATAGAAATAGGATTTTTGCCGTTTGCCAACCCAACAGCGCGCACAGCTTTAGGGTTGCCAATCGCGTTGGCGAGCTCTTGATAGCTCCACGTCTCGCCGTATGGAATGGTCGTTAGTGCCTGCCAAACTTGATTTTGAAAATCCGTGCCTGTAGCCGCCAAAGGCAGCTCAAATTCATTACGTAGGCCAGAAAAATATTCATTCAACTGGGTAACAGCTTGGCGCAAAATCGGGTGTTGATCGTCTCGCGCTCCCAGTTCACTCGGCTTAGTGGTGCATGTTTCAAACCAAATGCCAAGCAAGCCCTCAGTGTTAGATTGGATGGTCACCGTTCCTAATGGGCTCGGCATTTCGGTATAAAATGTTTTCATGATTGATTCCATAAGTGAAACGTCGCGTAGCTTCCCCAAGGGGCCGCAGTGTGCGTATTCAGTGATGGGTAACGCTGCATCGCCTTTTTCACCACTAAGTCTTTATCTAAAAAGCAATCGGGTTGAGATTGCCCTCGCAGTTGAGCATAACTGACTGTCCAAGGTCCAATGCCTTTCAAGGCTAGCCACTGCTGGGGGTCGGCTTCTGAGTTGTCCTGCATGAACTGGGCGAAGCGCACTAGCGTCTCTTTACGGCTTTGCGGCATGCGCAAAAAGCTCACGTCGGTATTCGCTATCGCATCTGGTGTCGGGAAAAAGCGTTTTTCTGACTCTCCACTAAGTGTGGCCACCAATAAGTTAAGTTGACCAATCGCCGCTTTGACCGACACTTGTTGGCCTAAAATCGCTCGAACTCCAGCCTCCCATGCATTCCATACACCAGGAATCCGAATACCTTTACTCGACACAAGCCCCGGTGCAACATAATCCAAATGCTGCTCAACAGTACAAATATCGGCGTCAAGATCGAACATACGACGAATGTCAGACACCAAGTTTTGCAGCTTCGTTACGTCTTCAATTTCAAACGCTAGCTCTAGGTACCCTTCACCTTTGGTTGCTTTAAACCACGCTTTACTGGTATCCAGACAAACGTTGCGCTGATAACTCTCATCACTCACCAGCTCAACCCCCTCAATCGCTCGTAAACGGTAGAAGTCCAACATGTGCTGCCAATTCAATTCACCTCGATAAGGCAAGGCAATTCGATTGCTACCCATACCGTCAAACTCTTTGCGACGGACTTGAGAAGGCGTCAGTTTGAGAAACTTTTGGAAAGCATCGTTAAAACGACGCGTACTGTTAAAACCAGACGCAAACCCCACTTCGGTGACCGATATAGAACTGGAATGAAGTAACTGTTTGGCGAACATTAATTGTTGATATTGCGCATACTGCTTGGGTGACATGCCTAGATACTGCTCAAACAACATACGTAAGTAACGATCCGAAATCCCAACACGCTCTGCTAGCTCAGACACCGAGTGGTGATGCAGCTCCCCTCGATCAATTAACGAAATCGCTCGTTGAAAGGTCGTTTCTACGCCTTTCCATGCCCAAGAACCCGGCGCGCTATCAGGTCGACAGCGCAAACATGGACGGTACCCCGCTTGGAGAGCTTGCGCTTTATCGGTGAAGTACTCTACATTTTCTTCTTTAGGTAAATTAGCCGGACAAATTGGGCGACAAAAGATCCCCGTTGTTTTCACTGCCACATAAAATCGCCCATCAAAGCGGCTGTCTCGCGCAACTCGCGCCTTATGACACTGCTCGAAAGTCAGTGAGGTATGGGGGTGAATAAACATAGTGCTTTCCTTGCTCATGCCTTTTGTCATTTATTGTTCATAGGCATCGTTCAATATAATGTTATTGTAGCTTGCTTAAGCGCCTACCATTAGCCATTTTCGGAACTCAATATTGAGATTTATTGGCATTAGCGCTTTTGTACACTAAAGTTAGATTCAGAACATCACAACAACGTCGGCTAAAGGGAATTGGCATGGACTTACACACTTGCGTAATTGTACTAAGAAACCAAAAGGTTATTACCAGTAAATCCGTAGATCATTCAATTGGAATTATCGAACGAGACTCAGATAACGAGATCTCAGAAATTCAAATTAATGCCACGGATGGGCGTAATATTCGAACCTATCACTACAACAATGTAGAGGAGTCACTAGAGAGCTTAATGAACCTCTGACGGTTTTCTTTAACACACCTTTCTCCCTTGTTAATAGCGAAAGCAATAGAGCACAGCAACCTGTGCTCTTTTTTTGTTTAACAGCAAAAATGTTTATCGAAAATAATGATGGAACCTGATTTAAAACACGACAAAACTGGCATAAAAAACTCATAAAAAACACTCAAGCAACTGATTAAAAATAACAAAAATCCATTATTCAATTTTTTAGAACGAGTTTATCAAAATACTCCCGTTATTTTTATTCTCACCGCCACCTAAACTGTTCTCAACAGCACGGGAGCACACGCTTCCCACTCATTGAAAAGAGTCAGAGGACAGAATCATGAAAGCACTATTACAGAAAATCACCACTTCAAACGCAGGTTACAGCGCACTATCACTTCGCATTCCAATCGGCATTATCTTTATGGCGCACGGCGCACAAAAACTGTTTGGTTGGTTTGGTGGCTATGGGTTAGAAGGTACAGGTCAGTGGATGGCATCCATCGGTTTAGGTCCTGGCGTGCTAATGGCATTCCTTGCTGGCAGCGCAGAGTTCTTTGGCGGCTTGTTCATCTTGCTTGGCCTACTAACTCGCCCAGCAGCCGTTGCTTTAGCGTTCACGATGGTGGTAGCGATATTCTCCGTCCACTTTGAAAACGGTTTGTTCATGGCAAACAACGGTTACGAGTTTGGCTTAGCTTTACTGGCAGCAAGTGTTTCACTGGCGTTTTCTGGCGCAGGTAAAGCAGCATTAGATAACTTCTTAAACAAAAAGCTCTCTTAGGGAGGCCTTATGATTACGGTAAGACTTGCAGCAGACCGAGGTCGAGCAAACTTTGGTTGGCTTGATAGCAAACATACGTTTTCTTTCGGTAGCTATTACGATCCTCAACATATGGGCTTTTCTGAATTGAGAGTCATCAATGACGATGTAGTCCAACCTGGCGCAGGTTTTGATACACATGGCCATCGTGATATGGAGATCATCAGCTATGTGCTGGATGGTGTTATCGCGCACAAAGACAGCGAAGGTAACGTGAAAACATTACCTGCTGGGGAATTCCAACTCATGTCGGCAGGGAAAGGGATTTACCACAGTGAGTACAATGCGTCGAACCGCGACACGCTGCGCTTTCTACAAATTTGGATTCAGCCAAATACATTTGGAACCAAACCAGGTTATCAGCAAAAAGATTTTGGTCGCACGCCTGGATTAACAACTATCGCGACTCCAACAGGAGAAAACGGTACGCTACTTATTAAGCAAGATGCCACATTACATCAGTTAATTCTTGAACCAAATAGCGAACTTAACTTTGAAATAGAATCGGGTAGAAACTTATTCGTTCACCAAGTAACGGGGAGCCTTAGCATCGACAATACCACCTTGACGGCAGGCGACGGCGCGAAGATCGAACAGCAAAGTAAGGTTGTTTTACGCAATACATCAAACGAGAGCACAACCGCCCTGCTATTTGACTTGCCATAACTATCGATTCATCGAGATAAAAAAAGCCGCCTGGATCTTCCAAGGCGGCTTTTTAATTTCTCTGAGTCTTCACTCAACGCTATTCGTCGGAAATACCGGAACCAATTTGCTGAAAACTGTAAGCTGTCAGTGGATCAATCTCTTTAACAATTTCTTCCACTTGCTTAATCGCGTCTACAGACGAGCTAGCTTTACGATAGCTCAAATAGATAGGGCGACACCAATCTTCTACGCCAGACACCTTGTGAAGCTGCCCATTGGCGATAAATGGCTCTACCAGAGAGATGGGTAAGTAAGCGGCACCGCCCTTCTCCAAAATAAAGTCCAATGCTATACGCGCCGTTGACGTGCGCAGATACGGAGCCGGGATCTTAGGGTGACGTTCAGAATGTTCTGATGAGAAGCGCGTTCCCCAATCCACATACACGTATTTGTTTTCAAAAACGGTGTCTAAAGAGTCTTTCTCAGTCGATACCAGAACGAGAACAACATCAGCCACTTTTTTGCAGTTAAGCTCATCAGCTTTGATTTGGTCGAACGCAAATGCCATATCTAACGTGCGCTCTAGCAAGCTTCGACTGAGCATTTCCCGCCCCATCACTTCTGCCATAAAACCATAACCACCAAATGAATCTGTGACGACACTTAAACAGTTCTGCAAGTAGGCGTCCCAAATATTTGGCGTACCGCCTAACGTTAATTGCAGCGCTTTGCCATCTTCAAGCGATAACTCTAGCTTCGCTTGTTGCAATGTGGTGACCATCACCTCTGCATAACTGATTAAGCGCTCACCTGCAGAGGTCAACTTTATGTTATTTCGATCACGAATAAACAATTGCGTATCGAAGTAACTTTCCAATTGTTTGATACGTGCGCTCACTGCAGCTTGGGTAATATAAAGATTCTCAGCGGCGCGTCCGAAGTGACGAACCCTTGCCAGCTCTAAAAATGTTCGAAAGACTTTTACATCCATAAACCATCTCCTGGTTAATATAAAACCAGATTAACAACTAATTAAAATCATGACGACAAAAAAGTTTTGTTTTTCTTTTGTTAGCTTTACGCCTAATTTTCGCCGTAGTTCACTACATTCATCAATAACGGTTACAGAGGCTGTTGACATGTCTGACACTGAATTCCGTCATGGCAAAAAACGTTTTTACGACAACGTAAAATTCCCACGCGGCTTTGCAAAGTCTGGCGATTTTACTCTCTCGGAAGAGGAAATCCTAACAATTTATGGGGATACTATGCTTGGCTTAGAGTCAGGCGAATTAACACCTGAAAATAGCGAAGAGAAACACTTCATCAAGGTGCTAGAAAACCCAGGCAAAGCAAAAACAAAACTTGAGCGTACGTGGCTAAAGTACACCCAACTTGCTCGTGGTCGCAAGCGCTTCCACACGCTAAATGGTCGTAATAAGCCTGACGCGACAGAAGATTACATTGAAGAGAGTTTGGTCGAAGACGATTAATAACCAAATAAACTAATTCTCGCCTTTTTCTAGCAGTAGGTAATAGGCGAAAGCTCGTTTGGTTTGACTGAGCGAGCAAAAACAAGCTCATTTCTTCTCCTAAAGCCCAAGGGCGCGTTCTCCCAAGGGCTTTTTTAGTATTTAGTGCTAGTCTACTTTGCAAGCATCGCGATCTTTTTCAAAAAGCTCTCTTTCAAGTGCTCTTGGTCGTACTCCAATTGATAGGTATTGTGGAAGCCAACCTTTAGCTCAACACCATTCCCTCGTAAGAAAACGTTGTACCCGTCGTAATCGGAAAACGCTTCTACACCTTCATACATTTTGCCAAATTCGGTTGGTGTACCGTTGTTCATCACACATTCGTAAGCCTGTAGTACTTTGCTCGGATCTAACTCATTTTTCATACCGAATTCCTCACTGGTTTACACATTTCAATTATGGTTAAGGAATGAGCGTCGTGCCATGTCCATCCCATAATATTTGAAGTTCGTGTGCGGTTTCACACTCTGTAGGTTGTTAAAAAACAAGGTTAAGTGCGAAGACAGAACTTAATTTAGATCATAAATTTTATCTATCAATTCGTCAGTTTCATAATGCAATTTCTTTGTAAAAAATCGGCTTATAAAAGCATTTAGATATAAAAACAGTCGATAAAATCAACACTGGTTAAAGAAAAAGCAAAATTTTGACCTAAAACAATAGCAGTTCGTCATTACTTATTTTATAATGCGAATTAATGTTTCGGTACATCGTAAATTCCAATAACTAGGGGCACAAAATGAGACTTATCCCGTTAACTCGAGCAGCACAAGTAGGTAAGTGGGCAGCTGCGCATATCGCTAAGCGTATCAACGACTTTAAACCTACTGCTGAGCGTCCATTCGTTCTGGGTCTACCAACTGGTGGCACTCCTCTAGCAACCTACAAAGCCCTAATCGAGCTTTACCAAGCCGGCGAAGTGAGCTTCAAAAACGTCGTGACTTTCAACATGGATGAGTACATTGGCATCCCTGCAGATCACCCAGAGTCTTACCGCTCGTTCATGTACAACAACTTCTTTAATCACATTGATATCCAAGAAGAAAACATCAACCTACTGAACGGTAACACTGACGATCACGACGCAGAATGTAAGCGTTACGAAGACAAAATTAAGTCTTACGGCAAGATCAACCTGTTCATGGGCGGCGTGGGTAACGACGGTCACATCGCGTTCAACGAGCCAGCGTCATCTCTTTCTTCTCGTACTCGCATCAAGACACTGACTGAAGACACTCGCATTGCGAACTCTCGCTTCTTTGACGGCGATATCAACCAAGTGCCTAAATACGCACTGACTATCGGTGTGGGTACACTGCTAGACGCAGAAGAAGTGATGATTCTGGTAACAGGTCATAACAAAGCTCAAGCACTTGAAGCAGCAGTAGAAGGTTGTGTAAACCACCTATGGACGGTTTCTGCACTTCAACTTCACCCTAAAGCAGTGATCGTATGTGACGAGCCAGCTCAACAAGAACTGAAAGTGAAGACAGTGAAGTACTTCTCGGAGCTAGAAGCGGAAAACATCAAAGGTTTTTAATCCATAGAATGACAGCCTAGATGCACGCTAAAAATACGAAACCCGTGATCAATCACGGGTTTTTTCTTATCTGAACAGCGGGCTTAAGTCGTTAATAAGCTTTAATACCAAACTGACGAAGACGCTTAGGCAGCACTTCATCTAACTTGTCTAGTTCACTCGGTTCGACTTCGATAAGGTTAAAATGATGCTGCTCATAAACAGTACGAATGGTCTCACGGTCAGCCTCAGCCATCTCCCCAGTATCACTTCCCCAAAACTGTAAATAGACTTTACCGCCTGGCAAACAAAAATCACTGGTGACATCTTGGTCAATCGGCAGCTGACGTTCATAAGCGTGCACCACACCAGCCAAGTACAGCCAGTTGTCGATGAGCAACTCTCCCTTAGAGCGCACGTAATGCCCATCTAATGTTCGGTGTTTGGCTTCAAACTTTTGGCGAAAGCTTGAGTACGATTTATCCGTGGAGTGTGACTCCGCATCTTGCCCTAAAAATTCAATGACAGACTGCTTAAGACGCTTATTACGCAGCACCACATCGTGCCATACGACAAAGGTATTTTTTGTCTCTTTATCGGTTCTTTGCTGGCCACCAGCGCGTATACCAGCTTCAGTGACACTCCAACCTTCTTCAGATTTGGCGATCCACCCCAACTCACTCAACAGTTGGTTCATGCGCTTCGCATTCAGTTTCAGCTTTTCACCCAGCTGCGTGGCGCTTAATGTTTTCCCTGAGCTGGAAGTCAGCTCAATATGTAAATTGGTCGGCCAGACGATGAACTGGCCAAATTTAGGGTGATCCACATACTCGCCGCCAAACTTGGCGCCTTCTTCCGTCAGAATCCATTTTTCGTCTTGGCGAACAATGTAGCCAGCACGTTTGAGATCGGCAAACAACAGCTTGGCTTCAACCTTACGCATTTTCGCTAATGCCGACGTCGATATTTTTTCAGACATGTGGGTACCTCATGCTGCTGTAAAACTGAACACTATGTCATCATAGTAACGTATTGATTTCACGGCTTGAAGTCAGAGAAACAAGATTTCGTGTTACAAATAACAAAGCCAATCTCAAGGGACTGGCTTTGTTATGTTAAGTTGAAAGAAGCGGGGGCTATTTAATAAAAGCAATACAGCCTTGCAAAATCACTAAGTTCACAATGTCGATGAAGAATGCACCGACAATTGGTACCACCATAAATGCTTGTGGTGATGGACCATAACGACTCACGATAGAGCCCATATTCATGACCGCAGTCGGTGTGGCACCTAAACCGAAACCACAATGTCCACTGGCGATCACCGCGGCATCGTAATTACCGCCCATCATGCGAAATGTTACGTAATAAGTGAACACCGCGAGTACGGCAGACTGAATAGCAAGAATAATAAGGAATGGGATCGCAAGATCAAAGATATTCCACAATTTCAAGCTCATCAGAGCCATGGCAAGGAACAGCGATAGCGAAACCGTACCAAGAATATCAACGGTTTCTAAATCAACCTTGCGCACCTTGGTCACTTCCATGATGTTGGTGATGACAACACCAATAAACAGCGCATAAACAAAATCTGGGATCATCAACCACTTGATGCCAAAACTGCTCACCCAACTCTCCAGATAGCTCGCGCCTGTCACGCAAAGCAAAATAATGGATAAGCTTTCTACAACTCTTTTCGCCGTGACACGATCTTCTTCATGTTCGTTATAGGTCACCAATTCAGGGAAACTCTGATGACTTTGGTTGGTGCGTCCGTATTCCGATTCTAAGTTGTGCTTGTTGAGTAACTTTTGCGCGACAGGACTGCCAATAATCCCGCCCATGACCAAGCCAAACGTAGCAGAAGCCATCGCCACTTCTAGGACATTGTGCAAACCATACATTTCTTGAAAAGTTTGCGACCACGCCGCACCAGTTCCATGTCCGCCAGAAAGCGTAATAGAGCCGGCGATCAACCCCATGAGTGGATCTAACCCCAATGCGGTTGCTAAGGATACGCCGACCGCATTTTGGATAAGAATGTAGACCGATGCCACAACAAGGAAGATGAAAACCTTCGCACCGCCTTTAATAAGTTGGGTGTAATTCGCGGCTAAGCCAACCGTCGCAAAAAACATCAGCATAAAGGTGTTTTGCAGTGGCAAATCAAATGATACATCCACACCATTTAAGTGCATCGTCGTGATCACGCAAGCCACAACTAGACCACCAACAATTGGCTCTGGGATATTGAATTTCTTTAAGGTTGGTAATTTGGTGTTAATGAACTGCCCTAAAAATAACACGCAAATTGCGACGAGAAACGACTCTTGTGGGCCGATAGATATTACCTGATTCATGAGACCTCTTTACTCTCCTCTTTCTCATTCATTGAGCAAGCGCTCAACGTGAGATAGGTGCCTAAGTCAATCAGATTGCCTCTCGAACCTTTTGTTTTCTAGGGTGTATTTGCCACAAATTCTCATCAAGTAAGAAATTGATTTACCCAAAATCCCACTGATTATCATTATATGAGAATACCAATACCAAGCTGGTGGTAAATGCCTTGATTGGATTAGAAAGATAACACTTCTCAACTTATGAGAAGTGTCTAATTTATGTTCACAATAAAGTCTTCAAAATAGCTATCACATAGGTAGATAGTTAGGGAAAGCGAAGGCTGGTACATACGCTTTATTTTAAATTATTACTTTCTCTCCGGCACACTAGGTGTTATACCTATATATAACACCATTTCAGCCAAGAGATTCACTCATGACCAATTGGCATGATCGCCAACCGATTTTTCGACAGTTGGCTGACCAGATCACTCAACAAATACTGCAAGGTATCTGGCAAGAAGGCGATGCTCTGCCCTCTGTTCGTAGCATCTCTGCGGATATGAAAATTAACCACCTCACCGTCATGAAAGGCTATCAATTACTTGTTGATGAGGGATTAGTGGAGAAAAAACGCGGTCAAGGTATGTTTGTCGCTTCAGGGGCAAAACTAAAATTGCTCGCAGACGAGAAGGCACGTTTTCTTCAACAACAAATTCCGCAGATAGCCGACACAATACAGCGTCTGGATATGTCACTCGACGAATTCATTCAACAACTAAAACCACACTTGAAAGGTGACCAATGAGCGCATTAGTCAGTGTAAACAACGTCTCCAAGCAATATCAGCAACAAGGAGAAGCACTGCATGAAGTGAGTTTCGACCTACATGCAGGACAAGTACTTGGCTTACTCGGCCATAATGGCGCAGGTAAATCAACGCTTATTAATGCCCTACTCGGCGCACATGAATATCAAGGCACTGTTCGTATCAACGGATTTGAACCCATTATGCAACGCGACAAAATAATGCGGAGCTTATCCTATATCTCGGATGTGAACGTTCTGCCAGATTGGATGACTGTCGCTCAACTGCTTAACTATACCGAAGGCGTGCATCCAGGGTTCAATCGCGCTCAAGCAGATACGCTGCTTCGTCAAACGGACATCAAACCTCGTGCGCGCATCAAATCTTTATCCAAAGGGATGAAGGTGCAATTGCACCTCGCGATTGTAATCGCGACTAACACCCAAATCCTCATATTGGATGAACCGACACTCGGGTTAGATCTCGTGTATCGTGATACGTTTTATCGTCACTTATTGGAATGGTTTCACGACGGCGAGCGCGTGTTGATCATCGCCAGTCATGAAGTATCAGAGATTGAGCACTTACTGACTGATGTGCTGATTCTCAAGCATGGCCGCCCTGTACTACAAACCTCGATGGACAGTATCAGTGAAGACTACTTTATCCTTGAGGCCAGCGACGAATACCGCACACAAATTGAAGCGATGAACCCACTCTCGTCACAAAAAGGGCTCGGTTCAACGAAATGGTTACTCACTGCCCAGTATGCCCAACAAGCAGAAACAATGGGGGCCATCCATGGGGTGAAGTTAGCGGATCTATTTTTAGCATTGCAGAAGGAGGCAGCGTAATGCGTTCAGTTGTCGCGATGTTGCAAAAAGAGTGGTTAGAAAACCCTCTTGTTTTACGTATTCCACTGTTTGTGTTGGCATGTGGACTTATCCTCTTTGTCAGTTTAATGAGTAACGACACTCTACAACACAATATGTTTTTTCAAATGAGCTTTGGTGGTGATGTTAGTGACATTCACAAAGAGCTTGGTGACGATGTAAACATGTTGATTACCGGCGGTGCGGGACTGCTGTCTATCTTGTTAGCCGTTCAATACTTCCCGAGAACACTGCGCAAAGAGCGCGCAGAGGGCAGTATTATGTTTTGGCGCAGTATGCCGGTCAGCGATATAAAAACTCACTTAGTGAAGCTAGGGTTTGGCTTATTGGTGATTCCGCTCGTTTGCTCGGCGCTTGTGCTCGCAGCAGATTTGATGTTGTGGTTGCTGAACATCTCTACCGATCACCAATTGGCTTTATTGTACCGCCAAGCCTCGTTAGGTTACGTGCTGCTGCATTGGGGAGAGTTTTTAATCAGAATGTTGTTCGCCGGTATTCTACTGTTACCGTTGGCATTAACCGCAATGGCTATTTCTCAGAAAGTGAATTCACCACTGGTCATTTTGTTTATCGCCATTTATGCGCTGCGCTGGATGCCAATCGCACTATTTGGCTATTACGGCCTAGATCAGTTCTTCTCCGAAGTGCTTTACCTTCCACTGCACGCCATTGTTGCACCAAGCCCATTGAATGCAATTCCTCAAGCGGGTTGGTTAAACGTTGGCATTTACGCTTTCATCGGCGTTCTTGGTTGGACAGCTAGTCTCAAGTTCAGCCGAACCATTCAATAATCCGTCGTTCGATAAACGGCCAAAATCGAGCCATAAAAAAACGGTCACAACCTGTGTTGTGACCGTTTTTATTTCGACCTCAGGAGATCATGAACTTAAATTTAACCAAGGAATGAAATGTAACCTTGTAAAATGATTAAGTTAACGATGTCGATAAAGAAAGCGCCCACAATTGGCACCACCATAAATGCCTGCGGCGACGGGCCAAATCGGTTAACGATAGAGCCCATGTTCATCACGGCTGTTGGGGTTGCCCCCAAGCCAAAACCACAGTGACCACCCGCAATAACCGCAGCGTCATAGTTGCGTCCCATCACTTTGAACGTAACGTAGTAAGTGAAGATAGCTAAGACCACAGACTGCACAGCCAAAATGACCAAAAATGGAATCGCTAAGTCAAAGATATTCCATAACTTCAAACTCATTAATGCCATCGCCAAGAACAATGACAAAGAAACAGTACCGAGCATATCGACGGTTTCTGCATCTAACTTACGAAGCTTGGTCACCTCTAAGAAGTTCGTGATGATCACACCAATGAACAGCGCATAAACAAAGTCTGGAATCATCAACCATGAGATTTCATACGTGCTAACCCATTGCTCAACATACTTCGCCCCCGTAACACAGATCAGTAGGAAGAAGAGTTTCTCCACCACTTTTTTCGCCGTTACTTTATCTTCTTCGTATTCGTTGTAGGTCACCAACTCAGGGAATTTTTCGTGAGTTTTGGCATCTCGACCACCACGACCATACTCCGATTCAATGCTGTTTTTTTCTACGAGGCGCTGTGCCACTGGGCTACCAATGATACCGCCGATGATCAAACCAAAAGTGGCTGATGCCATCGCTATTTCCAAAACGTTATCCAATCCATACACGTCTTGGAAGGTTTGTGACCACGCAGCACCTGTACCATGGCCACCAGACAGAGTAATCGAACCAGCAATTAACCCCATCAAAGGATCTAAACCGAGCGCCGCCGCGAGTGAAACGCCAACGCCGTTTTGTATGATGATGTAAAACGATGCGACAGCTAAGAAGATAAAAACCTTCGCACCTCCTTTCATCAACTGAGTGTAATTTGCGGCCAAACCAACCGTCGCAAAAAACATTAACATAAACGTATTTTGTAACGGCAAATCGAACTCCAAGTCGATGCCGTTGAAATGAAGAGCAGTAATCATGCAGGCCACAATAAGGCCACCTACAATCGGCTCAGGTATGTTGAACTTCTTTAAAATCGGTAGCTTAGCATTAATAAAATGCCCCAGGAAAAGCACACTGATTGCGACCAAGAAGGACTCCAGTGCACCTACAGATATTAAATGATTCATATCGCCTCTTATTATTGTTCTCTTCATCCTCCGTAATGATCGAGTGTTAATTTAACCTTCATTCAATAGCAAATGTTCTCGCTTTACTGTTTCGAAAATACTCAAAAGTTGGTGTAGATGCGCCTTAGGCTAGTTTAAGGGACGCTCCTTTAGCGATGTGTCAGTTTTCCGCTGTTAGCAAGCCCTTAAATGTGAAAGGAGCCGATATAGCTCCTTCAAATGCCCCCTCGCAATACCTGTGCGTTACTGCTTGGGGTATAGTGTTGTGAGTAAATTCTGGGTGACACTTTCTGAACCACATTGGGCTCCCTTACTTAAACAGAATGTGTCAATTACTATCAAACAAAGTTCCTTCCCGTTGTAACCTCTAAACGCCGAGATCGCGTTCAAAACAATTGGGTTTGCTTGTTCCTGTCGTAGCTTTTCAACTCTGGCTCATGGTGTGTAAACGAGCCGAATCCAAGGAAACTCTCAAGCTGCAACAAACGTTTTCGTCACAACGGAGCCGGATTATAACATATTGCTGATAATTTTCTTCAATTCAGTGACATTCACCAATCCCATGGTTTCATTCCATAATGATTAACTGCTGAATAGCATTTTTACAGACAAAAGAGCAAAGCCAATTCAGCTTAGCCTCACCAAAAAATAAACCTTAAAAGCCAATCACTTATCTATCGTCTCCTGAATAAAACGTGTTTTGATAGGCTTTCTGGAGGGCCCAGCAACCAAAATGTACGGTGTTGTCATGGTAGTCTTTCGAGGCTAACTACCCGATTCTGGGTGATAAAAACAATCCCAGTTATGCATCACACAAAAACATGTATAATTTTTATGTAAGTTATTCAAATAACAAGAGCCCTACATGAAAATTCATTCGCTTTTCCCTGTGCTGTTACTCTGTGCCATCTCATCTGCCACTGCAGCGGAAAATATCCGTATTGAATATTCTCCCGTGGAAACAACCCATGAAAACATCGCCCTGCAATCTATCCAAAACAGCGATGTAAACCAAATTTTTGTTGAGCTATCTCAGATCCACTTTCCATTTCGCAAACCACTCACACTGGTTTACGGCGGAGAAGATGGCCCAATGTACGATCCCGATACGCACACGATACACATTCCTTACACTTTTTATTTGGAATCACTCAATTACTTCTCCAATAACCAGTATGAAGAACGCCTTGGGAAATCCCCAAAAACAGGGGCGTTAGATACGTTATTACACACCTTGCTGCATGAAGCCGGGCATGCTTACATCGAAGATCAAAACATCCCTGTTCTCGGAAAAGAAGAAGATGCCGTCGATAATTTTGCCACGATCTTAATGATTGACTTCCTAGAAGATGGCGCAGAGATGGCCATTAGCGCCGCCGACATGTTCGCATTTGAGTCCGATGACAGACCGGACTACTACGACTTCGGTGAGTACATTGATGAGCACAGTTTTGATTTGCAACGCTACTTCTCTACCTTATGTTTGGTGTACGGCAGTGATCCGGAACAGTACAAGTCGCTTCTCGATGAAGTTGAAAAAGACTACCTACGAGATCGCAAAGACTTTTGCCAATATAACTACGAGAACATACGCGCGAATTGGAACCACTACCTGCAACATAATGAACCAAAAGAAAAATCGCCACGTAGAACTCAGTAAGCCAAATCAAATAATAAGACGATCGCAATGACAAAACTCACCATATTTTATGACGGAACTTGCCCACTGTGCGCCAAAGAAATGCACGAACTTAAGCGACGAGATGTAAAACAAGCGATAAAAATCGTCGATATCTACAGCGATGAATTTTCTGATTACCCACAGATAGACGCGCAAAAAGCCAATACGATTTTGCATGCGCTGAATGACAACAATGAACTGATACTTGGTCTTGATGTGACTCACCGAGCATGGCAGTTGGTCGGACGAGGTTGGCTATATGCACCACTACGTTGGCCATTACTCAAACCAATTGCCGACTGGCTTTACCTGCGCTTTGCCAACAATAGGTATCGTGTCTCATACTGGCTTACTGGTAGCTCCCGCTGCAACTCGGGCCAATGCTCTCGCTAATTGTGATCCTGCTTAAAAATGTGAGTCTCTCTCGTCCACGATCACCAACTTCCTGTACTTCTCACCCGCCAACTCGGTTAATCTGCAATCAGTACAAAAATAATTATTAACACTTTTATTTGGTAAAGCTATTGAAGTTTACCAGTTTGTAACGCTGCGCCGAGACGTAAGGAAGTACCTATGAATCTAACGATAAGAAAGCGACTTTATATTCTTTCCATCATTCCCGTGTTAACGATTGCTTTGGGTATGATGTGGTTTACCTACCTCCAAACCAGTACCTACAACCAACAACAAATCAATCATACGCACACGACGATGATGGCGATGAAGAAAGCGGAACTGAAAAACTATGTGCAGATGGCTCATTCCGCACTCAAACCGTTATTGGATCGTAATGCCTCATTGCAAGAAGCCATTCAGTGCTCAAAGAGCTAGAGTTCGGCCAATCAGGTTATATTTTTGCGTACGACTCAAAAGGCGTGCGTGTTGTTGTCGGAAAAAACAATAAAGGGGTTGGAGAAAACTTCTATAACCTGCAAGACAAAAAAGGCAACTACCTGATCCAAGACCTGTGAAAAACGCCAAAACGGGTGACTTCACAACCTACTACTTCCCTAAGTTAGGGCAAACCGAAGCATTACCTAAACTCAGCTACTCCATGTTCATTCCCAAGTGGGATATTATGATTGGCACAGGTTTTTATACTGATGACATCGATGCGATCATTACAGAGATGGAAAACACAGCAAACGATGAGCTAAACAATACCTTAGCCGCTATTGCTATGTTTTGTGTCTCTATTGCCGTTGTCGTGGCCATTTTTGCCGTACTCGTCAAACCGTAGCATTATGCGCCCTATCGAACAGTTTGACAGCTCAATCCAATCTTTCGCGCAAGGTGACGCCGAACTTAACCGCGCGTATGGAAGAATCTAGCGTGCCAGAATTTAAGCAGCTCGCGCATAACTTCAATATCTTCGTTGAGAGCTTGCAAGGAATTATTAAGAGCGTCAGCCATGTCGGACAAGAGGTAGTATCTGAAACTAACAACATGTCTCAACGCGCCTCACAAGTGGATGAATTAGCTTCTGGTCAACGTGAGGAAACGGAACAAGTCGCGACAGCAATGACAGAAATGACGGCCACCGCTCACGAGATCTCTGGCAATGCAAACCAAGCCGCCGATTCCGCTAAAAACGCCGATGACAACGCACAACAAGCGAAGCACATCGTAGACTCCGCCGCTAATTCCGTTGAAGCGCTAGCGAATGAGGTCTCTGAAGCAAGCACTGTAATTTCACGTCTAGAGAGTGACGTGCAGAACATCTCATCATCACTTGAAGTCATCCAAGATATTGCTGAACAAACCAACTTGCTTGCGCTAAATGCCGCCATTGAAGCGGCACGAGCGGGCGACCAAGGACGCGGATTCGCAGTTGTCGCGGATGAAGTGCGTAAGCTTGCAAGCCGCACTCAGGACAGCACAGGTGACATTCACAAGATGATCGATCAACTTAAAGCAGGATCGGATGCCGCAGTAAAAGCGATGGAATCTAGCCAAGCACGTGGCGAAGCGACAGTAGAAGAAGCACGTGCTGCATCGGTTGCGCTGCAAGATATTCAAGCAGCGATTGCGAATATCATGGACATGAACACGCTGATCGCTACCGCGACCGAAGAGCAAAGCCAAGTTGGACAAGAGATTTCACAACGCATCGAAGTCATTTCTCAGCAAAGTAGTCAATCGGCGCACCTTGCCAATCAAAATCGCTCGGGCAGCCAAAACCTCAATCACAAAGCCAACGAGCTTTACGACTTGGTGGGACGCTTCACGGTTTAACTTCCTTAACCATACTTAATAGTAGAAACAGCGACGCCTTAACGTCGCTGTTTTTATTTCTGCTATCCTCAAGCGACTTAGCTATAATGCCGCCAACTAAGCACCCATAAGGGCAAAACCAGATGATTATCATGACCACCAATTTCGGTGACATCGAAATTGAATTGAATCTAGAACGAGCGCCAGTTAGCTCAAAGAAC
Source organism: Vibrio diabolicus (assembly GCF_011801455.1). Taxonomy (NCBI): domain Bacteria; kingdom Pseudomonadati; phylum Pseudomonadota; class Gammaproteobacteria; order Vibrionales; family Vibrionaceae; genus Vibrio; species Vibrio diabolicus. The sequence goes on along the minus strand of NZ_CP042452.1, from coordinate 17,738 downwards.
TTCAAAAAATACTGTGAAGATGGCTTTTACGACGGCACCATTTTCCACCGCGTTATCGACGGCTTTATGATCCAAGGTGGCGGTCACACCGAAGACATGGCAGAAAAGCCAACACGCGCCCCAATCGCAAACGAAGCAAACCGTGGTCTAAAGAACCTTGTTGGCACTATCGCAATGGCGCGTACCGATGCACCGCACTCTGCAACGGCACAGTTCTTCATTAACTTGGAAGACAACGATTTCCTAGACCACACCGCAACCACCAACTTGGGCTGGGGCTACGCGGTGTTTGGCAAAGTGACTGCGGGTATGGATGTCGTAAATCGCATCGCGAAAGTGAAAACGACCTCTAAGCTTGGTCACGATGATGTACCATGCGATCCAATCATTATTGAGAAAGTGACAATCAGCGAATAAGCCCATTCGCCTCTTCGGAGAAATCGTCGCTATAAAACGAAGAATGCGCCTAATGTCTGATGACTTAGGCGCTTTTTGTTTTTATGACTCAGCCTATTAGTTTGGCTTGTGCCGGAGTTATTGATAGAAAAGCTCGGCTTTTGCTCCAACCAAATCCAGTTCAGAGCCCTGAGAATCAGCCAGATATTCCGCGACAAGGTTGTACCCGACCCAATACCCCATGTACTTCGGCCAGCGGCTTTCATCACTGCCAAGAAAGTAAGCGTCGAAGTTGTAATCTAAGCTGGTCAACTTGTCTTTCATCTCAGCATAGAAAGGGCGCCAATCTTGATCTTTGATTTTCTCAAACAAGCTCGGAGTGACGCCACCATTTACCTTGCGTTCGAAATGACAAGCTAACCCTTCCATAATCAGCACATCACCAAGCGCAACGCCATTCTCTCCCGCTCGCATACGGAACAGGTGATGCAACTCATGCGCTAGCACCGCAGCTAGTTCTTTATCAATCACGTTTTTAATATCTGCACGTTGAGTATCAAGAAGAATCTCTACACGATGGGCGCTTAAGCAATAGCCACCAATCCCCGTCTGCGGTACGTCATTGCGATCAAACGGGCTAATGGTCAGGTCGACGTTACTTAAATCGTTGTTACTTAAATCAAAGTAACTAGAAAGCTGTGAGCTCAGGTCATCAAGTTTCTGATGCAAATACTCAGCGATTGGAGACAACTCTCCCGTCGCATTTAACAGGGTTACGCGATAACTCATTTATCTTCCTTGATAATGTAGGTTAAGAGCAGCGAGTTTACATTGTAAAGAGTGAGCAGTTCTAGCAATTACATCCCTTTGAACAAACTTTGAGATGCACGGCTCACAGGGAGCTTAGTTTCTCCAACGTGAACAAACATTCTGCCAGCAAAGTCTTTGTTTACTTTGCTAATTTTGGACACTTGCACCACGCTTGAACGGTGCACTTGCCAGAACTGTTCTGGGTTAAGCCGCCCTATCAACTCTTTCAACGATGTACGAATCAAATACTCCTGCACTTTACCTTGTCCTTGTTGGGCATACACAGAAACGTATTTTTCTTCCGCTTTGAAATACAGCACATCAGACGTGGCGATCAGATGAATATCTTCCCCTTGCGTTGCTTTGATCCACTGAAGATATTGCGGCGTTTGTGGCGCGGATAATTGTTGTAACTGTTCTAACAGGCTGTTCATCTGCACATTGCTGCTTTCTTGCTCTCGCTTAGCAAGGCGTGCTTTCACTCTTTCACACGTCGTCAGGAGGCGCTCATCCGAGATAGGCTTGAGCAAATAATCGGCGGCATTTTGCTCAAAAGCTTTGATGGCGTAATCATCGTACGCAGTGGCAAACACAATCAAAGGTTGATTGGCGAGTTGATTGAGTTTTTGCGCTAGTGTCATGCCATCCAAAACTGGCATACGAATATCAAGAAACACAATGTCAGGTTGGTTGTGCTTAATAGCTTGCAACGCTTGTTCACCATCCGCGACTTTGGCTATTACCTCTAGCTCTGGCCACACTTCAGCTAGGCTTTTATCAAGATGACGCCTCAATAACGGTTCATCATCAGCAATAATGGCAGTAAACCCTGTATTCATTCCTTTCTTCCTTGCTTACGATTCCATTGGCCAGCTCAAGCGAACACAAACGCCACCCTGAGCAGACTCACTGATAACAACCTCTCCTTGCCCTGCGAACAAAGCTTCAACTCGCTGCTTGAGATTACTCAAACCCACGCCGGAGCCCATGTGCCCACTAACATGATTCAAGCCAACACCTGTGTCTCTAACTTCAATCTGCAAGTTCTGTTGTTCGCGCTTAATGAGCAAACTGACTTCGCCGCCTTCTCGCTTTGGCTCAATACCGTGAACAATGGCATTCTCCACCAAAGGTTGCAACATCATCGGTGGCAGTTCTGTTGTTCCTAAACCGTCTTCTACTTCAATTTTGTAGCTTAGGCGTCCATCCAGACGTATCTTCTGAATACTCAAGTAGGCTTCAATTAAGGCAATTTCATTCTCAATCGTGGTGTGCTCTTCACGTGAGATTTTTAGCGTCGCACGTAATAGTGCGGTAAGTTGATCCAACATCTGCTTGGCCTTATCAACGTCCTGGGACATCAACGCGCTGATATTTGCCAAGGTATTAAATAGGAAATGCGGTTCAATCTGGCTTTGCATCTGTTTAAGCTGACTTAGCAACAGTGCACGTTCCTGCTCTGCCTTTTCACGCTTGATACTCTCTAATTCACGCTGAGCAATCGCTTCTTTCTCTCGTGAGTGGAAATAAAAGTAACACATGCCGCTGAATAACAAGCCCATCAGCAACACTGGCAGCATGCCCGAAATGCCGAAGTATTCACCGAGCCAAAACTGCGCATTAATGACGCCAAACAACAAACAGGCGGTCAGTGACAAAGCAATTTCTAGTCTACGAGGGATGCTAGGAAACAACTTGTCGACTAACCAAGAGAAGAACAAGGCGGAGTAACCAAAACCAAAGCTCACCAATACATGTACATAGTAAGGACCACCCCAAACAGACAATGTCATTACCGAGATAAACAAACAGAATAAAGTCGTGACAACCACACTGCGTAGCCATCCACTTTCTACCATTAACTTAGCTGAATACATTTAGAATTTCCCTTTGATATTAAATACAATCATATGCTTATCATTGATTTGTGCGTAAGCAGATTGCTCGTCTCCGGTTAAAAAGCGTGCGGCAACTTCCACTTCTACACTTTGATCGCCGGTATCAATCCACTGGTAGTTAAGCCACTGCGTGACAATCGCACCACCATCTTGTGGCGACAGCATCATATCCAAGGTGGGTGTTATATCGCTTAGCCAGCCCATATCCGCTTTACCGTTCCATGCAGCCCACGCTTCCACATCCCAACTCCAGTGCAGCATTACGTTATGCTGAACGATATTGGCATGCTGAAACCCTTGGGCGTAGCTTGTCGCAAGTAAAGCGCTGCTAGCCAACAGAGAGTTGTTAGGATCAGGGATCTGAGAGAGTAATTCGCCACGCTCTATTGCTTGTTGCCATTCGCTTTTCGACCATGCACGACTGTCGTACCAATATTCAGCAATCACGTTGTGTCCGGCTTGGTTTGCCCAGTTCAATCCAACTAAGGCTTGGAATGCGCTGCCCTGCTCCTCAACCGAAACGGGTTGGTAAAGGTCATCCTGCTGAAACTGAGAGCCGACACTTTGCTTTTGCCACAGCATGGAACCGTGCATGGCGATGGATTCATCCCACACGGCAATGGCACTGGCTCCGAGTAAACCTCTGCGCACATCATCGTAATAACCAATAAGTTGATACTCGGTGTCACCCACCAGCGCATAACGACGAATACCAATACCTTGTTGCTCTGCGGCTTGATCAAGTGCACTTTGGTCTTGTTGCCCCCAGCTTGAATCCGTTGCAATCACCGTCCACTCACCTGCCATATCGTAGTGTGAAAGTGAAAACACACCCGCACCTTCTTCTGCTACTAAGCCAACCGGGTTTTGTCGATAAGGTTTAAACAGATCCAAAGGTCGGTAGCCATAACCCACGCCCCAATCCACGCGCAACTTACCCAAACTCACATCAAGAGTGGTATCACCGACTTGCCACTCCCCTAGCCAGGCCAGCTCTCTAATCAGCAATTGGTTATCAGCTTCACTCCACCAATCACTCTTTCCTTGTTGATTGAGGTACAAACCTTGGCTATACAGAGCGAACAAACCACTGAAGTTCTGATAATTCACCTGCACATCCAACAGTGCATTAAGTGAATCACGAGAACTGCCCTGCGCCTGCATAAATGCGCTATCACGCTGCTTGGCAGTTTCGTAACTGACAGCCCAATCCCACTCAAAACTCAGCTCATCATTGGCAAAAACTGGGGCTGCCGCGCCCACACACAATGACGCAGCAATCAACAGACTGGTGCTTTTGTTAAGGTTAGGCTGGTGCGATTTCATGTGACTTCCTTGCTCGTTTTCATGGTTCTATTTACGAAGCTCAGACTAAAGCTGAGTCGTGTTGGCTTTCGGCAAATAACTTGGGTTGTAGAACTTGTTATCCAGCTGCCAAGACACGATTTCTTGGTACTCGATAACGGTCTTTTTGCTCGGCTGAATGCTATCAAGCAAGGTCATCTCACTGACATAGTCTTCGCCGTTGTCGCTTGCACGTCCATATTGCGCTTGCTTGGCGAGCTTGCCAGAGCGCAAGTAAAGATCAGCTTTGATTGGAAACGCATCTTGCTCAGACAACCACAAGTCGATCTTCTGATAGCTCGCCCCTTTGGTTTTCGCGGTTAAAGCAAGGTGATAAGCCGCGACACTCTCTCCGTTCACCGAGACGGTTTCTGTCGCTTTCCATTCACCTTGATAATCTTGACTCCACGTCAGGGTTGAGATGTCGCCGATAGACGCTTCACCAAGCAGCTTTTGCATCGGCGTAATGCGAATCGGACGGCGGCTCTTTGGCATTTGCAGCCAGTAGTTGTCGCCCATCATCAGCATCTTTTGCCCGGCTTCAACTGCCGATTTGAACACCACCAGCGATTCACGATTTGGACGCGTGTACACATGGTAAAGGCGGGTTTTATCTAACTCTTGGTCTTGATATAGGCGCACCAGTGACACCACTTTGGAGGAATCATCTTGCAAGCGGTAGCTGTCGGCTTTTTCAATCAATTGCGCAACTTGCTGTGCATCTAGCGCTGTTTCATTTGCACTTGCATTCATGCTTGCAACGCTGCTTACCATCAACAATGCAATTGGTAATAGTGATTTGAAATTAAACATAAATCAGAGCCTCCGTAATTGGCTTGTTCACCCCTTTGCGCGCTGAGAAAAACGCCGCAACCAAACAAATCATCAATACTGCGAATCCTGCGACAGCCACCAGCTCCCAAGAGAAGTAAATCGTCAATGGGTAACCTTCTGTACGTCCTGGTGGTGGCGGCATTTGCACATCCACGACCATCAGTAAGACGGTCACTAGCGCCGTAAACAAAGCTCCGATTAAGCTGCCAATCACGGCAAGTAACCCAGCTTCACGCAAGAATCCAGCAATGATTTCGCGAGGGTAGCTACCAAGAGCCGACAAGGTGCCGATTTCACGTGTACGCTCGGTGACCGACATGGTCATGGTGTTGAACAGCGCGACAAAGACCACCAACGCCATTACTGCGCCCATGATGCCGAAGATACGGTCGTACAAATCTTTCACTTTGAGATAGAAGAACGCGCGTTCTTGCCAAGGCGTAATCTCAATATCTTGGTCGCCAAAGTTCTTCTTTTGCTTACTCAGCACCGAAGCCACTTGTTGCTCGACTTGGCTAGTTAAACTGGTATCGAACAGAAAGACCGACAACGCACTGACTTTGTCTGAACCGAGCAGCGATTGCGCGCTGTTGATGTGCACGTACAACTGGCGTTTATCAAGCTCTGGTACGCCTGTTGAATAGATGCCACGAACTTTGAAGTCATACGCGTTCAACGCACCGTCGGTTGTGGTCGCCAGCAAGGTGATCCAATCACCAACGTGCACGCTTAGGTTGTTCGCTAAATCAACGCCAAGCATCACTTCTGGTTCTGCTGGGTCATAACGCGATGCATGAATGTTGGAAAGTGTTTGCCCTTCACGCACGTCCAAAAATGGTCCTTTCATATCGAATTCGCGTTCGTTGACGCCAATGCCGATAAAGATCGAGGACTTGTTGCCGTTGGAAATCAAACCGCTGAACTCAACTCGTGGCTGCACGCCTCGCACTTCATTCAATCCAATCAATTGCTTGGTAATGTCGTCGGCGTGAGTTAAACCGTTACTCAGCGGCATCTCTTCTTCTTTGACGAAGTAACCCGGCGTGGTTAACGTCAGATGCCCCGTGTCACGCGCTGTCGATTCTTTCAAACTGTCATAGGTGTACAGACCAAAACCACCCGCACTGGTTAACGCAAACACCGCAATGGCAATGATCAGCATCGACAATAAACTGCGACGGCGATTGCGTTGCAGGTTCAACCAAGCAAGGCGAACGAAAACAGGAATTAGCTTGCCCATGAAACCTCCTCCACACTTGCGTGCGTTTGGGTAATTTTGCCGTCCACCAACTCAATGGTGCGATCACAACGGGATGCCATACGAGGGTCGTGTGTAGCGACGATAAAAGTAGTGCCAAGCTCGTGTCCGAGCCCTTTCATGATGTCGATGACCTTGTTGGCAGTTTGGCTATCAAGACTTGCGGTTGGCTCATCAGCAATCACCAACGCTGGTTTGTGCACTAAGGCGCGCGCAATTGCCACGCGTTGTTGCTGACCGCCTGATAGGTTATCGGGCATGTGATGAATAAACTCGCCCAAGCCAACGTGTTCTAACATTTGTGTGGCGAGCTCGGTTTGTTCTGCTTTTGAAAAGCCGTTGAGATGCAGCGGATAAGCCACGTTCTCCAATGCCGTCATCACAGGCACAAGGTTGAATTTTTGGAACACAAAGCCAAGCTTTTCTCGGCGCATTTTCGCCGCCTGCATTTGCTCGGTTGGGTATGGGCTACCGGCAAATGTCACCTGACCTTGGTATTGAGTATCCAGCATGCCAAGCACGTTAAGTAAGGTGCTTTTGCCTGAGCCAGACGGTCCACACAATGCCACCATTTCGCCGGCAAATACTTCACCAGACACGTCTCGCAATGCACGCACGGTTTGGCTGCCAAGGGCGTAATCGCGACTAAGTTGATTAAAAACGATCATGACGCCTCCCTAATATTTCGCTAGCAGCGCTTTCGCGGTTTGCGTTTCTAAATTGCTATCACACAACTGCTCCATTTGCGCTAACCATGTTTTGGCTTGTTGGACGTCTTCAGCGCGCAGTGCCGCTTCAATGGCGTAGCGATAAATCCAAGACGTTGCCGCAAAAGGTTGTTGACTAAAACTCGGCTCACGGAGCAGAGAAAGGTACAGCTCGTAGCCACGCTCAAAGTGATTGAACATGTCAGGCAGAGAAGTAAAGGTGGTGGCAGCCATGGCGGTGGCTAGTTGGTATTCCGGCAAGCCTTGTAAACGTTGTTGCTCTTGAAGTGGTACTGGCTGATTCGCCATTAAATCCAAACCCTTTTGGATAGTGGCAAGACCGCGCTCGGTGAACTTCATCTTGTTCCAAGGCATAAACGCCTCACGACCTTGCAACGTCTCAGCACTGCCTAAATACACCAAGGTCACCGGCGTTGCGCCCTGCTCTTCGAGTTGTTTGGATAATTCGCCGTAAACAGTATCAACCAAACCAGAATCACCCTGCGCTGCTTGGTTGAATTGACTGAGTGTGCGCTCGCTTGGGTTAGCCAGAGCCAAATTGCTGCTGAGTGCAAATGCGGCGATAAACGTACTTGCCAGTTTAAGAGCTTTGATTGAGCGAGATTGAGAAACCATCATGTACTGTCCTTAGTTGAACGTGATTTGATGGTTTCAGATTAAGGGAGAAGATCGCACGCTGCTTTTGCATGCGACCAATGGCAGTTATTTAGAATGAACTGTTGTTTGCTGCGATGAATGACATTCCCTTCTTAAAGAGAGCATATATCCCTGCTTGTTTGTAAGCATCTGTCTTTCACCACAATAGGAATAAAAATACTGGCTTAAAACCTGCGTCTAGTGTATTTATCCATTCCACAGCTTTCCAAGCAGCTTACCCATAACAGACGACATCGACGCTCCTCTCATACACACCTTTGCATGGTGTCTGTTATTTCCAAATAGGATTCTTAGCATCGGAATAGTTCGAACTCTCGAGTTCTGGTTGTTTTCGCGCTCGAACTGGGTGCGTTATTAGGTCGTAGAAAATGAATAAGCGTTTTTTCCCCAGGGTCGATTTGCCACTGCTGATGGCGATCATTCCGATCATGCTATTGAGTACACTAACACTTTGGAGTGCCAGTGGCTTTAATGAGGCCATGCTCTTCAAGCATTTAGCACGCTGCGGACTGACCTTGGTTTGTATATTGGTCATGTCATCGATTCCCGCCGCTAGCTATCAACGCTCAGCTCCATATCTCTACATTATTGCGGTTGCGCTGCTACTTGCTGTCGCTTTGTTTGGCGATAGCACTAATGGCTCTCAACGTTGGCTCGATATTGGCTTTTTTCGCTTTCAACCCTCGGAGCTAATCAAACTCTCGATTCCAATCATGATCGCGTGGATGCTACATATTGAAGGTGGCAGACCAGATAGTAGGAAAATTGCATTTTGCTTACTCATCACTATGATTCCTGCCGGATTAATCGCGCTACAACCGGATTTAGACGGTGCGGTTTTTACCGTCATTTACGCCTTATTCGTTTTATTTTTAGCTGGCATGAGCTGGAAAATAATCGGTGGCTTTGTCGCGAGTATATTAACGTTGGCGCCAATTTTGTGGTTCTTCGTCATGGAGACGTATCAAAAAAGCCGCGTTACTCAGTTCTTGCACCCGGAGTCGGATCCGTTAGGTTCGGGCTACCAAATCATCCAATCTTTAATTGCGATAGGCTCCGGCGGAATGAAAGGCAAAGGTTGGATGAATGCTACGCAAGGAACACTTGGCTTTATTCCAGAAAGTCATACGGACTTTATTTTTTCGACTTATGCCGAGGAGTGGGGTTTTGTTGGTAGTTTAGTCTTGCTCGCACTGTACTTGTTTATTACCGCGCGCGTCATGTTGCTTGCATGTCAGTCTGATCACTTTTTTAGTCGGCTTGTGAGTGGTGCATTAGCGATGAGCTTTTTCCTGTATGCTTTTATCAATACAGGCATGGTGAGCGGCTTGTTGCCAGTAATGGGAAGCCCTTTGCCGTTCTTTAGTTACGGCGGCACGGCCATGCTGACGCAAGGCATCTGCTTTGGTGTGATCATGTCACTGTGTTATTCCAAATATCGCAACGTATAATGCTGCTAGCAAAGAGTGCGATCAAAAAAGGCTTCCCGAGGGAAGCCTTTTTACAACGGTGGAAGCTAAAAAATTATAGCTCTGCGTTGTGGTAAACCTGCTGAACGTCGTCACAGTCATCTAGAAGATCTAGGAATTTCTGGAACTTCTCAGCATCTTCACCCGCTACTGGAGTGTGAGTTTGAGGAACGAAAGTGATTTCTTCCACATCGATCGTTAGATCTGGGAACGCACCATTTAGTGCTGTCTTCGTCTTGAAGAACTCTGTATGAGGAGCGAATACAGTGATCACACCGTCTTCTAGCTCAACGTCAGTTACGTCTACATCTTCCATCATTAGCGTTTCTAGGATGATTTCATCATCGTCGCCTTTGAACTGGAATACCGCTTGGTGATCGAACATGTGAGAAACTGAGCCCTCAACACCAATTTTCGCACCCACTTTAACAAAGCATTGGCGTACATCTTGGAAAGTACGGTTGCCGTTATCGGTCAGACAGTCAACGATAACACTAGTACCGCCAGGGCCGAAGCCTTCGTAGCGCGCTGGTTGGTAATCTTCACCACCGCCGCCACTCGCTTTGTCTAGTGCTTTGTCGATAACGTGCGCTGGTACCTGATCTTTTTTCGCTTTCGCGATCAGGTGGCGAAGAGACAAGTTCATGTCTGGGTCACTACCGCCGTTTTTCGCGCACATGTAAATTTCTTTACCGTATTTGGAATAAACTTTAATTTTCGCGCCTGCAGTTTTCGCCATAGAGGCTTTGCGCACTTCAAAACTTCTTCCCATCGGGATGTCTCTCTAAATTCAAATTTAATGCGAAGGATTTTAGCAAAAAGCGAAACCTTTTCAATTTCGCTTAGCAAAGGAATGGGGAGGTTACCTCATTCGCCACATAGTTTTATACCGTTGTCACGATTCGCGTTAAGCGACACCCATTACTCGTTTGTACTTTTCGACCGATTGCTGAAAAAACGCTTTTTCATCAGCATCGTTAATCTTGGACAACTGTTCTTCTATTGCTTCAGGACCAGATTTGGCCTCTCTGAGCTTCCAAACCAAAAACGACGCTTGTTTATCCAGTTCGATTTTGTTTTTTTCATCAGGCGGCAATAGGGATAGATTGAACGACATTTACAGCCTCAAGGTACTTTAAATACTAGCCGCGCACTATAGCATACAGAGTTACAATTGCAGAATAGAAACGCACTTAACTTGATCAATTTCAAGTTAACTATTTGGGACCCGCACTGATTTTCAGTGCTTTTGGTAAAAACTGCTCGAATATTTGATGCAACCGATCTTTGGTCACAGGTTTGGCGACAAACTCATTCATACCGACGTCAAAGCAATGTTGTTGATCTTCCTTAATAACATTGGCACTCAACGCAATAATGGGAACGTGTTTCCCCCACTCTCCCATTTGTCGAATACGCTCAGTAGTAATGAAACCATCCATCACTGGCATTTGGCAATCCATAAACACCAAGTCAAAAGCTTGCTTCTCACATAGCTGAAGCGCTTCTTCACCATGATTTGCGACGCTCACTCGAACGCCGAGCTTTTCCAACATAATACGCACGACTTTCTGGTTTACGATGGTATCTTCAACAATCAATACCCAAGGTTGATTGTCATGCTGGAGGCTGGTTTCATTATCTTCAACTTTTGGAAACGTCAAAACATTAGGTCGTTCCGTGTAGGTAGACCGTGCTTTTACTACAACTGGAATCGAAAACTCAAAACAACTACCAAGCCCCAACTCACTTGTCAGTTGGATTTCTCCTCCCATTAAGTTCACCAACTGAGCACCAATCGCCAAACCAAGGCCGGTACCACCGTACTTTCTGGTTGTACTGCCATCGGCTTGTTGGAAACGTTCGAAGATCGCTTGTTGGTTCTCTTTTGCAATACCAATGCCAGAATCAACGACGCGAAATCGAATCATGGCGACATCATGCTCTTGACGTGTTAACTCAACAAGAAGCTTCACATGACCACGATCAGTAAATTTGATCGCGTTGCTCAACAAATTGTTCAATACCTGTTTTAAGCGTGCAGCATCACCTTGCACTTCCGCTGGCAAGTGAGGATCAATATCGCTAAGCAATTGCAGATTCTTCTGCTTGGCTTTGACGGTATGTAAGCTGATCACATCATCCAAAATACGGCGCAGATCATAGCTCGCATTTTCTAATTCGACTTTACCTGCTTCGACTTTAGAAAAGTCGAGAATATCGTCGATGATCGTCATTAAAGAGTGAGAAGAACTATCGATGATCTCTACAAACTCTTTTTGCTGAGGATCGAGTTTGGTGTCACCCAGTAATGAAGCGACACCAATAATGCCATTCATCGGTGTTCGAATTTCATGGCTCATAGTGGCAAGAAATTCACTTTTTTTGCGGTTGGCGACTTCCGCTCTATCTCTTTCTTCTTCAAGCTCAGTCTGATGTTCACGGACTTTCTCAACGCTTCGGTTGTATTTCTCCGCCAACACGCTCACTTCATCAAAACACCAACGCTTTGGGAGCGTAACTTTGCTTGGGACCTTCCCGCCACTAAAATCGCTCACGGCGCCGGAAAGCAGTTGGAGAGGATTGACCAAGAGGCGGAAGGCGACCCAAAGCACGCCAATTATGAGCAATAGGATCTTGATCGCTTCTGTCGTGAGCAAGAAAAAAAATTGTTGCCAAAGATCTTCATAAATCGAGCTCAGATCCGCCTGAACAGTCAATGTCGCCAGATCATAGGTTTTATCACCAACACGATATTGCATCGGCCAACTTCTTTCTACGACATCCTCAGAAAGTGCGGTGCCCAGTTCGACGATAACTTCATCTTCATTAGCGATACGTAAATAATCCACAGAGGGCATGCGCATTGCGCCCTCTGCTTGAGTGAGTAACAGCTCCCTATCCTCCACCCATAAGCTGGCAGAAAAGCTCGATAAGTAACTGGATTCGACCTGCTTTAGCTCGACGTGCAAATGGGCTAAATCTTCGTTAAAAACTCGATATAAACTCACAGCGGAAATGATGACAGTAAAGATTAAACTCAACGTTAGCACCGCCAACATAAGTTGGTTGCCGATACTAAATCGACGTTGAGATCGCTCTTTTTCATCCATATGAAATCGCTCCGATAAACTTGCGCTACTCTAAATATAGCCACGCGCAAATAATAATCGAGGATACGATGAAAAGACTTCTACTTAGATTGGCTTTTAGTTTTATTGCGATAGGAACTTATGCTACTGCCGCTGAAGTGAACTATTACGTTATCGCCGACCAAGCAAGGCCATTTCAAATAGAACAACAGGGGCAAATGCATTCCGGGATTGTGACTGACATCGTCAGTGCCATTTTCGCTGAATCAGATTATCAGGTGAATTATCATACTTATCCGTTTAAACGAATGATCTCCATATTAGAAGAAGGTGGCGAACCAAACTGGCTAACTTACGGCAGCCCAAATTGGGGCAAGGTGCAATCAGAAAACTTGTCTGAAGAGCCCATTTACACTGTAAAACATGTATTGGTCTCTAGTAGTGAGAAACCGTTAGAGTTCAAGAATATGGACACCATGCATGGCCGATCTATCGTATTACTACTCGGTTTTGATTATCCGAATTTAATCCCATTCTTTGAGGATGGTAGTGTGAATGAAATACGCGTTAAAGATTATGATGCCGCATATCGAGTGATAACCCGAACACCAGGAGATACAGCCTTCGTCGAAATGGAATCACGCGTTATGTACAACTTAAAACGCCTCAATTTGTCGCTAGAAGATTTTCAGATCCAATCTTTCGACTCAGTTATCCCTGACTACTCGATCTATTTGGCCTTTTCGCCCCAAATGCAGCCAGAAACTCAGGACTACATCAATACACGTTTGGCTGAGTTAAAAACATCGGGTGAAATTGATGAGATCATTCAAAGGTATCAATAAATGACCTAACGAATGAAAACGCCAACGATTCTATCGTTGGCGTTTTCATCTATTGAGACATAGATGATGCTTTACTTGGTGTGATTGACAAACTTAGGATCAAACATGTGCCCTAATTTACTCGCCTTAGTTTGCAAGTAGTGTTGATTGCTTGGATTATTACCTTCTTGCAAGGGCACACGCTCAATGACGTTGATATCAACCGCTTTTAACGCAGCCAGCTTACGTGGGTTGTTCGTCATTAGTCGCACCGCATCAATGCCCAAATGCTCTAACATCCCTTTACAGAATGCGTAATCACGCATATCGGCAGCAAAGCCCAAACGTTCATTGGCTTCTACAGTATCGGCGCCATCGTCCTGGAGGTGATAAGCTCGAATTTTATTAATCAAGCCAATACCACGTCCTTCTTGACGCAAATAAAGCAGTACACCACATCCCTCTTCGACAATATTTTGTAGCGCCCTATTGAGCTGAAAACCACAGTCGCAACGCGTACTAAACAAGGCATCGCCAGTAAGGCACTCCGAATGCAACCGAATAAGCGGTGCTGCGCTGTTTGCAGGCTCTCCATACACGAGGGCAAGATGCTCTTTGTTCGTGGCAGTTTCAACGAAGCCATACATCATAAATGTGCCCCATTGGGTAGGCAATTTGGCTTTATCGATGAACTTCACGAGATTGTAGGGCTCGACATGTCTCAGCTCAGCCCGAACGTTCATCAGAATTTCTCCTAAATGATTTTCTCCTTTACCGTCTCCCCCATCCCCCCAAAAGGCATCTTTGTGAGAATGCTCTGTAAGACAAGCGTTACCCGTTCTCATTAACTGCTGCGCTAAAGGTGGATTTTGCAGAAACTTTTCTCTAACGATGAAAGCCATAACGGCCAGCTTCATATCCTCCCAGTCACTTCTGACGAAATGTTCGTATTTTCGGCTTAAGGCGAATGCTTCATCGGGAGTGCTCGCGTGTTGAATTTTGCTTTGTAACTGCGCATCGAGGAACTTTTGGGCTTGATAATAATGTTCGCTGGTGGGCCAAGTTTGGGAGGATATATTGACTGGGGCATGGCAAAAATTGGAAAGAAAACCGTGGGGCTCATCGGGCTCATAAAAAAGGATTTGGTCAACCATACTCGCGCTCCTTGCTTTGTGGTCGCGATAATCAACAAAAAGCATATCGCTATTGATATATCTTTTAGTAACGCTAGGTAAGATTGTCAAACTTCTACACAGATGAAAATGAGTTTGGATCTAGAACTTTTTAGGTGAAAGAGAGGTGAATTAGAACGTTTGGATAAGAAAAATAAAGAGATGTGAGATGTTGTGGTGAGACGCTATGGCTAAAATGGAAGGAAAAATAAAAAGGGCAGTCCGACGACTACCCTATGGATTGCTATACCAAACTAGAGCAATCAGTGTATCAAGCCAAGCTCCCTTGCTTCTTCAATGGTCAATCCACTTTCACGGATTTCACGTAGCGCTTCAATGCGTCTTCTGGCTTCTGCTGATTTCACTGTTTTCTCAGGCTTCACAACGGCTTCTTCATCAGGTAATTCCCATTTGTGAGCGATGTTGGTCATCTCGTCATGGTCGATAGAATTAATGGACATATTTCCTCCGAACACACCATGTTTTCGATGCGTAATCTATAGCAAAACAGGAACGAGGTGGTAAGAAAAACTGTAGGGAAATGTGACCCCTCCCGCCCTTTCGTTAACTCCTTAATAGATCCATCATTTAAGTTTTGCCAAGGGGCAAATTTACGATTAGATTTGAATAATTACCCCTAAGAAAAGTGTGCTGATCCAGCTCTCAATTCTCGTCTTCCTTGGCCTCATTAACAACGCCGGATACCACTTTTTATTTCGCCTAACTTTCGAGTCACTTCACTGATTCGCCGCTTGCCACTTTCTAAAAACCATCACACCTGATAATGATAATAATTATCTTTTACATTGGTAAGGTGTTTATATGGATGGTATTAACTTAAATCATGCATACCACAATAATCCGGTCATCCAGATCCGAGATTTATGCGTCGATTACATCACCGATAATGGTGATTTCAATGCGGTAAAATCCGTCAGCTTCGATATCGGCAAAGGAGAAGTATTTGGGCTTGCTGGTGAATCGGGATGTGGCAAAAGCACGATCGCATTGTCGATCAATCGTCTCCATAAGCCGCCAGCGTTCATTTCTGGCGGTAAAATATTATTTGATGGCAAAGACATTCTTAGCCTCTCAGATTCTGATCTAACCGCTCTGAGGTGGAGTGAAATCGCCATGGTGTTTCAAAGCGCGATGAACTCACTCAACCCTGTCTTAACGATCCAAGAGCAATTCGCAGATGTATTGCGTCATCACCAAGGACTCACCAACGCTCAAGCGAAAGATCGAGCAGAAAAACTATTGGACTTGGTCAATATTCCACGAGAACGGTTAACGGAATACCCTCACCAATTTTCAGGTGGAATGCGTCAGCGCTTGGTGATTGCTATTGCTTTGTCTTTGAACCCTAAGCTGATCATTATGGATGAGCCCACAACCGCTTTAGATGTGGTGGTACAAAGGGAGATTTTACAGCAAATCTATCAGCTTAGAGATGAATTTGGCTTCTCAGTACTCTTTATTACGCACGACTTGGCGCTGATGAGCCAATTGTGTGATCGCATTGCCATCATGCGGCATGGAGAAATCGTCGAAGTCAATCAGGCATACGAAATTCGCAATAATCCTCAACATCCCTACACACAAAAGCTATGGGCTTCTTTTCCAAACATCCACGACGTCCACAAACAACCAGAACGACCAGGAGCGCAATCATGAATCAGCCTATCATCCAAATGAAAAACGTGATTAAAGAATTCAGAGTAGGCGGTGGTTTAGCGAAAGAGGAAACCTTCCGTGCGCTCCAAGGCGTGAGCTTTGATCTGTATGCAGGAAAAACGCTGGCTTTGGTTGGAGAATCAGGCTGTGGTAAAAGTACGTGTGCTCGCTTGATCACTAAAGTCTATCCGGCAACAGAAGGCGAGATCCTTTTCAATGGCACTAATATCAATGAGATTACGTCACGCTCAGCGCTCCAAGAGTATCGCAGTAAAGTACAAATGGTGTTTCAAGATCCGTTTGGTTCACTCAATCCAACTCATACCATTCGCCATCACCTCACACGCCCTTTAAAGATTCATAAGCAAATCAAAAGCGAGCGTGACATTCCTGTCCGCTTGGAAGCGCTTTTAAATTTGGTGGAACTACCTGAAGAGACATTAAATAAGTTTCCTCACGAGCTTAGTGGTGGACAACGTCAGCGAGTAAACTTAGCACGTGCTCTCGCCGTCGGTTCGCAAATCATTCTTGCGGATGAGCCAACATCGATGCTGGATGTCTCCATTCGCCTCGGGGTACTGAATCTAATGCAGCGCATGAAGCAAGAGCTAGGAATCGGCTTTTTGTACATTACTCATGATTTGGCGACCGCACACTACATCGCGGAAGAAACAGCTGTGATGTACAAAGGGCAAATCGTTGAATGGGGTGATACACACTCAATACTGAAGAATCCGCAGCACCCGTACACCAAACTATTGATTTCAGCCGTTCCCGATCCAGATCTTCCTTTTGGTAACTTAGTGAAAAGTGAACCAAACTATTCGATAGATGCCGATGAAATTCGTAGTCGTAGCAGCATCATTGTCGACGAATTTGATCAAATAGGACCCAATCACTATGTAAAACAATGGACTGAGGCTGCGTAATGGAGTTGAGGACTTGGCAAGATCAGATCGCCATGTGGTATGAACATCGGAAGCATGATCAAGTTGAAAAACTGGAAACGCTCTTATATCAAGCGCCCGACGGCGTGTTTGGCCCAGAACTGAACGAAGTTCAAAGCAAAGCGATTGCTTGCTGGCTAGACGGTTGTTTACGTGTGTTTCAACATGCTAGGTACCGAGATCCTCAAAAAGCGTATCGAACCTTGCTTTACACGAGCGCAAAGCTCGAGCAAGCGGCATGTCAGGTATCGACCGATATTCTGATCAAAGATTGGTGTTTAAAGCGACTTCAGCACCTTACCGTTTTAGCTTTAGAGTTTTGTAATCAGCAATGCGATCAAAATGAGTGGCAACAACAAGCACATAACTTGATCGAGTCGCATGTTGCTTTGATGCGTTCTTTACACTGGAATGAAGCCAAGAAGCATGATCAAGGTTTATCTCATTAATCTGGAAAAATGATCAAGGCTTACTTTGAGGAATTTGAGGTAAAAAAAAGCGAGTTTCCTGAGGAGAAACTCGCGAAGTCTATTCAGAATGAATGTAACAATATGAGCCAATCTATTAATCATCAGAAAGGACAAAAGGTTGTCTATTCGTGATAAATAGTAGTCTCAGGCTTGGCTCCTAAT